>NZ_JAZAQR010000009.1:0-2522 GCF_036861305.1 Psychrobacter sp. S4(2024) | reverse complement strand
GTCACTTCTAGAATTGGCATACCAAAGATTGGTGATGTCGGATCATCTTTCGCAGATGGGTTGACAACATCATTGGCACCGATAACTAATACCACATCCGTACTCGCGAAGTCCGAGTTAATCTCATCCATCTCTAAAATATCATCATAAGGCACATCGGCTTCTGCCAATAGTACGTTCATATGTCCTGGCATACGACCTGCAACTGGATGAATGGCAAAACGAACATTAACGCCTTCTTCTTTTAACAGCTCATACAATTCTTTTACAGCGTTTTGTGCACGACCTTGCGCCATGCCGTAACCTGGGACAATCACCACACTACTGGCATTTGCCATAAGGAAGCCAGCATCTTCTGCTGATCCTGCTTTGTAATTCTTTGGCGCGCCATCATCGCCGCCAGCTGCGACCGCTGATGTACCCATACCGCCAAATAAGACGTTGAGTAATGAGCGGTTCATGGCTTTACACATGATATAAGATAGAATCGCACCTGACGAACCGACTAGAGAACCTGCGATAATGAGCATCGAGTTGCCAAGAGTAAAACCAATACCTGCTGCTGCCCACCCTGAAAATGAGTTCAATAGCGACACGACCACTGGCATATCGCCACCACCAATTGGCGCAATCCACATCCAACCAAAAATCACTGCAATCACTGCCATCGCATAGAAGGCGGGTAATGAATCAGTGACGAAGTACACACCACCGAACGCAATCATCGCAATGAACAATAGCGCTTGGACAGGTTTTACCCAACTACCAACTAAGGTCTTAGCCCAGCTCTTCGCTGCCAATTTACCAAAGGCAAAGACCGATGCTGAGAAAGTAATCGCACCGATAAAACAACCAATAAACAATTCAACACGAGCAACCGCGCCATGCTGTTGTTCAGTATGCAGTACCGTTGCTAATGCAATCGCAACCGCTGCCAAACCGACAAACGAGTGCATCAAAGCCACGGTTTCTGGCATTTGGGTCATGGCGACCGTCTTTGCTTTCCACATACCGACGATAGCACCCAATACCATCGCACCGATAATCAACCAAAGCACAGGGCCCTCTGCCAAGAAGAATGTCGTGATGACAGCAATCGCCATCGCCACCATACCGAAGCGGTTACCACGAATGGCCGTCTTTGGGCTCGATAAACCACGCAAGGTTAAGACAAAAAGAATGGCACCGATAAGATAAAACCAGTCCGCATTTGCCGCAATCATATTTGATAAGTCACTCATGCGTCACCCCCAGTATCTGTGGTTACTACTGCTTTTTTTACTTTTGGCTTAAACATCGACAGCATACGCTCGGTCACGGCGAAACCACCAAAAATATTGATACTGGCTAAGAATACCGCAAAAGCCCCAAGTAAACTGGTCGGCGTAAATATCGAACCATCAATAGTGACGGTCTGTAGCATTGCACCGACAATAACAATACTTGATAAAGCGTTGGTTACAGCCATTAAAGGCGTATGCAGTGCAGGGGTGACGCCCCAAACGACGTAATATCCGACAAAAATTGCAAGTACAAATACGGTAAAAATCGCTACGAATGGCGTGCTACTCATGGCCGCACCAGCTGGCGCTGCCGCTAAAATAGTGGCAATCATCTTATCCTCCTAAAATTGTTTCATATCTGGCAAATGTAGGGTAATGAAATAGTCAAGACTGAATGTTTAAGGCTTAGCGTTTAGCAAGGCGTATTTGATTGTCATGTGTCACCGCCAACGCGCCTTGAATCTCATCTTCCATGTCTAAGTTGAGTGCCATTGTGTTTGCTGTAGCGTCATCTGTAGCGGCAGGCGCAATTAAAGTGGTGATAAAATTAACGAGGTTATTGGCATATAAGTCTGAAGATTGTGCTGCCAACTGTGAGGGAATATTAGCTGCACCGACAATACGCACGCCATTTGACGTCGTAATCGTTTCATCAGGGACACTGCCTTCGACGTTTCCACCAGTGCCAGCAGCCATATCGATCAGTACCGAACCAGCTTTCATCTTAGCAATGGTTGATTGGTGTACCAAACGCGGCGCTTGACGACCCGGAATCTGTGCAGTCGTAATGACGATGTCAGCATTGCTCAAGGCTTTATCAACAATAGCAGCTTGGTCTTTGATATATTGCTCAGATGGCGTCCACGCATAGCCGCCTGTAGATTTAGCTGTCTCAGCCTCCTCCGCACTCATCGGGACATCAAGCCATTTACCACCTAATGACTCCACTTGCTCGCGAGCGGTCGGACGTAAATCACTGGCTTCAACGACAGCGCCTAAACGCTTCGCCGTCGCAATCGCTTGTAAACCCGCAACCCCAACACCTAGAATAACGACTTTGGCAGGCTTAACCGTACCAGCTGAGGTCATAAACATCGGGAAAGGACGTGAGTATTCATTGGCAGCGAGCAACACCGCTTTGTAACCGGCAAGGTTGGCTTGTGAAGACAAGACGTCCATATTCTGTGCGCGTGATAAGGTGCGTGGCAATAGCTCCATGGCAAAGGCGGTAGCCCCTTT
>NZ_JAZAQR010000008.1:0-3734 GCF_036861305.1 Psychrobacter sp. S4(2024) | reverse complement strand
TGACAGTCCGGATTTGCCTAAACTGTCTGCCTACATCCTTTCACCTGGACAACCAACGCCAGGCTGACATAACCTACTCCGTCCCTCCATCGCATTATAAACAAGTATCGGAATATTAACCGATTTCCCATCGACTACGCCTTTCGGCCTCGCCTTAGGGGTCGACTCACCCAGCCCCGATTAACGTTGGACTGGAACCCTTGATCTTCCGGCGTGCGAGCTTTTCACTCGCATTATCGTTACTCACGTCAGCATTCGCTCTTGTGATACCTCCAGCATGCCTTACGACACACCTTCACAGGCTTACACAACGCTCCCCTACCACTTGAAAACAAATTCAAATCCGCAGCTTCGGCTCCTAGTTTGAGCCCCGTTACATCTTCCGCGCGGGCCGACTCGACTAGTGAGCTATTACGCTTTCTTTAAAGGATGGCTGCTTCTAAGCCAACCTCCTAGCTGTCTATGCCTTCCCACCTCGTTTCCCACTTAACTAGGAATTTGGGGCCTTAGCTGGCGGTCTGGGTTGTTTCCCTCTCCACAATGGACGTTAGCACCCACTGTGTGTCTCCCGGATATCACTCATCGGTATTCGGAGTTTGCATCGGTTTGGTAAGTCGGTATGACCCCCTAGCCGAAACAGTGCTCTACCCCCAATGGTGTTCGTCCGAGGCGCTACCTAAATAGCTTTCGGGGAGAACCAGCTATCACCGAGTTTGATTAGCCTTTCACCCCTATCCACAAGTCATCCCCTAGCTTTTCAACGATAGTGGGTTCGGTCCTCCGGTGCCTGTTACGGCACTTTCAACCTGCTCATGGATAGATCACTCGGTTTCGGGTCTATGCCCTGCAACTAAACGCCCTATTAAGACTCGGTTTCCCTACGGCTCCCCTAAACGGTTAACCTTGCTACAGAACATAAGTCGCTGACCCATTATACAAAAGGTACGCGGTCACCCTAATAAATTAAGGCTCCCACTGCTTGTACGCACACGGTTTCAGGTTCTATTTCACTCCCCTCACAGGGGTTCTTTTCGCCTTTCCCTCACGGTACTGGTTCACTATCGGTCAGTCAGGAGTATTTAGCCTTGGAGGATGGTCCCCCCATCTTCAAACAGGATTTCTCGTGTCCCGCCCTACTTAATATGTTAACGCTAATGTTTCGAATACAGGACTATCACCTACTACGGTCAGCTTTCCCACGCTGTTCTTCTACATTAGCATTAATCGGCTTCTCCCCGTTCGCTCGCCGCTACTTGGGGAATCTCATTTGATGTCTTTTCCTAAGGGTACTGAGATGTTTCACTTCCCCTCGTTTGCCTCTTGTACAAGTACAAGATACCTACCTTATGGTAGGTGGGTTTCCCCATTCAGAAATCTCCGGATCACAGGATATTGCCGCCTCCCCGAAGCTTATCGCAGGCTGTCACGTCTTTCATCGCCTCTGACTGCCAAGGCATCCACCATGTGCGCTTCATTACTTGACCATACAACCCCAAGTAGTCTCTCGACCGCTAAGTGTTGTAAAGCCTAATTATGATAACGATATCACCTAATTTTATACGCTTGATTCAGTTCTCTTTACTTTTTTAATAACTCACTACTGGGATAACAACTGATGTCGTTAAGTAGTGAGTTATTAAGGTTAGAAACAACGCGTGAACACGTGTTCCTAACCCAGACTCATATCTATGTTTTTAAATAGTCTCTGTGCTCTCGTCGAGTCACAGATTCTGTATAAAACAGAAAGAAGTAATCTTGTCTTTACTAAGACGAATCACTTGTTTCTATTTGATACCTATTTATTTATTAGCATCTAAAGAATAGTTTATTATGTGGTGGAGCCAAACGGAGTCGAACCGTTGACCTCCTGCGTGCAAGGCAGGCGCTCTACCAACTGAGCTATGGCCCCTAATAATGGTAGGCCTGGGCAGACTTGAACTGCCGACCCCCGCGTTATCAACACGGTGCTCTAACCAGCTGAGCTACAGGCCTGTACGAGGCATATACCTCTAGCTAATAAACTAGCTTAAACTAAAGAACAACTTGTTGTGAATTCTTGCTGACCGAATGCCATCTATAAGGAGGTGATCCAGCCGCAGGTTCCCCTACGGCTACCTTGTTACGACTTCACCCCAGTCATCAACCACACCGTGGTGAACGCTCCCCCGAAGGTTAAGCTATCCACTTCTGGTGCAATCAACTCCCATGGTGTGACGGGCGGTGTGTACAAGGCCCGGGAACGTATTCACCGCGGCATTCTGATCCGCGATTACTAGCGATTCCTACTTCATGGAGTCGAGTTGCAGACTCCAATCTGGACTACGATAGGCTTTTTGAGATTCGCATCACATCGCTGTGTAGCTGCCCTCTGTACCTACCATTGTAGCACGTGTGTAGCCCTGGTCGTAAGGGCCATGATGACTTGACGTCGTCCCCGCCTTCCTCCAGTTTGTCACTGGCAGTATCCTTAGAGTTCCCGGCTTAACCCGCTGGTAACTAAGGACAAGGGTTGCGCTCGTTGCGGGACTTAACCCAACATCTCACGACACGAGCTGACGACAGCCATGCAGCACCTGTATTCTAATTCCCGAAGGCACTCCCGCATCTCTGCAGGATTCTAGATATGTCAAGACCAGGTAAGGTTCTTCGCGTTGCATCGAATTAAACCACATGCTCCACCGCTTGTGCGGGCCCCCGTCAATTCATTTGAGTTTTAACCTTGCGGCCGTACTCCCCAGGCGGTCTACTTATTGCGTTAGCTGCGTCACTAAGTCCTCAAGGGACCCAACGACTAGTAGACATCGTTTACGGCGTGGACTACCAGGGTATCTAATCCTGTTTGCTACCCACGCTTTCGAGCCTCAGTGTCAGTATTATGCCAGAAGGCTGCCTTCGCCATCGGTATTCCTCCAGATCTCTACGCATTTCACCGCTACACCTGGAATTCTACCTTCCTCTCACATACTCTAGCTCAACAGTATCAGATGCAGTTCCCAGGTTGAGCCCGGGGATTTCACATCTGACTTATCGAGCCACCTACGCTCCCTTTACGCCCAGTAATTCCGATTAACGCTTGCACCCTCTGTATTACCGCGGCTGCTGGCACAGAGTTAGCCGGTGCTTATTCTGCAGCTAATGTCATCGTCCGTGGGTATTAACCACGGAGTCTTCTTCACTGCTTAAAGTGCTTTACAACCAAAAGGCCTTCTTCACACACGCGGCATGGCTGGATCAGGGTTTCCCCCATTGTCCAATATTCCCCACTGCTGCCTCCCGTAGGAGTCCGGGCCGTGTCTCAGTCCCGGTGTGGCTGATCATCCTCTCAGACCAGCTACAGATCGTCGCCATGGTAGGCCTTTACCCCACCATCTAGCTAATCCGACTTAGGCTCATCTAATAGCGAGAGCAGTAAACTGCCCCCTTTCTCCCGTAGGTCGTATGCGGTATTAATACGAGTTTCCCCGTGCTATCCCCCACTACTAGGTAGATTCCTAAGTATTACTCACCCGTCCGCCGCTCGACGCCTGATAGCAAGCTATCATCGTTTCCGCTCGACTTGCATGTGTTAAGCCTGCCGCCAGCGTTCAATCTGAGCCATGATCAAACTCTTCAGTTTAATCTTGCTATGAAGTCCTTTAAAGAGACTTCTAAACTTGGCTCATCTAATCTGGCAAAATCGCTAAAAATTATGTTCGTAATGAATTAACTTTGAGTTTTTTTACTGTCTTAAATGA
>NZ_JAZAQR010000007.1:0-5007 GCF_036861305.1 Psychrobacter sp. S4(2024) | reverse complement strand
GTGGGTAGGGGTGAAATGCCAATCGAACCTGGAGATAGCTGGTTCTCTCCGAAATAGCTTTAGGGCTAGCCTCAAGGTAAGAGTCTTGGAGGTAGAGCACTGATTGGACTAGGGGCCCCTACCGGGTTACCGAATTCAGTCAAACTCCGAATGCCAATGACTTATCCTTGGGAGTCAGACTGCGAGTGATAAGATCCGTAGTCGAAAGGGAAACAGCCCAGACCGCCAGCTAAGGTCCCAAAGTATACGTTAAGTGGAAAAGGATGTGGAGTTGCTTAGACAACCAGGATGTTGGCTTAGAAGCAGCCACCATTTAAAGAGTGCGTAATAGCTCACTGGTCGAGTGACTCTGCGCCGAAAATGTACCGGGGCTAAACGTATCACCGAAGCTGCGGACTGTTCTTCGAACAGTGGTAGGAGAGCGTTCTAAGGGCTGTGAAGCCAGACCGGAAGGACTGGTGGAGCGCTTAGAAGTGAGAATGCCGGTATGAGTAGCGAAAGAGGGGTGAGAATCCCCTCCACCGAATGCCTAAGGTTTCCTGAGGAAGGCTCGTCCGCTCAGGGTTAGTCGGGACCTAAGCCGAGGCCGAAAGGCGTAGGCGATGGACAACAGGTTGATATTCCTGTACCACCTCCTCACCATTTGAGCAATGGGGGGACGCAGGAGGATAGGGTAAGCGCGGTATTGGATATCCGCGTCCAAGCAGTTAGGCTGGGAAATAGGCAAATCCGTTTCCCATAAGGCTGAGCTGTGATGGCGAGCGAAATATAGTAGCGAAGTTCCTGATTCCACACTGCCAAGAAAAGCCTCTAGCGAGGTGAGAGGTGCCCGTACCGCAAACCGACACAGGTAGGCGAGGAGAGAATCCTAAGGTGATCGAGAGAACTCTCGTTAAGGAACTCGGCAAAATGACCCCGTAACTTCGGGAGAAGGGGTGCTCTGTTAGGGTGCAAGCCCGAGAGAGCCGCAGTGAATAGGCCCAGGCGACTGTTTAGCAAAAACACAGGTCTCTGCGAAGCCGTAAGGCGAAGTATAGGGGCTGACGCCTGCCCGGTGCTGGAAGGTTAAGAGGAGCGCTTAGCGTAAGCGAAGGTGCGAATTGAAGCCCCAGTAAACGGCGGCCGTAACTATAACGGTCCTAAGGTAGCGAAATTCCTTGTCGGGTAAGTTCCGACCCGCACGAAAGGCGCAACGATCTGGGCACTGTCTCAACGAGAGACTCGGTGAAATTATAGTACCTGTGAAGATGCAGGTTACCCGCGACAGGACGGAAAGACCCCGTGGAGCTTTACTGCAGCCTGATATTGAATGTTGGTACAGCTTGTACAGGATAGGTAGGAGCCTTGGAAACCGGAGCGCCAGCTTCGGTGGAGGCATCGGTGGGATACTACCCTGGCTGTATTGACCTTCTAACCCGCCGCCCTTATCGGGCGGGGAGACAGTGTCAGGTGGGCAGTTTGACTGGGGCGGTCGCCTCCTAAAAGGTAACGGAGGCGCCCAAAGGTTCCCTCAGAATGGTTGGAAATCATTCGCAGAGTGTAAAGGCACAAGGGAGCTTGACTGCGAGACCTACAAGTCGAGCAGGGACGAAAGTCGGGCTTAGTGATCCGGTGGTTCCGCATGGAAGGGCCATCGCTCAACGGATAAAAGCTACCCCGGGGATAACAGGCTTATCTCCCCCAAGAGTCCACATCGACGGGGAGGTTTGGCACCTCGATGTCGGCTCATCGCATCCTGGGGCTGTAGTCGGTCCCAAGGGTTGGGCTGTTCGCCCATTAAAGCGGTACGCGAGCTGGGTTCAGAACGTCGTGAGACAGTTCGGTCCCTATCCGTCGCGGGCGCAGGAAATTTGAGAGGAGCTGTCCTTAGTACGAGAGGACCGGGATGGACGCACCGCTGGTGTACCAGTTGTTCTGCCAAGGGCATCGCTGGGTAGCTATGTGCGGACGGGATAAGTGCTGAAAGCATCTAAGCATGAAGCCCCCCTCAAGATGAGATTTCCCATTCCGCAAGGAAGTAAGATCCCTGAAAGATGATCAGGTTGATAGGTCTGAGGTGGAAGTGTGGCGACACATGGAGCTGACAGATACTAATCGATCGAGGACTTAACCATATTTTTGAATGATGTCACACCTGTTATCTAGTTTTGAGAGAACACTCTCAATTTGTTTGGTGGCGATAGCGAAGAGGTCACACCCGTTCCCATACCGAACACGGAAGTTAAGCTCTTCAGCGCCGATGGTAGTCGGGGGTTTCCCCCTGTGAGAGTAGGACGCCGCCAAGCAATTGCACATTAGTGTAATTTTTTAAAAAAGTTATTGACTTTGAAGAAGTGACATTGTATACTAATAAAGTTGCTTTAACAAAGCGGACAAACAAAATGATCTTTGAAAACTAAACAAGACAAAACGTACCTGTTAATTCAGTTTTTATAAATCGCACAGCGATGTGCGTAGTCAGTCAAACTACTTTATCGGAGAGTTTGATCCTGGCTCAGGACGAACGCTGGCGGCGTGCCTAATACATGCAAGTCGAGCGGACAGATGGGAGCTTGCTCCCTGATGTTAGCGGCGGACGGGTGAGTAACACGTGGGTAACCTGCCTGTAAGACTGGGATAACTCCGGGAAACCGGGGCTAATACCGGATGGTTGTCTGAACCGCATGGTTCAGACATAAAAGGTGGCTTCGGCTACCACTTACAGATGGACCCGCGGCGCATTAGCTAGTTGGTGAGGTAACGGCTCACCAAGGCGACGATGCGTAGCCGACCTGAGAGGGTGATCGGCCACACTGGGACTGAGACACGGCCCAGACTCCTACGGGAGGCAGCAGTAGGGAATCTTCCGCAATGGACGAAAGTCTGACGGAGCAACGCCGCGTGAGTGATGAAGGTTTTCGGATCGTAAAGCTCTGTTGTTAGGGAAGAACAAGTACCGTTCGAATAGGGCGGTACCTTGACGGTACCTAACCAGAAAGCCACGGCTAACTACGTGCCAGCAGCCGCGGTAATACGTAGGTGGCAAGCGTTGTCCGGAATTATTGGGCGTAAAGGGCTCGCAGGCGGTTTCTTAAGTCTGATGTGAAAGCCCCCGGCTCAACCGGGGAGGGTCATTGGAAACTGGGGAACTTGAGTGCAGAAGAGGAGAGTGGAATTCCACGTGTAGCGGTGAAATGCGTAGAGATGTGGAGGAACACCAGTGGCGAAGGCGACTCTCTGGTCTGTAACTGACGCTGAGGAGCGAAAGCGTGGGGAGCGAACAGGATTAGATACCCTGGTAGTCCACGCCGTAAACGATGAGTGCTAAGTGTTAGGGGGTTTCCGCCCCTTAGTGCTGCAGCTAACGCATTAAGCACTCCGCCTGGGGAGTACGGTCGCAAGACTGAAACTCAAAGGAATTGACGGGGGCCCGCACAAGCGGTGGAGCATGTGGTTTAATTCGAAGCAACGCGAAGAACCTTACCAGGTCTTGACATCCTCTGACAATCCTAGAGATAGGACGTCCCCTTCGGGGGCAGAGTGACAGGTGGTGCATGGTTGTCGTCAGCTCGTGTCGTGAGATGTTGGGTTAAGTCCCGCAACGAGCGCAACCCTTGATCTTAGTTGCCAGCATTCAGTTGGGCACTCTAAGGTGACTGCCGGTGACAAACCGGAGGAAGGTGGGGATGACGTCAAATCATCATGCCCCTTATGACCTGGGCTACACACGTGCTACAATGGACAGAACAAAGGGCAGCGAAACCGCGAGGTTAAGCCAATCCCACAAATCTGTTCTCAGTTCGGATCGCAGTCTGCAACTCGACTGCGTGAAGCTGGAATCGCTAGTAATCGCGGATCAGCATGCCGCGGTGAATACGTTCCCGGGCCTTGTACACACCGCCCGTCACACCACGAGAGTTTGTAACACCCGAAGTCGGTGAGGTAACCTTTTAGGAGCCAGCCGCCGAAGGTGGGACAGATGATTGGGGTGAAGTCGTAACAAGGTAGCCGTATCGGAAGGTGCGGCTGGATCACCTCCTTTCTAAGGATATTATACGGAATATAAGACCTTGGGTCTTATAAACAGAACGTTCCCTGTCTTGTTTAGTTTTGAAGGATCATTCCTTCGAAACGTGTTCTTTGAAAACTAGATAACAGTAGACATCACATTCAAGTAATACAAGATATCACATAGTGATTCTTTTTAACGGTTAAGTTAGAAAGGGCGCACGGTGGATGCCTTGGCACTAGGAGCCGATGAAGGACGGGACGAACACCGATATGCTTCGGGGAGCTGTAAGCAAGCTTTGATCCGGAGATTTCCGAATGGGGAAACCCACCACTCGTAATGGAGTGGTATCCATATCTGAATTCATAGGATATGAGAAGGCAGACCCGGGGAACTGAAACATCTAAGTACCCGGAGGAAGAGAAAGCAAATGCGATTCCCTGAGTAGCGGCGAGCGAAACGGGATTAGCCCAAACCAAGAGGCTTGCCTCTTGGGGTTGTAGGACACTCTGTACGGAGTTACAAAGGAACGAGGTAGATGAAGAGGTCTGGAAAGGCCCGCCATAGGAGGTAACAGCCCTGTAGTCAAAACTTCGTTCTCTCCTGAGTGGATCCTGAGTACGGCGGAACACGTGAAATTCCGTCGGAATCCGGGAGGACCATCTCCCAAGGCTAAATACTCCCTAGTGACCGATAGTGAACCAGTACCGTGAGGGAAAGGTGAAAAGCACCCCGGAAGGGGAGTGAAAGAGATCCTGAAACCGTGTGCCTACAAGTAGTCAGAGCCCGTTAACGGGTGATGGCGTGCCTTTTGTAGAATGAACCGGCGAGTTACGATCCCGTGCAAGGTTAAGCAGAAGATGCGGAGCCGCAGCGAAAGCGAGTCTGAATAGGGCGAATTGAGTACGTGGTCGTAGACCCGAAACCAGGTGATCTACCCATGTCCAGGGTGAAGTTCAGGTAACACTGAATGGAGGCCCGAACCCACGCACGTTGAAAAGTGCGGGGATGAGGTGTGG
>NZ_JAZAQR010000006.1:0-7609 GCF_036861305.1 Psychrobacter sp. S4(2024) | reverse complement strand
GTCGTCCAGTAAGAGTATTCTTACTAAATATGCTAAACCAATCTGGCTTATCCTATTTAGCGAGCTGACAATCATATCATGTTTTAATAGTCTGTCAACTTCTTTTCTTAATTTGTTTCTTTAAGTTAACTGGTTAGTTATTGTGTAATCACACAGTAGCTGATTCCAGTTCGTCTTAATGAGGTGCGTATTATAGACGCTTTAATTAGTAAGTCAAGAAGTAAATTATTTTAATTTGAGTTAACTTAAAAGTAATTTTTCCGGTTGGCTAAATTGTCTAAGCGATAAACCACTCCAACCCGCCTTCCTCTCCGACTGGGTGGCAGTATACGCTGTTTTAGTAGGGGGTCAAGAGATTATTAAGGTTTATTTTTATTTGGTTGAAAACACTAGGTTTACCTTTCAATGTAGGATTTCATCAAGGACAAAGATTTTTCGTCCATTTCCCCATTCTATTACCGCGAACACATTGATATTGCACCCCATACTGCACCCATTGCCAATTTAAATCAGACGGCTTGCCTTTTAAGGTAAAACTAATACGGTAACGTTCTGCACTCACACTATCATCCATGAGACCAGAACGGGTAATGACAACAACCGCTGTCTTAGGCTGCGATTTTGATGGATAGTAAAAAGCTTGTGCCAAATCATAATCCGCATCTACTTCGTTAATACTACTATTGATTAGCTTAAGCTTTTCAAGACCACAAGCAATCAGCCCTTTTTTGATAGAGCACGGTGCTGATGCGGAAGTTACTGCACTACCATTAATATTTAGATGCTTAAAATTAGCTGGATTGGCAGCTTCAGCACGAGATATCGTACTTACTGAATTACTAGTAGTAGCATGTGTAGAGACTGAAACAAATGACAATGAAAACAAAGCGCTTGCCATCAAACCTCTTAACAAATTGTTTGAGGTCCTTGAAACAGGTAATAGGCGATTAAAAATAGGTAAGTTCAGCATAATAACCTCGGCTTAGTTATCAAATGGCGTTATAGGAAGGCTCATCGTATAAACTTTATATAGATTACAGACAATAGCATTGGATAAGGCTTTAATATTGCACCCAATCAATAGCTATTTGTAGTGTTTTATTTTAACTTTTCTATTGTTGTGGTTATCTCTATCAGAGCTATATTTCAGTGCCCAATAGAATCAAAAACTAGCACGCAAATAAAAACCGCCTATTAAAAAATAAGCGGTTTTTGTTTGCGTGTCTTAAGTTAATATTTACTATAAAAAGCTATAGTATTAACTGGTCGCTTTGGCTTGTAAGGTGCTAAAAATACCTGACAAGGCATAAATAACACCAATCGCTAAAATGCCGACTGGAATATCATATAACACGATACTCATGACCAATACACCAACGATAAGCACCACAAAAGGGACTTTCTTCTTATCAAACTCTTTAAAACTATAGTATTTGACGTTGCTAACCATCAGCAAACCGCAAATAACGACCCAAGCAGCAAATAAAAACATCACAAGCGTATCGTATTGTCCGATCCATTGATTGTGATCAACGGCAACCATAACAGCCGCTGTGACCAAAATAGCGGCAAGCGGACTGGCCAAACCAACAAAGTATTTTTTATCGACCTCACCAATCTGAACGTTAAAACGCGCTAGACGGAAGGCGGCACAGGCAGTAAAGACAAACGCACAGCCAAGCCCAATACGACCTAATGGCTGCAAAGCAAAGCTATAAATTAAGATTGCCGGTGCAACACCGAAGGCTAACATATCGGCAAGCGAATCATACTGCTCACCAAAGGGGCTTTGCGCATTAAGCATACGCGCTACCCTGCCATCTGCGCCATCCAAAATAGCCGATAAGAAAATCGCTAAAGAGGCTTTATAAAACTCACCTTGGGTACTGGCTAAAATAGAATAAAAGCCTGACAGCAGCGATAAAGTGGTGATCAAGTTGGGCGCTAAATAAACACCGCGACTGACCACCCGCTTACCTTCAGCGACTTCCGCTTCAATCACCTCGAACGTCAGCCCATCATAGTTCTCATTATCCGCCAAGCGAATATCGAAATCATGCTCATCCACAAAAGGCGGTTGAGTGGCAGCGCTATCTTGTAATAAGGGCTCTTTAATCAAACCGTCATTCATCACTTTATCAGTGACCAGACTACCCTTTGCAAGATTGTTTTTTTCAAGGCTACGTGATGATTGATCAGTCGTCATAACAATATCCTTATTCGCCAACCAACCAGCGGACGGTGGTTGCACTATCAGGTGTTAAATCTGGTGCATCAGCAACTTTTAATACAGGCTGTAAGAAACGTAGTATCTCACGCGCTTGGTTATCGAACTGCCATGGCGGATTGATCACAAGTAGCCCTGTACCGTTTAGACCGACAGCGATATCTTTAGGATAAATATTTAGCTCACAAACCAGCTGACGTCTCATCTCAGTACGCTTGAGCTTTTTATAGAACAGCTCAACCGCGTCGATGTTCTTGATTGGGAACCATAATGCATAAGTGCCTTGTGGCCACTTGTTATAAGAATGCACCAACAAATCGATTAGACGCGTGAAGTCTTTATGCTCCTGCTCGTAAGGAGGATCTAAAAATATCAAGCCGCGCTTTTCTTTTGGCGGAATCACGGCAGCGATACCTTCAAAAGCATTGCGATGATGAATACCGATTGGCAATTTATGTAGCTGATAGTTCAGTGCATCATATTCACTGGCTTTGGCTTCAAACGCTTCACCGCGCACGCCAGCATCTGGATTTTTTTCAACATGATGAGCAATCCACCACGGCGAACCCGGATAGACTTTTTTATCATAGGTAAAACGGGCTTGGTTAATACCTTCCATATAGTCTTTGATGGCAGCTGGTGCTTTTTCGACATCGGCTTTTACTAAGGCTTGGATACCACCTTTGGCTTCACCAGTCTTGCGCGCCTCTTCACTGCCGAGCGAATACAGTCCACGACCGCCATAAGCATCAAGCACATAAAAAGGTTTGTTTTTTTGCCCCATTTGGTTCAGTAGTTGTACCAATAGAATGTGTTTAACAACATCGGCAAAGTTACCAGCATGATAGGCGTGTTTATAATTCATAAGTTCAAAAGTTTAAATAAGAAAAATTGCATCTATGGTAGCATAGGATGGCTAAAAGATAACGATGGTTTTGGTAAAAAGGCATAGATTGGTCGGGTAAAGGTATAGATTGACGGTGTAATGACAGATAATGGACGATAGCGAGACAAAATGACGAAGATTATTAGCAATCTTGATGTAACGACGTTGGTGGTTGATAATCCAATAGGTAAGGAGAATCCGCCACTGTTATCTTTACATTCTACTAACTATAATAATCAGGCGCTGCCGACCCAGCATTTATTACAATCCTCTGATTTTGAGGTTAACTGGGAACACAAGCTGACAGATAAACAGTTGGATACGTTTGTTGATGATGGTTGGCTGATTATTGATGATGTCTTTGAACGAAAAGCCTTATTAGCACTGCAAGCGGAAAGTGGCTTTATTGACTATCGTGATGCTCAGCTAACGGCGGGTATTCGTATCAGTGATATTCGCGGTGATAAAATACGCTGGATTACCAAAGACTTTTTTGCAGGATTTTATTATCTACACAGTATCAATGCGCTTGCCAACTTATTCAATCAAAGCTTGTACGCTGGTATTCGCCACAGTGAAGCGCATTATGCGTGTTATCCAGTAGGTTTTGGCTATCTATGGCATAGTGATAATCCAGCTGGACGTAATGAACGCGTTATCTCGGCAGTGTTTTATCTTAATGATGAATGGACAGCGAATGACGGCGGCGCGCTAGAAATCGTTGATAAACATGGTGTCCATCATAATGTAATGCCTGTCGCTAATAGGCTTGTAATATTTGATAGTGACTTACGGCATCAAGTACAAATCGCCCATCGTCAGCGTTATTCTATCGCGACTTGGATGCGCCGTGATGGCTTAGTACCATTCGTAGAAGACGTTATTTAAGTACTGTAATATTCATAAAGACTCTCTTACCAGCTACATCTAACCATACTATCTATCCCTCTATAATAAAAAAGGCTTCCCATGTCAGATTTTGATAAAAACCGAAATACTCAGTCTCAGATGCAAGCAACTCATCAACAAGCAACATTGGATTTAAGTATCGCCTTACTTGAACGTCCGTCAGTGACGCCAGATGATGATGGCTGCCAAGACATATTATCTGAGCGGCTAACGCAAGCAGGCTTCGACTGCGAGTTTATGTATTACGGTAATAGACAAGCAAAAGGCGAACATGCTGAGGTTAAAAACTTATGGGCGCGCCGCGGTAATACCAATCCAGTCATTTGCTTTGCCGGTCATACTGACGTCGTCCCAATAGGCGATGAAAAAAATTGGACCTATCCGCCCTTTACCCCAACCATTGCAGATGGCTATTTATGGGCGCGTGGTGCCGCTGATATGAAAACTGGCATTGCCGCTTTTACCGTCGCTGCTGAACGTTTCGTTGCCAATCATCCTGAGCACAATGGCTCAATTGCCTTTTTAATCACTTCAGATGAAGAAGGTCCGTCTATTAACGGCACAGTCAAGGTAGTAGAAACGCTAGAAGCACGTAATGAGAAAATTACGTACTGCTTAGTGGGTGAACCATCTAGTACTGATACCCTAGGTGATATTATTAAGAATGGTCGTCGTGGCTCACTCGGCGCAGTGCTCACTGTCACTGGTAAACAAGGTCACGTTGCCTACCCGCACCTTGCATCAAATCCTATTCATGCGGCTATGTCGGCACTCGCAGAACTGACCAATGCTACTTGGGATAATGGCAATGATTACTTCCCTGCGACTTCACTACAAATATCTAATATCAATAGTGGAACGGGGGCGACCAACGTCATTCCTGAAACCTTAGAGGCTGTATTTAACTTCCGCTTTTCGACAGAAACGACTGAAGATGAACTAAAAGCGAAGACACATGCTATTTTTGATAGATATTTCGCTGATAGCAAAGCAGCTTATGATATTCATTGGAAATTATCTGGTCAGCCTTTTTTGACGCCTGAAGGTAAATTGGTCTCAGCATGCCAGCAAGCGATTAAATCTGTGACTGGAACCGATACGACATTATCAACTTCTGGCGGCACATCAGATGGACGCTTTATTGCACCAACCGGTGCGCAAGTGGTCGAACTTGGCGTGCGTAATGCCACTATTCATCAGGTTGATGAAAAAGTTGAAGTAGATGACTTAGGGAAATTGGCGCAGATTTATGAAGGGATTTTAGAGAATTNTGGCGGCACATCAGATGGACGCTTTATTGCACCAACCGGTGCGCAAGTGGTCGAACTTGGCGTGCGTAATGCCACTATTCATCAGGTTGATGAAAAAGTTGAAGTAGATGACTTAGGGAAATTGGCGCAGATTTATGAAGGGATTTTAGAGAATTTACTAGGGCGTGTCCTCAATTCAATTGATCATATCTAAACGGGCTAAAAATGGCTAAATTTTGCCAAACATCGTTAAATAGCTGGTTAATATCCCGATATTATCTGCGCTATTTTCCTTGTTTGACTGCAATTTATCTCATTTTTATCACCATTTTTGAAATGAGGACACGCCCTATTAGATTAATAAGCACTAGTAAAAAAAGCGCCATCTCATACAGATGGCGCTTTTTTATTATAGATATTAATTACTTACTCAATACCAATATATAGCTCGACTTGACCATATTCTAACTTACCCTCAACGTAACGCTCAAAGTCAACGTTATAAGTTCGAGTATGCTCACAGCTTGGATCATTGAAATACGTCCACGCTTTTTCCCATGCATTCATCACGGTATTAGGCATGTTACCGTATTCAGAAAACACCATGTATTTTCCTGCAGGAATAGTGACCGTTGTTAGGTTGCTTGCATTTTTATTCTTAGTAGCTTTGACAGTATTGGTCGTATCGTCATTGTCTGACTGTTTTTGCTGACTTTCCACCTTCCAACTCGCAACCACATCAAAAGCGCCTACATCATCACTCTCATAGTTATGATAGATACCATAGATATCCTGACCCTTTTCAAGTTGGCTCACGTGATTTTTGTAAAAACTTTGCCATAGCTTGCCTAACTTTGCCGTTTCATGGCTTATTTCATCGGTGTTGGTGGTGCGTACGCTGATGCCTGTGCAAGTTTGTACGTCGGTTAGCTCTTGGATTGGTGCAGTCATGAGACGGTTTGTCCTGTTTTCATTTGAGATTATGTTTATTAAAGCTATGTTTGTTATTAAAAAATAGTCAAAAGGTCAATCTAGTCCGCTTCGTCGATCCAATTCATCTGAATCGCTTCTAAGATACCTTCATTGGAGCGTTGCGGATCATCGTCAAAGCCTTCAAGCTCCGTCACCCAGCGATGCAAATCCGTAAAGCGAATATACTGCGGATCGGTCTCTGGGAATTTTTCATAAAGCTCAATAGCGATATCTAAGCTGTCTGTCCATTTTAACTTCTGCGGGGTCATAGTAGCTCCTTATGTTTTCAATTATTTTTATAAAATAGCATTATAAAATATATATGCGCTATCCTACCAAAATTCATCATAGGATTATAGGCAAGTTGGTTACGCAGCCTTTGTTGATTTAGTCAACTCAGTAGATTGAGCAGCTTTAATCGCCACTTGATGCTGATTCCATGACTCAATAACTTCTGTCAGCTGCTTACCCGTCATATCTAGCACCTCAGTTGCGCACTTACCTTGCTTATTGGTTAAAACAAACTTGGTCATACCCACTGCCATCAGCTGGTTTTTAACAAAAAATCGATGCTCAAAATAGACATATTTTTTATCCCAACCGACAAGCATACTATTGACTGTTATCTTATCTAGAAACTTAATTTGTTTAAGATAGACCATCTCCTGCATAGCGATAATCCAGCCGAGATTTTTAATCCCTTTTTGATGACAGCAGTTCATAAGCCATTTGGTGATATTTAGCTCAATAAAAGACAGATAGCGATAATTAGGCAGATGATCGCGAAAACCCATGTCATGTGGTAATACCCGATACTGACGCACAGTTGGTGCTGTCAATGTTTCAATACTCAGGTGATTGCTTATCGATTGCTGCTTAAGTTGTTGTTTGAGTAGGCTTACCATAATAAAGAAACGCAGCAGCATATTCATAAGAAACCTTCTTATTTTATAATATTGATAATGAGAAAATACATTGTAGATAGCTTTAGATGGGCAATACTCTAACGCAAAAAAAGCCACCTCAGTGACTTTTTTATGTGAAAGCTTCTGTTTAAAAAATGATGTGTCAGACCTATTTTAAAGGTTAATGACCAGCGCCATTGATACTACGTACCATCTCTTCGACCATCTTCTTCGCATCACCAAAGATCATCATGGTTTTGTCCATATAGAACAAGCTGTTATCTAGACCAGCATAACCTGTACTCATAGAACGCTTAATAACCATCACCGTTTGCGCTTTGGTCACTTCTAGAATTGGCATACCAAAGATTGGTGATGTCGGATCATCTTTCGCAGATGGGTTGACAACATCATTGGCACCGATAACTAATACCACATCCGTACTCGCGAAGTCCGAGTT
>NZ_JAZAQR010000005.1:0-160998 GCF_036861305.1 Psychrobacter sp. S4(2024) | reverse complement strand
AGTGTGGTTCGCCCATGTGAGAGTAGGTCATCGTCAGCTCTCTATTCTGAAATATCCCCCGACTAGTTATCTAGGCGGGGGATTTTCTTTGCCTGACGTTTGGATGAGTGAGTGTTTATCGGATAATCGCGCTGATTTATTCAATTTAGAGTACGTATCCTAGTGAGGCGTTATCATGAGCTTTTTAGAAAAGCTTACCCGCTTCTGCTGTGTCTTCAAAATCAAACCCCAACTGCTCACCTTTACGCTGTTTCATTTGTTCGATACGTTGCCTGCGTCCAGAGACTAGCCGTAGCACCTCACGGCGCTGCTCGTTAGTCATGCTCAGCCATAGCTGACGCTCAGGACGACTGCGCAAGCAACCAAAGCAATAGCCTTTTTTATTGCTTTTACAAAGACCAATACATGGATTGGCAATCTCGAACAGCTCAAACTGTTGATTCATGGCTACTCCATCGCTATTATCGTCATTCCTTTGACCTATATAAAACTGCAATGACAACATTATTATGTCGCAAATACTGACTAATAGTGTGCCGTTTTATTGTTATTATTTTTGTTTAGCGGGTGCTATGCTTGGCTTTGATAGCCTATATAAGATAATCATAACAAAATTAACAAGGGAGATGATACGTGAACCTGATTTATATCCATGGACTGGACAGTGATGCCAACTCTACCAAAGGGGTGCTGTTAGAAAAATACTGCCAGCGTCATTATCCTGATATCAATGTATATCGTCCTAACCTGAATAGTGCTCCTGAGCAAGTTTTTGAGCAACTAGTTAAATTGGTAACCGAACTCAGTAGAGAGGATAAAACCTTACTTATTGGTAGCTCGTTAGGAGGCTATTTTTCTACCTTGGTGAGCAATCATACAGGTTGCCCCGCACTATTGCTAAACCCTAGCACTCAGCCTCATATTACTCTACAGCGTTTTTCTGACACCTTAGTATCAAATCAAGAAAGCAGTGATGAGTTGTCTCATAGTGACGTCCTGCATACGACGGCGGGCGGCTGGAATATTACTCCCTCAGATTTACAATGGTTTGCAGACCATCAACTTTTAGCAGTAAATTATCCCGATAAAGTTGCTGTGCTACTGAAAAAAGGCGATGAGCTGTTAAATTCTGAATTGTCTAAAGCTTTTTATCAGAGTCAGGGCGCATCGGTAGCTGTGCAAGCAGGTGGCGATCACAGGTTTAGCGATTTTGGTGAGCAATTGCCAAAGGTGATTGATATGCTACAGCAGTTGCTCTAAGTTCAAATAAAGCTGTCATAGCGTATTAAATAGACGACATTATCTGACGTAAGCGACTGACTATTACCGTTACCGTCGCTATTTTTCGTTATAATGGTTTAATAGAATTAATCGTATATGAATATTTAAGGATGCATTTGTGAGTCAGTATAATGCGCAATCATTAGAAGTTTTAGAAGGGCTTGAGCCAGTACGTCGTCGTCCCGGTATGTATACTGATACCACTCGCCCCAATCATTTGGCGCAAGAAGTTATTGATAACTCCGTCGATGAGGCATTGGGTGGTTACGCCAAAACTATCAAGGTTCAATTGCATAGTGATGGGTCGCTGTCGGTTGAGGATGATGGTCGCGGTATGCCGACAGATATTCACCCTGAGTTCAATCAATCGGGTATCGAGCTGATTTTGACCCGTTTGCATGCTGGTGGTAAATTTTCGACCTCTAATTATGAAGTTTCGGGCGGTTTGCATGGCGTGGGTATTTCTGTCGTTAATGCCTTGTCGACGCGAGTTGAAGTCACGGTATGGCGTGATAGCACGCAGTTTGAGATGGCGTTTGAAAATGGCGCGCCAGTGACGGCGCTAACTGAGACGATTAGCTCCAATAAGCGTAAACGTGGCACTAGGGTACGCTTTTGGGCAGATGGTAGCTTTTTTGATACGCCAAAATTCAATGTAAAGCATCTCAAGCATAATTTGAAAGCCAAAGCGGTTTTGGCAGCTGGACTGACGATTGAATTCACTGATGACATTAATGATGAAAAGGTGGTTTGGCAGTTTACCGATGGGGTGGTCGAGTATTTAAACGAACAATTAGATGGTCTTGAGACATTGCCTGAAGCACCGTTTTATTATAATTACGATGCGAAAGCGGGCGAACGAGCTGCCATTACCTTTGCCTTGTCTTGGTTGCCTGATGGTGGGACGCCGATTCAAGAAAGCTATGTGAACCTGATTCCGACAGCTCAGGGCGGTACTCACGTCAATGGACTACGCACGGGTATCTTAGAAGCATTGCGTGAGTTCTGCGATATTCATAATTTGCTACCACGTAGTGTGAAGCTAACCGCAGAAGATGTCTGGGACGGGGTGAACTATATTCTGTCTCTGAAGTTCTCTGAGCCACAGTTTTCTGGACAGACCAAAGAACGTTTATCTAGTCGCGAGGCTGCAGGCGCTGTACAGACATTGGCAAAAGATGCCTTTAGCCTATGGTTAAACCAGCATGCAGACATGGGTACGCAAATCGCTGAACTGGCGATTAATAAAGCAGGGCGTCGTTTAAAATCTGCTAAAAAAGTCGCCCGTAAGAAAATCACTCAGGGACCTGCATTGCCCGGTAAGTTGGCAGATTGCCGCGGTGATTTGCGTGATGGGGCTGAGCTGTTTTTGGTAGAAGGGGATTCTGCGGGTGGGAGTGCGAAGCAAGCACGTGATCGTCATTATCAGGCGATTCTACCCTTGCGTGGTAAGATTTTAAATACGTGGGAGGTCTCATCAGATACAGTGCTATCGAGTCAAGAAATTCATGATATTGCGATTGCCATTGGCGTTGATCCAGCATCTGACGATTTATCTGAGCTACGTTATGACAAGGTATGCATCTTAGCGGATGCCGATTCTGATGGACTGCATATTGCTACCTTGATCTGTGCGCTATTCGTGAAGCACTTTCCTGCCTTAGTCGATGCTGGTCATTTATTTGTTGCAATGCCGCCACTCTATCGCGTCGATGTGGCTAAAGAAGTGCATTATGCGTTAGATGAAACCGAGCTTCAGCATATTTTAGCCAATGTACCGGGCAATAAAAAAGCTCAAATCACACGTTTTAAAGGCTTGGGTGAGATGAGCGCTGAGCAGCTGCGTGAAACAACCATGAATCGCGATACTCGTCGTCTGGTTCAGTTGGATATGGATGACATGGTACTAACCAACAGTGTGATGGATATGCTGCTAGCCAAAAAGCGTGCTGCTGATCGTAAGATATGGCTAGAAGATAAAGGTAATCTAGCTGATATCTCATAGCTATTTTTAGGACGCTTAGCATTATTTATAATCATGATTGAGTAAGCTATAACATAACAAAAGCATGTAAAATCCAGATTAGTGATACCAGCTTAATGGTATTATATGGATATCTTCTACTACATGGTGCCGTTATGACATCAAAATTATTTAATCGCTCTAATGCTAACAGTGCTAAGCCGCCACGCTCTAAAACATTACCAAGTCTCAATAAAAAACAGCTTGGGAATTTGGTTCCTAGACGCGGCAACAAGATTGCGCCAGTGATTGCGTCTGCATTATTAAAAGCGGCAGGCTGGCGTACCGTTGGTGAGATAGAAAATATTCCACAGGCGGTGGTGCTAGCGCTTCCGCATACATCAAATATCGACGGTGTATATGCGATACCCAGTTTGTTTGCGCTCGATTTGAAAATTAGTATTATGGGCAAACACACCTTATTTAAGGTGCCGATCCTTGCACAATTGCTGCATTGGATAGGTATTGTTCCGATTGATCGCCGTAATAAAGGCTCCGTATTACAAGCGAGTATTGATAAATTTAAAACAGGTGAGCCATTATTTTTGGGGTTGTCGCCAGAAGGTACGCGTCAGTACACCAAAAATTGGAAGTCAGGCTTTTATTATTTAGCAGTGGGTGCCGGTGTGCCAATCTTGCCAGTGGCGCTGGATTACAATACCAAAGAGATACGCTTTATGCCTTTGGTCTATCCTACCGGAGATATCGAATCCGATTTGCCAAGAATATATGCTCAATATCAAGGTGTAATTCCAAGACATCCTGAGCGTTTATCGCAGCCGCTACAGGACGTTAATAAATCAGCGGAGTAGTTTTTTAAGTAGTAGCTGATTATATTTATAAAAAACCCCTGATATGGAGTATCAGGGGTTTCTTGTTTGCGCTTATTAATCTTGAGCCCTTACACATTAAGGTTTTATAAAGTTATAAAGGTAGCTGACGGTTAGAAGTGCTTACACCGCCATCGACGGGCAAATTGGTACCGGTAATCATGGCAGCATCATCGCTTGCTAAGAAAGTAATCACCGCGGCAATATCGTTTGGTGTAGCACAGCGTCCTAATGGACTCTTATCTGATGATTCATCTATATTTGCTTGAAGATCTGTTATATCGGTATTTTGAATATCGGTATTTTGAATCGCATCTGATATATCAGACTGAGTGACGCTTGGATTTACTGCATTAACGCGCACGCCGTCTGCGCTGTGTGCCGAAGCCAACGTACGGGTCAAATCAGTAATACCTGAGGTGGCAGCATCATAAGTTGCTGCACTCTGATCGCTACTACAAGCTGCAAATGAAGGAACGTTAATGATACTACCTTTACTCTGTATTAAGTAAGGCATAGCCGTCTGACAGACATACAAGGTTTCACTTAAATAGTCATCAACAGCTGGACTCTTCTGTTCAGTAGATAACCCACTATTTCTGCCTTGCGTCGTTTGTGCTGCGTTATTCACCAATATATCGATTGTTTCAAACTTATCGATGACTCTTTTTATCATCTCTTGTACTTGGCTCTCAACACCAATGTCACAAGCGATGGTTAAAAAGTTGTCGGTATGAATCCATGTACGGTCTTGTGGAAATCCTTCAGTGATTTGATTTAATGTATCGGTCGAGCGTCCGACGAGTATGACGTTAGCACCTTCATTCGCAAAACGAATGGCGGTTGCACGACCGATATGTGAGTCGGCACCTGTTACGACAACTGTTTTCTCTTTAAAGCGTTTCATGATGGGCAAGTCCTTGTTCTCATCAGAGAGACATTTTCTAAATAAATGGGCTAATTATATTGTAAGGTAGCATGCGTATTAATTGATTCCTTAATACGCGAGTAATACCGCTTTTATATCATCATAACAAGTCACTGTGCTGAAAGCGACCATGTATAATTGCTATTATGTAGTTTATTTTTTATCCAATAGTCTTGGAGCAGCAGTTGCATTTATCCGCTGCACACCAATTGCGCCGCTTATAATAGCGTATTTTTTTTCAGACAAAAAGGTGGTAACTGTGCCCAGTGATTCGACGATGGTAATGTCTGATGGAAGCTATCTTATGAATGAAATGGCTTGTTATTTACGAGCAGATATCTTAAAGATTATCTTACCGGATATGCCAGTGATAGAGAGCAACTATCAAGCGCAATATTCTCAGTACCAGCTACCACTAGGCGATCTTAACTTAGTAGAGTGGGTGATATATTTGCCTACTGACATGCTGCCAGCTGATATTGAGGCACTAGGTAGGACAGTTTTTAATGCTGTAAATATATGGCGCAAGACTCATATATCAAGATCTATAGACAGCCAGTTACGTAGTATTGACGTCTTGGTTTTGGATATCCAGCGTCAAATTGATACTGATACTGATACTGATACTGATGTTCATAATAAATCCTGCAAAAAAAATCCTGTTCAACGTCTAGCCCATAGTTTTACGGACAGTAATTTAGTAGAGGGTTCGCTCGTTGATACAAGTGCATCTATTCAGCCATTACAAGCATTTGGCTGGCATGACTGGCATATTCATTTAAATAAATTACAGATACCTTGCGAGCTATGGCGATTTTTACACTATCGTTTAGGGCAGTCACAGCAGGATAATAAGGATCATATAACAAATTCCGAAAACGATATTATTACTGGATTTCTAAATGTTGCCGACTTCTTTGCACCTGCAATTACGATAGATAATGCGTTGATAAAATATGGTTTGCAAAATGAGCCTAACTCGGCATTGATAGCGATGTCGCTGGCACAGAAAACCAATAGCCCAACTAAGCAGATGTATCAACAGCATATGGCGCAAGCGGCTGCTTTATGGTCACAACTTAGCATGCAGATGTTAGAAACAGTTTATAAAAATCCTGCTGCGTTTAAGCAGAAAGAATCATTGGAGAAGTCTAGTAAGGCAGATTTTTCTCATTGGCAACAGCAGATATTAGATGAGTCATTGTTTTCGCGTCATGAGTTAGTTCGTACTTTATATAAGCATCCCAAGCAAGCGCAGCAGTTGCAGCAACAAGGCTATGTTGTCCACCAACATTCTTACGAGTGTTTGGGGCGGCATTATGTACTAATATTTTATGGACAAGATGCAGAAGGAAAGCATGGTAAGTCGGCTATACGCCCAAATTTAGCGAAAATCGCTTTAGATGTGGCGACACGGTTACCAATGGCAGAACTACATCATGTGGTTGTATTGGGTATAGATTTTATAATAGAGGCTGAAGATGCTTTTATGGATATTGATTTATGGATTCAGCCAGTTAATCCCATGACCCAGCGCGAGCGCCAACTGACTAAAAAGGTTCAGCAGTTGCAGCAAAGTAATCAGAGTAATGCTAGTGAAATTACCGAAGATAATAAGAAAAAAGCTCATTCTAATCATCTATCATAAGTGCGCTTAAATATTCCAAGTGCATCTCGCCCTAATAATACTGACTAAAATTACTTATTATCAAACATAAAAAAAGACAGCCTAAGCTGTCTTTTTTATAAAATAAATCAATAACGATAAATTATCTTAGATTATTAGGACCATCGATATCACTATCATCAGTTGCAATATGATTGATATCAACCGTAGAAGAATTTACATCACTGGTAGAGCTTAAGTTATTAGGTGTGATGATATTATTATCTACTTGGGTTGTGCTGCTACCAAACGTATCAGTAGCTGTACTTGGCGTATTGTCACGTACTGAAGCAGCAACCTTATCTTGAGTCGATGAGCTTGGCGTTAAAGCAGATTTTGCTTTTGCTTCGTCACGTTCTCTGTCCATTTTATCCTGCATTTTGCGTAAGAAACGTGCTGCTGCTTCTTGACCACCTAGACCAAACGATAGGGCAAATGCTACGGCAACTGCACCTAAAGTTAGACCAAATGCTAGGTTGACAATAGAGTCAGCGATACCCATTGCTTTTAGACCCATGGCAAGTACTAAGCCCATGATCAAAACGCGCACGATATTTGCTAAGAACTGTGAACCTTGTTCAGAGCGTTCAACGACACCAGCGATGATATTGGCAAGCCAAAAACCGATGAATAGGATGATTGCGCCTAGGATGATATTAGCACCGAAAGCAATAAACATCGCAATAATGGCTGAGATAGGCTCAAAACCTAATAAGTCAGCAGCAGCGATAGAGGCAAATAACATGGCAAAAAATACGATGGCATAGCCAACTAAGTCAGAAACCTTTTTATCACCCATGGTCTGTTGAAGACCAACTTTGGCAGGTAACTGATTGATTTGCGTATTTTCAAGCAAGCCTTTGATGATGTTTGCAACCATACGTACAACATAAAAAGTCACAACCAAGATAGCAATTGCCATAAAGATATTTGGCAAGGCTTCCATGATTTTGTTTAACATGTTGGTTGCAGGGCGAGCAATTACGTCAATTTTTAGGGCATTTAAAGCAGCAATGATTGTTGGAATAATCACTACTAGAAACGCTAAAGAACCTGCAATGTTGGGTAAGCTATTCTGTTCGCTTAAACCAGCTTTGGTTGCAAGCTTCTGCACATCAAAAGTAGAAACAAGGTTGGTTACGATGCCACGTACCACTTTGGCGATGATGTAACCTACTACGAATACTACAGCAGCAATCAGAATATTAGGGATAAAGCTGAAGATTTTATCAACCATATTGGTTAATGGAGCAAATAAACCGTCAAGCTCTAGTTGGCCTAATACCATGGTCAATACTACTAATAGAATGAACCAATAAACCATGTCAGCAATCGTGCTGCTCATTGGTTTTACACCAGCTTTTGCGCTTAAACGCTCATCCATTGAGGTTTTTGAAAGTGCAGCATTGATGGCAGTACGTGCAACCGTTGCAATAACCCAACCGATCACACCAACTGCAATAGCAGCGATAAGATTAGGGATAAAGGTGAGTACTTGGTTTACCATGTTGGCAAACGGCGCTGAAATAGAGTTTAGGTTTAACTGACTTAACGCGCCAGAAATAGCGATAACGAAAATAAACCAAAAAACAATCTTAGAGATAATGCCCTCTAAGTCATAGCTTTTACCTGTTGAAGAGTTCATACGTTGATTGAGATTGATTTTAGACAGCACGCCGCGTACCAGAGCAGCTATGCCCAAGGCGACAAGCCAACCAATGATGAAAATAAGAATAGCGCCGATGATGGAGCCGATAGGGCCACCCAGATAACCGTTGAACGATGTAAACATTGGATTCATCCTGTCCTCCTCTAATGATCATGTATCTGCTATAAGATAAGAAAATCACTTTAATTCAAGCGTTTCATCTGAGGCAAACACACACCTATTTATTAGTATTTTTAATTAAAATTATTTGTAAACTCGATTTTAGTGCTTTATAAGAAATTTATACTTAACAATCAGTAGTCACTATTAACAAAACATACCTTTTGTTATTTCTTTCCTTAACCAATTTAGCTTAACTTATGTAATTATGAATTTAAAGATAGAAAGCTTAACGTCTTACTATATTTGTGTGATAAGTTGTTATTTTTGCGGTAAATATTAACATAGACTGTACATTTGACCGATAATTTCAAGTGAGTCATAGCAGGCAAAACTAAGATTTGCTATTATAGATGAATGTGACATCTCGCCACTATTATTACAATTTGAGAGCATTTTATGAAAAAAATCACTACCCTAAGCATCAGTGCCCTTGCTAGTGCTATGTTATTAATCACAAGCTGTAGCGCAAACAATGGCAGTAAAGAAACCGCTACCAAAAGTGTTTCAGTGACTGAACAAAGCCCTGCCAAGGAAAAAGTAGGCTATAGCTTGGGCTATATGATGGCAGAAGGGAATAAAGAAGCGGTTGGGGATCTGCACCTAGATACGTTTGAAAAAGGTTTCCGTGATGGCTATGAAGGCAAAAAAGCGGCATTGACAGAAGAGCAAATGCAAGAAGTGTTAATGACCTATCAAAAAGAACAGGAAGCGAAGTTTGTGAAAGATATGGAATCTAAAGCGGGTGCAAACAAAACTAAGGGCGCCGCATTCTTAGTAGAGAATGGCAAAAAAGCTGGCGTAAAAACCACTGCTTCAGGTCTACAATATAAAGTAGTGACCGCAGGTACTGGCAAGTCGCCAAAAGCTACGGACGTGGTTGAAGTAAACTACGAAGGTAAATTGATTGACGGCACTGTATTCGATAGCTCATATGAGCGTGGTGAGCCAATTGAATTCCCACTAAACCAAGTGATTGCTGGTTGGACTGAAGGTCTACAGTTGATGAAAGAGGGCGGTAAATACGAGTTTTATATCCCCTCTGATATCGCTTATGGTGAAGCGGGTAACGCAGGTATCGAGCCTAATAGCACGCTAATCTTTACTGTTGAGCTATTAAAGGTAAAGTAATTAGCAGTAATTAATGCCAATTTAGTATTGATACAATAGACGTTAAAAGAAGCCCTCTTACATTAAGAGGGCTTCTTTTTGCGCAAGAAATAGCACTTAAGCTTTCGACGTTAATGAGCCATTATTAAAGGTTCTTTTGGAAAACTTTAGAATTGCGACCGTTATTATACTTCTCGCGGCGTACTTCAGGTAAGGCGCTTGCCTCAACTTCAGCAAACCCTTGTTCAACGAACCAATGTGCTGTACGAGTGGTCAATACAAATAACTTGTGTAGACCATGGCTGCGTGCTTGTTGCTCCAAAAATGCCAGCAAATCAGCGCCGCGGCTACCGCTGCGATATTCTGGATGTACCGCGACGCAGGCAACTTCTGCTGAATCTGTATCGAGTGGATAAAGCGCTGCACAACCTAAAATCATGCCGTCACGTTCGATGACGCTGTAATTATCAATCTCTTGCTCCAAGCGTTCGCGTGAGCGACTGACCAAGATACCTTGCTCTTCTAACGGCGATAATAGCTCTATCAGCCCTACCACGTCATCGACATCAGCGCGGCGAATCTCTTCGTAAGGATCGTGACTAATCAAGGTGCCAGAACCATCACGGGTAAATAGCTCTTCAAGTAGTGCGCCGTTTTTGGCATAAGAGATAATATGGGTGCGATGAACCCCTTGGCGACAGGCATTGCTGGCACAGCTTAAGAAGTAATTAATCTCACAGTTTAGATCACGGTCACGTAAGAAGCGATCGACCTCATTTGGAATCATCTCACGTAACAAACGATCATTGTGATTGATACCGGCTTCTTCTCCTAAGAATATAAGCTTGTCGGCACCAAGCGCCACGGCGGCACTAAGAGCAACATCTTCAGCCAATAAGTTAAAGACTTCGCCGGTTGCCGAATAGCCCATAGAGCCTAAAATTACAATATGATCGTGTAGTAGATTATTTTTGATGGCTTCAACATCGATAGAGCGTACTTCGCCTGTCATCTGGTAATCAACGCCATCGCGAATACCATAAGGACGCGCAGTGACAAAATTGCCCGACACTGCATCAATACGTGAGCCGTACATAGGTGAGTTGGCAAGCCCCATCGATAGCTGCGCTTCAATCTGCAAGCGAATAGCACCAACCGCTTGTAATATAGAAGGCATCGCGACGCGAGGTGTCACACGAATATCTTGATGCAGTGGCGATTCAATATCAGCATCTTTGAGGTTTTTCTCGATTTGCGGTCGCGCCCCATGCACCAATACCAGCTTGATACCCAAGCTATGCAATAAAGCAAAGTCATGAATCAGTGTGCTGAAATTTGGATGATTGACCGCCTCACCACCAAACATAATCACGAACGTTTTGCCGCGATGGGTATTGATATAGGGGGCAGAATTACGGAACCAATGGACGTATTCAGGGTTAATCTGGGGCATGGCGCTAGTAGTCATAATGGGAGCAATAGTCGTTAGAATAAGAAAAAGGGCGTGACAGAGAATGCCTGTCGCTAAAGGATCGCTAAAGATTTACCATAGCAAAAAACGTCGTTATGAGCTATCTTTTATTTCAGTAGCGTTAAAGAGTCTTCACAGCAGATTAACGATATACACAACATCAACACAGGGTTAATATACGTATAAATGCTTTTTGCTATGCTAAGCGCTATTGCTTTACCGATGGCTTACGCAGATAATTGATAAAAATAATAATGTTTAAAAGTTAACATGACTGAGTATGACCATATATGATGGTAAATTGCTTATTCTCCTATATTTTTAAAACTACTAATTTTTACCAGCTCCTTTTTTACCAGCTTTGTTTTACCGATACATCAACTAGGGATAATGAATGTCATGAAGAAAAGTAACCATTTTGCGAACCCATTCAGTGCATGGACTGGACACCGCTTGTTTCATGTTGTCGCTGGTACGCTCGTTGGCGTAATGGCTGTCACGCAAGCATCAGCGATGTTGCCCACACCAGAACAAGCCGTTAATAATTCAGTAGCGGTTCAGTCAAACTTTAATCAAAACAGTCAGTCAAATGCGCAAGCAGTTAACAGTAGGATTACAGCGTCATTGATTAGTGTTGATGCCAATGGTAAAGAAATACTGGTTCCTGTGGATGCAAATACGCGTTTGCAGTCCGGTAATGTCTTAGAGTATCAAGGCTATTTTACCAATACCAATGCGGATCGTGTTCGTAAAATGACCGTAACGATGAGCATTCCTGAACAAGTAGAATTGCTACGCGCCGTTTCTCCTGATTTTCCTTATGGTAGTGCAGACGGCAATACCTTTGCCCGTATGCCGCTACGTGGAAAAGTTGACAATCAGTTGCAAGATATTCCGTTAAAATTCTATAAAGCCGTACGCTGGGATTTGGAAGGCGTAGGTCTTAATGATACAGTCGCAGTGAAATACCGTGCACGTGTCAAATAAGTTTATGCTTTGATATCTGCTTCAACAAAAAAGCACCGCAGCAATCACTGTGGTGCTTTTTTTATCGTCAATCTTTAATATCTGTAGTTAGCAGGATTTTTTATATATCCTTTTCCACTATAAATTAAAGAGTGGCATATTTACTCTTGGATTTCTCGTTAATAAGTTGCTTAATGGCATGAATTTGGGCGGTAGTGGCTTGCGAGCCAGCAGCAATCACAGCGCTGCGCTGGCTAGTATCTAGCGAGCTGATATGACCGACATTTGGCATAATCACAATATCAGCACTATCACGCTCATGACGCATTGATGCAGCGCTATGATTAATCGGAGATGCTTTCGCGTTATAGGCTGCATTGGCGATTAAACTGTTTTCAAGAAAGCCCCAAAAGCTGGTTAATGAATTGATGTTTGGTTTTTGATTGACAGTCGATGTATTAGCGTTAGCAGCAGTCACATCAACGGCGATGATAATATCGGCACCCAAATCACGGGCGCTATCCACAGGCACCAAGCTGACCACGCCACCATCAATATATTTTTTGCCGACTTTTTCAGGGATGCGCGGTGCAATAAAGATATTAGGCACACTACAGGATGCTTGTACCGCAAGCCCAACATCACCGGTGGTAAATACGGTCTTTTTCAGCGTATTTTTTTCAGCAGTAATAGCGGCAAAGCGGATTGGGAAGTTTTCTATCGTTCGTCCACCAACATTCGCGTTAATAAAGTTTTTGAGCTTAATACCTTCGATAAAGCCTTGGTTAGATAAGGTAAAGTCTGTCAATTCACTATCAGTGGTGTTCAATGCCAAGTGTTCAAGCTGCTTTGCAGTATAACCACTGGCATATAAGCTACCAACTAAGCTCCCGACACTGGTGCCTACTACCAGTGTCGGTTTGATACCGTTCTCTTCTAATGCTTTAATCACGCCTACATGAGCGAAACCTTTTGCACCGCCACCACCTAATACTAAAGCTACCGTAGGTTTGTTCGGTACTGACGTATCTGCTGGCGCGACTGGCGTCAAACTATTGCAAGCACTCATCAATATAGCAAATATAGCGAAGAGGCTCAGACGAAGCGTCAATAAAAAATGATAATAAGGGTGGCAGATAGAATGAGAGGACATAAAAAACCTTATCAAAAATTATCATAGAGGAATAAATAGCGGTGTAGTAAGGTATTCATCAATAGGTTACGCAGAAATCAGCTAGACGTTGTATGGCGAAATAGCTTAGCATAAGGTATTAGTTAGCATAATAATTTAGCGGTATAGCTAGGCACGTTACAGAATATTGATCATTATCACATGATAAGACAGCTTATAAGCTAGCATGAATTCTTGAACAAGACACTTGACCCTATAAAATTTATATTAACATCGTTAGGATTTTTGATGCCCACATCGGTTAACCCTGCTACACCTCATTTACTAGACGTTTTGGCACTTGATATGCCGGTGACGGCGCTGGCAGGTGTTGGACCAAAAGTGGCCGAGCAATTGACGCAATTGGGCATTGCCCGTATCTTTGATTTGCTACTACATCTGCCGCGCGACTATGAAGATCGTAGTCGCTTGGTATCAATAGGCGATGTGGCTCATGGACAAGCCGCCATGATTACTGGTCGCGTCGTGCATGTCGATACCAATCGCAGCGGCATGACGGTGATTGTAGATGATGACACGGGTACGATATCTCTACGCTTTTTTAAGGTATATCGTGGACTTGCTCAAACTATGTGTCTAGGTACCCATCTGCAATTATTCGGTGAAGTCAAAGTGAGCCGCTACGGTAAGCAGATACATCATCCTGAATATCAAATTATCAGCAGTAACGAGACGGTAGTAAATACGGGTTTACAGCCTATTTATCCAAGCGTTAAAGGTTTACATCAAAATAAGCTGCGTACATTAATTAAGCTTGCACTGCAAACGGTTCGTAGTCAGGGCTTGCCGATGACTTTATTTACGCCTGAGGATTTTTCAGTCGTTGTGGATTTGCCATTAGTGCCTTTTGAACCAGCTAAAATACCGATAACCGAGCCAGATTATCCAGAAGATATCTTTTCTACCCTCGCGCGTAGTGTGCCTGACAACGGTTTTAGTAGTGTTAGTGATAGCAGTAACAGTAGCGTCAATAGAACGAAGCCCTCTTTTTATCATAGTCAAAATAATACCAGTTCCGATGCTATAAGTATGGCTAACAATAACGTCTATAATTTAACCATATTTGAGGCGTTGGTATTACTGCATACGCCGCCTACTTATACTGATGCTGGTCAACAATACAAATTATTAACCCAATTAAGCGCTCGTACTCATGCTGCTTGTCAACGCCTCATTATTGAAGAGTTGACTGCACATCAGCTCAGCTTATTATATCGCCGTCAGCAATTACATCAGTATAAAGCGCCAAAATGCGCTATCCAAAGTCCATTGGCAGATAAATTGTTTGGTGCGTTGCCATTTGATTTAACGGGCGCGCAGAAAAGAGTTATGAGGGATATTACCGCTGATATGGCGACTTCAATACCAATGCTCAGATTGGTACAAGGCGATGTTGGCGCTGGTAAAACCTTAGTCGCGGCAGGCGCGGCGGGTTATGCATTAGATAGTGGTTGGCAGGTGGCGGTGATGGCACCGACGGAGATTTTAGCGGAACAGCATTTGGTTAATTTCAAAAACTGGTTTGAGCCGTTAGGTATTGGGGTCGGTTGGTTGGCTGGTAAACAAACCGCTAAGCAGCGCCGCGAAGCGTTAGAAGCGGTGAGCGAGAATACCGTACAAGTAGTCGTTGGTACTCATGCGCTTTTTCAGGATCAGGTGCAATTTGCCAAATTGGGTTTGGTTATTATCGATGAACAGCATCGTTTTGGTGTTGAGCAGCGTATGGCGTTGACCAATAAAGGCGTGGCTGGTAGCACACCGCATCAACTGATTATGACTGCAACGCCCATTCCGCGGACGCTAGCGATGAGTGTTTATGGCGATATGGACACTTCTATTATCGATGAGCTACCACCAGGGCGTACACCAATTACTACCGTAACAATTGACCGCAACCGCCGTGATGAGGTGATTGAACGTATTGCAGTTAATTGTGAAGCTGGCAGGCAGGCATATTGGGTGTGCTCACTGGTTGAAGAGTCGAGTGTACTCGATGCGCAAGCTGCTGAGGCGACTTATGAAGATTTGAGTGAGCGTTTGGATATTCGTATTGGCTTGGTGCATGGCAAAATGAAAGGCGCTGATAAACAAGCCATTATGCAAGCGTTTAAGGCAGGACAACTTGATTTGTTAATAGCTACCACAGTTATCGAAGTGGGTGTTGATGTGCCTAATGCTTCTCTGATGGTCATTGAAAATGCAGAGCGATTGGGTCTATCGCAATTGCATCAATTACGCGGGCGAGTCGGGCGCGGTTCAACAAAAAGCTATTGTGTGCTGCTGTATCAAAAGCCGTTGTCGGAGACAGGTACTGAACGTCTAAATGTATTGCGTGATAGTACTGATGGTTTTGTCATTGCGCAAAAAGATTTAGAGCTGCGTGGTCCGGGCGAGTTATTAGGAAAGCGTCAAACAGGTAATGTCGGCTATTATTTGGCGGACCTTATTCGGGATGAGCAGTTATTTGCTATTGCCCAGCGTTTGGCAAAGCATCTGATTGCAGATCCTGCACGCAAAGCCGATGTCAGCCAACTGATTCATCGTTGGATGCCAGAGGCAAGTCGTTATACCAATGCTTAATGATAGTTAACTCAACCTGTTTTCTATTACTGATTACCATAAAAAAAGCCATTATTTTAAGAAAATAATGGCTTTTTTTATGGTTTTATAAATCATTTATCAACCAATAATTAACACTTTATTCTTATTTTAATGAACTAATATTGACTTATGTGTTCATGAGTTATTATTGAACTATGATTATTTGTGTGGCAGTTTACGATAATGGATTGGCACAGTGTCTTCCATGCGTTTGCTAGGATATCGCGTTTTACATAATGATATATGGTTAAAATATGCGTATTTCTAGTCGTTTTACCGATTCTAACAGGACGTTAGGATGAGAACTTGATTAACTTCATAGTGGCAATCTATCTGCTTTGTCTGATGACTACTGTGCCATTCATGCTTTTTATTAACGACCTGAATTTATTAACAAGGATGTTTCATGAAAAAGACGTTAACCTTCGTTTGTGCTATCGCCACACCATTATTATTTAGCCAGTCTGCTTTTGCTGCATTCGATTATTTTAAAACCGATGGTAGCTTCAAACGCTTTTCGGTCTCTGCTGGCTGGTTGCATGCCTCTCCGCAAGGCACGGCCAATCCTCTAGAAAATACGACAGCCATTAAAGATGGTACTGTCGCTAAAAACGGCAGTGTTAAAATAAAAACTGTCAGAGAGGTTATTGATCCTGATCAAAGTGAGCTCACTAAAGTTAAAGTAAATACAGGCCTAACTGCTATAGGGGTAGTAAGCTTTAGAGGTGAAGAAACTGATTTGTCTAGAACTACCCTAGGTGATGTATCAGGTCAAGTTAAGCTTGGCGGTTTAGAGAATTTCAGCAGTCCAGGTACGGGTCTTGAGTCTGCTGATGTTGATACTTTTGGTTCGCTATTTAACTATTATCTAAATGATAACTGGTCAATTGAGGTAAAAGCCGGATTTCCTCCTAAAGTAAATATTATGGGTAAAGGGAAAGTGTATGCACCTATATCTGGTGAGGTTACAGCTGGTGGAATAGGAGAATATGCACTACCAAAATTTAAAATTAAAAAAGAACAGCTTATAACCGATTTAGAACAAGGTGATGGCGTGGCATCTAAGGCTCGCGCATGGCTACCAGCAGCGGGGGTGCAATATCAGTTTGGCAAATCTGGGGTCAATAAGTTTCGCCCTTATGTCGGTGCTGGGGTCATGTATGCCTATTTTAACGGTATTGAGCTAAATGAGGGTATTCGTAAAGATCTAGAGGCAGCTGGACATCAAATTCAGAATATCAAAGATGGCAAATCGGGTGCTGCGCTAGAAAATGTGCCATCCAATCGAGAGATGAACGTGGATGTGGAGGCAGAAAGCGCTTTTGCACCTATCGTCACTGTTGGCGCTACTTATGATTTCAATGATAGATGGTTTGGAGTCGGGTCATTGTCTTATGCAAAACTGGACAGCGATACGACCATCACCGTTAATAATGATAAGAATGAAGAGTTGATTCGATCGAAAGCTCACCTTGATATCGATCCTTACATTACTTTCCTTGGCGTTGGCTATCGTTTTTAATAGAAGGTTTGTAGTAACTACAGAATAGTAGGATAAACATAGCGCACATTCTTAGGAATGTGTTTTTTGTCTTACGATCTACAAAAAGAATCTTTATGCTATCAAATTCATTAATAAGCGGTATGTATTGTTTATCACTTTTAGTATGTTCGCTTGGAGCGTTTTTATATTTGCCGATATTGAGTCAGTATGGAACTTACGAAGCTCAGACACTATATATATAAATCAGATGACAACTTGATATATGCTATGCTCAATAAATTTACGAACTATTGTAGTCATAAACAGCATTTTGACTATATAAAGATGCTCGTTTAACGTAAGGCTAGCCTATTTTCACCTATTATTTTCCTCATATTATATATCCTTATTATTGCCTGTATTGACAGAGAGTTATCATGAGCGATGTTGAAGACAACAAGCTGCCAGTTGAATCTGAGCTACCCCCATACCGCCAATCTGATGCGCGAGCGTCTAAGCCTTTATCAGATAAGCCATTATCAAAATTTCCTTTATGGTTATTACCAGTATTGGCCATTGTGCTCGTTATTGGGGTATTGGTTGGTAAGTACTGGGGCAATGATGAGGAAGCGAGCAATGAGCCGCCCATTGCTAACAGTGTGCAAAACGATAGCGCTAACCTAAAAGATGCTAGCATCGAGCAAGCTGTATTATCGGTCGAAACAGTGCTACCAAGCCAAGATAATATTGGTAATACGCTCAGTGCTGACGGAACCATCAATGCTAAAGATGTCGCTAATGTCAGTGCCAAAGTAAACGGCGTAGCGATTGAACGGATCTTGGTCGAAGAAGGTCAGCGTGTTAAAGCTGGTCAAATACTGGCTGTATTTGATACCGACGCGATGGAGCAGCAAGTCTTGCAAGCAGAAGCAGATGTTGCCGAAGCAGAAGCGACGCTTGCCAATGCTACTGCCGATGCCGCCCGCGTCCTGCCACTTATTGATATTGATGCCATTAGCAAACAAGAAGCGGATCGCTATCGGACTTCCAAACTGCAAGCGCAGGCGTCACTACAAGCATCTAAAGCTCGACTGAGTACGCAGCGCTTGAGTGTCAATAATGCCAATGTGGTTGCACCGGTTAGCGGTATTATTAGTGAAAAAATGGCTGAAGTTGGTATGGTTGCTGGTGGAGACCCACTATTTACTATTATCAAAGGTGGCATTTTGGAATGGCGTGCGGATATCGATCCTAAGCTGATTGGTGAGGTTAATGTTGGCACACCAGTCCAAGTCAGCCTACCGGGCGGCGATTCTGTCATGGGGCAGGTCAGTCGCATTGCACCAACTGCTGATAATAATAGGCAAATTACCATTTATGCTAGCCTTGCTGCTAACGCAAAAGTACGAGCAGGCATGTATCAAACGGGCGAGTTTTTATTGGGTAGTAGCAGCGCTCAAACGGTTCCTAATAGCGCCATTGTCAGCAATGACGGCTATGACTATGTGATGCTAGTGAGCAATATCAGTACTAAAGACGGTCACAACATTGGCCGTATCAAACAACAACGTGTGACCCTTGGTGAGCGCTTTGGCGATAGTGTTATGCTCACGGAGCCACTCCCTGCAGAGAGCCGACTTGTAAAGCAAGGGGGAAGCTTTTTAAATGATGGTGACTTGGTACGTGTCGTTGATGGTCTGAGTCAAACTGGTAAGCAGGCTACTAGCACAGACACGCAGGCGCGCTCATGAGTTTAAATGTTTCCGCCTACTCGATTAAAAATCCATTAGTGGCTATCTTGCTGTTTGTACTGCTGACCTTAGGCGGTATCTATGGCTTTATGCAAATGAAGGTGCAGCAGTTTCCTGATATTGACCTGCCAGCAGTGGTGGTCACGGTGACCTTGCCAGGCGCTGCGCCATCGCAGCTTGAAAACGATATTGCAAAAAAGGTGGAAAATAAGCTCACCAGTATTGAGGGCGTCAAGCACATTCGTACCACGCTACAGACGGGCGCCGCTACTATGGTCGCTGAGTTCGTCTTAGAAAAAGACATCCAAGAAGCGGTTGATGATGTGCGCTCGGCAGTCGGTGAGGTACGTGGCGATTTGCCTGCCGCTGCCAATGACCCTATCGTCACCAAAGTCTCAACATCAGGATTCCCAGTCGTCACGTACTCTGTCGCTGCTGAAAACATGAATGTAGAAGACTTGTCTTGGTTTGTCGATGATACCGTCACCAAGCGTTTATCTGATATACCTGGTGTCAGTACTGTCAGCCGTATCGGCGGTTTGCAGCGTGAAATTACGGTTGCCGCTGACCCTATTACCTTGAGTGGTCTAAAGCTTTCTATCACGCAATTATCCAATCAAATCACCGGTATTCAGCAAGACAGCTCAGGCGGTGAAGCCGAAGTCGGCAAAGCCACGCAGACCATTCGTGTACTTGGGGCGGTTGAGCACTCAAGCGAGCTGAATAATTTACAAATAGCCGTCCCTACGGGCGGTACGCAAGCGCTTGGGCGTATGGCACAAATTACGGATGGCGCCGCTGACCCAAGCTCTATTGCCAAGCTCGATGGACAAACGGTGGTTGCGTTCAATATTACGCGCTCGCGTGGTGCCAGTGAAGTGGAAGTCATGGAACTGGTTGACGCTGAGCTTACTAAGCTGTCAGCAGATGTAGGTAATATTAGTATTGAAAAGGTTTATGATCGGGCAACGCCAGTCTCTGAAGATTATCAAGCGTCATTACGAATGCTGATAGAAGGTGGTTTGCTTGCCGTAGTCGTGGTGTTCTTATTTTTACGCAATATCCGCGCGACTTTTGTGGCTGCTGTGGCATTGCCATTGTCCGTCATACCTACTTTTTTGGGTATGTATCTGTTTGGTTTTAGTCTTAATATTATCTCATTATTGGCGCTGTCGCTGGTCATTGGTGTACTGGTCGACGATGCCATTGTAGAAGTTGAAAATATTATTCGTCACTTGCGTATGGGTAAGACGCCTTATGAGGCGGCAATGGAAGCGGCGGATGAAATTGGCTTGGCGGTTGTTGCCACTACCTTTACTCTGATTGCCGTATTTTTACCGACTGCGTTTATGGGCGGAATTGTCGGGCAGTTTTTCCGGCAATTCGGTTGGACGGCAGCATTATCAATATTTGCCTCGTTAATGGTTGCGCGCCTTATCACACCGATGATGGCAGCATATATATTGAAACCAGAAAAGAAGCACGTTGAAAAGCAGAGCGCGCTGATGGATTGGTATCTTAAAGTGGTCTCATGGACGCTGTATCATCGCTGGATTACGATGGGGGCGACGTTAATACTATTTGTGGCTTCATTGGCTTTGGTAAAATTATTACCCACCTCTTTTATACCTGATAATGATATTGACCAAACACGGGTGGCGATTGAGCTGACACCCGATGTGGCGTTAGCGGACACGGAACGAGTTGCCGCGCTGGCAAGTGAGCGTATTTTAGCCATGCCTGAAGTAACCAATATTTTTACGTCGGTAGGTGAGGCGCAGGCGACAATGGACTCAAACTCTAGCGGTGGCAAGGCTGAAAATATAGCAGGTCTAGATATTGTACTTGCGCCAAGAGCAGAGCGCGGCTCTAAGCAAGAGATTGAGCGTAAGATGAGTACTATATTGGCAGAAGTACCCGGTGCGCGCTTTACGGTCGGGTTATCGAGTGGTGGTGAGACAGGTTATAATTTTTCTTTGACCAGCACCGACCCGCAACTGCTTGAGCAAACCGTACAGCAGATGATGTCAGAGATACGTGAGCTACCAAGTGCTGGTGCTGTCACGAGTGATCGCAGCCTGCCCCGCCAAGAGTTGACCGTCACACCAAATAGATTAGCAATGGCGGATAAAGGGGTGACGACGCAAGACATCGCCACGACCTTACGTGTAGCGACCGTTGGTGACTATGAGCAACGTTTGTCCAAGCTGAATTTAGATACGCGGCAGATACCAATTGTCGTGCGCTTGCCAGATATCGCTAAGCAAAACGTCAGCCAACTCGAAGGCTTATATGTACCAAGTGCGCTACCAGCAGGACAAGGCGTGCGTGTTGGCGAAGTTGCGACACTCGACTTTGGTACTGGACCTGCGCAAATCAGTCGCCTTGATCGTGAGCGGGCGATTAGTATTACTGTTCAGCCTGCCAATGGTGAGCTTGGTGATTTGGTACAAGCGGTCAAGAGCATACCTAGTATGCAACAGCTGCCAGCCTCTATTACTATTATTGATCAAGGACAAGCAGAAAATATGGCCGAGTTATTTAGCGGCTTTGTGATTGCAATGTCGGTCGGCGTGGTCTGTATTTTGGGCGTACTTATATTATTATTTGGACGCATCTTGCAGCCATTTACGATTCTCATGGCATTGCCCTTGTCTATCGGTGGTGCCTTTGTCGGCTTGGTAATTACCAATAGCAGCCTGTCGATGCCCTCGATGATTGGTTTTATTATGTTGATGGGCATTGCGACCAAAAACTCTATTCTTTTGGTCGATTATGCACTGATTGCTCAGCGCCGCGGCCTAGCACGTTTTGAGGCAATTATCGATGCTTGTCGTAAGCGTGCGCGCCCGATTATTATGACTACTATTGCGATGGGTGCGGGCATGCTGCCATTGGTCTTTGGTTGGGGCGATGCCGATCCGACGTTCCGTCGACCGATGGCGGCCGCCGTATTGGGTGGTTTGGTCACTTCAACTTTATTGAGCTTGGTCGTCATTCCAGTTGTTTATACGCTGATGGATGACCTATCAGGATGGTTTGCTAAGTGGCTTGCTCCGAATGGTAAGCCAGATATAATGACTGAGGAAAAGTAGCAGCTCTAACAGTAATACTGTTAGTAAGCGACATAAAAAGCTCAAACTATATTCAGATATAGTTTGAGCTTTTTATGGGTAAGATGTTAGCTACTAGATTAATTCAAGCTGTTATGAAGTCAAAGAGTCGTAATGTGTGTTATTAGGAGACAGGTTACCAAGGTAATGGGCTTTAATTATGGTTCTTTGTATGACGTTAGTCTGAAACTGGTAAGTTTAGTGGTTTAGTTGAGCAAGTCTTTGTTATAGTCGATTCAGTTAAATTTATCAAAGAAACGGTTTATATCGATATTTTGATGCTATCCGTGTCTTGATCATTACTAGAACTATAAACCAGTTTCTATACATATTAGAAAACAAGGAATAACTATGATTAATGCCTATGCAGCAAAAGAAAAAGGTGGCGAGTTTGTGCCTTATCAATATGATCCTGGCACATTAGGGGATCATGAAGTAGAAATCGAAGTACATAGCTGTGGTATCTGCCATAGCGATTTATCGATGTGGCAAAACGAATGGGGAATGACCCAATATCCGTTTGTAGGTGGGCATGAAGTCGCAGGAAAAGTCCTCGCAAAGGGCAAGCATGTCAAGCACCTAGAGCTTGGCGATAAAGTCGGGCTTGGCTGGCATAAAGGATATTGCAACGTTTGTGATCTATGTATCGGTGGGGACCACAATCTATGCCCTGAGCAAGAAGGTACTATCATTGGTAACCATGGCGGTTTTGCAGATAAGGTGCGCGCAAAAGATACTAGCGTCATCAAGATACCTGAAGGACTTGATTTTAACGCTGTAGGACCGTTGCTATGTGGCGGCGTTACGGTGTTTAATCCGCTTATGCAGTACGACATCACGCCAACCTCAAGAGTAGCTGTTATCGGTATTGGTGGTTTAGGTCATTTAGCGCTTCAGTTTGCCAATGCGTGGGGCTGTGAGGTGACGGCATTTACCAGTGAATCAAAAATGGAAGAGGCAAAAGAGATGGGCGCTCATCACTCATTAAACTCAAGAGAGGATAGTGAAATTGAAAAAGCCGCTGGTTCTTTTGATTTAATCATATCAACAGTGAATGTCGATATGAACTGGGATGTCGTGATCAAGACCTTGAGACCAAAAGGTAAGCTACACTTTGTCGGACTGTTAGAAGCTCCATTAGAGATATCAGCTGCACCAATGATTATGGCTCAGAACAGTCTGTCAGGCTCACCAGTTGGATCACCGTCAATCCTGCGAAAAATGTTAGATTTTGCCGCTCGACATAATATTCAGCCAGTGACTGAAACGTACAAAATGTCTGAGATCAATGAAGCATTTGAGCGCCTAGAGAGTGGTAACGCTCGCTATAGAGTGGTATTAGAAAGAGACTAAAAGTCTTTAAAGGTAACGAAGCATAGTTATAGTAGTGATACCTCAAATGATAAATGATGAGGTATCGCTATTTTTTTGTACTGTCATGCTACTTTCTTTAAGCCATTTTTGCTTTTTTTTGAGCGCATAAAAAACCCTTGCTGTGGTATTAAACAACAGCAAGGGCTAATAGTTGAGTCAATAGAATGAATTGTGTAGTATGAATCTTTATTACTCGCAGACAATAAATATTGCTAAATTAGTAAACATTATTCGACAGTAACGCTCTTGGCTAAGTTACGTGGCTGATCAACGTCTGTACCGCGCATTACTGCGACATGATATGACAGCAATTGTACTGGCACGCTATAAACAATCGGCGCAAGCGTTTCGCAAACATCTGGCACATACACCACGTGCAATCTATCTGCTGCGACCATTTGACTGGATTCGCTTGCAAAGACAAACAATTCACCATGACGGGCATGAACTTCTTGCATATTGGCTTTTAGCTTATCAAACATACTGTCTTTAGGTGCTAGCACCACGATAGGCATATCTTTATCAACTAATGCCAATGGTCCGTGCTTCAGCTCGCCTGCTGCATAGCCTTCAGCGTGGATATAAGAGATTTCCTTTAACTTTAATGCGCCTTCTAGAGCAATTGGGAACTGTAAACCACGACCTAGGAATAAGCAGCTTTTCTTATATTCAAAATGCTCACTCATGATCTTGATAGGCGCGTCGAGGTGTAAGCTGGCATGGAGCTGACCCGGTAGTTGTTGCAGTTGACCAAGCAGCGTGCTCAAATTTTCATCAGTCATGCGCTGTTGGGTCACACCCACCTTTAATAACAACAACATCAGTGCTGCAAGCTGAGTGGTAAAGGCTTTGGTAGATGCCACGCCAATCTCGGGACCGGCAAGCGTTGGTAAGAAGATATCCGTTTCACGTACCAATGATGAGGTTGGTACATTGCATAATGCTAGACTAACCAGTCCAATAGGAGCCTGTTTTTGAATATCACGTAGTGCTGATAAAGTATCAGCAGTCTCGCCCGACTGAGAAATACAAATCACTAAGGAGTTATCAATGACGACTGGATTGCGATAACGGAACTCACTGGCAACTTCAACTGAGCAAGGCACACGAATAAGACTCTCAAACCAGTATTTTGCGACCAAACCTGAATGATAGCTAGTACCACAAGCGATCACTTGTACGTGCTTAATGCCTTTTAATTGCGTTTCATGACGTTGCAGAAAATCATCACGCAGTTTAGTTGGCTCATCATTATCTAATGCCATCTCGAGAGTGCGAGCGACGGCATCTGGCTGCTCGTAGATTTCTTTGAGCATATAATGCTTAAATTCGCCTTTGTCCGCATTGTGTTGTGCTGCGTCAATTTCATGGATTTGGCGTGTGACCTCGACACCATCAGCGTAAACCTGAATACTGTTACGCGTTAATCGGGCAATATCGCCTTCCTCTAGATACATAAAACGATTGGTCACTGGTAAAAGTGCCAATTGATCGGAGGCGATAAAGTTTTCGCCAATACCGACGCCAATCACTAAAGGAGAGCCTAAACGTACTGTAATAAGCTCTTCTGGGCAATCAATATGGATAACGCCAAGGGCAAATGCGCCATGTAATAAAGGAGTGACAGTGCGAACGGCTTCTAATAAGTCAGGCGTTGCTTTATAGATATCGTTAATAAGATGCGCGACGACTTCGGTATCGGTTTGCGAGGTAAACTCGTACCCTTTGGCAATTAATTCTTCTTTTAGCTCGGCGTAGTTTTCAACGATACCATTATGTACCACAGCAATCTTGCCTGAAACATGCGGATGGGCGTTACGCTGAGCCGGTTCGCCATGCGTTGCCCAGCGTGTATGCGCAATACCAATATGACCATCGAAAAACTCTGGGTTGACTGCGACGGCATCGACTAAGGCCTGAACTTTACCCACTTGGCGCTCACGGTGGAGCTCGCCATCACGAATGACAGTCAGACCAGCAGAATCATAGCCTCTATATTCTAGGCGCTTAAGTCCCTCAAGTAAGATATTGGCGATATTACGCTCAGCCACTGCTCCAACTATTCCGCACATAACTATTCCTTAAATTTAATTATTAGTATTTCGATATATGACGATGTCTGGTTAATCTATAAATATAAATAAGCAGCACCACAAATCATTGTCGTACTGCTTGAGATTGCTAAGAGCCATTTTTATTTAACTAACTGTCAACGCTGCCATTATTTTTTAGTCGGACGCTTAAAGTCATTTTTCTGTGTTTGACGAGCACGACCAAAGGCTAGTGCATGAGCATCAACGTTTTTAGTAATCACTGAACCAGCTGCCACAGTAGCGGTATCACCAATTTTCACTGGCGCCACTAGACTTGAGTTAGAGCCAATAAAGGCATTATCGTCAATGATGGTTTGTGATTTATTCACACCATCATAATTGCAAGTAATCACACCAGCGCCAACATTGACACCAGTACCAATAATGGCATCACCAATATAGCTTAGATGATTAACCTTGCTACCATCACCAATTGTTGATTTTTTAATTTCGACAAAATTACCGACTTTGCTGTTGTCAGAGAGTATGGTCTCAGGACGTAAATGCGCAAAAGGACCAATATCTACACCTGCGCCAACTTCAGCGCTATCAATCACGCAATAAGGCTTTATATGACAAGCGTTGCCTATCTGGGCGTTTTTAATGACACAGCCCGCTTCAATATAAACATTATCACCTAAGACACAATCACCCTCAAATACCACACCCACATCGACAAACACGTCCTGACCTGCGCTCAAGGTGCCACGAATATCGACACGAGTAGGGTCAGCGAACTGTACGCCAGCTTCTTGTAAGTCGGCGACAAGTTTACCTTGCCATGTACGCTCTAAGCTAGCAAGTTGTTGACGGTTATTCACGCCTTCAATCTCAAAGGTATGCTCAGGCTCAATCGCTGCAATAGTGATGCCATCAGCAACCGCCATTTTGACAATATCAGTCAGATAGTATTCTTGCTGCGCATTGTCATTTGATAGCTTGGGCAAAAATTTATGCAATAAAGCATTATCGACGCAGTAAATACCGCTATTAATTTCTTGTATCTGCTGCTCATCGCTATTGGCGTCTTTTTGCTCAATAATGGCTTCAATATTGCCATCTTTATCACGTTTAATACGACCGAGACCAAATGGATTATCTACGGTTAGCGTCAACATAGACATGCCGTCAGTATTGGCATCCTGTAGTGTCGCTAAAGTTTGACAGCTAACCAAGGGTACATCACCATAAAGAATGAGGCTTTGTCCATCTTTTGGTAGCTCAGATAGAGTCACTTTGACCGCATGTCCCGTGCCCAACTGCTCAGTTTGGGCGACCCAAGTAATGGGCAAATGCGCATATTGCTGGTCAATGTGATCTTGTACTTGCTCGCCACCAAAACCATGGACAATGATGGTGTCATCAACCGTCAATTGATGGCAAGTGTCTAACACGTGACCTAGCAATGACTTGCCAGCCAATGTCTGTAGAACTTTTGGCTTGGCCGACTGCATACGCGTGCCTTTACCAGCAGCGAGGATGATTACCGAAAGAGGAGATGTCATAGTATTCCTAAAAAAGAGCCCTACAAATGTAACAAAATATAATTTCAGATTATAGCGTAAATTATCATTTAATTAAAACGCTATGTCGTGACCTCTTTGTAATTCAGCTATCGCTAACAGCAATATTAAATGATAAAAGTTGTTGTGTTATAACTATCTGGTTACAAGATAAAATAAATGCGCTGCTAATGTAAAATTAGAGGATTATATTATAAATAATGACCCAAACTGCCGCTGCCATAATGCCAGCAATAATGTCATCTAACATAATGCCTAGACCACCAGCGACTTTTTTATCTGCCCATCCAATGGGTGGTGGCTTAATGATGTCAAAAAAGCGAAAGAGTATAAAGATCATGATCAGAGCAGCGACAGAAAAAGGTTGCGAGATATTGTGCCAAAAATTACCGTCAGCAATACCTATATAAGACAACGGCAATAAGGTAATCCATATACCTGCCCACTCATCCCAGACGATATGTGGGTCATCATGACCGCCCATCAAATCTGAGGTGCGACCACATATCCAGATACCAATGATGCAAGATAAAAGCGTAATAATTAAAAATGGTATAAAACCTAAGCTTAGTAGCGGTATTGCAACGATTAAGCCGCCAACCGTACCCCAAGTGCCGGGCGCCCGGCGAGGTAAACCACTGCCCAAGCCGATACCGAGCCAATAAACTGCGCGGTCAAGCATGGTGGCGTTGACTGGCAGAGGAGGGCAATCATTGGCTTTACGGATATCGGGCTTAACTAGGTCGTGATCGGTCATGGGTTAACCTGCAAAATGTTGGTAACCCGTAAGATTGGGCCAAGTAATAAACGGTGAGGGATGGGTGGGTGTCACTGGCTGATCTTGATAATAAAGTTCAGGACGTTTATGCGCCGCATTATCTGTATTTCTATCACTCGCCAATGCAATCACATTACCAATGTAAGTCACAGGCGTATTAACGTCGGTACAAGAAGACGGCTCGATATGGGGAGGCAAGGTAAAAGCCAACTCATAATCATCGCCACCAGCCAGTTGACACAATAGCCGCTCAGATACATCGATACTAGCTAAAGGGTTACTGGTAGGAAGAGCTTCCAAATTAAGTCTCATAGCGATGCCGCTTTGCTCGCAGATATGACCAAGATCTTGATAAAGACCATCAGAGATATCTATCATTGACGTTGCACCGATTTGTGCTAGTGCTGCACCTAAGCTAATACGTGGTGTTGGCATATGAAGTCGATGCGCAAGTTCAATGCCGATAGCATTATCAGGGTGCTGTAAGGCATAAGCGGCATCACCAAGTGTACCTGATACATAAATTTTATCACCGACTTGCGCACCTGAGCGATAGACAGCTGGAGTATCTGCGGCAAGCAGCCCTTGGGCACTAACACTTAACACTAAGCTATCATTATGGGTCGTATCGCCGCCTATCAAGGTCACACCAAATAACTGGCAAGCATGAAATAAACCTTTGGCAAACTCAGTCAGCCACTGACTATTAGCAAGGCGCTGAGGTAATGCTAATGCCAGTAAAATGCTATGCGGGGTGGCACCCATAGCCGCGATATCAGAGACGTTAACTGCCACAGCTTTATAACCAATGGCAAATGCTAACTTGTTAACCTGATCCCAGTCTTCACTAAAGTGACGACCTTGAACGAGTGTGTCAATACAGCTGACCAAGCGCGCGCCTTGTGGCAGTGCCATGACTGCTGCATCATCACCGATGCCCTTTTCGACAGCTTTAGATGATGACTGAGTGGCTTGCATTTGCGAAAATATACGCTCAATCAGCTCAAATTCATTCATGGCTAGTCTTTGCTTTTTTCATCAGCATCATTTAATTCAGCACTTTTGGTATCAAAATCAACGCTATTCGAGTCAAGTAATTCGACCTCTGCTGTAACTTTGTCATTGCTAGCAGCGATGTTTTCTTCTACTGGCTGATCATTGGCAATGTTTTCGGCAGTAACGGCAATCTCGTCTGCTTTATCAACGATGACTGTTTCGATGCTAGTCGGCTTAATAATAATTTCTTCAACCGTATTTTGAGTATCGTTCTGCTTACTGGCTTTGTAATCAGTAATATTTGCCAAAGCTTTACTGACACTATTGCGTTTAACACTGGCATTATTAGCACTGATACGTGGTTTATTTGATGCTGTTGGTTTTTCTTCGATATCACTATTATTAGCATTGATATCTGTGTTTTTATCCGCTTTAGTAACAGGCTTAGTTGCTGCTTTTTGTGAGGTGCGAAGATTGGCTTTGCTATCCGCTTCTACTTCGGCAGCACGTAGCTCAACTGCCATTCTATCTAAGACGGCATTAATCAGTTTATGTGCATCGGTTGCGCCAAAATGATTGTTTAGCTTCATCGCTTCATCAAGTACCACTTTGTACGGAATTTCTAAACGATTTTGTAGCTCATAAGCGCCAACCAAAAGAATGGCATGTTCAACCGTATCGAGTTTATTGATTTCACGATCTAGATGCTGGCTAATAAGCGCATCTAAGGCATCAATCTGCTCTGGGATATCACGCATCATTTCATGATAGTAGCCAATATGTACAGTATGCATGGCATTAGTCGCGCGTGTACGAGCAGCAATATCGTGCGGGGCATTGGCTTTCCAGCCAAGCTTGCCATCGATATCAAAACGGCGGTCAGTAACCAGCCATTCATATAGACCTTGCATAGCAAAGCGGCGTGCCTTACGGATAGCGGTGTGACTGGTCTTATAAGAAGACTCACTCATATCAAAGGTTTGATCGCCCGCACTGCTGCTCGCGATGCGCGTGGCTTCAGCTTGTTGGTCATTAACTTGTGCGGTTTGTGCAGCGCTAATAGCGCGCTTGAGTTGGTCAGTCATAAGGGGTCTATACCTAGTTTTTGAGATAATAAGTTTAAAAATAAAATGTTAAATAGTGGTCGACTCGCAAATGTTGCTAGTCAGTCTTGGAGATGAATGTTCGATAATCACTTAAAATATTAATGCTAATGCTATTGTAAAGTGCTGAGGGCTATCGTTATAACCATAGCCCCATTTCAAACAATAAATAATAATTTTATACTCATAAATGCGGCTAACAGTGAGTGCAATTAAGCGTCTTCGCTGCCATCATCAATGTCTAACTGTGATAACACAGCAAGCATTTCTAGTACAACCATCGCTGCTTCTGAACCTTTATTACCAGCTTTAGTACCAGCACGCTCAATCGCTTGCTCGATGCTGTCAGTAGTCAATACGCCGTTTGCTACTGGAATATTATAGTCAATGGCAACACTGCTTAAACCTTTAGCAGATTCGCTTGCGACAAAGTCAAAATGCGGCGTGCTACCACGGATAATCGCACCCAAAGCAACGATAGCGTCAAAGCGATCAGACTCAGCAGCGCGCTGTGCAACCAATGGCAACTCAAACGCACCTGGCACACGAATCACAGTAATATTACTACCCAATACGCCATGACGAAGCAATGCATCAATCGCACCATCAACCAATGACTCAACGACAAAACCATTAAAACGACCGACGACGATACCGATACGCACGTCCTCGTTTTGATGTAAATTGCCATCAATATGGGTCACGTCATTGCGTTGCTGTTGTAAATTTGACATAAAAAATCCTTTGCCGAATGGGCTATTAATAGAAGTATAAGAATCTAAGTATTAGGAATCTAAATATATTGCTAGGTTCAAATCGCTTATTTAATTGGCTAGTGAGCAGATAAATAGGCAGTAAAATGAACGAAAACCAAATGATAATAAGCAGTTAGCGCTATGATAACATTTTTTTCTGCTATATTTGTATTTTACCAACGTCTTACAAACGCATTTGTATACCTTGCGCTGCCATATATGCTTTGGCTTCTTGAACGGTATACTCACCAAAGTGAAAAATACTGGCAGCAAGGACGGCATCGACGCCGCCTTCTAATACGCCTTCAGCTAAATGCTGTAAATTACCGACGCCGCCTGAAGCAATGACCGGTACATTTACACGACTGGTAATTTGCTTCATGAGCGCCAAATCGTAACCTTTTTTGGTGCCATCGCCATCCATAGAAGTCACCAATAATTCACCGGCGCCAAGCTCAGCCATTTTGCTTGCCCAAGCGACGGCATCAATGCCCGTTGGCTTACGACCGCCGTGGGTAAATATTTCCCAACGCGGCATGATAATGCCATCAACCTCGATATCAGCAACGCGCTTGGCATCGATAGCAACGACGATACATTGATTGCCAAATTTCTGCGAGGCTTCACCGACGAACTCAGGGGTAAATACCGCAGCAGAATTAATCGCTACTTTATCCGCGCCTGCATTAAGCAAATTACGAATATCGGCAATTTTACGCACACCGCCGCCGACAGTTAATGGCACAAATACCGTTTCCGCCATACGTTCTACCGTATGATAAGTGGTGTCACGCTCGTCATTGGTCGCAGTAATGTCCAAAAAAGTAATCTCATCGGCGCCTTGTTCATTGTAGCGTTTGGCCACTTCGACAGGGTCACCTGCATCTTTAATATCGACAAATTGTACGCCTTTGACCACGCGCCCATTATCAACGTCCAAACAAGGGATGATACGCTTTGCTAACATAGGGTCTTTCACCTTATAATCAATTCATTCTATAAGCGCTAGTCTAGCAAAATCACTGCCATCTCAGGCAGGTTTTCGCAAGATTAATGTGCTTTTTGCCAAAGTTTATCTATAAGCGGTGTAATCGTCGCCATCACCGTCTATATTTATCCTATTTACCTTTATTTAATTGCCATAAGTGAGATGTCATGTCCGTCTATACCCAGTTAACCGATGACCAATTTGCTACCTTTTGCCAACGTTTTGGCGTATCGTTCGCCCGTGCCATTCCGATTACCCAAGGTATCAAAAACTCTAACTGGTTTATTCAGACGACTGATGATGTAGATGGTGCACACTCTTATGTATTTACCTTGTTTGAAGAGCGTCCACCAGAAGACATCGAAAAAATGGCGGTTATCTTAAACCAATTAGATGGTAAATTGCCGGTAGCGGCGCCATTATCATTAGTTGATAGCGCAGAAAAATGTTATGTCATACGTTATGACAATAAAGCCATTACGCTAGTGCCATGTTTGGCAGGCTCTCATCCACAGCAGACTACGCAAGCGATGTGCCATGAAATTGGCGCATCTTTGGCAGTATTGCATGAAACGCTACAACAGCTACAGCCTGCGGAAGAATATGGCGTGCCATTATACCCATGGAGCGATGTACGCGACCGTGAAATGCAGTTTATGCCAGCTGACGAAGCCAAACTCATGAGCGATATTTGGCAGTCTTATACGAATTTGCCGCTTGCCAGCATGCCAAAAGGCTTATGTCATTTAGATATGTTTGCTGATAACACGCTATGGAACTTATCGTTAAATAACAGTCAAAAAGGTGAAGAGCGTCTGACTGGGTTATTAGATTTCACCGAAGTCAGCGTCGAACACTATGTGATGGATATTGCCATTACCATTAATGACTTTTGTACTACTTGGGGTATGGCTGAACAAGGCGAGTCGGTGAATTTTGACCGCAGCAAAATGGTGGCTTTTTTGCAAGGCTATGAGTCGAAACGCATGCTCGGTGAAGATGAAAAGCATGCACTACCTGTTATGCTCGCAAAAGCTGCGGTGATTTTTTGGCTATTACGTCTCAACGTCATCCATTATAACCGTACCGAAGGTCGTACCGGTGATAACATCATGGTCAAAAACCCTGACTTAATGAAGCGTCTAGCCGCTTATCATTGGTCACATGTTGAAAAAGCACAAAATACGGTATTTGTACTGTTAGCTATTAATAATAAGATCGAAAAGCCGATAGCCGGTGTGTTTAGCAGTATTACGCAAGCTGAGCAAACATGTGATAGTTTAGGTAATAGCAGCGATTTTATTATTAAAGAATATACGCTCGATCAATTAGTATAATTTTTTTGAGCATTCCTGTATCAAAAATATAAAGGCGACCTCATGACCGATCAAGTTGATAACTGGCACAAACTGGCACGCTACGATACCAATATCCAAGGTGAGTTACATGCCAATTTGCTACGTAATAATGATATTACTGTTTCTCTACAACCGCTGAGTGCGATGCCTGGTATGAATTCTGGCATCGTGCTTTGGGTACAAGATACCGATTTGGTGCATGCAAAACGCATTTTGGATAGTATTGATAAGGATGCAGCAAGCTTGCCTGAAACAGACGATGATAACGGCGGTACTCTATAAATGTGTCAACTTTTAGGTATGAACTGTAATACGCCAACCGATATCGGTTTTAGCTTTGCAGGCTTCCGTCGTCGCGGCGGCATGACAGACAGTCATGAAGATGGTTTTGGTATTGCATTTTTTGAGCGTAGCGAATGTACTAATAGTGACAGCTCTAATAGTGAAAAGTCGGACAATGCCTCGACTGGTCTACGCTTATTCCATGACAATCGCCCAAGCCATTTATCGCCCGTTGCTGATTTGGTTAATAATTATCCAATCAAAGCGATGAATGTTATCGCACATATTCGTAAAGCAACCCAAGGTCAGAATTGTTTGGCGAATACCCATCCTTTTGTCCGTGAAGTCTGGGGTGAGCAGTGGGTATTTGCGCATAATGGACAGATGAATAGCGAATTTATTAAACGCTGCCAGCGCCTGCAAGACAATGGTAATGCCTCACATTGCCAACCAGTCGGTACAACTGATTCTGAAATGGCATTCTGTTATCTGGTCAATCGCCTGAAAAGTAGCTTTAAAACTCGTCCGGATGACAAAACGCTGTTTAACTTTTTGACGACTCAATGTCGCTATTTATCTGCCAATGGTTTGTTTAATTGCCTCATATCGAATGGTCGTTGGCAGATGGCGTATGCGGGCAGTTTATTGTTCTATCTGACGCGAAAAGCACCATTTGGTGAAGCAAAATTGGCTGATGATGACTTGGCGATTAACTTTGGTGATGTGACTACCGATACCGATAAAGTCACGATACTAGTGACCGTGCCATTGACTGAAAATGAAAAATGGCAGCAGCTTGCGGTCAATGAATGCCTGATATTCCAAGATGGGGATGTCATTTATAAAGACAGTCCAAGCCAGCGTAAGTTTTTGACCATTGAAGAAGGGATTGCAGTAGCGCGCGCTGTTGGGGCGAGTGTTTAGGAATAGCGAATATTAGATGTTAATTAAATATAAACCCCACAACAACGCTTAAATTTCTCACCCGAACCGCAAATACACGGCTGTTTTTGGGTTATAGTCATTTCTACTGTTGGGTCGAGGAAGTACCAACGCGCATCGTTGTTCGCTTTGTCTGTTACTTTTACAAAGGCAGACAATTCATGATGCGCCTGCAAGCCATCATCTTCATTATCAGAGACATTAAAGTAAGCTTTAAATTCAACTTGCGCATGACGTTTACCTAGCTTTGGCGTGTGCGCGACGATTTCCAATCCTGCCCAATCCGTCTCCTTTGCCCAACTCTCAATCGAATGGATATCAAGTAATGCTTGCTGCGCGGGTAGTGTAGTCTTGACGATATAGTTTGGCTTGACCAACACAAACGCACTATAACGCGACCGCATGAGGCGTTCAGCAGTTTCTGCTTTTATGCCGTCAGCTTTATCAGTTTCTTCGCTCAATAAACTGTCATGGTAAGGCTGGCAGCAATCTTGATAAAGTAGCGGCGCGCTAATGTCATCCGATGACGGGTTCATTTGGCAAGGGCAGGTCTGTAGAGAAATTGACATTATTTACTCAAGTTATTATTCGTTTTGATAGCTTCATAAGTTTTAATTTAGCCAGTTTTTTATCAATTCTGGCCATAGACCGATTTTAAGCTTTGCCCAAGGGGCGGGGTCACATAGCTGCTGCCAAAATTCATCAAATGGTGGCGCAAAATATACCAAGAGCGCAAGGATGACGTACAGTAGCAGATACCACCATTTATCTTTATGCTGATAGAACTTCATCGCCGTACCCGATGAGCGCTTCATTTTCATATTGGATAAATTCACACTATATAATTCATCTAATGCCAAATGCACCATGGCGCCGCCGAATAAAAATAAGCCGTAAAACCAGCTAACCGTCAACGGTAAGTTTAAAATATCGTAGCTGATATAGGTCATTCCAAGCCCCATTATCGCCATGTAGGGCACCGAGTGAATGACACCGCGATGCACGGTCATATTGGTAAAAATCGAAAATACCACATAACGCATAAAGCCGTAGCCGGCTAACCATAAGGCTATCAACGCCAGTAAACTCAGCTCACTACGCCAATGCATCACCAGACCAAAGGCAAAAATAAACGAGGTAATATTAAAACCAAGTTTAATCGGCGTCGAGTTATCTGAATCTAAATCAGGCAGCAACCCACCGATGGTACCGAGCGCCACACACATCAAAAACCCTGAATCCTCAATCAAGCCAGCTTTATAAACCGTTAGACTCAGCGTACCACTGACCATGAATGCGACATTTAAGTGGGTGTTAAAATTTGCCATAAAAACTCATCAATAAGTAGCGCACGAAAACGTCATTTCGAGCGGCTCGTCTAGCCGTAAAAAAGCGCTCCATGATACCATAGCCAAGCCAGCCGTCTAATAGAGATAGTGAATATGACCGCCACTGATTTACCTGCCAAGCCTAATAACAATATTTGCAACGCTCCTTTCGATGTGCCTGTTAATGCATCTGTTGAAGCTGCTATTAATAACCCGTCTGCATGTGATAGTCAGCTTGATGACTGCTTTGCTACTATTGACTGGCAAGCGCCATGGCTGTGTCACTTAAATCAGTTAGATTATATAAGTCACGCCATTACTCAGCTAAGTGGCTTAAAAAATGAGCCTGCTCAGACAGATATAATTGAGAATACGCCTGATATTATCGCCAAGGTTTTAAATACAGCGTTGCAGCAACAGGCTGATGAATTACGTCAGCTATTACCGAAAACCAAACCTGCACTAAACAATCAAGCCCAAACCTTACGATTTGTCTCACAAAATGCGTTGCCAGCAGGCGAAGCATACGAGAGTTTTATCGGTACGACTGGTAATATTCCGACCCGTAATAATTTGCATGATTTATTTAACGGCAGCATTTGGCTAACCTTTCCTAAGACCAAAGCCCTGCTGAATTATTATCATATGCTTGAAATCGAACAACAAGGTATTGGTGCCAGTCGCGGGCGTGTCCGCGATACCATTACCGTACTTGATGAGAACGGCGCGATTTTAGTGACAGCAGAGCCTAGTATTGGTGAGGCACTAGTGGATTTTGACTGGCAAAAAAGTTTGGTAGAACCGCGTGAGCAGTGGGATAAGCCAAAGCAATCGAATAACCACTCTCGGGCGGCGGTTTATATTTTTGGTCATGCACTATTAGAGAAGCTACTTCAGCCGCGCAAGGCATTATGCGCCCATAGTATTGTTATTTATGTGACGCCAGATTTTTTTGTCTTATCGCTATCTGAGCGTATTAGTCATTTGGATCAGAAAGTAGCTGATTATATGGAGGCATTATTATCACAACCGGATGTGACACCGCGCAAACTGTCTCCATTGCCTATTTTGGGTGTGCCGCATTTTTGGGCTGAAAATGCCAAGCCTAACTTTTATGATGATAGCCAAGTGTTTCGCAGTGGTCGCCGTCAAAAATAAAAAGATAAGGGAATACCTTACGAGTTAACCGTTAATGCTTAACCGCTAAAGCATTGTTACGTTTACGATTGTGCCACGATTTGCCTACGTCTAGACGTTAACAAAGCTCGGGTTATTTGTTATGGTAAAAGGACGTTACTGTTAAATACTAAAGATATGCTTATGTCTTTTGTTACCTAAGATTTTGTTAGTATAAAAATACAGCGGTCTATTTTTCTTAGCAACTCTTATGAATCATTAATTTGAGTTGTTAATAACAGCTACTAAAGTTAGCCATTAAATTCATTTAGTAAAAATTTAAGCACTATTATTTAGCCACCAATTATCAGCATAAATGCTTATTGATTGATAGTCATATTAGTTCAAGAGTCATTTATGTTCAGGATCTATAACAACGATAAGGAAGCTACCATGAGTGATATTTTTAATGTAAAAGACACCATTACGGTCGATAGCAAGGACCATACCTATTATAGTCTGCCCAAGCTAACCGAGACTTTTGAGCACATCAGAAAGTTACCATTTTGCATGAAAGTCGTTTTAGAAAACTTATTGCGTAATGAAGATGACGGGCAGTCTGTTGGCAAAAATCACATCGAAGCGGTCGCCAACTGGGATGCAGGCGCAGAAGCGTCAAAAGAAATAGCCTTTATGCCAGCCCGTGTTGTCCTGCAAGATTTTACTGGTGTGCCGTCGGTAGTCGATTTGGCAGCGATGCGTGATGCCGTAGTTGAGCTTGGCGGTAAAGCTGAGCAAATTAACCCGTTTATCCCAAGTGAATTGGTCGTCGATCACTCAGTACAAGTCGATGCTTATGGCCGCGAAGATGCCATAGATCTTAACGAAAAGATTGAGTTTAAGCGTAATAATGAGCGCTATGAATTTCTGCATTGGGGCAAGAATGCCTTTAAAAACTTCGTTGTCGTGCCACCAGCCACAGGTATTGTGCATCAGGTTAACTTAGAGTACTTGGCCCGTGTGGTAATGGCTGCTGATGTCGACGGTGAGTTGACCGCTTATCCTGATACGGTATTTGGTACTGACAGTCATACTACTATGATTAATGGTATTGGTGTACTTGGTTGGGGCGTGGGCGGTATTGAAGCGGAAGCGGCAATGCTCGGTCAGCCATCATCAATGCTCATTCCACAAGTGGTTGGTTTTGAGCTAAAAGGTAAGTTAACCGAAGGCGTTACTGCAACAGATTTGGTATTGCGTGTGGTTGAAATGCTGCGTGCGCATGGCGTGGTTGGTAAGTTCGTCGAATTTTATGGCGAAGGCTTACATAGTATGCCACTGGCTGACCGTGCAACGATTGCCAATATGTCACCAGAATATGGTGCAACGTGCGGTATTTTCCCGATTGACCAAATGGCGATTGATTATCTACGTCTATCAGGTCGTGATGAAGCCCAAATAGAGTTGGTTGAAAAATATGCCAAGGCGCAAGGCTTATGGCATGATGCAGATACGCCAGCAGCGACCTACTCAAGTAAGTTGGAGCTGGATTTATCATCCGTTCAGCCAGCACTTGCCGGTCCAAACTTGCCACAACAGCGTATTAATCTATCTGATATGCATGAAAAATTTGGCGAAACCTTGACGGCGATGACCAAAGACCGTAAGAAAGAAGTTGAAGCCAAGGTTCGCTTCGATGAAGAAGGCGGTAAGCAAGAGCAAGCAAAAACGCTCGCGGCAAAACCCAATCCTTTCTGCGCGGAAGGCAGTACTTATTGCACGGTCAAAATCGAAGACGAAGAGTATAGATTGCGTGATGGCTCTGTCGTTATCGCGGCGATTACTTCTTGTACCAATACCTCAAACCCAGCAGTGATGATTGGCGCAGGTCTGGTTGCTAAGAAAGCCGCTGCAAAAGGTCTAACGGCTAAACCATGGGTTAAAACTTCACTGGCTCCAGGGTCAAAAGTAGTAACTGATTACCTTGAAAAAGCCGAATTGATGGATGAGCTAGAGAAAATAGGCTTCTACCTAGTTGGTTATGGCTGTACCACTTGTATCGGTAACTCAGGTCCGTTATTAGGGGCGATTGAAGGGGCTATCGAAGAAGGTGATTTGGTTGCCGCTGCTGTACTATCAGGTAACCGTAACTTTGAAGGTCGTATTCACTCGCACGTAAAAGCCAGCTACTTGGCGTCACCGCCATTGGTGGTTGCTTATGCCCTAGCAGGTACTGTCGATATTGACTTGACCACGCATCCGCTAGGACAAGACCAAGAAGGCAATGATGTATTCCTAAAAGACATCTGGCCAACGTCAGAAGAAATTAACGAGCTAATTGCCAATAATATCGACGCGGATATGTTCCGCAAAAACTATGGCGAAGTGTTTGACGGTAGTGCAGCATGGAACGCGATTAGCTCAGCCGATAGCCAGCTGTATCCATGGAGCGAAGAGTCTACGTACATTAAGAACCCACCGTTCTTTGATGGCATGACCATGGAGCCGGAAGGTATCCCTGATATCGAAGGCGCGCGTATCTTAGGTTTGTTCGGTGATTCGATCACCACCGATCATATCTCACCTGCTGGTAATATCGATGCTGATTCTCCTGCGGGTAAGTACTTGCAAGGGCGTGGTGTGATGGAAGCTGACTTCAACAGTTATGGCTCACGCCGTGGCAACGATGCGGTCATGACTCGTGGTACCTTTGCCAATATCCGTATCAAAAACGCCATGATGGCTGGCAAAGAGGGCGGTTATACCTATTACTTCAATGGCGATAGTGCCACGCTAAAAGACGGTCAAGAAATGGCTATCTATGATGCGGCGATGAAGTATAAAGAAGACAAACGTCCGCTCGTGGTACTTGGCGGTGCAGAATATGGCTCTGGCTCTAGCCGTGACTGGGCAGCGAAGGGAACGATCCTACTCGGTGTAAAAGCGGTATTGACCAGCTCGTTTGAGCGTATTCACCGCTCAAACCTAGTCGGTATGGGTGTCTTGCCATTGACTTTTAAAGACGGTGAAAATGCAGCGACCTATAATCTAGATGGTTCTGAAGTCCTTAGTATCACAGGTCTAGATAATGGCGAAAGCAAAACCGCGAAAGTTACGGCCATACGTGCCGATGGCTCAACTGAGAGCTTTGATGTCAATGTCATGTTACAGACGCCAAAAGAGCGCGAGTATGTGCGCCACGGCGGTGTATTGCACTATGTGCTACGTCAACTGGCAGCTGAGAGCAAAGACGCTGCGTAATAATTGATTAGACTTAGTATGACAAAGAGCCCAATCATATGATTGGGCTCTTTTATGCAATATTATCGTGCTTAAGTAATTTTATCGCTCAACCTTTCTCAGTCAGCAGCTTGACTCCCATACCAATAAATATCACACCGCTTATTCTATTTAAAATCACTTCAATAGTAGGATTCTTACGCAGATTTTCACTGAACTTTGACGACAGTAATGCCAAGCACGAGAACCACATAAAACCGGTCGTAGCAAAAGTTAGCCCAAGACCTAAAAAAGACAGCATGCTATTACCGTAACTCGAGTCGATAAATTGTGGGAAGAACGCCAAAAAGAATAAGGCGACTTTTGGATTAAAGGTATTAGTTATAACCCCTTGCTTATATATCTGCCACCTATCTAACGGTCGAGTAGACGCTAATTTTTCCTCAATGGGTAAATTACTGGCAAGTAAAGGTACTGGTTTGCTAGTCAGCATTTTAAAGCCTAGATAGCATAAGTAGCTTGCGCCAATATATTTCACTAGCGTAAATGCAAATGGTGAATTGGCTGATAGGACGGACAACCCGAGCGCAGCCAGCAAAGTATGTACTAAAATACCAGAGATAATACCGAATACAGAGTAGAATCCTGCAGTCTGTCCCTGTGACATACTACGAGTAATGATATACATGCTATCTGTTCCGGGTGTTATATTTAATAAAATGGCAGCAAGAATAAATCCCAGATAATTTTCAATACCAAACATAGCCAATCCCTCCTTGTGATAGAAATTCAGCTCAACATTTTATAGAGCGCCTTTACATTGCATTCTATCAATATTCCTAATGGTATATATAGCCTTGCTAGCATTTTTCAGAAATGACAGACATAAAAAAGCCCAGTCACCGTATGATGACTGGGCTTTTTTATTGTTCGCTTATTAGTCTAATCTTATGCTAAGCAAAAGTGCTAATAAGTGACGCCGTATAGTGGCGTCCCCAGGGGGATTCGAACCCCCGTTACCGCCGTGAAAGGGCGGTGTCCTAGGCCTCTAGACGATGGGGACGCATAGAGTGTTATAACCAGGGGTTACAACGGTACTTCACAATATCAGATAGCTTATAAATAAGCATTGCCTAGGTGCTGATATCGTCCTACTAGCGAGTATTTACGTTAAAGTTTCAGTGAACTGAGCTTTGCAATAAATAGTATGGTGGAGCTAAACGGAGTCGAACCGTTGACCCCTTGCATGCCATGCAAGTGCTCTACCAACTGAGCTATAGCCCCTCGCTAAGAGTGTGCGTATTTTATGTAAGACCAGCAGTCTTGTCAACTGCTATTTTAAAAATAATGCATAAATATGCAAAAAAAAGTGTTCAAAGCTATTTTATTAACTTACTAAGCCCAATTTAGCGTGGGTTTTGCTGACTGGCTATCTCTTTGATGGCTTTATCGGTAAAGAATTCTTCTTCAGTACCATCTGAAAAAATAACTGCACCGCATTCTGTGGGGATATATTGCCCACCTTTTAGTTGTACTGTGCTGATACCTTTAAAACCAATGATGTCAGATTCTTTCAATCGATCGACATTATGATTGATATAACTGCAATAAGAGAGATATATCCACTTTAAGTCATCAAAATCTTGACCGGTAGTGAGGGTTAACTTGGTATCGTATAGCTCTTTTACGATGGCATCGTAGTATTTCTGCGCTTCTTTTAGCGTGTTAAAGACATAGTCTTTGCTTTCGATGGTGACGGTCTTGGCGGCCATTTTTATTTCCAATTTAAGTATTAAATAAAGAATCAGTATTCGTATGCAAATGCTGATATTCACGTAAAAAGGGGTCAGTAATAGCCTGACCCCTCTTTTTTATTCACTAATAGTATTATGAATCAACAATATTATTAACAAACAACTATTCAGCTGCCAAAAAATCTGGCAACTCTGCCGCTTGTTTCTCTAGTTTTTTCAGCTTCTTTTTGCCCAAACCACCAAGTACGTCAACCGCATGACGCAAGCGTGTCAATGTCATATCAGCGCCGATAATTGCCATAGAGTTCATGACTGGCGTCGATGAGGTGCTACCAGCGATAGCAATGAAGAACGGCGCCATAAAATCACGCATTTTAATGTCAAGGTGAGCAGCAAGACCTTTTAAGGTGGCATAGATGTTTTCTTCCGACCACGTTGGTAAGGTCTCTAGCTGCCAAAGCGCTAATTGCAGCATCTCAGTAATTTGTTCAGCCGAGAGTAATTTATGGGTAAAGCTCTCAGCATTGATATCAGGTAGGTTTTGGAAATAAAAGCCACCCCAATTAACTGCATCAGATAACAGCTCAATACGCGGCTGAATCGCTGCTGCGATAGCGGTTAATTTATCGCTGTTACTTGCCCAGTCGAGGATTTTGTTTTTGAGTTCTTCTGGCGTTAGCGCCCGTAGCCATTCTGCATTGAGCCAATTAAGCTTTTCGATATCGAAAATAGGGCCGCCAAGTGACACACGCTGAATATCAAAGCTGGCAATCATTTCATCCAAGGTAAATTTCTCAGCTTCGTCAGGCATGGAGTAGCCCATACGACCAAGGTAATTTAGCAAGGCTTCAGGTAGCACGCCGGCATCACGGTAATACGTGATAGAGGTTGGGTTTTTACGCTTAGACAGTTTTGATTTATCAGGGTTACGCAGCAGTGGCATATGGCAAAGGACTGGCATCTCCCATCCAAAATACTCATAAAGCAGCTGATGTTTCGGCGCAGAGTTGAGCCACTCTTCACCGCGCAACACATGGCTGATGTCCATCAAGTGGTCATCGACAACGTTGGCTAGATGATAAGTTGGCATGCCGTCGGTTTTGAGAAGCACTTGCATGTCCACTTGCGTCCAAGGAATCTCGACCGTACCGCGCAGCATATCTTGTACCTGACAGACGCCTTCGGTTGGCACACGCATACGAATGACGTTTGGTTTGCCCTCAGCAACCAATTGCGCGGTTTTCTCTGGTGCTAAATGGGCACAGCGACCGTCGTAACGCGGCGTTTCACCATTGGCCATTTGCGCAGCACGCATGGCATCAAGCTCTTCACTGCTACAAAAGCAGCGAAACGCATGGTCGTTTTCTATCAGCTGCTCTGCATGCTTTTTATAAATATCGCTACGCTCGCTCTGACGATAAGGCGCGTGTGGACCACCGATGTCTGGACCTTCCGCCCAGTCAAGACCGACCCAACGCAATGCATCTAAAATCATTTTTTCAGATTGCTCTGTCGAGCGCGTTTGGTCAGTGTCTTCAATACGCAAAATAAATTCGCCACCATGAGCTTTGGCAAAGGCCAAGTTAAACAGTGCGATATAAGCAGTGCCAACGTGCGGGAAGCCAGTAGGCGAAGGGGCAATACGGGTACGAACAGGGCGTATGCTATTAGTAGAAGTAGATGGTTGCATCATAAAAATCTCAGAATGTTGTTGTTAATGAATGGGACAGTCAAAAGTAGTAGTGAAAAGTGAAAATATGAACGAAAGAATGGAAGTCAACGTTGAAAAATAGCGTAAAATATAGCGCTAGTATAACAGAGAGATGGGATATTTTTAACGAAATGCCCTTCTAGCGCTTGACTACCCGTGTATCCTTGCGATAATAATGTTAGGTAAGTCATAACTTGTTTATTTTCATCTGATTTTTTACTATTACTGGTCAATTTGACCATCATCTATTGAGTTGTTTGTGTCCATATCGAATAGTAAGCCAAAAAATACGCCAAATGCTAATCACAATCCTTCTGACCCTGATCATTCTATGTCAGCGGCGAGTCTGTTTTCTGAAGAAAGCACTTCTACTCAAAAACTTATGCAAGAGCCTAGTGAAGATCAAGCTACGTCTGACAAATTGAGTTTTGTCCATGATGCGGTGCTATTGCAAGAAGCAGTCGCCGCAGTGTTGGGTGTCAAAGCGCTACCGAAGCAGACAGACGACGAAAGTCAAAATAGCTTGCAAGCAAGCGGTATCTACGTCGATGCTACCTTTGGTCGTGGTGGCCATAGTCGCTTGCTATTGAGCCAGCTTGCCGATGACGCAACCTTGATTGTTTTTGATAAAGACCCAACGGCCATTAGCGTTGCTCGTGAATTGGCAAATAGCGACAGTCGCGTAAAAGTGGTGCATGATAGCTTTGCGACGTTAACAGACAGTCTTGCTGCAATGGGAATCACTCAAGTTGACGGCTTAATGGCAGACTTAGGTATCTCATCACCGCAAATTGATGATGGCAGTCGTGGTTTTAGTTTTATGCGCGATGGCGCGGTCGATATGCGTATGGATATCAGCCGCGGGCAGTCGGTTGCTGAGTGGCTTGAGACGGTCGATGATGAAACCTTGGCCAATGTGCTTTATGAATTTGGCGAAGAGCGTCACAGTCGCCGTATCGCTCGTGCGATTAAGCAGATGGACAGTTACGACTCTACTTTAGCATTGGCTGAAGTGATAAAAGTTGCGCACCCAAACTGGCAACGCGGCAAGCATCCAGCGACCCAGAGCTTTCAGGCGATGCGGATTTTTATTAACAACGAGCTTGGTGATGTCGATAACTTTTTAGAGCAAAGTATCCCGATATTAAAGGTAGGCGGACAGCTAGCAGTGATTAGTTTCCACTCCTTAGAAGATCGACGTATCAAGCAGTTTTTGCAGCGTCATAGTAAAGGGCAATATCCAGAAGATGAGAATTTGCCGATGCCGCCCAAGCGTCCGCGTTACTTTAGTAAGCCTAAACGGGTCGGTCCAAGTAAAGCAGAGATAAGTCATAACCCACGCTCGCGTAGTGCATGGTTACGCATGGCAACACGTACTGATGCTGACTATGTAGCAGATATTCATCCATGAATGCCATTATTAACTTATGTGGTTTAAATATGACTGAATGTTTTAATGATTACGCGGCTGTTAAAAAGCTGTAAACATTATCTGCTAGGCTCAGCAGTTACTTTTTTGCTTGGTATTGTTTTTATTGATGGTGCTGATGGCTTATAAGAGTTTTATAACTCGTAAATGGTTATCGCTTTTTATATTTTGAAGTTCACTTTTTTGAGATTGTCATGGCAATATCCGACAAACCTGCAAACCGCCGCGCCGCAACGCCATCAAATACCGATGTTGGCGCCTTATTTGTGCGTAAATTTAAAATATCAAATATCTATGTGGCTATATTGGTACTGTTGGCGGCTGGTATTGTATGGAGTGGCATCAAAACGGCTGAAGGTGTTCAGCAATATCATCAGGATTATAAAACCTTGCAAGACATGAAAAAACAAGAGCGAAAATTACAAGTTGAGCATCAGCGTCTGCTTATTGAACAGCAGACCTTTAGTGCGACGCCGCAGATTGCCAGTCGTGCCGTTGCTGAGCTTGGGATGTTTTCACCGACACTCAAAGATAAGCTGATTATCCAGCCAGGTGCTGCGACAGCAGTTGCACTCGTGGACCCTGATGCCAGTACTCCAGATACTTTAACGACGAATGATTCTGATGTTTTCGAAGCTGATGCTGTGAGCGATGTACCCGTTAAGGCTGCTGCTACCGATTCTGACCTAGCGGAGGCAGGACAATGAGCGATAAAAAACCCAGTGCTAAAGCGACCAGCAAAAAACCAGCCAGCGGCAAGGTTACTAAGCCACTACGCCGTGCTAGTGCGGCCAAATCTGGGCAAACGAGTAGCAAGCCTGACCATAAATCAGATGATGGCCGTAAAGCCAAGCTATTTGGTCGCTTAAAGAAGAATGAAGAACAGGGTGCTTATACCAGTGTCAAAAACCTAAAAAGCAAAAGATCAATTTTGGGTAAAGCGTCTGGCGCTTCCTCTCGCGGCGGTGTCGAACAAGATAAGAACCGTTTCCGTTTGATTTGGGGTATAGCGCTGCTTATTTTAGTGGCACTTATCGGTCGTGCTTACTATATTCAAATTGCCAATACTCAGTTTTATCAAGATAAAGGCAATGAGCTCATCACCAGTGTACGCACGCAAAAATCCTATCGTGGCATGATTACGGATCGCAACGATTTGCCATTGGCTGTCAGTGCACCACTTGCGACAGTCTCTTTTAGCCCGCATGACTATGCCCGTGAATACTACGAGCTTAAGCGTATTATTATCACCAATCCTGAAAGTCCGCAGCTTATCGCACGTATGCAAAAGCGCTTAGACAATATGGATTTGACGACGCTTGCGGCGGCTGCCAATATCTCAGCCGATGAGCTAAAAAGAGTGACAGCTATCGATCCCACTATTGATGTAACGGATGAAGTGGCAGTCAAAGCAGCGCTGCCATCGGGTGCAGGCTCGCATTATTTACCACTATTAAATAAAGTAACGCCGGAGATTGCAGAAAGCGTTAGCTCGCTTGATTTTCCTGGTGTTAATGAGAAAAACTTTTTTCAGCGCTATTATCCGCAGCCACAGCCTAACTCGCAACTACTAGGTTTCATGGGACAAAATGCCAACGATCCTGAAGGTGGTTACGAAGGACGTGCTGGTATCGAACGTCAGTATGAGAAAGAGCTGGCGGGTGATGATGGTAAGGTTTTGGTGCTCAAAGATGCCAAACAAAACAGTCTTAAAGAAATCAAACAGGTTGAACCAGAAGTGCCGGGCAAAGATGTGACATTGACCATTGATTCGCGTTTGCAATATTTGCTTTATAAAGAGCTAGAAAAGGCGGGGCGTTTGCAAAAAGCGCGCTGGTCGACAGGTATGGTAGTCGATGTACAAACTGGTGAAGTACTGGCGCTATCGACATGGCCGTCATTTAACTCTAATAATCTAAATGAGATGACGGGTGAAAATCAGCGTAACCGTGCGCTCCTTGATGTCTTTGAACCCGGTTCAGTCATGAAGCCATTCACCGTTGCTGCGGCTTTAGATTCAGGGAAATACACTGCCACTACTTTGATCGATACCAATCCTGGCTCTATCCGTGTCCGTGGTTATACGATTCGTGACCATAATAATTTAGGGCGGATCACGATGGCAACGCTACTACAGAAATCTAGTAACGTCGCCTCGACCAAGATTGCTTTGTCTCTACCGGCTGACGGCATTACCAATATGCAAAGACAGTTTGGCTTTGGGGCAAAAACACCACTGCAATTCCCAGGTGAAGGCAGTGGGCTTGTGGTGACACCAGAAGAAAAAGAAACTTCGAGACGGGCAACGGTCAGTTATGGCTATGGTATACAGGTGACGCTGGCACAGATAGCGCAAGCTTATTCAGCGCTGGCGGCAGGTGGCGTCATGCATCCGCTAACGTTGAATAAAAATGACAAAGCGCTACCAAGCAAACGTATTATGGCGCATGAACAAGCGATGGCCATCGTACAGATGATGGAAAGTGTCACAGAAGACGGCGGTACGGCTAAAGGTGCGGCTATTGATGGTTACCGCGTTGCTGGTAAAACAGGAACCTCGCGCCGTATCAATCCAAAAGGTGGCTACTATACTGACCAGTATCGTAATGTCTTTGCGGGTATGGCACCAGCTTCTAATCCAAAACTGGTCGGTGTCATGTTAATCGAAGACCCGCGTGGTCAGATTTATGCTGGTTTAACCGTGGCTCCTGTTTTCCATAATGTAATGAAAGAGGCACTACGTTTATATAATGTGCCTTTAGATAAGCCGCTCAAAACCGAAGCTCAATAGATATAAAAGTAAATTTTTTAATATCCACCTCTTAACTATTTGATGTGTTTTAACCGTTTAGGATTTGCCAATGACCCTGTCTACCTCGTCGCCAAGCAGTATCACAGTTACCTTGCAACAGCTGCTTGCAGCTAGTAGCAGCGACGATAGACATAGTCTACAGCAGGTATTTACAGCGAATATGACCGCAGCTGTTAGCGAGTTATCGCATCAAATGACCGCTGTTCAACTGGATACGGTGATCAATATGCCATTCCAACAGTTCTGTTTAGACAGCCGTCAATTAGCCAGCAACGACGTGTTCATCTTGTTAAAAAGCCATACGCCAAATTGCCAAAAAAGCCGTGACCACCTTTATGAAGCCGCTAACAATGCGGCTTTTATCCTATCGGAAATCGACCCTCTAGCTTTGCTTGCCACCGCTAATGTTCCGCCTCATGCCAATCTCGAATTGACTAAAACTGATAATGCAAAATCTATCGCACAGCAGCAATTAGGTACTTTGCCTTGCCCCGTATTATATGTACCTCATATCCGTGATTTTCTGGGCAGCTTAATTCAAGCACGTTTGCAGTATCAGCAGCCCGTGACATTACCAACTGTCATAGCCGTGACGGGCACCAATGGCAAAACCACTATTAGTCAATTGGTGGCACAACTCACCCAGCTCACCGGTATGAGTAGCGCAGTCATGGGCACGGCGGGTAATGGTCGGCTTGGCGCTTTGGTGCAAGCCAGCCATACCACGGGAGATGCTTTAGCGGTCCAGCAATTTTTATATCAAATGGGCAAAGAAGGTGCTGAACTACTAGCATTGGAAGCCAGCTCACATGGTTTAGATCAGCAGCGTCTGCAAGATATGCCAGTGTCGGTGGCGATTTATACTAACCTGAGTCGCGATCATTTAGATTATCATGCTGATATGGCAGAGTACGCAGCGGCTAAAGCCAAGCTATTTGATAAAGCCCATTTTCCGGATTTGACCCACGCTATTATCAATATCGATGACGAGCATGCCCAGATTATGCTCGACACCGCACACGCTAGCAACTTGACCGTTTGGACATACAGCTTAGATTCACTAAAAACAGCTACCTTCGTCGCCGCTAATATCACGCCAAGTTTACAAGGTGTAGAGATCAGCCTGCGTACAGATTTCGACGATGGGACAATGAATCATTTAGATATCGTTAGCCCATTATTGGGACGTTTTAACGTGGCAAATTTACTTGCTGCTATCGCAGCTGCTGTAGCTTTAGGAATTAGTCTTGAAAGCATTGCGACCCTTATCCCGCAGCTACAAGGTGCGGTTGGGCGTATGCAGCGTGTACCATCGAATGATGGTTGTTTCATCGTTGATTATGCTCACACCCCTGATGCCTTAAGTCAGGTGCTTGCCAGTCTCAAAACCCACTGCAAAGGCCAGCTATGGGCAGTGTTTGGCTGCGGTGGCGACCGTGATGCGGGCAAACGTCCTTTGATGGCGCAAGCAGGATTGGCAGGCGCGGATAAAGTCGTGTTAACGGCAGACAATCCACGCACCGAAGATCCCAATGCGATATTGCAAGATATGCAGGCAGGGATGAGCACTGAGCAATATCAGCGTACCCATATTGAGCCTGCGCGCCAAGCAGCGATTGAGTATGCGGTCAATCAAGCAGCGGCTGATGATATCGTCGTTATCGCGGGCAAGGGTCATGAGACCTATCAAGAAATTAACCATGTTCGTTATGATTTTGACGACAGTGTTATTTTGCAAAACGCCTTAAAACAAGCAGGGCGTGTATAGCATTTATAGATAAATAATAGCGCTTACAGTTAGTTTTCCATGCTATTTAAAAAGTATTAGTCGTTAACTATAAAAAATAAATAAGTAGTCATCATATATAAGGTAATCATTATGACAGCCGACAACGATAACAGCATTCAGTCGCAAGGGCTGTATGTTTGGCAAGCAGACAATCTGCTCGCGGCAACCGCAGCACTCGACGGGCATTGGCAGATGAGTGAGGGACAATCCGGCTCAGAAAACGATGTAATGAGCACTCGTATTGCCACCGATACCCGTACGATAAAGCCTGGTGATATATTTTTAGCGTTAACGGGTGACAATTTTGATGGTCACGATTATCTCGATACTGCCATCGCGCAAGGTGCGGTTGCGGCTATCGTCGCCGGCCCTATTGCTACAGCTGATGCAAATAGTATTCCGCAGTTAGTGGTGAGCGATACCCGTTTAGCGTTAGGACAATTGGCTGCATATCGTCGTCAACAGCATCAAAATTTAACCGTTATTGCTATTACTGGCTCTAGCGGTAAGACCACCTGTAAAGAGATGCTGGGTAGTATCTTTGGCAGACTTGCCCCAACGCTTATCACGCGTGGCAACCTAAATAATGACTTGGGCGTACCGATGATGTTGCTCGAATTATCCGATCATCATCGCTATGCTATTTTGGAATTGGGCGCAAACCATATTGGCGAAATTGCTTATACTACGGAGATTGTCCAGCCAGATGTTGCGTGTATCTTAAATATTGGTACGGCGCATTTGGGTGAGTTTGGCAGCCGTGAAGGGATTTGCCAAACCAAGGCTGAGATTTACCACACCTTGAATGATAGCCAATTTGCAATTGTCCCAGATAAAGATGATTTTACCAATCAATTACGCCGTATCGCTGAAAAGCATACATCACACGTGATTGGTTTTGGTAATACTGATGTCAGTGCCAGCCATTTAGATGTCGAGCCTGAACGCAGTGAATTTAAGCTGCATATCGGCAATCAAGTCCATGATATCAACTTGCCACTAGCGGGCGAGCACAATGTCAATAATGCCTTGGCTGCTGCTGCTTGTGCCCATGCATTAAATATTGAAGTTAGTGATATCGTCGTCGGACTTGAAAATGCGCGTCCTGCCAAAGGTCGCTTGAACAGTCAGCTGTTAGGCATGCATCGACTGATTGATGATACTTATAATGCCAATCCACATTCGGTACGGGCGGCTGCCAAAGTATTGGCAGCACAAACGGGTACGCAAGTGATGGTATTAGGCGATATTGCTGAGTTAGGTGAGGCTGCAGTGAGCGAGCATCGAAGCTTGGGTCGTACCATTGCAACCACAGGTATTAATGTACTGCTTTGCGTTGGTGAATATGCCCCTTATACAGTAGAAGGTGCGCAGGAGATTTCTGATATCAATGCCCATGCGTTTACCGATAAAAACGGTTTATTGGCGTATTTGAAACCTTATTTGCAAGCGCAGCAGGCGCAACCTTGTACGGTGTTGTTTAAAGGTTCTCGTTCCATGGAAATGGAAACACTTATCAATGCGCTAGTCGAGGAGTAGGCGGTGTTAGTTTGGTTGTTTAGCTGGCTTGGTCATTATTATGCCCCGTTTTATGCGGTTTCTTCTTTGACGCTGCGTGCGTTACTGGCGGTCGTTACCGCCCTTGCTTTTAGCATGATTTTTGGTAATCGCGTTATTCGACGTTTGCGTGCACTTAAGTACGGTCAGGCGATTCGTAATGATGGACCACAGTCGCATTTGGTCAAAACTGGCACCCCGACCATGGGTGGAGTGCTGATTTTAAGCGCGATTGGGGTATCAACCTTGCTTTGGGCGCGTTTGAATAATCCGTACGTTTGGATTTTGCTCATTGTCATGATTATCTTTGGTGCGGTAGGCTGGGCGGATGATTGGCTCAAAATTAAATATAAGAACCCAAAAGGTCTAATTGCTCGCAAAAAATATTTTTGGCTCTCGATGGGCGCATTATTCGTCGGCATTTCTTTATATTATATTGCCACACTTCAGCCAGATATTGCGACGACTCGCGAGATGCAGGATTTATTAATACCTATTTTTAAAGATTGGATGATTCCATTTTCGACAGTGCCGTTTGGTATTGGCTTTATTATCTTTACTTACTTTGTGATTAATGGCGCCTCTAACGCGGTCAATTTAACTGATGGCTTGGATGGCTTGGCGATTTTGCCAGTGGTCTTGGTTGCTGCAGGCTTGGGCGCAATGGCATATGTCTCTGGTGACGTACGCTTTGCGGATTACTTGCACGTACCTTATATTGCCTATAACTCTGAGGTCATTATTGTCTGTGGCGCGATGATTGGCGCAGGGCTTGGCTTTTTATGGTTTAACGCCCATCCAGCGCAAGTGTTTATGGGTGATGTGGGTGCGCTGTCACTGGGCGCGATGCTCGGTACCATTGCGGTGATGACCCGTCAAGAAATCGCTTTCGCAATTATGGGTGGACTGTTCGTTGCAGAAGCACTGTCGGTAATGCTACAGGTTGGCTCATATAAGCTACGCAAAAAGCGCGTATTTCGCATGGCACCTCTGCATCATCACTTTGAAGAGATTGGCTGGAAAGAAACCCAAGTGGTCGCAAGGTTTTGGATTATCGCCATTATCTTGGTTATCCTTGGATTGATGACGTTAAAGCTGCGTTAAAACAGTAACTCAGATTAATCTCGATATTCTTCATTAAAAAGCCATCTCAACAAGTTTGAGATGGCTTTTTTGTTTCTCATACTATCTTTTCTCATACCTTTTAATACTTAGCATGGCTGAATTTTGGTAAAATAACAGCCATATTGCTATGATTTGAGATGCCTGTGTCCTTATTTATTTGTCCCCTTTGTCAGTCGCCACTGCAGCCCGCAATCGATACATGGCGCTGTGATGGTAGCTTGCACCCAAAACAAACTGCGCATCCTTTTGATGTGGCGCGTCAGGGTTACGTTAATCTGCTACCTGTCCAACAAAAAAAATCTAAAGCACCGGGTGATAGTCAAGCGTCCATTGAGGCACGGAAACGGTTTTTAAATGCAGGGCATTATCAGCCATTACAGGCACTGATCTGCCAAAAAATGGTGGAACTATTAGCAAAAAACGAGTTGCCATCTGAACAAACTGGTAAACCAGTCAATTGGCTAGATATCGGTTGCGGCGAAGGTTATTACACCCAAGCGATGGCTCAGACGGGTATGGATACACTTATTGCGGCAGATATTAGTAAACCTGCCATAGTAGAGCTTGCAAAAGCGAGCAAGGCAGCAAGTTCTCTTTGGAATCAGCAAGATAAGAACGATGGTATTGAAACAGCAGTGATTTATCCATTAGTAACCAGTGCTGCTCATTTGCCCTTACGTGCGCAAAGTATCAATGGGATTAGCAGTATTTTTAGTCCCATTCTGCCAGAAGCGTTCAAGGAAGTATTAAGCGATGAGGGTTATTTAATCATTGCTAAGCCAGATATCGGGCATTTAGCAACGATGCGTAAGGCTTTGTTTGACGATGTTCGTGAGCACGATTCTGACAAGTTTTTGCAGGAGTTAGCCCCCTATTTTACGCTGTTTAATACTTATAATGTTAGTACTGAGTTAGAATTATCAGCAGATAATTTGGCTGATTTGCTGACTATGACTCCTTATGCATATCGTGCGCATAGCGAAAAAAGACAAGCGCTACTAGCTTCAGTTGCAACCGAAACATTTGCAACTGAAGCCAAGTTTGTCATATATATTTTGCAGAAAACAACGAACTTATAAGTTTACTTATCGCTATGTCATCTTATCAAGACACTTCACAAAATAACCTGATGGGCTTATAAAACAGGTCCCATCGTAGCAATGATGTTGTTCCAAATCCTAGAAGATAGTGGCCAGTTTTTGACCTCTTCACGTGTTACTTCGTCTGAGTCAGCGATATATTGGTATTGGCGCTCGATAATATCCGCCGTCAGCTTTTTATCGCTAAAGACAACGTTATTCTCATAATTCAAATCAAAGCTACGCAAGTCTAAATTGGTCGAGCCAATTAAGCTAATTTCACCATCAATCGTCAAGGTCTTGGCGTGTAACAAGCCTGGTTTATATTCATAAATTTTTACCCCCGCTTCGAGCAATTGCCAATAATAACTGCGACTGGTCGCGGCAACGATAAAGGAATCGTTATTTTTTGGAAAAACCATCGTCACTTCAACCCCGCGATAGGCGGTAGCGCATAAAATACTGACGAGTGAATAATCGGGCACAAAATAAGGCGTAGAGATAATCAGCGTCTCTTGCGCTTGGCTAATCAAAGCACCTAAAAACTGTGGCGTGGTACCGTGCCGCTGAGTAGGACCATCTGAAAAAACTTGGGCAGGGAAGCCATTAGGCTTTGGCGTGCTATCATAATAAAAGCTATCAAGCGAAGTATCTGGGTTTTCAATCAGCCAATCACTGGCAAATAACATCTGATTCTGCGCGACCACAGGTCCTTCAATACGCAGCATAATATCGACCCACGGCGCATATTTTGGCTTTACCATAAATTCAGGATCGGCGCAGTTACGACTACCAGAGTAGCCAATTTTGCCATCAATAACGGTAATTTTGCGGTGATTACGCAGATCAATACGGCTAAACAGCATTACTTTTACAAAGTTGGTTAGGGGGAGAGCTACACTGACTTGTACGCCAGCATCTTGCATTTCTTGCCATATCTTTGAGCTCACCATCTTCCGTGAGCCCATGCCATCAACCATTGCTTGACAAGTAACGCCGCGCTTTGCTGCTCGAATGAGAGCTTGCGCGGTATCAATACCCATGCCATCGACGAGCCAAATATAATACAGCACATGTATATGGTCTGTTGCAGCATCAAAATCGGCAATCATGCGTCTGCGTGTTTCGCTTGCATCTGCCATGAGCTCTGCCTGATTACCCTCCATAGTATGAAAACCGGTGGCTTTTGCTGCATAAGCAAAGGAAGCTTGATAAGCAGGCTTGATCATCTTCTCTAACGTCGTCTCATGACCAAGAACGCTTGGACTATGAGTATTTAATCGCTTAATGATATCGTCGCGTTTTTGCCCAAAGTCATGACCCAAATGCACTTCACCAAACATCCAGTAAATCAGCACGCCAAAATAAGGCAAAATAAACAGAATGACAATCCATGCTAATCTAGCGGGCGAGGTCAAATCATGACGAGATAAGACCCGTAAAGAAATCAGTATCAGTAGGATAAAATGTATCGTCAACAAAATATCTACGATCATAACAGCGTCCCTTATTATTATTTTATCTAAAAAGTATCAATCGCTTTAACTAATCAAAAAGAGAAGTACTATGAAAACCGTCTAGTATTCTCCAAAAAGCCAACCACTGACAAAGGCAAAGTACTCTCTAAACCACGCATTATAGCGGATGGATAACGGAGTAGGGCTGGCAATCATAATAGGTTGCACGTAGCCTTGATGCCGAGCGATGTTTGCGGCGCGAATGATATGGAAATCACTGGTCACGATAGCGATGGGTTCTGCGATAGAAATGCCTTTTGCCGCTAATATCTCTTGGCTATAAATAAGGTTTTCTGCTGTACTCGTGCTTTGACCTTCTTGCAAAATATGCTTAAGAGGAATGTCATATGTATCGTACAAGTAGGTTGCCATAATATAGGCTTCGCTACGTGTCTGACCAAAACCTATACCACCGCTAGTGATGACTAGCGCGCTTTTTTGTGAATCTATAAGGGGCGCGGCAGTATCTAAGCGTTTGGCAAGTGTTGGTGTGGGTTTGCCTGCGACCGTACCTGACCCTAGCACAATGATGGCAGCGACTTCAGGTATAGGTTTAGCACTTTGTTTAATCTGCTGCTGTAATGCATAAGCAAAAATACCAAAACTGATCAACCAGATAAAAAACGCCATCCATAGCCCATACCACAGACGGTTTAACCAACGATTTTGATAGATAAATCTTATTATATTACGCCAAAAAATACCATGAGCAACAAACACCATACCTACTAAGAAGGGTACAACAGAACCAAAATTTACCTTACCTACTGCCATCAAAATCGTACAGTCGACGATCATAAGGCTACCGATAATGGTTAATATAACTCGCACTAGCATCATGAAGTTTTTTGGCAGGGGTATACGATTGTTTAAAGGCAATATATTCAATGGATCTTCTATGGGATATTAGTTTGGACGCTATAGCGTGTTTGATAAGAGACTGTTTGATCCCATCATAACGCACCCTGTTTTGAGATAACGTCTCATTGTTGTTACTAGGAAAGGCAAATTTAACGATAAGTGCTGGAAGAGAGAGTTAAAGCAGTTTAAGGTTGAAGAAATCATCTATTAATGTAAATTTAGTGATAAGAAAATCGTAGAAGGTGATATCAGAAAAACAAGCATGAGAAAACTATAGGATTTATCTTAACAGTTTTTGAGGGATATTTAAGAGGGGGTAGGACAGATTGGGAAAACAGGGAATAACTAAGATTGGCGGTGAAGGAGGGATTCGAACCCTCGATACGCTATTAACGTATACACACTTTCCAGGCGTGCGGTTTCAGCCACTCACCCACTTCACCGTTTTGAGTCATACTCACTTAAATACTACACAGACCATTGATAATCTGATTAGGACTCCAAGCTTTTAAATACTGTATATGATATACAGGCACTGATTTTTGCAGGACCTAGTATAGCGGATAGCATTTAAAATGTCACGGTGTGCGCAGTATCTTTCTTTATTGGTAGACGCCTGCTAGGATAGAGCATACGTAATAGTAAGCATAAATGGTTGAAAGTTGCATGAGAAGTGTTTTTAAGCGAAGATTTAATCTAAAAAACAGCACGATAACGGTAATAATTGCTACCGTTTTAAGCGTATCAACGGCACATGCTGAGGATTTCACACAATGCAGCCAATCATTTTATGGCGGTGTCTATCCTGAATTCAGCAATACGAAGCTCAGTAATAATACCCAAGCACTATGTATGGACGGTTTCGCTGTCATGTATTCTGGTATATCACGTACACCATTATGGTCAGCAGAATATCTGGATCGTAAGCGTTTACAGCAGGCCAAACAAATCGACCGTGAAGACAGCTTTCATGAAGAAAGCCGATTGCCACAGTCCATGCGTGCCAAGCTCTCTGACTATTCAGGCTCAGGTTATGACCGCGGACATTTAGCGCCTAATGGTGACATGGCCAATCGAAGTCAGCAGTATGATAGCTTTAGCCTTGCTAATATAGCCCCGCAATCACCACGTAATAATCGCTATATCTGGCGCAATATTGAATCGGCGACTCGCTATTTAACGCAGCAATATGGTGAAGTCTATACTGTCACAGGGGTTGCATTTACTGATAAAAAAGCTAAGCAACTAGCAGGGCGGGTACTGGTGCCCAGTCATTTTTTTAAAGCCGTTTATATTCCAGCGATCAATCAAGCAGGTGTTTACTATGCGCCAAACGACGAATCTGAGCGTATAGAAATAATTAGTATTGACGAATTGACGTCTAAAATTGGTATTGACGTCTTGCCGGTACTTGATGCAAAAACTAAAGTACAAGCTCTGGATCTACCGCTAAAGGCTGGTGAAGCGATAGATCTACCAACCACAGAGGTAGAAGAGCCTGCTTGGATACTATTCGTAGTAGCAATTTTTGAATGGCTCATGACACAATTGCAAACATAGGTCGTTTAAATATTGCTAAACCTGTGTGATTCTGATACATCCTGTAATATGGTACTCATGAAAAAAGGGGGATTAAATGATTGACCCATTTGCTAATAACCACCAAAGCATGCAAATTGGTGAGCTGGTAATCGAAAATCAAGAAGATAAAATTATTATTTATGGAGACATTAATCTGGTCTTAAATGACACTGGATATGAGCAGGCAAAGCAACTGCATGAGCTTAGCGGTAAAATTTTAAGCGCCTTCGAAAGTAAAAGTCTTTATAGCAATAATGAGGCTAAGTCAAAAGAAAAAGATGACCAATCGGGCAAAATTATAGACAATCCTTTCTTGTAACTTATTGATATGGTTTTGATTTTATAGAAATAATAAACTATAAAAAAATTACTAGGCAAATTCTTAAAATTGCTTATAATGGGTCAAGACAACGCTTATGCTGTCCAGATTTTTTATAAAGAGTAAATTGGTCATTTGGTATTTGCTGTACTAATGAGCGAAAACTGAATATAGTACCACTGAGCTGTAATAAAAAATTGTTGGCAAAGGATGAGCTTAGGACATAGAAACATATCGTTTCTAATAATCATTGAATGAAGGGAGTCTATTTATGAAACTATTCGCAAAAACTACATTAGCAATTGCTGGTATCAGTTTAGCAAGCATGGCATTCGCTGCTGATCCATTAGCCAATACTACTTGGCAGACTTATGACGAAGGCAAGCCAAAAGGCGTGGTTAAAATCACCGAGTCAAATGGCGTGTTGACTGGTAAGCTTATCAGCACCGTGTCAGAGAAAGGTCAGAAGCACGTTGGTATGACGATTATCTCTGGACTAAAAGCTGATGGTAATGGTAAATACAGTGGTGGTAAGATTACTGACCCTGAAAAGAACAAGACTTATAAATTGACTGCTAACTTGAATGGTAGCAATCTTGATCTAAAAGGTCATTTAGGGCCATTCTCACGTAGCCAAACGTGGAAAAAGAAATAAGTCTGAGTTACTGTAACTCTCTTTATTAAGCTAAGTCTTAATAAAGGATAAAAAAATCCCGCATTGCCGAAAGGTATTGCGGGATTTTTAGTAGTGTCTGTTGTTATATTTCTGTTTAAAGTGAAATTAAGATCCTGATTAGATATTCATCTCAAAACAAAAGCGGTATAAGCTAACTATAGCTTTGCTAGGATAGATGTTCATCGTAAACTGTGAGCAATGCGTGGCAGAGACTTTGAAATCCCTGCTAGCAGCACTACAGCATTCTTAAAGCGGAGTTATTAATATATCCCCTATCTTATAAATTCTGGATAGGCTTCCATACCACATTCGGCAATATCAGCACCTTGATATTCTTCTTCTTCAGAGATACGCAGACCGATGACAAACTTGATAATGCTCCAAACGATTAAGCTGCTTATAAAGACCCATGCAAAAATAGTCGCAGCACCTACTAGTTGACCAAGCAATGACGCCGCCGGATTGGTCAGCGGTACAATAAGCAGACCAAATAAACCCACCACACCATGGACAGAAATAGCGCCTACCGGATCGTCAATTTTTATTTTGTCTAGTAGTAAAATCGATAAGACAACGATGACACCAGCAGTCATACCAAATAAGGTAGCTTGTAGTGCTGACGGCGTTAAAGGTTCTGCAGTGATGGCAACCAAACCTGCCAATGCACCATTTAAGAGCATGGTTAAATCGGCTTTACCAAATATAAGGCGTGCGATGAGCAAGGCACCAATCGCTCCACCAGCAGCGGCGGCATTGGTATTCAAAAACACGACAGCGACAGAATTGGCGCTAGCGATATCACCCAGTTTTAATACTGAACCACCGTTAAAGCCAAACCAGCCCATCCACAAGATTAAGGTACCAAGCGCTGCCAGTGGTAAGTTTGCACCAGGAATAGCGCGTATCTCGCCTTTAACGCCGTATTTACCGAGGCGCGCTCCTAAGAGTAGTACACCTGATAACGCCGCCGCCGCACCTGCCATATGTACGATGCCAGAGCCTGCAAAATCAGAGAAACCCAAGTCGCCTAGACTATATAAGCCAAAGACTTCCTTGCCACCCCATGTCCAGCTGCCTTCTAATGGATAAATGACACCAGTCATCACCACGGCAAACAGTAAGAATGCCCATAGTTTCATACGTTCAGCGACCGCGCCTGAGACGATAGACATACAGGTGGCTACAAAGACCACTTGAAAGAAAAAGTCGGACGCGCTGGAGTAAACGGCATCGCCATTAAAGCCGTTTTCAGCTGAGGTAGCTAATGCATCAGTGACCAAACTTTCGGTGCCTGCAATACCACTCAAAAACAGATTGCCGTCATACATGATGGCATAACCGCATATCATGTACATGGTACAGGCAGTCGCAAAAAGCGCGATATTTTTTGTTAGGATTTCGACAGTATTTTTTGAGCGAACCAGCCCTGCCTCTAACATTGTGAAGCCCGCAGCCATCCACATGACAAGCGCGCCACACATTAAAAAGTAAAACGTATCTAGCGCGTACTGGAGCTCAAAGATTTGATTTTGCATGTTAATTCCCCCTTGAATATATGCAATACAGAGATCGGTATGACCTATAAAGAGATATTTATAGGTAAGTCTTGCGCTTAGATAGCGTCAGGACCTGTCTCACCCGTACGAATACGAATGACTTGCTCGAGATTGGTCACAAATATCTTACCGTCTCCGATTTTACCGGTACTAGCGATACGCGTGATAGCTTCAATAGCTGGCTCAACCATCTCATCCATCACCGCCACTTCCACTTTTACTTTAGGCAAAAAATCCACCACGTACTCGGCGCCGCGATAGAGCTCAGTATGACCTTTTTGACGACCGAAACCTTTGACTTCAGTGACGGTCACGCCTTTTACACCAATGTCAGAAAGCGCTTCACGCACATCATCGAGCTTAAACGGTTTTAAGATCGCAGTGATTAGCTTCATAAAAAAATCCTTATATGGGTGATGTCGCAGGTCAATAGATGCCATTTGATGCAACATATTATAATCATGCTTATATTAAATGATTCAAGAATTGTGCCAAACTTACTCAAGGGGGAAGGTAAAATAAGGCGCATTTACTCAAAATCATTAGCATAATGACAAAAATGGCGTCTATACAGCAAATATAATCCTCATTTTACTGTGTATAAATAGACAATTAACCTGTGACGTTACATGAATACAAACTTTATTATAACTAACTTTTTAATCACTTGGGGGAGGATATGGCTTTATTTCCTGTGATGATTTGCTAAATGATTGTAGGATATAAAAACAGCTAGAAAAGACAAAGGCTACCTGTTTATCGATATAAAGAGTAGTCTCTATATCGATAAACAGGTAGCCTGAGTGTCAAAAAGAATAAGCTAAGAGGCTGTCTTTAGGCCTTGGGGAACAATAAGTACGGAGTAGTGGTGCTACCTAATAGCTTTTTGGTGTCACTGCCTTTGAGTAGCTCAATCAAACGCGGCTGGGCAAAAGCACCTGTCATCAGTAGACCAATATCGTTGTCACGTTGATAGTAGGTTAGCGCTGCAGTGACATCACGGCAGTCGAGCAAGGTTTTTTTGCATTTAATACCAGCTTGTTTTAGGCGCGCGTAGGCTTCACGTAATGCATCGCAGTTTTCAGAATTCTCTTTGCCGACCATGACGATATGGATCATCAAGGCGCGTACTAAAGGTGTTTTACAGAGCCAATTCAGCATTTTATGCGAAGTAGGACTATTATCAAACGCAAATAAAGCACTGGTAGGGGGCAAAAATGGTGCATGAGTCACCAAAATGGGGCAGTGACTTGAGCGGATAAGCTGGCTTAGAGTCGATTTACAAGTGACATGATGACCAATCACGATAAGTTGGGCTTGGTCATCAACATAATTAATACTGTCATCGAGCTTTTCATGCCGATGCAGCGTATAAGTCTTGATTTTGTGACGTTGCTGCTCGCAATAGCTGCTTGCTTGATGTAAAAGAAGCTTACCTTGCGCTTTTAACTCGCAATTACTCAAGTGCTCTTTTGTAGTGAATTGATCTAGTAAGGTATTTTCATCATCAATATTGAGGCAGCCTGAATAATCAACGGCTGCCTTTTGCTGTAAGCTTGGCACCGAATACAGCAGTCCAATCGGGGCTTGCAAGCGGATAGACGCCCACATGCTTGCTTCCAATACAGCTTGCACATGGTTTGGGCAGTCTAAGCAGGCAATTACGCTATCTGGCTTCAAATTACTCATAGAGGCATCACATCATCTCAATAACTTAAATGCAAGCTGGGCAGTCGAGATATGGCGCTCAACTGCCCAACCTGATTTATATACCAATATAATTACTGATCAATAAACCACTCGTTTATATCAGCTTGATAACACACATACAGTGCTAATCTAATAAGCCAATATCTCGGCGATCATGAATCGAAAAACGATCGATAAGCGTACGGCTGGCACTGTTCAATCCAACGACTTTTACCTCAATACCTTCGCGCTGCAAGCGTATCACCAGCTTATCCAAGGTATCTACTGCGCTGATATCCCAAAAATGCGCTTGGCTCACATCGATGTGAACATTATCTAATGCCTCTTTGGTATCAAAGCTTTGCAAAAACTGCGTGGTAGATGCAAAGAACACTTGCCCTTGAACGTAATAATAACGCGTATTGCTACTGTCATCATATTCGCTAAATACGGTTAAGAATTGACCAATTTTGTTAGCAAAAGCTAAAGCAGATAATAGTACGCCAACACCGACGCCGTATGCTAAGTTGTGAGTAAAGACGGTGGTCAAAACTGTCGCTAGCATGACAATATTAAATGACATAGGATGGGTCTTAAATTCACGAATAGACTGCCAGTTAAAGGTACCAATAGATACCATAATCATCACAGCTACCAGCGCCGCCATCGGTATCAAGCTGACCCAATCATTTAAAAACACCACCATAATCAGTAGTACGACACCAGCGATGAGCGATGATAAACGGGTACGCCCACCAGATTTTACGTTAATCATTGACTGCCCAATCATTGCACAGCCAGCCATACCGCCAAAGAATCCTGATACGACGTTAGCGATACCTTGACCACGGCATTCACGGTTTTTATCGCTTGCTGTATCGGTCAGCTCATCGACAATGGTTGCTGTCATCATAGATTCCAACAAACCTACGATGGCAAGCGCGATAGAATAAGGCGCGATAATAAGTAAGGTAGTCAAGTTTAGGGGAATATCAGGAAGCAAAAACATCGGTAATGAATCTGGCAAGTCGCCCATACTACCAACGTTACGAATATCAAGATTCATATACATGGCAACAGCTGTCAAACCTACAATACAAATCAGTGGCGATGGAATAACGCGACCAATTTTAGGAATGAGGGGAAATAAATAAATAATCGCCAAACCTGCAGCAGTCATTATATAAACCGTCAGACCAACGCGTTCAGTGGCAGGGTTGAGCTCAGGCAACTGCGCGGCAAATATCAAAATTGCCAGCGCATTCACAAAACCGATAACGACTGAGCGCGACACAAAACGCATCAGATTACCCAGCTTTAAGATGCCCATAACGACTTGAATACCACCGCACAACAAGGTTGCAGCAAGTAGGTATTGCAGACCGTGGTCGGCAACCAAGTCAACCATGACCAGTGCCATGGCTCCTGTAGCTGCCGAAATCATACCCGGACGTCCACCAACGAAACTGATGACTACTGCGATGCAAAATGAGGCATATAAACCAACTTTTGGGTCGACACCAGCGATGATGGAAAAGGCAATGGCCTCTGGAATCAGTGCCAGAGCAACGACTAAACCCGATAAGGTATCGCCACGAATATTGGAAAACCACTCTTCACGTAAATTACCAAAAAAAGATGTCATAAGTAAACTGCATATAGTTGGGGACAAAAAAAGCAATCATTACTCAGTGACAGAATGATTGCATTGTGATGAGCATTTCTAGAATGATAAAACTGTGTCCGCAATCATGGTCTGCGGTAGAAGAAGACAGATAAACTGTCAGAAAAATTATAAAAATACATATGATGAAAAATAAGGGAGAACATGCCTATCATACTATTAGCGTAATATGAAACATTGCCAATAAGAGGCGACAGTCGCACGATAATCGTGACAACATGCTAAACTAAAATGCTATGCTGAAGTTGTCGTCAATATAGTCGCTCTTACTAAGGTCGCTATTATAGCATTAGCCACTCAATATAAAAACCGCCGTCTCATTGTATAAAGTATTGAAAAATCAGTACCGAAATATGGTTGATACCGTTATCATGCTATTCATTTTAAGCAAATGGTTCAGGCGATATGTGCAGTATGTTGATTGTCTGTTTTCTTGATATTATTTTGTTCGTTTATTTATTCGTTTCATAAAAGGAAAAGCCATGACCGCTAGCACCGCAACAGAAACCTTACTTCATAAAGGCAGTGGTTTACAAGTCGTGGTCGGTTTGGGGCAGTCGGGGTTATCGGTCGCGCATTATTTGGCCGAGCAAGGCTACCAAGTTGCCGTCACTGACAATCAGGAAAATCCTGCGTTAGCGGATAAGCTACCTGCTACTATTGATATCAGGCAGTTTGGTGCGATCGATGCCGAATTATTACAACAAGCGGCACGGATTATTATCAGCCCTGGTATCTCTTTAGATAATGTCGCCATTGCCGCGGCACGAGCTGAAAATATTCCAGTGGTCAGTGATATTCAGCTATTTTGTGAGGCTTGTACGGTACCAATTGTTGCGATTACAGGTTCAAATGCTAAGAGCACCGTCACGACACTGGTCGGACAAATGGCGGCAGATGCAGGTATCAATGTTGGCGTAGGCGGTAATATTGGTGTGCCAGCGCTAAGCCTACTGAGTGATAAAGAGATGGAGCTGGCGGTTATAGAGTTGTCCAGCTTTCAGTTAGAAACGGTCACCAACTTAGGAGCGCAGGTCGCGACAGTCCTCAATATGTCGCCTGATCACTTAGATCGTCATGGCGATATGCTCGGCTATCACCAAGCCAAACACCGTATCTTTCAAGGTGCCAAATCAGTAGTGATTAATCGAGAAGATGCCTTGACGCGGCCACTGGTATCAGACAGTTTGCCAAGATTGAGTACTGGTATCCATGCGCCTAATAAAGGACATTATGGACTTATTACGGATACCGCCGGACAAACTTATTTGGCACGCGGCACAGAGCGTCTAATATCGGCAGACAAACTCAAGATAAAAGGGCGTCATAACCTGCTTAATGCCCAAGCAGCGTTGGCATTGGGCGAGCTTGCTGGTTTGCCGCTTGAAAGTATGCTCATTACTTTGCAGCAGTTTGCAGGGCTTGAGCATCGCTGCCAATATGTCTCTACAGTCGCTGGCATTGATTATTTTAATGACTCTAAAGGCACTAATATTGGTTCAACTATGGCGGCTGTTGAAGGTTTAGGTGCAGTTTATGCGCCAAAAGACGGTAAGCTGCTATTAATATTGGGTGGTCAAGGTAAAGGTCAGCAGTTCGGTGAACTTTCGCCCTTTATCAATCAATATGTGAGTCAAGTGCTGTTTATTGGTGAAGATGGTAAGCAGATTGAGCAGCATTTACGCGCAGCGGGTCTCAGCGATGAGGTCAGCCTACATCAATGTCAGACATTAGAAAATGCTTTTGCGACGATTGAGCAAGTAACAGCAAGTAGTTTGTCGCAAGTACAGGCGGTATTATTGTCACCTGCTTGTGCAAGCTTCGATCAGTTTGATGGGTTTGTCGCCCGCGGCGAGCACTTTAGCCAGCTCGTTAAACAATTGGATGTTGTGTCTTAAAGGCTTCTATCATGAACGGCAAAACCTAAGCATCTATATCGCCCTATTCAGTCTTATAAAGCGCCTTGTTACAATATTATGTGACCTGCGCTTTATAATCGTAAACACGACAAGCATTTCCTGGATAAATGATTGTTTTGCTTATAAATTGCTGCTACTGTCAAAGACAAGCATTACGGTCAGGAATTACAGGCTGTAGCAGAGACAATGAATACTTTGATGAGTATTCATTGAAGGTTTTCTAATCGACACTTGCTTATGCACAACTTTTTAGTCAAGTCTACTTAACAATATCTCTTTTTAATTTTTAAACGGTGGCGTTGCATAAACGCCGTGTTTTTTCGTTTGCTAGTGTATATAAAATTATGGCGCTCTCTTCTCTCTTTCGTTCTTCTTTTCAATCTCGACAACCTAACGGTTCAGATGGCGTCTTGTCTATGCCATCTGCGCGTGCGATTTTATTATCTAGCGTTGGCTGTATGTTGGTGCTGAGCCTATTAATGGTGGCTTCGGCGTCTATTCCTTTTGCGCTCAGCCGCGGCATGACAGAGCTAAAGTTTTTTTATAATCAGCTTCTATACATGGGCATTGGACTGGCTATCGCTGCGGTTTCTTATCGGGTTGTATCCTTAAAGACCTTATATAAGACAGAAACCCAATTTATACTCTTAGCCATTACAGGAGCCTTGCTATTTGCGACCTTATTTAGCACGCCCATTAATGGCTCGAAGCGCTGGTTAACCTTAGCGGGATTTAACTTCCAGGTAGCAGAGCTTGCAAAGCTTGTAATGATTATATTTGTCTCAGATTTTGTCGTACGGCGCTCATTCGAAGTTCGTAATGGTTGGGATGGCTTTTTAAGGATTGCGTTGGTGGTTGGGATGATAACCTTCCTATTATTAGCGCAGCCAGATTTTGGCTCCTTTGTGGTTATTATTGGTATGGTCTTTGCGATTTTTTATATCGCTGGTGCTCCTTATAAACAATTTATCGCCTTGGGTGCGGTCGCTGTTGGCGGCGCAGTATTAATGGTTGCGACGGTACAGTACCGATTGATACGAGTGATGTCTTTTCTAGACCCATTTGATGATGTGCAAGATACGGATTATCAGTTGGCACGCAGTTTAATTGCCTTTGGCCGTGGACAGTTTACTGGTGTTGGTTATGGTGAAAGTGTGCAAAAACTGTCGCATTTGCCAGAAGCGCATACCGATTTTTTATTAGCCATTACGGGTGAAGAATTGGGTTTCGTTGGGGTGACGATGATTCTAATACTTGAAGCACTGATTATCGGTAGTGCCATGCGTATTAGTTATACCGCTCTAAAGCGTCGGCAGATGCGCATGAGCTATACTGCTTTTGGCATTGCGGTCGTGTTTATTGCGCAGACCATTATCAATGCTGCAATGAATATGGGTGCAATTCCGACTAAAGGTTTGACAATGCCTTTCTTTAGTTATGGTGGCTCATCAATGCTGATTAGCTTAGTGATGGTGGCGGTGCTACTAAAGATTTATAAAGAAAGTCCTGAGATTGAAAAAAGCCAATGTCGCTATTACTAATTGGTGTTTTTGATTTAGAGAAGCGTCGCTTACAGCGGCGTTTTTTTTGTTAAATAGTGGGCATATTTAAAGACTGCCTACCTTGTAATGGCGTATTATCCCATTGAGCAATTGCTTGATTTAGCATACGCTCTGGCGAGTCATACTCGACTGGTAACTGCCCTAATAGCTTTAATGCATACGCAAGTAATTTACTTGGATGACGAGTATCGATAGGCTGCGCAAGATTTTGCTTGGAAAGTTTTTGACCATCTGAATTGCATATCAAAGGCAGATGATACCAATGACTGATCGTCGGTAAGCGTGCTGCTTGCATGATACTGATTTGAGCAGTCGTCATCGGTAAGATGTCCAAACCGCGCATGATATGGGTGACTTGCTGTAGTCCATCATCAAGACTTGCCGCCAAAATATAATTAATCATGCCATCTTGACGTCGAGCCACCATGTCCCCTAAAGTTTGCTGCGGATTATCCCACTGTATGCCCTGAATACCATCGTTGAATCCAATACAATAATCTGGCAGCTGTATACGCAGCTTATGTTGTATAGGACTTAAATCCTCCTCAATACAAAAACGTGGATAGCGTTGCCTATTAGGCTGTAGATCGTTATCTACTTGTCTATTACCGTTAATAGACAAGTCAGTGGATAATTTTACATCATTAAGCGCTATTTGTTGTTCTTGCTGTGTCCAATAATGCTCTAAACGCTTACGTGAGCACTGACAGCCATAAGTCAGAGGGCTCAATACTGAAGAGACATAATCATTATAAATATCAATGCGCTCAGATTGAAAAATAACATCGTCATCCCAGTTGAGCCCAAGCGCCTCTAAATCTATCAAAATTTGCTCGGTAAACTGTCTGTCACAACGTTCGGTGTCCGTATCTTCGATACGTAATAACCATTTGCCACCGAGTGATTTGATATGACAAAAGCTGGCAAGCGCGGTCGTTAACGAACCTAGATGCAGCTCACCTGTGGGTGAAGGCGCAAAACGGCCGATAGGCTGCGTCAATTCAATATTGGTTGGCATAGTTTTTTCTGACTTAGACGGGGTAGACGTTTTCAACATAGACAGTTATTGTAAAATGACTGGAGAGATAAATAGAATAAACAATCCCATTATAAAAAGATATTTAACAAATACGCTTATTTTGTTGGTGACTCGTCAACCTGCGTAAAGCCTATTTATAAAACGCAACGAGCGACCAATCAATGGTCGCTCGTCGTTATTGTCATGCTTAATCAAAATGGCTTCAGTTCACTATATCTTGTATTTAGCAAACCTAAGCGCTTTTAGGTATGACCTTGGTTTTGGCGTTCTTTAATCTCAGACAATGTTTTGCAATCAATACACTGAGTTGCTGTTGGCCGTGCTTCAAGACGACGCAAACCAATCTCTACGCCACAGGTTTCACAAAAACCATAATCATCATTTTCGATTTCTGAGATAGACTTGTCGATTTTGCGAATAAGCTTACGTTCGCGGTCACGCGTACGCAAAGTCAGCGCAAACTCTTCTTCTTGAGTGGCGCGATCATTGATGTCTGGCATGGCGCTCGACTCATCTTGAATATAAGTCTTAGTGCGATCCGCTTCACCGATAAGCTGATGCTTCCAGTCTAATAACATTGCCTTAAAATGTGCCAACTGCTCATCAGACATATACTCTTCGTCTTTGGCAGGTGCATAAGGCGTAAACTTAACATCACTTGGATTCGTGGTCAGGGTGCTCATATGGGTATCCTACTTTTTCAAATTAATTCAATAAAACGTGCTGTCAAAAGATCAGACGTTATCAATTTACCAAACGCTATAAATTTTCCCTTTATAAAACGTTTTACCACTTAGTAACACAGCTGATCTGATTAAAATGTTTGTCTCAATATGCTGATAATGACGTATCAATGGTCAAGTATATTGTCATAAATATTTTTATTTAAATGGTTATGCCTAAATAAAATAATAAGTCACTGACTGTGAACACTTAAATTGTGGTCGATGTAGCCATCCTAGCTATTATAATATTGCCTAATGATATATTAAACTGTTGTGATTTTTATCACTATTTATCGTTTGTAATGCTGTCTTCAAACTATAGCTCTCAAGACAAAAATGCGATTAGTCATATTTATATCAACCTATACTGTGCCAGCCATTCTATAACGAATCAAGCAAAATCAGCGAGCAATATAGCCGACAGCCTCAAAGCACCATTATAGCCAGACAAGTAATCAATTCTAGTCAATAAAACTGGTCGTCAAGTATCTAGTCTTTCAACCCAGCTTGCAACCTTTCCATTGTTGGCTAATTGCAACCAACGATACCCTGGGCGCATATTTTTATCGTAGGCAAAATTGTCTTCAAACGGCTTAAATTGATAGCAGGTAGAAGGAGTACTATATACAGTAACACCTTGATGATGGCGTGTTTGCTCTTGATGGGTATGCCCATTGATAATAACGCTAAGATTTTCAAAAGGGGTTATATGCTGCCAGAACTCCTTTGCATTCTCTGCCATATGGCTATCAATCCATTCGGAATCTACAGGCAATACATGATGATGGAGCGCGATGAGCGCGGGCTTAGCACAAGATGCTAGCTGCTCACGTACCCAATCAATGTCGGTCGCCGTAATCTCGCCTTCTACTTTGCCAGTAATCGACGAGTCTAGTAAAAGCAGCTGCCAATGCTCAGATTCAATCAAATGACGGCTAAGCAGACGTGGGTCAGAAGCTCTCGCAATCAGCGTCCGTTGGTAAAAAGGTAAATCCTCATCCATTTCATCAGTCACGTCATGATTGCCAGCAATACAGGCAAAGGGAATGCCCGTCTCCTTCAATACTGTAAAAATATGGTCATATATAGCAGGCTCTACTTTATTGACCAAATCGCCTGTTACAATAATTAAATCACACCGTATCTCTTTGCTCAATGCTTGCTTGATAATTGCCTCAAAACTATATTGGCAAACAGCGACTTCACTACTGGTTTCATCAGCAGAAGCCGGCACATGTGATGATAGATGCAAATCAGTGATTTGTAATACATTCACCTGTCCGTCTGGCGTGCTGACGGCACTCACAGGATAGCTTGGCATTAAATTTTGTCCCTTATCGAAGACTAACAATGAACACTTTTAGGATATTCAGATAATTAAATGCACCATGGCAGCTCACCTGATTTCTCAATGTCGTTTTTATAGAGCGCATTTTAGACTGCTGATAAGAAGGGTGTTCCCTCTTGCGTAAAGCGCTATTAACTATCATATTGATAGCATTAGTGAAATTTTACAACATTAAACGTATGAAAGCTTTAGCAATTTTAATGAAATAAAGTTGTGCAAGGGAAAGAGATATTTGAGAGCATTACCTATGGCTATAGTGTGTTATGGCAAATGGCCTACCTTCTAACGGCGTGGCGACCAAAACTTTGCCAATATGGATTTTGATGTGGTCAGTTTTGAGATGATTAAAGCGGTAAAGAACAAACTGGCTAAGACTAAGACGATAGAGAGTCCAGTTTGGATATCAAGCCAAATACTACCCCATACACCGAGTGTCACACCAAGTTGTGCTGTAAATAGGGCGATAATCACCATCTGTTTTGGTGACGCTGACCACAGGCGAGCAGTAAGAGCTGGCAATACCAATAAGCCACTGATCAATAAGCTGCCAACAGCTTGCAAAGCGATGGCACAGAACCCTGCTAATACGCCCATAAAAAACAGACGTTGGCGAGTAGGGTTAATGCCTTGTATACGTGCCAAAGCTTCATGGGTTGCCAATTTAATTTGGGCAGGCCATATATAAATGAGTAATGCTAATCCGACTAGTACACTACCAGCAATTAAGGGCAAATCTGCCCAATCAAGCTCAAGCAAGTTACCAAACAAGAACCCTAAGACGTTTGCTTGCTGATCGGTTAGTTGGGTTAAAGTTAATAATCCCAGACACAGTAAGGATACGGCAACCACTGCTAGTACAGCATCGGCTGGTAAGCGCTCATCATCCATAAATGCCAGTCCCAATACCACCATCACGCTTACCAACGCAATACCGATACCCATTGGCATCTGCCACCATACCGCCAGTGCCACACCTAGTAATGTCCCATGTGCTAATGCATCAGCGAAAAAAGCCATACGTCGCCACAACACCAAACATCCTAAAGGTGCTGAAAGCAATGCTAAAATACTACCGGCAATCCAAGCAGGCGCAATAATGGCTAACCAAGCACTCATAATACATATCCGTAAATTTTTATAAAAAAGGTAATCAGGTCGTTTTTGATTTAAGTCATTTGATTTTTATTATATCTAGCTTGGTGCGTGATGCTCGCAGGCATGCGGCTGATGGACATACGGCTGCTCGTAATGATGACCGAATAGCTTTTGAAACTCACTGCTGATGGCAAGCTCGCTCGGTTGACCTTCACAGCAAATATGCTTATTCAAGCAAATCACTCTTCGACTGCCTTTCATGACCCAGTGCAAATCATGCGAGACTACTAACATAGCACAGCGTAAAAATTCCGGTAGTTCATCAATAAATTGATACAACCAAACCTCCGTTTCAGGATCAAGACCTTGCATCGGCTCATCTAAAATCAATAAGTTGGGCTTATCTAATAACGCCCGTGCCAATAATACCCGTTGAGTTTCACCTCCAGAGAGGTGCAGCATCTGCCGCGAGAGCAAATGGGTCAATGATAATTTATCAAATATAAACTGCCGCTGCTCTGCCGTAAGGCGTTTTTTACGGGCTTGCGATAAAAGGTCGCTGACACGTAATGGCAGTATTGGTGGCACAGAAAATCGTTGCGGCACATAGCCTATCTGTAAAGGTTCAGAAGGCGTGACCTGTCCAGATGTTGGTACAATCAGTCCCAAAATAAGCTTAACCAGCGTCGACTTGCCCGCACCATTGGGACCAATAACGCTTACCGTCTCATTGACTGCAATGTCAATATTAATATTAGACAGTAAACGTTGTTGACCAATATAGTAGCTGACATTGCTTAAGTTCAGCAGCTTACTTGTATTATTCATCAGATGACCGCGCATATGGATAGGGAATAGGTTTAAATATAACAGTAATCTAAATTTTTACTGACAGGCTTGGCAACGACCGCTCAGCTCAATCACACTACGAGCAACGGTAAAGCCGATATCTTCTTCAGCAAAGCTCATCATCTCTTGCACAGGTAAGCTGCTACACTCTTGTACGCGTTGACACTGCTCACAAATTAAGAAGGCTGCCGTATGATGAGCGCGTGGATGACAGCAAGGTACATAAGCATTGATAGATGTCAGCTGATGAATCAAGCCTTCGCTCAATAAAAACTCTAAACTGCGATATACAGTTGGCGGTGCGACATTTTTCGTGCCAGTAAGCTCACTGTCATTATCTGAGAGGCGCATCTGCTGTAATTGGGTGATTAAATCATAAGCGCCCACTGGTTTATTGGCTTGCAATACCAGCGTATATATCTGCTGTCTTAAGGGCGTAAAACGCACACCGCGCATACAAGACTGCTCTTTTGCCGCTTTTAGACGCTCGGTCACATCCTGTGGCGTAAAATCTTGCACATCGTGTACATGCTCACAGGTCGATGACGTGATCAACATAGCAAAAACTCCTAAAAACAATCTGAGTAAGTGTGGCAAACAGGCAGAGTTTATAAAACGCTGCCTAGTATAACGGCAAATGACACGGGCAATACGCAGATTTGCCAAACTTTGCCATTACTTTTAATAAATATCGTTTTTATATGATTGGTTGCGATTAGCAAAAATAGAATCAATAAAATGAAAAATAAAAGTGTGATTTTATAATGTTATAGTATAACATAATGGTTATTGTAAATATAATATATTAAAAATATCGCAGTTCAATGAATTAATAGGATCAGTAACGCATGATTGCCAATGCTTATAACGCCACGACGATTTTAGATAAAAACTTAAACGTTCAAGAAAAGAACCTTTTGCATAAGATGCAGCAATTAATACAGCAGTATTTTTTAATAGCTAGCTTGTTGATGCTAGGATTTTTGGCATTGCCTGCGCAGGCTGCAACCGTGAGTGTCAGTAATTATCCACTATTTTTGTTAAGTCAAGCGGTGACAGAAGGTGCAGCACCTGCCAAGCAATTATTACAAGCAGGGGAGGTTGGACACCATGGTAGTATTAGCCCGGGCGATATCAAAGCGATTCAGGACAGCACCTTTGTAGTTTGGTTTGGTGAGTCACTAGAAAATAATTTGGCAGCAAACTTGAACAACGCGCCCAACTCTATTGCCTTATTTAAATTTGATGCGTTTAAGCGTCATCCCTTGCGCGATATCAAAGGCAAGCCCATCGCTGGCACGTTAGATCCGCATATTTGGCTCGACCCTGACAATGCCAAAGCCATTACCCGTGCGCTTGCCGTCATACATAGTCATGCCGATCCGCAATATAAAGAACTTTATCATGCCAATGCGCAAAAATTTGCCCAACGTATGGATGCAGCAGTAGCAGTGGCAAACAGTAGTGCTAAACAAAAACCTTTGCCGTATTGGGCTTATCATGATGCTTATCAATATATGGAAAACAGCATCAACCTACAGCTCATTGGCAGCTTAAGTACTGACGATCATTTAGCACCAAAAGCCAGTCAATTACGCTGGCTTAACGAGCAGCGCCCAGCTAAGCAGATGTGTCTGGTCAGTCCAAGTGCGCCTGCCAAAGGTTTACTTGCCAAGTTACAGCCCGTTCAAGAAACCGTTCAGGCAGAAGATATGAGTAATACTAAAGACTTTGTCAGTGGGTGGCAAACGATGGCACAGCAAATTCGCCAATGTATATCATAATGGACTTATTAGAATAAGTGATTGAAACTGTTAATTAAGAATCTCTAAAGACTGTGATATAGTGCCGGTCAAAGACTAGTTATCTACGCTTAAGTATCTGAATTCTGGATGATTGAGCTAGGTGACTGATAAAAGGTATATTTTACTTGCTTAAAAGGGGCTCGCTCCCTATAATAAGTGGCGTTTAATTTTGGTTAAAAGGTAACATCTGTAGAGTGAGCCATTCACGGATAATAGTGTCGCGATGATATTAGATAGCGATATAATCCAAATGTTTAAGGCTATAGAAATACCATGACCAAGCCTGCCAAACGCACACAGAAAGATAAGATTGGCATTTATATCAAACGTCAAGCATGGATACTGTTTATCCTTATTATTATTGCTTGGCTTGTAGATACGATGTGGCTGCACAGTGCGCTAACCGTTGCAAAAAGCACCGCTATTGGTGCCTTGCTAAGTTTTGCCACACAAGCGGTCTTTGCCTTTTTTATCTTTTGGTATACCGGTTATCACGCGCGCTTACATATTGTTAGCCAGCTTTATCGGGGTCAGATGGCTAAATGGCTATTGACTGTGTTTGGTTTCGCACTAATTTTTATTACCGTACAACCCCTATCTGCGCCAGCGCTGTTTATCGGTTTTATGGTAATGCAAATTAGTCACAGTTGGATGTTGTGGCATATACGCTAGTGTTAATAAATGATAACTATATACATAGTTACAGTATTCATTGCGCTTAGCAAGTCACCCTGCCGTCCAGCTTCTCTATGACTGATTTTAGAAAGTCGAAGCATAATAATTGTCTTAGGACAGTACCAACTATCGTGATATGAGCGTTTGATATAAGGTAGCGTGCAGTAATGTGCGGGTAGGGGAGCGCGAAATGAGCGTTTACTACTATTTATACTTAAATTCTTACAATTTAATTATAGATGCGAAGCAACGGTGTTAAACGCCACTAGCAGCTAACTTATTCATACAGCGGATAAAAAATTCACAATTGACTTTACACGAATACAACCCTGCATTAATATATGCAGCTAAATATTTTACTTAACAGCGCTGTATTAAGCGTCGACTGTCAAAACACAGTGATAATAAGTAAACATATACATAAGAATTTTGCGTACACATGTAAAGGGCTATTACTGAACTATCATAAGCCCTTTTTTGATAGCTAAAATTTATCTTACGCTATCAAATCAGCATGAGTCATAGAACTATGGGTTGGATGTTATTGGTTACATGAGCGTGTTAGCATGAGTCATTTGCTTGCTTTGTTGTAAGGCAGATAAACATACTAAAATCTCATCAGATGACAACCATATTTTTGGTAGTTGATTAAATCGTTGATTAATAAGAAGCTGACATTATGGCAGGCGAGCAAACAACAACAGAATATATCTCTCACCACTTAACGAACTGGACGTACGGCTATCTGCCGGGCGAAGGTTGGAAAGTTGCCTATAATGCTGAAGAAGCTAGTGCAATGGGCTTTAAAGCTATCCACCTTGATTCTATGCTTTGGTCAATTGGTCTAGGCATTGTTTTCTGCGCCATCTTTTGGATGGTCGCTAGGAAAGTCACTTCAGGCGTGCCGGGTAAAACTCAGGCTGCGGTTGAGATGATCGTTGAGTTCGTTGATAACAACGTTCGTGATTCGTATAGTGGTACCTCAAAGCTGATTGCGCCTTTGGCGTTGACTATCTTTGTATGGATATTCTTAATGAACTTGATGGATTTACTACCCGTCGACTTTATCCCTATGATTGCTGGCCAAATCGGCGCACTGATGGGACATGATCCACATCATGTGTACTTTAAGATTGTTCCAACCACGGATCCTAATATCACGCTTGGCATGTCTTTTTCTGTCTTTATACTGATTCTATTTTATAGTATCAAAGAAAAAGGTTTGGGCGGCTTTGTTGGCGAGCTAACACTGCATCCGTTTAGTGCCAAAAACCCTATCGTACAAATTATTTTAATACCCATCAACTTTATCTTAGAGTTTGTTACTTTGATAGCGAAACCTATCTCTTTAGGTTTACGACTATTCGGTAACATGTACGCTGGTGAGTTGATTTTCATACTGATTGCCTTAATGCCGTTTTGGATTCAATGGGCGTTATCAGTACCGTGGGCTATTTTCCACATCTTAATTATTACACTTCAAGCGTTCGTATTTATGATGCTGACGATAGTTTATATGTCACTTGCATCATCAACTGAACATTAATTAGACATTCAATAGGTAAATGAGGATACATCCATGGATCCAGTATTAGGTGGTTACACAGTTATCGCAGTAGCACTACTTATCGGTTTAGGTGCACTAGGTACAGGTATTGGTTTTGCTATTCTAGGTGGTAAATTCCTAGAAGGTGTTGCGCGTCAGCCAGAACTTGGTTCACAGTTGCAAACTCGTATGTTCATCGTAGCAGGTCTTCTTGATGCTATTCCGATGATCGGTGTTGGTATTGCTATGCTATTGTTGTTCGCTAACCCTCTAGCAGGTTAATCAGAAAGCTCAGTTGTAAATGTTTGGTAGTCAAAGCTTGTATCTTAACCATAGCCAAAGTTTGGCTATCAAATATGATCAATGAAACTGATTTTTCATTAACAAAGAGGTGATCACGTGAATATCAATTCTACCCTCATCGGTCAAGCCATTGCTTTTGCAATCTTTGTGATGTTCTGCATGAAATTCGTGTGGCCACCACTTATCGGCGCAATTAATGACCGTCAGCGTAAAATTGCTGAAGGCTTAAATGCCGCAGAAAAAGCAAAAGCAGATTTGGCGACCGCGGAGCGAGATGTACAGCAGGAGCTTGATCTTGCAAAGACTAAAGCTGCTGCTCTGATCGAGCAAGCAAATAAAAGCGCCAATCAACTTGTTGAAGATGCAAAATCGCAAGCCCAAGTGGAAGGCGAGCGCATTCGTCAACAAGCGCAAGCCTCTATCGACCAAGAAATCAATCAAGCACGTGAATCATTACGTGCCCAAGTTGCTGAATTGGCGGTACTTGGTGCAGAAAAGATTTTGCAAGACAAAGTCGATGTGCAAAAACATGCCAGCATGTTAGACCAACTGGCGGCGAAGCTGTAATTGTGAGGATATAATGGCTGACTTATCAACCTTAGCACGACCGTACGCTAAAGCCGCGTTTGACTATGCCAATGAAAACGGGGCAGTAAATGAGTGGGAAGACTTCTTATTTGTTGCCGCCACCGTTGTCAATGACAAGTCGTTCAGTACTTGGCTAGACAATCCAGCTGTTTCTGCTGAGCATAAGTCAGCTGCTTTGGTCGATCTTTATGATACGCAAGTAGCTAGCGCTAATGATTCTGCTTTTAAGCAGTTATTAGATGCAAATAAAGGGGTTCGCCCTGACAGCAACGCCAGCTATTCAAAAGTATCAGTAGCATTTAGTAACTTCGTTAAACAGTTATCAGAACAAGAGCGTCTGGCGCTGCTTCCTGAAGTTTATGAGCATTATCGCCGTCACAAGGCAGTAAGCTTAAAGCAGCTTGACGCTTATGTGACCTCTGCTTATCCATTAACCGATGATCAGCGTGATATGCTACAAGCACGTCTTGCTGCTTCGCTAAATGCTAGCGTAGTGATTCATGAATCGGTGGATGCCAGTCTTTTGGCAGGCGTTACGATCAAAGTCGGTGACAAAGTCATCGATGATTCGATGCGCGGCAAGTTACAACAGTTAAAAACACAGCTAACGGCCTAATGCCAATCATTAACGTAGCTTAATTAAGCATGCGTGATATAAGAGCATTTACGTCAGTGGCGGGTTATCATAAATTAAAGGAAACAAGGCAATGCAACAATTGAATCCAGCGGAAATCAGTAACCTGATTAAGCAGCGCATTCAAGACCTTGATGCGGGTGCAACTGCAAAGAATGAAGGCACGATTGTCAAAGTATCTGACGGTATCGTGCAGATTCATGGTCTTGAAGATGCCATGTACGGCGAAATGATTGAGTTTGAAGGTGAAGTCTACGGAATGGCGCTCAACTTAGAGCGTGATTCTGTTGGCGCAGTAGTACTGGGTGACTTCCTAAAACTACAAGAAGGTCAAAAAGCCTATTGTACTGGTCGTATCCTTGAAGTTCCGGTAGGTCCTGAGTTGCTAGGCCGTGTTGTTGATGCTTTAGGTAACCCTATTGATGGCAAAGGTCCTATTAATGCCAAAATGACTGACAAAGTTGAGAAGATCGCTCCAGGCGTTATCGATCGTCAGTCAGTTGATCAGCCAGTAATGACAGGTTATAAGTCTGTTGATACCATGATTCCAATCGGTCGTGGTCAGCGTGAGCTTATCATTGGTGATCGTCAGACGGGTAAAACCGCGATGGCTATCGATGCGATCATTGCACAGAAATCATCTGGTATTAAATGTGTCTATGTTGCAATCGGTCAGAAACGTTCTACCATTGCCAACGTCGTACGTAAGCTTGAGCAAACTGGCGCCCTTGAATATACTACTGTTGTAGTAGCGTCAGCATCAGAGCCAGCAGCACTGCAATATATCGCACCGTACTCAGGTTGTACGATGGGTGAATACTTCCGTGACCGCGGCGAAGATGCACTGATTGTATTTGATGATTTATCAAAACAAGCAGTCGCGTATCGTCAAATCTCACTACTATTACGTCGTCCGCCAGGTCGTGAAGCGTATCCTGGTGATGTATTCTATTTACACTCACGTTTACTTGAGCGTGCATCACGCGTAAACGCGGCGTATGTAGAAAAATTCACCAATGGTGAAGTGGTCGGTAAAACAGGTTCTTTAACTGCTCTACCTATCATTGAAACCCAAGCAGGTGACGTATCTGCATTTGTACCGACTAACGTGATTTCAATCACTGATGGTCAGATTTTCTTAGAGTCAAGCCTATTCAACTCAGGTATCCGTCCGGCTGTGAACGCTGGTATTTCGGTATCACGTGTTGGTGGTGCGGCTCAGACTAAGATTATTAAGAAACTGTCTGGTGGTATCCGTACCGCACTGGCTCAGTATCGTGAACTTGCAGCATTCGCTCAGTTTGCATCAGATCTTGATGATGTGACTCGTGAACAGCTTGACCACGGTGAGCGTGTGACTGAATTGATGAAGCAAAAACAGTATCAGCCAATGTCAATCTCTGAGCAAGCCGCTGTTATCTATGCGTCAAACGAAGGTTTCTTAGCAGACGTACCAGTTGAAAAAATCGGTTCTTTTGAAGAAGCTTACTTACGCTACATGCATGATGAGCAAGCTGACTTAATGAAAGAGATTGATGACACTGCGAATTATAACGATGATATCGCAGGTCGTTTAAAGTCTTCTTTAGAGACTTTTAAACAAAATCACAGTTATTAATTTAACGGGTTAAGCCAGTTTTGTTGTGGCTTTAGTGTTAGAGCTTATGGAGTGGCGCGTTGTCTGATAAGCTTTTTATTAAGACAGCAGCGCCACTTTAGTCACAACTCATGGTATATGGTTGCGTCATGCCACAAGATATTAAAACATTTAAACAATGATGCAATGCTAAATTGTACATTGTTAATGAGAATACCGTTTTATATTGAAATATTGTTGCATGCGCCAATGCTTTTTTAACCCTCTTATATTGGAATCATTATGGCAAACTTAAAAGAAATACGTGCCAAAGTCACCAGTATTCAAAGCACCCAGAAAATTACTCGCGCTATGCAAATGGTAGCCGCCAGTAAAATGCGCCGTGCCCAAGAGCGCATGGAAGTGGGTCGCCCGTATGCTGATAGTATGCGCCGGGTTATTTCGCATTTGGTGCATGCCTCATCCGATTATAAACATCCGTATATGGTAAGCCGTCCAGTCAATAGAGTTGGCTATATTGTCATCACATCTGACCGTGGTCTAGCGGGTGGTTTGAATATCAACTTATTCAAAGCCTTATCTAAGAATATCCAGAAATACCAAGAGCAGTCTGTACAAGCTGAATTTGCTGTCATTGGCGCTAAAGGTGTCAGCTTCTTTAAAAGCTTTGGTGGTAAAGTCACCTCAGCCGTAACTGATTATGGTGATAAACCTACTTTTGAGCAGATAAATGCACCAGTTCAAGCGATGCTTGACGATTATACAAACGGTAAAATAGATCGCATTTATGTGGTTTATAATAAGTTTGTCAATGCAATGACCCAAAAGCCAACGGTCAATCAGTTGGTACCTTTACCAGAGAGCGCATTTGGTGAAGAAGAGAGTGGCATTCAGACAGAACTTAGTTGGGATTATATCTACGAGCCTGATATCAAAACATTGATTGATGAATTGCTTGGACGTTACATTGAGTCTATCGTCTATCAAGCGGTAATGGAAAACATTGCCTCTGAGCAGTCCTCACGTATGGTTGCGATGAAAGCGGCGACAGATAATGCTGGCGACCTAATTAACGATTTACAGTTGGTTTATAACAAGCTGCGTCAAGCGGCGATTACCCGAGAAATATCGGAAATCGTTGGCGGTGCTGCTGCTGTTTCATAATTGAAACCCTTTATAAAACCCAATATATACAGAATTTCCAGGAGAACGCAATGAGTAGCGGTCGTATTGTACAGATTATTGGCGCGGTTCTTGACGTTGAGTTCAACCGTAATGAAGTACCTAAGATTTTTGATGCTTTGCTAGTTGATGGCACCGAAACTACTTTAGAAGTACAGCAACAGCTGGGTGATGGCATCGTACGTACGATTGCTATGGGTTCTACTGAAGGACTCAAGCGTAACCTTCCAGTTACCAATACTGGTGGCCCAATTTCTGTGCCAGTTGGTATCGGTACGCTAGGTCGCATCATGGATGTTCTTGGTCGTCCTATCGATGAAGAAGGTCCAGTGCAAGCAGATGAGCGCTGGTCAATTCACCGTGAAGCGCCAAGCTATGCAGAACAATCAAACAGTACTGAGCTGTTAGAGACTGGTATTAAAGTAATCGATTTACTTTGCCCGTTTGCTAAAGGTGGTAAAGTTGGTCTGTTTGGTGGTGCTGGTGTTGGTAAAACCGTCAACATGATGGAATTAATCAATAACATCGCGCTTAAGCACGAAGGTCTATCAGTATTTGCGGGTGTTGGTGAGCGTACGCGTGAAGGAAATGACTTCTATCACGAAATGCAAGAAGCTGGCGTTGTAAACACTGAAGACTTTAGCAAATCTAAAGTTGCGATGGTATACGGTCAGATGAATGAGCCACCGGGTAACCGTTTACGTGTTGCACTGTCTGGTTTGACCATGGCTGAATACTTCCGTGATACGAAAGATCCTGCTACTGGCAAAGGTCGTGACGTATTGTTATTTGTTGATAACATCTACCGTTATACACTAGCCGGTACTGAAGTATCAGCACTGCTAGGTCGTATGCCATCAGCGGTTGGTTATCAGCCGACACTTGCTGAAGAAATGGGTATGCTGCAAGAGCGTATTACTTCTACGCAATCAGGCTCTATTACTTCTGTACAAGCGGTATATGTACCTGCAGATGATTTGACCGATCCATCACCAGCAACGACGTTTGCTCACTTGGATGCAACTGTGGTACTAAGCCGTGATATCGCTTCACAAGGTATCTACCCTGCAGTTGATCCACTAGATTCAACGTCACGTCAGCTTGATCCATTGGTTATCGGTGAAGAGCATTACAACGTGGCTCGTGGTGTTCAGGAAGTTCTACAGCGCTATAAAGAACTAAAAGACATCATCGCGATTTTGGGTATGGATGAGTTATCAGAAGAAGATAAACTGGTTGTTTATCGCGCTCGTAAAATTCAGCGCTTCTTATCACAGCCATTCCATGTCGCTGAAGTTTTCACTGGCGCACCTGGTAAATATGTACCATTACGCGATACTATTGCTAGCTTCAAAGCAATCATCGCAGGTGAATATGACAGCTTACCAGAGCAAGCCTTCTATATGGCTGGCGGTATCGACGAAGTCGTTGCTAAAGCTGAAAAAATGAAGTCTTCTGCTGCGTAAGTGGTATTAGTATTCGCTAAAAAGTAGGTGTAATATAAACTTTATATCTACTCTTTAGTAACGTGTTGCGTTTTTGATCGCGCTTTGATAGTAAGGAATTAAGTATGGCAACGTTACAATGTCGCGTCGTAAGTGCTCGTGAAGAGTTGTATTCAGGCGAAATTAGCATGTTAATAGCTAGTGGTACCGAAGGCGAGATTGGTATATTGCCAGGTCACACTCCGCTTATTACTTTGCTAAAGCCAGGTGCAATGCGCGTACAAACGCCAAATGGCGAAGAAGAAGTGATTTACGTCTCAGGTGGCGTACTAGAAGTACAGCCAAAAATGGTCACCGTACTTGCTGATACTGCCATGCGTGCACATAACCTTGACGAAAGTAAAATCGTTGAAGCACGTAAGAAAGCGGAGCAAATGCTGGTCAACCAGTCTGATACCGTACAAACTAATGCTGCCTTGGCGTCATTGGCGGAATCTGTTGCCCAGCTACAGACCATCCGTAAGTACAAAAACCGTGCTTAATATTTTTTGTTTGTAAGAGTAAATATTTACTCTTGTAAGCAATAATAAAAAAACAGTCCTTTATGGGCTGTTTTTTTATGGCTGTTGGTTTTATTGGATAGTGATGGTTTTTAGCTTTTAGCCAAAAAGCTACTAGCAACAATGGCAATATATGGTTATATTAAGGGTTGAAAAATAGTTTGCTAACTTATAAAGTTGAGCTGTTTTATGCGCTTTACTTAATGATCAGGCTTATGATCGAAAGCTTTAGACATAGCGAAACGGTTATGAGCAAATAAAGTTATTTGACGCTTTTTGAAGACGATAAACGGTATGATTTTTGCACGTAAAATAAAGTTTTAATGGTCGTAGTTTATAGGTTTTGTTAACGACTATAAGCTATAGTATAGGAAGCTGCAGGATTAATAGTATACTGTGCTGCCAAGTTTGTAACAGCTATATAAACAGCAGTTGCACTATTTTGTAGTGCTATTCATTTTACTGCTCTTATTTTGACTACTTTTAAATGAGATGTATTAGAGGATATAACAATGACAACGAATGATGATGACAACACCCCCCGAATTTTGATTGTTGAGGACGATGAGCGTCTGGCCATGTTGACCCAAGATTATTTGGTCAAAAACGGTCTAGAAGTGGCGATTGAAACGGATGGTAATCGCGCCATTCGTCGTATTGTCAGTGAGCAGCCAGATTTGGTCGTACTTGATGTCATGCTTCCTGGTAGCGATGGCTTGACAGTCTGCCGTGAAGTACGTCCACATTACCAGAATCCTATCTTGATGCTGACTGCACGCACAGAAGATATGGATCAAGTATTGGGTCTTGAGATGGGCGCCGACGATTATGTCGCTAAGCCTGCTCAGCCACGTGTTTTATTAGCGCGTATTCGTGCATTATTACGCCGTTCAGAAAACGCCCCGTCAGAAGATGTGCCGCAGCGTCTAGAGTTTGGTGAATTGGTTATCGATAATGGTGGTCGTTCAGTGAATCTAGGTGATGAGTTAGTAGATTTCACCAGTGCAGAATATGACCTACTATGGTTGCTTGCTTCTAATGCTGGCCGTATCTTGTCACGTGAAGATATCTTTGAGCGTCTACGTGGTATTGAGTATGATGGTCAAGATCGCTCTATTGACGTCCGTATCTCACGTATCCGTCCAAAAATCGGTGATGATCCAGAAAACCCAAAACGTATCAAAACCGTACGTAGTAAAGGCTATCTGTTCGTAAAAGAAGGCAACTAATCGCCGACTTTTGCTATAAGTCTTGATTGTTCCTCGTTATGCAATAAAAAACCAGCGTAAAGCTGGTTTTTTAGGGTTTAAATATTAAGTTTTTAACCTTAATTGCTGCGTTATGTGGTTTAATTAAGCGATAATTTTGTGTACCAGTTTAATTATCATTAAATATATATCACAGCAAATATTATCCTATAGTGGTTATAATAGGTATTATTCTATTGATAACGCTTATTCATCAGGTTGGTCACGGCACGTATGTCATTAGTCTCTTCTCTTAAACACAGTATTTTTGTTCGTATTTATGCAGGGCTATTGATAGTCTGCTTGTGTGTGGCACTATTTGCCCAGCTATTGATGGATACCATCAATAAAGAGCGCGTCCAATCTTATCGTGAAAATATGGCGACAGGGGCGTTTCATATCGTGAGTGAGGGTTTGGCTCACCAAGAAAACGAGGCGCAACGTGATTATTGGTTGTCTGATGCCAGTAGTTTGTTTGGCTCAGAATTTAAGATCGTGTCTATTGATGAAGTGGATTTTAACGCCAGCGAGCTGCGCCGTTTTGAGAAAGAAAACACGGTCGTACGCTATATCAGTCAACTGACCACTGCCGATGTCTATTATCGCCTACCAGACAATCAAGGTGTTTTGACTGCGCGTATCTCACAAGTGACTGAACAGCAAGTCAGAGCTATCGCCGTATTTTTGCTAGATGATTTGTCCTATTATATTACTTTGTCTGATAAACGTGCACGTTTGGCACAGTTAGAAGAAAAGTTTTCATTCCCTTTAGCATTTAAAGCGGTAGCGGCGCTCGATTTGGATCCTGATCAGATGGCGCGCTTGCGCCGTGATGAGGTGGTTATCTTATTGCAAGATACCAATACCAGTAAAAGTAACTCATCTATCAAAGTCATTGTGCCGTCTGAAATTAGTGATATGGCAATTTTGATCGGTCCAGTACCTTTGTTTAATTGGTTCCCACTAAACTTAATCGTCAGTATGATTTTGATCAGTATGTTTTTAATCAGTTTGGGTGTGTATGCACTGATTTTCCCGCTTGAGCGCAAGTTACAACTGATACAGGTCGGGGTAAATGAGGTCAGTAAAGGCAATCTTGAAAGTCAAGTACAGGTGATTGGTCAAGATGAAATCGCCCGTTTAGCTGCAACCTTTAATGCCATGACTTCTCATATTAAGCGTTTGATTGAGTCGCAGCGAGAGCTAACGCGAGCGGTGTCACATGAGCTACGTACGCCCGTTGCCCGTATTCGCTTTGCTGTTGATATGCTGGCAGATACTGATGATGAAGACTCGCGTTTTATGCAGCGTGACTTTATTGATGAAGATATCGAAGCGCTTAATGGCTTGATTGATGAAATTCTCACCTATGCGAAACTTGAAGAAGGCTCGCCCAAGTTGGATTTGGAACCAGTCAATCTTCGAGAACTGCTTGAGCAGATTGAGCGTGAAACCAATGCCTTGGGTAAACCGATTAAAATTGTCACTAAACTGCCAAATGCTAAAGTAGAAGCAATAGCAGATAGACGCTACTTACATCGCGTGATTCAGAATTTGGCTGGTAATGCTCTGCGTTATGCAGAGACTACGATTATCATTAGTGCTGGGGTCAAAAAGGGCAATGCCTTTGTCAGCGTTGAAGATGATGGTCACGGTATTCCAGAAGCAGATCGCGAAAAGGTCTTTATTCCATTCTCCCGCTTAGATGACAGTCGGACGCGTGCCTCAGGTGGCTACGGTTTGGGCTTGTCTATCGTATCACGCATTGCTTTTTGGTTTAATGGTCGTATGAAGGTTGATGAGAGCCGAGATCTTGGTGGCGCGCGGTTTGTGATGACATGGCCTATCAAGCCACTGACACAAATTTTAGCGGCCGATGAATTAACCCAAGATAAGAGTGAGCGTGAGTTTGATGCATAAGCATCATCAATATACTTTTGAAATAAAACAGTGCTGTTAAGATGACTTTTATAAAGGTATCAAAACGCCTATCGAAATACTATTTCACTTGTAGCTATGTTATTTCTAACTGATCATAAATGACGCTAACAAGTTATTTATTGCTGTTATTTAGTCTTTAATGGAGGAGGGCAACGGATGCCGTATTTATTTGGAGGTTTGGTGGTATTAAATGCTGTGACACTAGGATATTATTTATTCTTACAGCAGCCAAGTACTACTCAGACGCTAAAGGTAGCGCAGGATGAGATTACCCAGCCTTTAGCGTTTATTAACAGTGCTGAGTATATTCCGCCGGCTATTGGCAACAAGTAATAAGTTTTATAACCGTTGAAGTTTTTATATCTAAAGAAAAATAATACTAAAAAAGCAACGATAGCCAGTCGTTGCTTTTTTAGTATTATTGATTGGCACTATTATGATCAGTTCAATATAAAAGTGATTAAGCGAGAAAAATTCGTCCCAGTCTCGCCCTATAAAATTACGTATCTATTTTATTTAATATCAACTGTCTCAATAAATGGCTTTGTAGCGGGATTGACATTCAAAGGTTGTTCTCCGGCAACTTCTGAAATGAGAGGGATGCGAATACAGACTTGCAGACCACCATCTGGATGATTAATAGCCTCAACTGTTCCATGATGCAAGCGGGCGATACGGTCAACAATCGCCAAGCCGAGTCCACTACCCTGAGTGGTACGCGCTGATTCGCCACGCTCAAACGGCTGCATGACACGCTCGAGTTGGTCTTCTGCCACCCCATCGCCGCAGTCTCGCACACATATAATCAACTGCTCTTTTGCTTCTTTATTGACTGTATTTTCGGTCACGACATCGCTGTATTCTATCACCTCTTTTTCTACAAAGGTTGGCATGACAACAGCAGACAGATAAATAGGCGGCTCACCATAACGCTTGGCATTATTCACCAGATTGATAATCAGGCGCTTAATCGACATAGGACGTACGGGCACAAGCTTGCTGCATTCTGACTGATAAATAAACTCTAGTGGCGCAAATTGCACCATAATCTCATTAAATATGGTATCTAAATTGGTAAGGCGTACAGGCTCATCGGAGCCATCTTTCATAAACGAGATAAATTGCTCTAAAATAGCATCCATATCTTCGATATCGTAAATCAACCCTTCACGAAAAAAATCATCGGGCAGCATTTCAGCAGTTAAGCGCATACGAGTCAGCGGGGTACGCAAATCGTGTGAGATGCCGGCTAACATAATCGTACGCTCTTTTTGCGCCTGGTTAAGAGTAGTAAACAGACGGTTAAAAGCCATATTTACTTGGCGAATCTCGGTAGGACCATGACGGGTCGGTAGCGTTGTTGCATGACCCAACTGAATATAGTTGGTAGCAGCACGTTGAAGATAACGTAGAGGACGATTTAATTGACGGGCTAATAAAATAATCGTCAACAGTGTCAAAATGGGTAGCCCAAACAAAAACAAGATCAATAAAGTAGGGCTGTACTGCGAATAATAGACCACAGGTTCGCGTATCCAAAAACTGCTATCACGACTGTCTTGTACCCAAAGCTGAGGGGTTGGTTTAAATTTAAAATATACTTCAACTGGTCGCCCCAATTGTGCGCTGATTTCTCGCTGTAATACATCCGTAAAAACACTGACAAAAGCTTTGTCCGCAACCTCTGGAAAGTCACTTGGATTATCTACCACTACTACATGTGAGTGCTGATAAATCCACTGACGGACTTCAGGATTGTCCCGCCAGTCTCGATTGGCGCTGTTCATCAGCCGAAGCTCGCTGGTCAAATAGCGCGCATGGCTTTTGAGCTCGGGTAAATATAGACTGCGCCAAAAAAACAAAATTGATACCCCGACGCTAATGAGAACAATAAAAGCCACCATTAGAGTGGTTAGCAGACTATTAGAGTAAGAGCGGGGTAACCAGCTTTTATGAGGCAATGGTGGGTTTGGCGTGGTCATAGGAATCCAAATTATAATGAGGCAGTGACAGATGCTATTGTTAGGATAGCATAACCCATTAATAACGCTGCCAGCTTTCATCGACAACGCTGGCAATATCATCCGCTTAAGATAAAGGCATATGATAGAGGAGTATCCATCATATTAGCAGCGTGAATGATGAATCTTATTTACAGTCAGAACGATTTAAGCTATTGTTAATAAATAATTAAATAAGCACAGTTTATGTTTTCAATAAAATAAGACTGTGGTATAATTATGCCCTTTTTGGTATACCTGCGAAAGAGAGAATTCACATGGTTGTTATTCGTTTAGCACGGGGCGGTGCCAAGAAACGCCCATTTTATCAAGTAGTTGTTGCTGATCAACGCCGCGCGCGTGACGGTCGCTATATTGAAAACATCGGCTTTTTTAACCCACTCGCTAAAGATTCTGAAGAAGCAGTGCGCTTGAACATGGAAGCGTATAATGCGTGGGTCGCAAAAGGTGCACAACCTTCTGATCGCGTTGCTTCATTAGCAAAAGCTTATAATAAGTCTGCTGCTCAAACTGAAGCTACTGCTTAAGTTTTGGCTGCAATAGACTGATAGTGCATTTATGCATCCATCAGTTGGCTTAAGAATACCTAGCGTAACTGGTCTAACCAGGGTACGCCATTAACTGTTTATCGCTTTTGACGACGTTTATCGTTTTTAATGGCTTTTTATTTATCATCGCTGTTTTTATCATTGTTAGGTTAGCCGTTATGTCGTCTGCTCCAAACGCTAGTGCCCTTATGAAAATTGGTCAGCTCAAAAAGCCTTATGGCATCAAAGGTTGGCTTTGGGTCTTTAGTGAAACAGACGATCGTACGGCGATATTCGACATCAAGCCTTGGTGGATGAAAACCGCTACCGGTATGAAACCTTTGACAGTAAAGGCTTGGCGTGAGCAAGGCACAGGAATTGTGGCTCAGTTTGAGCAGATTCCTGATCGCAATGTTGCTGAGACCATGAATGGGGTAACTCTTTGGGTCGAGCAAGACATCTTGCCAGAACCTGCTGAAGATGAATACTATTGGTCGGATTTGGTCAGCCTGCGCGTAATGAACGAGCAGGATGAATATCTAGGCGATATTACTGAGATGTTTGAAACTGGCGCCCACGCTATCATGCGGGTTGCGGCAACGACAGACAGCTTAGATGCCGATGAGCGCCTAATTCCATGGCACAAGCAAACTGTAGTGAAGGTCGATCTGACTGAAAAGACAGTGCTAGTGGCATGGCCGAGTGATTATTGATAATAATTTTAACTTTGCGGTTAAGCTTTATCAGTAATAACACCGATTTATTTAGCCAATATTAGCCACTGCGCAAGTAGACATCTGATGTATTTTGCCGTTATTAGTATTTTTCCTGAAATGTTTGCCACGATTCGTGAGTTTGGAATCACAGGTCGGGCAGTCACTCAGAAGCAAGTAACGATTGAATGCATCAATCCACGTGATTTTACCAGTGATAATTATCGCCGTATTGATGAACGCCCGTATGGTGGCGGTCCTGGCATGGTGATGATGGCTGAGCCCTTATCCCATGCGATTGAGGATGCGCGCCTACGAGCAAGTCAGCATGGCTGCCGTGTCGACAAAGCGCACTGTCCGGTGATTTATATGTCGCCACAAGGACAGACGCTGAGTGAGAGTAGTGTGGTCGATATGACCGAGTATGACGGCATGATTATATTATGCGGTCGTTACGAAGGCATTGATGAGCGCTTACTGTCGCAGTATGTCGATATGGAAATATCACTTGGTGATTACGTGCTTACCGGTGGTGAGCTACCAGCAATGGTGCTAATGGATAGTGTGATACGTCGTCTGCCTGATATTATGGGTGATGATAAGTCAGCTGAGCAAGACTCGTTCGTCGATGGCTTGCTTGATTGTCCACATTATACTAAGCCGCATGAGTTTGCAGGTATGGCAGTGCCTGAAGTGTTACTTTCAGGTCACCATGCCAATATCGCGAAGTGGCGCTTTAGTCAGCAAGTCGAACGTACGCAAGCGCGTCGTCCAGACTTATGGCAAGCGTTTACGCCAACGGTAGAGCAAGCAAAGTGGCTAAAGGCATTAGCAAAAGCTGATAAAAAATAGCGGTTAAAAAGATAAACAGTTAAGTAATAAAATTTTGAGCAATAACAAAACGAGTCATAGCATAATGGCCGTTTGTCATAACCTACTTACGTTGTGTCTTATTAAAAAGAGATATAATTAATTATTACAAACAGGTGATATGCGTCAAGCCTCTATTATCTAATGTGAGGAGATAACTCTCATGAGCAACAAGCATCCATTGGTTCAGGTCATCGAAAATGCTCAATTGATTGAGCGCCCAAGCTTTGCACCCGGCGATACCGTTGTGGTTCAAGTAAAAGTACGTGAAGGTGAGCGTGAGCGTTTACAGGCTTTTGAAGGCGTTGTAATTGCTAAGCGTAACCGCGGTTTAAACTCAGCGTTTACCGTACGTAAAATCTCAAGTGGCGTTGGTGTTGAGCGTGCATTCCAATTGCATTCACCAATTATCGATAGCATCGAAGTGAAACGCCGTGGCGCTGTTCGCCGTGCGAAACTATACTACTTACGTGAACGCTCTGGTAAATCAGCACGTATCCGCGAGAAGCTTGCTCCGCGTGCGCCTAAAGTTGTTAAGGCAAAAACTGATGCTCGCGTTCCTGATGCAGTTGAAACTGCACCTGGTATTTAAGCAAAAGTTTGCCATCTTTAATTAGCTGTATGGTATACAGTCGATTAAAGTAAGGCGATAGTAGATACAAACCCTTATTCATAGGTTTATCATATAAATAAGCGGGTCATACCAAAAAAGACAAAACCCCAATCTGTGCGAATGCCAGATTGGGGTTTTTGTTTCTGGCGCTTTAAATCACAGACTTAAATTAAAGCTTTAAACGTTGCCTTTAATCATCGAGATTTTCAATACGGCTGTTTTGGTCTTTAGATTTGCTGTACTTACGCAAGCGTATGTATAGCGTCTTGGTGACGATAGCGATGGTCTTTTGCTGATCGTCCACGATATCTACTTGGTATTCACGAAAGACGGGTTCACCCTCTTTTGCCAGCTCTTGAATGGCTTTAATCTCACTGCTAGGGATTTTCATGCGAGCAGTAACTTTGCTATTGCCCGGCGCGATAAATTCAATATGTGAGCTTTTATCCCAAACGACGTAACTGCTACCCAGTTGATGCATGAGCATGAGCATATAAAATGGATCAACCATTGAATATAAGCTGCCGCCAAACTGTGTCCCTACAATGTTCTTATTTAAACTATTTAGTCCCATATTGACCACACATAAACCTTGGTCAAGGTTTATGTGCTCAATCTTGATGCCGGCACCGATATAAGGTGCATAAGTGTTGATACGTAGCTTGAGCAGATAAGGTGTGAGCAATGGCATAATATTTTTTTTAGCGTTACGTTTTAGCGTCTCAAGATTTTTGGGTAGTAAACTCATAAACTTATCCTAGGGAACTTCTTGATTTTTAGACTGCTATTATTCAATCGTTATGGGTAAAAAGGTATTTATCATAGTGAAAAACTTATAAAGGCGCTAGAGCTAAAGCGTAACTTCATTCAAATCTTAGCGCTTTGTTTTTGTCTATGCGTGATTGTCGATGGTTTATGTACCATAACGCATTATTAATTATAAGAACCATCATCATAATGACTACAATTTACTATTTTATTAGCAACTAAGTAGTTAATAAGTTTGCATTTATTTTAAAAGGAAACTTTATGTTATTAATGGCTGCTATATTTATAGTATATTCGAATCGTTATACATTCGCATTCTAAAGTCTCATGACATACAATGACTGCATTTTTTCTTCAGTGGCTTAACACTTATCGCCAGAGTAGTAAGTGGATAACCAGTCACTAAAACGTCGGTCGACACAAGGAAATGTGATGAGTAACACGCAGCTTCCCCCTTTAGATGCCAATCCGCAGCAGCCAACCTCTTCTGATAATGATGTTCAAAGTAGTTATGTAGAATTACATAAGCCCTATTCAAGTTTTAAAAATCGTGATGCCTACCTCAATCATGAATTACAAATCATGCAGCCGAAACGCTGGCGCGCCAACTTACCGTTCCGTGATTATCGTTTTGAGTACGAAGATACCATTCCAGCAATGGCTGCGACCATTGGTAAAGTCGTGATGGTGGGTGCTATTGCGGCGACTTTTGCAGGGCCACTCGGTTTGGGTGATGCTTTTATCTTAGAAAACGTCCGTTATGAGTTATTGATTGTTTCGTTTTTTGTCATTTTATTCTCAGGTTTTCTACTACCGACCGCCAACCTTGCGGGTACTCATGGGCCTTTAATTCCGCTTATTCCTATTGTTGTCGCAGCTGGTGGTCACCCGATGGCCTTTGGTCTGCTCATCGGTGCCTTTGGATTATTATTGGCAATCAGTAAAGGGGGCAGTTTACTAGCAAATTTGACCAGTAAAGGCGTGTGCGGTGGTTTGCTGCTCTACTTGGGCTTTATTGGTACGATATCACAAGTTAAAAACTTGTTTGCATGGGCAGAGGGCATTGGCATGGCGCATATTGCTTTTGTGGTGATTTTGCTGACGATTGTCTTATATGCTGTGTTAGAAAATTTTCAAAAGCGCTGGCTGGCTGTGCCGCTGAGCTGTTTGTTAGGTGGTGGCGTGGCATTTGCTATGGGCGCACCTTTTGCCTTTAAAACCGCACCCGGTCTACCGCATATGAGCCCTATGTATTGGTGGGGTGAAAATACCGGTTGGATGTTAGGATTACCGACGGTTGAGAGCTTTATCGTGGTATTACCTTTTGCGGTGTTAGCAGTGGCGATGTGGTCGCCAGATTTTTTAGGTCATCAGGTTTTCCAGAAAATCAGCTATCCCAAACGTACTGAACGTGTACTGATGGATATTGATGATACGATGACCAGCGCATCGTTTCGTCAGGTCGTAGGTTCTGTGCTCGGTGGGGCAAACTTTGCGTCGTCATGGGGTACTTATATTGTACCTGCAGCAATTGCCAAACGTCCTATTCCAGCTGGTGCGATTTTGACAGGACTATTTTGCCTTATCGCAGGTGTTTGGGGTTACCCTATGGACTTGGCAATCTGGGAGCCAGTGATGTGTGTGGCGCTGATTGTTGGGGTATTCATTCCATTGCTTGAAGCTGGGATGGAGATGACGCGTGAGGGTAAAACTACTCAGTCTGCTGCTATTGTGGTTTTTGCGTCCGCACTAGTTAACCCCGCCTTCGGTTGGTCTATTACTTTGGTGCTTGATAATTTAGGATTAATTGGCTCTAAAGAGCGCAGTGCCAGTCTGACCAAAATGAGCCGCTGGATTATTCCTGTGATCACCTTTGTGATATTGACGGGGGTTATGGCAATCGTCGGTATGTTGCCAGGTATCCCAGCACTATTACCAAATTTCCGTCACTAGTCACACTGTAGGGTTGTTTTTCTGCAAAAAGTCAGCCTTGGTGCTGGCTTTTTTTATGGTTATTGCTAAGCTGATAAGGGTTCTTGTAAAACCCATGCCATCGCCCCATAAACATCTGTATATCAGTATCTTGAGAGCAATAAATTCTATGGTCAATGTCTCAGAATCGAGTCCCATCGATGACAAGAAAGCCCGTCTTAAACATTTAATCCAGCGCCTGCCAAACTTGCCGGGAGTGTATAAAATGCTGGGTAAAAATGGTGATATTTTATATGTCGGCAAAGCTAAATCACTCAAGAGCCGTGTGAACAGCTACTTTGCGAAAACCATTGATCATCCTAAGACACGAGCACTGGTGGCACGGATACATAATATTGAAACCATCATTACCCGCAGTGAGACGGAAGCGCTGTTACTTGAGCAAAATCTGATTAAAGAATATCGTCCGCCTTATAACGTGCTACTGCGCGATGATAAATCCTATCTCTATGTGTTTATTTCAGCAGATAAGCCTTATCCAAGATTGGCTTATGGGCGCGGTAAAGGTAATCACCAGAAAGGGCGATTTTTCGGTCCTTTTCCTTCCGCGCATGCGGCAAAAGAAACACTGGTGCTCATGCAAAAAATGTTTCAAATGCGCCAATGTACCAATACCTTTTTTAAGCAACGTAAGCGTCCGTGTCTTGAATACCAAATTAAGCGTTGCCGTGCGCCATGTGTGGGCTTAGTATCGCCAGAAGAATATAGCGAGGACGTCAATAATACTATTCGTTTCTTAAAAGGTGACTCTAGTGATATCCATACTGCTTTGATTGAAAAAATGGAAGCTTCTGCTGAAAAGCTAGACTTTGAAAAGGCAGTTTTTTATCGCGATCAGCTGTCTATGCTGCGTGAAGTACAAGCCAAGCAAGCCGTTTATACAGTGCAGGGCGAGGCGGATGTGATTGCTATTGCCAGTCAAGCAGGCATGACCTGTGTCAACGTATTGACGGTACGTGGTGGGCGCGTGCTTGGCGGTAAGAACTACTTCCCTGATGTCGATAGCAGTGAGCCTCTTGCAGACAATTTATCAGCGTTTATCACCTCATTTTATTTTCAGGTGACGGATGATTTGCCAGCAGAGATTATATTGAGCGATGAATTACCAGATCAGCTAGCAGTGAGTGAAGCGTTGGCAACACACTTTGGTAGTAAGGTCGTTATCAAAACCAGCGTACGTGAGCACCGTGCTGAATGGTTAGACTTAGCAAAACTCAATACTAATAATGCACTAAAAACCAAACTTGGTGATTATTTAGAGTTACATGCACGCTTTGGGGCGTTAAAAGATGTCTTGACCGAAGTCACGGATCGTACCATTGACCGTATCGAGTGTTTTGATATCTCACATACGATGGGCGAGGCGACGATTGGTAGCTGTGTGGTCTTTGATCAAGGTGGCTCGCGTCGTCGTGATTATCGTCAGTATGCTATCCATGACATCGTCGGCGGTGATGACTATGCAGCGATGAAGCAGGTGTTAACACGGCGTTATAAGAAGCAGCCATTGCCTGATTTATTGCTGATTGATGGTGGTAAAGGGCAGCTCGGTATCGCTAAAGAAGTGCTGACTGAGTTGGGTATCCTTGGTGATACTTTGCTTATCAGTGTGGCAAAAGGTGAAGGACGTAAGGCTGGCTTGGAAGTGTTGCACTTTATCGATCATGAGCCACTTGACTTGCCTATGGATAGCAAGGCGCTGCATTTATTAATGCATATCCGCGATGAGGCGCATCGTTTTGCAATTACAGCGCACCGTAAGAAGCGCGATAAGCGTCGTTCATCGTCGGTGCTAGAAGTGATTCCGGGGCTGGGTGAAAAGCGCCGTCGTGACTTGCTCAATCACTTTGGTGGCATGCAGCAATTGCTTGGTGCCTCGCAGCAAGAATTGGCAGGCGTGCAGGGAATTGGTCCGGTATTAGCGAAAACCGTTTATAAAGTGCTGCATGAGTAGTCTAGGTAATGTTCGTCAAATTTAGGTTTATGTTCATAAAATTTGAACATGAAAAAAGAGGCTGTCCTAGAGTTATTTAGGATAGCCTCTTTTTTCATGTTTAAAATTTTACTATTATTCAGCGCTTTTTATTTTATAAGTCACAAATCTAAAATCTAACGCGCTTTTTTCATCATGCATCTGCTCAGATTCTTCCGCAACTTCAAACTCACTTGGCAGCTCAGGATAAAAGGCATCGCCATCAACAATTTCAGTGTCAACGTGAGTCAGTTCGATACGGTCGGTGTACAGCAATGCATCGCTAAACACGCGCTCGCCACCAATTACCCAAATCGTATCAAGATGCGCACCATGCGCAAGGCTTGCTGCTTGAGTTAAGGCATCGTCTAAATTATGCATTACATAAGCTTTATCGCTGCCGACTAAGCCTTTTTGCTCAGCATAATCTATCTGGCTACTAATAATAAAGCTCACACGTTTAGGTAACGGCTTGCTGCCCATTGACTCAAAGGTCTTACGACCCATAATCACGATACCTTGTATCGCACCGTCATTTGGTTTGGTTGTCATACTTTTAAAATGCTGCAAATCGGCTGAGATATGCCACGGTAGCTCATTGTCTTTACCAATACAGCGATTGCTACTGATAGCCGCGATTTGGGCAACTTCGGTGTTGGCATAACTCATAAATTATCCTTTGCTAATGTTTAAATATATTTAAATACAATCGAATAAACAGGCGCTATACCGCCACTTGCGCCTTAATCGCTGGATGCGACTCATACCCATCAACACTGATATCATCATAATTAAAAGCAAAAATATCTTTTACATTAGGGTTAAGCGCTAATGTCGGCAGCGTATAAAGCGAGCGGGTCAGCTGCAGCTCCACTTGCTCACGGTGGTTTTGATAAATATGGCAATCGCCACCGGTCCAAATAAATTCACCAACTTCTAGATTACAAACTTGTGCCACCATATGAGTCAACATGGCATAACTTGCGATATTAAACGGTACGCCCAAAAATAAATCCGCTGAGCGCTGATAGAGTTGGCAGGAGAGTTTATTATCCGCAACAAAAAACTGGAATAACGTATGACAAGGTGGCAGCGCAACTTGCTCTGCTTCACCCGGATTCCAGCCAGAGACAATCAAGCGCCGCGAGTTAGGGTTGGTTTTTATTTGTTCAACCACTTGTGCGATTTGATCGACACCGTCAGAGTTATACTGCCCATCTGCAGTTGTGGTCGCGCCATAATTACGCCATTGGTGACCATAAATAGGACCTAAGTCGCCAGCAAGACGATTAAAGCGCGTGGTTTGCTCGCTCGTTGCCCATTCATTCCAGATGCGTACGCCGTTTTGTTGTAAATAATCGACGTGGGTACTACCACTTAAAAACCATAGGAGCTCATAAGTGATGGACTTAAGATGAACTTTTTTGGTGGTTAATAGTGGAAAGCCATCGGCTAAATTAAAACGTAACTGCGCGCCAAAATGGCTTAGCGTACCAGTACCAGTACGATCACCTTTTTCCGTGCCTTCGTTAAGGACAAGGCGTAGCAGGTCTAAATAGGCTTGCTCGTTTTTAATGATAGAGCTGTTCATGGTCATAAAATTACTCTTCTGCGCTATTAAAACGCATCTTTAATATAGTTCTTAACGTGGTGCATAAAGAAGATAAAGCTTAATAAGCGGCTTGCTTACCCCAGTCATAAATACCGCGCTTATAAGCATAAATCAGCATAATCAAACCAGCGATAATCATCGGTGCACTCAATAGCTGCCCTTTGGTCATCCAACCTAATAAAATAAATCCTTGGTCAACATCAGGCTGGCGGAAGAATTCGATGATAAATCGGCTGATACCATAACCCAGTAAGAACACAGCAGAGGCAGCCATACGTGGACGCGGCTTTGATGAATACCACCATAAGAAGATAAATAGCAGCAGACCTTCGGCAAAGGCTTCATATAGCTGCGATGGGTGACGCGGCAGCACATACTGACCATTAACCTCAATCATTAGCTCTTGCAATTGTGGATTACTCTGTAATTGCTCCATATCAAAGGCAGCGGCTTGCGGAAAATAAGTCAGCCAGTTATAGCCACCGTCTGATACGCGTCCCCATAACTCGCCATTGATATAGTTGCCAATGCGACCAAATAGTAAACCGGTTGGTACACAAGGCACGATAAAATCGAATACTTGAAAGGCAGTTTTCTTATACTTACGAGCAAAGAACCACATGCCTACCATGACACCAATAAAACCGCCGTGGAAAGACATACCGCCTTCCCAAACTTTTAATAGATAAGCCGGGTTTTGTAATAGCTCGCCAAACTGATAAAACAGCACATAACCGATACGACCGCCCAAAATGACACCAAGCGCACCATAAAAAACCAAATCGGACACCATATCAGTGGTCCAATTGTCACGTTTGCTGCTGCGATACCAAGCCAGACCAAAAGCTGCAGCAAATGCTAGCAAGTACATCAAGCCATACCAGTGTACTTCTACTGGACCCAAGGACAGCGCTACAGGATTATACTGAGGATGAATTATCATAAGGTCGTCATAATTATTGGTAATGAAATGCTGTCTATAATAGCAAAATTCATCCCTTGCGAACACTATGATAAATGTATGGTTTATTGAATGAATAGCAAAGCGCTAAAAAAACCGATAAGATGAAAAAAGCGCATCAACTTCTAAGGAATTATCATGTCTGCTACCGTATCATCACGATCATTTTTGCACGATAAACGGTTAACTACCGCAGTTGATGTGCAATCGCCAAACCTTCAGCGAAACAGATTGTCATTATCTTTATTGTGTATAGTCGCATCAACCTTCAGTTTTTTCGTGCCAATGACGGGGCAAGCGGCAACCAGTAGTATCGAGAAAATTACCATTTATCAAGGCTTAGCCAGTGTCACTCGTGCATTACCCATCAGTGGCACAGGTGAGCAGACACTGGTTTTTTCCTGTCTTTCGCCTGCGATTGAACCTGACAGTATTAGTGTGCAAGCACTGGGCAATGTTAATATCGGTGAAGTCAGTATTCAAACCTTGAGTGGTGAGCAAGCAGCGCAGTGCCAGTATCAAGGGGCAGCTAATGTACAGACTCAGCAGAATAATCTAGCGGATATCAGTGCCGAATTGGAAGCGGCACGCCTGACCAAAGCCTATTTGCAAAACCTAACCAAAGTCACGCAAATCACTACTGCTGGTACCCTTGCCAATAATGCACGCGACTTAGAAACGCAAGCCGCCAGTATTAACAAAAAAATAGTAGAGCTACAAAAACGAGAAGCTCGTGCTAAAGACGACTTAAATCAGCTGGTCGCTGACAGTACTTCTTCAGTACAAAGTAATGTCACCCAAGTCAGTGTACGTACCGCTAGCCGTTCTGCTAGTAGTGTTAAATTACATTATCAAGTACGCGGTGCCAGCTGGGAGCCGACTTATCAAGCGCGTTTAAATACCGATAATAAACAACTCAATATCACCGCCTCTGCCATCATCGCCCAACAAACAGGCGAGAATTGGAACAACGTGCCCGTTATTTTGAGTACTGTCAATTCCAATCAAACGACGACCAGCCAGCTACCAAGAGTTGAACGTTTGTCATTATATGAAGAAGAGCAAGCTAAGTTGAGCCGTTATGCACAACCAATGATGGAAGCTGCTCCAGTGGTTGTTGTTTCTGCCAGCGACAGTTATGGCGGTGCAGATGGTATGGCGCCGCTACCGAGTTTTACGGTTAGCAGCCAAAATAAAAACGGTATCACTGAATATCGCCTGCCGCAGCGCGTCAGTATTCCAAGTGATGGCAGACGCGTACGCACTATTATTGATGAACAATCCGGCATCAGTAAGCTGTGGCTACGGAGTACACCAAGCATCGAAGCTGCCGCTTACTGGTATGCGTCTGCGCCATTTTTGACGCCAGCTTGGGCAGATGGTTCATTGCAACTGTATCGCGACGATAACTATGTTGGTCAGTCGCGCTATGATTATCAGAGTCTAAAAGAGCAAGGGATTGGTTTTGGTGTTGATCCGAGCTTGCTTGTGAAACCGCTGACTGATGAAGACAAAAAAGGCGATAAAGGCGTATTTAATCGTCAACAAACCAAGACCGTCACTCAGGCGTATCAATTTACCAATCAGCACAATCGTAGTATGCGCATGCAAGTGTTAGGCGCAGAACCCTTGAGTAGCGATGACAGCATTAAAGTAACCGCGACGCATACACCAGCGATTAGCAAAAAAGATTGGAATGATAACAAAGGAATGGTAGCGTGGGAGTTCGATTTACCGAGTCAACAATCTCAAGTCGTGCAGTCGATCTATCAAATTAGCTATCCTGCGGATAAAAAATTAAGCACGAATTAATGTTAAATCAGAACCATATAATCGATTCAATTTAAAAAATACAATCCTGATGGGAATGCTGCTGGGATAAATTTTATGAAGCCTCTGGAGTGCGAAGCGCACAGCAAGCGAGGAAAATTTATCCCAGCATAACCCTATTTTGAATGAGCCTATTTCATATTGAAATGACTATATAACAATCATATAAAAGGAATTCTATGTGTATTGTCGCCATTGCTTGGCAGTTATTTGATGAGCTGCCTTTGGTTTTATTATCTAATCGCGATGAGTTTCTACAGCGTCCGACAGAGCCACTACATCAATGGGAAGATAAGCCTATTTTTGCAGGGCGTGATGCGCAAAGTGGCGGTACGTGGTTAGGAATTCACCAAGAGCAGCATGCTGACTTTTATAAGCAAAATGGTCGCTGGGCGGCAGTATTGAACTTTCGCGATGGTGTGCAGGCAAGTAATGATGAGCGCTCACGTGGTGAATTGGTCGCTGATTTTTTGACCAGTTGCTTAAGCCCGATGGAATTTGCACGGAAAATCAGTCTGCAAGAATATGCTGGGTTTAATCTGATTATCGGCGATAGCAAACAAGCGGTTGTCGTTAATAACCGTGGTCATGCACCAACACCCTTATATGGAGGCTTGCACGTATTCTCTAATGGTCAGCCAGAAGAGGGTTGGTTTAAGACAGAGCGTTTGCGCGGCAGGTTACGTCAAGAAATATTGCCATTAATTAGCGAAAATAGTGATTTTGAATACTGGCAAGACGCTGCTTTTAAGGTATTGTCCGATAATACTCAAGCACCAGAAGAAGAGTTACCAAATACTGGTATCGATATCAAAATAGAGCAAGCGCTGTCTTCGATTTATATTGAAGGCGCCAATCTTACTGGCATTGCTAGTAAGGAGGCTGCCAATAATGCCGTGCCAAGCTACGGTACAAGGACACAAAGTATTTTAACGTTACGGCGAAATACTATTAAAGATTCAGGCATTCAAGCTGAAATCGTCAGCCGTGAATGTACTCATTAGCTATTAACAAAAATCCAGTGAGAAAAAAATACCGTTAGTAATATTAAATATCACTAACGGTATTCATTATTGTGCTAATTGCATGAAAAATTAGTGACTTTATTCCACCAACAAATGGTTGTTTTGTTCCGGAATAATAAGCCCTTGTTGAAGCGGTAGCTCGGGCACCAATTCTTGCAAGGCGCGACGATATACGCTGCGTTTAAAGTGAATCACTTGTCCAAGTGGATACCAGTAGCTGACCCATTGCCAGTTATCAAACTCTGGTTTTCCCTCATCAAAGCGGATGTGTTGGGTATTTGGCTCATCTAAGCGTAGCAAAAACCATTTCTGTTTTTGCCCAATACATAAAGGGTACTGCCCATGACGCACATAGCGTTTTGGCAGACGATAACGCAACCAATCTTGCGTAACCGCTAGCAAATCGACATGACGCGGATGTAGACCGACCTCTTCCCAGAGCTCGCGATACATCGCATCCATCGGCGTCTCCCCACGGTCGATACCGCCTTGAGGGAACTGCCAAGCGTTGTGACCAATACGTTTTGCCCACAGAACTTGCCCTTGTGTATTTGCCAAGATGATGCCGACATTGGCGCGAAAGCCGTCTGCATCTATCATGACGTAACCTTTTAAAATGTTTAAAAATAGCTTATTTCAACAAGGCACAGTGACAGCAATCATAATTATTATAGGGTGATTGCTATCGATACTTTGGCAAAATAAGATTCATTACCATCATTAAACCAAGAAAAGAGCAAAATGTGTAACAGTATTTTGCTATAAAATGTTTCACAGCTTTAATGATTTAAAATCAAGAGGGTATATAAAGATATTTAAGCAGACTTTTGTGTATTTTTTAGCTAAGTTATTTTGTTGTCAAAGTTTTTGCTTTAGTGTCTTATCGTTATAAGTGCTTACTTAATAATGTAAGTAATAATACGAGTTTTTGATTCATTAATGCGGGTTTTAGCTTATGCTACACTAGTCATATTTTGCTTATCTTAATCAACGATAAAGTTATTCTTATATATTGAACCAATAATATCGAACAAATAAGAACCTATTATTAAATAAAACTAGGAATATTAAAAATGTCAGAATCTAAAGCAAGCGTTACATGGCAAGAGAACAAAGCCTTTATGGGTGTATCGCCATCAGGTCATAATGTACAAATCGATGCTGATAAAGAAAAAGGCGCCAGTCCAATGGAGCTGATTCTACTGGGGCTTGGTGGTTGTGCTAGCTATGATGTGGTGGCGATTTTGCAGAAATCGCGTCAAAATGTGACTGACGTACGTTGTGAGCTGACTGCTCAACGTGCCGAAACCGTACCGGCTGTCTATACTAATATTCATATGCATTTTGTCGTGACCGGTCAAGATGTCAAAGAAAGCCAAGTAGAAAAAGCCATTAAGTTATCCGCAGAAAAATACTGCTCAGCCAGTCGTATGTTGGTACAAGGCGGGGTCAATGTGACGCATGACTTTGAAGTTATCGCAGGATAAAGGCGAGTATATTGATGAATTTATTCTTAGGGTTGGTCTCTGATACCGCATCGTCAGCCATTTGGGCAATGGTGGTAGCCAGTTTGCTGCCATTAACAATGGCATTGACTGCAAAAATGCTCGGCGGCTTTAATTTGGCTGACAATGCCCATCCACGTGATTTTTTACAAGGTACGACGGGCGCTGCTGCACGTGCTAATGCCGCGCAGCAGAATAGCTATGAGACTTTACCAGTATTCTTAGCTGCAGTCTTAGCAGCGATGCTGTTTTTTGTGCCACAGCTGATTGTAAATACATTGGCTTGGCTATACGTGCTGATTCGTATCGGTTTTTGCGTGGCTTACATCACTAATTTGGCGATGTTCCGCTCTATCCTTTGGGGTCTTTCTATTGCCTGCTGTCTCATGCTCTTTTATTTAGCTATCCGAGTCAGTGTATAGCAGCAGCTGATTGAAAATACTAATGCTTATAAGATAAAAGCAGCTAACGTTACTGTGCACTCATCTGTAGTGCGCTAATGATAGCTGCTTTATTTTTCTCTCTTTTAATACTGTCCCATAATATCTTCGCCTCGCTATAGCCTTTGGTGAGCATCGCTAACCATTGTTTATAACGACCGACCAATACAATATCGCTTTTTGCTGTGCCTTGCAGAAATTTAATCTGATGCGCAATCAGGTATTGCCATAACAATGTTTTTTCATTATTTAAAGTCTGACTATGTTCTCTATCAACCTGTGCAATTAAGTCGGGACGGGTAACTGCACCGCGACCCAACATCAAATGCTCTGTACCCGATTGCATCATACAATTTTGTGCGTGCTCTGCATTCCATATTTCGCCATTGGCAATGACTGGAATATCGAGCGCATTAAAACTTTGAATCTTGTCCCAATAGGCTGGCGGCTTATAGCCTTGGGTTTTAGTTCGTGCATGAATAGTTAGCCAATCAGCACCACTGTCGTCAATCGCAGCTTTGATATCATCCATACGACTGCTATCGGTATAGCCCAAACGAATCTTGGCTGAGACTGGAATATGAGCGGGAACAGCTTGCCGCACCGCGCTGATAATCTGATACATAGTTTCGGGCTCATCCAATAATACCGAACCACCACGGTGGCTATTGACAGTCTTGGCAGGACAACCAAAATTGATGTCAATCGCTGGCGCACCAAGCTCGGCAGCATAAGCGGCATTTTCTGCCATGAGTTGCGCTTCACTACCGAGCAACTGGATATGAATAGGCGTGCCACAGGCAGTCTTGGCATCATGACGCAATTCTGGAACGTATTTATAAAATACATGCGCGGGCAAGACATGCTGAGTCACACGGATAAATTCGCTAACCGACCAATCATAAGGGCGACCCAAGTCCGATGCGATTTGCGTTAGGATTTGTCGCATTAATGGATCGGTCAAGCCTTCCATTGGTGCAAGGAGGCGGACAGGATTGGCAAATAGATTTTGTATTGTTTTTTGACGTATTTGAAGTTGCTGACTATTATTCATGCTTGTTGTTCACTGCTAAAAGGGTGCTATTAAAAGGTTGCCATAAAGAAAGGTAGGCTAGAGGTTTAGAGTGGCAAATACAAAGGTTGATTAAGTGAGGAAAACTAAGTATTGCCAAAAATCACTTTTTTGCCTGTCTGTAAGCCTGATATCAAGTCTTTAATATTATGAATATCTAAATTGCTCTGGGCACGCGTGCAAGCGACGTATAGTAAACGCAACTCTTCTGGACTTATCTTGACGGCATTGGTGGTGACATCATAATAAAAGTCATCATCCAGCTGCACTTTTCCCCATTCAAGCCCTTTCGCCTTATGGGCAGTGGAGATAACATAGTCAGCATTTTCGATACTGGTAAGACTATTGACAGCTTGGCTTAGGACATTGGTGCCATGATCATCGACCAATTTCACCAGTGTTTTTAGATCGCTGCCTTCATTGGTTTCAGAGTACTCTTGTACATCGCCCCAATTATAAAAGTATGCCAGTTCAGGCACGCCATAAGCAGACTTGCCATTTTTTAAGTTTTCGGCGGCCTGACAAAATTTAAGCATACGATCGGTATCAGCTTGTAGCGCCACGCGGTGACCGAGCTTGAGTCCAGTCAATAGTTGCGACATTGCTGCAGCATTGGTGCGGCAAAGAATGGCGTCTTTTTTACTGTGTACCATGCCTTTGTCGGTGGAGGATTGCTTATTCGGATTGCCTTTTAACGGGATATCTTCTTGCAATGCTTTGAGTAAGGTATTGGCAATTTCAGCAATCGGTTCGCCAAAACGAAACGACTGGGTCAATAAGGTTTGTGGCAATGGCAATTTTTTCATTGCATTAACTGCGCCGCGCCATTCATAAATCTGCTGATGGGCGTCACCTACATAAATCACTTGCCGTGGCTGCTGGGTCAAAATCCCCATCATCAAGGGATCGGCATCTTGCGCTTCGTCAAATAAGATAAAATCTGCGGGAATACTGGGCTTCGATAATGCCCACAATTTAAGATAAATATCATGCCCGATACCAGCAGGATGGCGCGCATCAATTGACTGTAGCCAGCGCTGCTCAACGGCGGGGTAGAGCATTTCACGCAGCTGCTCAGCATCAGAATCATCGAGCCAGCTTGGAAACTCAATATGCCTTGGCGCAGGATAGCTGGCGTGCGTACTACAAAAATTGCTCACCGCATCACTGACAAACCGCGACAAGCGCGCTGGCGTGAGGGTAATATATTTGTTCATCCCATCCATTTGCCGACGGACTTGTACCGGTTGCAGACCCAAATCATCACCCAGACGTTTGGGTGAAAATCTTGGCAACGACAATTTTGCGGTGATATCACGTGGTACATGACGATAAGCCAGTGAGTGAAACGTCCGACAATCGACGTGACCGGGGAATTTTTGCCGCGCATCGTTGGCAATTGCTTTGTTAAAGGCTAAATATAAGCCGCGGCCACGCAGACGCTCACCGATTAATTTGAGCGTCGTCGTTTTCCCTGCACCCGCATAAGCCACCACTTTAAATGACTTGTGATCCATCGCCATGTTGAGCGCGCTCAGCTGCTCATCAGTGGGATCGCTCATATAAGCTGGCATAGATGCGGACATAAAAAATTACCTAAAAGAGTAAAACGGATCAAAAATGACGGGGGTAAAAAAAGCCACTGCATAGACAATGGCTGGCTCGTCATATGAAATTGCAAAATACTTGCAAGTGCACATGACAATAATAAAAAAACTGATAGAAAATAAAGGTACAAATAAGCTGGTTATATTAACAGATTAGCGCATTGGCTGTTTTTGGAATAAGTGTCTGATTAGTGATGTTATTCTTTATTTAACCCTGTATCGCTTGCTAAGGTAGGACTATGTTCTTCTTTAATTAAAATTTTTGCTAAAAATAATCCTAGCTCAAATAGTAGCCACATCGGAATGGCGAGCATCAACATCGACACCCCATCAGGCGGTGTAACGACCGCAGCAACGGCAAAACAGCCGACAATAATATAACGGCGTTTATCTTCTAAGCTCTGAATGGAGACGACGCCAGTCAATATCAATAGCAAGGTGACGACTGGAATCTCAAAGGTTAAACCAAATACCATAAAGAGTTTGAGTGCAAAACTTAAATAACTGTCGATGTCGGTCATTGGCAAGACGTTCTGCGGCGCGAACATAATAAAGAATTTTAGAACCCCTTTAAGGACAATAAAATAAGAGAAAGCCACACCCGCATAAAATAAAAATATAGAGGACATCAAAACGGGAATGGCGATTTTTTTCTCTTTCTTATATAAACCGGGTGCGACAAACGACCAGATTTGATACAAAATGTAGGGCATTGCAAAGAATGCTGCGACAAAGACAGTCAGACGTATCGGTGCCATAAAGTTGGAGGTGATATCCGTCGCGATCATCGTTGAGTTGGCAGGCAACTGAGCAACCAATGGGTCGGACAAAAAATCATAGAGCTCGCGTGAAAATCCGACCAAGGCTAAGAATATTACCAGTACGGCAACACATATCTTAATCAAATGACGACGCAGCTCAATCAAATGCTCGGTAATCGGCATATCGCCAAGTGAGCTTAGAATATCGCCAGAGTCATCAATATTGCTGTCGACATTACCATTAATGGTAGCTGTTGAGGTCTCGATATCTGAATCCGCGACTTTTTCTTGACGGCTTTTTTTACGTTTAAATAAACCCACTAATTGCTCTCCTGCTTATTAACAGAAGCCTGTTTAGGTAAAGGACTGTCTAGATGGCTGTTGAGTAAGATATCGGCTTTATAGTTTGGTAAATAAGGCGGTTGCGGTAAACGACGCGCTTTATCATAAGCACCAAGACGAAACCACATATTTTCCCACGGTCTAGTTGTGATCGTTTGAATCACTTGATTGGGGTTATCATTAAAGTCAGTTTTTAGACTGTCGTTATCACCTTGTGCCGATGACTGCTCAGGGCTTTCTGGTTTCTCAGCCTGTCTATTACTGTCATAGGCGTAGTCAAACTCTTTTGGCTGTACTGATCGATTATCATCATTCTCACTACTGGCTTGACTACTTTGTCTAGGCGTATTGCCATCGACTGGATCACGCGATGCTTTTAAATGCTGGTTTTTCGAGGATTCAAACTCTTGCATACTGCCGCGCATTTCTGCCATTTCACGGCGCATTTCTGCTTCAGTCTGGCGAATTTTGGCCAGCTCTTTTTGCATTTGCTGGCGCGTCTCAGCTAAGTCAAGTTCCGCTTCGATTTCAGATTGCAAAGTAGAAACCGTGCGGCGAATTTTGGCATACCATTGCCCAGCGGTACGCGCCGCTTGGGGCAGCTTTTCTGGCCCCAAGACGATTAAGGCAATGACGCCAAAAAGCAATAATTCAGAAAACCCAATATCAAACATAATGTTTCGATGTCACTGTCTAGATGCTATACATTATGCGTGTCATCAACCTTAGTGGTTGTTGGGCGCTCTTCAGTGTGTGCGTTGCCATCATGGTCGAGCACCACTTGCTTTTTGGCATGTTCAGTATTTTCATCTTTGACGGCTTCTTTAAAACCTTTGACCGCACCGCCCAAATCTTTACCAGCATTTCTCAGTTTGGAGGTGCCAAATACGACAACCACCACCACCAATAAAATCAGCCAATGCGTAATGGAAAAACTGCCCATAATGCTATCCTTATGTCTTAGTTTTCAGTCTTTATAGGAATACGTTGAGTGTATAGAGTATTATGATCGTACACAAAAGCTATCGACCGCTTATGCGAAGTAACACGTCACTATATTATAACCTGCTGTTATGACAAAAAGGTGAAAGCAACAATAATCAAACAGGGTAATGGCTAATCTTATAAAACGCTATCGAGCGGCTTTTTCATCAATACCTGAGAGACCAAAGCGTCGACCTAGCTCATTTAATACTGCCTCTGACTCGATGTCGAACCAAGCCAAACCTACTAAGGTATGGAACCAAACATCAGCGACTTCATAGATCAGCTCATGACGCGCTTCGTCATATTGGGCTTTATCCGTATTTTCATTGCAATTAGCAAAGTCTTTAGCAGCGATAATGCTCTCTATACTTTCTTCGCCCACTTTTTCTAATATTTTATTAAGACCTTTGGCGTATAAGCTTGCTACATATGAGCTATCGGCATCCGCTTGTTTGCGCTCAGCCAATACACCGTCAAGCTGTTGCAAAATGGAGAGAGTGATGGGGCTGTGGTCATTCTGATTGGTATCAGAATCGACTATATTATGAGATGGTGCTTCGTTAATATCAGGCGTGGCTTGTGTTGCTGTATTTGAATGATAAATATCAGCAGGATCCTTCAATACTTTATCAACCGTTTGCCACTCAGGCGTTTGCCCTGATAAATCCAAACGCTGATAAAAACAAGATTCGCGGCCAGTATGACAAGCAATACCACCGGATTGAGTGACGCTAAGGACAATCACATCGGCGTCGCAATCTAGACGAATATCATGTATGCGTTGGGTATGTCCAGAGGATTCGCCCTTATGCCATAACTTGCCACGCGAACGCGAAAAATAAACCGCTGTCTGCGTTTGTGCGGTTAATTGTAGGGATTCGGCATTCATCCACGCCATCATCAAAATACGCCCAGACTTATGATCTTGAGCAATTGCAGGAATCAAACCATCATCATTAAATTTTATGGCAGCCAGCCAAGCAGGTGAAGTCATAATCTTGTTGCCATCTTATAGGTAGAAAATAATAAAAAGTCGCTAAGTATTCGCTAAATAATAGTTATTCAGCCTATCTGTCATTTATGCGAGCGCTTTATCAACACGCAGTCTCTACTTAAACACAGCTTAAGCTGACATTCAATATGTTAAATCAGTAAATACAGCACAATTATACTCGAGCTGAATTTTGATACAGCAAGAATTGCAAATTAACAGTGTTTTTAATTCGCCTAGTTTGTTTTCAGCTAGCTATCGCTTGTGGCTGCTCAATTTTTGCTGCTAAGCGTGTGCTTTAAGTGGCTAATAATCAAGGTTTGGAAGACGAAAATAAGCAGCAAGGTATTTGTGATTAGAAAGAACAACATACGCTAAACAGCGTTAAAACTTTCCTTGGCAAAACAGCGCATAATCTGTTAAAATGTCGCCTCCCACCTCGAGGCAAATAGAGGTTTGGTGCCTGTTTTTACAGCCACTAATCATTATTGACTATTTGACGACCAGGTTCTAAAACAGAAAAAGAGGCAAATCATCATGAAAAATAAGATGAAAACCAGAAGCGGTGCAGCTAAACGCTTCAAAAAAACAGCGAACGGCTTTAAGCGTAAGCAAGCATTCAAAAGCCATATTTTGACCAAGAAATCACCTAAGCGTATTCGCCAGTTGCGTGGTCTTAAGTTGGTGCACAAGTCTGACGAAGCAGCAGTTCGTCGTATGTGCCCATACATTTAATAGGCTATCGTCATTTATCTTTAATTAAGCGCTGTTTAATGAATAGCTACTGAATTAAAAGTATATGACTTTGCAATTTGATAACGATGTCTATTATCTGATGACATCGTGATTCGTTTAATAATGATTAAAAATATCTTGGAGTAATTTATGGCCCGTGTAAAACGTGGTGTACAGGCGAATCGTCGTCACAAAAAAATCTTAAAGCGTGCAAAAGGCTACTACGGTGCCCGTTCACGTGTTTACCGCGTAGCGGTACAGGCAGTGACCAAAGCTGGTCAATATGCTTATCGTGACCGTCGCAACAAAAAACGTACTTTCCGTCGTCTTTGGATTGCACGTATCAATGCTGGTGCACGCTTAAACGGCTTAAGCTATAGCCGCTTTATCAATGGCATGAAAAAAGCTAACATTGCAATCGATCGTCGCGTACTTGCTGACATCGCTATGCATGATGCAGCGACTTTCACAGCGTTGGTCGAAAAAGCTAAAGCGGAACTAGCATAAATATTAACCTTCCTTTAGGTAGGCTGCTTTTTAAATCATTATTGATAAGTAGTTATCTACATGGATAGGAATAATATTGATTAATAGGTTGATATTAATAAAAGCTACCGCTGGTCGGTGGCTTTTTTTATATCACATTATCTGACTGCCTACTTTTAGTACCAGAATCACATACGCTGTTATAGGATAGCGTTTATCATCGTCTAAATATTCAAGCCATTCATATCATTGAAATTATCGTCACATGAATGGGTAAATGATTTGCAATATTTGGTCAAATCCCTACAATTACCTATCACTATTATTAATAGTCCGTTTAAATCAGGAAGAATGCGTCTTATGACTACCCCTGCTGCTACCACCGATTTGTCGGCGCTACCGACCTTGTCCACAGAGCTAAGCGAGCTTAATGAAGCTCAGCTAAATGAGTTGGCCAGTGCCGCTGAAGCCTTGATTCTACAAGTAACCGATGTGCGTGCGTTGCAAGATTTGCGGGTGCAATTGACCGGTAAAAAGAGTCCCTTAACTGGCTGGTCAAAGCAGATGGGTAAACTCAGCAGCGACGATAAAAAAACCTACGGCGGCTGGTTGCATCAAGTCCGTAGCCGTATTCAAGATGCGTTGACAGAGCAGCAGCAGCAGCTAGAAGTGGCTGCACTAAATGCCAAGCTTGCAAGCGAGAGCATTGATATCACCTTGCCTGCTCGCGGTGGTCAAAAAGGTCATTTGCATCCCGTGACCATGATTACCCAACGTATGCAGCAGTATTTTATACAAGCGGGTTTCAACGTTGCTACTGGTCCTGAAGTTGAGAGCGATTACTATAACTTTGAAGCGCTCAATATTCCGTCGCATCATCCAGCACGCGCGATGCACGATACATTCTATTTTGATGCGCATTATTTACTGCGTACGCATACCAGCCCCGTGCAAATTCGCACTATGGAAAAGAATGAGCCGCCGATTCGTATTATTTGTCCCGGTCGCGTCTATCGTAATGACTCGGACCAAACCCATTCGCCGATGTTCCATCAGCTAGAAGGTTTAATGGTTACCGAGTCGAGCACTTTTGCTGAGCTAAAAGGCTTGATTAGTGAGTTCTTGGAAGCGTTTTTTGCCAAAGAGCTAACCGTACGTTTCCGCCCGTCATTTTTCCCATTTACCGAGCCGTCAGCTGAAGTCGATATCCTAGATGATAATGGTAAATGGCTTGAAGTCATGGGCTGCGGTATGGTGCATCCACAAGTGCTGACCAACTGCGGTATTGATGCCGAAAAATATACTGGTTTTGCCTTTGGTATGGGTATTGAGCGCTTTGCGATGCTGTACTACGGTATCGATGATTTGCGCCTGTTTTTCCAAAACGACGTACGCTTCTTAAAGCAGTTTGGCTAGAGTGCTCTTTGTTTATATAAAAAGTGCTCCTTGTTAATATAACAAGTTAATGTGCCAACCTTTACTTCAAAATATTTATTATAAAATTCTGATCCGAGATACTTATGAAAATTAGCGAACAGTGGCTACGTCAATGGGTAAACCCCAACAATAGCAGTGAGCAATTGGCTGAACAACTCACGATGGCAGGGCTAGAGATTGATGATCGCTTTGCAGTCGCTCGTGCCTTTAGTGGTGTGGTCGTTGGTGAAGTTATCAGCGTTGAGCAGCATCCAGATGCCGATAAATTGCGCGTGACGCAGGTTAATATTGGTGCAGCTGAGCGGTTACAAATCGTTTGCGGTGCGCCCAATGTGACTATTGGTATGAAAGTGCCTGTTGCGACTGTTGATGCAGTTTTGCCAAGTGATGACAAAAAAGGCTTCACAATTAAAAACGGTAACCTACGTGGTGTCGACTCTAACGGTATGCTTTGCGGTGCGTCTGAGATTGATTTAACCGACAGCATTGATGGTTTACTTGAGCTGCCAGCTGATGCGCCAATCGGTATGGATATCCGTGAATATCTAGGCTTAGACAATCAAATACTGGATATCTCTATTACGCCAAATCGCGGTGATTGTTTTAGCGTACGTGGTATTGCGCGTGAGATATCCGTCATTAACGATTTGCCGTTACAAATGCCAAATATCCCTGATAATATCGATTTCACTCAAAACGAAGTGATGCCAGCTGTAACAGTCAGTGCTGTAGAAGCTTGTCCACGCTACCTTTTACAGTCGATAAGCAATATCGATCGTAGTATCGATACGCCAAAGTGGATGCAAGATGCGCTGGTTCAGTCAGGACTACGCTCGCACAACTTTTTGGTTGATGTGACCAACTATGTCTTGATGGAATTGGGTCAGCCGCTACATGCTTTTGATGCTGATACTATCGAGGGCGATATCGTTGTGCGTTTGGCACAGTCTGAAGAAACGATTACTTTGTTGAATGAGCAAACTATTACCTTAACCGGTGATGAATTGGTCATTGCTGATGATAAAGGCGCACTTGCACTTGCCGGAATTATGGGCGGTCAACGCAGTAGTGTGACTGATAGCACCACCAATATTGTGTTAGAGAGCGCATTCTTTAATCCATTGGCTATCGCTGCACGCGCACGCCGTTTTGGTCTGCATACTGATGCCTCACAACGCTTTGAGCGTGGGGTAGACTTTGAATTGCCAGCGCTTGCTTTAGCGCGTGCTGTTGATTTGATTACCAGTGTAACGAATTCTCAAGCGGGGCAAATAATCACAGTCGAAAGTAGCAAGCATTTACCGGCTCGTGCACCTATTACACTGCCGATTACTAAAGTCCGTGATGTCATCGGTATTGAGATTGAGCCTGCAGTCATGGTACGTATCTTGACTCAATTAGGCTTTAAGGTAGAGCAGCAAGCAGATAGCCTGATTTGCATGCCGCCATCATATCGCTTTGATATGAGTATCCGCGAGGATTTGATCGAAGAGATTGCTCGTATCTATGGTTATGACAATATTCCAAGCATCTTGCCACACCTGCAAGTCAGCATGGATTATGACGATACCGCAGACTTGACACACGAGATGAAGCTGGCGCTAGTCGATAATGGCTATATGGAAGCCATTAGCTTTAGCTTTAGTGACGCAAAAATAGAAGCCTTGCTTGATGATAAAGCACTAGGAGAAGTGTTGGCACTGGCCAATCCTATCTCTAGTGACTTAGCCGTGATGCGCCGTACTTTGCTATCAAGCTTATTACCTTGCGTGCAGTACAATCTCAATCGTCAGCAGCCACGCGTTCGGTTCTTTGAGACGGGTCTTAGTTTTGTTGGTCAAAGCATTAGCGAGTTGGTACAAACACCAAGTATTGCATTAGTAGCAGTCGGAGATGTTTGGGACGAGCAAGCGTATCAAAACCGTGCGTTAGACTTTTATGATCTTAAGCATGATATTGAGCAGTTATTACCTGCGCAAGTGGATGGTGCGCGTATCCGCTATGAGCGTAGTGAACTAGCTTTCTTGCATCCAGGTCAAAGTGCCAAGCTTTATATCGATGATCAGTATGTTGGCTGGTTGGGGCAATTGCATCCTAATACCGCTAAACAGTTGGATCTGCCAGCTACGTGGGTTGCGCAGTTGTCATTGGCACCATTACTAACGCTTGCTCGTGAACAGCATGCCATTACTACTCCAAGTAAGTTCCCGCAAGTACGCCGCGATATTGCTATATTAGTAGACAGCGATATCAGCCTTCAAACCCTAGAGTCAACTATACGTAAGGCATCAGGTGCACTCTTGACTGATCTTTGGTTGTTTGATGTATACCAAGGCGAAAAAGTGCCAGCAGGTCAACGCTCATTAGCATTTGCCTTGATATGGCAAGATAAAACGCAAACCTTATCGGATGACGCTGTAAAAACGGCCACTGATAAAGTGGTACAAGCATTAACGGTTGAGCATTCAGCACAGCTACGTGACAGCTAACCTCTAATCGAAAAAGACAAATACTCTATAGCCTCAATATAAATGAGGCTATGGATTTTTGCTATTTATAAAAATTATTAACTGATAGAAGAATTTTATTCATAGAGTAAGTTAAGTGGTTATTAATAAAGGATTTTAATGCAGACTTTATTAAAAAGACGCACAAAAACCTTTATAATAGCTAACACTAATTCTCATACCGCTAAACCATGATATTCGACATCACGACATAGCATAGGAGTCGTACTGTGAGCACCTTAACCAAATCTGACATGATTGAGCATTTGATGAATCATCTAAACCTAACGCGCCAAGAAGGTCGCTGTTTGGTAGAGAATTTTTTTGACGAACTGTCAGAGAGTTTGATTGATGGCAAAGAGGTCAAGCTTTCAGGCTTTGGCAACTTTGAGCTTAAAGACAAAAATAGTCGCCCAGGACGCAACCCTAAGACAGGGGAGCCCGTCGCGGTATCAGCGCGCCGCGTTGTGACCTTTAAAACAGGACAAAAATTCCGTCAACAGGTCGATGAGCGCCTATTTGACCAATAATAGTAGTGAGTAAGACTAAAAGTGATGGTTCGCAGTTGTCTATTAAATCGACTGTTATAGCCATCATTTTTTTATGCGACATTGTCTCAGTTATATAAAACATAAATTGCAGGCATAAAAAAAGAGAGCATAAGCTCTCTTTTTTTTAGTACAGTATTTTTATTTATAAAAATAAAAATTACTGAGCTGGTTGCTCAACTACAACTTCGTCAGCTGCGTCTACAGCTGGAGTTTCGCTAGCTACGTCAACGCTAGTAGTAGTACCGTCTACAGGTACTTCAGCATCGATTTCGTCAGTAGCAGTAGCAAGTTGTGCATCAGCGATATCAGCTTCAGCGCCGGCAACAGCAGCATCAGCTTCAGCAGTAGCTTCGCCTTCAGCAGCAGCTTCGTTTAGCTCTTCTTTAGCGTCAGTTACTTCTTCTTGAGCGTCAGATAAATCTTCAGCAGCGTTTTCTTTGTTGCTATCACAGGCAGTTAAGCCCATAGTTGCAGTCATGATACCAGCTAGAGCAAGTAATTTTAAGTTCATAAGGTTTTCTCCGGGATAATTAAATGAGCAGTAGCAGCAAAAAAGGTTGAACATCCGAGATGTCTCAGATATTCAACTAGTCTTAGTCACAGCTACTCAGCTTTCACGCATTCTATATGATTTCTTTCTGCATAGAAAGAGGTTGTACAATTAAGTTACAATAAAATTGTAAATAGGGTTTTATTTTACTTATTTTACATAATTATCCATACAAAAAGTCAAATTAATCGACGTATAATCAACGACATCTGCTTATTGCAGAGAAATTTCTTATGTCTGGTACTTTGTATCTGTTTGCGCTATTTATGACAGCATAATAAAGAAGATAGCGGATACATAAGTAATGCTAAATGGTAGTCGCAATAACTGGCTGTAAATATAAAAAAGCGCTAAGTGTTTTAAAGCAGTTTGTAGTCTGTGGCAGATGAAATTAGCAAAGGTTATCAAGATATGACATCAAAGGATTGAGCTAAAAACTATATAACATGAATCATGATCGATATGAGTGGCATAAGATATCGTATTTTTTGGGAGAAGGATTATGAAATGGCAAGGCAGACGTGGCAGTACTAATGTGCGTACTAGTAGTGGTGGCGGTAAGCTAATGGGCGGCGGTATCGGCGGTATCATTATTGCTGGTATTTTATGGCTAGTGTTTGGGGTAAATCCCATGACCGCATTGCAAACAGGTCAAGAGGTCGCAGGCGGTGGTAATACCTCTACTGAACCAGCTACCAGTGACGATCGGGATACACAGTTTGTCAAAGTTGTCCTAGCGGACACTGAAGAGGTTTGGCATCAAATATTCAATGAGGGTGGTAGTACATATAAAGAGCCGTCACTGATTTTGTTTAATGGGCAAGTCAGTTCTGCTTGTGGTAGTGCCAGCTCAGCGACTGGTCCTTTTTATTGCCCAGGTGATCAAACGGTCTATTTAGATACGTCGTTTTTCGTAGAGATGCGTCAAAAGCTTGGTATATCTGGTGATATCCAAAACTCAGGGGATAGTGACAATCAGAACAAAGCGGGCGATTTTGCCCAAGCCTATGTGATCTCCCATGAAGTAGGTCACCATGTACAGACTTTGCTTGGTATTACTCAACAAGTAAATGAAGCCAGCCGTCAAGTGACTCGTGCACAAGCAAATAAATTGTCTGTACTACAAGAGCTACAAGCTGATTGCTTTGCTGGTGTTTGGGCGCAGCGCAATCAAGAGCGCGTACAGTTTTTAGAAGCAGGTGATATTGATGAAGCTATCAATGCTGCTGGTCAGATTGGTGACGATCGCTTAGCACGTGCAGGAGGCGGGGCGGTAGTACCTGATAACTTTACTCATGGTACTAGCCAACAGCGTGTAGAGTGGTTTACGCGCGGTCTAGAGAGCGGTAATGTGCAAACTTGTGATACGTTTAGTGGTGCTTTATAGCACTGACTATTATAAAATCAGTTATATTGATTGGTATAGTTAAAATATCTCAAAAACGCTACAGTGCTGCTGGTATAAATTTTTTGCAGCCTCTGTCTGCATAGACACAGCAAGCAAGAAAAATTAATATCAGCAGCACTTGATGTATTGATATTACTTTTCCCTGACTATAGTAATGGTTAGACACAAAAAAGCCTGCAATTGATTGCAGGCTTTTTTTTGTCAGCTAGTTGGCTAGGTAATATCATTCATTAAAATGTATGTGCCAAAAGAGCTGCTTAAAACTGATTATCTAGTTTGATCATAGATATAACCACCAGCGCCGCCAATAGCAGCACCAGCGATTGCACCACGAGCGATATCTTTGCTATCGCCTTTACTTTTGATCAGTGCACCGGCAGCAGCGCCAGCAGTGGCAGCTTTAGCTGTATTACTTAGACCAGTGCTATATCCGTTAGTAGCACAGCCACCCATGATAAGAGCAGAACTAGTTAGAGCCGTCATTGCGATAGTTTTAGCAAGTTTCATAATATCACCTATTAAATCGTCAAGTTTAAAATACTAAGTATACAGTATATATTTCAGTATGTTCTTAACCCTTATAGTAGCCCTTATATATAAATCTGGTCGTAGTAAAAACGCTAAGCTTTGCAAGTAAGCTGTAAATTATGTTGCCTCACTGTGTCATTGGTAGTGCCTTTGCTTAGGGTTATTGTATTTATCCTGATAGTAAGCTAACTGTTTTCGACGCGAATTATTTCTAATGATAGAGCCAATAGTAATAAAAACAAAAAGACCGCCTTGTAGGCAGCCTTTATGAGTAAAACGTCAATTATTTATATAACTTTATTGTCGTAAAAGATTTAAAATCAATTTTGTGATTTACGCTTCATTTGCTCAAAAAATTCATCATTGGTTTTGGCTTCTTTTAAGCGGTCCAATAAGAACTCAGTTGCTTGTACACCATCCATCGGCTGTAGCAATTTACGCAGGATCCAAACTTTACGCAGCTTATCTTCATCAAGCAGACGTTCTTCACGGCGTGTACCCGATTTTTTGATATTAATGGCAGGGAAGACACGCTTTTCTGCCAGATCACGCTCAAGGGTAATCTCTTGGTTACCGGTACCTTTGAATTCTTCAAAGATAACGCTGTCCATTTTACTACCAGTATCAATAAGGGCACTGGCGATAATGGTCAAGCTGCCGCCTTCTTCAATATTACGAGCAGCACCAAAGAAGCGTTTTGGGCGCTCTAACGCATTGGCATCCAAACCACCGGTCAACACTTTACCTGATGAAGGAATAACAGTGTTATAAGCGCGGGCAAGACGGGTAATCGAGTCAAGCAGAATGACCACATCTTGCTTATGCTCAACCAAGCGCTTGGCTTTTTCAATGACCATTTCAGCCACTTGTACATGGCGCTGTGGCGGCTCATCGAAAGTTGAGGCAACTACTTCACCGCGTACGGTACGTTCCATCTCGGTGACTTCTTCTGGACGCTCATCAATCAGCAGTACAATGAGGTAGCACTCAGGATTATTACGAGTGATCGATTGTGCTATTGACTGTAGCAGCATCGTTTTACCCGCTTTGGGCGGTGCCACAATAATAGAGCGCTGACCTTTACCAATCGGTGCGATCAGGTCGATAATACGACCAGTCAAATCTTCAGTCGTACCATTACCTAGCTCAAGTTTTAGCTGCTCAGTTGGAAATAATGGCGTTAAGTTTTCAAAGATAAGCTTGTGACGTGAGCGGTCTGGCGTATCAAAGTTGATTTCACCGACTTTCAATAGTGCAAAATAACGCTCAGAGTCTTTTGGTGGACGAATCGTGCCTGCGATACTGTCACCGGTTTTTAGACTAAAACGGCGAATTTGGCTTGGGCTGACATAGATATCATCAGGACCTGCTAAATAAGAGCCTTCAGATGAGCGCAAAAAACCAAAACCGTCAGGGAGCACTTCAAGCACACCATCACCATAGATGGCCTCACCGTTACGGGCATGAGTTTTTAGAATGGCAAAGATAATGTCTTGTTTACGGCTACGTGCCATATTATCAAGACCCATCTCTTTAGCGATGGCCAGTAGCTCAGCGATTGATTTTTTCTTTAATTCAGTAAGATTCATAGATAGGTCGTTAGCAGTTGATAAGATGAGAGATGCCATTATTCACAAATCACGACAGTGATTAAAACAATGTTATTAGGGCGATAGAGGGTATATATACAGAGTTAAAATTTATGTAGTTTTGATTTTATGTGTCAGTTTATGAGCTTGTCGCAAGAGAGGCAGACAAGTTATAAAAGGTGAAGATAAAGAAATCTACATAAGAGTCTGCGTCAAAAACTCAATATCAGTCATTGTGTTTAGTCATTCAGTCAGTAGTGGTATTTAATAATGACGATGGTGTTTTTGTTGATAAACACGAGGAGAATAGCGACAAGATATTTAGGAAAACCATTAGTTTTCTCTTATCAGCAGACTATACGGGCTTGAAGACAGTATTGTCAATAATTTTTGCTAAAAAAGTGATGTAATCCAATTTTTTGCTTATAAAATCAACAAAAAAGCCATTATCTGGTACAGATAATGGCTTTAGCGTTCGTGCTATTTTCAACATGCCTACCAAGAGTGCTCAAAGCAAGCAAGTGTTAATTTACAAATGCTTATCTAGTACTTTTGCCAATTCAGCTTTTGGCTGTAAGCCCATAACAGAGTCCACTTTTTCGCCAGCTTTAAAAACAAATAGAGTTGGAATGTTACGGATACCAAAACGACTGGCTGCTTGTGGATTGTTATCAACGTCAACTTTAACGATTTTAACTTTACCTTGGTACTCGGCCGCTAAATCTTCTAAAATAGGCGCGATGGCTTTACAAGGACCACACCACGTTGCCCAGAAATCGACTAAAACTGGCACGTCAGACTGTAGAACGTCTTGGTCAAAGTTGGCATCGGTGGTATTAACAATAAGGTCTGACATAATTTTTCTCTCTTGTTTTATTATTTGTGTCACCATTTACCTATAAAACGATAAACGTCATACTAAAATGATGACAGGCTAAAAAATGCTAAGAAGGGGTGAAAATCTGCCATTATATTAACATGTTTGCCCAAAGTTGACAGACGTAGACTGGTTAAATTGTTTAACAATTACGATTAGCACAATAAATCGACACATAAGGATACAGGTTGGGTTTTATCTGTCACCTGCTGTATGTATTTCTACCTTTAGCTGCGCGTTGAGATTATCTGCATTTTGATTCTATAGCGGATGCTGATTCTTATATCCGAACGGATTAATATAAGCCCATTACTATAAGTAGCCCACATTTATGCCCTTTACTGATGAAAAAATCGCCGTCCTTAATGCTGAAGAAAAGACCCGTTCGCCTGAGTTTTTTCAAGCGTTTGCAAAACAGGTTACCGTCTATGAAGATGACGATATCTGGGTAGTCGATAAGCCAGCAGGACTATTGAGTGTCGACGGTAAGAGCTTGAAAGTAAGCTTGCTAGCTCGCCTTGAACGTGCCAATCCTGCCGTCAAACTGATTCATCGCCTCGATATGGATACCTCTGGCCTGCTTATTTTCGCCAAAAATGCAGCGGCACAAACCAATATCAGTAAGCAGTTTATTGACCGACTACCGCAAAAAAGTTATCAAGCACGAGTGTTTGGTCAATGGGACATCGTCGGTGCCAAAGGTGAGATATCAGTGCCAGTACGTTATGAGCCTGCAACCAAACCGCGTCATATCGTCGACCATGATTGGTCAAAACATGCACTGACTTTATATGAAGTATTGGCGCATGAAGAATGTGATGGTCAAATAGTAACTCGCGTCCTATTAAAACCAGTCACCGGTCGTAGTCATCAGCTGCGCGTCCATATGGTACATGTCGGACATGTGATGATTGGTGACCCGATTTATGCAGAAGGTATTGCATTGGATATTGCGCCAAGACTAAATCTACATGCGCAGCAACTGCGCCTAAAACATCCAACGCTTGGAGCGTGGATGGACTGGGAAAGTCCAACGCCTTTTTAGTATTTTTAAAATAAACTAAAATCTAGTATTTTTGCAAATTACTAGATAAAGTTACTAGGTAAAGTTGCTATGGAAAATTAGTAAGGCATCCTGCGCTCTGATAGGTCAGCCAACTTGCAAAAACAAGGATTGTATTATGCTTAATATGACTACTGCCAAGCAGGCGCTTAAAAAGCGCTTTAAAGCTAAACCTTATTCATCAGATGTTCCTGCAGATTATGAGGTACTGATTATTGGTGCGGGTATCGCAGGCATCAGCATGGCTTGCCATTTGCAGCAGCAGAGCTCGCAAAAAAGTCATCAAAGTCTTTTTGATAGTAAAAGTGTTAAGCAGAAAAAACGCCTCAAACTTAATAGCCAACGATTTTTAATCATAGAAAAACGTGAGGATTTGGGCGGTACATGGGATTTGTTTACCTATCCCGGTATTCGTTCTGACTCGGATGCGCTGACTTTTGGCTATAGTTTCCGTCCGTGGCTGGATCATAAGATGCTTGCAAAAGGTGCAGACATTAAAAACTATATTGCTGATACAGCACGCGAGTTTAAGGTGGTAGAGCATATTCGCTATCAGCATGAAGTACAGCAGTTATCATGGTCAAGCGACAGTCAGCAATGGACGGCGATGATTAAAAATCATGCTACCGGTGAAGTATTGAGCTTAACGGCAAACTTTGTCGTTGGGGCGACCGGTTATTATGACTATGAAACTGGTTATAGACCACATTTTAAAAATGAAGAAAATTTCAAAGGTGAAATAGTCCACCCGCAGCATTGGCAAGACACACAATACGACGATAAAAAGGTCGTCGTCATTGGTAGTGGCGCGACGGCGATGACACTGATACCGGCATTGGTCGATGAAAGTAGTAAACAATGTGCCCGTCATGTCACCATGCTGCAACGCTCACCGACGTATGTTGCAAGCGTACCGGGCGATGATCATGCGCTTGACTGGCTATCAGGTAAATTCTCACCTTTATCAAAATCACAGGCGTACACCTTGTTGCGTACGCGCAATGTGATGTTTCAACAAGGTGTTTATCGGGTGGCGATTTATGCGCCAAAGATGATGAAAGCGCTATTAAACCATAAAGTCAAAAAAGAGCTTAAAGGTAGTGGCGTGGATGTTGCCCATTTTAAGCCGGCTTATAATCCTTGGGAAGAGCGTTTGTGTGCGGTACCTGATAGCGATTTGTTTCAAGCTTTGCATAGCAAGCGCGCTGAAGTGGTAACCGATAGCATCAGCCAGTTTACCTCAACTGGTATTGCACTAGCATCAGGCAAGCGTTTGGACGCAGATATCATCATTACTGCGACGGGTCTAAAATTACAGATGCTAGGCGGTGCAGCTTTATATGTCGACGGGGAGCCGATCGATGTGGGCGCACGAATGATCTACAAAGCAGTGATGCTTGAGAATGTACCAAATATGGCAATCATGTTCGGCTATACCAACGCGTCTTGGACATTGAAGATTGATTTGGCTTGTCAGTATATGCTGCGTTTACTGAGTTATATGAATAAAGAAGGATACAAAACAGTATGTGCGCAGGCTGAGACTGAGCACGAACAAGTGAAAATGCAGGCAGATACGGTACTTGGGGCACTATCGGCAGGGTATGTCAGCCGTGCCAAGGATGAGCTGCCAAAACAAGGTGATCGCTATCCTTGGCGGGTGAACAATAACTATGTCACCGATCACATCATGCTCAAATACCGTAAAATCAAAGATGAGTGGCTACAGTTTAGTCGTTAGAATTTGCTAATTATTAATCTTACTGCGCTTGATTGATAAAATCACTGACTTGTTCACTAAGCATCTGCCACAAGGTTTCTTGCGCGCTTTTGCTGCCCCATGCATTGTGCGGACTAAATATTACGCGTGGATGCTCGACAAGAGCCAGTAAAGGATCATTGGCAGCTATGGGTTCTTGCTCAAAAACGTCGCTGCCATATCCTAAAATCTGCTCATTGTTAATGGCATCAGCAAGCGCTTGGCTATCAACAATACCACCACGAGCGACGTTGACAAGTAGAGGCTTTTTAGTCATTTTAGCCAAGGTGTCTGCATTGATAAGGTGCTGAGTTTTCTCATTTAACGGGCAATGCAAGCTCAGTACATCGGACTGCGCCAGCACGTCTTCAAACGCTGTATAGTCATCATTACGCGGCATACGCCCTTGGTGCTCAGCCCACAATACCGTCATGCCAAAAGCACGCGCAATATCAGTGACACGTTTGCCAATGGTACCAATGCCAATAATACCCAGCGTTTTATTTTCCAAATCTATAAGCGGGATATCAAGTAGGCAAAAATTACCATTATCTGCCCACGTGCCATCGGTGACTTTATTATGATAATACAGGCCGGCACGCATGGCATTTAGCATCAGCATAAAGGTATGCTCAGGTACGCTTTTCACCGCGTAACCAGCGACGTTATAGAGCGCGATATTACGCTCAGCACAAGCATCTTGGTCAACGTTATTCATACCCGTAGCGGTCAGTTGAATAAGTTTTAGCTTTGGCAACTTAGCAATCGCTTCGGCATTGATTTGCACTTTATTAGTAAAAATAATATCGGCGTCTTTGCAGCGCTCAATAATTAGCGCTTGAGGCGTATCATCGTAAATAATGTAATCAGTAACGCCAGCGGGTGCTGGCAAATCGACGTTATCAGAAAAAGTGCCTTTATCTAAAAAAACCGCTTGCATGATGATTCCTTATCTCGTTGTTATCGTAAATAGGTTTTGTTTATTATCGGCTTAATGTAGCACGTTGCTGCATTTAGTCAAAAAACATGTCAAAAAGCGCAAAGCAAAAAACCTCTACTTCAAGCTGAAATAGAGGTTTTATTTATTGAGACACTAGTTTCTTGCGCTTACTTATTTTTTTGCGCTTATAAAGAAAAACGCTTACGCAATTTACCGATCAGACTACGTACACGACTGCTCAAGTCAATGCGCACATCGTTTTCAGGATCGTGCTCGACTTCATAACGTTTGACCAATTCAGGGCTGGCTTTTAGTTTTGCATGGTGCTGGAATGCACGATTGACACTAATTTCAAGGAGGCTTGCGCGCATTGGCTTCGGTAGGCAGCGATAGACCTGACCTTTATTAATCAAATCAATCAGCAGTCCTGCATCTTGGAATTCGGTCTGTACCAAGACCACCAGATGCGGCGCATCTTGTTTTAAGGTAAAGATAATCGGCGCGATATTTTCGCCGCTGACATTGATGTCGGTAATACAAACACCGATATCTTCATTCGCTAAATAATCGTAAGCTTCTTCTAAGCCTTTAGCATGCAGCACTTTATAGTTGTTAGAGAACTGCTTACGTATTTGCTCAATCAACTCATTGGTCTCATCAATGACCAATAAAGTCTGCTTATTGCCTGAACTATCGAACTGCTCGGCGTCTTCGTCTGGGTTATAAGTCAAAGCGATTTCAGTGGCGCGTCCGACGACAGCGAGCAGTTCTTCAGATTTACACGGCTTGGTTAAATAACGGTAAATTTCACCATCATTAATAGAGCCAATAATCGCGTTCAAATCAGCATAGCCGGTTAATAATATACGCATGGTAGAAGGTGATACGTCTTTTACTTCGCGCAAGATATCAACGCCAACCCGCTCAGGCATACGTTGGTCACTGACTGCAACGTGTACATGGTTGTTTTTGATATAGTCGATGTATTCAGCCGGGTCAGTGGTAATAAAAACGTCATGCGTTTTACGAAATAACAGTTTCATAGAACGTAAAATACGTTGTTCATCGTCAATGAACGCCAATTTCGGTTTCGCTTCAACCCCTAACTCAGCGGTACTGATTTTATTACTGGTGTCATTTTCTAATTCATTCATGATGGTATCCTTATGATGAATAACAGTGATATAGCTTTATATAATCATTAAAATAGCAATTAAAATAACAGCAGAACCTAGCGATTATGCCGCTAGGCTTTTTTCTGTCAGATCATTATTAATGGGTAGCGTTAAGGTAAAGGTGGTGCCAACGCCTACAGTCGATACGGCGTTAATGTCGCCATTATGCTGCTCCATAATCTGCTGACTGATTGCCATACCAAGACCAGTACCTTCGCCTGCGCCTTTAGTAGTAAAGAACGGCTCAAATATCTGACTGAGCACTTCTGAGCTCATGCCTTTACCGTTATCGATAACATCAACATAGACATTACTGTCATCGGCGCGGGTACGCACTTCAATTTTGCCATCAGATTTTTCACCCATGGCTTGTGCGGCGTTATTAAGCAAGTTCACCAAGACTTGGTTAATCTGTGACGGTGAGCATTTAATTTCAGGTGTCGGCGCAAAATCAGTGACAATCTCTTGATGTCTGATAGAGTTACCCGCGATTTTCAGCGAGGCTTCGATACATTCGCGCACATCAATGGTCTTCACTTTTGACTCATCAAGACGGGCAAAGTTACGTAGGTTTAATACCATCTCGGTGATTTGCTCGACGCCAAATAGCGAGTCTTTAATCAGCTCTTTTAGCTCAGCGGACAAATCATCTTCTTGAATTTCATCAGAAGCACGGACAATATCTGCTAATAATTTATCAATCTTGCCGTCAGATGCGGCGTCAGACTTGATAGCTTTTAACCCTTGTACCAGTTCAATCAGCTCTTCATATTGCTCAGTCAACTGACCGATAATCTCGAGGTTATTCTGTACATAAGATAATGGCGTATTTACTTCATGGGCAACACCAGCAACCATTTGCCCCAACGTTGCCATTTTTTCTGAACGAATCAATTGTAGCTGTGAGTTTTTCAGCTCTTTTAGCGTATCTTGCAGCTCAGCGGTACGTTCTTCGACTTTAATCTCTAGCTGCTGGTTAATATTGGCAAGCTTACCTTCATTAGATTGGATACGATTTAATAGGTCGTTAATAGAGCCGTTTACCAGTCCAATCTCGTTGCGACCTGTCTTAAATTTAACAGAGCTTAGCTTGTTGTACTGCTTGTTATTAATGATGTTTTCTGCGAGAGAAATTTTATCAGTGGTTTCTTTCAATGGCTTGAATGCTAAGAAAGTTAGCATAAAGTAGATAATACCAGCGGTAATAAGGAGCGCTAACGCAATCCAGTTAATCAAGTTTTCACTTAAATTATCGGCAATGGCGTTAATCTCAGCATCAGGTTGGACAACGATAAGTTTCCAATAGGTTTCAGGAATCTCAAAGACATAGGCTTGACTGCCGTTATAAAAGTCATCATTGGTCAGCTCAAAGCTTTGTAGCAAGCGGCTATCCATAGCATTTTGCTTATTTTCACCGTTATTTAGGTAAGCAGCATAGTTGACCAAATAATAACCTTTGGAATCACCTGTTTCTGCTTTATCAATCGTATTCAATACTTGCTGAACTTGCGGTGACACGCTAGCTGCAACTTGCTCGATAATCTCGTTACGCTGAGCTTCCAAGAAGTTTAATACCGGATTCCAAGCAGGGTCAGAGTTGATAACTTGTTTGATATCAAGTGGTGTGCCGGTTGCTTCATCAATATAGCTTAAGCGTTCAGGGTTAGATGAGGCGATTACCTTATCACTGTTATCTAATAATAAAATGTAGCCTGAACCAGAGCTCTCACTCAACTTGACGATGTTCTCTTGCAACTGGTTTAGGGTAAAGTTGACCGTACTGGCACCCCAAAACTGATTGTCACGCTCGATTGCGACACCGCAGCTCATGGCAAGCTCGCCTTTGGTTTGGCTGGCGCGAACATGGTTCCAGATACAGCTGTCAGGTTTGAGTAGTTTTAAGACGCTAAACCAATCTTCTTGATAATAAGGATTGGTTGGGTTTGGATCGCTTAGTACCGCTTGATAATCACCGTTTTGGCGTACCATCAAAAACGGATGGGTTGCAGTATTGGCACCAAGAGCGCCTTTTTCTGGCCAAATGCCGCCACTACCCAATAAGTTATAGTCGCGTTTATCGAATGCATTGGCGGTACTGACTTGCAAAATATTCTCTTGCGGTGGCAGCGTTTGCGCGCTTCGCTGTAACAGCAAGGCACTACGCATGACACGATTGATGTCGGCTGAGATACTATTAACCGCGGTATTACCACGTTCAGCGACCAGCTTTGCTGACTCAAGACGGATTTTATCATGGCCTTCTTTATCAACCACATAAACAACGACCGCAAGTACGACCGCAAAAGCAATGAACAAAATAGTGGTAACTTGGGTACTGACTTGATTAAAAAAGCCAACTTTTTTAGAGGCACTCATGACGGGATTTGTCCTTGGGAGTAGGGAGCACAAAAAGAATTGCCAATGGGATGGATTGGCTACAACGAAATATATGGTTAAGTTTCATCAAAATAGCTTGTTAACACTGGTCATAAACGTCAACTGAAAATAGTGTTAACATAACTTAAAATTATGATAATAAAATCAACTTATAACTTAATGGACTATCACAGGCAATAGCATACTTATAACCGCTGATAAAGCATGGATAACGGTTATGAGGTCTATGCTATTTTTTATATAAGTAGTAGTTAGCTAAAAGTCTAATGACTTAGTTAAATTGAATAGATTTGGTATTAAGAGAGATGTTCTATTGCATTTTTTAACAATACAGTAACAATTTTACGATAACAATATTTTTTGTTTACTTGCGAGTCGTTATCTTATTGGTTTATAAGCCCAACTTATGCTTAGCCTTGACTTTATCTTGCAGAAATCTGCTCTTGAAAAGTGAACTTAACGCACTCATCTAAGCGCTAACGTTATATAATGATCTGTTTTATCGACGGATTTGGCTTACAAGCTGATGTGCCTGATATATCTCGTGACAATATACTGAATGACCGTATATTGAATAAACGTATATCCAATAATTATCAGTTCGTCCATGTGACTGAGCCAGCAAGCATGGCTTGCATCGTAAACTACCTATTTTCTTATCATCTGAGTACAAAAAGACATCGCCCTATGACTATCTCTATCGCTTCATTGCACAGCACCGAATTCGCCGTTGGTCAACGCTATTTATCTGATACGGAGTCCGAGCTGGGCTTAGGTGTGGTCATCGATGTAGACGACCGATGTGTGCACATTTTATTTCCGCAAAGTGAAGAGACGCGCGTTTATGCAAAAAACTCTGCGCCGTTATCTCGTGTGGTGTTTAAAGTCGGCGATAGTATCTCTGATCAGGCAGGTAAGAGCTATACAGTAAATGCTGTTGAAGAAGTAATGGGCGTGCTCAAGTACAGTGTAAATGAGCACGAGAAAGCCATCATGGAAACTCGTCTGGCTGCTAATATTACTTTGGCGAAACCACTTGAGCGTTTGCTAGCAGGTCGTATTGAGCGCAGTGATTGGTACGATTTGCGTCAAGATATTTTGCGTATGCAATCAGCGCTTGCAGGTCACCCGCTCAAAGGCTTGATGGGTGCGCGCGTCGATATCATTGAGCATCAGCTCTATATTGCTCATGAAGTTGGCAAACGTATCGCACCGCGTGTGTTGCTGGCTGATGAAGTTGGTTTGGGTAAAACCATTGAGGCAGGTTTGATTATTCATCAGCAGCTGCTAACGGGTAAAGCTGAACGTGTATTGATTCTTGTACCAGACAGTCTGCAATACCAGTGGATGATTGAGCTGCGCCGCCGCTTTAATCTCAACTTTGCCTTGTTTGATTTGGTGCGTACCGCAGCGATTAAAGAGCATGACCCTGAGCAAAATGTCTTTATGACTGAGCAATGTGTCATCGCTGGTATGGACTTACTCCTTGACCATCCTGACTTGTATGATCAGGCGATGGAAGCAGGGTTTGATTTACTGGTTGTCGATGAAGCGCATCACCTGCATTGGGATGAAGCTCAAGGCGGCAATGATAAGTACGATCTCATTGCAGATTTTGCTGAAGAGACGGCAGGAGTCATGCTATTGACGGCGACACCTGAGCAGCTTGGGGCGCAAAGTCACTTTGCCCGTTTGCGTCTATTAGACCCAGATCGCTTTGATGACTTAGATGAGTTTATCGATGGTCAAGATGCTTTTGCAGAAACGGCAGCCGTCGCCAGCCTATTAATAGAAGATAAACCTTTAAGTGATGGTCAAATTGCCGCACTGAGCAGTTTACTGACGATTAGTATCGATGAATTAGCAACGATTAACGAAGACGAAAAACTCCGTACTTATGCCCTAAACGAATTGCTAGATCGCCATGGTACGGGACGTATTTTATTCCGTAATACTCGTGAGAGTGTAAAAGGTTTTTATGGTCGTAGTAGCCAGCCTTATCCACTGCCATTACCTGAAGCATGGGTCGACAGCTATCAAACCAATGGTAAATTGCGTGAACAGCTATGGGGCGAAGAAAATCAACCTGATGGTGGCTGGTTGGAAGACGACCCACGTGTGCCTTGGCTGATTGATATCTTAAAGGGTGAGCTTAAGCACAAAAAAGTACTGTTAATTGCCCGTAGTGGTGCGACCGTTGAGAGCTTGGAGGCGGTATTGCGTCTACATGCGGGTATTAAGACTGCTATCTTTACCGAGCAGATGACCTTGCTTGAGCGTGACCAAGCCGCGGCGTTCTTTGCTGATAGTGAAGGCGCGCAGATATTATTATGCTCAGAGATTGGGTCGGAAGGTCGTAATTTTCAGTTTGCAAGCCAGCTGATATTATGGGATTTACCCGCCAATCCAGATACTTTGGAGCAGCGTATCGGTCGCCTAGATCGTATCGGGCAGACGCAGCAAATTATGCTACATGTACCTTATGTGCAAGGTACCGCGCAAGAGCGTCTGTATCAGTGGTATAACAATGCGCTAAATATGTTCAATCAGATCTCACCAACAGCGCAGAGCGTACAAGAGCAGTATATCCAAGAGCTAAAACCGATGCTTGAGGGTGCCGATAACGACGTCAATCGTGCAATATTGGCAGATATTATCGCAGAAGCAGCACAGACACGACTGGGACTTGAAACACAATTGCAAGCTGGTCGTGATCGTTTATTAGAATACAACTCATGCCGTCCGCGCGTTGCTGGACGTATCGCTGATGCCATGCGCGATTTTGATGGGCACAATCTATTACCGCAGTTTATCGAGCGCTTTTTTGCCTCAGCCAATATCGAGCACAATATCCAACGCGATGGCTCGTGGGTGATTTCACCGATTGACAGCACTGAGATCAGTGATTATATCGATGGTCTGCCACTCGGTGATGAAGACGGTATGACGTTGACTTTTGAGCGTGAGCAAGCGCTACAACGTGAAGATATTGCCTTTATTACGCATGAACATCCATTGATGCAGGCGATTTATGAGCTAGCAAGTACCAGCACCTTTGGTAATACCACGGTTGCAATGCTAAAAAGTGCTGCGGTACCACAGGGCATGGTGATGTTAGAAGTGAATTTCCGTGTAGAAGCCATTGCACCGAAACTGCTTAACTTGCCTGCAACCTTGAGCACGCAAAATATCCGCGTCTTTATCAGTGAGCAGGGCAGCGATTTGTCAGCGCGTATCAGTGCCGATATGATCATGCCGCACATTGAGCGTTTGGATAAAAACCGTGCCCGCCAAGTGATTAAAGTACGCGGCGATGTCATCGAGCAGCGTTATTATGAAGCGGAAGATATTGCTCGTCAGCAGTTGGCTGAGATTGGTGAACAAGCAAGTGCCCGCTTTAGCCAGCAGTGGTCGCGTGAGATCAAACGTCTTAAGCATCTACAAACTATCAATCCAAACGTGCGTCCAGCAGAGATTGAGCGTTTAGAGCAGCTAAAAATGCAAGGCGAGCAAGCATTGGCGGGCTTGTCATTGGTGCCAGATTCTATCCGTGTATTGGTGGCAGTAAAACCATAAATTTAATACAATAGTAAAAACGAGGTGTATTTAAGCATCTCGTTTTTATTTATGACTTTTTATCATGAGTTTTCGATAATCCATTTATTGCTCATCTAAAGATTTATCTTGTATATTACTGCTATTGATTTCATATTATTTAAATTAAAACGCCCTATCGGCTTAAGCCATATCGTCTTGATATTCTTTGGCGCTTATATCTAGATGCTTGGCGTTATTGATAAAAATAAGGAAAGTAATCGTCATGTCTGATTATTCACAACTAATAGATGAGCTATTGGCTACCGTCGCGCTCATCGAAGTCAGCCCTGATGTATTTGAAGGTAAAAGCCATGACTATGTTGGTGCCCGTATCTTTGGTGGGCAAGTGCTCGCACAAGCGATCATGGCAGCAGCGCATACGCTTGATGAAGACAAGCCTTGTCACTCATTGCATGGGTATTTTTTGCGCGGCGGTGATATTAACCAGCCGGTGATTTATCAAGTGCGCCGCTTACGTGATGGGCGTAGTTTGTCCGCGCGCGAAGTAACGGCGATTCAGTATAAGCAAGTACGTGGTAAGCCGCCGGTTGAGCAAGTGATATTTTCAATGATTGCCTCTTTTTCACCGATGGAAGAGGGCTTAGAGTATCAAGAAGATATGCCTGTTTATCCGCCGCCTGAAGACTTACTTGCGGAGCAGGATCTAAAAGAAGACTATGTTGGTAAAGTTCCAGAGGCATTAAAATCTCGTTTTATGCGCCGTCGTCATATCGAGATTAAACCAGTGAAACCGCGTGACCCGATCCATCCGGAACCAATGAAACCTAAGCAAGCGAACTGGCTGCGTATCCGCGAGCTTGGCAATCAACCCGTCGCGATTCAGCAAGCATTACTGGCATTTTCCTCTGATTTTTATTTGGTTGGCACGGGGCTGATGTCACATGGTATTAGCTTTATGACCAGTGGCTTGCAAGCTGCTAGTATCGACCATTCGATGCATTTTCATCGTCACTTTGACCTAAATGATTGGCTGCTATATGACATGTGGAGTGATACGACATCCAATGCGATGGGGCTCAATCATGGTCAGTTTTGGCAAGATGGGAAGTTGGTCGCGACCGTACAACAAGAAGGCTTAATGCGTCTGCGAGTGCCGAAATCTTAAGTTTTTATATTGCTATAAATAAAAAAGCGACTCAGGATTCTTCTGAGTCGCTTTTTTTGTGGCTCATGAATTGCTCTTTTATGGAGTTAGCTTAAATAAATGGATCATTTATTATTCTAAAATCTTTACCATCGCTCTTGGTAATCCTAGCGTTGCTTGCGCATCATCAGCGTTTAACCAATTAATATTAATTTCAGCTGCTTGTAATGCCTTGGTTATCTCAGTCACCTGTTTATTGTTTAAAGTTACTGATTGCGGGGTTAAATACCAATGAAAATGGGTTAATGAATGTTTAATCGGTGCGTCATCGAGTAATGTGTTGCTGATTGATTTTGTGACCAATTGATTCTTATCTAACCACTCATTAATAATTTGCTCAGCAGTAGTAAATTCTGACTCGTATATTTTTTCATTACTAGCTACTTCTAAAAGCTGATTATCATTCGCTGCAATTGGTTTCTTATTTTTATTCTTGTCAGCATCTTTCACAGCAGCTTTTCCACTAATTTTTTCTATAAATGCTAGCGGCAAACTCCACAGTCCGCCCCAAATGCCATTATCAGGGCGCTGTAACCAAAGTATTTCGCCATTTTCGTTTTCAATAAGCAGTGCATTACTAAATTTACTCGGTTTAGGCTGTTTCTTAGCCTTGACTGGATAGTCCGTCTCACGACCTTGCGCATGTGACAAACAGTCGTCTTGTAGTGGACATAGTAGACAAGCAGGCTTACTACGCGTGCATAAAGTTGCACCCATATCCATCATCGCTTGCGCAAACAATCCTGATTGTTCTCTAGGCGTTAGACGCTCTGCCAATGCCCACAGTTCTTTAGTCGTCGAGGACTTAGTGATGTCACCATCAATTGCTGCCCAGCGTGTCAGTACCCGTTTAACGTTACCATCACAAATGACGCCATAACGATGCAAGCCCATTGACATAATCGCCCCAGCGGTCGAAGGACCAACACCTGATATCGCTTCCCAACCTGCCAAGGTTTGCGGAAAGTCGCCAGATTCATCAATCACAGCGACCAATTGCTTCGCGCCTTTATGCACATTACGTGCACGAGCATAGTAACCTAGCCCCGCCCAATGCTCCGCGATGGTGTCCCATTCTGCTGCTGCTAAATCTTGCACGGTCGGAAAGGAGTCCATAAAACGGGCAAAGTAGGGTAGCACTGTCGTTACTTGCGTCTGTTGCAGCATGACTTCAGATAACCAAACGATATAAGGATTTGGTGTGTCGGTTTGGTGCTGCTGCCAAGGCAGGTCATGGCGACCGTTTTCACTAAACCAGTCGAGAAGGCGGGGTGCGAAGGAGTTTAGAGAGGTTGTAGAGTGGCTGGCTGTGTTATCTGATAATGTGATGTCTGAATTGGCAATTAGCTGAGTCATAGGCTCTATTATTTAGTTTTTTGAAGGTAAACAATTATACCTGATATGCGTATTTGCTTCGACCCAACTTTGAAGTAATACTATTGAATAACATAATAAAAATAACTACTTAACTATGTCGAAAAGTAAGAGGTTGTTGATTATCTGCTTAATATATTCATCGTTATGCATATCGCTGACATAATCATATTTTGCTAAACTAATCTGAATATGTGCCTTGACTGCTTGTTGATCAATAGTACTACTTGGTAGGTCTAGAAAAGAATTTACAAAATACTTATCAAATGCAATCAAGAAAAGATTTTTGACGGACAAATCATTAAGGATGTCAGACCTATAATACGGTTGCCTCATATCTAACCTAGTGCCTCTGATAAAATTTGAAAATTTAGTCGGATTTATATGTCTTGTTACGATTTGATTTAGTAAATCTTTATCCATCATATAAACAAATGATAGAAAGACCATCAAAATCTGTTCAATAGTCAATGATTTACTCCGCTCAATATTTTCAAATACTACTAGAGTCTCTATACAGCGGACGATTTGCTCAATATTTCGTAGAGACAGCGTACCAACATCAAGAAAGGTTGGAATCTCATAGATAAGTTCATTATCTTTAAAGCTTTGCGGAATTACCTTGCTTTCTTGTACTACTTTTCTAAAGTACGTGACGTTGTTGTCAACAGTTCGATTCTCCGCACCTTTACTGGTCGTGGGTAGGTTGATTTGATACTTAAAAAATTTATATAGATAGCTGTGTGAGTCGGTCTCGCTACCATAGCTATGTTTGATAGTAGCTTTGAGCTGCTCAACATTAGTAACAAGGACAATTTGTACATTTTCAATATCAAACACATGCTTTATTGTCTCTAGCATTGCTACTGCAAAATCTGGTCGGCAGCGGTCTAGCTCGTCAATAAGTAAAATGACGGGATTTTTTTCTGTAATCTCAACAAGGGTAGTCTGCAAAGTATGTAGGTTCTTTTCAGCTTCTATTTGGTCTTTAATCATTGACTCAAGAGATTGATCTATAAATGATTTCGAACCTTCGTTTATATCTTCCATACCTTCTGAGTATTCATCAGATAATTCTGACCCGTATTTCCCTAGTATAAGACTTAGTCCTGATTTTAAGCCAATACCTGTTACAAGGCGTAGATATGGAATAGCCTTCTTAATAAATTTCACTCTATCTTTAGGTTCGTATAAACCTGCTACCGCTGCAATTAAAGTCAGTAACGGCTCATTAGCATGATCGGCTTGAAAGGCATTTACATAGCCTATTTTGTAATCATTCGTATTATCTGCTTCTATTAAGTTTTTCAATTTAAAACAAAACTCGGTTTTGCCTGTACCCCATTTACCATCAATAATCATTGGGGAAACATCAATTGCAGAATCTAATAGCTTAATGATTTTTTCAGCGATAGGCTCACGTGTGAATTCATCTCTACTACCAAAAGTAAAATCTTTCATTACGCTGTAATCTGTCATTAAGCATTCTCTATATTTATAATTTTGATATACGATACTTATGTTATACAGATAATACAGACATAAAAAAAGCCCATAAGGGCTTTTATATATACAATAGCTTTTTGAGTAATAAGCCTTTAGGTAAACCCTACTTCCGATTCTTCCGTGTTTTCAATCGACGCAAGCGTTTCTCTTCTTCTTTAGCGATTCTTTTTTCTTCTGACGCGATGCGTTGCTCAGCGACGACGACTTCTTCAGCCTCAGTCATAGCAGGCGTCTCCAAAGTGATACGCCCAATCTTACCGCTACGCAGCTCATTCACTAGGATTTCAGACATCCGGTAGGTATCGACTTTATTACCCGCGCGCACGCAGCCACGATTGCGACCAGCTATTTCAAAGAACTCCCAATCGGTCTTAGGCAGTTCTTCAATTTTATAGCGAGTTTTTAGCAGCTCAGGATAGGCGGTTAATAAATACTCAGCGGTATAACCGGCAACATCCGCAAAATCAAACGCCGTATCACGAATGCCGCCTGTTGCAGCCAAGCGATAGCCAGAGTTTTCGTTTTCGACTTTTGGCCACAGCATACCGGGCGTGTCATAGAGCATGATATCGTCGTCAAGTTTAATCAATTGCTGCGACTTGGTAACTGCCGGCTCATCACCTGTTCTAGCCACGGCGCGCCCAGCCAAAGTGTTGATCAAAGTCGATTTACCGACGTTTGGAATACCCATAATCATGGCTTTGATTTGGCGACCCGTACCGACTTTATTAGGAACGAGTTGTTTACAGATGGCGATGATACGTTTGACATCATTGGCTTTATCAGTATCGCAAGCAATGGCTTTAACACCATTTTGCTGCTCAAGATAGTCCATCCATGCTTGGGTCAGCTCAGGATCAGCAAGATCAGCTTTATTTAAGATTTTGATAACTGGTTTTTCACCGCGTAATGCAGCGACCATCGGGTTTTCGCTGCTATAAGGAATACGCGCATCAATCACTTCGATAACCACATCCATCTGCGGCATAATTTCTTTGATTTCATTGCGGGCTTTGTTCATATGCCCAGGGAACCACTGAATACTTACTCTCTTATCCATCTGCTTTCATAACCTTTTATAAAAAATGCTCAAAGTAAGACGATCGTCATTTACTTTTCATGGTGTTCAGTTTACTACATAAGCCACGTACGGATGCTAAAAAGTAATAATGCTAACAGTGCTTGCGCTATAATTTCAATTTGCTCTAATGAGAAACTATGATTCGACCTGTTCTGCTGTTTCATCACGCGCCGGCGGCAACGGTGCCAAATAACCAATCAATAAAATCAAGCTACCCGCACCGAGGAAAGAAATCACCCGCCAAATCGCCTCAGTCTGTGACAAATCAACTAAGACCAATTTTAAGACCACAATACCCAATAAGCCAATGCCCATAAACCATAGTGCACGTTGGAGGTAACGACTGGCGATAATGGTGGCGACCAATGCAAGTAGCGTCCATAAAATCGTCAGACCCGTTTGCACTTGTTCACTATCCCATGCGCTGCCATTATGATCATATAATTCCGCTATCCACAGCGGGGTATTAATAAAAGCGTGCAGCGTTCTGACCAGCATACTGGAGAGTATCCAAAAGCTAATCAGCGCTAGTACGATCAACAACGTGTCACTCTTACGAATGGCGCTAAATAGATTTTGCGAGTGCGCGCCACGTTGACGCAATAAATAAACGCCCAATCCGTAAAACAACACCAGCCACAACGTTACATCATACAAGTTAAGCAGGGGCAAATAGGGCAGTCCCCAGATCACGCCATCATAGGTGAAATTGGTAAAAATGACCCAGCACAATGTTAATGGCACGAATATTTTGGCGCAACCTAACAGTGCACGTTGCCAGTCAAACCAATACATAGGGGGCGGTGAAGATGAATTTTTCGTCAGATTATTATTTTGCTGACGGTACGTCAACCAGAGCCCAGCTAGCATAAGCACAACCGGCACAAGGATGGTCATCACGCCTTTTGAATCGGGCAATCCATAATGTACTGCTTCTGCCAAAACTATAATGCCAGTACCAAGCCAGCTTGCGCTATCGTAACCTTTTAATTCTGCACCGTTATTGTCGTCGTTATTAGCATTGTTATGCCACGTCTTTAGCCATAATTGACCAAGCACCAGCCAGCCGATGAACAACGTTGTAAATATCGGCCAATAAAAGGCTGTCCATTGATAGTCAAATTCATACTTTTGTGGCAGTTGTAATATCAGCATCGCATAAAATAACAGCAGCAAACCATGGCTAAATTGTCTGATTTCTCGCCATGAACGATATTGATTGATAAAATGATAAATAATCATGCTAACGATACTTGCTAAGGCAATAAGCGTCGATGTTGCCAATTGCCAGTTGGCAAGCCATTGTTCAAAATCGAGGATTAACACATACAGCAGCCAACCCACCGCAGTGAGCGTTAACAGCCGTATCAAAGAAGGACGTTGCCAAATGATTTTGAACGCGATACTTTGGTTGTTGATACTTTCAAACCATTGCTGAGTTGCTGTCTCGCTAATACCTAACGCTTTGCCGTATTCGGACAGCGTATTATTGACATTAAGCTGATTTTTAGAATCGTGGACAGATGGCGTTGAGCCTTGCGCCACTGTCATAGGTAATGAAATAGGCGAATTACTGGCACGTAAGATAAAGACGCTGGCAATTGCACTGATGGCAGAAATGGTTAATGCAAGCGTTGGATAGTAATCAAGGGTAATGACAAAGGTATTTGATAACATGCCAATGCTAATTAGCTGCAATACTAAACCCAATAATACTGACCATGCACGAAGAGAACGCCTGCCAAACCATACCAATGCTAATCCTTGAACCGACCAGCCGAAGGCAATCCATTCTGCATTTAATGCCAGTGGAATCACTAATGCCAAAAAGCCAAAGCCTAATGCCAGCATCCCTTCCGTAATCAATGCATAACGCTGACTGCGCTGAATAAACGTCCAGCCAAGCCCTAAGTACACAACTGCTAAAACTGCGCTAGTTAGGGTTAAAGCGTGATTGATATCGTACAGTAACGCTGAAAATAAACCAAATGCCATTAGCGGTACAGAGAACAGCAGCCCAATATCAATAGGAAACACGTAGCTGGCATGCTGACTCTTAATATCAGCAGTTTGGTCAGTATCAGTATTAGTAGCCGTAACGGTAGCGGCATCACTATCGTTATAAGAGATGTTATCGTTATAAGCAATGATGTGCTGTGCATAGCGAATTACAACGAATAAATACAGCAGTACATGTAGCGCGACGAGTAAGACCAATGCCCAGCGCTGATTATCAATCATGGCTGTTAAGGTTTCAGTCAGCCCCCAATAATATGCCAAGCCAAATGTGACGCTCGCGCCAAATAAATTGAGCACCTTCCATGGGCGATAATGGGCAATAATGGCAATGGTAATATTTAATAACAAGTAATAGCTAAAGAGTATCGTTAAGCTGCCAGTATCTTGACTGGTCAAAATCGGTGCAAAAAATCCACCGGATAATGCTAATAATGCTAAAGGAAAAGCGTTTTGGCGTACCGCTAAAGCGACCGTGACTGCTGATAATATGCCAAGCGCTATAAAGCTTGGCAGACTACCAATCACCTGATAGACCCTATAGGCAAAAAATGTGGTCAGATAAGCGATGGCTAAGCCAGTACCTTGCAAGCTAATACCATACGCAAAGCGTTTTGCCGCTAGCTTCAAGCCTAATCCTGCCAGCCCTAATCCTAGGATAATAATGACTGTTAGCTTGACGCTAATAGGCACTTGGATTAAGTCACTTAGTAAGCGCAGCAGTAGAACTACGCCGATCAGTAAAACCAATACTCCAACACGCACTACTAGGTTGCCACCCAAAAACCAGTTTTGAATCGAATAAAGAAGTGAGGTAACCATAGGAAATGAGCGCTCGTCAGGTTCTATCGGCGCATTAGCAGATTTATCGGTCAAAGGCTAACTATTGGAAACTGATGATTGTTTTGCAGATGTTGATACAAAATTATTGGATAGAGGATTAGAGGATAAAGCACTAAGTGGTAACGGGGGCGGCATTGATTTTTCTGTTGATGACAATGCATCATCACTAGGTAATTCGATGTCAAAGATACTTTTTACAGCAGTATCTTCTATACTAGTGGTACTATTCTTTTGCTGCTCAAGCTCGCTCTTTAGCTGCGCCATGTCTTGACGCAGTTGTGCCAATTGCTGATGCAGCCTAATATAAAGGGCAATCATAATTACTATTAAAGTAATTACAACTAGCCAGCCTAAAGAACCCATCAAAAAATATAGCATCATTCCCACTCAATCTGTCTGTCATTGAGTGATAATGACGCTATTTGATTATAAGCACAAGAGTGACGCGCCCAACACGCCACAAATGAGCTTATTCAAAGACATTTAAAAGGCTTAAATAAGCTTATTGAATGTCAAAGTAGTATAAAAAGCTATTATGCCAAATTATCTTTCATAAACTCTAGCATATTGTCCCAGCTCTGTTTAGCCGCCGTCTCGTTGTAACCAAGATCGACATCATTTTTGGAAGCGCGCTCGTCCGCATTTGGATTGGTAAAGCCATGCTTAGCACCATCATAGACATCAATGGTGTAATCAACGTTTGCCCCATCTAGCTCTGATTTGAGACCTTCTATCGCATCCATGGATACCATCGAATCATCGCGACCATGAGCGACCAATACTTTAGCAGTGAACTTTTCATTAGCAGGCTGCTTGGCTGATGGGTTACCGTGGAAAGTAGCCACTGCTTTTAAGGGCATACCTTCTCGTGCCATATCGAGGACGATTTTGCCACCAAAGCAATAGCCAATTGCGCCTAACTTATCGCTATCAACGGCTAGCTGATCACTAAAGTCATTGAGAATCAACCGGCAGCGTGCCATTAGCATATCTTGATCGGCTAATACTTGCTCCATCCACATATTTGCTTGTGCAGCATCAGAAGTCAGTTTACCTTCACCGTATACGTCCATAGCGACCGCGGCGTAGCCTGCTTTTGCTAAGCGTTCAGTGACATTCTTTGGATGCTCGACTACGCCCCACCATTCGGGCGCGACCAAAATGCCAGCGACAGGATTATCATCTGTCGCATTTTCTGGTAATGCGACATAGCTAATCAATTGAATACCATTTTCAGTGGTACTGATTAATTCAAACGTCTTGATTGACATAGTGTTGTCCTTTTTTAGGTAATGAAATTTACATTATAAGTATCAGATATCTGTATTTTTTGAGTGATCTATTTGCTGACCTTTACTACCATAACGCCCAACTTAGTCAAAAACAGCTATAATACTGTAACGCTCTTTGTCAAAATGATACGGCAGTTTTATGACCCTAAATTTGTTAAATAACGATAAATCCCACTTAAGAGCTTCTACGGACACGCCTTTATTATTTGAAGGTGGCTCGACTGAATCACTGCGCCCGCAGTTTTGGTCACGCTATACGCTAGCAGAATTAAACCCTAGCGAATGGGAAGCCTTGTGTGATGGTTGCGGCAGTTGCTGCTTGATTAAATATATTGATGAGGACGAGCAGGGTAATGTTGATGAAGATTTGGTGGAATATACTGATGTAACCTGCCAGCTAATGGACTGTGCGACTGGCTATTGCAGGCATTATGCGACACGCCAAGAGCATGTGCCAGATTGCATTCAGCTGACCATTGAAAATCTGCCAAATATGATGTGGCTACCGTCGCACTGTGCCTATAAACGCTTATATAAAGGGCAAAGCTTGCCAAATTGGCATTTATTATTGACTCAAGATGCAGTGGCAACTCAGCAACAAATGCGCGCTGCCAATGTCGGCGTAGCAGGGCGCTGCGTGACTGAGATCGGTATGGATGATGAAGAGATGGAAACGCGCGTGGTGAATTGGGTAACGCCTTAATAAGCTCTGACCTTTTTATTGTTGAAATCTTTAATCTCTTGTAGCAGTAATATCAATGTGAAGCCTGAGCGGCGGATTTAGCATTTGCTTCGGCAATAGTTTGTGAGTCAGCCAATGGCGGAATAGGAATGCTTTGTCGAATTTGTCGTGAAAATTCGCTGCCATGAATATCGCTGCTATTCTGAAATCCTTTAACCTTCGGATTGATATGGGTGCGCTCATACCACGTATCCATCGACCAAGGTTGTCCTCTATTTTCGGGATTGGTATCTAGCATACCAGCATCATAAAGATAATTGGGTAACCAACCAGAGACCCAAATTCTGTAGTCCCATGGCAGACGATCATCACTGACCAGACGCGCCATGTAAAAGATAATATTGGTACAGTTGCTGGTTAAAGTGTTGTACCACGCAGGCTTGGCATTGAGCTCATCAGCGGCTGTCAAATATGACTCAAACAATGCTTTGACTTCATGCTGCTGTAGATGGCTAATGGGGAATAAATAGACTTGCTCGCCGCGCGCGTTAGTACGTGTGTATATAATATCACGCTCTTCAGCGGCAATCAGGCTCAATTCAAAACGTCTAAAAAATCCTGCCAATGCCGAAAACGATTCGCCATTTTCTTTACGAATCTCAAATGAAAAGGCAAGCGGTCGCTCATCTTCAAACCGAAAGCTCACCAAAGTATGAGCAATCAGTGGTCCCATCCAATACGAATTACTCACATCGATACCCGATAGTTTAGAAATATCAATCGTGCGTGTCTCCCAGCGCTCTGTCGCTTCTGTGTCGGTATGCCAATCAAAATTTCGTACATTGGTGAGTGTAATCAGATCAGGATTGCTAGGATCGCGCCTATAAGTGACTCTTTCAGAGACTTCTGGCATCCAGTCACGTGATTGCTCTGCTTCAATAGAGAAAAACCAGCCAAGACCGATGAGCCAAAATGTCGTATAAGCGGCTATAAGGCTTTTAACAACAGTCTTTGCAGAAATACGTTTACTATTCAATTTCCTTGTGCCAGTGAGCCTGCTCATTAGTTTTTCCGCCATGCTTGTCCGCAAGCGAATAGCAAGCAGTGCTGCCAGCAGCCCAATGACAGTAATGGTTGTGAACCACGTGATAACTGAATGACCACCGAATTGATACCAAATCGCTAGCAATAGCCAAACCGCTGACAGTAACAGCGTTAGCGCAATAAAAAATTGCAGCAAATAATATCGCCACTTGGGTTTGGTCGACTTAGTTTTTAGTGGCTTACGATTCGATGGTTTATTCAATGTGCTATTTGCCTTGTCATTATTTAACTGATGATTGCCTAAGCCATTGTCTGAACGATGACCAATTGAGTGCGACGAAAATAGGTGAGAAAAAAAGGCACGTAGCGACATAAGGTTTATTTTGCCTTTGTGTTGGCTTTTATTAAGAAAGAAACAGGCTTTGACCATAGCAAAAATTGCAACACACTGACAATACAATTTGAGTGAATTTGACGTTGAATGTCGCCAAGCCTTGCGATAAAGTAAACCTGATTAAGATGGATGATTTGTGCTTTAATATCCTCTTAATGATAAGCTGACTGTTTTATTTAGCCTTTTTATCCCCATCTATCATTTTTATGATTCTAATTGCCATTACATTAATTAAAGAGGTTAACTCACACCATCATGTCTGAAGATGCTCCAAGCCCGAGTAGTTGGTCGATGCGCGGCTTAAAACGCTGGCTATCGACCGCCCCCGAAACCCGAGATGAACTGATACGTTTGGTGCAAGACTCGCGCCAATTTCTAGAACCTGACACCGTGGATATGTTAGAAGGTGTGCTTGATTTGCCTGCAACACAAGTGCGTGAAATCATGACGCCGCGCCCGCAGGTGGTTGGGTTACATGAAAGCGCCAGCCTTGCTGAAGTCATGGACATCATCCTTGAAACCACCCATTCGCGCTATCCGGTTTTTGACAGCCAAGATGACGATGCGGTCATTGGTATTCTGTTGGCAAAAGATTTGATTCCTCTGTTGGTGCACATGGTGCGCGATGAAGAAGAGAAGATCAGTAGCAAGCGCTTAAGAGATTTGGTGCGTCAGCCACTCTATATCAGTGAAAGTGCACGCTCTGATACTTTGCTGCGCTCATTACAGCGTACCCAAGTTCATATGGCGATTGTCGTCGATGAATTTGGCAATTTTGGTGGTGTGGTCACGATGGAGGATTTGCTTGAGGAAATCGTCGGTGACATCGTCGATGAGCATGATGATTTTGATGAAGACAGTGACATTAATAATATCGTCGCTGACCCTGAAAAGCCCAACACTTGGCGTGTGCAAGCTTCTACCGTGATTGAAGATTGTAATGATGAGCTTGGTTGTCATTTTGATGATACTGATGTCGATACCATGGGTGGCTTGGTCATGCAGACCCTTGGTCATGTCGGAGATTTAGAAGGTGAGAGCGTGGTCATAGACGATTGGCAAATCACTATCACTGATGTCGAAGGGCGTTTTATTCAAAATCTTGAGCTGACTAAAATTAATCCTGAACAACAAATCTTGATTGGCAGCCATTAAACACTTTGTTGAATAAGTTGAGCCTATTGATTAGAGCTATTAAAGATACGCTTAATAAAGGTCATAAGCATACAAAAAACACGATTGCGATCGTGTTTTTTTGTTTTTTAGCATTTGTAATCACTCTTTGGTCGATAAATTGATCGATAAAACACGCAAATTTACCCATTATTTTGGACAGACTGGTATTATGAGCAAGTTTGATTTTTGACGGCTGTATTGAGCATAATATGCCTGTTTTTATATGAAACGTCGATTGAATCATCAAGATTTGAAATTACTGAATAATAAAGTTTTGGATAACTGCTATGCGTCTGTCTACTGTTGATTTGCAAAAACGTCTAAACCCTGAGAAGCCAAAGGGCTTACCTCTGGTGCTGACGATATTGATTGCGTGGCTGGCAGGCGCAATATTTATATTTGCACTCGCGCCTTATGGCTTTTGGCCCGTGGCTTTGGTCTCTCCGGCGATTTTATACGCTTTATTATTGCCACAGATGAGTGGTAAGCGAGCATTTTTTATTGGTCAGGCTTATGGCACAGGGCTTTGGTGTGTGGGGGCGTTTTGGTTATATACGTCCATTCATGTGTATGGTGATACGCCAGTATGGCTTGCGCTGATTATGATTGCGCTAATGGGTCTGGGCATGGGGTTATTCCATGGCTTTTTGGCGCTGACTTTTAATCGGCTGGTTGGCAAGCAGCCGTTATCATTTGCCGCGCTATGGATATTGCAAGAGTGGATGAAGACTTGGCTGTTCACAGGCTTTCCGTGGCTGTTTGTTGGTTATGCGTTTACTGAGCAGTATTGGCTGTCGTCATTAGCACCAGTCGCGGGCGTGTTTGCTGTATCGTTTGTGGCCGTATTATTAGCAGCCAGTATCGTGGAGCAATTTCGCCGTCGCGGTGGTTATCTGATTGCTACGTTTGCGCTATTAATCATTAGTACTTCTTTATGGCTCATCAATCCACAATGGACGAAGCCAAAGGGCACACCTGATTTGTCGGTGTCGTTAATTCAGGGCAATATCCCCCAAGACTTAAAGTGGCTGACTGAATACCAAGTAGAGACGCTAAAAATATATGCAACTTTGACCAGTACAGAATGGGAACGTGATATTGTCGTATGGCCAGAATCTTCTATTCCTATGTTTCAAGATGAAGCGGTTGGTTTTATCAATGAAATGGTAAAGATGGCAAAAGAAACCGATACCACATGGGTCACAGGTATTCCTTATCGAGATCAAGCAGACTTTGATCCAAAAATAGATAAGTACCCGCCGTTTTATAATAGTGTGATTGCGCTTGGTAGTGACGCGGAAGGGATGTATAAAAAGCAGCGTTTGGTCCCTTTTGGCGAATATATTCCATTTGAGGGTATGCTAGATATCTTGCCAAATCTTGCCGGTAGCCAAGATATCATGAGCTATAGCCGCGGTAGTGATAGCCAATCACCGCTGCGTGTACGTGGGCATAATCTGGGCGCAGCAGTATGTTATGAAGTCGCTTATCCTGATACCACGCGCAAAAACGCTATCGATACTGACTTTTTATTGACCATCTCAAACGATGCATGGTTTGGCACTTCAGCGGGTCCGCTGCAACATCTACAAATGGTACAGATGCGCGCGTTAGAGAACGGACGCTGGTTTATGCGTGCGACCAATACGGGTGTGACCGCCATTATTGACCACAAAGGGCGTATTGTTAAACGTGCGCCGCAGTTTGAGCGTACCGTATTACGTGGCGATGTTCAGGCGCGTGTCGGTAATACCCCTTTTATGCGCTTTGGTAATTATCCTATTTTAATCGTGATTGCGCTGCTATTGTTATTGAGCTATCTTGGCAAACGATCGACGCCTCAAACACGTACGATTGAGTAATTACACTGTAAATATATGGTGGCTATCATGTTTTTCGATAATAAAACCTTTAATTAGTGAGGGTTTTAACAAATCGACATAAATTGCGATATAATAGCCCAATATTTTAAATATTTTGTGCAAGGTGGATAAGGTATGTCAGAACATATTGTCGAAAACAACCCTAAAAAAGAGCTATTGTTGACTTTAGGCGGTGTCGCCTTATTTTTAGGTATCGTCTTATTGATCGGTATTTCTGGTTTTTTGCGCCCAGCGGGAGAGCATATCACTGCTGAAACTATGCCAGCAGTTGAAGCAGAAGCACCTGCAACCGCAACCGAAGAGGCAGCAACTGCTACTGCACCAGCAGCAGATAATACCGCAGCGGCGACTGCTACTCCCGCGGATGCGACAGTGACTCCAGCAACTGACGCTGATAGTGCCGTTGTTAGCGCAGAAGCAGGTACAGCTACTGCTGAAGGTACAGTAAGTCAAGCGGCAGTTGCCGATGCTGATTTAACAGCAGAACCTGCTGATGGAGTAGCAGCGGAAACTACTGAAAAAGCGCCTGCTGCACAGTAATTTTGCTGTTTTAGAGTGTTAGTATAAATATAGCGATGAGCAAGCTGTCTATAATTAAGTCTCTCAATGTAGCGTTCAGTCTCTACTTAGTGGCATTGCCATTGCCACTATGATTACGACTCAGCACAACCATAAAAACCCCGTTCTCAATCATGGAGAGCGGGGTTTTTTTATGGTTGTTTGTGTAATTATTGACCAATTCTCTCTTTACTTGCTTCCGAGCAGGTGAAACAATATTGCGCCTATAAAACCACTGACTAAAAGAATTAGGAATTGGGGCATTATCTAAGTGGAATTTAAGGGAATAGATTTATGAATATAGAATCAAAATCAGAGGTAAGTGCTGCCGAATTGGCATCGCTAGAAAATGGCTTTATGGGACATCCTAAGCCGCTACGCCCGTTATTTTTCACTGAAATGTGGGAGCGTTTTTCTTATTATAGTATCCGTCCGCTACTGGTATTGTTTATGGTAGCGACTGTCGATAGTGGGGGTTTTGGCTTTGATGAAGTGACTGCCTCTGCCATTTATGGTATTTTTGCCGGTTCGTTGTATTTAGCAGCTGTACCGGGCGGCTGGCTAGCTGACAATTGGCTCGGTCAAGAGCGTGCGCTATGGTGGGGCAGTATTATTATTGCTTTGGGTCATTTGTGTATCGCGCTTTCTGCTATGTTCGGTATGACGCTGTTCTTTATGGGGCTCATCTGTATCGTCTTGGGTTCTGGCTTATTTAAAACTTGTATCTCAGTGATGGTTGGTGCCTTATATCCTAAGGGCGATTCGCGCCGCGATGGTGGATTTACTTTATTTTATATGGGTATCAATATTGGCGCGCTATTGGCAGCACTGATTGTGGGTGTATTTAAAGAAAAAGGGATGTGGCATATAGGTTTTGGCGTTGGTGGACTTGGTATGTTGGCTTCGCTAATCATTTACCGCTTTTCTGCTAAAAAGACGTTAAATCGTTATGCCAGTGCCAAAAACATCACCCCTGAATGGGAACAAACGACAGGACTGTTTAAAAACGTCGGTCAGTGGGTTGCAGGATTCTTAGCTTTGCTAGTTGCCATTGTGATTTTAGTATCCACTGGTATCATGCCATTTAACCCTGAAATGGTCGCAGAATATATGACTTATGTCATTGCTGCAGTGGTCATCTTATATTTTGCAGTAATGGCTATTTCACCAAGACTGGATAAAACAGATAAGCTGCGTTTGATGATTTGCTTTATTTTGATTATTGGCTCGACGCTATTTTGGTCAAGTTTTGAGCAGCAACCAACGTCTTTTAACTTGTTCGCCGATCGCTATACAGATCTAAATGTCTTAGGGTTTGAAGTACCCAGTATCTGGTTTCAATCATTGAATCCGTTGTTTATCTTAATATTAGCGCCTATAGCTAGTATTTTATGGGTCAAGCTTGGCAATCGAGGTCTTGAGCCAAGTAGTATGACGAAGTTTGCGCTTGGTATGTTACTTGCGGCTGCTGGTTTTGCCTTGATGATATTTGCATCAAAAAGCATCTTAACCGCTGATGGCGGCTTGGCATCACCTTTATGGTTGGTTGGTAGTCTATTACTACTGACGCTTGGTGAGTTGGCACTGAGCCCTGTTGGGTTGTCTGCTATGACGAAGCTTGCGCCAAAAGGTATGCAAGGGCAGATGATGGGACTGTTCTTTGCTTCTGTTGCACTTGGCAATTTAGTTGCGGCATTCTTTGGTGGTCATGTCTCAGCAGATAAGATTGAAGGATTACCCGGATTGTTTACCACTATGACTGTCTTTTTGGTAGTAACGGCAATTATCTTGCTATTATTGGCAAAACCTATCAATAATATGCTCAAGCAAAGCGAGCATGCGGATCAAGCCAGCTAGATAACCAGTTATTGATTAGAAGTGGTCCAAGTCAGTGACTGATGATAAGACGTGTTACCATTATGGGTAGCACGTCTTATTTTTTAACTTGGCAAGATATTTGCCTAAGGCTATTGAAAGCTGACTGTCTGCCCAAACATCTAAGGGTATTGTTTTTACTCTTACGCTTCATCAACCTTGTCTGATTACTATGCAAAATGACTTTGCCTAATATCATTTGCCTAATCTTTGTTATTTTTTAATTCACATGAAGAACCAAAGCAATTTCTCAAATAAGACGGCTATCCATAGTCGCCTCACGTTATTTTTTAAACGCTGATTTTTAAATACTAATTTTTAAACACTCATAAGGAATTACCTAATGAATAAACAAGCCATTCATGATCGTATCGAGAGCTTACGTCAAACCCTAGCAGCACAAGACCTGACCGCGATTATTGTCCCTTCTGCTGATCCGCATCTGTCTGAGTATTTACCAGAATATTGGCAGGCGAGGCTTTGGTTGTCAGGCTTTACCGGTTCGGTTGGTACATTGGTCATTACCGCTGACTTTGCTGGTCTGTGGACCGACAGCCGCTACTGGGTACATGCAGCTGAGCAATTGGATGGCACGGGTATTACTTTAGAGAAGCTAGCACCGGGTCAGCCAAACCATATCGATTGGCTCGCTGCGCACCTGGCGGAAGGTGATAGCGTGGCAGTCGATGGCAATGTACTGTCTATCGCTGAGCAAGATCGCTTGCTTGATGCCTTTGAAGCCAATGATATTACCTTAATTACTGAGCGTGATCTATTGACGGAAGTATGGACTGACCGTCCAGCATTGCCAGCAGCCAGTTTATATGTACATGATGCACAGTTTTTAGCGCAGTCTGCTATCGACAAACTTGCCGCCGTCCGTGCGGGTATGGCAGAGGCAGGGGCGACGCATCATTTGCTTTCGAGCTTAGATGATATTGCTTGGCTGACCAACTTACGCGGCGCTGATGTTGATTATAATCCTGTGTTTTTGGCACATATGCTCATTAGCGAAAACGACGCGACATTGTTTATTGATAATAATAAAGTCAGTAGCGAGATAGCACAAAGCTTGAAAGATAGCGGTATCACAATCGCTGATTATGAGGCAGTGCAAGACGCATTGGGTACGCTCACAGCCGATGACTTATTGCTATTAGACCCGAGTAAAGTGGCAGTGGGTACGCTATCTAAAATGGCCGATGGCGTAGGTTTTATTGAGCAAATGGCGCCAAGTACTTTGCTAAAATCGGTTAAATCTGACGCTGACATCGATCATGTACGTGAAGCGATGCGTCAAGATGGCGCAGCATTATGTGAGTTTTTTGCCACCTTTGAGCAGCGTTTAGCAGACGGTGAGCATTTAAGCGAGCTGGATGTTGATAGTATGCTGATTGAGGTACGTAGTCAGCAGCCACATTATGTGTCGCCAAGTTTCCCCACTATCGCAGGTTTCAATGAAAACGGTGCTTTGCCACATTACCGCGCAACACCAGAAAAATTCAGCTATTTAGAGGTAAATGAAGGCGAAGGCGGACTGCTACTGATTGATTCAGGTGCTCAATATCAAAACGGCACCACAGATATCACGCGCGTGGTTGGCATCGGTCAAGTAAGCACGGAACACAAACGCGACTTTACCACCGTACTTAAAGCACATATTGCTTTAGCAAAAGCACATTTTCCTGATGGTATTGCCTCACCACTGATTGATGCGATTTGCCGTGCGCCACTATGGCAAGCTCAAATGGATTATGGTCACGGTACGGGTCATGGCGTTGGTTACTTCCTCAATGTCCATGAAGGTCCACAAGTTATTGCTTATAGTGCCAGTACGCCAAAAGAGCGCGCGATGAAAGAAGGTATGATATCTAGTAATGAGCCGGGTCTATACCGCGAAGGTAAGTGGGGGATCCGTATCGAAAACTTGATGGTTAATAAACGTGTTTCTCATCCAGTAGAGACGGAATTTGGTAATTTCCTTAATTTTGAGACTGTTACTTACTGCCCAATTGATACACGTTTGATTGAGCCGTCATTATTAAGTCAAGTAGAGATCGATTGGCTGAATGACTATCATCGCCAAGTATATGCAGAGCTAAAAAATCGCGTCGATGGCGCAGCACTTGACTGGCTAACGGAGCGTACGCAAGCAATATAAGAGGAAGTAGCTTGTTTTTAGGTAAATAGAAAAAAGCCCCGTAAATATTTATGGGGCTTTTTTCTGTTCAGATAATGCGTTTAGTTTTTTGGAGGATTACCGTTAGAAAGAGTTTTGTCTTGCTCGCTTAAATGTTGAGTCATCTCAGCACGTAGCCAAGATTTTAGGTTTTCAGACATCAGCATCATCTGATCGCTCAAATAATCGTCAATCTGCATTTCAAGCTCATGAATTAAGTCTTTATGAGTGACGCTGAGTTTGGCATCTTTGAGGGCTAAGCTGATCGCTAAACTGGCTTTATTGTTGATGGCGTTAATACTGCTATCATTTTTGATGCTGTCATCATCAATTGCATTAGCATGTTCGCTAATGGTTGTACTACTAACAATATGTTTCTCACTATCAGACTCATCATTGATGATAGTATCAACTTTATCGTCGATTTCTGTTTCATCTGCATCAGCTGTCTCTAGTTTTATAGCTGCTTCTAAACGATTTTTATCATCAGCCAACAGTGTCTCTCTTTCTACTTCTTTTTGAGTATTTTCAGCTTCTTTAGGCTTATTTTTTTCTTCTGAAGCTTGTTCTTTTAACCTGCTTTCCTTTGTTAAGTGAGCTTCTTGTTGACGTTTAATCTCTTCTGCTGCTTTGATTTTTTGTTCTCCTTCTAAACGCTGTTGTTCAAAAATTAGCTGTTCTGCCGCTTGTTTATCAGCGATTGCCTTGGCGATAGCTTGCTCAGCTTCGTGATTCTCGTAGAGATCATCAAGGTGTGCATCTAGGTCATGGGTGCTAAAAACAAAAGTTTCAAATGGCGTTTCAGCTTTCAATAAAGTTGTGATATCGGTGAGTTCTTGGATGATTGAGGCACGGATAGGCTCTGGTGCACACGTCCAGCGCTGATAAAACTGATGAGAAAATGAATAGCTTGACATGGTATCGTCCATAAATGTTGCAAAAATTACCCCTTATCATACGCAAGGATGATAAGGGGCTGCAAGTAGACAATCGTAGTAAATCTGCCACCAAGGTTACAAGGTCTCACTCATAAGCTTAATGCTTTAATCATTGAGTGGCCAGCGGGCAAATATCAATGAACCATTGGTGCCACCAAAACCAAAGCTATTGGATACGGCATACTGCAAGTTCTCAACTTTGCGTGATTGATTGGCGACATAATCAAGATTACAGTTGTCTTCAACATTGTCCAAATTAATCGTTGGTGGTACTTGCTGATGTTGCAAAGCAAGAACAGTAAAGATGGCTTCAACGCCGCCCGCAGCGCCAAGTAGATGACCGGTCATTGATTTGGTGGAGCTTACCAAGATGCTATCTTTTACAGGGGCAAATACCGTTTCAATGGCGATAGATTCCGCGACATCACCAGCAGGCGTGCTAGTGCCATGAGCGTTGACATAGCCTACGACTGACGGCTCAATACCGGCATCGTTTAAAGCATTACGCATAGCACGTGCTGCGCCACTACCGTCTTCTGGCGGCGCAGTAATATGACTGGCATCATCACTCATACCAAAGCCAACCAATTCAGCCAGTATCGTCGCACCGCGCGCTTTTGCGTGAGCAAGACTTTCTAGTACCATGACACCAGCGCCATCACCAAGTACAAAACCATCGCGGTCTTTATCAAATGGGCGTGAAGCGCGAGTTGGCTCGTCATTGCGAGTTGAAAGGGCGTGCATGGCACCAAAACCTGAGATACCAAGTGGGCTTGAGCCTTTTTCACTACCGCCTGCTAGGATCACATCGGCGTCGCCATAAGCAATCAAGCGCGCTGCCAGACCAATTGCATGAGTTGCTGTAGTGCAAGCAGTGGACGTTGCAAGGTTTGGACCTTTTAAAGTATGTTTGATTGCCACCAGTCCTGCTGCCATATTGACGATAGAGCCTGGAATAATAAAGGGAGAGACTTTACTGGCACCTTTTTCACGTAAAGTATCACGGCTATTTTCGATGTTTTGAATACCACCAATACCTGAGCCTATAATGACACCAAAGCGCTCTTGATCAACACCTTGTACCGGAGCGTCAGCAGCGCTTACTTCATTGATAAAACCTGCTTGCTGTAGCGCCATCGAGGAAGCAGCAACCGCATAATGCATAAAATCATCATAACGGCGTGCGTCTTTGGCGTTCATGTATTGCTTTGGATCGAAGTCTTTGACCACGCCTGCGATTTGCGCACGATAACCAGATGCATCAAAATGACTAATAGCGGTGATGCCGCTTTCACCTTTGAGTAGTTTCGCCCACGAGCTTTCGACATCTAATCCCAATGGCGTGACCGCGCCCATACCTGTCACGACAACGCGCATCTCATCAGTGCGTTCGAAATGTGGCGGCTTATGACGTTTTTTTGTCTGAGCGGTGGCAATAGGGTTATTAACAGTACTATTCGTAGCTTGGTCGATAAGTGAGTCGTTCGGTAAACTGCTGTGCTGGCTCATTCGCTATATCCTATACTGACAGATCCTAAGAGGAGTGTATTTCTAAAGCCATTATAAAACACATAGGTGTACGCATGTAAACTAAAATTTGACCGCTCAGGCAAAACATACTTGTCCCAATACCACGCCTTTACTTGCGCCCGTCACGGCAGGCAAGTTACCGGTTTCACCCATAAGTGTTTGTCTTGCTAACCAAGCAAAGGCAACGGCTTCTACCCAAGTTGGCTCAAGTCCTAAGCTGGCTGTCGTTTCTACTTTGCATCGTGGCAGATGTACTTGTAAGCGAGTCATTAAATAATTATTTAACGCCCCGCCGCCGCAGACATAAACAGCATTATTGCTACTAGCATTGATAAATAAATTGATTTGCGCACTGGCACTGATGGCGGTCAGCTCAGTGAGCGTTGCTTGTACGTCGGCGGATGAGTAGCGAACATCAGCAGAAGCCTGGTCGAATTTTTGTAACTCATCTTGTAGCCATGCTAAGTTAAAATCTTCACGCCCCGTACTTTTTGGATAGGTTTTCTTAAAAAATGGATGCTCTAATAGCTGATTCAGTAAAGGCTCAACGACTTGACCTGACTGTGCCCATGTACCGCCCGCATCATAATCCTTGTCCGTGTGCAATGTTGTCCACGCATCCAATAATAGATTGGCAGGACCAGTATCATAACCAACCACGCTATCAGATGGTTGATTTTCTGAGTGTTCATTAGAATCTACAAGGTCATTAGAAATCGCTGGCAAGACAGCGATATTAGCAATACCGCCTAAATTTAATAACACGCGCGTGCTATCAGGCACCGCAAACAATGCTTGATGAAAAGCTGGAACCAAAGGCGCACCTTGACCACCAACTGCCATATCACGGCGACGGAAATCACTGACGACGCTAATGCCCGTACGTTCAGCAATGATATTGGCATCGACCAATTGCAAGCTAAAACCCATCTGCGGGCGATGACGCACTGTTTGACCATGACAGCCAATCGCTAGTACAGATTCACTATCAGTATTTGATTGCTGCAATAATGTATTAACCACGTCGCTTGAAAATTCTGCATATTCTTTACTTGCCCAGCCAAACCAGTCTAGTTCGCTATTTGGTTCATCATCGGATGGCGTTAATGCTTGAATCCCATTAGGCTGACACAATGCTAATAGCACTTCACGCAGACGCGGTGGAAAATCTTGGCTATGAGTCGCTAACAAGTGCATCGGTTGCTGGGTATTATCTTTCTCACTGAATTGACAAAGGACCGCATCCATACCATCTAAGCTAGTGCCCGACATCATACCCATATATAAGCCATCATCGAAGTTTTCAAACACCGTTTGTTCGAGCGCATCGGTCAAGGTGGCATAGTTTAAATCGTCCATATTATCTAGACGGCTATCAAAATCATTCTCTAAACTCAGATCTGAAAAATTATTATGCTGACTATCAGCAAACGATGCAGGGTTGGTCATGGCAATTTACCTTAAAAAACGCTAGTATATCTGTCAAATTCTAACATTTTTTGATGGCTACGAGATTCTAAATAGCCCAAACGCTTTACCCTTTAAATAAAGACAATAAAGAGAGCATCATGACCACCCAAACTTACACCTTAGAAGAACAACTAGCGATAATCCAACGCGGTACACAAGAAATCTTATCTGAAGATGATTTGGTTAAGAAGCTAAAACTCAATCGTCCGCTGCGTATCAAAGCAGGTTTTGATCCCACCGCGCCTGACCTACATTTGGGCCATACCGTATTGATTAATAAGCTGAAGCATTTTCAAGATTTGGGTCATGAGATTTATTTTCTAATCGGCGACTATACCGCCAAGATTGGTGATCCTTCTGGCAAAAACAGCACGCGTCCGCCATTGACCGATGAGCAAATCAAAGTCAACGCGCAGACTTATGCTGAGCAAGTATTCAAGATTTTGGATAAAGAAAAAACCAAGATTGTCTTTAATTCTGAATGGTTCAAGGATATGTCAGCAGGCGATATGATCCAGCTTTCTAGCCAGTTGACCGTCTCACGTATGCTTGAGCGCGATGATTTCTCCAAACGCTACGCGGCGCAAACGCCAATTGCCATCCATGAGTTTCTCTACCCGTTGGTGCAAGGCTATGACTCTATCGCGCTAAAAGCCGACGTCGAGCTTGGCGGTACTGACCAAACCTTTAACATCCTAATGGGACGCACCCTGCAAGGTCGTTATGGTCAAGAGCCACAAGTTTGTATCACGGTGCCAATTTTAGAAGGGCTAGACGGCGTTAATAAAATGTCTAAGTCGCTCGGTAACTATGTCGGCATTTACGATGCTCCGGGTACCATGTATCAAAAACTGCTGTCGATGCCAGATACCTTAATCCGTCGCTACTTTGAGTTTTTAAGCTTTAAGCCGATGGAAGAAGTCGAAGCGTTAATGGCAGAGATGGAAAACGGTCGCAATCCACAAGAAATCAAACGCATTCTTGCTGAAGAATTGATTGAGCGTTTCCATGATGCCGATGCTGCGGCTAATGCTCACAAATCAGCGGGTAACGTGCTTGCTGATGGCGAATTGCCAGTTGATTTACCAGAAGTGACCTTGGATTTAGAAGGGCAGGACGCATTATTTATCACGCAGATATTAAACCAAGCAGAGCTTGCCAAAAACAGCTCATCTGCTAAAGATATGATTAAACGCGGCGCGGTGAAAGTAGATGGCGAAGTCGTCGACGCGGGCTTTAGCTTAACGTCTGGTCAGACAGTCGTTATCCAAGCAGGCAAAAAGGCTTACGCGAAAGTAACGGTGAGTGAGTAGATGGATAATATTGAATTATTCAAGAAAGTAAAAATTGGTTTTGAAGAGTTAACATATGATGATGAGGATAAACTAGATAGGTTAACTCGACAATTAAATATGCTTATCAAAAATATTCATGGCAGTAATTCTAACTATTTAGAAGAGTTGATGCGTATCAATTATTTGTCAATTTCGCTTTATGCCAACAGAGATGAAGATATCGCTTGTTGGAAATCAGGGAGAAGGAGTGCTATTAACTTAATAGACACCATAATCGAAGAGCTCTCATTATTTTCTAATAGTGGAAGTTCTAATTTACAAGGAAGTAAAAATTTAGATTATTCAAAAGTCTTTATCTTTCATGGACACGATGATGGCGCTATAGATAAAGTAGCAAGGTTTGTAGGGAAACTAGGTTTTGAAGCTATTATTCTTCAGGAGCAGAGCAGTTCTGGAGATACAATCATAGAGAAAATTATAAGATATTCAGATGTTGGTTTTGGAATAGTTCTTTATACCGAATGCGACATTGGTGGTGTCAAAGCTGATCCACAAACTCTTAATCCAAGAGCTAGACAGAACGTTGTTTTTGAACATGGATTTTTGATAGGTAAAATTGGCAGAGACAATGTTGTTGCACTTGTCAAAGGCAATGTTGAAAAACCAAATGATATATCAGGTGTAGTTTATATTTCTTTAGATGAGTCAGATGGTTGGAAGGTAAGTCTCGTTAAAGAAATGATAGCTTCCGGTTACAATGTTGATATGAGTAAATTTCTCTAGGAATACTATATTTATGAATCAAGCCATTCCCCAAGGTATTTACCGCCATTATAAGGGCAATCTTTACCAAGTTTTGCATACCGCGCAGCATTCAGAAACGGAAGAAGCGTTAGTCGTTTATCGCTGTCTCTACGGTGAGTATAGCGTTTGGGTAAGACCGTTAGTGATGTTTTCTGAAACTGTCACGGTAGATGGTAAGCAGTTACCTCGATTTGAGCTTATAAAAGAATTGGCTGATTAAACCTAAGAATTTTCTGATAACTGATAAACAAGAAAGCGACCATTTAAGGTCGCTTTCTTATTTATATACAAAATTCATTAGCTGTCTAAAAAAGCAATTAAAGCTTCATTAAATTCTTTAGCATGCGTCACATTGATACCGTGCGGGCCGCCTTCAACGATATGAAGTTGACTGTCTGCAATCATTTCGTGCGAACGCTGACCACTGACCTCTAACGGTACGATTTGATCTGCATCGCCATGAATGACCAAAGTTGGTACATCAAATGCTTTTAAGTCATCACGGAAATCGGTATAGCTAAAAGCTTTGACACAATCGTAGCTAGCTTTGGCGGAGGCAAATGCAGCAATATCACGGTTATATAAGCGTAATGGTTTACTAACTAATAATGTGCCATCTTTTGGGGTAAAAAACTTCTTAGTAAAATCATTTAGGAAGGCAATACGGTCACCGCTGACACCATCTAAGAATTGCTGAATATCTTGCTTTTCTAGACCACCTTCAGGATTGTCATCTGCTTTATATAAATAAGGCGGCACAGCAGAGGCTAATACTGTTTTACTGACACGTTCAGAACCATATTTCCCAAGATAACGTGCCACTTCGCCGCCACCCATAGAGAAGCCGACGATAGTAGCATTTGTTAAATCTAGCTCATCCATCAAGGCTTTTAAATCTTGTGCCAAAGTATCGTAATCATAACCATTCCATGGCTGGGAGGATTTCCCAAAACCACGTCTATCATACGTAATCACTTGATAACCAGCCTTAACCAGCGCAGGAAGTTGTGACTCCCATGCCCGTCCGCTTAATGGCCAACCATGAATTAACACGACAGGTTTGCCGGTACCTTGGATTTCGTAATACAGTTCGACAGGTTGCTCGTTTTGTGTTGCAACTTTTACATATGGCATGTTCAGATCCTTTTTATATTATTATAAAGTTTTTATAATGACGCACTTTTTTGATTTGGTTTTTTGGTTAATGAAGGCGAACGTCAGCTTTTTAGTATAAAAGTAGGTTTGAGTAATTACTATGACGTGTTGTAAAGTTATAGTGTCGATTATAGAGTTTTTAAGTGACATCGTAATGTTATGCTTAAGTTTCCAAAAAACTCTTTAACACTTTATAAAACCCAACAGGTTCATCCATCGGTACTGCATGACCTGAGCGCGGCAACACGACCTCAGTTGCATTGGGTAGCATCTGGGTGACTTTTTGCTGCCACTTAGCATCGTAAAGTTTGGAGCGACCACCGATGAGGTTAACAACTGGAATAGTGACACGCTCTATCGCGCCGCGAAAGTCATAGGGTAAGGTCAAATAGGCTTGTAAGCAGCGCATTTTATGATGCCAAATACTGTGGTCATAAAGCGCAAGTTTAGGGTCATTTTTATAAGTCATCACTTGTATAAAAGCTTTTGAGCGCGTGCGATTGACGGATAATAACGAAAACAGTCGTTCGACATCCGTTGCACGGCGTTTCAGGGCAAAAGGCAGATGGGTAAAGCTTTTGATGTCAGCATAAGGCAAAGTCTTATCAATCACCTCATGAAAGATATCGAATACTTCTTGCTGGCGCGTGCCAAACAAGCCACCTTGCCAATCAGGTTGATTGTGAATAGCAGGACTTTGGTCAATATTCAAATAACGGCTGACTCTTTCGCTACCATAACGCTCAAAATACGCCCACATCACTTGCGCACCCATCGAGATGGCGGCAACTGGCAAGGATTCTATATTGCGCGCCAAGCAAATTTGCTCAATAACGACACTAATATCATCTGCATACTGACGCACAAAATCAAACTGGGTCAGCTTGATATCTTTTGCCGCTCCAAACCCTCGCAGATGCGGTAGATAAAACGCATACTTACCAACTAAAGGTAAAATAAACGGCAAAAACTCACGCGCATCCATACCATAGGCATGTAAGAGCAGCATGGGTTTACCATTTCCTATCACTGACACTGGTAGCAACGTACCGTCAGTCAAAGCGATATCAATTGTTTTCAACTGATAGTTAGCAGGCAGTTTGATTAAGTTTCTCTTCATAAGGCAATGTACCTTGTTTTCATTAAGCGATTGTACCAAGTCGATTTAGCCAAAATGTATCGTAGCAAAAGTCTTTATCTCATTTCTAAAAGACTGCTATATTAAAATAGGTAACTGACCATAACATAAAAGCTGTTTAGGGTTAAAAGCAGTTGAGCGGTAAAAGTAGCGACTTGTCATAGACTGTGATCAATCGAATCAAACATCAGCAAGTAAAATATAAGGATATCAGTCTATGAACAAGTCAAATTTGCCATTGCTTGATAGTAGCCTATATCCGCAAATCTGGCAGCAGCAGAACTTTGCTAGTCCACAGACATTATTGATGGAGATGTTAACAGCAGATACCACACTAGACGCCGATGCTTTCACCAAGCAATTGCTAGCCAATGATATTTATCAAGACTGGATTAATAGCAGCGTGTTTGGACGTTATTTACATCGTAATTTTACGGCGTTCTCTCAGCAAACAGAAGACAGTTTCAATATTGATATGCCTTCGCTGTTTCGTCAGGAATTGATGCGTCACGCGCAGTATTTACCATTAGAGCAGGTATTGTTTTTTGCAGGGGATTTACCAAAAAGTGTACGTCAGACAAAGGTGTTAATTACAACTGTTAATCCTGTTACCGCCATCATTAATGCTCAGAAACTAAGTGCAAAAGCTATCATCAATAATTCGACCACGATTATCAATCAGATAGTGATTACGGGTAAACAGGTATTAGGATTTCCGATACGCCATAATAAACGTACCAGCGAGCGCTTACGCAATGAGTTATTGATTTTGGATTTTCAAGAGTTGCGCTTGGTCAATGAAGAGAGTATCAGTAGCAAAAAAAGAAGCAATATAGATGCGACTATATTGCTTCGGTCTTATGAACTGCGTTAATGAGCCAAACGTTCAGCTAAAATTTTAAGAATCTTGCTTAGCAATCGTTAGTCCGTTATAAGTTTGCGCGACAGGCATGACTTCCAAGCGATTGACATTAATATGGGCAGGCGATTCAATCAACCATAATAAAATATCGCCGATATCATCGCCGGTCATGGTTTTAAAGCCGTCGTAAACCTTGGCCGCTTTATCGTCATCGCCGTGGTAACGCACGTTTGAAAACTCAGTACCCGCGACATTACCCGGTTCAAGGTTGGTCACGCGCACTTGCGTACCGATTAAATCCGCACGCAAATTTAAGCTAAACTGTTTGACAAAGGCTTTGGTCGCGCCATAGACGTTACCACCAAAATAAGGCCAACTTCCGGCAATTGAGCCGACATTAATGATATAACCGCTATCGCATGCGACCATGGCTGGCAAGACCGCGTGAGTCAGCGCCATTAAACCTTTAATATTGGTATCGGTCATACGCATCCAATCATCAAGACTAGCCTTGTGCGCAGGCTCTGTACCAAGCGCCAGTCCAGCGTTATTTACCAAGACATCGATTTGTTTAAAATCAGCAGGCAAATCTGCAATGATTTGCGGGATAGACGCTGTATCACTCACATCCATAACCACAGGTAAAAACGCCTCGCCCAAAGTTTCTGCCAAAGCATTGAGTTTGTCTAAGCGTCTGGCACAGCCAATCACGCGATGACCTTTGGCAATCAAACGCTCAGCCAGCGCTTTACCGAAACCCGCGCTTGCCCCTGTAATCAATACGTTCATCTTATATCCTTATCATTGATGTTTTGTACATATGTCATGTTGTTTGAGACGAAAGCTTGTCTTAGTTTATCTGCTTTGGCTTACTTATTAAATAATTGCTTACCAAAGATTTTATCGCCCGCATCGCCCAGACCTGGAATAATATAACCGTGCTCATCCAAATGACTATCTAATGCAGCAGTATAAATGGTCACGTCAGGATGTGCTTCATTGACTACACGGACCCCTTCAGGTGCCGCAACTAATACCAAGGCTTTGATATTGGTACAGCCGTTTTTCTTAAGCATTTCGATAGTTGCAACCATAGAGCCGCCAGTGGCTAACATTGGGTCAATGATAAGGGCTGGGCGTTTGTCCATATGGCTGACAAACTTTTCAAAGAACGGCACCGGTTGTAAGGTTTCTTCATCACGTTGCAAACCAACGACAGAGATTTTTGCCGTAGGAATCAAATCGAGCACCCCATCAAGCATGCCAATACCTGCGCGTAAAATCGGTACGATAGTTGCCGTCTTACCGATGATCTGCTCACCAATGATTTCACCACACCAGCCTTCCATCGGAAAGGTTTCAATTTCAAAATCGCGGCTAGCTTCATACGCCATCAAGCGCGCAAGCTCTTTGGTTAATGTACGAAACTTATAAGTACTACAGTCTTTTTCGCGCATAAGGCTGAGTTTATGACGGACTAACGGGTGATCGATAACAGTGATTTTTAAGTCGCTCATAAGTATTCTCTTGGTTTTTTGGTCTGATGCTTGATTAGTATAAAAGATACAAACACTTACTGCATTTCAACCCTATATTTAGCCCATCAATAGTAAGCTTAATACTTTAACAAAAAGTAAGCCAAAGGCATTTACAACGAGATCGGTTTTGTTTAAGCCGACTATGTTTGACTATATAGCGCTATAACAAATGAAGTAGTGTTTAACCCTGCTATGATAGCAAAAAAACCGCTTTTCTGATGAAGAATCTTATGACCAAAACCTCACTGAATAATCCCACCCATCCACAAAAAGCTGCTAACGACTTTGTGTGGACACAGAAATTAAAGACCGATAGCGCAAATATCGAAACCCATCCTTTTGGTCCTGTCCTACCACCTGATGCCACCGTCATGATGATGGGCAGTTTTCCGCCCACTGCCGACAAATGGGCTATGAGGTTCCATTATCCCAATTTTCAAAATGACATGTGGCGCATTTATGGACGCGTATTTTTTGATGATGCGGATTATTTTAGAGTAGGGGACGAAAAACGCTTTGATCCTGAACGTATTCGAGCCTTTATGTTTGAGCGTGGTATAGCCTCTTGTCCCACGGTAGTACAAGCGATTCGTGAAACAGGCAATGCGTCTGATAAAGACCTTACGGTCGTGACCACCGTCGATCTAGACACAATTTTGCCGCAAGTACCAAAAGTGCAGGCACTATTCACGACTGGTGGTAAGGCAACAGAGGTCTTACTGAACTTATTAGCTGAACCACCTGCCAAGTCAAAGCATCCTAAGACCAATCAAAGTATGGACTATCCTTATAAGTGGCAGGATAAAGATAATAAAAAATCTGATGTTAATAGTTTAACCTTATATAGACTGCCTTCTACCTCGCGCGCCTATCCTTTAGCATTAGATAAAAAAGTCTCTGCTTATAAAGACTTCTTCAAAAAGATAGGTAAGCTATAAAAGTGTTATATATAGAAGAAGCTATGAGGCTATATATAAGCACTAACTAAGGACAAGAATTGATTTTGGTAAAGGCAAAACTACTTTTAACCCTAACTGACTGATAAATAGATGGTATTGATGATAAGGGTAGATAATCGCTAAAATATCAGGCAAACCCCCTTGACCCCTTCTCTAAAGCGAGTATACTGCCACCCAGTCGGAGAGGAAGGCGGGTTGGAGTGGTTTATCGCTTAGAGAATTTAGCCAACCGAAAAAATTACTTTTAAGTTAACTCAAATTAAAATAATTTACTTCTTGACTTACTAATTAAAGCGTCTATAATACGCACCTCATTAAGACGAACCGGAATCAGCTACTGTGTGATTACACAATAACTAACCAGTTAACTTAATGAAACAAATTAAGAAAAGAAGTTGACAGACTATTAAAACATGATATGATGGTCAGCTCGCTAAATAGGATAAGCCAGATTGGTTTAGCATATTTAGTAAGAATACTCTTACTGGACGACAGTAGAGACATTATTTAAAAGCATAACTAAAGAACAACTTGTGTGGATTTTTGCTGATTCAGAATGCTAAAAAATAAAGTTGGTTGACTATCTTTTCGATAGGATTCTAACTATAAAAATTATCATTTAAGACAGTAAAAAAACTCAAAGTTAATTCATTACGAACATAATTTTTAGCGATTTTGCCAGATTAGATGAGCCAAGTTTAGAAGTCTCTTTAAA
>NZ_JAZAQR010000004.1:0-231818 GCF_036861305.1 Psychrobacter sp. S4(2024) | reverse complement strand
GCTGTATTCGGTATGCGCTTAGTATTCCCAATTGTCATCGTTGCGGTTACCGCAGACCTTGGCATGATGCAAGTGATAGATTTGGCATTGAACGACCCTAAAGAATACTCAGCAAGACTAATGGCACACCATGCTGAAATCTCAGCATTTGGTGGTATTTTCTTATTGCTGGTTTTCTTAAACTTTATCTTTGATGATAAAGAAGTGCATTGGTTTGACTGGTTAGAGAGCCGTTTAGCAAAGCTTGGCAAAGTCGACGCCATGAGCGTATTTGTCGCCCTTATTGTCTTGATGATCGCGGTATCTTGGGCCAGTGCTGAGCAATCAAGTGCTGTCTTAATCGCTGGTGTTTGGGGTATCTTAGTTTACCTTGGTGTACAGGTCGTATCTGGCATGCTTGAAGGCGATCTCGAAGAAGACCTAGAAAACGAAGGAAATGGCGCAGCTGCGACTAGTGCTATCATGAAGGGCGGTATTATCGGTTTCTTATACTTAGAAGTTCTTGATGCTTCATTCAGTTTCGATGGTGTGATTGGCGCATTTGCAATCACCAATGACGTTATTGTAATTATGCTTGGTCTGGCGATTGGTGCGATGTTTGTGCGTTCGATGACTATTTTCTTGGTAGACAAAGGCACACTTGATGAGTTCATCTATCTAGAACATGGTGCGCATTATGCCATTGGTGCTTTGGCAATTATTATGCTGCTATCAGTGAAATTCCATGTACCAGAGATTATTACGGGTTTGATTGGCATTGCCTTTATCGGTTGGGCATTGCTTGCTTCACTTAAGCATCGCAAGCAACAAGCAAAGGCGATTACTTAGTGTTGATTTTAGCTTACGTTTAAACGCTACGTTCAAATTAAGAAAAAGCGCTTTGGTAGAAAATCGTAGTCATGACAGGTTATATCAAGCGATTGGTATGACCTGTTTTTTATACCTTTTTTACTTTATGAGTAATTCATATCATAAGGTTTTGTTTCATTGCTAGGTTCGAGATTACAACTTTAGTACCAACTTCAGTATCTAAGAAATTCATTTTTGATAACAATATCTTAACGATTGTTATCGGGACGGTTAGAAAGTATCAGATTTGCACAATTGCTATATCTGTTAGTAAACATAACATCAGCGCACAAAATACGCCTTGCTTAGTGAGCAAACGCTTAGTATAGTAAATCGTAATGATATGCAGGGCATGGCGTCCAGATAGATTTTTTCTAACGGCGTCTATATATCGACCACTGCACTATTTGAGTTCATTTTTTATCAATCAATCCACTTAATTATTAATCCAAAGGATATTTACATGGCTATTAGCTTAACAAAAGGCGGCAACGTAAACTTATCAAAAGAAGCGCCAGGTTTAACCAATATTACGGTCGGTCTAGGCTGGGATCCACGCGCTACTGACGGTCAAGAATTTGACTTAGATGCGATTGGCTTTTTGGTCAATGAAGCAGGTAAAGTACGTAACGATCAAGATTTTATCTTCTTTAACAACTTAAAGTCAGACAATGGCGCGGTTGAACATACAGGCGATAACCGTACTGGTGAAGGTGATGGCGATGATGAAAAAATCAAAATCAACCTTGCAAGCATTCCAGCTGACGTGAGCAAAGTTGCTATCTGTGCCATCATTTATGAAGGTCAAGCTCGTAACCAAAACTTCGGTCAAGTGGGCGACGCTTATATCCGTGTTTTGAACGACAATGGCGATGCTGAAATCGCTCGTTATGACCTATCAGAAGACGGTAGTACCGAAACAGCGATGATTTTTGGTGAGTTATATCGTCATAGCGGCGACTGGAAATTCCGCGCGGTTGGTCAAGGCTTTAGCGGTGGTCTTGGACCATTAGCGGCCTCTTATGGCGTCAACGTTTAATCGTCTCATTGACTTAATCGTGTCGCAAGCCAACTATCGTAAGTAACTATTTATTCACGAGCTACTTACGAGATCTATAAGCCATCAAGTGTGTTGTTTAAGACATTTGATGGCTTTAAATTTAAGTGGCTATGAATTTAATGTCTAAACGATATTGACAGAAGTTATTTGCTATATCCTCTACAGATGGACTCATAAAAATATTAGAACAAGGACTTTTGACCTATGGCTGCAACGTTTAGCTTAATTGGTACTATTGAACCTTTTTTACATTGTAATCTTAAAAAAGGTGACTCAATCTATTGCGAAGCCAACGCCATGGTGATGATGGAATCAAACCTTGAGCTAAAAGGTAAATTGCAAGGTGGACTGATGCAGTCATTGATGCGCCGTTTTGCTAACGATGAGTCACTTTTTCAACAGCAAATCGAAGCGGTAAACGGTGAAGGTGATTGTTTGCTGGCACCAACGCTCGATGGCGATATGCAAATCATTGATTGCGGCAAACATCAATATACCTTGAGCGATGGTGCTTTTGTCGCGGCGCAAATCGGTGTCGATATCAGAGCCAATATTCAACGTAATCTAGGTGGCGCAGTCTTTGGTGATACTGGCGGCTTTATGGTCATGCAGACACAAGGTCAAGGTCAGGTAGTGGTATCGGGTTTCGGTTCATTATTTGAGATTGATGTGACGCCAGATAAAGACGTCATCATCGATAATGGTCATGTGGTCTGCTGGGATTCAACGCTTGATTATAAGCTCTCTGTATCGACCAGTAAGAAAAAAGGCATTATGAGCAATATTATCAATTCAGTCACCAGTGGCGAAGGAATGGTACTCAACTTTTCAGGCTCAGGCAAAGTTATTATCTGCTCACGCAATCGTGACAGCTATCAAGGATGGCTACAAAGCATCTTGGGCACCAGTTCAGGTGGTCGTGGCGGCAATAGCGGATTACTTGGCAATATTTTATAGCAATTTCTCATACAACTATTATAAGGATTATCACATGGCAGTTAGTTTACAAAAGGGTCAAAAAATCTCCCTAAGCAAAGAAGCGGGCGGCGAGCTTACTCAAGTAAAATTGGGTTTAGGCTGGGACGTTGCCCAAGGTCCACAAGATAAAAAAGGTGGATTCTTAGGTAAATTATTCGGCGGCGGTAGTGGCGGCGATTCTATCGATTTAGATGCATCATGCATTATGTTCGATAGCAACAAACAGCCAGTTGATGCCATTTGGTTTAGCCAATTAAAATCGAAAGACGGCAGTATCGTGCATACTGGTGATAACCGCACCGGTGACGGCGATGGTGATGATGAAGTAATCAATGTTGATTTATCAAAAGTTCCAGCTAGCGTAGTATCCTTGGTATTTACCGTCAACAGCTTTACTGGTCAGACGTTTGAGACAGTAGAAAATGCGTTTTGCCGTATCATCAATGCCAATAACAATACTGAAGTAGCACGCTATAATCTGTCCTCACAAGGTACGCATACGGCGATGATTATGGCAAAAGTATATCGCCATAATAATGAGTGGAAGATGCATGCCATTGGTGAAACGGCGACTGGTCGCACTTTCCATGACTTAATGCCTGCTATCACCCCGCATGCTTAATATCCATAAGTGTCGTTTTTGAAATAATGTCCCGTTTTATCATTTGTAAAAATGATTCATAGAAAAACAGCCCATCTATTATTAGATAGGCTGTTTTTTTACGTGTGCTAACAATACCCTTAGAGCTATTACTTACTGCCACGTTTCCAGCTAAAGCCCCAATTAAAGGCTTTGTCCATCTCTTGATGTCCTTTGAAGTATTGGTTGATACGTTCAACGTTGATACTACCTTGCTGATTGACCAGACGCGCAATAGCGCACATCGGTAAGTTACCTGTACCTTCTGTCAAACGCGTTTCAATCGGTGGCTGGTCAGGTACGTGAATAGTCACTACCCCATCAGTTTGCGCCCAATTTGGTGCGCCTTCGTAAATGAAAGCAAAGATAAATACTTCTTCAATCTGTGACCACTGCTGACCATTGATATCGAGCCATTCACCGCCGCTTACCTGTCCTGTTCTATCATCGGCACGCAATAGAACGTATGGCGCTGACTGTAGGCTACCAAAACGACTTCCCAACGCTTGAATAAGCGTTTTTTCACCATTTTTCAGATGAATCATCGCACCAACATCGAGATCAATTCCATCAGCTTTATGCTGCTTAAATAAATCGCCAAGCAGCCCTTTTTTGGGTGCTTGCTTGCTGACATCTGGACGTTGGTTCCAGTCTAGGTTAACCGATATTTTGCCAAAATCATCACGTTTCTTGAGATTGATACTAGATTGATTTTTGGTTAAAGTAATTTTACTTAGGTTGATTGAAGGATTGGTAGAGCCAGCAGGAATCGGCGGTGGCGTAGTTGTCTGAGGCGCACTACTAGCTTTTTGCGTATTGATTGGTCGCTGCGTATTAATAGGCTGAGCTTGCCCTTGTGACTGATTTTGTACAGGACTTTGAGCTGGTGCTTCATCCGCAATCTCTACACCGAAATGCTCAGATAAAGGTTTTAAGCCACCTTCAAAACCTTGAGCGATAAATCGGAACTTCCAATTGCCCTGCCGACGATAACATTCCGCTAAGATGATGGCTTTTTCATTACGCCCAGCAGCAGATAATTGACAAGTCATCAACACTTGACTGCCTTGTAGTACTTGAATATCCACATCACCGACTTGAGCCAACGTCTGCGCACTAGAAAACGCTAACGCAATCTTTTCAATAGTTGCTGGCTGTGCAGGTAGATTGATATCAAAAAATCCATCACTGTCATGACCGCGAAAGCTCACGCTACCATCATCGCTACGCGTCTGCCCATAAAATATCATATCGCCATCGCCGCGTACTTTACCTTCAGTCGTCAGGCGATATGCAGCGCAATCGATGGCATTTTGGCTTAAAATACGAATGCTAATATTATCCGTTGGCAGCGGCGCGTTAGCACCTGCAATTAAAGCTTGAGGTTGACTCATCATTTATCCTTTACGTTATTTATTATTTACTTATATGAGTGAGGTTAACTATCGCCATATAGTAGCATGGATGGCATTACAACCTTAATCAGAACCAGCATCTTATAAAACATCATAAAAAAAGTAAAAATCCTTGATGCTATTTAATTGGAAACATTTATAACATCTAGCATTTGTATATAATAGAGCCCGTTATGTATAAATGCCATGTCTGAAATTGTTCGATCATATATTAAATTGCTAATCACTTTATGATGACGATATCGAGTGATCCACAACCCTATTATTTAAGAGAGTGCAAAGAGAATTATGGATAACCTTTTTAACAATAGTCATCATACAAAGTTAAGCGCTGCTTGGTTAGCTGAAGGTCAGTCAAGCCAGCGTGATATGTTAGCTAGCCTACAAACCCTAAAAGCTCAATCTAGCATGCCCTTTCATATCGTTGCCTCACATCGTCATAATAGGCCTGAGATTTTTGAATTTGCCGATAGCGTTTACCGCGAGCCTTCTATTAGCACCGCAGATAACAATGAGCAAGCAATGCTTGAAGCCGCTGAGCCATTGATGCCACGTTGGCAATTTGTGTTAGAACGAGCTCAGAAAAACAACGTGAAAGTGTTACTCACTGGACGCAATGGCATTGATTACGAAGCTCATCGCGAAAAATTTGCAGCAGCAGGTATCCGTTTATTGACAGGTGCGACCAGCGTTACAGCATTGGAATCCATCGATGATAAGTTTGCCTTTATGCAGCAGTGCCATGAGCATGATATCCCTGTCGCAGATGCATGGCGCTTTGATACTGTCGCAGAGCTTGAGACTTTACTTGCTAAACATGGTCATCAGCCATTATGTGTCAAACCAGTGACGGGTATTTTTGCCCAAGGATTTTGGCGCTTAGGTAAAATTAAAGAGACGGGTAAAGAAGAAGGTGAGCAATACGACAGTTTCGAGCATCTATACTTTACCGAAGAGAAGAAAATCAATACCGCACAATTTATCAATGCTTATACCAACAGTCTTATGGTGCATGAGCGCCCTATTCCCATGTTGCTGATGCCTTATTTATCAGGACAAGAATACTCTATCGATGTCGTCTGTGAATACGGCGAAGTGTTGGCTGCTATTACCCGTTATAAAACGGGGAAAATTCAGCATATTGGTTATGAGCAATCGGTCATGGATGTGGTCATTCCACTGATAAAAACGTTCGGCTGTGATGGCATCGTTAGTGTCCAGACTAAAGCGGATGATAATGGTCAGCATCGTGTGCTTGAGATTAATAGTCGCCCCTCTGGTGGTATTGATTACACCACTCATAGCGGTGTAGATCTAACTCAAGTTGGTTTTGCTTATTGGCTCGGTTTAAGTAAGAAGCCGAAACTGGCAGATATCGCACAGCAAATTACACCGTGCCAAGTACGTTCTATTATGGTGAGTGTAAAAATTGAAGAAGATACTGCTGAATAAGTGAAACTAACGATATAAAAAATTGAAAGACTGAAGGAATATGAATGCCAAATAAGCAACACAACACGACCATCACCTTACCTCGCGGTACGCTTGATCTGACCTATCAGACCAACGCTGCTAGTGGTAACAACGACCTTAAAAAAAGCAGCCATTATCAGCTAGAAGATTTGCTTGATTTTGCTCAACGTATCAATCCAAAACGGGCGTTTTTGTTTGTCTCAAAAGTGTTAGGTCGTCATATTCCGGTGGCACCAAGCATCATGCGTAATGCCTTTACTGATTTGGCAAACTTAGTACCTGATGATTTGCCTGAGCCAATTTTGGTCATCGGTATGGCAGAGACGGCGGTTGGCTTATCTGCCGGTGTGCACCAAGCGCTACAAACGCGCTATCCACAAGCGTTACTACTGAATTCTACTCGTCATGCCCAGCATGATGACAACAGTAGCGATTCTTTATTGACCACTTTTAGCGAAGACCACAGTCATGCCAGTCAGCATCTGATTTATCAAAGTGCCGATAAAATGACGAAAGCGCAACTACTTGCCAGTAAAACGCTAATTATGGTCGATGATGAAGCATCAACGGGTAATACTTGCGTTAATGTCGTCACAGCATTACGTGAAGCTGGGTTGACCCAACTAGAGCAAGTGCATCTCACAACCTTAGTTGATTGGTCACTAAATCAGAATCAAAGTGAGTCTGATGCTAACGCCGATGATACGATTGCCATTCGTCTGCCAAACATTGATTTTCACCGCCATCATTTACTATCTGGTGCTTGGAAATGGACTGATGCGCCCAACCCTGAGCCTATCATTATGCCATCGGTTGATACGACCGAAGCTGGTAGTCAATCTTTGGGCAATACCGGTAATTGGGGACGCTTTCCAACGCTAGATAGCACGAATGGCTTTGCTGATTATCTAGCAAGTTTCCAAACTGCATTTGCAAGTTTTGATGGCCAAAACGCATTTAATAACGCTCAATTGCCACAAAAAATATTGGTATTGGGCAGTAATGAATTTGTCTGGTTGCCATTTTTATTGGCGGAATGGCTTGAGCAACATACGAATTTAGATAACAGCAATAATACGGTGGATTTTAGTGCATTAACCCGCTCACCGATTGCACTTGGTAGCGGTATTGGCACGATGTTAAGCTTTCATGATAATTATGGCCTTGGTATGACCAATTTTGCTTATAACGTTGAGCCAAATGAGTGGGATTTGATTGTATTGTGTGTGGAAACGTCGGCTGATAGTGTGGATACCATGTGGAAAGGTTTGGATAATGTGTTGGTGGTGAGTCCTAAATAGACGTGCATTTAACATGCATATTACGAGCTACTGATAATGGATTGTCATAGCCGTAATATGAACATCTTTAGAATATTTATTATATCTTTCTAAAACAAAGTTTACTTATATATGCCTGTGATTTTACGGAGGTTAAATACCTCATTAATAACAAAAAAGATGTCCATAGCATAAAAAAATTCATATTTGCGCTGTAGATACCTTGCACAACCTCATATTTACCTATATATTCGGTCTATTCATTTGCTTATTCAGTGTCAACATATCAACTATTAGAAGACCAAACACTTGAGACATCCCAAAATGGTGTGTCTCAAATTCTGATAATTTGTCATGACCTGAAATAATTTGAATTGATAAATACTTTAAAAGGAATTAAAGGTTTATCGATTAGAGTTCGATATCAACGGCGTCTAACGTCGTTGTCGTGCTATCAATCGATAATTATCTAACGATTTATACAGGATGTAATCACAGTGCAAACTCCATTTTTCAAGCTCACCTTATTAGCAGCCTTAACGCTAGGCGTCAGCGCCTGTAGCGGCGACAATAAAACTGCGGATAAAACGGCAGATGCCGGTAGCGATGCCAAAGCCGCCAAGACCTTAATTTACTGTTCAGAAGGTAGCCCTGCTGGCTTTGACCCTGCGCAATATACGGCAGGTACTGACTTTGATGCCAGTGCTTATCCTATTTTTAATGGTATCGTACAGTTTAAACGTGGCGAAACCGAAATCGAGCCAGGCTTAGCCGAAAGCTGGGAAATCAGCGAAGATGGCAAAACCTATACACTCAATCTACGTAAAGGCGTCAAATTCGGCAAGACCGATTATTTCACCCCAACTCGTGACTTCAATGCTGATGACATTATCTTTACCATCGAACGTCTTACCGATACAGGCTTTGCTTTTAATAAAGACTATCCAGCTGAATTCCCATATTCAGTAGGTATGGGCTTACCTGATATTATCGACAAAGTAGAAAAAGTCGATGATTATACGGTCAAAATCACTCTGACTGAGACCAACGCGCCATTCCTACAAAACCTAGCAATGCCGTTCGCCTATGTGCATTCTGCAGAGTATGCTAAGCAGTTACAAGACGCTGGCAATGCAGCTGATCTAAATACCAAACCAGTCGGTACTGGACCTTTCGTCTTTACTTCGTATCAAAAAGATGCGCAGATTCGTTATACCAAAAATCCTGACTATTGGAACAAAGACAACATTCATATCGATAACCTCGTCTTTGTCATCACTAAAGACTCGGCTGTTCGCGCGCAGAAGGTACAAGCAGGCGAATGTAATGTCTCCGCTTATGCCAACCCATCTGAAGTTGATTCTGCCAAAAAATCTGGCAAAGCAAACGTACTGGATGATGCTGGATTTAACGTTGGTTACTTAGGCTATAACACTGAAAAACCAGACCTAAAAGATGTCAATGTTCGCCGCGCTCTTGATATGGCAATCAATAAAGACGCCATCATCAATGCGGTATATCAAGGTTCTGGTATCAAAGCAAGCAACCCAATGCCACCAACGCAGTGGGGCTATAACGATGAGATCAAAGATGCGCCTTACGATATCGAAAAAGCCAAAGCCCTACTGGCTGAAGCAGGTGCTAAAGATTTAGAAATCGACTTATGGTATATGCCCGTTCAGCGCCCTTATAACCCTAATGCCAAGCTAATGGCTGAAATGATTCAATCAGATTGGGCTAAAATTGGCGTTAAAGCCAAGCTTGTGACTTATGAGTGGGGCGAGTACCTAAAGCGTGCGGGTAAAGGCGAGCCTGAAGCGATCCTAGCCGGTTGGACAGGTGATAATGGAGATCCTGATAACTGGTTAGGTGTTCTATTATCTTGTGATGCGGTTAACGGTAACAACTACTCACGCTGGTGTAATAAAGACTTTGATAAGCTGGTCATGGATGCACGTGCAAATACCAACCAAGATGAGCGTATTACCAATTACAAGCAGGCTCAGGTTATCTTTAAAGACCAACTACCTTGGACGACAGTTGCTAACTCAGTCGTGACGGTATTAACGACCCCTAATGTAAAAGACTACAAAATTAGCCCACTCGGCTCCATTCGCTTTGATGGCGTTGATATTGAATAAGGATGTTAAATAGCCTTAGCTAATATCAGTGCTGCATTCGGTACTGGTATTAGATTCAATACCAGTACCTAACAAACCCTAGTGACGCCTTTTATTCTATAGTCATTGCTTTATATACGTTTGCGGCTGGTTCAGAGATTCTGTTCCAGCCGTATTTGTCTGAGCCTGAGCTATAGCTAGTAAAAGCCACTTCTATAAAAACGAGCCGAGCTATGCTACTTTATATTCTACGCCGGATTTTAATCTTAGTTCCCGTCTATATCGGCTTAACCCTATCGACTTTTATTCTTATTCGCCTCGTACCTGGCGATGCAGTTGAGATTATGATGGGAGAGCGCATGGTTGATCCTGAGCTACATGCACAGGCTTTAGCCCGCCTTGGTCTAGATAAACCGTTACCCGTACAATACTGGGATTATCTCACTGGGATACTGCAAGGTAACTTTGGTGAATCCTTTCGTACCCGCACACCGATATTGCAGGACTTCTTTGCCCATTTTGTACCGACATTAGAATTAGCGCTTTGCGCGATTACGATAGCTAGTATCGTTGGTATTAGTCTGGGTATTTTGGCTGCCTTACGCCGTGGTACTTGGCTAGACTATACCTTAATGTCTGGCGCACTTGCCGGCTACTCTATGCCGATCTACTTACTTGGTCCTATCCTAACGGGTATTTTCGCCCACTATCTAGGTCTACTACCGGTCTCTGGCGTTATCTCTGTCGCGCAGTTCCTAGACGTCAAACCTTTATACGGGTCTTGGCTACTAGGTTCTTTAAGCTCTGGTGAGCCCGGTGCCTTTTGGAACGTTGTCAAACATTTCATCTTGCCCTCGGTTGCCCTATCTACTATTCCTCTAGCTATGATTGCTCGTATGACACGCTCGGCGATGCTTGAAGTATTGGATGAAGATTATGTGCGTACTGCAAGAGCCAAAGGTCTGTCACCAAAACGTGTGATTTTAATTCACGTGATGCGTAATGCGCTCATTACCGTGGTTACTGTAGTGGGATTGCAGATGGCAACGTTACTAGCTGGCGCTATTATCACTGAGACTATCTTTAGTTGGCCGGGTGTCGGCAACTGGTTATTAGATGGTTTCTTTACGCGTGATTATCCTATTGTACAAAATGGTATTTTATTGGTCGCTACTGCTCTGATTCTGGTGAGCTTAATGATCGATATTTTATATGGATTTATTAATCCTAGAATTCGCCATTCTTCATAGTCTATTGTTAGGGTGAAGCCCATTTGATGCATTGTTATTGCATCGACAATTGCTATTTATAGTTTTTAATAATTACCCATAGTGCTCATAAAGATCTTGTATCCCTAAGTTTGTATTACTCAGCTTACAGAAGATAAGCGCATGCTAAGTCAGCTGAAACCATAAGCGACTTAGCCTAATAAAGTAAGCAAGCCAGTGGAGTAAAACAAGGTCTGATTCACTAAAGGAATATCCAATGAAGCCTTCTGTAGTTCCTTCTGACATTGCTCCGGTTGCGCCTAAGCCGCCGACTTCTTGGCAGCTGTTTTTATACACCTTTTGCCGAAATAAAGGCGCGGTACTGGGTTTTATAGTCTTGATGCTGATGGTCATCGTCGCAATCTTGGCCCCTACCATTGCCCCTTATGACCCTTATGAATTATTCACCGGTAAAGAGCAGTTGCCGCCCTCCTTCTTTAGTGGCGGTGATTCGATGTTCTTTTTGGGCACCGATGATGCCGGTCGTGATACGCTCTCGCGCGTCATGCACGGCGCACGTTATTCATTATTTATCGGTATCAGCGCCACTTCGATAGCGATGATTGTAGGCGTATCGTTAGGACTAAGCGCTGCCTTTTGGCCCAAGGTTTGGGGCAAAGCGGTCATGCTAGTAAATGATATCTTGATGTCTTATCCAAGCTTGCTGCTCGCCATTATCATTGCCGCTATTTTAGGGCCTTCGATGACCAATACTATCATTACCATTGCCTTGGTATGTACACCGCCTTTTATTAGGTTGACCCGCGCAACAGCAATGGTTGAGCTGCAACGTGAGTATTTTATTGCCTCACAAGTTATGGGTGCAGGTGTCTTAAGATTATTGTTTATCACGATATTACCCAACTGTATGGCGCCATTAATCGTCCAAGCGACAATGATTTTCTCTACTGCTATTTTGGAAGCCGGCGCGATTGGTTTCTTAGGTTTCGGTGTTCAACCCCCTGATGCTGAGTGGGGTGCGATGCTAGGTACTGCTCGCCAATATATCCAGAGCAATGTGTGGTTAGCGATTTGGCCCGGTGTAGCGATTTTCTTAGCCGCATTGTCCATCAATCTAACGGGTGACGGTCTGCGTGATGCCTTAGATCCAAAATTGAAGCAGGTATCTTAATGAACGATTCTCAAGTAAATAGACCGATAGCGAATGACCTTATCACAGATAACCCATTACTCCTCGATATTGAGCATCTATCCGTTACCTTTGGTGAGGGAGCACGAGCATTTCGTGCGGTCGATGATGTCTCTTTAAAAATAAAACAAGGAGAGGTCGTTGCGGTTGTTGGTGAATCTGGCTCAGGTAAATCAGTCACTATGATGGCGTTGATGGGATTACTACCCTCTTCTGCCACTGTCGTTGCTGATCGTCTTAACTTTGATGGCAAGAATCTCCTCACCATGCCAGCAAAACAAAAGCGCAAGATTATCGGTAAAGATATCTCGATGATATTTCAAAACGCCATGTCATGCCTGAATCCAAGCTTTACGGTCGAGATGCAAATGGGCGAGGTATTGACCACCCATCTTGGCTTGCGCGGAGCAGCAGTACGGCAGCGTCTTTTAGAATTATTAGAGCTGGTTGAGATGCCAGATGCTAAGAATCGCCTACGTGTCTATCCGCACCAACTTTCAGGTGGTATGAGTCAACGGGTCATGATTGCGATGGCACTGGCTTGCGAGCCGAAACTGCTTATCGCTGATGAGCCGACGACCGCTCTCGACGTTACCGTTCAGGCTCAAATCATGGATTTACTCAGTCGCCTGCAACGTGAAAAGCAAATGGCAATGGTGCTCATCACTCATGACTTGGGCTTAGTCGCACAAAACGCTCGTGATGTCGCTGTCATGTATGCCGGTCAAGTGGTCGAGACCAGTACAGTGCCAGAGATATTCCAAAAACCTGCGCACCCTTATACCGAAGCTCTACTACAGGCGATTCCTGAACTGGCTGTTGGACAAGATAGATTGAATAGCTTGCCAGGTGTGGTGCCTAGTCAATATGATAGACCGACAGGCTGCTTGCTTTCACCACGTTGTCCCTACAAAGAGCCGGCTTGTGACGTTCCGCCGCCTATTTTAAAAACTCCAAATGGCGAAGTCCGCTGTATTCACGCCACCCTTCCTGAACATCCTACTCGGACTACTCAAACCGCTACGATGGAGTCTGAAATATGAGTAATAAAATCGTCTTAAAGGCAGATAATTTACATAAACACTATCAGGTGTCTCTAGGCTTAGGAAAAGGTAAAGCATTCGTAAAAGCATTGAACGGCATCTCATTTGAGCTAGAAGCAGGGAAAACTCTCGCAGTCGTTGGTGAGTCAGGATGTGGCAAGTCTACTTTGGCGCGCCAGCTTACTTTGATAGAGGAACCTACCAGTGGCGAGCTATTTATTAACGATGAGGCAACTACGAGTTATAGTAGAAATGCGCTTAAAAACTTGCGTACTGAGATTCAGATGGTGTTCCAAAACCCTTATGGCAGTCTTAATCCACGTCATACTATTGGTTTTCAGCTCACAGAACCGTTAGACATTCATACCACGCTGAGCAAAGAAGAAAAACGCACCAAAGTCCATGCAATGATGAAGCACGTTGGTTTGCGTCCTGAGCATACAGGTCGCTATCCGCATATGTTTTCTGGCGGTCAGCGCCAACGTATTGCTCTTGCCCGTGCCATGATGCTCAACCCTAAAATTGTCGTCGCTGATGAGCCGACGTCAGCACTTGACGTCTCTATTCAGGCGCAAGTACTGAATCTATTTATGGATTTGCAAGACGAATATCATACTGCCTATGTCTTTATCTCGCACAACCTTTCTGTCGTACGCCACGTAGCAGATGACGTGATGGTCATGTATTTAGGCAAAGCCGTTGAGCACGGTGCTAAAGATGCTATTTATAATGATCCTAAACACCCTTATACCATCGCTTTACTCTCAGCAGCGCCCTCAGTGACGGGTCATAAAAAAGAGCTGACTCTACAAGGCGAATTACCTAGTCCGCTTAATCCGCCAAGTGGCTGCGCACTTCATAAACGCTGCCCCTATGCCAAACCAATATGTAGCGAAATTGAGCCTGAGCTGCGTGAATGGGAAGGACGATTAGTGTCTTGTCTAAGGTTAGAAGAAATATATGGATAGCACGATTAAATATATGTTTCTTATTCAAGATAATAGTATAAACATGGGACCTTGATTGTTGCTGAGTCTATAGTAGCTATCACAAGAAACCTAGTATTATCCTGCCGTCTGCATAATCACCCTTTAATAAACTTGGAAAGTTTGGTTACTCAATTTTCTGAGTTTATTATATTTATATGCTAACTCCAAATGAGTTACGTCCAATCCTCTTGCGATAATTCTGCACTTTTATTACCGATTTATTCTGACCTTTTTTATGATTATCGTTATACTGTCTGCATTTGGCTAAAGTCTGATAAATAGGTAATGCTCAGTTTTAAAAAACAGCGCTGCACCTCCCTTACATATTCGTATCCAAGCCATCTATAAACAGTCTTATCATCATTTTTATCTTTGGAAAACGTCATGACCTCCCCATTTTTCCAACCGAACTTAAATATTGTAAAACCTTATGCGCTAATGGATTTGGACGATACGCTCTTTCAAACTCAGCGTAAAATTGATTCATGGAAATTACCAACGACTGAGCCGGAAAATTTGGTTTGCGCTACCATCAATAAACAAGGTGAGCCGTTAAGCTTTATGAGTCAGCGCCAAGCGGTCTTTTTTAATTGGCTATTTGCCAGTACTGAATTGATAGCTGTCACAGCACGTGATCGTCAGGAAATTAAACGCGTCAAACTGCCCTTTAACAGCTGGCAAGTATTGACCCATGGCGCGGTCATTTTAGCGTCTGATGGTAAGCTACTAAGCACGTGGCAGCAGCATATGTATAATGTCCTTGCTCCATTACAAGATAAGCTCAGTCAGCTGACTGAGTGGGTGAATGGCTGCAATAACGTACATAACGACTTAAAGCTCACCCCACATAAAGATACTTTTATCGATAGTGAGCTAACCATTTATCTGGCGATCAAACACAGACAAAAAGACCATCAAGCATTGGCAGATTTAGCCACACAATTACCAACGCTCATACCAGATTTTGATGAGATTTTTTATGTGCATGTGAATGCTAATAATTTAGCAATATTGCCGCATGCTATTCATAAACGTCATGCGGTACAATTTTTATTGGAACAGCATTTGGATCATCAGCGCCCAAGCTTCGGTTTTGGTGACAGTCTGGCAGATCTGCCATTTCTGCAATTACTTGACTGGTACGGCATGCCCAATCATGGACAGCTACATGAGAAATTTGCAGCTAAATGATGAGCGCTACCTTTTATTAAATGATATTCTGCTATTAATCTATTATTAAACCGTCATCAAACGAGTACAACTATTTCTACTATGACTTCAATCCATTCTAATATTAAAACAGCCTATTTATCACAATATGGCTCAGGCAGCTATCTTGCTAGCGATGTCACTGTGCTGCTCAATATCGTTGATAAAGATGCCGTTGCTGATGTGCCTGTCAGTCAAAAAGAAGCACTGATTCAAAGTGGGCAGCGTCATTATTCTGATATGCTGACCTTGGAAGACGCGCCAAGTGCCATGCATGAGCAGCTATATATCGAGGCGTTAGAGCAGGGAAAAGTAAGAGCAGCGACTGATATTACCAACTTGGCCTATACGCTACAGCAAGTTTTTCAGCCAAACGTCAATAATGAGCGCCCGTTAATATTAGTCAGTCTTGTGCGTGCCGGTTTACCAATAGGTGTGCTGTTACAACGCGCATTAGCAACTGCCAATAGCAGCTACTCTCTACCAAGTGTGCATTATGGCGTCAGTATTATACGAGATCGTGGTCTTGATCCAGTTGCATTAAAAATTATATTAAATAATCATCCTCATAGCCCGATTGTATTTATCGATGGTTGGACGGGTAAAGGGGCGATTTATCAAGAACTGGCGCATAGTCTAAAAGCCTTTGCCGATCCTAACCACCCTAACTTTGCCAATATTTTCCATCAAGGTCAGGATGTTATACCGCTACTGACCCTTGCTGATCCGGCTGGTGTTGCTTGGCTGGCTGCTAGTATCGATGACTGGTTGATTCCGTCAGGTTTATTGAATAGTACTGTATCAGGGCTTATATCACGCAGTTTATATACTGAGCCAGAATTGGGGCTGCATCGCAGTGTCTTTTATGATAATTTGATCAGTGTAGATCATAGTCTGGCCTTTATTGATTGTATCGATGCGACAAGGCGTACATTAAACACGCCTTTGAAATGTTTGCCAACACATGAGCAACCTCGCTATCAAACGGCCAAATTAGTCGATAGCTTGGCTGCTGAGTATGGTATTAGCAACCGCAATCGCATTAAGCCGACCATTGCTGAGGCGACACGCGCGATACTACGCCGCGACCCTGAACGTATTTTGTTAGCGAGCGCTGAGCACCCCGACACTATATTATTAAGGCATTTATGTACACAGCGACATATCGCTATTAGCGTACTAGGTGATAAAATACTGCCTTATCAAGCGATTACCCTTATTAAGCAGCGTGCGACAGACGATTAATAACTCCTTATCTTTCTACCTAATCTTGAAACCATACTTTTAGACCCATTCATTTACCACTATTTACGATGCCCATTATGTCAGATATGCCAAAAAACGAGTCCCACCTTTATCAAAACACCCAGTCTTACGCGCATCTGATTACTGAGCGTCATGCTATGCTCAAGCCTAACATGCATCATCCGTATCAGTTGGGAGCGAGCTTATATATGCCAGCGACGCGCCAAGATATCTGGCAAGTGATCAAGCGTGATAAATTACCGACGATTAATAGTATTATCATCTGTCTAGAAGATGCGGTCAGCCACAATGATGTTGAGTTGGCACTTGAGCGCTTGCAGACGCTGCTGTATACGTGGGCGACGCACGTTGATAGTATCAATGAGCCGACACAGCAAGCTGAAACACAACAAACCAAGATACAGACTGAGCAGCCAACGCGTCCGTTGGTATTTGTACGTCCGCGCCATCCTGCCATGTTAGAGCAGTTATCGGGCTTTACCCATATTGATTTGATTGATGGTTTTGTGATGCCAAAAGTTGATATGTATAGTCTATCTAATTGGCGCATGGCATGCCAGAATCTTAGTACTGACATGCTATTAATGCCAACGCTTGAGACGGCAGCATTGTTTAATCCACATCATAATCAAGAGCTGGCGATTGGTTTCAAAGAAGCTTTTAGCCAGCCGGTATTTGCTTTGCGTATTGGTGGTAATGATTTATTTGCAGCACTGCGTTTGCGCCGTCCTAAGAATAGCCTTGTCTATGATACACCTGTTGGTACACTAGCCTACCAGCTGCTTGGCTGTTTTGTGCCACATGGCTTTTATCTGTCGGCGCCGGTGTTTGAGTATTTGGATGAGCCTACGTTATTTATGCAAGAGTTGACGCGTGATGTCAGCTTGGGCTTGGTCGGAAAAACCGTTATTCATCCAAGTCAAATTGCCTTGGTACAGCAAGCATACTGCGTACCGCTTAGCACTTTAGATGAGGCACAGGCGATATTACATAGCGAGGCAAAAGCGGTCTTTAAATATAACAATACTATGCTAGAGCCTGCTACCCATCGTGCTTGGGCAACCGAAATCGTCAATAGAGCTAACGTTTTTGGCACCATTAATGATGGCAATAACGACTATACAGCGCGCTTATAAGTTTTAAACACTCCTTTTAAAGCGTTAAAAAAGCCGTTATCAAATCCATGATAACGACTTTTTTGCTACATTTTTTGCGATAATAAACGCTGTCATATCAGGTATATAGATCCGCAATGAACACTATATAAAGTTTGCCAAAAACTTATTAATGGCTTTATTAACTTGCTCCGGCTCTTCAACCGTTGCCGTATGCCCCGCACCTTTAATCACCACCAGCTTAGAGCCTGCTATCGCAAAGTGCATGCGCTCAGCTTTTGCATACGGTGTTGCCACATCTTCATCGCCAACGATTATAAGCGTCGGCGTCTTTATGTCACTTAGCTGATCATACGTTGCAGAGCGCTCAATCACGCCAGTAGTTGCCTTGATGACCCCGCCCTTACGATTGCTTTGCAACATAGACAACCACTCTCTACGGTCAGCTTTACGCGATTTATCTGCTAAAAAACTGCTACCAAACATAATGGGCATTACTTTTTGGCTGACACGCTTCATGCCCAACCAACGAATGGCTTTAATCAGCTTGCGGTACTGTGGCACGTTTTTAGGATCTTCAGGATCAGCAGAGGTTTCAAGCAGCGTCAGTGATAGCAATAATTCAGGACGCTTTAACGCAATACGTTGGGCGACAAATCCACCCATTGATAGTCCTAAAAAATGACACTGCTGAATATCTAGCGCATCTAACAACGCCAGCGTATCTTCAGTTAAGGTTTCCATATCATAGCCAGATTTGGTAATTTCAGACTGACCTTGTCCCCGAAAATCAAACGCAATACAGCGATAACCCGCTTTAAAATACTCGACTTGCTTGTCAAACATACGCGTATTCCATAGCAAACCATGGGCGAATACCATGATGGGCTTTTGCTTATCGTTTGGTGCGCTGTCTTCATAATAAATATCGATATCATTGACATGAATCATTGGCATAACCACTTCCTTGTTAGTGTGATAAAAAATAAAACCTTTTGAAATCTGTCTTCTAGAATAATTCAACCCTCTTACAGATAGTAGCCTTATTTTTGAATGATAGGTTTTATACCTTTGGCAATAGTGATAGCAGTAAAAAATGTTATTCAAAACGTGCCTTAAGCGCGCACAAATCTCGCTTTTATAATAAGCTCAAACTGCTATAGTAATTAGTATTGCCCTATTTGTTTTACTTACTGCCGATATAGTTGATCCAATTTTAAAAGAGTACAACACTACTGAGATTAATTATTCGCAGCCTCTGTCTGCGCAGGCACAGAAAGCAAGAAAAATTAACCTCAGTAGTGCTTTATAATATGTATATTTCTTTTATTCAAACATGACTATACCAGTATTTTATTGCAATCATTATTTAGAACATCATCTTAAGGATATCCAAAATGTCACAAGCTCTCGTCGAATACCAAGCCGAAAACCATATCGCTACCATCACAATGAACGATCCTAAAACCTTGAACGCCTTTAGCACGGTACTCAAAGACGCCATGATGGCAGCATTGACCAAAGCCGATGAAGATGAGCAAGTACGAGTCATCGTTTTGCAGGGCGCTGGCAATAATTTTTCAAGTGGCGGGCATATCGGTGAGATGTTAGAAAACGGTATGGAAAGCGAGGCATTATCGGATAAGCTGAACTTTATGGTTGGTGAAGTCGCTGAGATTAGCTTAAAGCTGCGTAATATTCATAAGCCTATTATCGCCAAATTAGAAGGTGCCGTTGCTGGTGCTGGCATGAACTTGGCGCTGACTTGTGACTTTCGTATTGCCGCTGAAAATGCCAAATTTGTACAAGCTTTTGTCAATATTGGTCTGATTCCAGATGCTGGTGGTATTTACTTATTGAATCAATTGATTGGCGTTGCAAAAACGACTGAGATGGTCATGCTTGGTGATAAGCTCAAAGCGGAAGATATGGCATGCTTAAACTTGGTTAATGATGTGGTTACTAGCGACGAGCTGGATGCTAGGGTGCTGGCATTGGCAACGCGTCTGAGTAATCTACCCGGCAAAGCATTGGCATCGATGAAACACATGATTAATACTCATGCCTATATGGGTCTTAATGAAGCATTGGATATGGAAGTAGAACAACAAACGATGCTTGCTAAAACCGATGATTTTAAAGAAGGTATTACCGCATTTATGGAAAAACGTAAGCCGGTTTATCAGGGTAAATAGTACGCTGACGACATTGTTCTTTGCAATATCATTAAAAAGGCTGCCAAGGTGCAGCCTTTTTTTGAATAAATTATATAATTAATGAACAAAATCATTCCCATTGACCTCTTTATTTATCAAGAAGCGGAAGCACTTTTATATTGATGTGGTAAGGTAAATATTTTGTCAAAACCCAAGGTAAAGAAAAAAGTATAAACCAAGAAAAACAGCAGTAGCCCGGCTTCCATCATAAAGGCTTTGATAAAACCAACATCATACCAAATCATATATAGCGGTAGGCAAATCAAAACCAAGCCGCCTTCAAAACCTATCGCATGGGCACTACGTACCAATAACGTGCGCTGCGTCACCTGCTTGCGACGTTCCCAATTTTCAAACGCCGTATTATAAATAAAATTCCAAATCACCGCTGCCAATGAGACCATCACGGCAACTGGTAGAGATTCTGCGGCGCTGCTGTTACTCAACAGCATAAGAACCAAGGTAGATGAAATGATAGCAATGATTTCAAAGACAGTCACATAGACGATGCGACGTTTGAGTGGGGATAAAGTAATCAACCAAAACTCCAGAGCACTTGATTGCAAACAAAAAGTGCCTATCAAAGTATCGGTCCGTCCCGAGATAGAAAAGGATAAATAACATACAGAGCCACGGTTTCCGCCTGCTCCCATATTATACATAAGATAATAAGAGAAACCAGCCATTGCTCACAGCAAAAAACCCCGCATCATGACGATACGGGGTTTTTGAATATTTCAAAACATTTAAGATTTGACCAAAATTAGCTCAACTGAGCAACGTTAATCTTATCAGCTTCTTCAGTATAGTCTTCCATACGGTCGAAGTTCATGTATTGATACACTTCTTCGCCCATGCTATCAAGCATGCCAGCGTACTGCTGATACTCTTCATTGGTTGGTAATTTACCAAGTACCGCAGCAACAGAAGCCAATTCAGCTGATGCTAGATATACGTTAGCACCTTGACCTAAACGGTTCGGGAAGTTACGGGTAGAAGTCGAAACGGCTGTAGAATTCGGTGCAATACGTGCTTGGTTACCCATACATAATGAACAACCTGGCATCTCTGTACGAGCGCCGGCTTGTGCATAGATATTATAGTAACCTTCTTCCATCAATTGACGCGCATCCATTTTGGTTGGTGGCGCAATCCATAGACGAGTTTGCAAGCTACCTGCTGGGACATCTTTTAGCAATTTACCAGCAGCGCGGAAGTGACCAATGTTAGTCATACATGAACCAATGAATACTTCATCAATGGTGTCACCAGCGACATCAGCCAATGTTTTTGCATCATCTGGATCGTTCGGGCAGCAAAGAATCGGCTCTTTGATTTCAGACATATCGATAACCATATCGATGGTATATTCTGCATCTTCATCAGCACGCATCAGGCTTGGATTAGCCAACCACTCTTGCATACCTTCGATACGACGGCTAATCGTACGTGCATCGCCGTAACCTTCTGAGATCATCCATTTTAATAATGTGATGTTCGAAGTCAGATACTCGGCAACTGACTTTTCAGATAAAGTAATCGTACAACCAGCAGCACTACGCTCAGCTGAAGCATCAGACAATTCAAACGCTTGTTCAGCGGTTAAGTCTTCTAAACCTTCGATTTCAAGAATACGACCGTTAAACTCGTTGATTTTACCTTTCTTATCAACGGTTAACAGACCTTCTTTAATCGCTTGGTATGGGATTGCATGGACTAAGTCACGTAAGGTGATACCGGCTTGACGCTCACCGATGAAACGGACACGGACCGATTCAGGCATATCAAGTGGCATAACACCAGTCGCAGCAGCAAACGCTACTAGACCAGAACCCGCTGGAAATGAGATACCGATTGGGAAACGCGTATGCGAGTCACCACCAGTACCAACGGTATCCGGAAGTAGCATACGGTTCAACCACGAGTGAATAATACCATCACCTGGACGTAAGCTTACGCCGCCACGGTTCATGATAAAGTCAGGTAGTGTATGCTGAGTTTCGATGTCAACTGGCTTTGGATAAGCAGCCGTATGACAGAATGATTGCATCACCAAATCTGCTTGGAAACCTAGACAGGCTAAGTCTTTTAGCTCATCACGGGTCATCGGACCAGTGGTATCTTGACTACCAACCGTAGTGATTTTTGGTTCACAGTACATACCAGGACGAACGCCTGCTAGACCACAAGCTTTACCAACCATTTTTTGCGCTAGTGTAAAGCCTTTGCCGGTATCAACTGGCTCTTCTGGCTTAGCAAATACGTCTGAATGACCAAGACCCATATATTCACGAGCACGATTGGTCAGACCACGACCAACGATTAACGGAATACGACCACCAGCACGAACTTCATCAAGCAAAGTTGGCGAGTTTAGCTTGAAGGTTGACAGTACTTCATCAGAGTCATGCTTAGTGATTTTTCCATCATATGGATAGATATCAAAGACATCGCCCATGTTTAGGTTATCAACGGCTACTTTTTCGATTGGTAATGCGCCAGAATCTTCCATAGTATTAAAGAAGATAGGTGCAATATTATTACCTAGTACTAGACCGCCGCCACGTTTGTTTGGCACGTTAGGGATATCATCACCCATCAACCACAGTACTGAGTTGGTCGCAGATTTACGGCTAGAACCCGTACCTACCACGTCGCCAACATAGGCTAATGGATGACCTTTTTCTTTTAACGCTTCGATCTGTTTCATCGGACCGATAACGCCCTCTTCGTCAGCAGTAATGCCGTCGCGAGAGTTTTTATGCATGGCTAATGAATGTAATGGGATATCAGGACGGCTCCACGCATCTTGTGCAGGAGACAAATCATCGGTATTGGTTTCGCCAGTGATTTTAAATGTCGTGTAAGTCGTCTTTGCTGGTACAGCGTCACGGCTCAAGAACCACTCAGCGTCAGCCCAAGATTGAACGACTTCTTTAGCAATAGTATTGCCCGCTTCTGCTTTTTCGGTCACATCATTGAATGCGTCAAATACTAGCAAGGTTTTTTTCAACGCATCGGCAGCTTCTTGCGCGACTTCCGCATCATCAAGAGCAGCAACTAGCGGTTGAACGTTGTAACCACCTTGCATCGTACCCAAGATTTGAACCGCTTTTTTCTTACTTACTAGTGAAGAGGTCGCTTCACCCTTAAGGATCGCTGCCAAAAATGCCGCTTTAACGTAAGCAGCTTGGTCAACACCGGCAGGAATACGATTTTCGAGCAAGTCCATCAAGAACGCATCTTCGCCCGCTGGTGGATTCTTTAGTAGTTCAACCAACTCTGCTACTTGTTTTTCGTTCAGTGGTAGCGGAACCGTTCCTAGCTCAGCACGTTCTTCGACATGTTTACGATAAGCTTCTAACACAATAGTCGTCCTCGTCAGTTGGGAGTATTAGCACATTACGTGGGTAGTCAGCATGACCGCCTGCGTCTATATACTAGATGGAATAATTATCCGTGCAATCATAGCTTAAAACGCCCTAAATGTTAATGGCTCAGCCTTTAAAAGGCTCATAAAGCGGTCATAAAGGGGGCATATTGAACATTTATTATATAAATAGTGCCATAAATAATATGACTAATGGTGCCTATATCATAAATTCTAAATTTTTCATACTGAGGACCTATTGTGTTTTTTAACATTCACAATATATTGGTAGTAAATTGCGGTTGCAACTATCTATTCACTTAAAAAGATATACCGCTACTGTCTTAGTATCTCGTTATTGTTATACGTTGTTATTGTTAAATGGAATCAACTATATCTCGATTAACGGTTAAATAAAACCTACTCGACTGTTATAATGTTTGATAAGAATATACCGATTAAATGCAAAGGATTTAATCATAAAATCAAGGATGACAATGGCTAATAAAGAAAATGAAGATCGCAATACTACTCACAGTATGAGTCACAATGCCAATCAAGGCACCAGTCAAAACGCCAATTATGAAAACGGTCTAAAAGTTCGTACCGAGGTGATGGGTGCAGCACATGTCAAACGCTCACTTGAATCAGCAACGCCATTTACTCAGCCATTACAAGATTGGATTATTGAGCACGCTTGGGGCAGTACATGGCAAGATGACTCGGTACTACCGCGCAAATATCGCTCGCTTATCACGATTGGTTTTTTGATTGCACAAAAAAGTCCCGCTGAGCTAAAGGGACATATCCGAGGTGCCATCAATAATGGCGCCACTGTCGCTGAGATTCGAGAAGTCTTGATGCACAGCCTGCCTTATTGCGGCGCACCTGCCACTCAAGAAGCGTTTCGCGCTGCCATAGACGTACTAAATGACATGAACATTGATATCAATAAATGAAACTATGCTAAATCGCTTATTTATAGTAGCCTTGATAAACTGAATTTCATACGATTGCCTAAAAAACCTTGACCAAATATCTGCTATAATAGCTCTATTCATAAAGCATTCTAATAATTCCATAAACCCTTGTTCTATCAAGGGTTAAGAGAACATTCGATTATGACAAACGCCGTACAAACGCACACGCCTGCTGCCCGCGCAAAACCCAAAAAAGCCATCCAAGGCGAAAAACTCCGTGGCTACGATAAAGTTGCTCGTATCCCAATTAAAATTATCCCGACTGTCGAGGCTAAGAAAAAGCCAGATTGGATTCGGGTAAAACTGTCTTCACCTGCGGAAGTCGCACGTATCAAGTCCACCTTACGTGAACAGAAACTCTATACCGTTTGTGAAGAAGCTGCCTGCCCTAACCTTCCACAGTGCTTTGCCGATGGTACTGCTACCTTTATGATTATGGGTGATATCTGTACACGTCGATGCCCGTTCTGTGATGTCGGACATGGTCGTCCAAATGAGCTTGATAAAGATGAGCCGCGTCATACTGCCGAGACCATCCAAGGTTTAGGTCTTAAATATGCCGTCATTACCTCGGTTGACCGTGATGATTTAAAAGATGGCGGCGCGATGCATTTCGTTGAAGTATTGAATGAATCGCGTGCGCTGAGCCCAAATTGCTTGATCGAGATTTTGGTACCAGATTTCCGTGGTCGTATGGATATCGCATTGGACTTATTGACTGAAACGGCGCCTGATGTTTTTAACCACAATATCGAAACCGTGCCTCGTTTATATAAAGCTTTCCGTCCAGGTTCAGATTATCAGCATTCATTAGACTTGCTAAAGATTTATAAAGAACGTCGCCCTGATATTGCGACCAAATGCGGCTTTATGGTTGGACTTGGTGAAACTGAAGAAGAAATCTATAAGCTGCTTGATGATCTAAAGGCGCATAACGTCGATATGATTACCGTTGGTCAGTATTTACAACCTAGTAAAGACCATGCGCCAGTCGATCGCTATGTGCATCCAGATGAGTTCCAGCGTTATATGGACTATGGCAAAAAGATTGGCTTCTTTAATATTTGGGCAGGTCCTATGGTGCGCTCAAGCTATTTTGCTGATCGTCAGTACTATGGTGAAGATTGCCCAGCACCTATCCGTAGCAAAAAAGCATTAGCAGCAGAAGGGAAACTTGGCTGTTAAGTGAGAGTCGTCACTATATCAACGTAACGTGATGAGTCTTAAAATACAAAAAGGTCGAATAGCAGATATCTGCTATTCGACCTTTTCTATGCTTCTAACTTTTCTGTCTCACTTAAAGTAGCAGTGCTTCAATGTTAAACACTTAAAGCGGTTGGCGCCTTACTACCTTTTATATTGAATGCCGCAATACCTAGTACTATTACGCCACCTATTGCACCTGTGATCAGTCCAGGATAAATCAGCAGCAATGCGCCTAATGCTAATATTAAGCGCGTAACGAGATTCATATCACTTTTAAAATAACCCTCTAACGCGGCGCTGAGTCCAATCACACCAATGACCGATGTCACAACAGCAATAATAATATCGATAACCGGCGGCAATGGAAATTCTTTCGCCGTGACCGCAAGATCTGTTGGGTCAATCATCAACATCGCAGGATTATAAATAAACATAAAGGGGACGATAAAACCTGCTAACGCTAACTTTAATGACAAATACCCTGTTTTCATCGGATCACCGCCAGAGATACCAGCACCAGCAAAAGCTGCCAGACAGACGGGCGGGGTAATATTTGCAAACACACCAAAATAGAAAACAAACATGTGCGCCGATAAAATAGGAATATCAAATCCTGCTAGAGCAGGCGCTGCCATGGTTGCGGTAATGATATAAGCAGGGATAGAAGGCAATCCCATACCCAAGACCATAGACGCCAGCATGGTCAAAATCAAAGTAAGCAATAAAGACCCTGCACCCAAAGTAACAATTGAAGAGGTCATTACTGTACCAAAGCTGGTCAAACTAACGACCCCAATGATGATACCTACAACCGCACAAGCTGCCATCACTGCTAATGATTGGCGTGCGCCATCTTCTAGAGCGCCTAAAATATCTTTAAAGCCCATGCGGGTTTCTTTGCGTAGCATACTGATGACAACCGTAAAGCCAATGGTATAAGCCGCAGCGTACCCTACAGGAACATTTTGTATTAATAAATAAATCAAGAATACAATCGGCAACAACATATGACCGCGTGCTTTTAATACTTCTTTTACTTGCGGCAAACTCTCTTTTGCCATGCCTTTTAAGTCTCGGCGACCGGCACGAAAATGTACCTGTGCGATAACGCCTAGATAATAGAGAATAGCAGGTAATAACGCAGCCAAAGCAATAGTGCTATACGGTAGACCTGTCGTCTCCGCCATAATAAAAGCACTGGCACCCATAATAGGTGGCAATATTTGACCACCGACCGACGCACTCGCCTCTACGGCTCCTGCAAAGTCTTTATGATAACCAACCTTTTTCATCAATGGGATGGTAAACGCGCCCGTACTGACCACATTCGATAAGGCTGAACCATTGATACTACCCATAAAGCCGCTTGATATAACAGCAACTTTAGCAGGTCCACCTTTTTTATCGCCTGCCAGCGCCAATGCCAAATCATTAAACAGCTGACCCATTCCAGAACGTGCTAAAAATGCCCCAAATAGAATGAATAGGAAAATAAAAGTAACTGATGCACCAATTGCAACTGAATATAAGCCTTCTGTCTTTAAGAATAATTGACCAAAAATATCGCCCAAATCATAAGGGCGCGTGAGCAGCCTATCCGGCATAAAGTCCAAATGACTGATAAAGGGATATAGCAAAAATATAGAGGCTAATATAGGCAAGATCCAGCCAGTAATACGCCGACTGCCTTCAAGGACGCAGATAACCGTAATGATAGAAAAGATCACATCGACCGAATTTGCCATACCGCCGCGACTGGTGACAATATCTTGATACTCATAAATGAGATACGTCATCCCAGATAAGGAAAAGATAAACCAAATCCAGTCATACCATGCCACTTTCTTACGGCTGCTTTTTTTACTGGCAGGGAAAATCAAAAAAATCAAAGCGAAGCCAACGCCCACATGCACAGAGCGCTGTAGTAACGATGGCATTGGATTAAAGGTAATGTATAAATGAAAAATGGAGTAGAAAATACAGATCGCAGCGATAATATACTTCACTGGACCTTGGGTGATATGACGCGTAATAGATTCTCGATCGTATTTTTCTAATATTGCCTGTGTGACACTAGGATCAACGTCATCGTAATTCTCAGTATCTTCAGGCGCATTTGGCTGATTTGCCAACTTAGCATCATCACTGACATGAGGCTTATCGCTACTGTGATCCATCACTTGGGAGTTCATGACAAAAATCCTTATTGAATCTATCGATTGGACTATATGCTTTGGGCATGATAGTTACTTCTGAATAATCTGGTACCAGTTGATGAATAAGAATGCGCTGACCGGCATAATTAATCTCACCTTTTGTCAGTCTTGATACAACCCAGTTGAGATGGGGAAACCTTTGGTTGATTTGATACCCGACATAGCCCTCTTTTTGTATAGGAGCGACATTTTCAGTAGACGGCGTACCAGCACCAAACGCTTGAAAGTAGGTATTGGTTAATAGTAAGCCCTCTTCTTCACGAAGATACTGCTCCTCCCACCACTGCTTTTCTACCGAGTGAATCCAGCGCAATTGAAAATTGGGCTCAACAAAATAGCAGACTAGGCTGGCACTATTGTTATTGTTACCAGCAACGCCCGCTACTCGTAATTCAATGACTGTTTGGCGGCTAAAAATCGCCCATAGTATAAATAAAACCAGCGCAGCAATAGATGCTACGCCAGCAAACCACCATACTTGTTTATTTAGCTGCTTTCTCATCATAGTATTTTTTGGCACCAGGATGAATAGGAGCAACCATACCGACTTGAGCCGTCTCTAAACTGATATCATTCGCCGCTTGGTGAGCATTCTTTAGACCATCCAAGTTTTCAAATAATGCTTTGGTCAGCTTATAGCCATCTTCTTCAGAGATATCAGAGCGTACCAATAAAGCATTCATGACGGCTGTGGTTGGAATAGCAGCAGCATTACCATAGGTACCAGCAGGAATCTCAAAAGTCTTAAAGTAAGGCTTGGTCTCAATAATTTTTTTGAGCTTATCTTGATTGATGGTCACCAACTGCAACTTAATGCCCTGCTCTAGCTCTAAAAGCGAAGAGTTTGGTAAGCCACTACTAAAAAATGCCGCTTCAATTTTGCCAGCTTTCATCGCATCTGCAGCATCTGCAAAGCCTAAATAATCTACCTTGACATCATCATAGGTAATACCAAAACCTTCTAACAGTGTGCGAGCATTAACCTCTGTACCCGAGCCTTGATCGCCAACCGCAATACGTTTGCCTTTTAAATCTTCAATGTTTTTGATGCCAGATTTCTCTGAAGCAACCAGCTGAATGACGTTCGGATACAGAACAGCAATTTGCTGAATATTGGCGATAGGTGCCTTAAAGTCATTTTTGCCTTCGACTGCATCAGTGACAACATCACTAAGTGCCAGTACCATATCTACTTTACCTTGGGTCAATAGGTTGACGTTTTCTACTGACGCCCCTGTCGTTTGGGTCTTAGCATTAACGCCAAAAGTCTTGGCATAAATCTCTGCTAAAGACGTTCCAATAATATTGTAAGGACCGGAGGCGCCCCCTGTAGCAATGGTGACAAATTTGGTTTCAAGCTTGTCATTTGCTGTGGCAGCGGTATCTGTAGTGGTTTCAGCAGTAGCACTGTCAGTAGCTGCGCTATCAGTAGCCGCTTTGTCTGAACAGGCAACCATTGTCATACTGGCTGCAATCATTGCCGCAAGTAAAGGCAGTTTATAAATGGACTTCATTATTTTCTTCCTTGATAAAATAAAGCAAATGGACTTAAAAAAGTATGACTCAGATATGATGGTACTATCCATATCTGTCACACTAGCAACGTGCTACTTTGAATGGCTTTTTACTCACTCTGTTGTCATGAGAGCGCCATAAAAAAACAGTCTATCTAATTAAAACATGAGAGACTTTATATTGCTATATTGTTTTTCTCACTAACCCTTATCCTGACTATAAATCGAGATTTATTGAAAGTTAAGCGCTATTATTCACTAAATACCGCTTTCTTGTTTCGCTAAGCGATACTAAGTTTCATATTGTAAGTTATTTAAACAAACTTTAACCGCCTTGTAAACCTTTAAGTCCATAAAGATGAACTACTCCTAGAATATTTATCATCATTTTTTCTACGACATAATTTGGTATAAAAAACGATTGTTAATAGATATTTTGATGGCACGTTTATATTTCCTTTGTCATCAATATTGAGTTCTAGTAAGATGACTTTTTATTTGTGCTGATGTATATCATGCAAATATCACAAGGTATAGACAGTAAAAAGCAGTTTATAAGTTTTGGTACATCTGCTCAGCACGATATAAAACTTTAAGAATATCCCCTCATAATACTGATCAACCTGAAAGGAAATTTGATGAAAAAATTATTCGCATCAACAGCATTACTAGCAACATTGGCACTAGCGGGCTGTGCCTCAACAGGTGGCAATACCAATGCAGGAACAGCAATGGGTACTGCAAACGAGATCGGTATGAGCGTTTTTAAAGCAGCTATCGACAATCAATGTCGCAGTCAGATCGAACAGCAAAACGCGTGGCGTATTGCCAGTGTCGCTATGACTGAAGCGCAAGAAGAAGCGGTAAAAGGTAGAGTTTGTGGTTGCGTTAGTGAGCAAGCACCGCAACAAGTCAGCATCGTTGAATTGGGTAATGCAGCCATAGACCCACAATATCGTGTGCAATTAGTGGCTAGAGTCGTTGCAAAATCATTGCAGAGCTGTTATTCCAGTATCGTTAAATAAATAGTTTATTAATAATATCAGTCATTATAAATAATTAGGCTGGGTTGGCGATTGCTTAACCCAGCCTATTCGTATAGATTATAAACGATAGATCGCGATCCATCATTAACCGCAGAACGCCCTGTTGATATCAATGAACACGCTTTTCAGTGTGAATGGTATTTTACCCATACTTTAAAAACACGTGACGACAGTACTCTCTTTACCAAAGGCTTGGTCACACAAACCAAGACCAGTCATTTAGTTGAAGGCGCATAATCTATTCCTCTTACTAAAAAATCTGCGTTAGCTTCCAAAGATAAAGCTATTGCTACAAAAAAGTAAGCATCAATAGTAACTGTTTCAAGTTGACACTAAAAAATGAAGTAAGAAAAAGGGCGCGTCATTTAAATATAACGCACCCTTTTTCTTACCGATTGCTTTTATTTTTTCTAAACTTACAATAGTTCAAACAAGCCTATAGCTTACTTGTTGTATAAGGCTGAGACATTAGAGACGCTGTAGGATGCAATGTCTTGTTCTGGCGAAAATATTTTGACCGACGCTCAAGTATCTTACTCACCTCTTTAGTCAAATCATGAATAATATCATCATAAACCCCATGATATAGCTCGGTCTCAAACGCAGTAAATGGATGCTTACGTGATGCGGAACTTACTTCTGTCACGCCGTCCTTGGTATAAAAAACATCCACTCGACCATCACTATTGAGTACACAATTTAATAATCCGCCTTCTAGCGCCATCTCTACACGCTCAGGCATAAAAATATAATCGTCTAAGTTGATGAGCTTTTTTTCTACTTCTCGTTTAAAAAATGATTTGATATCAAACATGAATATATCTTTAACCTTATAATTATAATTTACGTTAGCACACCTAACTTTAGCTATCGCTCAGCGTTTATCCAGCGACTTAAATTTATCTAGCAACTTGAAAGCTAGTAATCTAAAAGAGTGTGCTTAACTGACCAATCTTATAAGATAAAGTGGTGTTTTTTAAGATGGGATATGTAAAACTGCGTTTGAGGTTGGTTAAGACATATGATTTATCTCACTTATACCCAGTCCTTTTCACGAAATAACTTTAGTACTTTGATAAATGATGCCATCTCATCAGGCGTGCCAAGTGTCAAGCGGTTGAAGCCTGTAACAGGTGGGAACTCGCGACCAACCTTGATGCCATGGTCTCGCATTCTGTCGATATATGTTTTTAAATCACCTTTTATTTCATGAAAAATAAAGTTGGTCTGTGAGGGTAAATAACGCAGTCCCAGATCGTCTAAGACTGTTTCAATCATCTGACGCGACTGATTGGTATTGCGTAAGCTTAGCGCTAAAAACTCTGCATCATTTAACGTCGCAATAGCAGCAACCGCACCTGACAAGTTGGTGTTATCCATAGACATAAACGCCTCGACAGTCTCAATAGCTTGCGGGTTAGAAATCGCGTAGCCCACTCGCATACCAGCTAAGGCACATAACTTTGAAAAAGTATGAATGACAATAAGCTTGTCTGATAACTCTTGTTTTACCCATTCAATCCCACTCTCAAAACTTGGGTCTGACACGTACTCCAAGTACGCTTGATCTAATAAAAAGTAATGGTTGTCTGGCGCCTTACTTATCCAAGCTTTAAGCCTTGAAGTTGATGTGATGATTCCAGTTGGGTTGTTTGGATTGCAAATGTAAAGTAGGCTAATGCCATCAAACTCATCAGCTGCTTTTTGTAGTTCGTCAAAATTATAATCATAGTTTTCAGCGGTTAACGGTATCTTGACGACGGGCACGCCAATGGCATTTGCATACATCTCTGCACAATCAAAAGTGGGAACAGGAATCACCATTTGAAACTGCCTGCCCTCTTTTAGAGCTTTATATTGCAGCATTTGTAAGGTAGCTCGAATATTTTCAGTCGAGCCATTGCCTAATGAGATTTGGTTTTCTGCCACGCCATGGATGGTGGCAATTTTGCTAATGAGTGCCGCACGTGGATTATCTGGATAACGGAAGCCTGCACCTAAAGAGTCTGTAATGGCTTGTTTGGCAGAAGCTGACATGCCTAGTGAGTTTTCATTCGCATTTAATTCTAAGCATTTATTATTTTGCATGATGGATTATGTGCCTCAACGTCCGTTGTTATAAGTTCATATTGCTCATTGATATCATATTAATTGGCATTTAGTATAAACACAAGTTTTGTCATTACCAATTATTGGTTATTAATAACCTCAGGCAAAAGCGAGATTATTTTGCTCATAAGAAGTCCATAAAAAAGGTGAGCTGCACCGTTGGCAACTCACCTTTTTATTACTATTTTGAAATTAGTAGCTTTACTCTTTACAGTAAATGCGCCTTTAATTCGAGCACCTTATCACGCGTTTTTGCTGCATCTTCAAACTTCAAATCACGTGACATCTGCTTCATAAGTTTCTCAAGACGATTGATTTCTTTAGCCAATAAATCAGGACTACGTAAGATACTAATATCAACATCAGGCAGATTGCTCTTAATTGGAATCATCTGATTATCGTTGGCATCATGGTCATCACCTGTATCGATTTTATCCGTGATACTACGGCGTGCGCCTGTTGGTGTGATGTTATGTTCAAGGTTAAATGCCACTTGTTTTTCGCGGCGACGATCGGTCTCATCAATCGCTTTTTGCATACTGTTAGTAATACGGTCGGCATAGAGAATGGCTTTACCATTAATATGACGCGCCGCCCGACCAATGGTCTGAATCAGAGCACGTTCAGAGCGCAAAAAGCCCTCTTTGTCCGCATCGAATATCGCGACCAATGACACCTCAGGCATATCAAGCCCTTCACGTAGCAAGTTAATACCGACCAGCACATCATGCACGCCCGTACGCAGTTCATGAATGATCTGCATACGCTCAAGGGTGTCGATATCCGAGTGTAAATAAGCGACTTTGACATCGTATTCTTTGAGATAGCTGGTCAAATCCTCTGACATACGCTTGGTCAAGGTTGTGATTAACACGCGCTCGTCTTTTTCTCGGCGCTTGGTAATCTCAGACAGCACATCATCGACTTGCGTCAATACCGGACGAATCTCAATCTCAGGGTCAATCAAACCGGTCGGACGGACGACTTGCTCAACCACTTGCTCGCTGTGCTCAAGCTCGTATAGTGCAGGCGTGGCGCTCACATAAATAGTCTTAGGCTTGATACGCTCCCACTCTTCAAACTTCATAGGGCGGTTGTTCATGGCACTTGGTAGTCGAAAGCCATAATTGACGAGATTCTCTTTACGTGATCTATCACCTTTATACATTGCACCAATCTGCGACACAGTCACGTGCGACTCATCAAGAAATAACAACGCATCTTCTGGAATATAATCAAACAGCGTCGGTGGTGCTTCCCCTGACGGACGACCAGAGAGATGCTGTGAGTAGTTTTCGATACCGTTACAGTAGCCGAGCTGTTGAATCATCTCAAGATCATACTGGGTACGCTCTTTAAGACGCTGTGCTTCAATCAGTTTATTGTTTTCGCGGAAATACTCTAAACGCGGCTCAAGCTCAGCGCGGATGGTATGACTAGCAGCCTCCAATTTATTGCGCGGCGTCACGTAATGTGATTTTGGATAAATAGTAATACGTGGCACGGTACGCACGGTCTTCCCTGTTAAAGGATCAAACCAAGTAATTTTCTCCACTTCATTATCAAACAAGTGCACACGCACCGCTAGCTGCTCAGACTCAGCAGGATAAATATCTAATAGCTCACCGCGCAAACGATAGGTACCACGCCCAAAGTCCAGCTCATTACGTTCATATTGCATCTCAACCAACCGCTTAATCGTTGCAGTACGGTCTATTTTGTCACCGACGACGACATGCAGCAGCATTTTAAGATAACTTTCTGGATCGCCCAAACCATAGATACAGGATACTGAGGCGACAATAATCGCATCACGGCGCTCTAAGAGTGCTCGCGTCGCTGACAGACGCATCTGGTCAATATGATCATTAATGGCGCTGTCTTTTTCGATAAAGGTATCGCTAGCTGCGACATAGGCTTCAGGCTGATAGTAGTCATAATAACTGACGAAGTACTCCACCGCGTTATTAGGAAAAAAAGACTTAAATTCACCATACAGCTGAGCGGCAAGGGTCTTGTTGTGCGCCATGATAATAGTTGGACGTTGAGTCTCAGAGATGACCTTTGCCATGGTATAGGTCTTACCAGAACCCGTCACACCCAGTAATAGCTGCTCATCCATGCCAGCATTAATCCCATTAACCAGTTTCTTTATCGCTTGCGGCTGATCACCTGCTGGCTCAAATTCGGTGACCATCTCAAAGGCGCGACTTGATATTTGCGTACCAGACGCATTGACACCACTAATTTCAGCTTCGCCTTGCAGCTGAGTGGCCAATTGATTTAACTGACGCGACGAGCGCGGTTCAGGCATTCGCATAATGGTTGTCTTCCTGGTATTTATAAAAGGTTATAAGAGGTTAGGTTTATAACAATATGGGGTTAAACCTTTATTTTTAAAGGTCATTTATTGGCCTAGACACCTACACATGGATGCACAAACACTCAATAAAAAGCATAGAAACTCAGGTATAGTTCAATGACCATTAATCAAGGAACGAGTTATGAAAGGTCACTGTCTGTGCGGTAACGTCACCATAGAATTAGAAGATATCAATACCTTTGAGGCGTGCCATTGTACGATGTGTCGTCGTTGGGGCAGCGGACCATTAATGGCGATACATAGCCACTTAAAACCTGATATTAAAGGTGAGGAGTCAATGACTATTTACCCCTCTTCAGCATGGGCGGAGCGTGCGTTTTGCCATAAATGCGGCACCAATCTCTATTATCATCAGCTTAGCTCTGAGACTTATGTCCTGTCACTAGGACTGTTTCAAGAGAATCCAAACCTTACTTTTGAGAGCCAGATTTTCATTGATAGAAAACCCGATTATTATGAATTTGCCAATGACACAGTCAACTTAACTCAGCAACAGCTGTTTGATAAATTCGCAGAGAAAGGCATTAGACCAAAGGACTAAATATTTATAAGGCTTAAAATGCGTATGACTATTCTTAACTTAACGTCAATTAAATCAAATTTTAATACGATTGAATATGCTGGCGTGTGCACGGATTGTTATCAAAGCGTCTATTTTAGCGGTTAAATTTACAAAGGTTTTCATGATTAACAAACTCATTACACGACCCTTGTATAAAGCCTAAATGTTGGGGTTCCATCTGTTATTTAAGCTGTTATTATCGATAATGAATTTATAAGCAGTCAGCAACACCTTAATAAATAAAAATTTAAAGAGCTGTTGATAATTAGAAACTTAGATTTATTAAAATAGAATAATGGAGCAGAATATGAGAGAACGTTACGCAAGTGGAATAGATGACGCAACTGCAAAAAAAATGATCGATTTGTTGAATGCTAACCTAGCAAATCTCATTGATTTGAGTATGGATAGCAAGCAATGTCATTGGAATCTTCAAGGTACTGGTTTCATTGGTGTACATCAGTTATTGGATGACACTTATGGACGCTTAACAGAAGCTTATGATACAGTCGCTGAGCGCATTGTTATCCTTGGCGGCAAAGCCAATGGTATCTCTAAACGTGTCGTTGAGGACTCTATCTTAGAGACTTACCCGACTGATATCACTGACGTTGACCAGCATGTTCGTGAGCTGACCAATCGCTATAAGACCATTGCTGCGTCTTTGCGTGAAGGGATTGATGCCGCTGGCGATGCTGGTGATGAAGATACCGCTGACTTATTGACTGAAGTGAGTCGTACTGTTGATAAAGATGCTTGGTTTATCGGTGCAAATGCCCCGAAAAAAGACACGTCTAAAAAATAAGCACGTTTCAACATAAGATTAACTTATTTGCTAAATAGAAAAAGGTCACCTCTATGGTGACCTTTTTTATGTTTGACGATTTTGACTAGAATCATTAAACATCAATACCGATGAATCGTATATTACTGGTATTAATTTTTCTTGCTTGCTGTGGCTACGCAGACAGAGGCTGCAAAACATTTATACCAGCACTAGCATAGATCTTTTAGGAACTTTAACTATATTTCTAACGGACACTTTAAAAAATACCTTTCACAATTTGCTTCATCTGCGGTAACAGCTCACTTAATTGGTTTTCAGTCTCTGAGGTATCTTGCGGTAAAGATTGCTTTAGAAAAGCGGCAGTAATTTGTGGCTGTTTTGCTAAGATATTTTGACCGACAGCAGTGTCGTAAAATTTGATTTGGGCATCCACTTCCGCTTGCGTATAGTAAGTTTTTGCTGCGCTGATATAAGCTTGCGTTAAGGTTTGAATATCTGCCGTATTGCCTATCCCATTGGTCATAATTTTGGCATATTGCCCTAACACGCTTTGGATCTGATTTTGTAGCTCACGTTGACGTTTATTCAACGGTTCATCAGTCACCTGTTGATTCTGAGTTTGCGTATTGATTGCATTGATAGCCGCTTGCTTGCCATCGACGATAGATTGGATTTGCTCATCAATATGCATGACTTGCATCAGTTTAATAATAGAGATATCGGTAGGTAACGGGCGGTTGACACTCTGTGGATCATCGATCTTACGGACGTTATAGGGTGCTGATGTGACCGTTTTTGATTGTTGAATTTGATTGGTATCACTGTGTACGATTAATTCTGCATTGGCTTGTACAGTAGTAGCTGACATCAAAGTCACTACTACTAATGCCAGCAACGGTGACACTATCTGTGTATGGCGATTAGGATGTTTTGTTAACGGTTTTAAAGGACTTTTCATATTATGTTCTCATTCTTATTATAGATTATAAATGTTCATTATCAGGTAAGCGTAAGATTTCAGCATTAGGGACAGATAAAGTTAAGATAGCTTCTTGAAACAATGACTGACTGCGAAACTGATTTTCTATACTTTCAAATTTGTGCGCAATCTCATGTTCATGTTGATTTCCAGCAATATCGACCGCCGCGACCATAAATATTTTTTTGGGACCTACCCACTCCAAATGCAAGTAAGAAACACTATCAATATCTGGATGCTTGATAAGCTCTGATAAAATATAATCGTGCATTTTTTCTGAGACTCTATAGCCAACCAAAAAATCACGATTACGACTGATTAAAAAGACTGCCACTACGGCCAGCAATATACCGACAATGATAGACCCAAGCGCATCCCAAAATGGTTCGCCAGTATAGGCGTGCATTGCCATAGCAGCTGCTGCCACAACCAAACCTACTACTGCCGCCAAATCTTCAAAGAACACACCGCGCAAGGTGGGATTAGAGGTGTCCATCACATAGCCGATGGCACTGACATTAATCGCTTCGCCATGTTTTTTACTTTGCAAATACGCTTGTGTTAAAGAAAATCCTTCAAGCACAAAGGCGACTGCCAAGATAATAAAACCGATGGTATAGTTGGTTTCAGTTTCAGCTGCATTCCACTCGGTAATGCCAGTATAAATAGACACTACTGAACCTGCCATAAAGACGCCAAACGCGGCAATCATTGACCATACATACGACTCTTTACCGTAGCCGAGTGGATGGCTCTTGTCAGCAGGTTTGACCGACTTTTTCTCTGCAACGATTAACAGTGTACCATTGCCCGCGTCTGCCCAAGAATGCGCTGATTCCGCTATCATGGAAGCGGAACCTGTCATAAACGCTGCTACTGTTTTAGCAATCGCAATAATAAGATTGGCACCAACTGCAATCAAAACCGTTATTAATGAGCTCGATTTTTTGTCATCATGGCTTGGCACAGATTTAGAGTGGTCAGAATGGGTGTTATCTGAAGCATTAAAAGGATTTCGAGCGCGAGAGCGACCAATGCCGTGCGTATTAGCGCGCGGCGTTGGCGCATCTTTTGGATTGGATTCTAGCGGCTTTAAACTCATCTAGGTCTCAATAAATGGATGGTTTAAGGTATAAAACCAGACTAGTTATATATATACACTAGCTGATCTATTAATTACTTTAGATTCCATTTACTGTAGTCAAAAAACCTGTTCTTATCAGTAATGTTTTGGTGAGAGTATGTTTATTGTCTGCATTAATGAGCAGATTATGCGCTTGCTACTTTATTAGTCAATTTACTGATGTCACAGCTGATACGTTGCGAGCCTTCCATACGCAGCTTTCTGCGCTCTAAGCCTGCGTCAAATCGGCACTGTTGCAAGGCATCTTTAATCTCAAGCTCAGGGATTAGCGTGGGCTTACGATTTTCATCAATCGCCACCATGGTAAAGTAGCAGCTGTTGGTATGGCGAACGGTACGTGCACGTACATCTTCTGCCTCTACTCGAATGCCGACTTCCATTGAAGTCTTACCAACGTAATTGACACTAGCCGCAAACGTTACCAACTCTCCAACATGAATAGGCTCACGGAACATCACCTGATCGACTGACAGTGTCACTACATAACTACCGCTATAGCGACTGGCACAGGCATAAGCGACTTGGTCCAGCATCTTGAGCAAATCCCCACCATGGACGTTACCAATAAAATTGGCCATATCTGGCGTCATAAGCACTGACATATACAGCTCATGGTTTAATGGGACTGTTTTGGCGGTAGAGCTGGTGTTATATTGCGTCATAATGTTCCTTAACGGGGGTAGAATCTATTTAAAGTGCTATTTATACAGTAGCAATTCCGACAGCGCAAATATAGTCGATTTAACTTAACTACTAGATTAGCTTAACCAATGAAAACGATAGGCAAGCCAAGCCACGATAGCACTCACTGAACCTGTTAAAATACCACCCCAAGCAAAATCAACCAAAGCGGTGTCCAGAGTAAAACCTTTATATAAGGCTAAGCTAGTAAAATCATAAGTACCGTAAGCCATCAGTCCTATCAAAGCGCCCAATAAGAAGATATGGTGAATCGGCGCATTTGATCTGATTTGTGGGTATAAAATAATAATACACAGCGCCAATAGGTAAAACAGATAAAACACCCCAGCAGCAGCCATATTTGGCTGTTCGGCAAGTAAGTGTCCGATACGCTTTTCATAAAACAGACCGGTCATGGTCTTCAGCCAAACCGCATCAATGCCCAAAAATATGACAAGAGAAGCAAGATAGATATAAATATAACCCATAGTAAGATCCTTTTATAATAGGGACTAAAATGCAGCCTATGAATGCCATGCATCAATGTTGTTTGGCTTAACGGCGGTGACTTGCACGACTCCAATCGTACGTTCCAAAAACCCCCCTTCGCAGTAGCAGAAATAAAACTCCCATAAGCGAATAAACGCTTCATCATAACCGAGTGCTTTTATCTCCTCACGTTGTGCCATAAACGCAGTACGCCAATCCCGTAACGTGTACGCATAATCAAAACCATAATCATGCAATTGCTTGATGACCATATCGGTCTGCTCAGTAAACTGCGTCGTCAATTCTTGATTGGACAATAAGCAACCACCGGGGAAAATGTGCGTCTGAATAAAATCGACCGACTTTATATAGTCTTGATAGTTTTGATCATTAAAGGTAATCGCTTGCAGCACCATCAAACCCGTTGGCTTCAGCAGGCTATTACATTTAGCAAAAAACGTCGGTAAATACTCATGTCCAACCGCTTCAATCATCTCAATACTGACCAACTTATCATACTGCCCTGTCAGCTCACGATAGTCTTGCTTTAGTAAAGTTATTTTATCTGATAATCCAGCCGCCTTGACACGGCGCTGCGCCTCTTCATATTGCGCATCCGAGATAGTGGTCGTCGTTATATGACAACCATAATGCGTTGCTGCATAAATAGCAAAACCGCCCCAACCAGTCCCAATTTCTATCACAGTATCTTCGGGTTTCAGTTGTAAACGCTCACAAATCAAAGCGAGTTTATGCTGCTGCGCCTCAGCCAATGTCGTATCTACATTTTTATAGACTGCTGATGAGTACATCATCGTATCGTCTAAAAAACGCTGATACATGTCATTACCCAAGTCGTAATGCGCTAAAATATTGGACTTTGAGCCAGACTTGTCATTGCTTCGTAACTTATGATTTGCCCGCTCAAATGTTTTACTAATACCCGCAAAACGGTTTTCTAATTGATTCAGCACTGCCAAATTACGCGCTGCTAATCGAATCAAACCCGTTAAATCATCCGTATCCCATTCGCCATTGATATAGCTGTCCGCTAGTGCAATAGAACCACCAAATAATAGCTGACGATAGACGCTGCTATCATGAATGGTCAGCGTCACATCCAATGCATGACGACCAATAGCTGAGCTACTTATGTTGCTAGAAGAGGCTTTGCCAAAATGATGCGGCTTAGACTCCTGTCCAACAAAATCCTCAATGATAGTAATACTACCAAATTGAATGTGCTTCAAAGCTCGGAATATGGCTTTTCGCGCCAGATAATTCACGCTATTACTAACTGGCTGCAAAATAGCACTGTCATTAACCGTTTGATTGATGTGAGCAGTGATTTTTCCTAATTTTGGTACGGGTGCCTTGCTTGCTAGTCTTGCTGACATCATTTATCCATCCTTGTATAATTATTCGATAGTAAAAGCTCTACGTTAAATTCTTGAATCTTTGAACCTGTGGCATAACAGTTAATGCTCACGCTTATTATTGCCATTGTGCTGCTGGCTATCGGCTAATGTTTCATCGTAATTAATATAAGGTACTTTTTTAATGGCATAGAGTTTAAAAGCCTGCCCATAAATACGTATTAAAGAAGTCACATTCATCAGTGGGTTTTTGCGCAAACTTTCAGAAATCGTCGACGCTGTCATTGGCACACCTGACATTTTTATACCCGTTTTTAATACCTCACCGCGCTTATCGCTGATATTGATAGCGATACGAATATCCAAACATTGGTCAGACTGCTCTTTTATCTCACTTTTCACTTCATTTATGACAGTATTTTTTATTGCCTTTTTAATCGTTACTTGCCATTGGTACTGCTGGTCAATGGGATTAAAAGGTGAGACATGAAAGTCTTTATCGTGACAAAACTCAGTGTTTGCGCCATCTAATAAAAACCCATAGTAATGGCGTTTATCCCATGGCGTATTTGATACTTCTGCCAATAGATGGCTAGGATTTTGTGCTTTATCAAAACCCAAATAGAAATTCACTGGGCTAAAATAAATACCTGCATTACGGCAAACGATCATGCCAATCATATCACCTGTTGGTGCACTACCCGTCCGTTCTGTAAATGCCTGAATTAAACGTTGCTCAAGTGCTTTAACGTCTGTTAAATATCTTCCTTTATCATCAGCATCCTTACTTTTACATATGCTATCTTTATCTTGGGTAATTAAACCTTGTAAATAATCCTCAGGATAAAACTGCTGCAATGCTTTTTTTGTTCCAGAGAATAGTAATAGTTTATTCCATGGCAGTTTTTTTAGGATTTTACTATCAATAAGTTGTCTAATATCTACTTCTGGCAATGTTTGCCCTGCTGCTAATGCGGTAATATTGACACCCCAATAACGATAAGGATAAGCGAATTTATGCACACTCGGTAGCAACCGGCTGTGCCAAGTTGTGCCATGAAATATTTGGTGTGGCAAACTCGCATGACCATCATTTGATGATTGATTTAACATCATGTCAGACTGAGGCTTCGATTTAGCCATAGTGCTCTCTCTAATTGATTCTGCTATATATTTTTAGCTTTACGAGCAGCAAAAAAACCCAGTTTTTTCTTTTTAAACGCTTTAGCCGCTGGCTCTAACGTTGCTATATATTGCACCAATTCCTGATTGGTCGTAGCAGTGACTACCTGACGTTTTTTGAGTTTACGTGATTGTTTGTCTGCTTTTACCGGTAAGTCTTTATAGCGGAACGGCGTATGGGCGCTTTCAGCATCAGGTAAATGGCTTGGGTCAACGCTATCCTTAATATCGATGTTGCATCCCAATGCCTGACAGACACGTAGCGCGCTTCTTACGCCATCCTCATGGAAGCCGTTGAACCAATAAGCACCGCAAAAATGGGTGTGTGAATCGCTACTACCAGAGATATTTGACCACTGTGCTTGCGCGGCAATCATTTCATTGTTAAATACTGGATGGCTATAGTCGATACGCTTGATGACTTGGCTCTCATCCACCTCATGATTGAGAGTCACTAAGTAATTATGCTTTTTAGTCAAGCGCTGCAAAATATTCATATGATAGGTCAATACGGGCTTTGTAGCAGTTTGCAGCGATGCTTTATCTTTTTTAATAGCATTTTTATCATCGATTAAATAGTTCCAGCTTGCCCACGCCAGTGGTTTTTTGGGTAAGACTGAAGTATCGGTATGTAAAACAGCAGTGTTATCGGTAAAGGTAAAATGACTCAGTACTTCTTGCTCGGTAAGATTGGCATCTTGTAATATTTTGAGCGCTGTATCTGCATGACAGGCAAAGATGACTTCATCAAACACAAGACCTTGCGTCTTATTATCTGTTGTATCTGTAACGTTCAATATCACCTTATTATCTTCTCGAATCACTGATTGAACAGGACTGTTCACGCGAACGCTACCACCTGCCTTCACAAAACGTCTGATCAGTTTATTTACATACTGCTTAGAACCGCCTTTTATCGTAAACCACTGCGGACGATTGACCACATCAAGCAAACCATGATTATCAAAAAATTGAGCGAAAAACACCAAGGGGAAATCTTGTACGTCGCGCAGACTGGTCGACCAAATCGCAGATACCATGGGCAATAGATAATTATCGGTGAATAAATCACCATACTTTTTAGTATCTAGATACTCGCCTAGCGTTTGCTTGGTAAAAACAGCAATATCCTGCCCCTGCTCACGCGCCTTATCATAATCTTGGCGCAGCTGACGCACCTGTTTATTAAACTGCAAAATATCATTAATAAATCCCCAAAACTTCGGATTCAGAAGATTCTTGCGCTGTGATAACAAGGTATTGAGCGTATGACCGTTATATTCGAAGTTGCGTGCAGTATTTTTGACTGAGAAACTCATATCTGTTGCTTGAAATGGTACTTGCAGCTCATGAAGTAAGCGAAAGAAGTTAGGATAAGTACGCTCATTAAAGACAATAAAGCCGGTATCTATGGCACTTTTTTCAACCTTATTAGGCTTGGACTTTTTACCATCTTGTAACGTCACATCAATGGTATTTACGTGTCCACCGATATAATCACTGGCTTCAAATACGGTGACGTCAAATTGCGTTGCCAAGTAATGAGCACAAGTTAAACCTGATACCCCTGAGCCAATAATAGCGATATTTTTTCTGACTTGTGCATCCTTCTTATCCTCTGAATGACGGCTTGTATCCTTAATAACGGCTTCTACTTGATTAGATAGCTGCTTAGATTTACGGCGCAAAAACGGCATAAAATATTCCTAGTTATTTTCTTTATAGGTGTTCAGAAATAGTAAAACTGGCTATTTTTTATTGATTTTTGTACTGACCTGTTGCCAAACCATATCAGGTAATGTCCCTAATACTTTTAATGGCAACGTCAGTTTTTTGGGAAACTCAATAACGTCATTGCCACTTTTTATACCATCACGAATCGCTTGACTTGCCTGCTGTGTAGTCTGTAAAAACGGCATCGGAAAATCGTTTTGTTTGGTCATTGGCGTCTCTACAAAGCCGGGAACTACTAAGCTCACTGACACGCCTTGCGGTGCAAGGCTAATCTGTAAAGTTTTCATTAAATAGTGAATAGCTGCTTTTGAGCTGCCATAAGCCTCTGCACGAGCAAAAGGCACGTAAGCCGACGCCGAGCCAATACCAACTAAGCGTCCTTTTGAAGCAATCAGCTTTGGCAGTACTGCTTCAATGGCATGCGATAACGTACCCATATTCACCGACAGCACTTTCATAAACGCCGCACTATCAAAGTTTGGCATATCTAGATACTCACACATGCCAGCGCCACAAATCGCCAAATCAATCTCATTAATTTTATCAAAAGCAGCAATTACCTTATCTCGATCCATTAGATCTAAATCGATAGTTTCTGCTCCTAATGATTTAAGCTCAGACAAGGCTTCCTCATCGCGACCGACGGCATAGACATGCTGTCCCTCTCGCAGATAGTCTTTTGCCAGCTGATAACCAATCCCAGAGGTCGCACCCGTAATCACAATATGTTGTTTCTTAGCAGTGTCTGTCATCGCAAATATCCTTTTCGTCGTTTGCTATCTTATTCTTGGTTTGGCTTTGATAAATCTTTATCTTATAAGCCTTTAGCAGCTTTATAGCTATTAACAATGTAATTTCATTAGCATTATTTTATTAACCAATACAGTCTTTTATTTATCAAATCTAAATAATTATAGTATAAGCAAGTTGCTTTATTTGTTGTTACTTCGCAAACAGAGTGATATCGAAGATATGACGCAAATTGGCTCGACAACAACCTTTGCGCTAGCGTTAATATCTTTAATGTATAAAAACATGCAAAAAAAGCTTGACGTATTTTTTATCTTTGCTAGAATACGCCCCACTTAGCAAGAACTCGTTAGAGACTTTCTAAGCTCGCAGTAAGTCATTAAACACTTACCGCTTATTCTCCAATAGCTCAGTTGGTAGAGCAACGGACTGTTAATCCGTGTGTCCCTGGTTCGAGCCCAGGTTGGAGAGCCATATTTTAGTAGTAAATTTTTTGAGTCATATTTGATTCGATTATGGCATTTGCCAAGACCCTCATCACTTTGATGGGGGTTTTTTTATGGTCGATATTTTTGTAGCCGTCGTTTAAATGAATAGACCATAACGCTCACTAAAAACTAAATAACATACTAATGTTGCCAAATTTCGCAATTAGATTGGTTGTAGCAATAACTTATCCCTATAATAAAGCCCTAAAAAATATATAATCTATCTCATCATACCCTTAACCATTCAAGGACTGGATTTTTATGAGTAATAATGAACAAATAACTTCCTCTGACAATACCCATTATCTGCATCATACTTTTTTTGAGCCGAGCCATAGTGATACTGTCATTAGTGCAACCCTGCTGATTGTACACGGCATGGCAGAGCACAGCGGGCGTTATGCAGACGTGGCGCAATTTTTAGCCGATCACGGTATTGCGGTCGCCACTTATGACCAGCTTGGTCATGGAAAAACTGTTAAATCAGCCAAAGACTTGGGGTTTTTTGGTGAAGAGCATCCTGTGCAGTCATTATTAAAAGATGTCATCGTCATGGCGGACAGCTTAAAAGCGCGTCATCCGAATGTACCACATTTCGTCATGGGTCACTCTATGGGCTCGTTTATCGTCCGTAACGTCCTTAAACATCATGCGCGTAACTTTACTGGTGCTATTTTAATGGGCACAGCGGATGCCAATCCATTGATCAAAGTATTATTGCCGGTCAATAAGTTACTGACAAAAGCGGCACCTAAAAAGCCAAATGCCCTATTTGCTAACGTGATGAATAAAGTACTCAATAGCAAGCTTAATAATCGTATTTCTTCATCAAAGTTTGCGTGGTTAAGCGAAAATCCTGCCGCTGTTGAAGCTTATGAAGCCGATCCATTGACGGGTTTTGATTTTACCAATAACGGCTTTATGACCCTCTTTACACTGATGAATGCAGGCTTGCATAAAAACTGGGCAATGACGATTGCCAAAGATTTTCCAATGTTATTAATCAGCGGAGAAAATGACCCAATCGGTGATATGGGTCGCGGTATTCGTAATATTGCCAATCGCCTAGACAGACAACATTTTGATCATGTCTCTGTGCAGCTCTACCCTCATATGCGCCATGAGCCGCTACATGAACAGAATAAAGAGCAGGTTTACCAAGACATCTTAGGTTGGATAAATAGCAACACTTAAGCCCATAAAATCCCGAAATTATAGTATCGTCTATCACGTTTGCTAAAAGTCGCCAAATTAGCGACAATACGGCAAGTTTTTATTTACCTTCATCAATTCTAGGAATGTTTATGTCATTACAACAAACCATCGAACAAGCTTTTGAGAACCGCAACGAGTATAGCCCAGCAACCATGCCACAAGATGTCCGTGATGCCATCAATCAAGTACTTGAGCAGCTAGATAACGGCACTTTGCGCGTTGCAGAAAAAAAGGATGGGGAATGGGTCGTCAATCAGTGGGCAAAAAAAGCTGTCTTGCTATCGTTCCGCTTAAATGACAACTACGTTCAAGCAGCGGGCGAGCATGTCCAGTTTTATGACAAAGTACCAACCAAATTTGCGGATTGGACAGAAGCGCAGTTTAAAGAAGCTGGCGTGCGCGTTGTACCGCCAGCCGTTGCACGTAAAGGCTCTTATATCGCGCCAGGCACCGTATTAATGCCATCTTATGTTAATATCGGTGCTTATGTCGACCAAGGCGCTATGGTAGATACCTGGGCAACCGTTGGTTCATGTGCTCAAATCGGTAAAAACGTCCATCTATCAGGCGGCGTCGGTATCGGTGGTGTTCTAGAGCCATTACAAGCCAATCCAACCATTATTGAAGACAACTGCTTTATCGGTGCACGTTCTGAAATCGTCGAAGGCGTGATTGTTGAAGAAGGCGCGGTCATCTCAATGGGTGTCTATATCGGTCAGTCAACGCGTATCTATGATCGCGAAACTGGCGAGACTCATCGTGGTCGCGTACCAGCAGGCTCAGTTGTTGTGCCAGGTAGCTTGCCTTCTGAAGATGGTACGCATAGCTTGTATGCAGCTATCATTGTGAAAAAAGTCGATGCGCAAACCCGTGCTAAAACATCCGTAAATGAGTTATTACGTTTAGCTTAAATTTGTATTACTACTCATATAATTATTGATTAAAAAGTCTGAATAAAAAAAGATGCTGAAGCTTTGTGCTCCAGCATCTTTTTTGTTGTTAGATAGCAGCTTAATAGAGGACTTTACGTTATAATCTTTGTCTTGTTTGGGCGCTGAACTTCCGAGCATTAAACAGATTCTTAAACCTTTTTTATTTGATATGTGCTCGATGGCACAATCAATCCTTAACTGTATTTGAAATATTATGAGTGAGTTACCTTTACGCACCGCTGCCATCCCTGTTACTGACCCTGAAGCGGGGTTACGTTTGACGGAGATTTTTTATTCTTTGCAAGGTGAGGCACTGACTTCAGGTTTACCAACGATATTTGTACGCTTGACCGGCTGCCCGCTACGTTGCGTTTACTGCGATACCGAATATGCCTTTAGTGGCGGCGAACGTCAGTCGCTTGAGACTATTATGGCGACTATTGCCAGCTTCCCTTGTAAGCGTATTTGCTTAACCGGTGGTGAGCCTTTAGCCCAGCCTAACGCTATTGAATTGATGAAGCGTCTGCTCAATGAGGGTTATGAGATTTCTCTTGAAACGGCAGGTGCACTGACGGTCGAAAACGTCCCGTCAGCGGTCAGCAAAGTGATGGATTTGAAAACCCCAAGCTCAGGTGAAGTTGATAAGAATCTTTGGTCAAACCTCGATTACCTCACTCAACATGACCAAATAAAATTTGTCATCATGAATCGCACCGATTATGACTGGGCAAAAGCGAAGCTTATCGACTATAAGCTCGATAAATTGGTCGGTACCGTGTGGTTTTCACCAATGTTTAATGTGGCACATGAAGATACGGCAAACGACAATAGCCCAGAAGTGCCAGTACTCGCACGTGAGCTTGCCGAATGGATGTTAGGCGACGCCCTACCTGTACGTTTTCAATTGCAACTACATAAGATTATTTGGGCGGATGCCAAGGGCAAATAGTCTCTAAAATCTGAATGGATTCTCAAATAAATAGCAAGCCAAGGAAGAAAGGGATAGCTATGATCAAACTCATTTTATTGGGCTTATTAGCGGGAGCGTTTTTTAGCTCCACCTTTATATTAAATGAGATGATGAGCAGTGCTGGTGGGCACTGGTTTTGGTCAGCTAGCCTACGCTATTTATTTATGTGGCTCATCATTACTGTCCTGATTGCGATGCAGCATGGTTTTGGACGTATTAGAGAATTGAGCGCTATCTTCTTTCAGCATTGGCGATTTTGGTGTATCACCGGCAGTATCGGCTTTGGTGTGTTTTATACGGGTATTTGCTATGCTGGCGACCACGTTGCCGGCTGGGTGGTTGCAGCAACCTTTATGTTTACGGTGGTGACAAGTTTATTGGTGTTGGTGGCATTTGGGCAAAGATTTGATAAAAAGTTTATCATTTATGCGCTACTCGTCTTTATCGGCGTAGTGATGGTCAATGTCAGTGAAGGCTTACATGGATCCACTCTCGCTGATACCGTACCTATGGCTGATATGCTGCTATATGGCGCACTGCCTGCACTGATTGCAGCATTCAGTTATCCGATTGGCAATCAGCTGGTGTGGCAAGTGTCTCATAATTCGCGCAAACACAGTGCTGAGCAGCAACAGGCTCGTGATAGTCTTCAGCCAAATGACACTGATGATAACATTGACACTCATACCCAACGCATCATTACCGAAGCCCCTATCCTACCTATCGATAGACAAGCTGCGTCACGCTTACAAAATCTCATCGCGCGCATTCCTGCGATTGAAACAACCTTATTACAAAATGCCTTTAATAAAGTCTGGTTAATGACCCTCGGTAGTTTGCCGTTTTGGTTATTATTGGGCTTAATCATACGTCCTGAGCAACCGGCGACCACACAGGTGTTTAATACGTTACTGGTAGCAGTACTCGCAGGTGTGGCGGCGACGAGTATATTTTTATATGCCCGTGAGCAAGCAGTAACATCGAGTGAGGTGGCAGGCGTAGATTCTACTCAAGCCAGTGAAGTAATATTTGCTTTAATTGGCGGCATGTTATTACTGAATAATGCCCTTCCTTCTACACTGGGCTTGGTGGGTATTGCGCTTATCATTCTGGGACTGATATTATTTGCCAAAGATGGTTAAGGCTCAAATATAGCGATGATAAATAACTTTATTTTCCCCGATATCCTGCTGTATGTTTTGGATATGGTTGGGATCATCGCCTGTGCTATCGCTGGCACATTACTCGCGCAGCACAAAGGTTTTGATATTGCAGGCTGCATATTAGTTGCACTGGTCAATGCTATCGGCGGTGGTACACTACGGGATATGGCACTTGATCGCCACCCCTTATTTTGGATGACAGATCTCAATTACGTCATTGTGATTACTGCCACCTCTCTTATCTTGCAAATGTTTTTTCATCTGTATCATAAAATTGATAACGCGCTTAAGTTCTTTGATGCTATTGGTCTAGCAGCCTTCAGTGTGATTGGCTTTAAAGTGGGATTGACGCAAGACATAGCGCCAATGATTGCTATTATGATGGGGGTTTGGACAGCCATTATTGGTGGTTTATTGCGTGATATCATTTGTAATGAGATTCCGCTCGTACTACAGCGTGAGATTTATATCACTGCCAGTATTGCAGGCTCATTGACGTATTTGGTGCTCGACTACTGGGGGCTAGACGCGACAATAAACGAATTTATAATGCTATTTATCATCTTTGCCATACGTATGCTGGCATTGAAATTCGATTGGCACTTGCCTTCCATTCGTTTGATCGATTAACAGATTAGCCAGTTTTTACGATGAGCGAAGAAACTAGTAGCACTGTAATCTCAGTGCTTTAATGAGAATAACTCATGCCCATTATTGCCTTAGATTCGGATTTGATTACTACCTTTAACCCGCGCTCACTGATTTATTTGTTCGATATGATTGGTATTGTCGCTTGTAGTATTTCAGGGACGATATTAGCTAAGCATAAAAATTTCGACGTGTTCGGCTGCTTGCTGGTATCGATTGTGACGGCTATCGGCGGAGGTACGGTGCGCGATGTGATTTTGGATCGTCACCCACTGTTTTGGATGGTAGATATGAGCTATTTGACAGTTATTACCATCTCTTCACTGGTGATGCAGATATTCTTTCACCCCAATTCTAGACGCGTTGATACATTTCTTAAACTCTCTGACACTATTGGTCTGTCAGCCTTCACCTTAATCGGTATAAAGGTGGCTGATAGTATGGGCGCAAATATGCCGGTGGCGCTATTACTCGGGGTTATTACGATTATTGTCGGCGGTATCATCCGCGATATGATCTGTAATGAAATTCCGCTGGTGCTACAGCAAGAGATTTATATCACCGCCGCTTTAACAGGTGGTATCTTTTACTTTGCGCTACACCATATTGGCGTGACCGCTTGGATTGCTGATATCTCAGCAATGGCAACGATTTTTACCTTACGCATGCTTGCTATTCGCTATGATTGGCAGTTTCCGACCATTGAATGGAAATATTAAAGCATAGAAATATTGACGCTTAGTGACTATTAGCGCAGTTACTATCTGTACCGTTAAGCATCTAGTTCTCTTCGACCGTCTCTTTTACCAGCGCCAAATCTTTTATCATTAACTGCAAGCTTTGTTTGCCATTCCATTCATTGATGTCCAGCTCAAACAATATATGTACTTTTTCGGCACGGTAATCCCAAGCACTGCTATCAAAATTAAATTGAATCGCCTCAATCGGATACTGTACATCAGGATAACGTAGCGACAGTTTAAGGTGTTTATCCTTTAACACTTTAAAGTTCAACACTTCAAACACCCCATCAAATATCGGTGGCGCAAACCCATGTCCCCAAATACTAGACTCTGCAAGATGCTCAGCAAACCATAAGCTAAAATCACTTGCTTGCAAAGCACCATCGGTGAATTTTTGCTCAGCGAATACCTCATCCTCCATCTGTGCCAGCACCGCGTTAAATGCTGTCACAAAGGCATCAAAATTGCCTCGTTTCAACGTCAGTCCTGCTGCCATGGCATGACCGCCAAAATGGCTGATTAAATCAGGATGACTCTCGGCAACTTGTTCAATGGCATCACGAATATGCACGCCAGCAATAGAACGTGCTGAGCCTTTGATGGCATCTTCAGCACCTGTACGTTCAGTATTCGCTGGCGCAAAGACAATGCTCGGCAGATAATGGCTTTCTTTCAAACGTCCTGCGACGATACCGATAACACCTTGATGCCAGTCATCTTGATATAACACAATACTACGGGTATTAGTGCTCTTCTTCTCAAGCCTATGCTGAACGATAATATCATCGCTTTCTTCAACATCCGCTTCAATACTTATATTAGTAGCAGCTAATGCTTGGACGATATTATCCGCTTGCGTACGCATCTCACCTTCTACTTGGCGACGCGTACGATTCAGCTGCTCAAGCTCTTGTGCCAATCGCTGCGCCGTTGCCCAATCATCTGCTAACAAGCATTCAATACCGATGCGCATATTATCCATACGCCCAGCCGCATTAATACGTGGACCTAAGACAAAACCGAAATCTTGCGCCTGTAGTTTTTTGGGATCTCGACCCGCTTGCTCGAGTAACGCTAGTATGCCAAGAGAACCACGTCCTTGACGAATAGCCGCTAAGCCATGATGGACCAAAATACGATTGTTTTTATCAAGTACGCCCACATCAGCAATCGTACCAAGCGCCACTAAATCCAAATATTGACTGACTTGTACGGTAGATTTGCCAGCATCGCGGCGCAGCTTTGCCAGTCGTCCGAGTACGTAAAAAGCTACCCCAACACCTACCAAAGCTTTACTGGCAAAAGTGCAATCAAGCTGATTGGGATTGACTACCGCTTCAGCAGGTGGGGTTTCTTTAGTCGTCAGATGATGGTCAGTGATAATGACAGTAATGCCATCAGCCTGCGCGCGCGCCACGCCTTCATGGCTTGAGATACCATTATCTACCGTGACAATCATTTGCGGTTGATAAGTTTTAATACCCAATTCGACAATCTCTGGCGTCAACCCATAACCGTATTTAAAACGGTCAGGGACTAGAAAATCAACCTTGGCACCCATGGCGGTTAAAGCGCGCATCATAAGCGCCGTACTGGTTGCGCCATCACAGTCAAAGTCACCAACGATCAGAATACGCTGACTGTCATCAATAGCGATATCTAATAGATCTACCGCTGCAATGATACCTTTTAGCTGCTCCGCAGGTAGCAGGCCAGCGAGCTGAGTGTCAAGCTCATCTGGCTGCACGATACCGCGACCGGCATACAGACGAGCAAGGGTAAATGAGTGGGCGGCAAGTGGTTGCAACGCGGCGGGCAACTCGTCAAGGCGAGTACTGGTATTACGGGGAGTTAAATTTAGCATAGACGTATTCTACTGGCTTTAGCAAGCGCTCACAATATCAATTTAGAGGTAATGTTTGGCATGTCGGTGCAAGGTTAGAGATTGCTTATACCTTTATCATCACGTAATTTACGTTGTACTCACCATACACCTAAACTGCGTGTATTTCTTAATCTCACTTTTTACATTCGCCATCATTTACAAAAACGGTGCAGATTACTCCTATTTTTCAGCATTTTGCTACAAAGCAGCGATTGTATGGTATTTATAAATACATAAAAATGGTAGGCATCTTATAAATCGCGCAGATGCTTTTTAACTAGGCAGTATTTGATACTTGCTTGCTTATTGATTGTTTCTTTTTTCATTATTTTAAGGATATTTTATGAAAACCACCCCTTTAGCTGAAAAATTACCGAATACCATTGATCCAAGTCTAGACCTTGAACAAGTAAAAAAAGAATGTCTGGCTATGGTCAAAAGACGCGCTAGAGTTTCTGCTGGTGTTGCTATCGTTCCGGTACCATTTTTTGATGTGGCAGTCGATGCTAGTATGCTGACAATGCTACTACCTGAAATCAGTGAGCGCTTTGGTTTACTCGAAGATCGTCAAGCAGCGGTAGACTTAGAGTCACGTGCTATTCACTGGAGCGCGCTAAAAGACCGTACCGTCGACTTTGCAGGCTTGATGGCAACCCGTGGTATCGTTAAAAAGACTGTGCAAGGCTTTGGTGGTCGTATCGCTGCCAAGCAAGTCACCAAGTTTATTCCACTGGGTGGTCAACTGGTTGCGGGCACCATGGGCTATATGATTTTCAAGAAAATCGCTACTGACCATATCAATGAGTGCTATAACTTAGCCAAAGATATTCAGCAAAAGCAGCATGGTAAAAATGTCTAAAGTGCTATTTTAAATAAAGACGTTACCTATCGCTTAATAAAAAAAGCCCTGTACCTAACAGGGCTTTTTTGTGCCACCTATTTAATGAACCGTAGCGTTTTAAAGCTAATGATTTATGTATGTGGACTTTGCATAAGTGAACCTCTTTATCTGCAAAGCAAAATTAGATTGTGATACAGAAATGTTGCCAAAAGGAATCAGTACAATAGTATTGCATCATTGATATTAGAACAGAGATAATATATTATAAGATTCATTTAAAATGAATCTTATAATTTCGGTTAACGATTTGACTTTTAAATGTTGAGTCACTGCGTTTTATTGGCTCATTCGGCGGTTCAGAATTTTGATTATCGTTATTAATTTCGTTCATTAATCTTAAATCACTAAATACTATCAATGTGAATATTCACTAAAGGATCCACAATGGCGTCACTACAAACATTAGCAATCGTCAAAGCAACGGTACCGGTACTCGAAGAGCATGGAACCGCGATTACTACTGTATTTTATAAGAATATGTTTCATGAGCATCCTGAACTACTTGATATTTTTAATGAAACCAATCAAAAGCTTGGTCGTCAACAGACTGCACTGGCAATGACGGTTTTGGCAGCGGCTAAACATCTAGAAAACTTAGCGACATTATTGCCGCAAGTGACGCAAATCAGCCATAAGCATCGCGCCTTACAAATCCTACCAGAGCACTACCCTATCGTTGGCAAGCATCTGCTTGCTGCCATCAAGGAAGTATTGGGTGATGCAGCAACTGACGATATCCTTACGGCTTGGGCAGAAGCTTATGATGAGATTTCCTCGATATTTATCCAAATCGAGCACGGTATGTATGAGCAGGCAATATGGCAAGGCTTTGCACCGTTTATAGTAACGGCAAAAGTAGAAGCAGCGACTGATATCGCCGCCTTTACCGTCGTCCCGGTAAATGACCATTTAGTAAACAATCAGACTATCGATTTAAGCAAGATTAAACTGTCTGCTGGTCAATACATTACCGTAAAAACAGACCCAGCAGACAGCGATCATATCGCTCTGCGTCATTACTCTTTATACTCAGCCAATAGCGATCAAGGTATCCAGTTTGCAGTTAGACGTGACAATCGCAATGAGCATAACGGTCTAGTGTCTAATTATTTACATGATCATCTAGCCGTCGGTGACACCGTTTTATTGTCGGCACCGGCTGGTGATTTTGAGCTAGACCAAGATTTGGTGCAGCAAGACGATATTCCCTTGGTGCTGATCAGTGCTGGCATTGGCGTGACACCTATTTTATCCATGTTAGAAGCTCAAGTTACCGCCAATCCAAAACGTCCTATCGTTTGGGTTTATGCTTGCCAAAACCAAGAGCATCATGCTTTTGATAGTGAAGTTAATAAACTATTGGCTGCTGCGATAAACGTAGAAAAGCACATTTTTTACTTTGAGTCTGGGCAGATTCTGAATGAAGCTTGGCTTAGCAATTTGCCTAAACTTGCTGATATTTATGTTTGTGGTTCCATGCCTTTTATGGAAAGCATTATTGATAGCCTGATCATCCTTGACCATGTCCTTGATAACATTCATTACGAACCCTTTGGTCCCAAAATGAGTATAGAGCTGGCTTAAGGTTATAAGCAATTGTTAATGACAAAATAGCATTACTGGGATGGTTTTTTGAAGCTTCTGCATCGTTTTCTTCGAGCAAGCGATAAAAAACTATCTCGGTAAATTGATATTAAAATCTGCTCTATTTTTATTTATTTTCTAATGCATAACCTCAATCATATCTTACAACTCCGCTTATGAAATCCCTGTCAGCCATGTCATTCTTATGGTATAAAGTATGTCTGATGCTATATATAGCTCAACATTAATAAGATGAGTACAAGGTTATGATTACGGTTGAAGGGCTTGTAGCTGAGATACAGCAGCGCGTAGAGAATTATAATAATAACGACTATCCGCTTAATAAAAGAGCCGTCGCTAACTATGATTTATTAGACAGCTGTCATCACATACTGGCTGAAGATATCGTCTCACCTTTTTCGGTACCAAGACAGAACCTATCCGCGATGGATGGTTATGCGATTGCTAAAGGGACTAAGCTTGCAACAAATACCACCATCATCATCATCGGCGAATCGCAAGCTGGTAGCCCTTATAATGGTGATATCCAGTCAGGTCAAGGAGTACGCATCTTTACTGGTGCGGTCGTACCTGATGAATGTGATACCGTTATCATGCAAGAAAACACCAATTTTGCCGCGATAAAAAGCAGCATTGATAAATCAAAGCCATACTCCATCATCCTTAGCCAAACGGCTCAGTCTGATGACCATATTCGCAAACAAGGCGAAGAAATTGTAGCGGGAGAAGCCGTTTTATTTAAAGGTAAGCGGCTGAATCCTGCTGATATCAGCTTGCTGGCTAACTTAGGCTTTGATAAAGTCAACGTCTATCAGCCTTTAATCGTTGGTGTATTCGCGACAGGCGATGAGCTAGTGGCGATTGGCAATGAGCTTAAAAGTTTGGCGCAAATCTATAACTCTAATACCCCCACTCTTAAAAGCCTGCTCTCTGATTTACCAATAGCTATTCAAGATTATGGGATTATCCCTGATGATTTAGACAAAACGACGGCTGCTGTCACTCAAGCCATGCAAGAGTGTGACGTACTGATCTCTACCGCTGGTGTATCCGTTGGTGATTATGATTTTTTGACCACCGTCATTGAGCAATTGGGCAAGATTAATCACTACAAAGTCGCGATGAAACCTGGTAAGCCGTTTGTCTTTGGTGAGCTGACACAAAACCTTGCCAAGCCTGTCTTATATTTTGGTTTGCCTGGTAATCCACTATCGACGGTCGTTGGTACGCTACAGTTTGTGACTCCTGCTTTGTGGAAAATGGCAGGCTTGTCTCATTCAGAGCGACCTATGCAATTAACAGTCATGGCAACACTTAAAAACGATATTAAAAAATCAGCGGGTCGTAAGGACTTCCAAAGAGGCGTTTTAACCCAAGATGAAGCAGGCAGTTTTTACGTTGAAAGCTTTACCAAACAACAATCACACCGTATCAAACAGCTGAGCCATGCCAACTGCTTTATCGTATTGGCACAAGATTCTGGCAATGTAGCCGCTGGCGAAAGCGTACAAGTGCAACCTTTCCCTTGGATATAGTGAATGTCGCTTAAAAATGATACAGTGAATAAACCTCTATGCTATAAGCCGTGTAAAACTTAACATTTATTATCTAACTGCTACTCTGATGTTAGTCACTAATTGAATGACGGTTGATTGTTATTTGTAGTTAATCCGCCATATTTATACCTGAATAGCCTATTTCACTCACAACCTGAGGCAACGCTTAAAAGTACACACTATATTTTATATTAATGGTAATCATCTATGAACCATCTTGCCCCCACCATAGGAAATGCTCAACTGTATTCGCCTACTGCTGCATCTAATTTTTTTGATGATCATTTACCATCGAAATTGGCGGTTTTGTCTACTGATTCTGCAGCTAACCTAGCTCAACCATTATTAGCTCAACTATTAACAGATGGCTTTGCACGACGTTTGACCTATTTACGTTTATCGATTACTGATTTCTGTAATTTTCGCTGTGAATATTGCTTGCCCCATGGCTATCAAGGCAAACCTCCACAAGATGAGCTTAGTGTCGCTGAAATTGCTACGTTAATCCGCGGATTTGCTCAAGTTGGCACCAAAAAAGTCAGGATTACGGGCGGTGAGCCTTCTATACGCCGTGATGTGGTAGACATTATTAAAACAATCAAAAACACTGAAGGCATTGAAACCGTTGCCATGACCAGTAATGGTTATAAGCTTGGTAAGCATTTGGCTAGTTGGCAGGCAGCCGGACTAAATCAGCTTAATATCAGTATGGACAGCTTTGATGCCGCTACTTTCCATAAGATGACTGGCTTTGATATGTTGCCGCAACTTTTGGCTGATATGGATACCTTGCTGGCAACCACCGATATTAAGCTTAAAATAAATAGCATTCTGATGGCAGAAACTGCCTTTGAAAACTTAATGAATGCCATTGATTATGTCAAAGATAGAGCAGTCACTTATCGCTTTATTGAATTTATGCAGACCAGTGACAACAGCGATTTGTTTTTTGCTCAGCATGCCCAAACCGACATCATTACCAATTATCTGATAGAAGACGGCTGGCAAACCCATGAACGCGGCAGTAACGACGGTCCAGCAATTGAATACAGTCATCCTGATTATAAAGGGCGTATCGGCCTGATTGCCCCATATGCAGCCCATTTTTGTGACAGCTGTAATCGCCTGCGGGTTAGCAGTCAAGGCAAGGTGCATCTTTGCCTATTTGATCAAGGCAATTACGACATTCGTGAGCATTTGCAGCAAGATGATGTTGCAGGACTGGTCAGTACTTTACATAGTTTTATGCCCATTAAACCTGAGCACCATCATCTTCATGACTCGAACAGTGGCATTATGAATAACTTGTCGATGATTGGTGGTTAATTTATCAGCAATACTTTTCATAATAAGCATATTTATCAAGGAACATTCATGAGCAAGCTGCAAGCACCTTTTACCCCACTTAATCTCGCGATATTAACCGTTTCTGACAGTCGTACGATGGCAGAAGACAGCTCAGGACAATATCTGGTCGATCAGTTAACCGCAGCAGGGCATCAGCTTGCTGATCGTCAACTGATTACCGACGATATCTATAAGATTAGAGCCGTTGTCAGCGGCTGGATTGCGGACCCAAATGTTCATGCAGTGATTACCACTGGCGGTACGGGGTTTTATATTAGAGACAGCATTCCAGAGGCAGTCAGCGTCTTGTTTGACAAGTCAGTAGATGGTTTTGGTGAGATGTTCCGCTTAATATCAAAAGACGATATCGGCATGTCTACCATCCAATCTCGCGCCGTAGCTGGCATGGCAAATGGCACAGGCATTTTTTGCTTACCCGGCTCATCAGGCGCTTGCCGCACTGCTTGGGAAGGTATCTTACAAGAGCAGCTCGATAACCGCACGCGTCCTTGTAATTTTGTCCCGCACTTTATGCGTACCAACCCCGGTCACGATTAATCATGACAGATGCTGTAAATACCTTAAAAAGTGTAAATAGCTCAAGCGATATAGATCACTTGAATCGCTTAGCAGGTATCGTCATCTTAGCAGGCGGTGCATCCAAACGTATGGGTTCGCCAAAAGCTGAGTTAATGCTACCAACCAATGAGCAATTGCTTGATTATCATGTCAGGCAAGCGCTTAAACTAAGCGCAGCCACTGCTTATAATGTGCCTATTATGATTGCAGATAACGGTCGTGGTTTTGGTATCAATCCAGATTTGATTTTGAATAACCCGCAAGTGCCCATCATTCATATCACTGATTACCTTTCGGTTGACGATTTTGCTAGTAATGACAATGAACAGATCGAAACCGGCGGCGCATTGGTCGCCATAGAGGCGGCATTACAATATTTGACCAGCTCAATGATTATGCAATCAACCAATGCGGCAAATTCGTACGCATCTTGGCTGATGATTATTAGCTGTGATAGCTTGATTGCTGTAACCGATTTATGGAAAAAACTACAACCTTATATAACGCAAGCTGTAGATAAGTCGGTAATTTGTCTTACCGATGAGCATCATTTATATCCATTGTTAGGTATTTATCGCTTAAGTATTGAGCCGGATTTAAAGCATTATATTGACAATGGGCAGCGCCAAGTAATGAAATTTATTCAGCCAATTGTGCAGCCTGTAACGTTTTCAGAGGATTGGCAATGTCTTACCAATTTCAATACGCCTAAAGATTTTGAGCGTGCCTGTATTGCTTTACGTTACATATAATAAGATTTACTGAGAGAAACTAGCCATTTAAGAGAAATGATAAATGAATATCAGCAGTCAAAAAACCATTCAAACTGCCTTGTCGCATTTAGATAGCGACGGTGATATCACCATGGTCGATGTGAGTGGCAAAATAGCGACGACAAGAGAAGCGCGTGCGCAGGGGCAAGTGATCTTCCCTGCGATAATTTATGAGCAAATCAAAGCTGCTGATGGTATGACCAAAAAAGGCAGTATCACGCAGACCGCTCATATCGCAGGTATCATGGCTGCAAAACGTACCCATGACCTGATTCCACTTTGTCATCCCCTACCATTAGATAAGATTGGTTTAAATTTTGAATACGACGATAGCCAAAACAGCATTACTGTCACTGCTACTGTCAGAGTTACGCATAAAACCGGCGTAGAAATGGAAGCACTGACAGCTGTCAGCGTCGCTTGCCTAACTATCTATGATATGACCAAAGCCATCTCTCACGACATCATCATCAATAACGTCCATCTGATGAATAAGACGGGCGGCAAATCTGACTATCAACATGCGTAAATACGCCATAGCGATATGATAGATATAAAGCTTGGCAATTAATAAATAATGGAGACTTCTATGAGCGATTTAATAGAAAGCAGTGACGATATAAATACGACGATGAATATCACCGTTTTATACTTTGCCAGCTTAGCCGATGAAGCCAATTGTCATGAAGAAAAAGTAAACGTACCACAGTCTACGTCATTGACCGAGTTATACGACCAACTGCGCCAAAAGCATCGTTTTAGCCGTCCACAGTCAGAGCTGCGTGTGGCAGTAAACGATTACTTTGCCAAGTGGACAGATGAGATTAATCATGGCGATAGCGTGGTTTTCATTACTCCAGTAGCAGGCGGTTAATAGTATTTAGACGCTTATTTGTATCGCTAAAAATTTTAAGAATAATAAATAGAGACAATATATGGCAGACCAAGTATATGGGCAGTCGATGAGCATTAAGCGTAGCATCGATGAGGCTTATCTCATCGCTGAACGTGATGGCTTTGCGCTACTAGATTCAGACATTGATGAAAATCGACTAAAGAAAACCCTTGATGATGACAGTTGCGGCGCTTTCGTATGCTTTGAAGGTCGTGTACGTAATCACAATAATGCCAGTAGCGTCAACCGCTTGACCTACTATGGCTATGAAGAACTTGCACTCAATCAAGGACGTGCCATTATCGAAGAAGCCAAAAAGCGCTTTGAAATTACTCACGCTATCGCCATTCATCGTATCGGGGCTTTAGAGATTGGTGATGTGGCGGTTTGGGTTGGCGTGGTTTCTGCCCATCGTTATCCTGCTTTTGATGCCTGCCGCTGGATATTAGATACGATAAAAGCGGACATTCCCGTTTGGAAGCAAGAATACTACCAAGATGACTCTTCAAAATGGCTAAGCAATAATGGGTAAGAATATAAAAATGGCAGCAGTCTGCTTAGCCTTGATGCTAACGGCTTGTACTAAAGAAAAAGGTACTGACTTGCCAGCTGAGATCAACAATACCGCTGAGCCAAGTCAAATACTCCGTATCGCTGCAGCTGCCAATTTATCGGACGTATTGCCTGAAATTATCGAGGGCTACAAAACTGATAAGGGTTTACCTAACCAAGAAATAGAAGTCACTTTTGCCTCGTCAGGTAAGCTTTATTCTCAAATTATCTCAGGTGCACCATATGATATCTTTTTAGCGGCCAACCAAGACTTCCCCGCACAGCTGCTAAATGAGGTTTTTAAAGGTGATGCAAATCATACGCCTTTTACTTATACCCAAGGGCAACTGTCCATTTATAGTGCCACCAAAGCTGTTGGTGTATTCGATCAAAACACATTGACAGAGCTACTTAATAACAATGATAAAAGCAAAATCACCATTGCCAATCCTGAGCTTGCCCCTTACGGTGAATCTGCCAAAGTCTATTTAGAATCACAAAATCTCTATGACGCGCTAACAGCACAAAAACGCCTTATCCAAGCTGAAAATATCGGTCAAGCCTTCCAGTATGCTCATACTGGTAGTGTCGACTATGGCTTTGTTGCGCACTCACAAGTCATAGCAATGAAAGCAGTACCTGAGCATTTTTACCTCTTACCACCAACATCTTATCCTGCTATTTTACAAGACGGCATACTCATTACTAATGAAGCAAATGCAGCAGATTTCACGGATTATCTACGTTCTCCTACAGGACAAGCTTACTTCTCTAGAGCTGGTTATTTAGCAGTTCGGTAATTTATTTATAGCCGCTATGAATAAGGCTTTAAATATCATTATAAATGTGTTTTCTTATTATGATGTTTGAAAAAAAAGGATACGATAAACGGTACTTTATAATTGATGCTCTATATAACATGGTAAAAGTGCGCTATTAGATAAAAGGTAAATAAACAGTAACGTTATGATGTCTCCTGCTCTTATCTCAGATATGCTGCTTCCTGTGTGGGTAAGCATCAAGCTTGCTGGTGTCACTACCTTATGCTTGCTAGTGTTCGCAACCCCATTAGCCTATTGGCTGGCAAAGCCCAGCCGCAGCCGTATCGCTGGGCGCATCAAAATTATGCTCATGGGCGTGATTGCGATGCCGCTGGTCTTGCCGCCTACTGTGATTGGTTTTTATTTATTATTATTACTGAGCCCCAATTTTGGTATCGGTAAGTGGCTGTTGCAATACAATATCAGCGCCTTTGTCTTTACCTTTGAAGGACTGGTCATTGGCTCTATTATTTACTCATTGCCTTTTTTTGTTCAGCCTGTCTATGCGCAATTTTTACGCATTCCAACCAGTGTCATGGAGGTTGCAAGCTTACTGGAACCCAGCCGTTTCAGACGCTTTATACGGGTAGCATTACCGCAAGCTCGTATCGGTATCATCCTTGGCAGCTTAATCAGCTTTGCGCATACCATTGGCGAGTTTGGCGTGGTATTGATGATTGGTGGCAGTATTTCGGGTGAAACCAAAGTGGTCTCCATTGCTATCTATGAGCAAGTAGAAGCATTGAATTACGAGGCAGCACACATGATGTCTGCTATTCTTATCATAATGGGTATGGTCATGGTGGCGCTGATTGCAAGTGTCAGTCGACTCTATCAGCGCCCATAAGCGCATGAGTCAAATTTAAAATTTATGCGGTTTTTTAGCACCTTTATTTTTTTCTTAAGCCTATCTGACTTTCGATTTTTTTGCATACATAACAAAAAACCCTCATCCAACCGATAAAGTTAGCATGAGGGCTTTATTAATCATATTTAAAAATTAATGACTGTTTAAAAATGGAACTTCACTAAAGCGCTCGCGGCATTCTGCGTTTTGTCACTACCAAATTTATTCTTCCAGTAGCTATATTCCATACCGACTTCTAAGCGGTTATCAATACCCAACACTTCTTGTAAGTTGTATTTTAATTGCGGATTGATATGGATATTATCTTTCACAGAATCATCTTCGCTGTTAAATGCATAGTCAACATAACCATCTATGACAAAGTTATTTTTCTCCCAGCCGTAGGTTAAGGTAATCTGTTGATCATCAGCATTGTCCTTCTCATTAAACGCATGATATAGCGATGCCGATGCATATTTCATACCCGGAATAGGGACATTTAAATCCACGCCAACACCTACCAGATAGTTATCTTGACTAAAACCGTTACTGTTTGAGCCAAACTCGTACTGCCCCGCTAAATTGACTTGTTTGATAAAGCTGTTATCAAACTTTGCCAGCTTAAGTTTGGGCGCAAGCTCACCATAGGTTTCCTTAAACTCTTTACCTGCCGCGTTTTCTTTACCTTGATGGCGATCGACAAAGAAAAATACACCACCCCATGTATGGGTCGAGGCATGCTCTAAAGTAACGGTGGTTAAGGTTTCTTGAGGCACTAGCTCATAATCAGTACCGTAAAGCGCTGAGATACTGGTATCAGTGAAGAGCACTTTTGCTTGAGCGCTGCTCATAGCGCCTAAAGCAGCAATGGCAACAAGCGCATAGGTTAGCTTATTAGTGATTGAGGATAGGCTTATAAATGAATGATCACGCACAGTAGTATTCCTTTATTTACAGTCGTTGGTGCCTAGCAACATTGCCATCATGGTTATCATGGCTATAAACGGGGTTTAACTTCCTGTTAAAACGCACCCGTACTGCTAGAGGGAAAAAGGCTATTAGCTTTCAGTAAAAATAAAACGTCATCAAAACAAGCATCAATGCTGCTGAAACTACAAAGATTTTCTTAATAACTTATTTCAGTAATCCCAATTTTGGCAGCAATTATTAATACTTTGAAACATTTAAGCATGTTTTATGAGGGCTGACAACTGCATTTTAGCGCCAAATATCAGTAAAAAACGTACTCTAAGTTATTGATATCATCTAAGTTTATGATTTTATTAAAATAACTGACTAAATGGTCAGGAATATTAATTTTGTAAAGGAGGAAGAAATATTGTTACTGTGGTCAATAATCTACTGCTGAAATGCTTGGAGAATTTTTAGACAGAAAAAAGCCTCAATTATGTAAATAATCGAGGCGAACTTTGCTTAAAAAATAACATCTAAATACAGTCTTAATTATTTGGCTACGTGGAACGAGAAGCTCGAATTTTCTTATTTGATACTTCTTTATCTAGCCATCATCAACTCAACATTGACTTGAAAGTAAGAGTCATCTTTTATAGTAATACTGACCTTGCCATTATGGGCATTGGCGATAGCTTGCACGATAGATAAGCCTAAGCCTGTTCCCGAATGCATCGTATTCGTTTTATCATGACGGTAAAAGCGCTCAAACAGTTTATCAGCCTCTACTTGAGTCAATGGTTGATCTAAGCGATTGGTGATCACTACCTTGAAAGATGCAGGATTTAATATAGACGACCTCATATCTTGCTTATCACTCGTGACAGTATGAGGCACAGTGGGGATCTCAATACTAGAGGCTTCAATAATAATCACACTGTCACTAGCAGCATAATAAATGGCATTTGACATGAGATTGGCGAACAGTCTTTGTAATAAGCTTTCATCTCCTAGCACAGCTTGGAAGTTGCCCGTCTTTTCAAAGGAGATATTCCGATCTTCTGCGATTAGCTCATAGTAATCAATAAGCTTAGTGAACATTGACTCGGTATCAATCTGATTGAGCTGTGAGTCAGACAGCCCTTTTTGTGTCTTTGCTAGCAGCAGCATATTATTAATCAGCGTAGATAACTGCTCAAGGGTGTCATGCTGATGGTGCAGCTGCTCAACATATTCATGGCTCGCTCTAGGCTTACTTAACATCACTTGGGTTTGAGTGCCAAGCGTCGCCAGCGGAGTACGTAGCTCATGGGCAATATTATCTGAGAAGCGTGATAACGATTCAAAATTACTTTCCAGCTTTTCCATCATTAAGTTATAAGACTCAGCCAATGGTCGTAGCTCTAAGGGCATATTACTGACCACCACTCTTTCATGTAACTGTTCAGGATTAATGCTCTTCATCTTTTGGACGATAGTAGCGAGTGGTGCAAATCCCCAATAGACACTTAATGCAGCAATTGACACCAGTAATAGTGTGATCGCGATCAATATCAAGCTCAGCTGGCGATTAAAATGTATGAGATATTGATGATGAACATCGATAGGCAGCGCAATAAGTGCCAAAGCCTCGTGGTTTGCAATGACCATCGCTCGATAATGTCTACTATTAATCCTGATCATAAACTGCTGATCGCGATAGTCCTGCCGTAGTTGTAACAAGCTAAAGTCGGTCGGTAAATCATGGATGAAATTACTGGGATCGCTGGATAATAATTTGCCGTTTTTATCTGATATTAGCGTTTTTAAATCATAATCTAGCCAAGAAGAATGTAGGTGATTGTCATCAATGAGTGATTGGGACTTTGAAGCTGTTAATGGCTCTACTTCTTCGCCCAAGGCAACCATACGTTTGCGCAAATTAAACGCGGCATGAGTAATGATCTCTGAGTCCATTTGCTCAAAGTGCTCGTTAACAGAGCGCTGAACCCATATATAAATAATGACTTGAGAGATGACAACAAATATGGTCAGTAAAAAAACAGTGCGCCATAACAGCGGCCAACGTCGATTCTTGAATTTATATCTCATTTTATTTTGGATCATCTTTGTCATCGTCACCCATGCCTAGAGCCAGCGGCTCTAACCTGTAGCCCATACCGCGTACTGTGTGAATCAGCTTGGTGTCAAAACCATCGTCGATTTTGATTCGTAGACGTCTGATAGCTACATCAATGACATTGGTATCGCTGTCAAAATTTATATCCCATACTTGCGAGGCAATCACAGTACGTGGCAGTACTTCACCTTGACGTTCTAGGAAAAACTGTAATAGAGCAAACTCTTTGGCAGTCAGTTTGATAAGGGTGTCGCCTCTGTATACAGTGCGTTTGGCAATATCCATTTTCAGATCAGCGGTATGGATGACTGTGCTTTTATAGTCCGATTGGTTGGCACGTCGCAGCAAACTTTTTATTCTAACAATCAGCTCAGCAAAAGCAAAAGGCTTGGTCAGATAATCATCGCCACCAATTTCAATACCTTTGATTCGATCACTTAAATCATCTTTAGCGGTTAAAAATAAAACAGGCGTATGCTTTCCAGCGGCACGGTAGCGCTGTATCAGCTCAAAGCCACTGACGTCAGGTAGCATCACATCCATCAGCACCACACTAAATTCTTCAGTCATTAGCGCATGATAGCCATCTAGACCAGTCATATAATGATCCACGATGAAGCCGGCCTCAGTTAAGCCTTTCTTAATATATTCTCCAAGTTTTTGCTCATCTTCTACTAACAGTACTTTCATCGTCGCTTACCTTCATATCATTATATTTGTCAACAGCGTATCACTAACGTTGTTAGATTATCATCTATATATTTATCAAAAGTCCTTGTTATAACGGCGCTCTACGGATAAAAGCGGATAATGACATTTGGTTCTAATGACAAGTAGATGACAGTATTGTTTTGTTTCTAACAAAAACGTCATGTCCGTGTCATCTAGCTGTCAGCCTCTATTTAGTATTCTAAATCAACGCCACATAGAAGCTTGTCTCTGATATAGACCGCTTCTATGAGTTAGGCCATTATCTTACTTAAATGATTTATTATTTGAATTCAAAGGGTTTTAAATGAAAAAATATAGTACATTAAAAAAAGCAGCTTTACTTTCGGTATCAATGTTAGTTGGTATGTCAGCGGCCAATGCTCACACCACGAACTTAGATGCTTCTATTCTTAGTAGTTGTGATGCGGTTGCTAGTTTTGCAAAAAACGCTGATCATAATGATGCTAAGATATCTGATGCTCAAATGAAAAGTTATATCGATGCTAGAGTGGCTTGTCAGGTTCAGCATCAAGATCAACATTTGCAATCTGAAAAGTATTTTGTGAAAAATTATAATAGCGAGAAGTAATACTAAAAGATTACTTGGGATATTGAAATCCCAATATGTGAAGATGACAATATTGTAATCTTAATGTCATGTGCCAGTCAGAATGAGTAATGTATCATTGAGGCTGGTCTAACTGCTTTACCCTCAATAGCTCTTAATCCAATCAATAGGAATTAATTATGTCGCAATTTAAAGCACTGACTAAATCAATCGCCATTACTGCCATCGCTCTTGTTGTATCAACCTCAGCTCTAGCGCATGACCCTAAAATGCATGCTGAAAAAGATCAAATGAACTGTGAAAAAATGCAAAAGCATATGCAAATGATGGGAAAAATGGATCATAGCAAGATGGACATGAATGACCCTGCTATGAAAGCCATGATGGCCAATATGAGCAAAATGAAGCAAATGTACCAAAAACATTGTGTGACTACTGACAGTAAATCTTAAAAATTTCAGCTCTGTTAACTCACAGCTCCTCTCTAATAGCAGAGAGAAATTAACGGAAATAAGTTTTTAGGAAAATATATGAAGTTTTTATTGGGTGTGCTCTTTACTTTATTTGTGGCAATCGTTGGGATGTTTGCGGTTGTCAGCAGCGGTATTGTCAACGTGGGTGCAGACCAAGAGCATAGCCCAATGATGTATAGCTTCTTAGAAACTGCGCGCAATCGTTCTATACAAACTGCCAGTAAAGATATTGTGGTACCAGACTTAGAGAAGGTTGACATGATCAGCTCTGGTGGCGCGGACTATAAGGATATGTGTGCAGGCTGTCACTTGTCTCCGGGAGTGGCACAAACTGACTTTAGCGAAAGCTTATATCCAAAGCCACCCAACTTTACCAAGGCTGATATCGTCAAACGTTATCAAACTGAGGACGGTGCAAAGCAAAGCTTTTGGGCCATCAAACATGGCATTATGGCTTCGGGAATGCCTGCATGGGGCGCCTCCCATGATGACGATAGAATGTGGGCAATGGTCGCTTTTATCAGATCGCTACCTGAATTAGATGAAGCTCAGTACACGATGCTAACCACTCGGATAGATGGCGATATGATGGACATGTCATTTGATGGTGATATGAATATGTCGGATGATGGTATGGGTATGGGTATGGAGATGTCGGAAGATGGTTCTGGAATGCAGCATTAACCCTGTCTGTATATAGAAGCATCATCATTAAACGTTATCGTTATTAACAATGCAGTACTGTACGGTGCTGCATTTAACGTTTTTAGTTAAGACCACAAATATAGGGTCCAGTTTTTAGAGTATCGAGCATAATAATAGACACTTAAAGGTGATTTGATGAGACATTACATACACGGGTTTTCTAATGGACATCACTGGTTATCCGGTCGTGTCCTTTTATTGATGGCGGTATCAGCACTACCCCTTACACTAGCCGCTTGTAGCCAATCTACTACCAGTGTCTCTGATTCTCAACCAGTAAAGGTTGAACAGTCTGCTACCCAGAATGCACAAGTACAAAACGAAAGTTCGGCTCCGGCAGATGCTCCTGCAATCGACCCGTCATCATTACTCAAAAACGTCTCAGCGACCGTCTATAAAGATGCCAACTGTGGCTGCTGTAAAGAATGGGTAGGCTATGCAAAAGACAATGGATTAAGTGCAACCGCGCAAGATGTGGCAGATGTCTCTTTATTCAAAGATCGCTATGGCGTACCACAGCAAATGCGCTCTTGCCATACCACCGTTACTACCGACGGTTTCGTCTTTGAAGGACATGTCCCTGCTAAACACATGGCTCAGTTCTTAGAAAATCCTCCTATATCAGCCATTGGTCTTGCCGTACCTAGTATGCCAGTTGGCAGCCCCGGTATGGAATATCAAGATAAATTCATGCCTTATAAAGTAATGCAGCTTAATAAAGACGGCACCACAGAAGTTTATGCCGCTATTGACTCTCCTCAGCAGCAACTATAATTTTGATGGTTTTTTTGGCTGGGATCTGGATAAATTGAATGTGAGTAGCATCAAAAGCGGCTTAATAAGATTCCCAATCGTAATTGACGTATCGTTAAATATTATAACCATAAGCTTAACCACCATCTCTCAAATTAAATTAGGTCATCATTATGAATAAACAGAACATATTGAACCGCCGACGTTTTTTAACCGGATCCTCCGCTGTCCTTGGCGCTTCCTTGATACCGACCATGGCCAGTAGTGCATTGGGACATTCGGGTCGTTCGGGCAGTCAGGGTGCTACTATCAATAGTGATCAAAACACTCATAAAGTGCCTATATTGACTGGTAAAGAGTTTGATTTATACGTCAGTAAACAGTCCGCTATTGTCAACGGTAAAAAGAGCATGGCAACGCTCATCAATAATTCACTGCCAGCACCGACGCTAAAGATGGTTGAGGGCGATACGGTGGTGATACGTGTTCATAATCAGATGGATGAATCAACCTCTATTCATTGGCATGGACTACTAGTACCGTTTGAGATGGATGGGGTGCCGGGTATTAGCTTTGATGGCATTCCTGCAAACAGCACCTTTACTTATAAATTCAAACTCAAACAATCAGGCACCTATTGGTATCACTCACACAGTGGCTTCCAAGAACAAACCGGCATGTTGGGCGCCATTGTGATTGAACCTAAAGGGCGTGAGCGTCATCCTATCGATGAAGACCACGTGATCGTGCTGAGTGATTGGACCAGCCGCAACCCGCATAATCTCTTGAAGCTGCTCAAACAGCGCGCCGACTTTGACAATTATCATTTGCCAGACTTCAAGAAGCTACTGTCTGATATCGCTGAAACGGATATGAAAACTGCGTTTGATAAACGCAAAATGTGGAATCAGATGCGCATGATGCCTACTGATTTTACTGACTTGTCGGGCGAAAACACTTTTACCTATCTTATGAATGGCAAAACCACCGCGGCTAATTGGGCGCAAATCGTCAAAGCAGGACAGCGCGTTAAATTACGCTTTATCAATGCTTCAGCGCAAACCATCTTTGATGTGCGCATACCCGGTCTCAAAATGACTGTGGTGGCAACCGATGGTATTGATGTCGCACCCGTTGCGATTGATGATTTTCGTATTGGCGTGGCTGAGACCTACGATGTCATTGTCACCCCGACCAAAGATGCGCATACCATATTTGCCCAAAACATAGACCGTTCAGGCTATGTCTCCGCAACGCTTGCCACCAAAGAAGGTGCTCGTGCAGCAACGCCTGCTATGGACAAAATCGAATGGCTCACCATGGCAGATATGATGGGCGCTATGGGTGCTGATGGTTATAAAGCCAAGCATGCCAAAACTGAGTATGACTTCAAATCTGACATGCGTGTGGACAGTCCACGTATGAACCTTGATGATCCAGGTATTAACCTGCGTAACATTGATAGAAAGGTGCTGAACTATAGCCAGCTGCGCTCTGTCGATGAGGCAATATTTGCAGAGCAGCGCAAGCCTACCCGAGAGATCGAGCTACATTTAACCGGTAACATGGAGCGCTATATCTGGGCGTTTGATGGGGTTAAGTTCAGTGAGGCGACACCGGTTAATATTAAACCTAATGAGCGCGTGCGTATTACCTTAGTCAATGACACGATGATGAACCATCCGATGCATTTACACGGCATGTGGAGCGATTTGCGCATGCCTAACGGCGAGTTTCAGGTGCGCAAGCATACTATTATGGTGCAGCCGGCACAAAAAATCAGCTTTGATGTCACAGGGGAAGCTGGTCGATGGGCATGGCATTGTCATCTGCTCTATCACATGGAAGCTGGTATGTTTAGAGAAGTGGCGGTCATTTAAGCAAATCTTTGATTGATAGGTGAGAGATGAGATGAAAATACATAAAGTAGGTTTACGGTTCGCTGGGGCATCATCATTGGTACTGCTGGCATCATCATTTGCTAATGCTGCTGACCCGTCCACTGCTAAAAAAGACATGATGATGTCAGGCATGGATCATAGTAGTATGGACATGTCAGATATGGATCACAGCGGCATGGATATGTCGGATATGGACCATAGCGGTATGGATATGTCGGATATGGACCATAGCGGTATGGATATGTCAGGTATGGATCACAGTGGCATGGATATGTCGGATATGGATCATAGCGGTATGGATATGTCGGATATGGACCATAGCGGTATGGATATGTCGGATATGGACCATAGCGGTATGGATATGTCAGGTATGGATCACAGTGGCATGGACATGTCGGGTATGGATCATAGCGGCATGGACATGTCGGGTATGGATCATGGCAGCATGGATATGTCAGGTATGCAAGGTGGTAAGGCTCCAGCTGATGCGCGCAGTCCTGACTATTCAAACGGCGTTCCTTATGGACAGTATGGTAAGCCTATGATGATGGGTGATATGCCATTGTGGGGCGTTTCTGTAGATGATTTAGGTTATCAGTTTGATGACAATCAGATTAATTATGAGGTTGGTGCTTGGTATGGCGTAGATGAGCGCCGCCTCTCTTTACGCAGTGAAGGTAGTATTCAGACCGAAGGTGATAAAGAAATTGATAGTCTGACCTCACTATCTTACTGGAAGCCGCTAAGTATCTTCTGGAATGGCGAGGCCGGTGTTGCTTATGATACCGAAAATGACAAACCTGCCATTATGGCGGGTATTGTCGGTACTATGCCTTACTTTATTGAAACCGATGCCAGAGCTTATCTGTATTCTGATGGACAAGTTCGATTGGACCTTGGCGCAGAATACGAGTGGCGTTTGAGCCAGCACTGGGTTGTGATACCGGAAGTAGGACTAACAGCCTTTAGTAAAAAAGACAGCGACAATCATATTACCAAAGGTTTTAACGAGATGGATGCTGAAATGAGGCTCACTTATGAGACATTCAGTCGCCAACTTGCGCCTTATGTGGGTGTGAGTTATGAGACAGCGCTTGGTAGTGCTCGAGATCAGCGTCGTCAACATAATGAAGCAGTTGATAGCAGTAGTTTGACTGCAGGGGTTAAATTCTGGTTCTAATATTATTAATGTAATAGGAGATATACTATGAATGCTTCAGATCAAAACAACATGAATCATCAACAGGGCATGAACCCTTATATCAAGTTCACCCTGATGATTGTGACGTCTACGATTGTGATGTACATCATGATGTATTTCAATACTTATGAATGGAGTCATGTTTACTTTAGCGAAACCCGAGCTTATATGGCGCTCTACATGGGTGCGGGTATGGCCGTTATTATGCTGGCCTTTATGGGTAATATGTACAAAAAAACCAAAATTAATTTGATGGTTTATGGACTAAGTGTGTTGATGTTTGCCGTTGGGATATGGGGCGTGCGCTCTCAATCAACGGTCGATCAAGTCGATTGGATGCAAGCGATGATACCACATCACTCGATTGCTATTTTGACCAGCTCAAGAGCAGATATCGAAGATCCTAGAGTGCAACAGCTCGCTGACGATATTATTAAAGCGCAAAAGCGTGAAATCGCTGAGATGCAAGCGCTGATCGAAGAGCTGGAATAGACAATGATGTATGTAAATATTATAAAGCTCTCTAATAAAAAAATACCTGCATTCATCCAGGTATTCTTTTATTAGAGAGTAAGCTGTTTCAAGAAAAGTGACAAAAAATAAAATGGCAAGCTCATAAAAATAAAGGGTTTAAAGAGAAATTTAGGCACAAAAAAACCTCAAACAATCTAATGCTTGAGGTTGAAACTTTTGTATTAAAACTAAGTTTTAAATATGGCGCAGCGGACGGGACTCGAACCCGCGACCCCCGGCGTGACAGGCCGGTATTCTAACCAACTGAACTACCGCTGCTTAGGTCGTACTTAGTTTATTTAACCACTTAGCCTACTACTTAAGAGTAACGCTATACTAAATAGTGGTGGGTGATGACGGATTCGAACCGCCGACATTCTGCGTGTAAGGCAGACGCTCTACCAACTGAGCTAATCACCCTTCGAACAATTGCTAAGCAATTTATTCAATATCAACTGAGCTCTAAGTTTGTCACTAAGCTCTGCTGCTGTGGGTGTGTATTATATAGATTTACACATGGCTGTCAAACACTATTTTGATATTTATCGCAGATTTTTGCTTATTTTGGTGATTAAATTTATAAGCATCTGTTTTAATTGATTTTATAATTTCGCAGAATAGTTAATCTTTTTCACTCTAGTACTTACTTTGCCGCCAGCGCTTCTTCTATATCAGCCTTGAGCGCTTCAGGTTTGGTCGTTGGTGCATAACGAGCAATTACCTGCCCTTTACTATCAATTAAAAACTTGGTGAAATTCCATTTGATACCGTCTGTGAGAAGCCCGCCTTTTTGATTTTTTAGCCATTCAAACACAGGATGAGCATCACTGCCATTGACGTCGACTTTTGCCATCATTGGAAAGCTGACACCATAGTTCTTTTGGCAAAATGCGCCAATTTCATCATTATTAGCAGGATCTTGGTTGCCGAATTGATTACAGGGAAAACCGATAATTACCAAACCTTGATCTTTATATTGCTGATACAGTGCTTCTAAGCCCTCAAACTGCGGCGTAAAGCCACACTTGCTTGCGGTATTAACAATTAGCAACACTTGATCTTTATAGGCAGAGAAATTTTGCGTCATGCCATCCATACGCTCAGCACTAAAATCATAAATAGTAGTCATTATTCATCCTTAAGTGAGTTATTTTTTTGCTATCAAGCATTAGACACTGTGGTCAATAAGCTTAGTGATATTAAAAATAAGTAGGAAGATATCAATACTCCCTACTCTTTACTACTACTTCGTTAGCTTACACGCCGCTGTCACTATTCTTCAGACTTATCTAAATCGATAGACAACGAGTTGATGCAATAGCGCATGCCAGTGGTCTCACTTGGACCGTCAGGGAATACATGGCCCAAATGCGCGCCACAATTGCTGCAAGTCACTTCAGTACGGCGCATGCCTAGCGAATCATCGACATGCTCATCGATGGCGCTATTATCGATACCTTGATCAAAGCTTGGCCAACCGCACCCTGCATCAAACTTATTGTCTGATTCAAACAAGTTAGCACCGCATCCTTTACAGCGATAAATGCCCTTATCATTAATATCGTTGTAAACGCCTGTAAATGGTCGCTCTGTGCCCTTCTCGCGCAGCACATGATACTCCTCAGCACTTAAGCGCTCTTTCCAGTCAGCCTCGGTCAATTGGCTGATTTCTTCTTTACTCAGTTGATTGTCTTGCATAACGTATCCTTATGGAATGACTGATTGTCTACTCTGTCGTGAGTAATGGTTTATCAAGGCTTTATCGCTATTTTTTATAAAAACGATAGGCTTTATCTGTTGGCGAGCGTCTTATTATTCAAGATGTTTATAACAAGAATACTCACTGCATGGAATGGCAGTGCCAGATACTGTAGGCAATTTGATATCGAAAAATCACAAGTTAGATCGTTTCTTATTGAGCTGAAGTCTCTCAATGCATTATAAATCTCTGCAATGCAAGATTTTCTTACATCGTGAAAATCTATAATATACAAATAACTTGCATTTAATTTTGATATGCAATAATATCTTGCATTAACAGTTAATTGAAAGTAGTTCTCTTTTAGAGCATTAGCTTAATACTTATCCAAGAGAGTTGGTTTCGTTATCTGATTAATGACAGATTCATAAAATAAAAAAGGCTTACATAATGACGGCTGATGACAAGACTAAAAGCACACAGGCTGAACGACTGGTACAGCTACGCCGTGACAGAGGCATGACGGCAGAGCAGCTGGCACAAGCGATGACTGCTGCTGGCGCTAAAGTCAGCCGCGGTGCTATCTCTAATTGGGAGCGTGGGACCAATGGGATTGTCTCATCTAAGCTACCTACCCTTGCACGACTCTTAGGCTGTAGCGAAGGGTATTTGTTGCGCGGTGAGCTTGAAAGTGATAGCAAATCAGATGACGATTCTGACAGTATATCGTCTGATAACGATAAAGCTATCGATGCAGGTGAGCAACCTCATAGCACTAGTCAAAATACACTAACAACTACCTCTTCTACTCCCCACAAAAATTCACCAAATAACCTGATGAGTGGTCACTCTATGAACTCAATAAAAAAATCCGATAAATTACAAAACGTCTGCTACGACATTCGCGGTCCTCTGCTGCAAACTGCTAATAAAATGGAAGCCGAAGGCAAGCGTATCTTAAAGTTAAATATCGGCAACCCTGCTCCTTTTGGTTTAGAAGCACCGCATGAGATTTTGCGTGATGTGGCGATGAATCTGCCGGAAGCGACGGGCTACTCAGACTCGCAAGGGATTTTTTCAGCGCGTAAAGCCGTATTGCAATATTACCAATCAAAGGGACTGCTATCGGCAGTTGATGTTCGTGATGTCTATCTAGGTAATGGCGTCTCTGAGCTGATTGTCATGACCATGCAAGCGCTGATGAATGATGGCGATGAAGTGCTGGTTCCGATGCCAGACTACCCACTGTGGACGGCAGCTGCCAATCTCGCAGGCGGTACAGCGGTACATTATCGCTGTAATGAAGAAGACAATTGGCATCCTGATATTGAAGACATCAAATCCAAAATCACCAGCAAAACCAAAGGCATCGTAGTTATTAATCCCAATAATCCGACAGGCGCGCTGTATAGTGATGAAGTACTGCTGCAAATCGTCGAGGTCGCAAAAGAGCATGATTTAATCATCATGGCGGATGAGATTTATGACCGTATTCTCTATGATGATATGGAACATACGCCGATGAGCACTTTGACCGATGAAGTACTGGTGTTGTCCTATAATGGTTTATCAAAATCACATCGTATTGCAGGCTTTCGTGCCGGTTGGATGATGGTTTCAGGTCGTAAAGAACATGCGGCTGACTTTATCGAAGGTTTGGATATGCTTGCATCTATGCGCCTGTGTTCTAACGTTCAAGGACAATATGCGATTCAGACAGCGATGGGTGGCTATCAAAGCATGAAGGACCTAACGTCTAAAAAAGGGCGCTTGTATAAGCAGCGCGAGTTGGCAGTGACCCGTCTTAATGCGATAAAAGGTATCTCTTGTACCATGCCACAAGGCGCGTTTTACTGCTTTCCAAAGATGGATCCTGAGATTTACCCTATCAAAGATGACATGCAGTTTATGATGGATTTATTGTTAGAAGAAAACGTATTGATGGTACAAGGCACAGGATTTAACTGGGATAAAAATGACCATTTCCGCTTGGTGTTTTTACCCAACTTACACGACTTAGAAGACGCTATGGATCGCTTAGACCGCTTCTTTGCTAAGAAGCGTAAGCAGTTTGGTACTGACTAATATATAGATGACACCTATATTTTTCTATAAAAAAACGCTTACCGATATGATATCGATAAGCGTTTTCTATTTGTATTAATCAAAAATTAAATGACTTTGATTTCAACTTTTAAAAGATATTTATCAGCACTATATAACTGATTGCAGACATACTTGCTGCTGCAGGAAGGGTAATAATCCATGCCAAACCAATTGGTTTCATCAGTGCCCAGTTGGTATCTCTATTGACGATACCAATGCCAAGTACAGCACCGACCAAGGTATGCGTACTCGATACTGGTAGACCCATCGTCGACGCACCCATCACAACCGCAGCCGCAGCCAACTCAGCTGAGAAACCAGAAGCAGGATGCATTTTTGCCAAATTGGTACCGACAGTCTGAATCACTTCTTTACCGATGAACCAAAGACCGACAATCAATGCCACACCAAAAGTTAACATCACAGCAGGTGGTACTGCTGCTTCTGTTGAAATACTATTGGTGCGGATAACATCCATAATCGCTGCAAATGGACCAACAGCGTTGGCAATATCGTTAGAACCATGACTAAAGGCAAACGCTGATGCAGTAAAGACTTGCATCCAGCTAAACATAATAAACGTGGCTTTGGTCAAATCTTCTTTGTGCTTACCGCGGATACTCTTAGTATAAATATAGGTCGCAAGCCATACTAATGCTGCGATCATCCCCATAATTAAAAAGCCTTGCAACGTCGTCATACCATTATTGACGTTTTTCAGACCTTTGAAGATGACCAAAGAGGCCATGACTGCGCCGCCTGCAGCCGCAATAATAGGCACCCATTGCTTGAGTGCTTTTAAGGTATCAAGGTTGCTGCGCTCGTTTTCAATCTCATAAAGTTCTTTGTAATAGTTCGTCTCTAAATCTTCAACGACGCAATCATCATCTTTATAGATTTCTTGGTCACGCAACATCGCTGACGTATAAGACAACTGCTCAGACTCGGTTAAACCATCCAAGTACTCTTTATGCGTCAGCTTTAACGTCTTTTTACTGTCTTTCAGAGTAGCAATATGCGTCTCTGTTTTATCATTATATTCAATGATGTTTTTCTTAATCTGTCCATATAACAGATAAGACAAAACGCCGCCTAGTAGCGGTGACAAAACCCAAGAGATGGCGATCGTGCCAATCTTGCCCCAATTCACTGTCGACAATGCCATTTCAGTACCACCTAAGGTGATACCCAATACAATTGAGCTACCAACTACGCCGCCAATAATCGCGTGTGTGGTCGAAACCGGCAGACCTTTTTTGGTGGCAAACAACAGCCAAAATGCAGCAGCGATGAGCGCTGAAAGCATGACATAAATGAACTGGTTGGGCGTTACTGAAAGACCATCTAAATCGACAATGCCGCTTCGAATCGTATCGGTCACTTCACCGCCTGCCAGCACGGCGCCTGATACTTCAAATATCGCCGCGATACCTAGCGCTTGCGGGATGGTTAAGGTCCCTGCACCGACTGAGGTACCAAAAGAGTTGGCGACATCATTACCGCCGATATTGAATGCCATAAAAACACCAAAAGCAGTGGCGACAATAAATAGCGTCGTCTGCTGGTGCATGGTGTAATCTAGACCCCACCACAAAAAGTAGGCGGTCATTCCAATCATTAAAATGGCAAAAAATAGATTGATTCTCATAGAGCCGACTGATTTTGTTGGTTCTGTAGAGCTGCTGCTAATACCCATACGTTGATACGTCCTGCGTAAGCTGATTGAAATTATTGACAAATGATGACATTACGCGGCTATTAATGATGTGATTATTACCACCCAAAAATACAATAACATGCGCGCAACGTGGTTATTTGAAATACAATTTTAGAATACTTTGTTGAGACAGCTGCCTCAATGCTTTGACACCTTCCTTATTATCTTATCTTAGCGGTTATAGCCATTTGCAAATAAGCAATTGAGCTTAACGACAATCAGAAACTAAGATAAAACGCCTAAGTAAAATGTCATAAAGCCGCAAGTGGTATTGCCAAATCGTCTGATTAAAGCATCTTGCGGCTTACGTTTTTATGATAATAGCGTTCTTCTATATAAGCTATTTATCGTGAATAATACATTGATATTAAAGACAAATAAACAGAAGACCAAGCTATTTTAATAGATAGCAACGCTCATTACGCGCCTATTATATTAAATATAGACGCATAATGCATGATGATATTACAAGATTTGTAACTGTGAATATAAGATTTAAGAAATATATACTTTAGATCAGACGTTATCGGGTTATTTTTAGCCAACATACACTTGAATTGCCATAGTCAATTCAAGTGATAACAGTCACAAGTTAATAGTTATAAATAAATAGGTAGCTGCTTAAGAATAGGATTAAAAGTACCTCTATAAGATAAATAATTGCCGCTTAGCATTTGCTACGCGTTCCAAGGCTTTAAGCAGACTTATCTATGTAGCACTTTATGACTTAGCTGGCAGCAAGCAACGCGGATAGCTGCTCGATAGCGTGGTCTAACACCTCTAAACGTGCTTGGCGCTTGTCATTATTAGCGATCACACACCAAGGGGCGTTCTTAGTATCCGTACGTGCCAGCATATCAGCCGCCGATTGTACATAATCTGACCATTTATCACGGTTACGCCAATCGTCGTCGGTCAATTTAAATTGTTTGTATGCAGTTTCTTCACGTTCCTCAAAACGCTTAAGCTGCTGTTTTTTATCGATCGCCAGCCAGTACTTGATGACCAAAGTGCCTGACGCTGCTAAGGCAGCTTCAAAGCGATTGATTTCATCATAAGCGCGCTGCCACTCATCATCCGTCGCAAAGCCTTCGATACGCTCTACCAAGACACGCCCATACCAAGTACGATCAAAAATACCAACACGGCTGATGCGGTCTGTCTGCTCGTTCGGAAGCTTTTGCCAAAAACGCCACAAATAAGGATGCTGTAGCTCATATAACATGGGCGCGCCAATATTATAAATTTGATATTCGCGTGGATCTAGTGGCGCCACCAGTCTTTTGATAGCGCCACCCTTTCCTGCTGCATCCATACCTTCAAAGGCAAACACCACATGTTGACCTTGACGCGCACGTAACAGTTCTGCCAAGCGTGCCTGCTTCTTAGCCAATGCGTCATTGTAGTCAGATTTATCAATATCTGAATCTTCGATATCAGTAAGTACCTTAGGTATTTTTACTCGCTCAAACTTTATTGACTGATACTCTATTTGATTATTATGAGTATCCTTTGAATCTTGTGCTTGATCTGATTCTGCACTGTTTTCTCCTCGGCTGCTAACTAAGGCTTTTTGCATCGCATGTAAGACTTCATGACAAAAATGTATGGCTGCTTGCGATTTATCTGCGCCATCGATGATAATCCAATCCCCTTGCTGGCGTAATAATTCGGCAGCAACTTCATTGAACTTAGCCACTATCGTCATATCATGCCAATCAATTTGGTATAGAAATTTCGGATCTGGCTCGTCATCATTAAGCCTCGCCTGCAAAGTCTCGATATCGACATGAAACCAGCACTTTAGTAGCTGCGTTTGATTTGCCACAAGGTCTTGCTCAAAATCTTGCAATTCCGTTAGCTGCTGGCGTAAATAGTCTTGCCATTGACCAATTGGTAACGCTTCAATATCCCTATTCTTCTTATTTTTTTCTGACTTTTCGCTCTCTGCACTTGCCATGCGCATCACGTTATACAATAAATCTGCATACCAGTTGCCAAAATATACCATCACATCACCATGGCGCGGCATGGCTTTGGTATGCGTCTGCCAAATCGGTTGGTGCGCTAAAGGACAATAACCAATGGTCGCTTCTACCTTAAGCAGGCGCGGATCGACCCACTGGCGCAATTGCGTTACCGCCGTTCCCTTACCTGCCTGCTCCATACCATTGACTAATACTAATAGCCCAATGGCTTTATCAGTGCTTGGTGATTCTGGCTGGCGCGTCGCACGCAGAGCGAACTGAGCTGTAACCAATGCCAATCGCAGCGCATCTTCATCCATTGAAAATTTGCTCAAAGGATTGGGCATAAGACGCTGCTCGACGACTTGCTCGTTAAATGGCGCGCTCACATCTTTTGCTGACTTATCTGTTTTATTCTTTTTTTTGCTCATGTTTATGCTCGCTATAGTCTTATCAAATAATTGGTTTAAAATAATCGTCTAAAATAGCTAAGGTGTTTTATCATAGCACTGCGCTCTTTTAGTAAATAACGTGGCTATGTAATTTGTGTTATAAAATCTTAGAAATTGACTACCTGAAAGCGCTGTGCAATCTTTATATGTAACAGTTTGGCATTTGTATTCTGTCTTATTTTCTTTTAAGGTGAACAAAATCTTAAGAGCATGGTTTAATAGCTGCCTATAAGTAGAAAACTTAGCGCTAACCAGCCCCCTTATTATCCAGCTTTTATTATCAACTTGATGACTATTATTATTTTTATAGGATGACCTGCCATGTCTGCTTTAGCCAACTTACAACAGCACCTTGACCGCTTTTGGGCGCTGCCACATCATGAAGACGCTGCATTGAATAAGAAGCTTAATGAAGTGCAATCATGGCAACAAGCCCGTATCAAGCGTACGCATAGCACGCTGTTTGAGCAACCAAAAAACCAGCTAATGGCAGATTATTTTTTAACGCAGCTGTATGGTGGTGATGAATTTAAAGTATTGGCAGAACAATTAGGGCGCATTCTCCCTAAAGCCAAGAAACTTGAGCGTCTTGCCAAAGAGTCATCTTTAGAAGCTGGCAGTATGGGTATTCAAGCGTCTATATTGGCGATTGAGCTTGACTTGCATTTGGCGCAGTGGTTACTCGAACAAGAGTTAGCTGTCAATGAAGAAAACATGCTACTCGCTTACCGTACGGTTGATGAAGCTATTGAGCGTCGCGTACAGATTAATAATTTAAAAGACGTTTGCTATCGTACTGACAAAGACTTGAATTCATTTATGCTCAAAAAAGCTTTTGCGATGGCTAAAGGCACCGCGTATCGCTACAACTTTCAGCCGCTTTATGATTTTATCGATTCAGGCTTTAAAGCCATGAAACCATTAAAAAGTGTGAGCAGCTTTATTGAACCGTTTTGCGCGCGCGAGCTTGAAGTTATTGATGAAGTCCATGCCATGGATAATGACGGTAAGCCCGCTGCGTTTGCTGTATGATAAGCGCTATTGTCTCAACAACTATTAGTATTTTATCTGACTAAAAACAAGCATAAAAATAAATCATAGGACACCACGATGACTGATCATGTAAATAATAAAACGACTACTGATGGCCGTATACAAGATAAATTGGTTCAAGACAGTATCACTAATAACCAAAATATTACCGCTCAAGTAAAAGCACGTCAAAATACCGCTACAAGTGTTAATAACGTTATTAACAATGACTTTACTCATGTTGAAGATTTACCCATAGGAACGCCACAAGGGCAACAAACCACTATGCCAAATGCTAATACTGAAAACCACGCCCAAAATAGCACTGTAAATGACGCTGCACAGACAAATACTCAAGCCCCTAAACAAACGCTTTTTAACCAACGTGACGATATCAATAACCCGCATACGTCTGATACTGATGGTCATGAAGAAACCCATTTTGGCTATAAGACCGTTAATAAAGCAGAAAAACAAGCGCGTGTGGCTGACGTATTTACCTCTGTCGCCAAAAAATACGACATCATGAATGACTTGATGTCATTTGGTATTCATCGCTTGTGGAAGCGTTATGCCATCAGCTTATCTGGCGTGCGTGCTGGTCAACATGTATTAGATATCGCTGGCGGTACGGGTGATTTAGCCAAAGTCTTTAGCCGTGAAGTCGGTCGCAACGGTAAAGTCGTGTTGTCTGATATCAATGCGGCAATGCTAGAAGTTGGTCGTGAGCGCTTGATTAATGCTGGCTGTAATAATGTCGATTTTGTTTTGGCGAACGCTGAAACCCTAGCGCCATTTGATGATAATAGCTTTGATCTGCTGACCATCAGCTTTGGTCTACGTAATGTCACAGATAAAGATGCTGCATTAAAATCGATGTACCGTGTGCTTAAGCCAGGTGGTCGCTTATTAATACTAGAGTTCTCAAAACCTATCTTTGAGCCATTATCAAAAGCCTATGATTTATATTCATTCACGGCGCTACCGATGATGGGTAAGCTGGTTGCTAACGATTCAGAAAGCTATAAATATTTAGCTGAATCGATTCGTATGCATCCTGATCAGCAGACGCTAAAGCAGATGATGGAGCAAGCAGGCTTTGAAAATTGTGATTATCATAATCTGACAGCTGGTATCGTCGCGGTACATCGCGGCTTTAAAGCATAAGATTAAGTTTTAAATTACAATACATAGCGATAAAAATGCCATTATGTAAAATGATGGCAACTTATATTTATAAATAATGCGCTCTTTTAAGGCGCTCAACTGACTATGCGAGAGCCTTATGCTGACTGTTCTACTTTTGGCCGGTGCTGAAAAGCTGATTAATATGGCTATTGCCAGTGATGAGATTACCAAAGCGGGTTTAGCGCCACTTGCTGGCAAAGTGCTGCGTCTCAACATGGGCACGCCTGAGGTGAATTTAGATGTGTTATTCACTGAAGAGCGCTTGCGTTTTGAGCCAGTGACGACTGAAAGTGTGTTTGAGCAAAGTGGCGCTATGAATGAGCGTCAAAAAGCCAGTATGGATCGTGCGCGTCTTGGTCATAGCCGCCCAGATTGTATTATTACCGTCGATAACCCTGCCCAGCTACTGAATCTCATGCGCGGTACAGAAGGCAACTTGCCTATTGAGGGCGATTACAAAGTACTTATGCAACTCAATCAATTGGTTGCAGGCTTTGATCCTGATGTTGCGGGACAACTTGAACCATTTATTGGTAAATCGATGGCGAGCCAGTTGCACCTCCTGATATCGCAGCTTAAAGGCAGCTGGCGTCATAGTGCAAAGCGTGCTTTTAACGATGTTAGCGATTGGGCAAACGATGTTGCAGGTAATAGTGCACCTGACCCAATAGATGTAACTGAAGTAAATGCGCTTAAGCAGCAACTACTGAAACTGCGCGCCGATGTTGAACGTGAAGAAGCCAAACTAGCCGCTATCAAAGATGAGCAAGCACGTTTAACTCATAGTAGATAGTTGCCTTTTTTACAACGCCTACCTTATTTTTGACTTTATCTAGAGTATTTATATCTCATGCTATTATCCCATCGCGCCCGTTTACTTGAGCTATGGCGCATTGCCGCCACCTATCGTATTGACACCCATTTTTCTGTCGAAGAAGCGCCGCAGCTACAACCTTTGGTACGTTTAATCCGTATGCATCCAGCTGCGTGGGGTAAAAAGCATCAGCCTAATGCGATTAAATACGCGCTTGAAGATATGGGGACTCTATTTTTAAAGCTTGGACAATTACTCTCGACCCGCCGTGACCTCGTGCCACCTGAGATTATTGCGCAACTTATTCAACTACAAGATAAAGTTAAATCTTTCGATTCTGATATCGCGATTGCGCAAATTCAAGACCCTAGACACGGTCTTGGTCAATCTATTGGCTCTTTATTTGCACGTTTTGACGTCAAGCCTTTAGCAGCTGCTTCTATTGCCCAAGTACATACCGCTGCGCTGCATGATGGGCGTGAAGTGGTGGTCAAAGTGGTTCGTCCTGATATTCGCACGACCATTATTGCAGATTTTGAATTGCTACGAGAACTCGCCAATTGGGCATCGGCGCGTATCGAAGCAGCTCGTGCAATACACATCATCGATATTGTTGAAGACTACCGTCAAGTCATGCTCAACGAGTTAGATTTGACATTAGAGGCAGACAATACAACGCAGATGCGCAACAACTTTTTGGGCTCGGTATTGATGTATGTGCCAGAAGTCTATGATGCCAATAAAAACGTCATGGTCATGGAGCGTATACAAGGCGTTCCAATCTCAAAAATTGAGGTATTTGATCAATTAGGCTATGACCGTGCAGCATTGGCAGAAAAAGGCTTAACGATATTTTTTACCCAAGTATTCCGTGATAACTTCTTCCATGCCGACATGCACCCCGGCAATGTTTTTGTCGAGACGCCACCAGTCAATACCTTGACTGCAAATATGGCCGCCGTGGACTTAGGGCATGAGCCGCGTTATATCGGGCTTGATTGTGCCATCATGGGCACCTTATCAAAAGACGATCAGCTTATCGTCGCGCGAATGTTATTGTCCGTGATGAATAACAACTTTACAGCGATGGTTGATATCGTCAGTCGAGCTGGCTGGATACCGCCAAGTGCTGATAAGCATGCATTGATGCGTGATATGAAACGCACTGTCGGTCCGATGTTACAAAAATCCATTAACGATATCGACTTTGCCGGTGTATTAATGCAAATATTAGATATCGCCCGCCGCCATCATATGAGTATTCCACCGCAGTTGATGCTACTGCTCAAAACTTTAGTGCATGTAGAAGGACTTGGTCGCGACTTGTATCCTAATCTTGATATCTGGTCGCTTGCCAAGCCAATCTTAAGCAGCTGGATTAAGGAGCAGCTTGATCCGATGCGTAATTTACAACACTTGCGTCAGCAGCTGCCTGAGATTTTATTATCGACCACTGATATTCCAAGACTACTAGATCAAGGATTACAGAGCCTTGCTTCACAAGGATCACGTCAAGACAGTCAACTGCGTGAGATTCAACAAATCCGTGCCGATATGCTAAACGACCGTCGCCGAGATTGGTTGGCGCTGGCGGGCTTTGCTATTTTCATAGCAATTGCAACACAAGTTATTGGTTGGCTCTCACCTATCTTTTACCTCTTAGCGATCTTAGCAGTCGTGTGGCGTATCTTAGCCTAAACCGTTAATAGCTTTGACTAGAAGACTTCTGACAATAATAAGTATTTATTAAAAATAGATAGGCATAAGCGTTTGGCTTGAGCCTTTACACACTATTTAATAGATACTATAAAAAATAAAACAAAAAAAATGTGCCTACATTTAATATTCTAATTAAGTGTAGGCACATTTTTTTAGGCTAACTTTATAGCATCTGATCAATCGCCATCTGCGTTAATACTCGACCACGTGCAGTCCGAAGTACATAGCCTTGTTGGATAAGGTATGGCTCAATCACATCCTCTAACGTACCGCGGTCTTCAGCCATCGCTGCTGCCACCGCTTCAACGCCCGCAGGTCCACCGTCAAAACGCTCGTGCAATATCTCAATATAACGTCTATCCAAATGATCGAGACCACGTCTATCGACTGCGAGCATATCAAGCGCACTACCAGCAATCGCCCCATTGATACTGCCATCGCCTCTGACCTGAGCATAATCACGTACACGTCGTAATAGACGGTTGGCAATCCTTGGCGTACCACGTGCACGGCGCGCAATTTCAACGGCACCATCCTCACTCATTGGCACGCGCATCAACCGCGCGGCGCGACTGACAATGGTGGTTAAATCAGCAATATTATAAAACTCTAGTCGCTGCACGATACCAAAGCGATCTCTCAGTGGTGACGTTAATAATCCGGCTCGGGTGGTTGCTGCGACCAGAGTGAATGGCGGCAAATCAAGCTTAATAGAGCGTGCTGCTGGTCCTTCACCGATCATGATATCCAGCTGAAAATCCTCCATCGCTGGATAAAGAATTTCTTCAATTACCGGACTTAAGCGGTGAATCTCATCAATAAATAGGACATCACCAGCTTCTAAATTGGTCAGCATCGCTGCCAAATCGCCAGCGCGCTCAAGGACAGGCCCTGAAGTAGAACGTAGATTGCCACCCATCTCGCGAGCAATAATATTGGCAAGGGTCGTTTTTCCTAAGCCTGGTGGTCCAAAGATGAGCGTATGATCCAACGCTTCATCACGCGCCCGTGCCGCTTGAATAAAGACTTCCATCTGCTCGCGTACGACGGGCTGACCGATATATTCCGCCAATAATGCTGGTCGAATATTGGCATCAGGGGCATCTGACGCCCCTTCTAGCGGATTAATCAAACGATCTTGCATCATAGTTTTTGCCATTATGCTTAAAGCATTATTTTTAAAAGATTAGGTAATAAATAGCATAACCAAACGCTGCTCATAAGTCATGCAAAACATGATAAAGCAGGTGCTAAAACGAAAATAAGCGACATCTAATGTCGCTTATTTTTAATCGCTTTTTTAAATCACGGTTTTATTATAAAAATGTCGCTACTTAAAACTTTGAAATTGCTGCAGCGTCGCTTTTAACAAGCTCTGCGTATCTGCAAATGTCTCGCCATTACTTTTTGCCGCCTTAATAGCTTGCTGAGCTTCTTTTTCTTTGTAGCCCAAGCTAATCAATGCGCCTTCAACTTCAGCAATGATACTTCCTTCAGCAGATATTGGTGCCGGCTGCATAGCAAATTCTAAATGACTGCTGTCGACTTCGATATTTTTCAGCTTATCTTTTAGCTCAATTAATAAACGCTGCGCTGTCTTTTTACCGATACCTGGGATACGTGTCAATGCTGATTCTGAATCTTGCTCGACATGCATTTTTAGCTCAGCAGCCGACATTGCAGATAGCATTGCTAATGCCATTTTTGCCCCAACACCGTTGATTTTAATCAGCTGGCGAAAGACATCACGCTCTTTACGGTCAATAAAACCATAGAGCAGCTGCGCATCTTCGCGCACATGGAAATGCGTCCAAATGCTTGCCTGCTCATTAAGACGCAATTGGCAAAATGACGGCAATGGCAGCTCAATATCATAGCCAACACCAGAGGTGGTCATGATACAGGCAGTCGGTGCCATTAAGTATTGCACCTGTCCATTAATCAATCCAATCATAATCCACGATCTCTTATATAGACTATTATAAAAATGAGCTAAAACATCACCTAACTATCAATCAGTCTTTTTTACCATGTCAGCTTACTAGTAAAAATTAACCATACCTTCAAGACTGATTGGACGAATCTTATGCGCTTGACCAGCTGAACCAAAGGCTTCAAAACGATTGGTACAGATATCTGACATCGCAACCATAGACGCTTTAAAGTATTTACGTGGATCAAATTCGCTAGGGTTTTCTGCAAGGAATTTACGGATAGCGCCAGTTGATGCCAAACGTAAATCGGTATCGATATTTACTTTACGCACACCATGCTTGATCGCTTCAACGATTTGCTCAACCGGTACACCATAAGTCTCACCGATGTTGCCACCATTTTCATTGATGACTTTTAGCCATTCTTGCGGTACTGATGATGAACCATGCATGACTAGGTGAGTGTTAGGAATACGGGCATGAATCTCCTTTACGCGCTCAATCGATAAGATATCGCCTGTCGGTGGACGCGTAAACTTATAAGCACCATGACTGGTACCGATAGCAATCGCTAACGCATCGACGTTGGTGTCTTTAACGAACTGCTCTGCTTCATCAGCACTGGTCAATAGCTGCTCGTGATCCAATACGCCTTCTGCGCCAGAGCCATCTTCTTCGCCTGCCATACCAGTTTCAAGACTACCTAAGCAACCAATCTCGCCTTCGACTGAAACACCGCAAGCATGAGCCATCTTGACTACTTCGCGAGTCACGCTAGCGTTATAGTCATAATCCATCGGCGTTTTACCGTCTGTACCAAGCGAGCCGTCCATCATCACTGATGAGAAGCCAAGCTGAATTGAGCGTTGGCAAATAGCAGGTGACATACCGTGATCTTGATGCATAACGACTGGAATATGTGGCCACTCTTCGATAGCAGCAATAATCAGATGACGCAAAAACGCAGAGCCTGCATAACTACGGGCACCGGCACTGGCTTGTACAATCACAGGAGAGTCACAGGCGTCAGCCGCCATCATAATGGCACGCATCTGCTCTAAATTATTAACATTGTAAGCAGGAACACCATAGCCGTGTTCAGCAGCATGATCCAAAAGTTGACGTAACGATATTAAGGCCATAAAACGCTCTCTGGTTATATTCTAAAAATAGTATTTTGAAGATGATATTAAAACATCATTTTTAACAATAAGACGTTGCCACATTTGCACTGCGACCTAGCTTTGCAATGGGTATTCCATTATAAGCCAACAAAAACCACTGCTTTCTGCTCGTCATTATTACGCCGTGATTATAGCAAAAATTACCAGCGCTTCGTAGCGCTTAACTGACTATTTGTTTGTCTGTTTGGTTTTTATACCTTGTTTGCACAGTTAGATAGTCGATTTCGTCTATAAAAAATTCATGACCTGCTTTTTATGGATCAAATTGATTATTTTTACCAATAAAAAAAGCCTTGGCAATTACCAAAGCTTTTATATATTTTATAGACTTATAAAACAACTTATCAGCTAACAGTCTTCCACTATTATATTAATGAATAGACTGCGCTTTATGTTGCTTGATTTTAGATGACTTAGCCTTTATACGACTTAGTACTGTTGTTCTGCATCGACAGCGACATCATTTGCGCCGTCAGCAACTGCGTTAGCACCGTCAGCAACGGCTGATGCAGTACCTTCAACGACATTGCTTGTGCCTTCAGCAATAGCATCACCAGTTTCTTCTAGGGCATTAGTGGCAGCAGCACCAGCAACTTCAGCATTTTCTGCAGCTTCAGCGCCAGCTTCTTGGGCAGCTACTTCAGCTTCAGCAGCAGCGGCTTCTGTATTCGCAGCAGCTTCTTCTGTGTTAGCAGCAGCATCTTCGCCAGCTGATTCAGCAGCAGCTTCCGTTTTATCTTGTGTTTCTTGGCTACATGCAGTGATTGCAAAAGTACCAGCAAGAACACTAGCAAGTAATAAATGACGTTTTAACATAACAAATCCCTCATAAATAAAGCATGTCAAATACATGGTTTGCGCTATTTTATAGAGTGCAAATTAGACATGCAATAATAATTTTCAGTATAGAAACAAATAATTACCACTTAATAATAATCGATGACAATTCGAACTTATTGCCTTGAAAACAATAAGATATGAATAGTAGCCAAAATATTATCCGTACAGCGTACCTTAGATACTGCGGCTAAGTTGTACGGCTAATGTTACTCATCTGCTTAAGTATCGTTAAGAGGTTATGCATTAACTTGTAAAGCAGCAACCGCTGGCAAGGCTTTGCCTTCTACAAATTCTAAGAATGCACCGCCACCCGTTGACATGTAGCTGACGCCATCAGCCACTTGATATTTATCAATCGCAGCAAGTGTATCACCACCACCTGCAATCGAGAAACCTTGGCTATTTTTGACCGCTTCTGCCACTATCTGAGTACCCTGACCAAACGCATCCACTTCAAAAACGCCGACTGGACCATTCCATAAGATAGTTTTCGCCTTGGTAATTGCCTCTGCCAATTTCATAGCACTATCTGGCGCGATATCTAATATCATGTCATTATCGCCAATCGTGTCGACAGACTTGATGGTCGCAGAGGCTTGTTGTAATGAGCCAGTGAAGTCAGCAAAATCAATGTCGCTTTTATCAGCAACGACTACATATTCAGGCAATAAAATCTCAGTTTTACCCATGATTTCACGAGCTGTATCGAGCAGATCGGCTTCGTAAAGTGACGCACCAACACTATGACCTTGCGCGGCTAAGAAGGTATTGGCAATCCCGCCACCAACGATAATCTGTGAGCAAAGCTCAGCCAAACTATGTAAAACCTCTAATTTGGTAGAAACTTTTGATCCGCCAACGATAGCGAGCATAGGTTGTGCTGGCGTTTCAAGTGCTAGGCTTAAAGCATCAAGCTCTGCTGCCAATAAAGGTCCAGCACAGGCGGTCTTACCTGCTTTATGCATCGCTTGGGTCACGCCTTCTGTTGATGCTTGGGCGCGATGTGCTGTGCCAAAAGCGTCCATCACAAATACATCGCACAAATCAGCATATTTTTGTGCAAGCGCTGCATCATTCTTCTTTTCGCCTTCATTAAAACGTACGTTATCTAGCAGTACGACTTCACCTGCTTCGATAGCGACGCCTTGAGTGAGGTAGTCACTATTCAGCGTAACAGGCGCGGATAGTTTATCGCTTAAATAGTCAGCAACGGGTGCTAACGAATAGATGGCTTCAGGATTGCCTTCTGTCGGGCGTCCTAAATGCGAGCAGACTATCACTGCTGCACCCTTTTCTAGCGCCATCTTAATCGTCGGCAAACTTGCTTGCAGGCGTGCATCACTAGCCACTTTACCCGCTTTAATAGGGACATTAAGGTCTTCACGAATCAACACTACTTTATCGGTCAAACTCAGCTCGCTCATACGCAAAAAATTCATTACCTGCTCCTATATATCATCTGTTATCAATCTGTATGACGGTTCGCCAACAGTTTATTGGATATGCTTTAGCAAATTTATTTCATCAAAATCCTATTGCTGGCAGTTTTAGAAAACTGTCCTAGCAAGCATTTAAGGCGGTGTATTCTAACAGTTTTATAGTCTGTACTTATATGTCACCTAAGATAAATTTAGCGATAAGCAAATTTATCTTCTCAAACTAATAACACTCTCATTAACATTTTGTGGTGGTACTGAGTCGTTTAGCTATTTATGATCAATAGCGTACTTGTGCCATAACAATAAACCATTAGGAGAAATAAATGAGTATCGACTTTGAAGCTGCCAAACAAAACCTATTACAACTAAAAGAAGAGTACCAAACTCGGATTGCTGATATTGAGGACCATATCCAAAATCCGCAAGATGATCTCAATGAACACTGGGAAGATCAAGCGATTGCTTATCGTCAGAATGACATGCGCAAGAACTTAATGGTTGAGGCACAGCAAAGCTTAGGTTTTGTAGACCACGCTTTAAGCCGTATCGAAAGTGGCAGTTATGGGGAATGTGAGGTATGCGCTGAGCCTATCGAAGCACAGCGCCTGCAAGCATTGCCTTATGCAACTTTATGTATGCAGCACGCTGAATAAATTCGTACTTATATTTTAAAATAGTATTCATTCAGCAGGCACATTCCACTTATTAAGTACTTGCTGCCACTGCTGACAACGCGTTGCGATTTGATGGACAGGTAAATCCATGATATCGCCAACGATTGCTATATAAGCAATAGGTAACCCTGCCAGCTCTGAGATGTTTTCTGCCGTTAAACCGCCTATCACGCATATTTTTATATCTTGCTGGCAGCCTTCTATCAGTTGCTGGCGTAAGATAGTGGCAGCATTGGGCTTGGTCGTTGAAGCAAAGATTGCACCCATGGCGGCATAGCTTGCGCCTTCAGTTTTCGCAGCTTTGACTAGCGTTATATCGCCATGACAAGTGCGACCAATGATTTGATTCGGGGCTAAAGATTGTGTTGCCTCACTAAGATCACCATCTTGCTGTCCCAAATGCACGCCGATACCAAGTTTTTCGGCCAAAGCAATATTGTCATTTATCAATACTGGCACATTGTAGGTTTTAGCCAAATTAACGATTTGTAGCGCCTCTTTATAAAGAACAGATTCGCCGTCAGGCAATGCTAATATCTGCTTACGACGTATTTGTAAAAGAGCAATCAATCCTGTTGCTAAAGCGGCTTCTAACTTTTGATATAAAAGGCTAAACTCATCATCATTAGTCAGCAAATATAGCTTAGGTATAGTATGAGAAACCGTAGAGACTGATGACTGAATCATGTAATGCTCCTTAACATCAATACGTTTTTGACATAATAAAAAGGCTGTTATATCACATAACAGCCTTTTTATTATAAATGTCTTTTGATACTGCGCGTTTAACGCTGTAATCTTATACCGTGCGACGTGTTGCTAAGCTATTTAAGATATTTTTGGCATCACCCCAGCGCGTTGCTGAACTATTGGCACCCAAAATCACGATAATAGCGGGACGATTATTGACGCGCGTCTCCATGACAACACAACGCCCTGCTTCATTGATAAAGCCTGTCTTTGAGATGCCGATAGGATAGCTGCCATCACGAACTAAGCTGCTGGTGTTATTGGCTTTGTAAGTACGGTTACCACTTGAGAAGTTAGAGACAAAAAAATCATAGCTCTTAGTGGTTGAGAAACGACGAATCACGTCATAGTTACCAGCAGCACGAACCATTTTAACCAAGTCATTTGAGGAAGCAACGTTGCGCTTATCCAGACCCGTTGGATCACCAAAGAAAGCGGTACTCATGCCAAGCTCTTGTGCTTTACGGTTCATCGCGCGTATAAAGGCGCTATAGCCACCCGGATAATTACGGGCAAGACTTTTTGCTGCAGGATTTTCTGATTTCATTAATGCCATTAACAGCATCTCAGCGCGATTGAGCCGATCGCCTGACTTTAGGTTAGAGCTGGCACGCTTTGGACCAACGAAATCTTCTGGATCAAGTGTTAGCTCTTCACGCATATCTAAGCCGGCATCAAGTACCACGATAGCCGTCATTACCTTGGTAATACTGGCCATTGGACGCGCGATATCCGCATCTTTTTGATAAATTGACTCACCGGTTTCTGCATCAATAACCGCGACACTGCGCGAATCGGTGCTGATCGGAATCATATTACTGTTGCCAAAACTACCGCGATAAGTGGTGTTGTAGCTATTGGCATTATTATAACTGTTGTTATTACTACTACCAAAACTGGTCGTATTGGTAATACTGGTTGTACCAGAACCGTTATCTATTTTTTTAATCGTAGAGCTGTTGCCAGACCTAGACATGATACTGCGCGCTTCAGACAAGCTATCGGCACCGCCCCAGCTCAGGCGAGCACTAGACTCAGCGCTGGCGCTACCATTAATTGTAAGTGCGGCTTGTGCGACACTGCCCAAACTCAATGAAATCATAGCAGCGATTAATTGCTGTTTGGTTAATGGTAGTTGCTTCATTCTGCCTCCTGCTTACGTGCTGTCATCAGTGACATACTGACTGACGCCAACTACGTACGTAGCGTTTATAGGTGTGTTTGTAGATACTCACATAGAGTTTTTGTATTTTTAGTGTATCATGGTTTGCATTTAAGTTTAATGTACTAAATCAATTAGATGGCATTTCAGTGCCACATTCAAATTTTACTACACTTACTTGATGTTACAGCAATATTAGTTAACATTAGCGCAATATAGCATTACATTAACGCTAGTAGACACCTTATTGCGTCTCTACTGTCCAAATAAAGCAATTAATATTGGCTTTTTTATGCGTAAATGAGTGTTATTGGTCAAATAGATTGATTAAGATGACTTAAATTTAGTAGTGCACCTTTTATTCTGATAGATAGAAAAGAGTATAACAATGATTCGAGTATTAGTAGTAGATGATCATGATTTGGTGCGGATGGGTATTAGCCGTATGCTGGCAGATAGTGCAGATATCGAAGTCGTCGGTGAGGCAGACAGCGGTGATATGGCGATAAAGATGGCAAAACAGCTGCGTCCTGATGTCATATTACTGGATGTAAATATGCCCAATATCGGCGGTTTGGAAGCAACCAAACGCTTGATTCAGCTGGATATGGGTATCAAAATTTTGGCGGTTAGTAGTATGTCAGCTCAACCTTATCCCTCAATGTTGATTAAAGCGGGCGTCAATGGCTATATTACTAAAGGCACACCGCTTGATGAGATGATACGAGCGGTCAAAAAAATCTATCAAGGTGGACGCTATTTTAGCCAAGACGTCGCTGAACAATTAGCTGACGTACTTTTATCTGATAATGCCAATTCCCCTTTTGATTTGCTCAGTGATCGTGAGAAGCAAGTAGCAATGATGGTGGTTAACTGTCAAAGTCCTCAACAAATCGCAGACCAGTTATTTGTCAGTGTGAAGACCATCAACACCTATCGCTATCGCATTTATGAAAAAGTAAATGTCGATAGTGATGTGAAATTGACGCATTTAGCGATTCGTCATGGTCTTATTCAACCCTAATTATCAAGTCTCTCTCTCATTAAGAACATTAGTTGTTAATCCATGAATCCTGCCAAATCTGCCTCCAAGCTTATTGCTGCTATTACTGACTATCTAGAGCAAGATGATATTTTGCCTGTGCCGCAGTTACGCAAACTGGGGATGATTTATAGCAGTTATCGCTTTATCGTCAGCTTGTTTTTTATGTTGATGGTATATATTACGGTTCGCACGGATGGCAGCCTATCATTGCCAAGTTTCTTGCAGCAAACCGTGCTCAGTTTTTACGTTTTGCTAAGTTTAATCTTGCTAGGATTATTTTATACCGTTGGTAAGCATATACGCCGACAGCTGGCTTTTGGGTTGGCGCTAGATGTCATTATCCTAAGCTTATTGCTCTATACCGCCGGCGCACCTGATTTGCAGCTGACCATGCTATATATGGTGGTGGTAGCAGCAAGCTTTATGTTATTACATGGCTCACAAGCGTTAATTATTACTTTGCTTGCCATTATTTTTGTGATTTATCAGCAGTTTTTTTATGCCATTGCCAATAGTATGAGTTTGGCAAATTTAGGCAATGCCCTACTCATGTCAGCCAGCTTTTTGGCAGTAGGAGGTCTAAGCTGGTCGATATCGCAGCGCTTGGTACAGCTTGAAAAAGTAGCGGTTCGCCATGCCAAAGAAGTCGAGCGTTTAAATAGTATCAATCAAGAAGTCATCTCTCAAATGGTCAATGGTGTCATCGTCATTGATAACAAACAAGTGGTCTTAGCCAACCTTGCGGCTTATCAGCTACTTAGCATCCCAAGCCGTCATGACAATAAGTCAAAACCAGTAGCCGCTTTTGAGCAGCAACTTGGTCAACAACATCTGCAATTGTTTAATGCTTGCTTATCGGTAGCCGCAGGACTAACGCGTACTTTTATTTATGAGCTGCCTGCTGTTGCCAACTCTTCTATCATTGGCAAGCTACGTGTCGATATTATTCCGTTAAAAGACGAAAGTAAACTCATTATATTAGAGGATTTACGCCGTGAACAAGCCAGTGCGCAACAATTAAAGCTCGCCTCACTTGGACAGTTGACCGCCAGTATCGCTCATGAAATCAGAAACCCTTTGGCAGCTATTTCGCAAGCTAGCCAGTTGCTAATAGAAGATGTTATAGAAAGCGAGATGGACAATGACCTAAGTCCTTTCGCTAATAATGATATAAATAGCCAGATGACTGGCAATCATGAGCTTTACAAAATGATATTTTCGCAAACAAAACGCGTCAATCGCATTATCGAAGACGTATTAAAACTGTCGCGCCAGCAAACGGCCAATCAACAAACCATTATCCTTACTGATTGGATGCCTGTATTTTTAGACAATTATTTTAAAGGACATGATGTCTTTTTACATGTTCTTACCCAGCCTACCATCTCTTTTGATATTCATCAGTTAGAGCAGGTACTCATCAATTTAATCAATAATGGTTTACGCTATAGTAGTTACGCCCACCCTCATGCCTTTGTGGAAATCGAAATTTATTGTGCCGATAACGATGTTATAATCGATGTTTTGGATGGCGGTACTGGTGTTAATGCAGATGATTTAAGCGCTTTATTTAATCCATTTTTTACCACCGAACAATCAGGCACAGGGCTTGGGCTATATTTATCACAAGCCTTTTGTGAAGCCAATCAGGCACGCTTACTGTATGTGCCTGAGCATCAAAAAACCTGCTTTAGGCTAATTTTTCCTGCTGTTCATAATGACATCGTTAGTCCAACTTTTATCTAAAGAAGAAAGAATTACTTCTCAAAAAAAATTGAAAGAAAATGTAAAACAAAAGGCTTTATATTGTTCATTAAAAAATACCTGTAACCAATGCAGTTATTAAGACTGATAAACCCTTAGAGCGTTATTTTATATACTTTTGTAGCACTTGAAAACAATGAGATGATGTATGACAACCACCGCGCTAGTCGTTGATGACGAAGTAGATTTATGCCGTTTGATGCAAATCACCCTGACCAAAATGGGTATCAAAAGTGATGTTGCCTATACATTGTCGCAAGCGAAATCGTACTGGCAAGACAATGACTATGATTTTTGTCTAACCGATTTAAAGCTCCCTGATGGTTCGGGATTAGAGTTGGTCAAACATATCAGTGCCAGCTCCAGTAAGCCCATTGCGGTGATTACAGCGCATGGTAGTATGGATTTAGCGATTGAAGCACTAAAGCTTGGGGCTTTTGATTTCGTTAATAAACCGCTTGAGCTACCACGCTTACGGCAATTGGTTGAAAACGCGCTAAAGGTAATACAACAAGATTTGACTGCCACGTCCACGCCGCAACACTCACCTGAACAGCAGATGCTCGATGAGCGCCTGATTGGTGATTCGGCGGTAATGCATCCTTTAAAAAACACTATTTTAAAATTGGCTCGCTCACAAGCGCCGGTATTTTTGTCAGGGGCGTCAGGTACAGGTAAAGAAGTCGTTGCGCGGCTCATTCATGACTTAAGCCCGCGGCGTGACGGCAGTTTTGTGCCAGTCAATTGCGGGGCAATACCTTCAGAGCTGATGGAATCAGAGTTTTTTGGTCATAAAAAAGGCAGCTTTACAGGTGCCGTTGCGGACAAGCAAGGTCTATTTCAGCAAGCCAATGGCGGTACTTTATTTTTAGATGAAGTGGCAGACTTGCCTTTGGCGATGCAAGTGAAGTTGCTACGGGCCATTCAAGAGAAAACCGTACGCGCGATTGGTGATACCAAAGAAGTACCTGTCGATATTCGTATCTTGTCAGCCACGCATAAAGATTTAAACCAGCTGGTACAGACAGGGTTGTTCCGTCAGGATTTATATTACCGCATTAACGTGATTGAGCTTAAATTACCAACATTGAATGCACGGCGCGATGACATACCGGTATTAGCCACGCATTTTTTAGCGCTGATTGCTGAAGAGTGGCAGTTAGAGTCGAAGCCTTTATTAACTGCAGAGGCTTGCCTGCGTCTACAGCAGCATGATTTTGCGGGTAACGTTCGTGAGCTGCGTAATGTACTTGAACGTGCCGTTACTTTGGCTGAAACCTCAACTATTGATATAAGCCATCTCGGCTTATCTGACTTAGATGCCCATCAACAGGCTCATATGCCTCAAAAAATCAATGAAAATAACGCATCTGATTCAATAGAAAATATAGATAAAGACGGTAGAGAACCATCATCTATCAAAAGTGTCTCGACGCAGCAAGCAACGGCTAATCTGCACCCTTATCGTACGATGACTCATCACTATGCTGCAGTGAAGCAGCCTTCGATATCCGGTACGATATCTGACTCATCGTCTTCCGCAATAGGAATAGAGCAGCAATCAGTGACAGCAATGGCGGAGAGCGCTGAATCAGTAAACAAGGATACAAATAGTGATAAGACCGATTCTGTAGCCAATCTCGACAGTAGTATTGATGGCAATAATGATATGTTAAACAGTATCGCGATAAAAAGCAGCGTCAGTGGTCAGCTACCAGCACAAGGGTTAGAGCACTATCTCCAAGAGCAAGAAAGACAACTTATTATCACTGCACTTAAGCAAACTGGCTGGAATAAAACCCAAGCCGCTGAACTATTAGGAACCACTTTTCGATCTTTACGCTATCGTATGACCAAACTTGAGATTGCAGAAGATCAAGCTGAATAAAGGGCTTTGATATAGAATTGTGACTAGATTAGAGCTTTACCTTAGATGTTGGTTTTTCAATAACATTCTTTATAACTGTATTGTTTTTAATAATACTGTTTTTAGGATCTGGCTTTTTCTCAGAACGTACAAATCGAATACCTGAAGTAAGCGCTTTCTTTCGTAATAAATCAAGCGCTTGCTGCTCCCACGTGCTTTCACTGCCCGATAGAGCGATATCAGGCTCTACCCCAATACCATCTATCTTTTTACCTGAAGCAGTCATGTAGTTAGCAACCGTGAGCTTGACCGCTTGCTCATCGTTAAGCGGTATCACCGATTGTACAGAGCCTTTGCCGTAACTGACCTCACCTAAGACAGTGCCACGCTTTTGCGCTTGCAAGCTACTGGTCAACACTTCTGCCGCTGACGCCGAATAGCGATTTTGCAATACCACTACCGGTAACGCCTCAAGCAATGCTGCACCTCTAGTCGATAATGTACGGGAATCTGCTTGGCGACTCTTTATCTGTACCACATCCGTATCTGTCATAAATAGGCTAGCAACGCTCACAGCGGATGCCAATACGCCACCTGGATTATCACGTAAATCTATTAGTATTCCTGTGACAGGCTTATCTAAATCGATCAAACTTTGTAGCAGTTTTTCACGGCTATTATTTTGAAATGCTGGTAACCTAACAATGGCCATACCATCTACAAAACGAGTTTCAATAATTTGAGGATGGCTATTATTACGTTGTAAAGTGGTGACATGTTTACGGCGTCCTGCCTTGGACGTCACCACATCTACTTGCGTACCAGCAATGCCTGTCAAAAGCTGCTCGATATCGTTACTTTCTTCATCTTCGCCAAGCTTAAACTCATCGACTTGGTGTAGATAATCGCCAACTGCGATACCCTTTTTATCGGCAGGTGAATCATCCAGTACCTCAGTGATGACCCAATAGCCCAAGGCTGATTGATACTCAACTTTGATGCCAATATCCCCTACATCGCCTTCCGTAAAAGCACGCAGATTTTCATAAGCTTCGGCGTCCAAAAATTCAGCATGGCTATCAAGCTTGGTTAACATACCGCTCATAGCATTATTAAACAGTTCTTCATCATTAACCGTATCGACATATTCACGACGCACCAAATCAATCAAAGCCACAAAGGTCTTCAACGTTTCAGGAGAAATAGCATTTAATGACACTTGAGCGACTTCAGCAGGAATGTCGGTATTAATAATAGGCGATTCATTGTTCAGAACAGTTTCATCCGCCACACTATCAATTAAATCGTCAGCTTGATCAGCAGATTCAAGCATATCAGCAATATCTAATAGATCATCTGCGCCGTTATCTAATGGTACATTATCAGCATTTAAACTGATGAGTTGTAAGCTTGCCGTACGACTTGCGTTGCGCCCTGCCGCAATATCTTTGACAGCCGCTTGCGCTGGTATAGCAATCATACTTAAGCTTAGAAAACCCATGATAAGCGTCGGCTTTAAGACGTTAGTGTAGCTAGATATCGTACTCATTGACTGCTCGAGTCTTTTAGAGGTCAATGGAAAGGTACGACTGATAGGATTGTTAAAATGCATAAAAATCACCTGAAAATTTGTCCAAAGTTAAGCCATCATTATTATAGGATTGTTATATGGTTATTATTGAATAATAGCCCATAAGATAGCATCAAGCACCCTTATAAGAATAGGAGAGTATTGCAAGTAACTTAGGTGAAATGTTAGACAAAATGTAGCAACAAAAAAGGGAGAGCTGATCAATAGCTCTCCCTTTTAATATTAATTTACTTTGAAAGTAATGTAACGCTACTAGGGCGTGTCCTCAATTCAATTGATCATATCTAAACGGGCTAAAAATGGCTAAATTTTGCCAAACATCGTTAAATAGCTGGTTAATATCCCGATATTATCTGCGCTATTTTCCTTGTTTGACTGCAATTTATCTCATTTTTATCACCATTTTTGAAATGAGGACACGCCCTAGTATAAATTTCTAGCGCCTTACTATAATTGGATTATTGAGCGGCAACCAACAGACTTTCGCCTGTCATCTCTTTCGGCGCTTCGATATCCATTAAGGCCAGAATAGTAGGTGCAACATCACTAAGCTTACCACCGCTACGGACTTGTACTTTTTTCTCACCGACATAAATAAGTGGCACGTGTTCAGTAGTATGCTGAGTATGGACTTGACCGCTTTCATAGTCTTGCATCTGCTCACAGTTGCCATGATCTGCTGTAATCAGCATATCGCCACCTGCGGCACGTACTGCTTCTGCCACGCGCCCAACACAGATATCTAACGCTTCTACTGCTTGCACTGCAGCATCAAAGATACCAGTGTGACCGACCATATCACCATTGGCATAGTTGACAACTAGCACATCATATTTACCAGATTCAATCGCTTCCACCAATCTATCAGTCACTTCAGGCGCGCTCATCTCAGGCTGCAAGTCATAAGTAGCAACATCTGGCGATGGCACTAAGATGCGTGTCTCTCCTTTATATTCATCTTCACGCCCACCACTAAAGAAGAACGTCACATGCGCGTATTTTTCAGTTTCAGCAATACGCAGCTGAGTTTTACCCTTATCTTGCAAATACTCGCCAAGTGTATTGGTCAATGAAGTTGGATAATAAGCGATGCTGGTTTTAGGATTATCTGCTAACACATCAGAATACTTGGTCAACATTACAAACGCCGCAAGTTTTGGCTGCTTATTGCGAGCAAATCCTGGAAACTCATGATCCGGTAATACGAAAGCTTGCGCAAGCTCACGAGCACGGTCAGCACGGAAATTCATAAAAATAAGGGCATCATTGTCATCAACGGTATAAGGCACTTCATCACGCCCAATTACGACCGTTGGATTAATGAATTCGTCGGTTTCACGTGCTTTGTACGCAGCTTGCACTGCCCCATCAGCACGAGTTGCTAAACGATCCGCTTTACCTTCAGTAATCAGCTCATAAGCTTTTTGCACACGATCCCAGCGATTGTCACGATCCATCGCATAGTAACGCCCGATAATACTGGCAATCTGTACACGACCACTCTCATAATGCGCATTCAGCTTTGTGATATGATCACGAAGACGATTGATGTATTTATCAGCAGACTTAGGCGGCGTGTCACGTCCATCTAAAAAGCAATGCACAAAGACGTTTTTGGCACCATGTACCAATGCAGAATGACACATTGCTTCAATATGGTCTTGATGAGAATGGACGCCACCATCTGACAGTAAGCCCATAATATGCACATTACCGCCCAATGTATTGGCGGCTTTTACTGCATTGACCAAGGCTTCATTTTTATAAAAATCACGACTGGCAACTTCACTTGAGATACGAGTTGAATCTTGATAAAGCACGCGCCCAGCGCCCAAATTCATATGCCCAACTTCTGAATTACCAAACTGACCATCTGGCAAACCAACATCTTCTCCTGACGCTGATATCAATCCATGCGGATATTGTTCATAAATATTATCTAAATTTGGCATATTAGCGGCAGCAATGGCATTGTCTTTATCGTCTTCACGATGCCCAAACCCATCTAATATCATTAATACACGCGGCACTTTCTTATTATTATCACTATGTTGTTGCTTGCTTAATTGTGCCTGATTATCGTCGATAGATTCTGATTGTTGCTGGGTATTGGTCATGGATTACCGCTCCTCAAGTGAATGAACGCCTATAATGCTGTATTAGGATGTCTAAAGTTGTCTATATTAGCACACATCTTGAAATAGCTGAAAAGTGAGCTTATAGGTCAACATTTGATTACTTTATTAATAGATTGGGATGTAATAATAATTTCATGGTAATAATGCTAATTATCAAACTCACGTAGCAATCTGTAAATCGTACTTGCAATCACTCAAACCATTGGTTAAGATAATTATATTCTGAAGTGTTGGCTAGCAGATGTTTATTCCCTGAGCCGATAATGCTTTACCAGGATGTGGTACCTATTGCTTCATTGTGTATGCCTGCACCGCTTGCGGTGTATCAGGAAACCTGCCGAGGCAGTGACGCATCCGCCCTGAACTTCACGGTTCATGGGTCACCATCTTGCGGCGGCACTTCGGTTGTTATATTCGGTTAGTAGTTTTTTTATTTATAAGCACTATATTTATAAACAATGAATTACAGCTACTAAAAAGCCCCTTTTATCATTGACGAAAGGGGCTTTTTCTATGCTTGTCTATTAATTCAACTATTCGTCATTAGCAGATTTAGTGATTTTTTTCACGTCTTTAGGAATGGTTTTTGCTGTCCCATCAATCGTTGTATGCTGCTTAAACACATCACCAAACGGTTTTTGCTGTTGACCAAACGGGTTCTGATTATTCATACCACCTGCACCGCCAAACGGGTTTTGACCACCCATGCCGCCAGCACCACCGAATGGGTTTTGTCCGCCGCCCATTTGTCCACCCATCTGCTTGGCCATCATCTCCATCATTTTTTGTTGATTGTTCATGACGTAATTATTGGCAAAGTCTTTGAGCTTTTTCTGCACGGGTGGCAATACAACCAGCAAGGCTAGCAAGTCACTCAGCACACCGGGAATGAGCAGTAAAATACCAGCCGCTGCCATAGCCACACTTTTGATCATGGTTGACTCTTGCGGACGCATCGACGGATTCATCATACCGCCTGCTTTCATCTGCTGGGCCATTGGGTTGAGAGCTGCCATGCCTTTGCGCAGGAGCGAAATACCGATGACGGCGGCGATAATAAACCAAATAAACACCAACCAGCCACTCATAAATTGAGCAAGCAAATACCAAAGCAGCATCTCGATAATAAACCATACGATGGCAATACCAACTATCTGACCCATAAAGTGTCGTCCTATAAAATAAAAACCAATAAATTGAGCGCCATGCAAATTAAAATGGCTAACATATGATGTATATGGGGATTGATTGCTATACTATCAAACTTACGGCTAATTTTTAAGCCATAAAACAAAATGTAAGTAAGACGGAACACTATGGCAATTATTATTGGGATTGATCCAGGTTCACGCATGACCGGCTATGGCATCCTTCAACAAACGGGCGATAAGCTCACCTATGTTGATTCAGGCACCATTCGTACAGATACCAAAGAGATGCCTGAACGCCTAAAACGCATTTTTAATGGCTTGACGCGTATTACTCAGCATCATCTAAAATATGCAGATGAGCCTATTTATACGGCAATTGAACAAGTATTTATGGCAGAAAACCCTGATTCAGCGCTTAAGCTTGGGCAAGCACGTGGCGCAGCCATTGCAGCGATGGTAGCCTTGGATTTGGAAGTTTCAGAATATACTGCACGCCAAATCAAACAAGCCGTTTGTGGCTATGGCGCAGCAGCAAAAGAGCAAGTACAAGAAATGGTGTGCCGGATACTAACTCTGGATTTTGTACCACAACAAGATGCGGCAGACGGTCTTGCCTGCGCCATCTGTCATGCGCACTCAAGCCATTCAATGAACAAATTGATATTAAATAGTGCTATGCGCGGGCGCGGTGCATCTAAGAAAAAAGGTCGCTGGCGTTTAACTGAAGAAGATTTAGGCAATTTGCGTTAAAAAGCTCATTAAATAAGGACAAAAAACACGCACCTTTTCGGACGCGTGTTTTTTATGACTTATCTAATACCACTATTGAACATCGGTAGTTAATTATAACCAGACAGCCCTACTCTACGACTGAGCTTTCAATAACAGCGTCCAGTACATAGGCATACTCTTCACCTTCTGATACCTTATCGCTGTCTAATTGGTAACGTTGCAGGCGTAGCACTTCATCATGCTTACCATCATGCTCATAGCCGTCAATCTCACCATTAAATGCAGACCACTTGCCTTCACTGACTTTAATACCTTGATCATTATAGGTAACTGGTTTTACTTGCAAACACATCTCTAAGCTATTATCAGAGCACACTGTTTCATTAGCATTTACAGCCCAAAATACAGTCTCACCTTTACTATTGTACTTGGCTTGTGACGTCAACCTACCTTTCCAAGTCAAAGTGACCGCATTGCTGGTCACTTGCGTTAGGACTGGGTTATCACCCTCAGTGACACTTAGCTCACTAGTACCCTGCATCAAGGTATCTAAACGATTTTCTGCCTTATTTAGATTTTCGCATAGCATTTTGGTACTCATGCTGTCTTCTGTCGTTAACGTATGACCTTTCAACTCATAACCTGCACTCATAGTGTTACAGCCTACACCATAATTCAGGGTGTTATGACCTTGGTTTTGTTTAAACGACAGCATTACTTGGTTCTTAATATCTACAAGCGTCGTTATGACAGGTCCACCACTTTTATCATCGATATCAAGTAGTGTCCAACGATAACGCGCAAGATTTTCAATCATTTGTTCTTCAGCACTCATCTCGCTTGCCTTAGCTAACGTGGCATTATTATTCACTATATCAGCATCTGCAGTGCTAACATTGGTATCAGCTGACTCGAGATTTGCATCCGTTGGAACAGAAGCATCTTGGCAAGCACTTAATGCCAGACTTATCGCTAGCATACTTGGCAATAGGGCGGATTTAAAAGATAGTGTCATGAAGATCATACCTTGCAGTTATACTTTTTAATTCAACTTTTTGACCCATTTAATCTACAAAATCTGACTGTCACAATTATAAGCTGGATATCAGTCAAATTATTCAAAGGGCATTTAAAAAGATGGTTATAAAAGGGTAATAATCTGACCACTATAGCGCTCATAAGTGATATGGGTGTAACGAAGTGTTTAATTTTATAGATTCATAGTAAATTTCACATATATGCTGATCCTATTTTTAATGTTAACCATAGCAAAACAGCCCTGCGTCGTTAGGAATTATCCTCGTTACGCAAAGCTGTTGCTGCTTATCATTACATTTTTAAAAAATTTACTACTTTAATCTTCTTCATGAACAGGTTTGGCTTTTGCCATATTTTTGATGCTAAAACGCTCGTTCATCATCTGGTAAAAACGGGCAAGATTGTCGCCCTGTTCATTGGGATTGACTTGCAGGACTTTGCCAAAATCTAAACCCAAATATAGCACAATATCAGCAAAGCTCAGCTGGTCACCGACCAGATACTCATGATCCTCCAACAGGGTTTCAAAATATGCCAATGCTTTAACAGCACGTGCGATAGATGGCGCGACAAACTCTGGTACTTGCTCAACACGCTGGGCTTTTGATGGGTGGCTATGCTGAAAGGCGAGCATAAAGTTATATAGCACCTCAAATTCGGCGATACGGCGCATAGAGCATACTTGCGCACGCTGTACCACATCATTGCCCATCACCGAGCGCTCACCATAAACACGGTCGAGATATTCGCACACTGCCTGCGAGTCATTGAGTACAGTCCCATCATCTAATGTCAAAACAGGTACGGTTTGCATAGGATTTATTTTGGTAAATGCCTCTGACATTTGCTCGTTGGCAGCAAAATCGATATCAATCACATCGAGGTCATCCATATCATCAATATCGATACCTTTTGATGCTAGTAAAATAAGTGCTTTCCGTGGATTAGGTGCAGTACGGGTGACATATAATTTTTTCATAAAAACTCCTTGTAAGGTGGGCTTAAAAGCGACTTAGCGCTGCTATACTTTATTATGATTGTTGTGTCATCAAGTATCAAATGCTCCATTAACTCAAGTATTAACGATAACGATTCATCTCTAAATCATGCATACTTGATTTACTAGTTATAGCGTACTCTGTTCATCATAGCAAAGCCTTATTTAGCTGATGCTTCTGATGTTAAGCTGAATAACAGAAAGCCCCACAATTTTGCATTATAGGGCTTTTTAAATCATCTCTTCATCAAGCTCACATGCTCCAGCTTATTATTTATTAGGTGCAGGAGTGGTACGTAAATACGGCTTAATTTCTGTGTGACCTTTTGGATATTTGGCAGCGATATCTTCGTTTTTAACACTTGGCGGAATGATAACGTCATCACCATCTTTCCAGTCTACTGGCGTTGCGATGTTGTATTCATCAGACAATTGCAATGCGTCAATCACGCGAAGGATCTCGTCAAAGTTACGACCACAGCTAGCAGGATAAGTCAGTGTTAGTCGAATCTTTTTGCTTGGGTCAATAATAAAGACGCTACGTACGGTATGCGTGCTGTCTGCATTTGGATGCATCATGTCATACAGCTCAGCCACTTCTTTATTAGGATCAGCAATGATTGGGAAGTTCAGTTCAGTACCTTGAGTTTCACCGATATCTTTTGCCCAGGCATGATGGTCATCGATACCGTCAACAGAGATACAAATTGGCTTCACGCCGCGCTTTTGAAATTCGCCATTTAGCGCAGCAGCACGACCAAGCTCAGTGGTACATACTGGGGTAAAATCGGCTGGATGTGAGAAGAAAACTACCCAATTATCACCCGCCCATTCATGGAAATTGATATCACCTTCAGTAGTGGTTGCATCAAAATTTGGTGCGGTATCGCCTAAACGTAAATGTGCCATGCTTGATTCCTTATTTATGATTGTGACGAGCGCTATTATCGAATGCTATCTACGCGCTCTCTTATTATCAACGACATACTCAGCGGTTAAAATATCTACCAAGCATCTCAACAAAAAAACTGACTTTATCTTAACAAACTGGTTATGAATGTCTTGTGACGGATTGTAATGCGGTTATTCCTTTTGTTACTAACACGAATGTAGCAAAATTATTCTTTGAAAACAAAGTAATGAGCTAAAAAGTGAGAAGTTAAGTAGACGTTTATATCACCATCCCTGAATCCCACAGACAAAACTCACCAAACTTTCCACGCTTACTCGTACCACCTGCGGCACGCCCAGCATCTGTTAATAACAACTCACCTTCTTGCTCTTGCAAATATCCCGCTGTCAGTAATTTATCGTTTAATTCTTGGGTTTTAAAGCCCAACTCTTTGGCAAGCTTTGCCGTCGTTAACTTAGAATAATTAGGTGTTGCTATTTCTGTAGGTTTAGCAGAATGAGTTTCAGTAGGGACTCGAGAAGCACTCTCAGAACTAAGGTTGTTATCAATACTATTATTAGGCTCAATTATTTTTTCAAGTGACATTCTGACTTCATCACTGATACGAATAATGCGCTGGGCCTCTTCATAAGTATCGGCATAGAGTTTCGCATCTTCATTACGGTAAATCAGTACGCCCATTTCATTATTATTGACTTGGCTGAATTCATAAAGGTTTAAGCTCGTAATAATGCACTCATTTTCGTTCAGGTAACACTTTGCATGCAAGTTTTTACAAAAGCTGGTGCGAATAAAAGTCAGATTTTTGAGCCAGTTTATTTCTTCAGGGTGCAAATCATTTTTACCATAAACGATACGGATATCAATTTTAAGACGATTACGATCTTCTAACAGCTCTTTGATACGCTCATTAAGCTTTAGATAGGGGCTAATAATAATCAATCTATCAGACGCATTTTTAATCAACTCTTCTAAATGATAAGTCGTGCCACTGCTGTTTAAAAATTTTGCCATTTTAATACCCTCAACATCTACGATTAAAATTTATACTTATTCACAAAAAAGCCCATCCCTAGCGTACTAGAAATGGGTAACATTGCAAACTACTATTGTTCAGTATTTTCTTACAATAAATATAAACTGCGTTAATGATAACTTAAGCAGGTTTATAACTATCACGTAAGCTGACGATTTGGTTAAAGACAGGCTTATCACTGCTATGATCTTCGCTATCAGAGATAAAGTAACCTTCACGCTCAAACTGGAAGCGCGTGCCAGCGTCTGCATTGACCAATGATGGCTCAACCACAGCATTTAGCTCAGTCAATGAGTTAGGATTCAAGGCTTGATGGACGTCAGCGACGCCACTTGGGTCTTCGACACTAAATAGCTGCTCATACATGCGCACCGTTGCTGAAACGCCTTGGCTAGCCGATACCCAATGAATCACGCCTTTAACCTTACGACCTTCAGGATTGTTGCCCAAAGTCGCCGGATCAATCGTTGCTTTAAGCTCAATCACGTTACCGTTATCATCTAAAATATGCTCCGTCACGGCCAATACATAGGTATTACGCAGACGAATTTCATTCTTCTCTGGTGATAAACGCTTATAACCTGCTGGCGGCTCAATTTCATAATCGCCTTGATCAATATAAATGGTCTCAGTAAATGGAATTTCACGTTCACCCATATCGACATTGGGATGATTGGGCTGAGTTAACCATAAAGTCTGCGAGGCATCGTCAAAACGAGCTTGAACGGTGTCAGCCTTTTGCAACTCCCAACTGCTAACAGCATCGCTAAAGTTGGTAATGGTCACTTTTAATGGTTTAAGCACTGCCATGCCACGTGCAGTTGTCGTCTCTAGTGACTGACGAATACTAAATTCTAATAAGCGAAAGTCTACAACACTGTCTACTTTGGTTACACCAACACGCTCACAGAAATCACGTAGGCCTTCTGGCGTATAACCACGGCGACGCATGCCCGCAATCGTCGGCATACGTGGATCATCCCAACCGCTAACGATATTTTCATCTACCAGCTGCTTTAATTTGCGTTTACTGGTCAATGTATGGTCGACATTTAGACGAGAGAACTCATACTGATGCGGCGGTTGCTCGAAGCCAACTTTTTCTATTGCCCAGTCATAAAATGGACGATGGTCTTCAAACTCTAACGTACATAATGAATGGGTAATGCCTTCAAGCGCATCAGATAATGGATGGGCAAAATCATACATCGGATAGATACACCATTTATCACCCGTTTGGTGATGTGCTTGATGCATAATTCGATAGATAACAGGATCACGTAGGTTCATATTAGGGCTTGCCATATCAATCTTGGCACGTAGCACTGCTTTACCTTCAGCATATTTGCCCTCTTTCATATCATCAAAGAGTTGCAAATTTTCTTCAACACTGGCATTACGATATGGCGACGCTGTCCCTGCTTCATTAAATGAGCCACGATTTTCTTTGATTTGCTCAGGCGATTGCAAATCTACATAAGCATCGCCTTGCTTGATCAGCTGAATCGCCCAAGCATGAAGTTGGTCGAAATATCCTGAAGCATGGTACGCCTCTCCTGCCCACTCAAAGCCCAACCATTTTACATCATTCTCGATGTTATCGATGAAGTCTTGCTTTTCTGCGGTTGGGTTGGTGTCATCAAAGCGCAGGTTGCAGATACCGCCAAACTCCTCAGCCACACCAAAGTTTAGGCAGATGGACTTTACGTGCCCCAAGTGCAAGTAACCATTGGGCTCAGGTGGGAAACGAGTGACAATCTGCTTGTATTTTTGCGCATTAACATCATCACGAATAATATTACGAATAAAGTCGTTTTTATGTTCGTCTTTTTGTGCATTATTGCTTGAGTGCTCACTCATCGGGCATTGCTCCTAACGCAAATGGTCAATTCATGCGACGTGCCATCACGCCTCATGGAAAATTCAAAATATTTGATAAAGTAAAACGATATCGTAAAACAAGCCTCAGCCATGAAATTTAAGCCAATTTACAAAAATTTGGGTTATAAAAACAGTGTGTTATAAACACCAAGCTATGATGACTTTTTGTCAAAATCGTTTAGAAATGGGTAAAGTTGCGTTATTCTATCAGCTTTTGCAAACGCATTAACAGCCTGATACATGACACGGGATAAAAAAGCCGTTAGACTAGCCATAACTTTTTATCCACCAACTTTTTATCCACCACTTAACAGCGTCATTTTAGGCGCTGCAATAAAGAGGAATATCCTATGGTAGACATGCCACCAGTAGTAGAACTTGACACCAGTATGGGTGCGATCGTTATCGAACTCAATGAAGAAAAAGCACCAAAAACCGTTGAAAACTTTTTAAACTACGTAAAATCTGGTCATTATGATGGCACGATTTTTCATCGCATTATTGACGGCTTTATGATTCAAGGCGGTGGAATGGACGCTGACATGAATGAAAAAGCCACCAACAAGCCAGTAGAAAACGAAGCAGACAACGGTCTAAAGAACGACGCTGGCACGATTGCTATGGCGCGTACGCAAGATCCACATTCAGCGACTAGCCAATTTTTTGTCAACGTAAAAGACAACGATTTCTTAAACCATTCTGGCAAAAACATGCAAGGTTGGGGTTATACCGTATTTGGTAAAGTAACAAGCGGTATGGACGTCATCGAAAAAATGCGTGGCGTCCCAACTGGTCGTTTCGGCATGCATGCTGATGTACCAAAAGAGCCAGTGGTTATCAATTCAGCCACCATCATCACTCAGTAATCATTCTTCAATAGTTGTTACTCAGTAGCGATGAATCAGTGAAAGCTTATGAGTCGTTACTGTTTAAAGTTATGAGGATAAGGATAAATGCAAAGTTTCAGCCACCTAATTACCACCCGCCCTCATGAAGTGCGACAAGTATTGATTAGCGATTTGCATTTATCGCCTGAAGAGCCTGCCTTAGTGCAGGCTTTTTTGGCGCTGCTTGATGATTGCCTTGCCTTACCTGCGCTAAAACGCCTATTTATATTAGGTGACTGGTTCGAAGTCTGGCTTGGGGATGATTTTTATTCGTCTTTATCCGAAGAGGAACGACAAATACATTGGCTCACACCACTTATCATTAAATTAAAGAAACTGCGCATAGCTGGCTGCGAGATTTTGGTCATGCACGGCAATCGCGATTTTTTGTTAGGGCAGCCTTTTTGTAATATATTCGGTGGCGAGCTTATTTATGAGCCGTATACCTTAACCGTTGGACAGCAAAACTATCGCTTAGAACACGGTGATGCACTATGCGTTGATGATAAAAAGTATCAGTTTTTTCGTAAAGTCATGCGTAATCGTTTGACGCAGTGGTATTTGCTCAATAAATCGTTAGAAAAACGCTTGGCGATTGCTGATAATATGCGGCAAAAAAGTCAGCAAAATAATGCCAATAAAGCGGCGCATATCATGGATGTTAATGAAGCAGCAGTGAATAAAGCTATTTATCGCTTTGACGCCCTACTACATGGTCATACCCATCGTCCTGAAATCCACCAAAGTAATGAGGGTAAAACTCGCTATGTACTTGGTGATTGGCGACTGTTAAATAAGGACAAGCGCCAGCAAAAAGTGAGTGCCGTGATTGGTGCGATTACAGCAAGCGTAGATGAAGGTATTATGGCTGATAGTGCAGAGTTTAACTTATATGAATTTACCATTACTATTTAAATACCTGAACATCAAAACTGCTGCTGTTATTCTTAGACAATGAAAAACTCCGTTATAAAACGGAGTTTTTTTTATTTAGTAACATCGTTATTTTTAAACAACCTTTGAAAACAACGATTATCCAAAAATAGTGATTTCAACCTATCTCACCACCCCGCCAATGAAGACGCGCTACGCTGAGTAATAAAACCATCTGGCGTTTGACCGTTGGCTGCTTGCCAGCGCTGGAACGCATTGCGAGTATTGGTACCTACAATACCATCAGAGCCTTTTGTATCGTAGCCTGAGCTTGTCAAACGCTGTTGTAAATTGCGTACTTGCGACGTTGATAACGGACGCTCATAACGTGGCCATGACTTTTGTAAACCGCCTTGTCCGATCAGTGCTTTACCTAATAAGCTGACACCAAGGGCATAGCTTGATGAGTTGTTATAGACTTTTATGACATCAAAATTTGGACTGAGTAGCAGTACTGGACCGTCTTTACCCGCTGGCAGCCACAACTCCATTTGAGTGTTACCATCCAAGGACACATCGGCTATGGTATCGACGCCCATTGACGCCCATCTAGCAGCAGGCTGCTTGGTACCAACCAGTGTGTAATCAAATGATGACGGAATGGTTGCTTCATAAAACGGCGCTAAACCACGTACCCAACCTGAATTGCTCAGATAATTAGCAGTAGATGCCAAGGCGTCGCCCGTCGACCATGGGTTACGGTGACCGTTACCATCACCGTCAACCCCATGCTTAAGCCACGTATCAGGGATAAACTGCGTCTGCCCCATACCGCCTGCCCAAGAGCCATCGAGCTGTGACCAAGACACATCGCCGCGCTGTAATAGTGTTGCTAGTGATAATAGCTGAGTTTCGGCAAATTCTTGACGGCGCCCATCATAAGCAAGGCTAGCTAGCGAGCTTGGAATACTACTATTGCCCGTTACTACGCCGTATGACGACTCCATGCCCCAAATCGCTGCAATGATTTCTGCATTGACGCCATACTGCGACTGTAACTGCGATAAATACGTGCGTTGCTCAGCGAACTTACGCTTACCAGTACTGACGCGACCATCTGATACCGCAGAATCGACATACTCCCATGGCATTTTTGAAAACTCTGGCTGTCCTGAATCAAGCGAGATGACTTGTTGATTTAAGTAAGCAGAATCGAGCAGACGACGAACCGTAGCAGCATCATGACCTGATGAAATGGCACGCATAGAAAAATCAGACTTCCAATCAGAAAAACTATTGTAGCTTGGCTTTGCGGGTGTTGGTTTAATGACCGGTGCTGGAGTCGGCTTCACTTGAATGGTTTGAGTCTGGGTAAGTTGCACATTACCTTGACGAACTGGCTTATTAGGTTGCTGCATCGCCTGCTGACTGGTACAGCCAACCATCACTAAGGCAGGGAAAAAGGCAAGGTAGTGTTTATTTAATCGCATAAGAAGTCTCAAGTATCCGTAAGTAAGGTGCAATGTGGCTTAGATAATTCCATTTAATCGCCAAACAATAAGAAATTTAACGCCCTAGTACCGCTCGTGGATCAATAGGGTTGCCATTTAAGCGTACTTGAAATTCCAAACCCACTTGATTGGTCTGACCACTATTACCCATATTTGCGATACGTTGACCGCGTTGGACGCTATCGCCTTCTTTAACCAATAGCTGACTGTTATGGGCATAAGCAGTGATATAGTTGTCACTATGACGAATCATAATCAAGTTGCCATACTCTGGCAGACCGTTGCCCGAATAAAGAACCGTACCTGATTGACTTGCTTGCACTGGATCACCTACGTTACCAGCAAACCACATGCCCATCGTGCTAGATGCTGCATCGAAATTACGGGTTATTTGATTGCGAGTCGGATACTCATAGCCTGACGTTGCATTGGCAGTCACTTCATAGACGGGCGGTTGTGAATAGTTAGGCGTGCTGGTCACAGGCGGTGTATAGGTTGGCTGTGTAGGTGTAGAGTTATTGTTCGAAGCATTGTAGCGATTACTATTATTAGCGCTTGCCGGCTCACCTTGCCACAGTTTGAGCCACTGACCACTATAAATGGTGTATTTACTGTCTAGGCCATTCAGTGAACCAATTTGACGGTAATTGAGATTATAGCGCGCCGCCACTTGACTGACCGTATCGCCGCGCTGCACCCGATGATAGTTAGGAACCCCTTGATTATTGGTAATAATCTTCGGTCCCGCTTGGTTGGCTGATTGGTAAGTGGGTTTGGTAGCACAGCCTACCATCGTTACTGTGGCAGCAGCCATCGTGCCCAGCAATGCCACTGTGATAAATCGCGATCCAGCAATAAGCTTCTTCATACAAGATTTCCTATTCTTTATGTTACGTACAAACTCCTTGTGTGACTCACAAGCATTTTGCTAACTGTTATACCGTTTAATGTCTCAGATATCATCATTAATCATTGGATAATAAATGAGTTTTCTAATGTCTTGCTACTTATCATAGCGCTCATCATCAAATTAACACTTTATAAGACCAGCATTTATAAGACTGCTATTTAAAAAATAAGCAATAATAACTCACTCAATTTATAAGACCAACGCTGATAGCATATCGAGTGTGGCGGCTGGCGTATGGTGCAAACGTACAGGCGATAGACTGATGTAACCTGCGGCAACCGCTTGATCATCAGTCATAGTAGTACCTGACGAATCATGATCAGTATTATCTGCCAATGTATCCTGACGCTTGCGTAGTGATAACCAATATGCATCTCGCCCGCGTGGATCTACTACATGATGGACAGGACACGCTATTTTCCTATGCCCCAAAGCTGTCATTTTGCGACCGTTAATCTCATTAGCATTACTCACATCAGGAATATTAACGTTTAATACGTGATAGGGCAAATTTTTGCAAATATCCAATATTGGCGTATCACTCAATAATTTCACAATCTCACTTGCTGCCATTTGATAATGACGCTCACATTCCTGCTCACTGCTTTTTGCCCCACCGCCTACTAATGAGGTCGCAATAGCGGGTATACTAAATAACTGAGCGGTTAATGCCGCCCCAAAAGTGCCTGAAAACAAAACGTCTTGACCAAGATTGGCACCTGAATTGATCCCCGTAATCACACAATCAAAATCTGTGTCAGAATATATTTCGTTTAATGCTAGATAAATACAGTCAGATGGTGTGCTATTGACAGCAATAAAACCAGAAGGCAATTGATGCGTATATAAGGGTGTGGTGATACTTAAGGCACTGGCGCAGCCACTTTGCTCGCTAGCTGGCGCAACCACCATGACCTCGGCAATAGTAGATAATGCCTCATATAGTGCCAGCAAACCTGGTGCATAAACCCCATCGTCATTGCTCATTAAAATCTTCATATTTACTCAATCTATTTATGAATGACCGTTCATCCACTTATCTACGTTATTCACGTAAAGTTGCTATAATCACCGCTATTGGCACTAAGGTCATTCTACTTAAAAGCATAATAATCAAAGCTATATCAGTTGTTTATACTGCTCGTCTATGTTTGTTCGTATAGTAAATAGCTATGATTATTTCGGGCGATTATACCCTAATAGTCTATTGAGACGAACCCACTCTTTATACATAATTTGCATAATAACGTAGTTTATTGAATGATTTTCCCAGAGCAAAATCCCTATTTTTCATCATTAAAAACCTGCGCTGAGGTTACAGTAGGCTACAACCCACAACATTTACAACTTATACTTTTATGTTGAGGTAACTTACCGGTTTATAATACGGCTATGTTGCTGGAGACCTGATTTAGCTCACAATATCTCTACACATAAATCAATATTTTATGTGACATTTGTTTTTTTACCCATTAACATAGCACCATTAAATAAAGATAAGCGAGTGTGATACTGAATGAAAAATCAATCGATATTATCTATGACTTCTGTATTGGCAAGAAGTGCCTCAAAAGTCGGGCTAGCAGCATTGATAACATCTATTGCGATGCTGTCTCAAGCCACAAATGCTGCACCCAATTCTGCGACGACCATACCTTTAGATTTATCTGGTATCAATATCACAAAACATGAAATTGCGGTTATGCAAGTGCTGTCAGAGATATGCCCGCCGATGCTAAATGGCAAGCAAAAGCAACGTTTTTATAAGTCTTATAACGTGCAGCTTCATGAGTTGATGCCGTCATTAGAAGACCCAAAAGCAGCTATCCAGTACTTATCTACTCAGCAAGATTATCGTCAAATTCTGCAAGGCATTCGTAGCTGGACAATGGGGTTTTCTAAGCAAGACAATAAAGCATTGTGTGAAGATTTAGCGAATGCTGAATATCAGTAGTAGACCTTTATTGATACGCTATGTTATCGAAATACGTTTTTAAGCCATAGTAAGAGGTTAAAGAGGTAAAGATCGTCATAATTAACGATAACAATCTACTTTCTTATCTCTTTAATATCTGTATAAAGTGGTCAAATAAGTATTATATAAGCTAGTGCTGAGTGTTTATTTAGATGACTCGCTACAAAAAGCTTGCTGCTATCCCTATTATTTAATAAGGATAGTAGCAAGCTTTTTTATGAGTGAAGTTTATAAAATTATTCGCTTTATTTTTAATAACGTCTTATTTTATTGTATTTATCGTTTCCCCATCGGGCGGCATTTTGCTAAGATAAGGCGTTAATTTTATGTCCGTTGCTTTAGTCTCCTCTACTCTCAAAAAATCCATGGTTTAACCTGAGATTTAACATAGTCTGCCAAAGATTGTGTAAAGGTGCGGTGTTGGGGACAAGCGACAGATACATTTGGTTTTATGATGCGGTGTAACAATCTATGACAGTAAAGCGTGTGAAAAAACAGCTGGTGCAGCTGGTAGTGGGTGTCAGTATTTCTATGGGTGCAGTGATGGCAAGTGCAGCCATACAGCCGCCTGAGATGGCAAATACTGCGTATGTATTAATGGACTATAACACGGGTGAAATTTTGGCACAGAAAAATGCCAACCAAGCCTTGCCGCCAGCATCTTTGACCAAAATGATGACCAGTTACATCATTGAACAGCGCTTAGCTTCAGGCGACCTCAAAGAAACCGATCAGGTATTGATGAGTCCAAGTGCTTGGTGCCGTGGCAGTAGTAGCCAGTCGTGCATGTATGTACCGGTGAATAAGAGCGCAAGTGTCATCGATATGCTACGCGGTATTATTATACAATCAGGTAATGACGCCTCAAAAGCAATGGCTGAGCATATCGCTGGTAGCGAAGCATCGTTTGCTATCTTGATGAATGAGCAAGCGCAAAAGATTGGTATGAAGAATACCCATTTCGTCAACTCTACTGGTATGCCTGATGAGGGTCACCAAGCATCTGCTCTAGATTTGGCCAAGCTATCACGCGCCATTATCAAAAACAGCGGCGATTACTACAGTATTTATTCAGAAAAAGAGTTTACCTATAACGGTATTACTCAAGGTAATCGTAATGCCCTACTCGCTACCGACCCTACTGTTGATGGTCTAAAAACAGGACATACGGATGCAGCTGGGTATTGCTTAGCAGCCTCGAGCAACCGTGAAGGTATGCGCTTAATCTCTGTCATTATGGGCACTGAAAGTCAGCAAGCACGTGCTGATCAGTCGCGTGAATTGCTCAATTGGGGTTTTGGTCACTTCACAACGGTTACTCAAGCACCTGCTGGTCAGTTTGTCAGCAAAGTTCCTGTCTGGTTTGGTGAAGCAAAAGAGATAGAAGTAGCGACTGGTGATAATTTGCAGATTTTGACCACTAAAACTCAAAAGAATAAAATCACTACTGTGGTCGATATTCCTGAAAGCTTAGAAGCGCCTATCAAAAAGGGTCAAGAAATCGGTAAAATGATGGCTGTGATAGATGGCAAAGCAGTGGCTTCTGTGCCTGTGATTGCGACAAGCGATATTGAGCAATCAGGCTTTATGAGCCGTATCTGGCAACGTTTTTCTCGTTGGACCCAGAACTTATTTTAAGCACAATGATAGCGTTTTGAAATAATGCTTTTATCATGAAGTTCAACATAAAAAAGACGTCTCATATCGAGGCGTCTTTTTTATGTCTACTTACTTTGTAAGTCTACCTATTGTTATGACCATGTCAGCCAGCTTTTTAGTAAATCACTTAGCGCTTTGTCTTCATATTTGGCAACTTCGCAGTAGTCTATACCTGCAGCCTTTAGACCAAACTCAAAATCGGCTAAATATTTTGCTTGCTGCTGTGGATACCAAAACACCAGTAACGTTCGATATTCTGTCTCAGCCGCACGAATATGACTCGCTAATGAGGCTGCTTTTCTGGGGAACACATCTTCTGCAAACATCAGCATGTCAAATTGCTTTGCATGTACCTCATCTATAACCAGCTGTTCATGTTGATAGCAGGCCACATCAGCACCCAAATGCTGTAATTGATCTACCAACAACCCTTTTTCATGATAGTAGTAATAAATAATTTTTAAGCCGCGCAGATGTTGCTGTTGTTGAGAATGGTGTTGATTAGACATAGGAATAGTAACTGTAAAATTCGTACCAACACCTAAAATGCTATCCACTTCAATGCTAGCCCCCATCAGCTGAGCCATTTGCTTAACCACTGGTAGACCAATTCCCGACCCTTCGTATTGACGGGTTTGCGATGAATCTACCTGAAAAAATGGATTAAAAATATCTTCAATAAAACTGCTATCAATCCCGATACCACTGTCCTTTACGCTAATCTGCCAGCGATTGCTGTTATCAAAATGGGTCAGTTGCGACGTAATGGTGATTTGACCTGCTGGTGTGAACTTCATGGCGTTACTGACCAGTATCGCTAAAATTTGCTGTATTCTTTCAGCATCGCCTTCGAGGATATAATCGTTATGATGGATATGACTGATTAACGTTAAGCCCTTTTTCTTAATAGCTGGCTCAAACTCTGCCAATAAGTCAGCGATTAGTTGCAATGGATTAAATTCGTGCACATGTAGGCTGATTTGACCTTTCTGGATTTGATTTAACTGAATAATTTGATCTAAGGTTAAGACCAGCTTTTCACTACCCTCTCGAATAATATCAACCGCGTCTCTTTGCTCGTGATTTAACTTTTCATCATCTAGTAGCTGTAAGCCGCCAACGATCGCATTTAGTGAAGTTTTTAGCTCATGGGTAATCATACTTTGAAAATTATGTAGCTGCACATCAAGCGACACATCTTTATGATGCAGTTGTTGCTCGAAAGCCGCAAGTGCCTCATAATCTTGCTTTGCGATTTGTAGGCGATCAAATAGGGTAATAAAAGCCTGTTTAATCTGTACCAACTCCTGAAACTCAAAACGCTGCTGAATCAGAGGTAACTGCTCAATATCTGGATTTTTTATAACTATATCGCAAGCTGCCGTCAGATTGGCGATATCTTTTGACGGCCAATTCAGCTTACGCAGGATAAACAACGCCCAAATAATCGCCAATAGCGTTGTCATAAGCCATAGCAGTAGGTTCTTTTTAATCCAATTTTCACGCAGCGTCGCCACATCTAAAGTGATATTCAGATAACCAACCAAAGCATCTTCTTTAGGTGAAATAATTTTATTAGTAGGATCGCCAACGACTGGATAGTTAAAGCTAACTGTATTAGCAAATAATGCATTTTTCCAATCATCTCTTAATTGATTGGCTTCAACAATAGGCTGAGAGGTGGTATAAAATAAAATGCTCTCAATGCCTTGTTCTTTTTCTAATAAAAAACGTATTTGTTCATCGACGATATCGGTGGAATCTGCTATCGATGCGCTGATGGTCAGTAATGTCGCTAAATCCTGAATATGCTGGCGCGTATCTTTGTAATAGTGAACAAAGCCATAAATAAAAGACACTAATAGACCTGCTAAAACAGCCAAAACCATGGTCTGCATGATAGAGTGCCAGATAAGCGTAGGAAGTGTTTGATGCGGGCGGTTGTTCATATCACTCAACTGAGTTAGACAACTTTTGATTATAGTACAGGTATTTTATAGCGGTTATAAGTGAAAATTGATATTTTAAGGCAATTAATAAATAGTGCCCTAAATTGCAAAATGCCATGACAACTGATGCAGCCGTCATGACGAAGCACATTTAAAAAGCCTGATAGATAGTATCAAAGGATTTTTATCGGCTAGCTACTACTCGCCAAAAGCGCAAATATGATTGCATTAACGCTTTTTATCTTTGTTGGTAAATCTCGGCTTATCTTTGGTGGTAAATTTCTGCGCACGATTACGTTCACGTTGACGTAACTGTTGGGTTTTGGCTTTGGTTGGCGTATCGCTTTTATTAGCATACGGGTTTTCATTCAGTTTAAAGACCACGTTTAGTGGCGTGCCTTCTAACTTAAATACCTGACGGAATTGATTTTCAAGATAGCGCTGATAGCTCTTAGGTAACGAACCAGTTTGATTGCCATGAATGACGATAACGGGCGGATTGTGTCCACCGATATGCGCATAACGCAACTTAATACGGCGACCAGCGACCGTTGGCGGTGGATTGGCAGTAACAGCATCTTGCAAAATCTGCGTCAAACGGTTGGTTGATACCTCAAACATTGACGATTGATAAGCACGCAAAATAGACGGATATAAATTACCCACGCCTGTACCATGCAATGCTGAGATTTGATGAACTTTTACGTAAGGGATAAAGTTAAAACGGCGATCCATCTCAATCTTGATATAGTTCTTTTGATCAGCAGTCAGACCATCCCACTTATTAATTGCAACCACTAGCGCACGACCTGCATCCAACGCATAGCCAATCATATGCAAATCTTGATCGACAATACCTTCATGAGCATCAATAACAATAACGGTTACGTTAGAGTCTTCAATCGCTTGTAAGGTTTTGATAACTGAGAATTTCTCAACTTTTTCATCGATTTTACCACGGCGACGAACACCAGCCGTATCAATCAATACATAATCTTTACCTTCACGCGTATATGGGATATAGATACTATCACGAGTGGTACCCGGCATATCAAAGACGACAACGCGGTCTTCACCAAGCAAACGGTTGACTAGCGTCGATTTACCAACGTTTGGACGACCGATAATAGCAAGTTTCAAACCTCTTGGCTCAACCACATTTTCTTGACTAGGCATATCAGCGGTTAATACTTCGAGCAGATTGCCGACCCCGCGACCGTGACTTGCCGCCATTGGATATGGTTCGCCTAGACCTAATGCATAAAATTCAGCAGGCGCCGAATCATGCACACCATCGACTTTGTTGGCAACGACATATACAGGCTTGCCAAGGGTGTGTAAAAACTTACCAATCTCGGCATCGGCACCAATCATCCCTGCGCGTGCATCAACCACAAATACAATGATATCGGCTTCATGAATGGCAGTATACGACTGCTCAGACATATAATCATCAATATCTCCTCTGCCATCGTCCGCTTCACCAATACCACCGGTATCAACGACAATAAAAGCTTTGTCTTCGTAGGTCGCATCACCGTATTGACGGTCACGAGTCAATCCTGACAAATCAGCAACCAATGCCTGCCGACTTTTAGTGAACTGATTAAATAAGGTGGATTTACCGACGTTTGGACGACCAATTAAGGCGACCACAGGCTTGATACTCATGGGTTACTCTCAGTGAAAGGCACAATGACGGACAGTGCAACTACTTAGATACAATCTCTTTTACAACGTAAATTTACCGTTATAAAAAAGCAAAAAGTAGCAGCCGTTGACCGCAAATTTAAATGAATGATAAGATAAAACGATAGTCAGAAAATAGTTCTTGGCTATCTTACAATGAATAAATGATATTCAGAGGAATGCATCATATATGGATATTATCTGTCACTATTATATATAGATAACGCCAATAATGCACCGGTCGCATAGCGTACGCGAAAGCCGATATGTAAACAAGCAATTTTACAAGGCATTAAACGCTGACTATGCAGCGTTTTCTGTTCATTTTACTACTAGGCCACCTATTTAATGAGCAATATAGAAAAATGCCCATTAAATAGGACTGCAAGTGACTAAGATTAGCGTGCCAACTGCCAAATCGCTACTTGACCTGAGGTGCTTTGGGTCATTAAGCGGCTGCCTTGCACTTGCAAATTGGTCAATGCGCCTTTGGTCTGTACACGGCTGACAATCTTACCCGTGGCTGGGTCAAATAAATGCACAACCCCATCAAAATCACCAACTGCGATATAGTTACCAATCATCACAGGATTGGTCAAATGGCGATAGGCCAATTCTTCACTTTCCCAGAGAACAGCACCATTACTGCGGTTGTAAGCAACCACTTTACCGTCTAAGCTTGTCGCAACCACTTGCTGATTGTTGACTGCAAGCGCTTTTAAACTGGCAAGCTCATTAACAAACATCACTTGGCGCGATGCCAAATCAATACCGAGTAACTGACCACTATAGCTAATGGCAAATAACTGATTGTTATCTACAATTGGCATACCATCAACATCGCTCATGCGTTCAACTTCGCTGCTGCCTGTACCCACACCAACGCGTCTTGACCATAGCGGCAAACCATTATCTACCGTGACAGCATGTAAGCGTCCATCGGCAGTCGCTAGCAACGCTGTCTTAGCATCTAATAACGTTGGTGCAGCGCTACCGCGTACACTAATCGCTGGAACTTGGGTAGCAAACTGCCAAACTGACTGACCAGTCTGCAGCGATAAGCCATGTAGAAAACCATCATTGGCTGACAAGATAACGCGGTTATTGCTAATGAGCGCTGGCGTTAATACTGAACCAGTAAGCTGTTGCTGCCAGCGTTTTGCACCTGTTACACTATCGAATGCCATAACCAGACCGCCACGAGTACTAATAATAGCAGTTTGGCTTAGCTCGTCTATCGCAACACCACCTGTAATCTGGTCGCCAACATTTACTGACCATAAACGCTGACCAGCTTTGTCAAAACCCACCAAATCACCACCGCGCGAGGCAGTAACGATTTGCGAATTGGCATAGCCGACTTGCAAAGTAAGCGGATCTTTTTTACTGACGTTTTTATTACCAAGGTCGGTACTAAAAACCGGCTGCAATACGCTAACAGGTTGCACGATTTGTACCAATTTTACAGGGTCGTTGACGACTGGCTTGATACCTCGATTACACCCAATGACCGCAGTTGCCATCACTGCAATTACGGCTACATGCATGGCCGTTGAGCGCATGGTCTTGGCTTTGATGGTTTTGTTAAAGCGAATAGCTTGAGTCATTATAGGTCTCACTACAAATAAATTAATCATTAATAAATTAGCATTTAATCAGTGATAAAAAACGATAATAACTTAGTACAAATAAGTATTAGTTACCACCATATTACTTCCGACTGATTAGGCTACTTCCTTTGTAGAACGGTTTGAGGTATTACCATGTCTATCGAAATTAGTACTCAAATTTTTGATACTAAGTCTTTATTGCCGAATATTTAGCACTACTATTTTATGCACCAGCACCGGTATTGGCTGCTACTGAATCTTCGCTTACTGGTGCTTGCGATGTTGCCGTAGACTCTTGAATAAGGCTGGTCTGCTCAGCGATAGGCTCAGGGACGATACCCAAACTTTCCATTTTCAATGCCAATACTGCGCGAGTTTCTTGACGCTCACGTAATAAGCTCCAAGCATTATTATAGGATTTAATCGCTGAATCTGAATTGTCTTGTGCCAAATAAATATCACCCAATAATTCTTGCTGACTGGCTTCAAATGAGCTTGGCATATCACGACTGGCTTCTGTCAATGCTGCTTTTGCATCGCCTGCTGCCAAAAGCGTGGTCGCATAGCGCAAACGGGTAATTGCCTCTAGACCTGCATCACCCAAATCTATCGCCAATGCCTTTTTAAAGGTCTCGCCTGCTGCTTTAAAATCATCATTGTCAACTTGCTGACGCGCTTTAATCATTAAAGCCTGCCAAGCATAGACCGATTCTCCATGAGTGCCAACTAAAGTATCAATGTTCTTATCTAGCTGAGTACGACTCTTCTCTAACGATGCTTTTGCCTCCGCTCCTAGATCTGGATTTTGCGATGCCAAGCTCACTTCTTCATTAAGACGTTGAATATCCGCATATTGATCGGCTGCAACGGTATCGACACGTGCATGATTATCCTGCCAATAAGTCCAGCCAAAATAAGCGGCTAACGCCAATAAAATCGCGGTGACAATATAGCTGCCATACTGCTTTAACGCTTGCATTGAGTTGTCTGCATTCGGCGAATTAGGGGTCAGAGCCATATACTTTTACCTGATCAATTTATATTAAAGTGCTAATGCTACGCTCACTACTATTTATGGCGAGAAAAGTTATCTTTATCCGACAGCCAATCTTGCGCTGCTGTTTTTTGTTCGCCAGTTTGCATATCTTTGATGCTAATGGTTTTATCATCCAGCTCTTGCTGGGCGATAATAACGGTCAATGCAGCACCTGACTTATCCGCCTTTTTCATTTGTGCTTTTAAGCTGGTGGCACTTGCCATTTTGACGCGCAAATCTGGACGGCTATAACGCAGGTTTTGCGCATAACTAATACCCGCACTATAAACCTCAGGATGGGCGACCACAAATACATCACAAGCAGGCATATCAGCAATAGGTGCGACAACTTCCATAAGAAGTAATAAACGCTCAAGTCCCATGGCAAAACCAACTGCAGGTTCAGATTTAACCGGTTTATTATCACCTTTACCATCACGGTTATCAGCAGATTTTAGCTGTCCAACCAAACCATCATAGCGACCGCCGGCACAGACAGTTGCTTGGCTACCAAGTTTGTCAGTCACCCACTCAAAAACAGTTTTATTATAGTAATCAAGACCACGCACCAGATGCGGGTTGATTTCAAAGTTGATACCAAGCTCCGTTAAATAAGCTTGTACTTGCTTAAAATGCGCCACGCTTTCTTCACCTAAAAAGTCAGCAAGCTTAGGCGCGTCTACCAATAGGGCTTGGGTGCTGGCTTCTTTGCTGTCTAAAATACGTAGCGGATTGGTCGTCAGGCGGCGCTTACTATCCTCATCTAACTGCTCTTGCTTATCGGTCAGATAGGTGACCAACGCTTCACGATAAGCATGACGCTCATCAATTTCGCCCAGACTATTTAGTTGCAAACGCATCTCATCTTTTAGACCCAGCTCTTGCCACATCAAATGAGTCATCGCAATCAGCTCGGCATCAGCGTCTGGTAAGGCACTACCAAAGCTTTCAACACCTATTTGATGAAATTGACGATAGCGACCCTTTTGTGGGCGTTCATAGCGGAACATTGGACCAATATACCAAAGCTTAGGCGTATCACCGCGTAGTAGATTGTGCTCATTCACCGCTCGTACTGCCCCTGCCGTACCTTCAGGACGCAAGGTAAGCGGCGTTGGTGGATCAGATTTATCGGTAAAGCTATACATCTCTTTTTCAACGATATCCGTAGCACCGCCGATCGCGCGAGCAAACAAATCGGTTTGCTCAACGATAGGCAAGCGAATATGCTCATAACCGTATCTGCCTAGCACATTAGCCAATATAGACTCTAGATACAGCCATTTTGCAGACTGTGCAGGCAAAATATCATTAAACCCTTTAATCGCTTTAATCATGGTACAGTTATGTCCTTTAAGTTTTAACAAACAGCTCTATAATTTTTATTAATAAAACGCTTTATTATCTAACACGTATAATCTCGTTTTCGCGTTTTTTTGCTAATTCTTCTGCATGGGCGCGTACCATACCTTCTATCTCATCAACCAGATTATCTGTATCAATCAGATGACTTTTTTCGCCCATACGATAAACCAATGATTTTGGTGCGGCGCCAACAATACCGATATCAGCTTCCTTCGCTTCACCTGGACCATTTACCTTACAGCCAATCACTGATAAGTTCATTGGTTCACGAATATCCTCTAAACGCGACTCTAACGCGGTCATCACTCTAATCACGTCGAACTCTTGACGTGAGCAGCTTGGGCAAGCAATGAAATTGACACCATTAGAGCGAATATTGAGCGATTTTAAGATATCAAAGCCAATCTTAATTTCTTCTTCTGGCTCTGCAGCTAAGGAGATACGAATCGTATCACCAATACCGTCTAATAATAAACCACCCAGCGCGATAGCAGATTTGACCGAACCAGTACGGTAAACACCAGCTTCAGTCACACCTAAATGCAGAGGATTATCAATTTGTGCTGAAATCAGACGATAGGCATCCATGGTCAAAAATACGTTGCTGGCTTTAACCGATACTTTATATTGATCAAAATTAAGACGTTCTAATATATCAATATGACGCATTGCCGATTCGAGCATCGCTGCGCCATTTGGCTCTTTATACTTACGCTGAATGTCTTTTTCTAAAGAGCCAGCATTGACGCCGATACGAATAGGAATATTGTAATGCTTGGCACAGGCGACTACTTCGCGTACTTTAGCGTCACTACCGATATTGCCCGGGTTAATACGTAAACAATCTGCGCCCGCTGCCGCAACGGCTAAAGCAATTTTGTGGTCAAAATGCACATCTGCTATCAAGGGTACGCTGACCAACTTGCGAATTTCACCAAACGCTTTAACGGTATCCATCGTGGGAGTAGAAACTCGCATCAAATCAGCGCCTGCTTCAACACAGCGCTCAATTTGGGCAACAGTCGCTGCCACATCGCAGGTATCGGTATTGGTCATACTTTGCACACTAATCGGCGCATCACCACCAATCGCGACATCACCGACATATATTTTCTTCGTAAGACGACGGTTAATAGGTGCTGACGTTGACATAGACAAACCCTTTCATGAAAGCAGTAAAAACGAGAATAACAATAAAAACAAGGTAATACTATTTACTTTAAAAACTGAACCAATTGATAAATTAAGGTGCCAATTCAAAACTGGCTTGGCTACCATTTGCATAGCTGTTTAAAGCGACAGATTGCTGATTAAGCATCAAGCGCACGTTATTGATATCATCGATCTGTACATTAAAAGGTGGCATACCTGATAACTGATAATCACCCGCATTCTGCGAGCCCGCTATCAAGCTGCTACCAGTAGCATCTGTAATAGTGACGACAGCAGCATCCGTCAGCTTAACATCCAAAGTGGCAGGAGCAACGTCGCCACCGCCCAAGTTTAGTGCTGAACCTGAAGCGCTAACACCTGTAACATCGGTATTAATAGCTGCGCCTTGTGCTTGTTCTACTGCTGAGATATCTTCAGAGCTAGATATAGGCTGCTCGGTATTTTCCTTGCTGGCATTACTAACCATACGGAATAGGAAAATCGCTAAAATAATGACACCGATCACTGCGATAATTAGTAGCGGATTAAAGCGAATACGATTGTGTGTATCACGCTGTAGCGTACCCATAGGCTGCAGTGGCGACTGAGTATTATTAGCCGAACGCGATTTCAGCTCATTTGGGTAAGCGGCATCAAAGCTACTGGCTATTCTGACTGGGTCGAGACCCAAATATTTGGCATAGTTGATCGCAAAACCGCGCGCAAACGCCACTTGCGGTAAATCTGCAAAATCTTCATTTTCTAACGCTTGCAGGTGACGTTTTAAAATAAACAATTCATTTGCCGCGTCGTCCAAGCTTACTTGCTTAGCTTTGCGAGCTTGCTGCAACATGGCACCAAATGATCCCTGAGCGTTAAAGTTTGTGTTTGATGATGGGGTGGTCATTTCCATGGTGCCTCTGGATTGTTAAGCCAAGTCTTTAGTTGTTTTGCTTCATCACTTAATGGATAAGCAGATAAAAGTTGCTGTGCCAATTGTTGGCGTGTCTTGATGTTTTTTTGCGCTGCCGCCAATTTGATGCCTTGTAGGAGCAAGCGTGGACTAGCACCCTGCCCTTGTACCAATATCAAGGTCTCATCATAGAGCCTTTGTGCCTGCTCAATACGCTGCTGCTCAAGTAATAAATCAACCAGTTCAATATGCGCAATAACGCTATTTCGATTGCCATCTAAAGCCCGTAAAAAAGCCTTTGCCGCTGCAGGATGGTCATTGAGCTGAAGGTAGGTACGACCTAAGTTCTCTAACGCCCCAATACGACCTTCGTAACCAAGGGCAGCACCTGCGGTTTCAAACTGCTCAGCTGCCTCTTTATAACGCTTCATCTGAGATAAATACACGCCATAATTATTGTGAGCTTGATCAAAATCTTTATCGAGCGCAATGGCTTTTTTAAAGTATTGATCCGCTTTTTCAAGATTAAGACGGCTGCCTTCTTGCTGCAACAAAACGCCCATCATATCATAGGCGGGCGCATGACGGCTATCGGCAGCAAAGGCTTTTTCGAGCTGTCTTTGGGCAGCATCAAGCTCGTTTTTGCGGATATATTGTGCAGCAAGTGTCGTTCGAACGCGAGCAATTTCTTGCTGATCCAATTTACGGTTGTCATTGGGTTGCGTTGAGGTTTGATAAGGCGTGCCCGTTATTAGATCGTTGGTTGGCGTGCTTTGACAACCAGAAATCAATAAAGCGCTTAGCGTGCCAGCAAGCAATACACGATGAGCGCTTTTTCTAACAAAAACTGTAGCGCCCAACTGTCTCGCTGCATGAGAAAGAGATGTTTGATACTTGAACTGACAAGAATTTTTAGAAGTCATTATAGCCGCCATCATAAAACTGTGATTCAATGCGCTGAATTAATGCGTTCGATCATAGAGGAATCAGTTTAATAGATTTAGCCTCCATAAGTACAATTTAGTTGTCATTAATTGTCTTGTTCCCTTAGCGTCAGCATTGGCGACTACATTTTATTACCGTTGTGATGCAAAAAAGACAGCTCAACATCTATATTCCAGAAAAAAATTGCGCAGTCAGTCTCACTATGTCATCAGATATTCTCGCGATCCTTGATGCTTTGCTGCCATGCGGCTGAACGACGCGTTCTATCAGCGACTTGCCCAACCAATTGCCCACAAGCGGCGTCAATATCATCGCCACGCGTTTGACGAATCGTACAAACAAAACCTGCTTCACTTAATATATTACTAAAAGCATGAATACGATTATTACTCGACTTATCATAATTTGCATGTGGGAACGGGTTAAACGGTATCAGGTTAATCTTACTGGGTAAATCACCCAACAATGTGACCAATTGCTCAGCATGCTCATTACTATCATTGACACCATCTAGCATCACATATTCAATAGTCACGTGTTTCTTGTGGCGTGGGTTCACATCAAAAACGTAATTTCTCGCCGCTGCCATGAGCTGCTCTAATGGATATTTTTTATTAATCGGCACTAATTCATTACGCAGCTCGTCATTTGGCGCATGTAATGAAATCGCTAAAGCCACGTCAAGCTCCTGTGCCAACTCGTACATTTTTGGCACCACACCTGAAGTCGACAAAGTAACACGGCGCTTTGATAAACCATAAGCATGGTCACTGAGCATCAATTCCATCGAGCTGACAACAGGACGGTAGTTTAGTAACGGCTCACCCATACCCATCATGACGACGTTGGTGACGTTGTTTTCCCACAAGCTATGGTCAACATTTTCTAAACTATCATTTTCATCAGTCATATAAGAGGCATTTGCCACCCATAATTGTCCAAGAATCTCAGCCGCCGTCAAATCGCGCTCAAAGCCCTGCTTACCCGTACTACAAAAACTACAGTCAAGTGCACAGCCCACTTGCGAAGAGACACACAAGGTTTTACGACCGTTTAATTTGCTATCATCTGCGGGAATCAATACGGTCTCAACCAATGAACCGCCAGTGACTTCAAATACCCATTTACGCGTGCCGTCATCACTATATTGACGATGAATCACTTTTGGCGGAATGACACAGGCATTGGCTGATAATTTATCACGCAAAGATTTACTCAGATTGGTCATTTGCTCAAAATCAGTGACACCCTGCTGATATATCCACTTGATGACTTGCGTCGAGCGAAACGGCTTTTCGCCAATACTCTTAAAGTAATCCGCCAGTTGCGCTTGTGTCATACCTAGTAGATTGGTTTTCGCCTGCGCTTCATCTACCAGTTTTATACTCTTAGTAGTTTTAGCAGGTACATGTTGGACGTCAGTTTGAATAGGGCTTTGAGCAGTTGACATAATAAATAACCTTTTTGCATCTACTGGTATGAGCGATGCAATTGTTGAGATGGGTGTTGCTAGACGTACTCAATATATGAGTGCATGAGCAATCCGTTATGAGCGCATTTTTTACCAAAAACTGAAAGCAATATGCTGATAAAGGATTGATAACGCTATATAAAACTAATAATGAGGGAGAAAAGCTAAAATTTCAACACATAGTCAGACTATTATAATAGCTAAAACGGCTTATACCAAAAGATATAAGCCGTTTCGCTACACTAATTATTAATCAGCGCTATTATTATGCATAACAACCATTATGCACAAAAGTGGCTATTAATAAATACTGCTATTAACGCGTACGTGCACACACTTCTTCTTCATTGAAGAAGTAGCTGATTTCACGTGCTGCTGATTCAGCTGAATCTGAACCATGAACCGCGTTTTCATCGATGCTGCTAGCGAAATCAGCACGGATAGTGCCTTCAGCTGCGTCTTTTGGGTTAGTCGCGCCCATGATATCACGATGCGTAGCGATCGCATTTTCGCCTTCTAATACTGATACCAGTACTGGACCTGACGTCATAAATGATACTAGGTCGTTGTAGAATGGACGCTCAGCGTGCTCAGCGTAAAAACCGCCCGCTTTTTTATCATCAAGTTGCATCATTTTAGCAGCAACAATTTTTAGACCTGATTTTTCAAAACGATCGTAGATAGCGCCAATGTTGTTGCCAGCGACTGCGTCAGGTTTGATGATAGATAGAGTACGTTCGTTAGCCATGAAAAGCTCCTAATAAATAAGTGAGAAGTTAAATAATTTACATTGTCTGTGATCATTGCGCTGAGCGAATTCATTTATGAATGTCCAATGCGGATACGCAATACGATGCTCAGCGAATGATTGCTGCCTATTATAATGATTAAGACTGTAAATGATAGGATTAATTTACGGTTGTAACTTGCACAAAAGTAAATTGGATAAGCTTTTACTGCTCATCAATCTTTGATTTATCAAAAACAAAACCCCAATGTTTAGCATTAGGGTTTTGTGAATTAAACATATAATAGCGTTATAACCAATTAAGCATCATACGGGTCACGTAATACAATCGTCTCTTCACGATCAGGACCGGTTGAGATGATATCAACTGGGCAACCAATCAATGCTTCAATACGTTTGATATATATTTTGGCATTTTCAGGCAGCTCATCGTAGTTAGTGATACCAACCGTTGATTCGCTCCAGCCTTGTAGCGTTTCATACTTTGGCGTTACCGCTTCGTAGAACTCTGCATCATGCGCGCCTGCACACTCAGTCTCAGGTAAGTTATAACCCACACCGATTAGCAATTCTTCTAGACCATCTAACACGTCAAGCTTGGTTAGGCAGATACCTGACATAGAGTTAAGTACCACTGCACGGCGTAATGCTTCAGCATCGAACCAACCACAGCGACGCGCGCGACCAGTCGTGGCGCCAAACTCATGACCGACTTTGGCTAAATGTGCACCAACATCATCAAACAATTCAGTTGGGAATGGACCGCTACCAACACGGGTGGTATAGGCTTTCGTGATACCAAGGACATAATCTAAATATAATGGACCGATACCCGTACCTGTAGATACACCACCAGCAGTCACGCTTGAGCTGGTTACAAACGGATAAGTACCGTGATCGATATCAAGTAATGTACCTTGCGCGCCTTCAAACATTAGGTTCTTGCCAGCAAGACGCAATTGGTTCAAATCTTCAGTGACATCAGTTACCATGCCTCTGATTTCTTCTTTCCACTCTTTACAAAGCTTAAGCGTCTCATCAAAATCAATCGCTTCAACTTTATAATACTGAGTCAGTTGGAAGTTATGATATTCGATTAAGTTACGTAGTTTTTCTTCTAAGTCATCACGGAACAAATCAGCAAGCTTGATGGCACGGCGCGCAACTTTATCTTCATAAGCTGGTCCAATACCACGACCAGTCGTACCGATTTTACCACTACCGCGCTTGGCTTCACGCGCTTGATCAAGGGCAACATGATATGGCATGATTAATGGGCAGTTAGGAGAAATACGCAGACGCTCACGTACTGGTACGCCATTCTCTTCTAAACCTTTCATCTCTTTAAGTAGTGCATCAGGTGCTAATACCACGCCATTACCGATAAAGCAGGTAACGTCTTCACGCAAAATACCAGATGGGATTAGGTGTAAGACGGTGGTTTTACCATCTACAACTAACGTATGTCCAGCGTTATGTCCGCCTTGGAAGCGTGCAACTGCTGAGGCTTTTTCGGTTAGTAAATCGACGATTTTACCTTTACCTTCATCGCCCCATTGGCTACCTAAAACTACGACATTCTTACCCATGATAAATCCTTACCTTAATATATTGAGGTGTGTGCAATAAGTGTTTAAAACTACCTATCAAAACGAAAGTAATGCTAAAAACGATACTTTAAACAAAGTATATTTTTAACGACTTAATCACTAAATATCTTTTTATAGCAAACGCTTTTTTTATAGCATTCATAAATGTTAAATATTTTCAAAGTTAAACCGCGTGTAGCTGCCATTGGTTATCGACAAGGCTTAAACGATGAGTCATACCCACTGGAATATCTTTTGCCGTTAATGGCATGGTCACGCGATAGCCCTGCTGACGTAAGCTTGCCACTTGCTGTAATAATAGCTGCAGCTGCTCACTACCCAAATCCTTGAAAGCGTCATAATCGACCAGCACAATAACAGGTGCATCAAGCTGAGTATGCGCGAGCAAACGGCTGACATCCATACTAAAGCCGGTCGCTTGACGTGGCTGATTCGTGGCTAATTGATTACTTTTCATACCATCAAAGCGCCCGCCACGTACCAGCGGCTGAGTTTCACTATTGATATAACCATTGAACACAATGCCCGTATGATAATGATAGCCTGACAGCTCGGTCACATCGATACTGACCGCACACTGCCACTGTACTTGCAAGTGCGCTTTTAGACGTTGCAGCTCATCAATAGCTGTGACAATTTGAGCGTCTTGTTGCGCATTCTCTGACAATCTGCCAAGCAGATTTGCAATGTCATGACCAAAGCGCGCCAAGGTATAAAAATCGCTACCCAGCGGTAGCGCTTGGCAAACCTGCTTAAGCTCTGGCAAGTTCTTATTCGCATAAAGCTGCATCAATTGCTCAGTATCACTTTCTGATAATACTGCCAATTCTGCCAAGCGCTTAAATATCGCTACATGACCCAAATCAACGTGTAATGCTGCGCTCATCTCTAGGCTATTGAGCATGCTAAATAAGACATCAATCAGCTCAATATCTGCTGCAATGTACTCACAACCAAATATCTCAGCGCCTAATTGCAACGGTGTACGTGAACCAAAAAGCCCCGATGGCAAGGTATGAATGACATCGCCTGCATAGCAATAACGCGCGATTCCATCACCGCCATGATGTGCATCAATACGTAGAATCTGCGGCGTGATATCCGCGCGTATACCCATTAAGCGACCAGTTAGCTGATCGATAATCTTAAAGGTTTGACGCTTTAGATCTTCTGAGGCACCGCTCAGTAGTGATTCGGTAAACTCAATCATTGGCGGATTGACCAACTGATAGCCATGGCTGATAAGTTGCTGGATCAATTGATGTCTAAGCACTTCTTGCTTATGGGCGTCTTCAAATAACACATCGACCACCCCATCAGGCAACAACCAGCTATTAGCAACATCGCTGGCAAGATTGCTAAGATAAGGTAAACGGTTGGGTGCGGCGGTATTATCAGCGGGCTGAGTAGCCGCTTGCTTGAGGGTATTTTGCAGGGCAGGTTTTGCAGAATCAGAACTGGCAGACACAATAAATCCTTGTTTGGCGTATCGCTTACCAAAAGCGCGGTAAAGATGCGGTACTTAAAGGTTATATTTCCAATTGCATAGACATCAGGCGTTTTTTATTTTTCACGCGCAACATCACTGACCCAATTATTGATAAGCAAACTAGGTAACCGCAAAAGGGTGAGTAATAGTATTAGTTGGGATGATAAGACGAGTATCTTTATGCGCTAAAATTTATGTGATAGAAAACTATGATAAATAATCAAGGCACTTTATGCTTTAGTTTAGCATAGCAGCTAAGCTTCGCCTAGTGACAATTAACGGCAATCGCCATCTAATTTATTCTATTAACCTTAAAAACTGTCTTTTTTATGACAGATTTATCATCATAAATACCGTATTTCTATAGAGACAATATAGTGTTAACGGCGCAATATTTCCTTTAACTATCTGTTGCATCTATCGTTGAATAACGTCTTAGATGTGCACTCATGTTACACTAGCCTATATTTTTATTTTGGAAGCCTTATGTCCTCTGATTATCATCCAAATCCTGCTACCAACCAAGCCAATGTGCTTGGCACTGCCCTAGCCAGCTGTTGTTTTGATCCGCTTACCGGTTATTATCGTAATGGCTTTTGTCATACGGGCAACCATGATGTTGGTCAACATACCGTTTGCGCCAAAATGACCAGCGAGTTTTTAAACTTTTCAGCCAGTCGCGGTAACGATTTGATTACGCCATTGCCCGAGTATGGTTTCGCCGGTCTACAACCAGGTGACTACTGGTGTATTTGTGCGCTACGTTGGGTTGAAGCACTCGATTTAGGCATGGCACCACAAATCAAGCTTGAAGCATGTCATGAGAGCTTATTAAATTTGGTCGATATTGAGACGCTAAAACGCTTTGCCTTGTAATCCGCATCAGTTGCAGAAGTTATTTTATATTTATTTTTATACTTAGACAGAAGGAGTAGGTATGAATCAAGATGATGACCTGATTGTCAAAACGGCAACGCGTATCACACCTGAGTCTAATGTCAGTCTTATTGACGCCACTATCATAGACGAGCACTCCTATTTAGACAATTATGACAGCTATATCTATGGCGATTCTGATGCAACGGTCGAGGACACTATTGAGACCATGACCGTCTATGATCCAGACTCTGAACGCTATGAGGATATTGAGCCACTCAGTGCTAATGAAGTGGTCAATTGTTATGCTTATTCCCGTAAAACCGGTGAGCAGCTTAATAAAATAGCGCTCAGGGATGTCAGTCGCGCCTTGAGCAATAGCGGTCAGTTTATCTGGTTAGGTCTTTATGAGCCTAGCTTACAGACAATATCCGAGGTAAAAGAAGCCTTTGATCTGCATGAGCTTTCAATCGAAGATGCCTTTGCCGATCATCAGCGCGCCAAAGTTGAAAGCTATGATAATGATACGATATTTGTGGTATTGCGTACTGCTAAGCTTGAAGGTAATGTCATCCGCTATGGGACTACCGCGATATTTATGGGTAAAAACTATCTGATTACGATTCGTAATGGTCCTTCTAACTCCTATGCGCCGGTACGTGAGCACTGTAATCGCCGCCCTGAAAAACTTCGTATGGGACCTATATTTGTCTTGCACGCTGTTATTGATTTTATCGTCGATAACTATATGCCAGTGACCGACCGCTTAGGCAGCTATTTACGTGAGCAAGAGCGTAATATTTTTACTTATGAATTTAATAAAGAAACGCTTAGAAATCTATATGAATTAAAATCACAATTGGTGCATATGCGTGCAGTAATTTTACCAGTGCAGGATATCTGTAGCTTTTTTATAAACCATCAAAAAAGCGATCTGGTCTCACCATTTTCGCATGCTGCAAAACCCTACTTTCGAGATGTGAATGACCATTTACTGCATTCTTTAGATGCCATCAATGGTTTAAATGAGATGCTCAGTGTGGTGATGAATACCTATCTTGCTATGGTAAATATGGGACAGAATGAGGTGGTTCGCAAGCTTGCTGCTTGGGCAGGTATTTTGGCAGTACCGACGGCGATTGCGGGTATCTATGGGATGAACTTCGACTTTATGCCTGAGCTACACTGGCAATATTCTTACTTTATCATCATGGCGGTTATCATTTCACTATGTAGCTTTTTATACCTTAACTTTAAGCGCTTAGGCTGGTTATAAGATAGTGTTTTAGATGAAAAAAGGGCTGCCATATATATATGGAAGCCCTTTTTTTATTAACAGATATTAACTATCGTTAGTAACTCATCGACACCTATCATCCCTTTATTCATGATATTTATCGATAAAAATTATTTAAGAGACTGCTTATTATCAACACAAGGCAAATGATGCTCAGTACTGGTCACTTGATGGTCTTTCAAATAATCTTCTGGTCGCCCAAACATCTTAGCCGTCCAAGTTAATATAACAATTGACGCACTCAGCACCATAATGGCAAAGGAAATCGTTGCTAACAGCCATAAGTGAAAGTTATCTGATACCGCCTGTACATCGACGACTAAATGTCGCGATAACGCCGTAATCGCAATAAATATCAAGAACTGCACTGGCAAACGATGAGTCTTAAAATAGATCCCTATCATCGCTAACAGCTCTAGATAAATAAAGAGTAATAAGATGTCTTTCAAATCCGCTGAACCTTTTTGAAAGATGACAAAGAATTCTTTGCCCGCTGTCCAAACCACCACTACACTGATTAAAAATAAGATTATGTAATGAGAGACATCGACGAACTCTCTACCAATACCTTGTAATCGCTCATGAATATCCACGTTATTTTTAGCCATGTTAGATCCTATCAACGGTAAAGGGGTTGATTTAGCCTGAGTCTTTGTGCTGTCTACTGTGAAGTCTCAGGCTCCTTATCTATCGGCAATCGGTGCTCTTATGCTTAACTCATTAACTCATTAACTCATTAACTCATTAACTCATTAACTGATTAACTGATTAACTATTGTCTAAACCGGCAGCTTTTTCAGCAGCATCAACGGTCTGGCGAATAAGGGTATTAATCGTCATAGGCCCAACGCCACCTGGTACAGGCGTATAAGCACTAGCGATATTTTCTACACCTTGCAATTCGATATCGCCGACGCCGCCATTATCCGTTGGATGAAAGCCTGCATCAATGACCACAGCACCCGCTTTAATCCACTCTGCTTTAATCAATTCAGGTACGCCGACTGCACCAACTACGATATCAGCACGCTTAATATGAGACTCTAAATCTTGCGTTCTTGAATGGCAGATTGTTACTGTACAGTTGGCATTTAATAGCATCATCGCCATTGGTTTACCTAAAATGGCACTACGACCTACTACCACGGCCTCCAAACCAGCCAGCTCAATATTATGCTGCTCTAGTAAATGCATGATACCTTGCGGGGTACATGAGCCATAAGCGGACTGCTGCATTGCCATACGACCAAAGCCAAGACAGGTCACACCATCGACGTCTTTTGCCAAGTCAATCTGCTCAAAGCAAGCACGCTCATCAATATGAGCCGGTACTGGGTGCTGCAGCAAAATACCATGAACATCTGGACTGCTATTCAGCTCGTCTATTTTTGCTATCAGCTCTGCAGTCGTTGTCGCACTTGGCATCTCAACCCTAATAGAATCCATACCGACACGTTTACAAGCATTGCCTTTCATACGTACATAGGTCGCAGAAGCCGGATCATCGCCGACCAATATCGTCGCTAAGCTTGGTGTACGTCCTGTCTTAGCTTTAATAGCGTCTACACGCGTACTCAGTTGCTGTTCTATTTGTTTAGCAAGTGCTTTACCGTCCAAAACGGTAGCAGATCCTTGGGCAGTTGACGTAATAGACGCAATTGACATAGTAACTCCAATAGAGGGTGCGATAAAAAAAGTAAAGACAGCGCCGCAATTGCTTGCATGCCTGTCTTATCCTTGATCAAGGTATGATTGATACTCATATTGTACCTGCCTGAGCCAAAAAATCCTAGCACCCTATATTCGATTCAATTTAAAAAGAACACCGTACTGCTGGGATAAATTTTACGAAGCCTCTGGAGTGCGAAGCGCACAGCAAGCGAGAGAAATTTATCCCAGTGTAATGCTATTCTAAGCATAACTCCTTTATATTGAACTCACTATATTAAAAAGCCATAATTAAAAAACAATAACGTGACCATAAAAAAGTCGATCTATTAAATATTAATAGACCGACTTTTTGTTTTCAAGCACTGTCGTGCATTGATTAAGCAAGCATTTAATAAGTCTGCAGCTCAATACCTATACCTACGCCAACATCAGTGGACTGGATATCTGAATCTACGGCCCAAATTCGGCTAGAGATAAGTGCTTTGGGATTGTATTGATGCTCCCAAGCCACATCAATACTGGTCAACTTATCAGTCTTTGGAAATGCTTGATTAATGGCTTCATCGGCTTGATTCACCTTAGCATGCTGTACTTTTGCATTGATAAAGTTACGGTTATCGAGCCATAAGCGACCACCAAGCGCAATACTTTCCGCATCGCCGCCTAGCGCATAGCCTAATGGGAAACCTTGCTGATAATAGCCGTCGGTATAAATACTATGATCATAAGAGATGCCGCGTACCTCACCACTAGTTCGAGTATCCGTATATTCTGCATACAGCTGGTACGGTTTGCCATATGCAGCAGACGCATAATCAACACCGGCTAGATACATATTTTTCGCGGGCAAGCCGCCTGCTTCATCTTCACCCACGTACTGTGCATAAACGCCTGCAGGTACATTCACTAATGGCGCTAAACTTAAGCGCGCATCGAAACCGCCCAACTGATTAGCGGGATCGCCTCGCTCGTTGCCACCATTATCTTTGGTTCCTAAAAGAGCATCAGTAAAGGAGCCAAAACTCTCTGGACGACCCTCACCGCCCCACATAAAGGTACGAGAAGCCCCGACTTCTAACCATTCCCAAGGGCTAGCGGTAAGTCTTGCACCAAACAGCTTAGCATCAGGAATCGCTTCATAATCTTCAAACTGACCTGCAAATAGCTGATATTGCCAAGGTCCGACCCACGATAAATATTGTGATGTCGGTGCAGCTTGTTGGTCACGCTGCATGGTAAAACCTGCGACCGGCAAGCTTGCATCGCCTCGAATCAGGCTACCATCATGACCAGGTCCCCACCATGTAGGAATTTTACCTGCAATCAACCATTGATTAGCTGCGGTACCAGCAAGATATGAGCCTTCAAAGCTAACGTCTGAGCCATCTTCAATGAGTTTGTCATTTTTTAGATTGGCTTGTAGATTAAATTCCCACTCTGCTTCGCTAAGTGACACCCCAACGCTTGCTTGTTGACCAGCAAGTTGATCATCAGCAAATTTTTGTGGTAGCTGATCTCTATCGGTTTGTATATGCAGTGCTGCCGAGCCTTTTACTACTGAGTCGCGGTTTTGATTCAATCGCGTTTGTACCGACTGCAGGATCTGCTGCTGCGCTGGCGTCTGGGCATTAGCGCTATTTAAAGCGCGTTTGATCTCATTAGCGGTCAGCGGCCAAGTACTGGTGCTAATCTGCGCGACCCCTTGAGTATTGAGCCAGTCAAGGTCTGCCTTGAGTTTAAGATCATTCATATACAGATTTTGTGCCGATGCCAACATCGACACTGAGGATAAGACACTCAAACCCAATAAAATGCTTAGCTTCTTGTCCATGGTCACATACTCTTCGGTTATAAAGGGTTTATTATAAAAGCTAATGGTTTATAAATGCTAGGGGTCAAACAGTAATCTGCATTAACGTCACTGAATTCAACCACTAATATATTATTGGTCATGCACAGTTGATTCTAAATAAAGTAAATACATCATGTTTTGATGCAGGACTGGTATAAATTTTTCTGGCGTGCTGTGCCTGCGCAGACAGAGGCTGCAAAAAATTCATTCCAGTCCCGCTGTATCGTTTTTATACTGGGCTTAGTATATGTTAGCAAATACGTTATCAATCGCCTTTACTGTTTGCTTAATCTCTTCTTCCGTTAGCGTAGGATGCACTAAGAACATCAAGCTGGTTTCACCCAATTGTTTTGCCATTGGCAATCTGCTTTCAGGACGTAAGCCTGTATTATCAAATGCTTTTTCCAGATATACCTCAGAAGCGGATCCTGAAAAACAAGGCACCCCTAAGTCATTTATCTCTTGAATAATACGATCTCGTGACCACTCTTTCGGTAGGTTATCTGACTGCACATAGACGTAAAGCTTATAATAAGCGTGGGTAGAATCTGCAAACTGCACTGATTCTTCTAATCTAGGTACAGAAAGATAGCCTTTTGCTTCCCATTGAGCACAGGCATCTAAGATAGCTTGAGCATTAACCGTACGTTTGGCTGTCCAATCAGGCATTCTCGTTAATTGAATACGACCAATCACACCTTGCATTTCAGTCATGCGCCAATTGGTACCAAAGCTTTCATGTAGCCAGCGATAGCCTGGTGGATGCTCGGTCTCGTAAACCGCCGCGTAGCTTTTGCCATGGTCTTTATAAGCCCACATCTTGCGCCATAACTGCTCATCATTAGTGGTGACCATACCGCCCTCACCGCCTGTGGTCATCACTTTATCTTGGCAAAAGCTCCACGCACCGATATGGCCGATACTACCAACACTACGACCCTTATAACGCGCACCGTGCGCCTGTGCACAGTCCTCTATCACATATAGATTATGCTGTTCTGCCAACGCCATGATGCCATCCATATCACAAGGCCAACCTGCCAAATGCACACAGACGATAGCTTTGGTTTTATCTGTCAGTACTGCGGCGATTGACTCAGGGGTGATATTACCGGTAGCCTCATCGACATCAGCAAAAATAGGGGTCGCTCCCGCATTAACCACTGATGAGATACTCGCAATAAAGGTACGCGGCGTGACGATTACTTCATCGCCTGCGCCGATATCTAACGCTTGTAAGGCAACGTCTAATGCCAACGTACCATTACCCATTGCAATGGCATATTTGCTATCAGCCCATTTAGCGAATTCCGTCTCAAACTGACGACACTCTTGCCCTGTCCAGTAGTTTACCTTATTAGATAATAATACTTGACTGACCGCATCAGCCTCTTCTTGAGTAAAGCTTGGCCAAGGTGAAAATGGGGTGTTTAACATAGTTGCCTCGATGGTGCTTATTTATAATTGACGATTAATAACTTATAACGAAATATTTAATTCTGAGTTTTTATTTATACTTTTTATTTATTGAGGGGTCTTGCAGGATTACCAATCACGACTGCGCCAGCTGGGACGTCTTTGGTAACAACCGCTCCCATTCCTACAATGGCACCTTTACCAATAATTAATGGCTTATCAGGTGTGCCTTGTTTGATGACTGCCCCTGTGCCGATATAAGCATGGTCATGGATATGAATATTGCCATTGCAACTGACACGTGGGGCAAAGGTGACATAGTCGCCAATCACGCAATCATGTTCGACATAGCTATATAGATTGGCATGGAAGCATTTACCGATAGTCACATTCGCAGCGATAGTGACAAATGGACTGATCGCAGCACCGGCAGCTATACTGACTGCATCCATAATTAAGGTGGTCGTTCCTTTTACTGTCCACAACGAGATACCATCTTGAACCAATTTATCTGCAATTTTTTGACGAATGCTGCTATTAGCAATGGCAATCAGGACAAATTTATCATCACAATTTATACTCTTAAATTTTGCATAATTCATCGCCGTATAGCCGTTAACATTAGTATCTTTATCTAATGCGTCGTCAATAAATACGATTTGGCTATTTTCTTGAGCATCTAATCTTTGTAATTGATCAACGGCTACCGGCATTAAGCTACGACCACAGCCTGAGGCACCATAGACGGCAAATACTTTACTCATAGCTATTTTCTAAAGCGGACTGGTCTTGAGAGCCAGTGAACTTACTCATTGTCGCTTCACCATCAGCGCTAATACCGTCTTTGATGACTACTTTTTTTACTGTTTTAAGTAGTATCTTGATATCTAACCAAAGCGATTGATTGTCTACATACCACGTATCAAGCTCAAACTTTTTATCCCAACCAATAGCGTTACGTCCATTCACTTGCGCATAACCCGTAATCCCAGGGCGTACATCATGACGACGCGCTTGCTCTTTACTATATAGCGGCAGATATTCCATCAATAACGGGCGTGGTCCGACTAAGCTCATATCGCCTCTGACAACATTCCACAGCTCAGGCAGCTCATCCAAACTACTATTACGTAGCATTTTACCAAAGTCAGTCAAGCGCTCACTATCAGGCAAAGGATTGCCAGCACTATCTATGGCATCCTTCATGGTACGAAACTTAATCATCTCAAACGGCTTACCGTCTAGACCCGGGCGGGTTTGACGAAATAGCACTGGCGAGCCTAAGTTCTTTTTAACTTTGTAAGCAGTGATGGCGTATACCGGAGATAAAGCGACCAAAGCGGTGGTCGCAGCAGTGATATCGAAAAGGCGTTTGATCATAGTTTTACTCCAATATGAAATAGATATTAGCAGCAATTTTATTTCGTTTATAAGCTTGTCTTATTGGATTGTTTGGTTGAATATAGTTTAAATGGTATGCCTATACTATAAAAACTTATTATAAATCTTCGACATAGCTTTTAGTGAGTTCTTAATCTCAAATTTGGTCGCTTTCTTGACAGCTTCTACAGACATTCTGCGACGAAACTCTTGATCTTCGGACATTTTATATATCGCATTAGATAAAGCTATAGGATCGTTTTGTGGCACTAAAATACCATTTTCTTCGTGATCTATTACTGTACGATGGCCTCTGTCAATAGTAGCAATCACAGGCACTCCACACATCATAGCCTCGACTAGATTTATGCCTAGACCTTCTTGACGGCTAGAAGACATCGCTACATCAGAAACTTGATAGTATTTTTCTACGTTAGTCACAAAACCTAAAAATCGTACTTGTTTATCAAGATCATTATCTACCACATACTGTTTGATCTCATCTAACAAGACACCTCTTCCAGCAAGAAGTAATATGAAATTATCCATTTTATTCAATAGCAACTTAATAGCATCAATCAGCAACCTATGATTTTTTCTCTCAATAAATTCAGCCGCATATATCATCACAAATGTATCTTCGTCTATATCAAGGCTCTCTTTTAATGATGCCTTTTGCTTTTGTGATGGTGGTTCAAATCTACTAGCATCTACTCCAATACCTGGTATCAAATAATAGTCAGTAGAGGCCGAGCCTTTTTTACTTATAATATCTAAGTCTTCTTGATTGATACAAACAATCGCATCCGTTAGATATGACATCATCACTTCAATAGGGTAGTAGGTTAACCACGACCACTTGCTACCTCCTTTGAAAAAATGAAAACCATGAGCTGTATATATTAATCTTGCCCCCTTCTTTCTTGACTCAACCGAAGCTAATCTAGATAGCACACTAGCCATAGGCGTATGACAAGTAATCAAAGAATAATTATTCTCGTTTATTACCTCACGAAGCTCGAACAGACTACTAATATGAGTTAAAGATAATGGAGACCTTTCAAACTCTATATCCCATACCTTAGAAACGTTAGAATCAGAGAAACCTCCTCTACAAGCTACGTGGACTTCATAACCTTGATCGTGAAACCATTCCAAGTAGGGTCTATGAAAAGCATGAAGATGAACAGCAACTGATGCTACAAAAAGAACTTTCTTCTTAATCATAATCAACACCTGGAACTGTCGTTGAATTGACTTTAGTCATCAACTTGTTAAACTGCGCTATGCTTTCAGAACTAGCATTCTTTTTATTTCTTCGATGAAGTAGGTAGTCGAGAGTGCCCGTAATATTCATAGCTTTAACCACACCAGACTTCACATATGACTTAGTAATATATTTCAACTTATCACGTTTTTTATTAATCATACGAGCATGATTATTTCTCTCTAGCTTATAGGCTCGCAAAAGTTTTTGAGGAGTAACATTACCCTCTTCTCTATACATATATAACGGTTCTTTAATAGAAATAGCACGAAAGTCTCCTACTTTTGCAGCTCTGAGCCATAGATCACTATCTTGCCCTAAAGGCAGTGATTCATTATAAGTGTTACGTTCGTACCAACTTTTACGAGCTATAAGACCTGCATGCAAAAATCCTTGAGATTTATCTATTAGCCCTTCAAAAGTGTAGTTTTGCTCATCAGCACCTCTATAACCATTAAAAGAGCCATCGTCTTTTATTGAATATGTACCGCATGAAGCAAGATCATATTTTTCATTATTAATTAAAATCTCTAATAGAGTCTCTATTCTATTTGGCGCCATCATATCATCAGCATCCATACGGGCGATGAAGTCATACTTAGCCATACTTACTAATTGGTTAAGACGCCCTGCTAATTTGCGGTTTTCACCATCTGAATAGACAGTAACTCTAGGATCATCTATCGATTGTGCTATCTCTAATGAGCGATCTGTCGACCCGTCATCAATTAATATAAGCTCCCAACTTTCATGAGTCTGTGCAAATACAGAACGGACTGCATCTAATAACGTAGATTCTGCATTATAAAAAGGAATACAAATGGTCACATAAATATCTTTAGGCATTAAAATATCTCAAAAATAGGATTAATAATATATGGAGACAAGTTACTAAAAGCAGAGGTGGTTAAGATAAAATAAATAATAAACAAAATTACTGCCGAACTAGTTATATAGATATTATTTATTCTCTTAAATATTATTGGTAATATTAAAATCAGTGTCCAAGTAAAATAGGTAAGCAAACGCTGTGGCCCTGAAGGGTTTGCACCTAACATAGCAATGGGTATAATAAAAACCACTCCAATAGCATAAAAGGCAAACAGTTGCATAAACTGTTTATCTCTAACCTTATATATGCGGATGATAAAATATATCACGAATATAAGTATCGTATAGAAGCCTAGTGTCACATAACCACCACCTTCTTGATCTGCAGCGGCATAACTCTCATACCTTTTATTAGAAGCAGAAACATATTCGATTAAAAACCTACTAACAAATAATGAACCTAAAAAGGTTGCTAAGATCTTATAAATAGGTTTTATTCTTAGATTTACTAAAAAGTAAAATGGGATCATAAATAATGCAGTGTTATGAAATAACGAAGCTAAAAAACATATTATTAGATAGGGAATCAATCTTTTTTCTAATAGATAGGGTAAGGCAAGAGCAAATATAGCCATCGCTAAACCCTGTCGCAAACCATTAAAAAAGAAAGTATAGACGCCTAAAGTTATAAACAAAAATATAGAAAACCAATAATTCACGCTGTATTTTTTTATAATAGTGAGATAGCAATAGACAACTATTAAAGCCGTAATAAAAAACAGCCAAAAATAATTATGAGTTAACCTTAACAGAGTATATTCAAGTAATTGGTACCCAGGCTCGATCAGTGTATCAAATTGGAAATTATAAATATCTAAACTATATCTAAAGTCTTTAGTGTAAGTTCCTGAATCCGTACCCACACGAAAACTACGAATTCCGGCGAACAGAGATAAGGTTATTAGAGGTAACCAAAAAGACTTACGGCCTAAAGCTTTCTGTTCTAACAATATCCAAAATACAACGAAGCTAAGAACTAATAGATACGGCAGCATTTAGCCCTCTTTAGAATAGGTACAAAATAATTTATAGATTTATACCCCACTCTCAACTTGAAATAAGCAAATCAAACTGAAGAGGCGGATTACCAAGTTTTTTGTTGAGTACAAAGCACAGATTGTGTGAAAGAATCTTACGAATCAATCGATGAGACAAATGCCATAAATCTCTTGCTCGTACCCTTTGTATATTAAATCGTTCTGATAACTGACCAATGACTGTTTCAACGATACGGCGGGCTTTCATCAGCCGTCTTACCACAGGTTTGGGTCTATCCTCTTTCATGTTAGCTCTGAGTGGCGTTTGTAAATCTACTCCTTGAGCGTCGTAGTACGATGTCAGACTCGGGCTGATATACCCTTTATCAGCGCCAAGTAGCCCATGAATATGAGTGGTGATTTCTGGGGCAACCGCTCTTTCATCAACATTAGCAGGAGCAAAGGTAAAGCCTTTAATCATGCCCGATAAGTTAACAAGCAAATGTCCCTCAAAGCCATAGTATCTCTCTTGCTTAGCCGCACAGTAGCTAAAAGCCGCTAAGTCTTGATAGTTTTTATGCCGATAAGCGCGTCCATAATGACAGACGGGTATCGGAAAGCCATCCATAAAATGAATGTTGTCACGGCCTTCAATTTGACTGACTTTATCTTGTATCTGCTGTTTGACTTGACACAGATTGGCGCAGTGCTTTGCGAAGTTAGGGTATGAGCCGATGGCTGGAAACCAGTCTTGCCAATGCTGGGTAAAGTATTGCCAAATCTGTTTGTCTTGATCAAGGTGTAAAAATTCACCGACCATCTCCATGCAAATGATCTCAGGATCACTTAGCTTTGCGCGTAACCTGCACCTCGCAAGGGCTGGGTGACGACTATTTTGTAATATTGCTCTACCATTAAATAGATATTGATGATAAATTCGTCTATGGGCATCTCACAACTCCATTGTATTCTTGGTCGAAAACAATAGATTAGTGAGGTGCTCTTCTTTTTTCAATCACTTTCGAAGTTGAGAGTGGGGTAGATTTATATAAAATTGTGTGAGCGTTGCTGCATTGGTTGCGACGTCAAAACCATGTACTTTCATAGAGTTAGTTATCTCTTGCTTATTAGGTTTTGTTGTCTGCAAATTTATTAGACTGTTTGCCCAGTCATTTACCGAAGCAAGAGGTAAAAACTTAACCAGTCCTAAACCTAAATCTACCTCGGTCGATACTTGGTCTGAGACTAACGCCATTAAACCCACTGTCTGACTCTCCACTAAAACTACAGGGAAACCCTCATGTAAGGACGGCATTATCATATAGTCTGCGCTAGCCATCAGTTCTGTGATATCAGTGCGCACGCCTAAAAATTTAATATTATTCTCTAACGATCTATCTTTTACTTGTTGCTTTAGATCATCTTCTAGTGGACCCTGGCCTACTATGTACAAAGCAAAATCAATATGACGGTTTTTTAGCTGTTCAGCTATTTTCAAAGAAAACTGATGATTTTTCACTTCATTCAGTCGGCCAACCTGAATAATCTTTATGCCATTATCACCCAATTCTCGACTGATATAATTTCGTGACTTGTCAGCTACTCCTATCATTTTTTTTATATCGACAGCGTTTGGTAGTAACCATACTTCCTTACTAGTACCAAATAAATATTTGGCAGCCAATTCACCGCAGGCAATTTTATAAGTAGCTACTTTGCGATTGGTAAATAGAGCCCACTTTTCATATATTTTTTTAACCGTATTAGATTGACCGTTACTAGTACTATGAGAATGTGAGATACGATGCTTTACTCCAGCTCCCTTAGCAGACAAAAGGTGAAATGCATTACTTAATAACATATGCGCATGGACAATTTCATACTCTGGGTGCTGTCTTAAAAATCTTTGAAGCTTCAACATGCGCTCAATAGGGTTATTAGCTATTATAGGAGTAATTTTGCCACCTAGTTCTATAATCTCACCATCGTAATCACCGGCTTCACCTGCGAAGGTTATGAAGTCAAATTGAATTTGAGTACGGTCGATATGCCGATATAAATTCATTAGCATCGTTTCTGCCCCAGCACGATCCATTTTACCAACTATTTGTAAAATTCGTTTGGCAGCCATTATACACTTCCTTTGATGCTCTTCGCATCAGATTCATACATGGTGATAACTTTTTCTGCTAAAACCATACGATAAGCGATAGTTATTACGGATAGCTTCTTAGAGCGCTTAGATTTAAGATAGGCTTTAGGTAAAGCTGGTAAATGGTTAGACAACAACGTCTGAATTTTTTGAGAAACTAAAGCCTTCTTGGAAACTGCTGAATGTTGTTTTTCTAATGATAGGAATTCCTGCTTAGAAAGAACCTCGTGAACAGACTCAACCAAACTCGAAGAAAGGTATTTATCTTCTATAAGAAGTGCAAGCTTATCCAGTAAATACTTTTGACCTTTCTTATTATTAAAGTACGAATCCATCGATCGTAAAGAACCTACTGCATTAGAAGAAACTCTACTACGGTCATATTTTTGCCAAAGCTTTTTAATATGTAGCTTGTCTCCTTTATCTTTGTCAGGCAATCCCATATATAGGTTAAATAAAGACCAACTTAGCATTGGACTTCTACTCTCTGTAAATCCACTTATCTGATCTGAGAAGGCTGATATTACTATAGGCAGACGCCAGCTAGTATAAAGTCGATCTCTCCATCTTATTAACGACTCTCCATCCAGACGCTTCATTACATACTCATTTTGCAAGTCTATATATTTTTTTAAGCTAAAATCTATTGAATTCGCATAATCTGTAAATAGCTCTAAACCTTGATGGGCTCTTGCTTGGATAGGATTAATATCTAAACCTTCAGTAAATGGAATATCACCTCTTATGATCATTCGATATCCACTTTGAAAAAACTCATTCCACATTTTGTAACCATCTGCAAATGCATTAAAATGATCTATGCGTCCTTCGCTTGATTCTATAAAACGATCTAGAACTTGATCATAATCATCAATCTCATGAGGTAGAGACATATCTAACAGATCTTTCTTATAAAAGCTTGCTACGCGCTGTGCAGCTACTTTATCATCAAAAATACCTTTCTGTTTTGGCGCGCCCCAGTTGACCAAAGACAAATTATTATCGAGATCTAAATTTTTACTGAGCGCCAAGAGCAAGCGGCTATCCAGTCCTCCAGATAAGGGCATTAATACTTGACCTTTGGGATATTGATTAATGATTTGGTTGAGCGACTTTGTCACTTGACTCTTATAAAGCTCAAGGTAGTCACTCATTTTCGTACTACCCGACGGAGGTAGATCCATACCTGGTTTCTGTGTTGAGTCAATGTACCAATCAGTAACGTTAAACCTGTATTCTAAATGCGGGAGGACCTGTTTAATATCCTTATCCCAAGAAATAAACGGCCCCTGAGACCCTGAAGAAAGATACCAAGCAAGCGTTTCTTCATTAAGGTTAAAAGAACCTTTGAGAGTAACGACTGCACGTTGCGAGGTAGAAACTATAAGCTTGGTATCATCGAGGTAATACCATAAAGCCCGCGAACCAAACTGATCTGAAAAAAACGATGCTCCTTCTTTAGTGTTTTTGATGATCGCGTAAGATCCGTCAGACTTAGGACTACATGTATCTGAATGGTCACTGGCTGACTGGTGTAGCCAACCAATAATTAATGCGCCTTTTTCTGGTTTAGCAATATTCTCACTATTCTGAATAGCATAAAAAGAGTGCGATTCATCTGGCCATACTTCTACCGTATTTTGACTTTTCCCTTTAATAACTACTGGCGTTATTAAGTTGCAAGTTTGTTCAAGAGCTTGAAGTATATTTGTTGATTCAACAGTTTTTCGAGTTTTAACAAAGATATAGTTTGCCATGGGAGACTTTCTTTTATAGTTTATTTTGTAATAGAAAACAGTAAGGTTATTAGCGAGCTTGCCTACGTGCTGAAGATAGTTGATTAATAGCTTTTCGCAGGCTTATAACAGCTGGCATAGCGATATTTACAGGCAGCTTTAAACTTAGGAGTAGAAGCCGAACTTTAAGTGAAGGTGAACTATAATTGTCATACTTACTCATTACTTCAATATGTTCTTTTGCTTTTATAACACCCTCTTCAAGGTATTGACTATCTATCGTCGTTAATACAAACCAGATTCCCCTGTAAATCTTGTTCGCTAGAACGGTTTTAGCTTGTAAAGATAGTGAATACTGTTCAGCTATCTTTACAACCAATCGATGGGATGAAAATATATGGAGCAGCTTCTGATCACCTGATCCAGTAATAGAATCACCACGTTGACGATAATGGTAATATCCGTCGCTAACTACGACAATTTCAGATGCTACGGAACCTATTTCCCAATGAAATGGCCAGTCTTCATAATATTGCCCTACAGGAAACTGTAAACCTTTACTACGTACCAATTCAGTACGCATAAATTTTAACCAAGCAAAATGTGGATACTTAAAATAATCTGTTTGAGCTATAGACTTGTAGCCATTAAGCCTATTTTTTAATTCTGGAATCACCTGTACTGGCTCGCCATCCTGAAAAGGCTTGACCGTAAGTAAGACAACATCAGCAACCGACTCCAATGCTCCTTGCAAACAAGCCTCAACCAAGTTCAAATCAATGATATCGTCAGAATCAACGAACATCATATATTCGCCTGTCGCAGATTCCATACCTGTATTACGGGCAGCAGATAGACCACCATTTTCGCTATGTTGAATTAGTTTTATTCGGTTGTCTTTGAGGTATGGTTGAAGTGCTTGTTTGGAATTATCAGTGGAGCAATCTTCGACTACAATAATTTCAAGATTTTTATAAGTTTGCTGCGTGACGGAGTCAAGGCAAGTATCGATATAGATTTCCACGTTATACACTGGAATGATAATGCTTACTAACGGTTTTTCTGTCATATTCATATATTAATCAGCACTTTTTTCAGATCGTTGTATACAGTTATATCAACTGGAGAATCTTTTAAATTGCCTTTGGGCACTGATAGTAGCTTGGTAATAGATTCATCAATACTATCAACTTTATCTAACTCTAAAAAAGTCAGTCTTGGGTGATCACGCAGCCAATCCAGCTGCGTTTGTCTGATCTTATGATTGGAGTTTGGTAGTACTAAGCATGGTGTCCCTGAAAGCAAACATAAAATCATACCATGTAGGCGGTCAGTGACTACTAACTTAGCAGCACGAAATTGACTGAGCTTGTCAGCTAGTAGTTTTGCACAGTGGATCTCATTTAGTTGTGAACCACCAGCATGGGTATCAGTCTTCTCGATTTTGTAACCCGTATCAGCCAAGGCTTTATCAACGATAGCATATTGCGTAGTCGTTAGAGCGACCTCTTTATCATCTCGTAAACATCGTAAAATACCTGAAGGCTCTAAAATATCTGTAGCGCCAAGTGACGCTGCTGTGGCGCTCATCACGATATCTGGCACTAAGCCAATATTAACGTTATTGTATCGATTAAAAAGCTCAATAAGCTTAGTCTGCGTAATAGACTCTCTTGCAAAAACATATATATCCGGATGTTTAGAATATGTCTTTACGATGGTTTTCAAGGCACGTTTGGACTTAGTAGAGTTATCCCAATCAAGCGTCTGTGGAAAACAGACTATACGATTAGAGGGAAAAGACTTAATAACTAACTGGCGCAGCTCCTCGATATCAGCATAGATGCCGCCCATGTTGCCACCACCAATAATAGTAACAATATCATCGGCCTTTACTTGCTTCTTAATAGAGCTAAGTACAAACCTTGTTTGGCTGATAGGGATACTGACAACATGATAGCTACTAAGTACATTTTCAAGATATTGCTTTTGAGCATAGGAAATAGCGATGTCGCCAATATTTCCGTAGTCTGCGGATAAGAAAATGAAGCAGCGCTTTCCATTTGTTAATGTCAAATCTCTTTCATTAATATACGCTGACAAAGATTGCTTTATCCTGAGTGGAATTAGTTTTTTTACGATGGTAACGTTCACTTGAGGCATTCCTTATCTTTTTCATATTAAAATATTTATAGGTGGTTTTTCTATTTCTATCTACTTATTTTAATATATAGAAGCACTTGTATTAGACTGCTCTAACTCTCAAAGAATAGAGAGTATTAAATCTATGTTGTACTCTAAATATACTTCTCTACCTTGATTATGTTACTTAGTATAGTCTAATCCAAAGAAAACCGATACAATCCTATTAACAATTGCATTTAATTAAATAAACGATGACTTATTCAATAGACTATCGCAAACAGGTACTTTCTAGCATCACTGATGGTATGACCATACGAGAAGCTGCGCTATTTTATGGACTTAGCACCAGCACCATTCACAGCTGGCAGAAGAAATTAGCGCCTAAAACAACCAGAAATAAAGCACCGACTAAAATACCTGATGACGCATTAATTGAAGACGTAAAAAGATATCCAGATGATTATAACTATGAAAGAGCTCGTCGCTTGAACTGTAGTAAAACGGGCATCTTCAATGCTTTAAAGCGTCTTGGTATCAGTCAAAAAAAAAGACCTTAGAACATCCAAAAGCGTGTCCGATAAAAAGAGCGATATTCCAGAGTAGGCTTGATCGCTTTACTCAGCAAGGCTATCCCATTGTCTATATGGATGAAAGCGGCTTTGAGGCTGAAACCATTCGTTCTCATGGCTATGCACCGATTGGTAAACCCTGTATCGATAGCTACAACTGGCAAGCAAAGAAGCGTACTAATGTCATCGGAGCTCTCTATGAAAAAATGCTATTTGCGCTTGAGTACGTTGAGTAGAATATCAATAGCAATATATTTTATGATTGGTGTAAGTTCACACTTATTCCAAGTCTTAAAACCAAGTGCGTGATTGTCATGGATAACGCTCGGTTTCATAAAAGCAGATGTATCCAAAAACTACTCAACAGACATGGACATCGTATTCTTTGGCTGCCGCCGTACAGCCCTGATCTAAACCCTATTGAAAAGAAGTGGGCACAAGCGAAATTTCTGCGCCAAGGGTGGATGGAGAATAATCCACCTAAACTGTTTCATGATATGGGCTGTATCGATTTTATAACGACTTAACTATAGTACAATAGACCTCTTGCAAAAGTAGCAAAGGGTTTTACAATAACTCATACACTCACAACTGGCTAGGAACCATGCCAAACATAGATAAGCTACTCGAACAAAATAACGCAGGCTTCAAACGCTACACGGGCATTCATAAAGCGACCTTTTATGAAATGCTTGAGGCCATGCAGCAGCATGAAACCCAAAAGACCAAATCAGGTAGACCAAGCGTGCTTAGTCTTGAGGCGCAAATATTACTAGCCCTTACTTATTGGCGTGAATACCGGACGCTGTACCACATCAGTATGGACTTTGGTATTCATGAGTCTTCTGCTAGCCGTATTATTCGTAAAGTAGAATATGTTCTTATCAATTCAGGCAAGTTTGAATTACCTAAAAAGCTGCCTAGTAGAGTCGATGACGACATCAATTGGTCAGTCGTCATTGACGATGCAACCGAAACCCCTATTGAGCGTCCAAAAAAAACCAAAGAGACTACTATAGCGGCAATAAGAAACAACACACCTTAAAAGCGCAAGTGATCGTCCACTGGAAAACAGGCTTAATATTAGATGTTCAAACGTCCAAAGGGTCAATCCACGATTTTAAGCTGTATAAAGATACTTGTCCTGACTGGCTTCCTTGTGACCCTAAGCTATTAGGGGATAGTGGCTATCAGGGCATTGCAAAGTTACATGAACAGAGCTTCACCCCCTTTAAAAAGCCACGTGGGGGTCAATTGTTAGAGCTCTGCAAACAAGCCAATCAGTATCTCGCTAAGTTTCGCATTATGGTTGAACACAAAATAGGCTTAATCAAACGGTTCAAAATCGTGGCTCATAAATATCGTAACCGTCGTCAGCGCTACGATCTTAGAATGAAGCTATTCGCCAGTATTGTTAATTTCGAGCTTGGCTTATGACTTTTGCAAGAGGTCTAATAAGTTAACACATTACATATGTCTAGACTATTTTATATCAAAAACTTACTTTTTTATGCTTTACTAAAACTAAGTTTCATATTTTGATTTTGTTAAGTGATGTTTTATCCTTAAAACACCTATGACAATTTCAATATTTATATAAGCTAGTCTTGAGAATTGAGTATAGAAAATATCTTTATTAGATCTATATAAATTATCATAAACCTCCTGAAGCTCATCTATATATTTATGACGCTCCTGGAAATACAGTGCTTTGATAAAAAAACTTTTTAGCAAAATATTAATCTTCTTTTTATATACTTTCTTTAGTTTAAATTCACGAACATAGTTGCATAATTCCGCTAAAAATAATAAATTATCTTGTAATACCTTTATACTCATAGGGCTTCTGCTTACTGATTCTGTACTTAAAACCATATTATAAAGTGCTTTATTATAAATAGTTATTCTTTGTATATGGCAATATAAACTATAAACAAATAATCCATCCTCATTGTACTTCATACTCTCATTAAAAAACAAATTATTATCTTTAACAATTTTTCTTTTAGTGAAATTTAAGCATGCAGATGCAGGATCTATTTTTACGTTATTAAAAAAAACTTTTAATTCATCGTATACTCTAAGTTCTTTCACATTTCTACTTCTAATTAGATCTTCGTCTTTGTAAATATTACATCCATAATAAACAATATCAGAATTAGTTTTTTTTGCTATAGTTAATAATTCCTCCAAAGCATTTAATTCTAAAAAATCGTCACTGTCTAAAAATAATAGCCAATCTCCTTTAGCTAATCTAATACCTAAATTTCTTGCAGAGCTGACGCCTGCATTTTCTTTTATAATAAGGTTAATCCGATCATCTTCTTTACTATACCTTTTACATATAGAAGTAGACCCATCTGTACTACCATCATCAATTACAATCACCTCAATATTGGAATATGTCTGATGAATGACAGAGTTTAAACATTTATCTAAATATTTTTTTTTATTATAGACTGGTATAATTACGCTAATTTCAGGTTCACTCATTACTGAATCCATATTATAAATTTTTGTATATCAAGCACTTGTTATTAACTATAGTCAATTCCATCTAAAAGTGTTATAGACTAATTAACAAATTCAATTGTTATTATAAAGACCATGACTTACTCACTAGATTTCCGCAAACAAGTACTAAAAAGCTTAGACGAGGGTATGACCTTTGCCGAGGCAGCTAAATTCTATAACCTCAGCCCAACCACCATACAAAACTGGAAGAGACGTGTTCATAGTAAAACAACCAGGCAAACCAAACCCTATAAAATACCAGATGACGTGCTACTCAATGATGTCAAAGAACATCCTGATGATTATCAGTACGAGCGAGCACGTCGTTTAAATTGTAGTAAAACAGGCATTCATCATGCCCTAAAGCGCCTAGGCATCAGTCAAAAAAAAGACTTTAGAACATCCAAAAGCCTGTCCGATCAAAAGAGCGGCGTATCAGAATAAGCTTGAGCACTTTAAGCAGCAAGGCTACCCCATCGTCTATATATACGCGCGTGGCTTTGAGTCTGAAACCATTCGCTCTCATGGTTATGCACCGATTGGTAAACCCTGTATCGATAGCTACAACTGGCAAGGTAAAAAGCGAACCAACGTTATTGGTGCTCTGTATGAAAAGATGCTGTTTGCGCTTGATTACTTTGAGACAAACATCAACAGCATCGTCTTCTATCACTGGTGCAAACAAACCCTAATCCCAAGTCTTAAAACCAAATGCGTGATTGTGATGGATAACGCTCGATTTCATAAGAGTAAGCGTATTCAAAAGCTACTAAACAGGCACGGGCATCGTATTCTTTGGTTGCCGCCGTACAGCCCAGACCTAAACCCTATCGAAAAGAAATGGGCTCAGGTGAAGTTTCTACGCCAAGGCTGGATGGAAAACGACTTATCCAAATTGTTTTATGATGTTTGCCCTAACCATAACAATTTTATTTTGAGCTGACTATATGTAATTACTTCTAGCTATATTAAAGATAACTTATGCTATTCATTAGCAGTATTCTAAAATAGTAATAATTAAAAAAATAACAGCTCTTAATATATTAAAAGCACTTTAGAAACCGAAAAACAAATACGATTCTTACTCGAATATTTCAACCAGAATACTCATATCAAAATACAAACTATTAACATCTACAATAACTTATCTTTTACCTCCACATGTTTATAACAGTTTAAAAAAAGCAATCTAAAGCGCCATTTTATAGACATCTCAACTCTCGACAGTATGGGAATTTTTCTTTTTTTACAACTTGAAATATAATTTTTTTGTGCAACCTCTCTTTCTTCTTGTATATGGCTTGAAGAAAGATCTGTTGGATGATCAACGAAGTTAGCCAGATATATTTCGTGTATAACTCTATTTTTTACTAGGTAATCCCAATCATCAGCAAGTATGAATATATCTTCAGATAGCTTTAAAATCTTATCTGCTGTCTTTGAACTTATCAAATAGCAACAAGTTCTATAAATAAATTGTTCGCTTTTTATAGTTTTATAAAATTTTTGTTTGCCTATCATAATATTATTTTTCTTACTTTTAATAACTTGAAAATCCGGGAAACCATTCTGACCTCCAAGCATGTGGAGTGCTTTTTTGTTCAATCCTACATCTTGAAAACTCTCAATAAATACTTTAAATCTCTCATCTAGTATAACATCATCTTCTAATATACAGGCCCAATTTAGATTATTATCTATCATATTTTGATACGCTTTAAGATGACTTAAAGTACATCCAATTTCTCCAGGTGTTGCCGAGAAATCTCTATCAGCAATCTTCCCTTTACTTTTATTTCTAAATGAGCTCAAGCTGCTATCTGGTAAACTCTTTCCATAGATAGCATCTAAAAAACTAAACTCAAGACCGAAACTCTTTAAAGTTTTACTGATAACTTCTCTCTTTTCAATATCTTGCTTTAATGAAACTATATAAATATGTAGCATCTCACTCTTCCCAAATAGATGTTATATCTAAACTTTTTGTCCATAAATCATAATATGAAGTATTCTTTCCATAACTATTATCTATAATGGAAGAAGGAACATCAACTAAGCAAGATAAAATATGGCCATGTAGACGTGAAGTTACTATTTTCTCATAACTTGAAAACCTCTTTGACATTCTATAGACCAAAAGCTGTGAGTGGATACTCCACAATCTAAATATTGCTTTATCTATTTTACTAGATTTTAGCTTATTATTTAATCTAATCATCTTATGAATAGCATATGCCACTCTATGATCATTTTTAATAAGCAAATCGCTCCAATCGAAACAGTCATAAGATTTCATTTTTTCTTTGAGTGCTGATTGTATAGGATTCTTTTCAATATCATTGCGAAGAAAGTATAAAACAGATTTACTCTTTTTAGATTTAGGTAACTCACCATAAAGCTCATGCGCCATGTCTGGCATCAGATAGCTCTGATTAGAGAACCCTTTGAAAATACTGTAGGTGGCTTCATCACGAGCAAACATAATCACATTATCATGAGCCTGAAAAACTTCTTCTGATTTTTTTTGGTTTTCAATGTTTTTGTAGTAAGCAGTTTGTGGCAAAATAATTATTTTATTATGAGGAAACGACTTTATAAGTTGTTCTCTTAGGTTTTGATGTACAGGGTATAAATCACCAAAATTACCTCCTCCATGGCATATGATAGTTGTCTTAGGCGTTATTCTTTTTTTCAATAGCTCAATATTCGTATTATAAGTAGATAAGTGAGCTTTTACATTAAGTGAATTATTTTTAAAAAAACTTATTGTTCCAAGTAAGATTAGTAAATCTCCTACGTTAGAATGTAAAGGAAAGTCTACAAAAATAATATCTTCTTTATCTTCTATGAAACCTAAAATATCATTGAGTTTACTTTTTAAAGAATACATATTTTCCAAAATGACAACTCCATCCAGTTAATTTATTTTTAATAAAATCAAGAATAAAACCTACTATTACTTAAGAATGCTGTGCCATTTTTTTAAATTGAACATTCTTTTCTACCAATTGCTGATATGTACCGTAATCTATTATTTTACCTTGCTCCATAAAGTAGATGAGATCACACTTCTGTACCGTTTTTAGACGATGAGCAATCATAATTATAGTTTTTTTGCCGCTGAACTCATGTATGGCATCCATCACTATCTTTTCAGTGATACCATCTAGCGCACTGGTTGCTTCGTCAAAGACTAATACTTCGGCCTCGTGATAAAGTGCTCGCGCAATCCCAATACGTTGGCGCTGACCACCTGAGAGCTGTACTCCGCGCTCACCTACTTTAGTATGGACGCCTTCTGGTAGCTCCTCGACCAACTCATTAAGGTTGGCTAGAGCTATCGCTTTATTTACTTCCTCTAGGTTAATATCTTTCTTCGGAACACCGAAGGCAATATTTTCAGCAATGGTTCCTTCGCTCAAAAATATGCTTTGCGGTACAAAGCCTAGTAAGTCTTGCCAAGCGCGTTTGTTGTCGGCAGTGATTGGAATATCATCAACATACAGACTGCCCTGTTGCGGGGTTAGCAAACCAAGTAATATGTCTATTAAAGTGGACTTACCAGAACCTGATGAACCAACTAAACCAATCACACTATTGACAGGAATGTCCATATTAACGCAATTTACTGCCGCTCTGTCTTTATCAGGATAACTAAACTTTATATCCTTTAGAGTAATACTTTTACTTAGAGATATCGCTGTAGCTATTGAGGCTTTACTGATGGTTTTTTGGTTTTCAAAAGAGTGCTTTAAATCGTCTTTAACAGCCTCAAACGCAGCAGTGTTTCCTTTGATACTGGAAACACTAGAATAAATCTGTTGTAAAGCTGGCAACAGTTTAAATGCTGCCAGTGCGTAAACGGCTAAGATTGGTAACACCTCCCCTAAATTGCCAGAATGCAACTTTATCAATACCAGTATCAGGGATACCATTGCACCAAAGGCTATAAGCTCTATAAAATAACGAGGCACTTGGCTAATTGCTATGTTGGTACCTTGAGCACGTGCAAATATCTTACCACTATCTTGGAAACGTTCTACAAAGTCATGACTGCGGTTGAGTAATAGAACATCTTTTATACCACCAAAACCTTCATTCATGAGTCTAAATCTATCGGTAGCAACTTGAGATAACTTTTGCCCATTACTTACTAGTTTTTTGCGAACCAGCCTAAACAGTATGAAGTATGCTAATGAAAATATAGATAAACCTAATATAGCTACGATTGGATCATAAATAATAATACTAATAGCTATGAATAGAGCCAATACCACCTTAGCGTTCATTTGCATAAGAGGCTGAACTATACCATTACTGATCCTCATAGCTTCCATAGATACTTGTTTGGTCAGTTGTGCGCTGCTACCACTAGCGTGAAACTGCCAGTTTTGTTGCATATAATAAGCGTAAAGACGATCCGCTATTTCAGTACCAATACGAGCGCCAAAGATAGACAGCTTCCAAATGGTAAACATAGAAACTATAGTAGAAAAAGTCAACATTAATAGAACAATCAATCCTGTATAGAATAAAAATTCCATAGGATTACTTAAACCAGACATTTGATAGAGTTCAGAGAAGATACTTTCTCCTTCTAATATGCTTATATCGCCAACTAGAGCCATAAAAGGAGCGATAGAAGCTATCCCTAATAGTTCAGTAAAAGCCATAACAACAACTAACACTTGTAACGTATAAAACTGCTTTAATTGTCTATCCGTAAACAAAGAAAAGAGCTGTTTAATTACTTTCAACATAATTTTTTCAACTACAGGTTATTTTGTAAGAAAGTAACATACCAAGGCATAGCCTTAGTAATACCATGAATAATATCAAATTGTGGCGCATAGCCTAACGCATTTTGTATTTTGCTAATATCAGCCTGACTATGACGCACATCCCCTTCTCTAAAATCTCGATAGACGGGTTCTTGAGTGTAGCTAACGCCATTAGTACTTAAGTGCTCTTTAAGTGCTGAAAACAGTGTATTAAGGGTAGTACGACCACCGACTGCTACATTGTATACTTGGTTCTTGGCTTCATCATTGGCAGTTGCTGCTAGGATATTGGCTTGTACGGCATTTTCAATAAAATTAAAGTCGCGACTGGTATCGCCATCGCCATTAATGAATACTTCATCACCTGCGATCATAGCGGCCGTCCACTTTGGGATCACTGCAGCATAAGCACCATCCGGTGTTTGGCGTTTGCCAAAGATATTGAAATAACGCAGACCAATCGTCTTAAAGCCATAAGTACGAGCAAACACATCAGCATATAGCTCATTGACATACTTAGTCACTGCATAGGGAGACAACGGATTGCCAATAGCATCTTCTACTTTTGGTAAGGCTGGATGATCGCCATACGTTGAGCTACTCGCCGCATAAGTAAAGCTAGCTACCGTAGCATCACGAGCTGCTACGAGCATATTTAAGTAGCCTGAGATATTGGTATCATTAGTATTGATAGGGTCAGCGATAGAGCGTGGCACCGAACCTAGTGCTGCTTGATGTAACACATAGTCCACGTCTGCACACGCAGTTTGGCAGTCATCCAAATTACGAATATCGCCTTCTATAAAGGTAAAGTTCTGCCACTGATCTTTGCTTACCAAACCCTGTACTTCATCTAGATTATGCTGAAAACCCGTCGCAAAATTATCTAGACCGACTACTTTTTGATTTAGTAACAATAGCTCTTCTAGTAAATTAGAGCCAATAAATCCCGCGACACCAGTAATTAACCATGTTTTTGGCTCGTTAATTAATACTTTTTGAACTTTTTCATATGCAGTGAACATCATAACCATTACTTTCCGTATTTTTATAGATTTATAGGCGGATATCAGTGACTTCTTTGGTAAAGACATACTTTAAATCATAAAGCACGTGTTCATTCTTTCCAAATGCTCTAATCTGCTCTACACCCAGCTCGACAAACTCATTATGCGCGACGGCTAAGATGATACCATCATAGTTATTCATAGCGGGCTTGCTAATAGGCGTCACATTATATTCACGCGCAGCTTCTGCTTTATCTACCCAAGGATCATAGACATCAACTTCGATATTATATTCTTCTAGCTCATGGACAATGTCGATGACCTTGGTATTACGCACATCGGGGCAGTTTTCTTTGAAACTCAGCCCTAAGACCAGAACTTTTGCCCCTTCAACTTGAATACGCTTTTTAATCATGGTTTTTACCAACTGCGTGACCACATACTCACCCATGCTGTCATTCAAGCGACGACCGGCCAATATAATCTCTGGGTTATAACCAATCGCTTGCGCTTTATGAGTCAAGTAATAAGGATCTACACCGATGCAGTGACCACCAACGAGGCCTGGACGAAATGGTAAGAAGTTCCACTTGGTGCCAGCCGCTTCTAAGACTGCTTGGGTATCGATACCCATTTTATTAAAAATGACGGCTAACTCATTAATTAAGGCAATATTGACATCTCTTTGGGTATTTTCAATCACCTTTGCCGCTTCCGCTACTTTGATGCTTGCTGCTTTATGAGTGCCGGCAGTAATAATTAAATTGTATACTTCATCCACAAAATCAGCGACTTCAGGTGTTGAGCCCGCCGTTACTTTTAAAATATTGGTAACACGGTGCTCTTTATCACCAGGATTGATACGTTCAGGACTATAACCGGCATAAAAGTCTTGATTGAAGGTTAATCCAGAAACTTTCTCTAGCACCGGAATACAAACTTCTTCTGTGGCACCCGGATAGACGGTCGATTCATAAACCACAATATCGTCTTTTTTAAGTAGACTACCGATAGCTTCTGAGGCTTTAATTAAAGGCGTAAGATCAGGCTGTTTATAATCATCGATAGGCGTCGGTACCGTAACAATAAAAAAGTTACAATCCTTAAGCGTTTGTATCTCTGAGCTATAATTCAAATGCGATGCTTGAGTCAGCTCTTCATCACTGACTTCCAAGGTATGATCTGTACCTGCACACAGGGCCTCTATACGACTGGCATTAATATCAAAGCCTACTACTGGCAGATGCTTACCAAACTCAACGGCTAAAGGCAGACCTACATAGCCAAGTCCGATAACTGCTATTTTTATATTTTTAATATCTAGCATAATTTTCCTTTGTTCATCTAACCAATTTTAGTTGAAAAATAGTATTTAGGGTGCTTATTAACAGCTATGCAGCTTTAGAGCCTTCTTGATAACCTGCTACAAACTGCTTAAACTGTTGTTTTAGCCAAGGAACATCAAATTGTTTTTGCTTTTCAGTCAGCTCAAACAATACTGATTCAAGCTCATCCAATGGAAAGTGGTGTTCTAGCGCTTGCATGATAAGGGGATGATCAGTTGATTCAACATTATCTTCACCAATGATGAGCTCTTCATAAAGCTTTTCTCCATCTCTAAGTCCGGTAAAGATGACTTCGATATCGCCCTCAGGATGGGCAGCATCTTTAATATCAAAACCACTTAAGTGAATCATTCGCTGTGCCAAGTCAACGATCTTGACTGGTTCTCCCATATCAAGCACAAACACCTCACCACCTGATGCCATTGCACCTGCTTGGATGACTAAGTTTGCCGCTTCTGGAATCGTCATAAAATAACGGGTCACATCAGGATGGGTGACCGTAATCGGTTTACCTTGTTCGATCTGCTTGGTAAATAACGGTACTACAGAACCGGACGAGCCTAGAACATTACCAAAACGCACCATACTAATGCAGGTCTGGCTATCTGTCTGGCTTAGCGCTTGGCAAACCAATTCTGCCAAGCGCTTAGAAGCGCCCATTACATTGGTCGGTCTTACAGCTTTATCGGTAGAGATAAGTACGAAGGTTTCAACATTGGCCTGGATAGCAGCTCGGGCACAGTGATAAGTACCTTTAGTATTATTAATAACACCTTCAAAGGGGTTGTGTTCAACCATAGGTACATGTTTGTAAGCGGCAGCATGATAAACCGTTTGTATATGATACAGGTTCAGTATTCTAAGCAGGTTCGATTCATTGGTGACGTTACCGATGACCGCAATAATTTCAATATTTTTATAGGCAGGCGTATTGGCTTGCTTTATTGTTAATTCTTGATGAATACTATAAAGCGCAAATTCAGATAGCTCATAGAGCACGATACATTTAGGCTGGTTCTTAATTACTTGACGGCACAATTCACTACCGATAGAGCCACCTGCACCAGTGACCAACACGCACTTACCCTTGATATTCATCTGCAGCAATTTAGCGTCAGGTTCAACAGTCTGTCTGTCTAACACATCCAATATGTCTACTTTGCGCATGCTACTGACGGTCACTTTTTCGTCAGCAATTTCCTCTAAGCTTGGCAATTCTTTTATTTTTAGAGCAATACCTGAGAGCTTATCTATAATCTGGCGTTTTTGCGCGCGACTGATAGAAGGAATAGCTAAAAACACCTGAGCAATATCTAGCACATCAATCAAGCTTATCAATTCATGAGCAGGGTAAATCTTTTTGCCGAGTAAGTAAGCACCAGTAAGTTGAGGATCATCATCAATATAAGCCACAACATTATATTTATGCGAATTTCTAAGACCCTCTAATAAGTCTCGACCGGCCTCTCCCGCACCATAGATAACAACATTATCATAAACACCATTGTCTTTAAGGCGACGCTGAGCTCTACCGCTCCAGCGCATTAAAATCTCACGAATAATAAGACGACTATTCCATAACCAGATAAAGAAGAAAAACAGAAAAATAATAGGAACGGAGCGCGGTATATCTTCTAAAGGATTTAAATAAATGATGATCTCGTAGACAACCATAAGCAAAAAGAACAGCTTTGCCACACTACCCATCACCGTATCTAAAAAACCACGTGCTATCCCTTTATAGAAACCAATCAGATATAAACCGATGATGGGCAGCGTACCATAAGATAATAATATGATAGGACTAATGTTATGAGCGATATCGCCATAGCGCAACGATAAAGCTAAGAACAGGCACACTAAAGATGCTACCAAGTCTGTAGTGAGTAAAATCGCTCGTTTTACACTACGGGGCAACGATAACAAGTATTCTGCTATACGTTGTAGCCAGCCAGTTTTGCCATGAAGTGATGGATAATCACTTGACGGTTTTGAATTAGTAGACATAACACTCAACCACTTAAAAACGTGAATTTTGGTAGAATTACCAAAAAGCTAACTATTGGTTATTACCATAAGCATAGCTATAGTGATAACTATATTTGCTCATAATCCCTTGCTGTACATCGTTGAGAATAATACCGTCAACTTGTATGTTGGCTTTATTCATCTGATTGACTGCATAAACCAACTGCCCTTCTATCGAGTCATCATATCTTGTGACCATTAACACTTTGTCAGCGTGCTGCGCTAGTATCATGGCATCAGAAGCTGCCAATATCGGTGGTGAGTCAATAATAATATAATCATAATGCAGGTTTAGTTCTGTCATTAAATGATCAAAACTGCCATTAGCCAATAGTGATGCTGGGTTACGTGGATGCTGACCGCGTGGCATAAAATCGATATTATCTATGCCAGTCGGATGGATAAAGCTTGCTAGATGACCAGACTCTTGGACAGCATCGACTTTTACTAGCTGAGTCGTATCTCTCGATAGATGAGTCGTATCTTGTGTTAAATAATCGGCCAAACCGTTATGTTGGTCCATATTAAATACTTTATGCAACTCACCCAAACGCATATCCGCATCTATGATTAAGGTTTTTTTATCCAACTGCGCAAATACTTCTGTTAAGTTAGACGAGATAAAAGACTTACCGACCCCCGGACTTTCACCAGTAATCAAAATAACTTTGGCACGCTGACCAGCTCGCCCTTGGCTTGGCATCCCAAACATCAGATTGGTTCTTAAGCTCTTAATGGCTTCATAACTTAAGCTATTATTGTCTGCATAAGCGAGTAATCGATTGGGTGATTTTTTCTTACTAAACCTTGTGAGCACTGGAGAACGAGGAATGGTTGCAATAACAGGTACGCCTGTCTTAGCCTCAAGACGCTCAGGGTCTTTGACCACGTTTCTAAGCATGTTTTTAACAAGCACTAGCATCGTACCAAGCATCGTACCTAATAAAGTAGCCAATACCCAAATCAGCAGTTTTTTCGGCGCAATAGTTCTATAGGTATTGATTGGTAAGTCAATAATACGCACATAGCCAACTTCACCAGCTTTAACAATCTTTAACTGTTGGTAGTTCTTCAGCATTGTGAGATAGATTTCCTTATTGATCTCTACATCTTCTGAGCGCTGTAAAAACTCACGCTGGACTTCAGGTAAACCAGCAACTTTGCTATTTATTTCCTGCTTTCTATTATTTAGTACTTTTAACTGATCATTAATTTGAATAACTAAAGGATGCTCTTCCGTATAATAGGTAGTTAAGTCCGCCTTCTTTAGCTTTAATTCATTAAGTTGAGAGTCAATTTGAGACTTCTCTCCAACTAGTAATGCTGCTTCCTGACCAATATCAATAGTGCCATATTTTTCACGGAACCTATTAAATACCACTTGTGATGCTTCAAGTTTCTGCTTCAGGATAGGTATTTGTGACTCCATAAAACTAAGTGTTCTAGTAGTCTCTTCAGAACCACGAGACTCATTTTGAGCGATATAGGATAAAATAATTTCCTTCAAAACCAAGCTTACCTGCTCTTGACTATTGCCTGTCATTGACAGCTCAACAATACCTGTTTGCTGCCCCTTTTCAACAACCGATAAAGCAGATTTTATAGACTCTGTAGCATTCTGCAGGGATAGCTTAACAATATTAATTCCATGGTCATTAACAGGTAAGTCATTCACTGTAATTTCGATAATACCATCAACACCCTTAAAAACATGAGCTTGCCCTATCTGTCCTTTAAAGTCATCAAATCCATTACTCAATAAAAACCCATCACTCTTATTAGATCGCACTAAAGTAAAAGAACGATTAAGATACGCCTTCGACACATTAAATTGACTAATCTGTACTTGGCCATCTGACGTTTTTAGCGTTACACCTTCAGGTATATTTACTTGAACAGTAGTAGTATTGCTTTTTATTCGATCAAATTTACCAACAGCAGGATCGCTTAAACGAATATCCAGATGTAGTAAATCCACGACAGGCTTTAATACCATTCGCGACTTAATCAGTTCAGTTTCAGTTTGCGCTTTACTACTCTCTGCTGACACTAGATCTGAGATATTAGAACCTAACGCTGAGATACTTTGTGACTTTTGATCAATTTGAATAAGTGCATCTGACTTAAAAGTAGGATTCACATATCTGCTATACAAGATACCTATTATCAAACCTAAAACAGCAAAGAATACGATAGTTTTCCAGCCACGTAAAATGGCAAAAAGTAGCGCCATTAAATCGATTTCGTCATTGTCTTCTTTAACAGGAGAGTTTGATACATTCTTTGAATCTGTAGTCATAACGGTAGGTTCATCACTTAAGGTAATCGTTTAGTATTAATCTTTTATAATAATTATTTATTTACAACAGTTATTTAGCTAACTTTATCAGCCCATTGTTTTATACCTTCAACAATGTCTAGATGTGCAATCTCAAATGCACTTAACTCATGCTGGTAAGGATCCGCAATGTCTTTATTCATCCAGTGACCAAGCTTAAAGGTTTTACCGCGGCAAAAAGGCCAGCGCTCTTCAATCCATTTGGTCTGACCATCTGACATAGTAAAAATAAGATCCACTTTTTTTGCCAGCTGCTCATCAATTTGCTTAGCAACATGATTGGTGATATCAATCTGCTGCTTTGACATAATTTCTAGCGCAGCAGGATCGGCAGGATGCCCAACCAAAGCACCCACCCCTGCAGAGTCAATCGTTTTATTGGGAAAACGCTGCTTCAATAGCGCTTCTGCCATTGGACTACGACAAATATTACCCACACATACAACAAGAATATGATCAAATGCCATGATAGTTATTACCTATTATTTATAAGCCTGATAGACTTCTGACCGCTGATGTAGAAGGCAAGATGGAGCTAAGTACGCGATTCCAACGCGTCAAACCAGTAGGATCTACATAAATGATATCATTGGCACGCATCTCAAAACGACTGGCAAGTGCAAAACTGGTAATCGTCTGCATATCCACATAGTAAATATCGGTTGTTCTTGTATTAAGGTTATCGCGGACGACATATATCTTAGATGCATTAGCAGTATTAGAATTAAGTCCGTTTGACTCTCCTAAAACCTGAGCTAGACTGATACCTTGCTCGCGGATAGGTACAGGCTCTACCTTGCCAAATTCTCCTAGAACATAGACTTTATTACGGTCTTGACTATTAACATGGATTGAATCGCCATCTTGGAGATAGATTTGGTTGGCAGAACTGCCCAGTTGACGTAAAGATTGTAGGCCCAGATTATAGCTTACACCTCTACGGTTAAACACGATATTATTTGAATCAGCGGTCGGCGTTGCACCACCAGCCATAGAAATCGCACTATATAGCGAAACTGGTGCATCATTAATTGCAAATTCGCCAGGCTGCTTAACTTCACCATCAATAAAAAACTTGTTACCCCGATAATCGAGAACTTTAACCTGTGGATCTGAAAATTTCAGATAGCGCTGTAGTTGTCTCTGCAAGTTCGCCGTGAACTGCGGCACACTCATCCCTGTCGCTTTAATACGTCCAACCAGTGGGAACTGAACAAACCCCTGCTGATCTACAGGATAGCCTGATGCCCCTGCCGATGTAATATCAGGATAACCAACTAAGACAATACTAAGAATATCCCCTTTGGAGATACGATATTCTGCTCGACTAGAGTTCCTTATTAGCTGATTTAAATTACTGCTTGGTAATACTGTTTGTTTTGGAGGTAATGTCGTTAGATTTAGCGGCTGAATATTAAAATGCAGACCATTTTCAGCGATAAATGTACCACTCGGCGGCAGCTCACCTGCTTGCAGCCCAGCATTGATACTGGAGCACCCTGAAACCATACCAACTATCAATAGACACGTTATACCTAGTAACTTTGATGGATTAAAAAACATAAAAAGACCTTTATAAATCATAGATATAAGTAGTGTCTAGCATTAAAGAATCAGACAGCCATACTAAAGCGTTGCATTATGTACAAAAAAACAAAATCATAATAACATAGGTGCTTAAATATTAAACATGCAATCATGTATGTTTAATGAAAATTTTGCTTAATTATAAAGTAAATTATATGCAAATATTCTTATATTTGGCGATAGCCATCATATATAGTTAATATAGTTAAAATACCTTAAAAACGCTACGATGCTGCTGGTATCAATTTTTTGCAGCCTCTGTCTGCGTAGGCACAGCAAGCAAGAAAAATTGATATCAGCAGTACGTTATATATCGATATTGCTTTTCCCTGACTATATTTATTATTCATATAAACTAAAAAACAATATCCTATTTATTATCTTAGTAAAAGATTTGAATCAACAAGTGATATGAAACTCACTTATCTTATTCAGATATAAAATCGAGAATAATCGTAACATAGTCTGTATAACTCTTAGAAAGAGCGTATAATATGCAGTCCAATTTTATACATTGAGAAATGTAAACCCACCGATTCTAGGAAATCGTTATGAAAGATGAAAAATTACAGAAAGCACTTGCCCGTATGGGACTTGGTTCACGTCGTCAGATGGAAGAAGTCATTAAAGCAGGTCGCGTAACCGTCAATAACGGTCCTGCGACTATTGGTGATCGTGTTGAACAAGGTGATGAGATTCGCGTTGATGGTCGTCAGATTAAATATACTTCTGAAAATGAAAAGCGTCGTCGCGTTTTAGCTTATTACAAACCTGAAGGCGAAGTATGCTCGGCGAATGATCCAGAAGGTCGCCCTACCGTATTTGAACGTTTGCCAAAGCTGACTCATGATCGCTGGGTGATGGTTGGACGTTTGGATATTAATTCTACAGGGTTGTTATTATTTACCAATGATGGTGAAATGGCGCATCGCTTAATGCATCCGTCTAGCGAAGTGACCCGTGAATATGCCGTACGTGTATTGGGTGATGTTACTCCAGATATGGCACGGGCGATGACAACCGGCGTCATGTTAGAAGATGGCATGGCCAAATTTGAAGATATCAAAGAAGGCGGCGGTGAAGGCGTCAATAAGTGGCATCATGTGCAGCTTAAAGAAGGGCGTAACCGTGAAGTACGCCGTCTATTTGAGTCACAAGGTCTGAAAGTCAGCCGTCTATTACGTACCAGCTATGGCAATATTGCGTTACCAAAAGAGCTACGTACTGGTCGCTTTTTAGAGCTGGATAGAAAAGATATTAATACGTTGACAGACCTAGTGAGCTTACGCCCGCGTTATGGTACAGGTCTTCACGGTGCTGCTAAAGAGAAGCAAGAGCGTATCAGAAATAAGCCGCTGAAAGCCCGTCGTACTGACACTCGTGGCGATACTCGTAATAGCACTAGTAATAACGCCAAACCAAATAGTAGTGCCAAACCAAAAACCAGTGGTAGCCCTGCCAGTCGCGGCACCCGTAATACTCGTGACCGCAACGATAAACGCTAATCTATTTTAGATGTAGCGCAGTTAATAAAAAGCTGCCAATGATACATAATCATTGGCAGCTTTTTTGTACATGGTATTAATAAGTATTCTCTATTCGCTAACATTTTAGTGATTATGACTATCGATATAGCTTCTCATCACCCGCATATCCTGCAATTGCTGCTGCTCCATTTGCGCTAGTAAGTTATCCAAGCGCTGCTCAATACTATCTAACATTTCTTGCAACAATTTACCTGCCTCCACTCGCAGCTGAGAATTGGAGTTATTAGTGGTTGGGCCAATCGTCGTCACGCTATAATAACTGTCAAGCATTTCTGGTAACCGTGTCTGCAGCATTTTATGCAGTACGAACTGTGCTTCGGTAATTGCAGGTGTTTTTTCTGGTGATTTTAGCGCTATCTGATAGGCATCATAACTAGATACCTTCTCATCAATACGGTGCAGCTGACGTAGCTGCATATCTGTTAAAGGCTTAAGATGCTTTTTATTAAGATTTAATTGTTGCCAGCTTATATTAGATAACGATAATGGTGCATTACCATTTTGATAAATAAGTACACCTGGCGTAATGCCGACCGCTTTATGAAAAGCATGCCAGCCTTTCCTACCTAGATAGAAGACGCTCATTGTCGTTATGACACCAACGCCTATTAATACACTCATAGCAATTTACTCGTAATCGTTCAACCGTCATTGATCATCTTAGCTATTTATTACTCTCTAATATCTTTATTAACAGTGTCATCTTATAGCTTTTCGATCTGCTCTATTTTAGTAGTATTAAGCAATTGTGTATCTGTATCTACATTAGGATTGTCAAAACGCTGTTGTAGATATCGATTGGTTGCCAGTAGTTTTTGTCCATCTTGATGGTAGGATGCATTAAGCAGTTCATTAAACTGGGTGTTAATAGTTCCTAATATATCCAAAAGTGCTTCTTTGCCAGTGACATCAGAATGCTTAATTTTAGTATTATCAGCAAGTGCGCCATCCCCGACATCTAAGTCATGTAAACGGCGATAATCTGCTACTGCTTGTGGTACATGTTTATCCATCAGATTTTGAATGGTAATATAAGTTTCGTTAACTGCATCGCTATCATCTATCTTGCCATCATTATTGGTATCACCATAAATAAGTCGCAGCTTTTCACCTTTTTCATTAATTTGGGTCAATGCAGCTTTGACATCAACTGGTAAGCTTTTTTCGAGAATATAACCCAATTGCGGCATCGCTTTATACTCTAGCATTTTGGGTGCTGTCACCTTTTTTATACCACGATAGCCTAAATACAGACCTGCTGCGGGTAGCACTCCATATAAAACAAGCATGACGAGCATGGCAGTGATTTGAGTCATAAAAGTATCCTTATTATTTAATAGTATTAATTGGCAAATTTATTATTCTTGATATGGTTGCTCCACTTTTGCAAGAACACAGCGCTATTAGGATCAATTTTCTTGCTTACTGTGCCTACGCAGACAGAGGCTACGAAAATTAATCCTAGTAGCATTTTATAATATTCATATTTTTCTTATTTAAGACTGAATATAGTATTTAATGATTTTATTAAACAAAAAAATAAGGCTCTATTAAAGCCCTATATTGTTATGCATTGAGTTGTTTGTGTTTGCTGATGCTTATTTTTTAGCAGAATAGAAAAATGGCGCCTAATTTTGCGTACGGCTTTTGACATAACGATGGGTTGAAGCCAGACGATTCATCACCGTTTGATGCAGCTCCTCTAACAATTCATCAAGCTCATAATCAATCTCTAAAAACAAATCCGTCAGCATATCGCCTGCGGTCATTTTACCCTGTACTACATTATTCTTCGTACGATGTGGACTAAAACGTTGCAGCTGCTCGTAATGAAGCAAGGCTTCTGGAATACTTTCAGATATCAGCTTATCAATGACAAACTGCCGCTCATTATGTTGCTGCTTTTGCTCATCATTAAGCTCGCTACTCCACTCGCGATAGCGTTTTAGTTTGCTATTAATTCTATCTAATATAGCAACTGCTTCAATCGGCATGGCATTTAGTGTGGCTGCATCGACCACATTCACAAGCTCAGTCATAATCGGACAGCGTCCATGTTTAAGAAACCATAAGGTATCTGGGTCAAAAGGTGGTCTATTATTTGGTCGCATTTGAGCACGATTGGACAAATAACGATCGGTCAATGGCGTCGGTGCGCGAATATCAGACACTTGCGCTAAAGCATCGCAAATACGTTCGGTACGCTGCGGCTCAGTAAGCGGCGAGGCATTAGGCGTTAAAGTATTGACATCTTCTTGCTTATCACCACTATCACGATGGGCAACATCATTTTTATTATTAGTAAGTTTATTGGCAGCCGCTTGCTGAGCATTTTTAGCAGCGGCGGTTGGCAGGTCATCGTGTGCTTGCCCAAATGACTGTAGCATTCTTGTCAAACTTATGACCATAACTTACCCTGCTCCTCGCCCATTTACTGATTGCATTTGACCATTCAATACCTTATCTTAACAGCTTTTTGCCATACTACCAGTAAGCAAACGTCAGCGTTTTTAAAGGATAAGACAGCCATCATGAATATCACCGATTACAGTTCTGGTTTTTTGCTTGGCTTATCCCTGATTATCGCTATTGGTTCACAAAATGCCTTTGTTCTAAAACAAGGACTAAAACGCGAGCACATATTTTTTGTATGTCTGTTCTGCGCCGTCAGTGATGCGTTGTTGATTTCAGCTGGCGTTGGTGGTTTTGGCGCGGTAACGGCACGCTACCCGCAAGTGGTCAATATTGCCAAGGTCACGGGGGTCATATTCTTATTGGGTTACGGATTGCAAAGCTTGTATGCCAGTATACGCTTATCACACGCACTTACCGTCAATGGACAAGTCGTCACCAGTCTAAAAAAGGCATTATTACTATGCTTTGGTTTTACATGGCTAAATCCACACGTCTATTTAGATACCTTGGTGCTGGTCGGTATGGTTTCAACAGGAGCCAGTAGTAAGCTTGCCTTTGCAGTAGGAGCGGTCAGCGCTTCATTCTGCTTTTTCTTTGCACTCGGCTATGGCGCACGGTTACTCAAACCATTATTTGCCAAACCAAAAGCGTGGAATATCCTTGACGCCTTAGTCGGCATATTGATGCTATATTTGGCTTGGCATTTGTACCAAAGCTAAAACAGAGCTTTCTACTCAAGAGCCTTTATCCAAACAATGATACGCCGTTTAAAAAACAGAAAAACCAAATACTTTTTTGAAAGTAGTTGGTTTTTTGAGCGATTAAATCGCTTCTATAGACTAAAAAATTAGATCAAATCAGGAAATAGCGTACGTAGCCCATTAACGATAATTTCGATAGCAACTGCCGCCAATAGCATCCCCATGATTCGACTCATAATATTAAGCCCTGTATCACCCAATAAGCGACTGATACGACCAGCTGCCATCAATGCCAAATAACAAAATAAACTGATAAACAAACCCGCAATCAAAATGGCAGATATTTGCAAGATGCCAGAAACTTGTGATGAGTAGATAATAACGGTTGAAATACCACCCGGTCCAATCATCATAGGAATAGCAATCGGCACAACTGCGGCTGCCATCGTTGGCGGCGCACCTTGGAGATGGTCAACATCGAAGTTTTCTTGATCAGGCTTAACCGGATTACCATCGCCATTCATCATATTGAGAGCGATTAAAAACACTAAGATACCACCTGCTAACTGAAACGAGCCGATTGAAATACCCAAGACTTTGAGGAGCGTTTCGCCTGCTAAGGTGAAGAAACTGATAGTAATAAAAATGGTCAGACAAGCAACGCGTGCTACTTTACGTCGATTATTCATTGAATAACCACGCGTTGAATCTAAAAACAATGTCAATGCGCTAAAGGGGTTAATCAATACCATAAAGGCTAGGATTATCTTAATAATTTCAGTATTCACTGAGCGCTCGCTTGTCTATTAGTCAAATCGGGCAAAAAACAAGGCCATTGGGCAAGTGCATCAATGACCTAATATTCGGTAGCAGCGGCATTGTAGCATAGGCAGATAAGCCTATTAAATCATTAACTTCGCTTAATTCTCATGCCTCACCAAATCCATAGGATATCGATACAAATCTGCCCTTTCAATAGAGGGTTAATCCTTTATTAAACTTCATTAAAACAAGTCTATATAGTCGATCCATTTTTAAAAGAGTACAGCACTGCTGGGGTTAATTATTCGCAGCCTCTGTCTGCGCAGGCACAGCAAGCAAGAAAAATTAACCCCAGCAGTGCTTTATAACATTTGTACTTCTTTTATTTGGGACTCACTATACTTAGACCAAGCGTTAAAGCTAAGCGCTAAAATCCAAACCAATATCTAATGCAGTCGTGCTGTGGGTCAAATAACCCATCGCGATAAAATCAACGCCTGTTTCTGCAACGGCTTGCACTGTTTCAGGGGTGATACCACCTGATGCTTCGGTTTTAGCGCGACCTTTACACATAGCGACTGCCTGCGACAATATCTCAGGCGCCATATTATCTAATAGCACTAAGCTCACACCAGCATCTAGTGCTTGCTCTAACTGTGCTAATGTATCGACTTCCACTTCTATCGGAATCAGATGCCCAGCAAATTCTTGCGCTTGCTCAATCGCTGTTTTAATATCACCTGCGATGGCAATATGGTTGTCTTTAATCAAAATCGCATCGTCCAATCCTAAACGATGATTGCGCCCGCCGCCGCAGCGTACCGCATACTTTTGTATCATACGTAAACCTGGAATGGTTTTACGCGTACAAGTAATTTGCGCTGGATATGCTGCCACGCTATCAACAATCTTCTTAGTATCTGTTGCAATACCGCTAAGGTGAGTCATAAAGTTAAGTGCCGTACGCTCTGCTGTCAGCAAATTACGCGCATTGCCATGCACAGTTGCTAATACCGCGCCAGCTTCGACCGTTTCACCATCATGGACTTGAGCAACGAATTCTATCTGCTCATCAATCAAAGCAAAAGATAAGCGTGCTAAATCCATACCACATATCACGCCTGCTTGCCTTACCTTAATCTGTAATTGCGCTTGCATGTCGGCTGGAATAGTCGCTTGTGAAGTGACATCACCACGTCTACCCAAATCTTCTGTTAATGCCGCTTCAACCAACGGTTTAAGCAATACTCCAGCCAGTGCTGGCTCTCGTCTGATTGTCATTATTAGCCCTTATTATGCATATCTTGTAAAAAATCTTATTTAAACTCAAAATGAGCATAAATATAACGTAAAGTTTATTGGCTCGCAAGAAAATATCATAAATTAAAATTTTCAATAAATTTACATGTCTTAATAATGATAGATATTGTGCAGCTATTTACGTTTTGGCAATTTGCTGTCCATCAGCAAACTTTGCAATTCAATATCATGGCGAAAACGATAAAGTTTAGCGGGACGACCACGCTGGGCGCTAATACTCTGCCCTGTTTCTAGCACAAGATTTTGTGACTCTAGCAGCCGGCGGAAGTTTTGCTTATGTAAGCGTACACCCGATAGTGCTTCGACACTCTGCTGCAACTGCGACAAGGTGAATTCATCTGGCATTAAGCCAAAAATGAGCGGTCGATATTCAATTTTTGCACGTAGTCTTGAAATAGCCGTCGCAATTACGCGGCGATGGTCATAGTACATCGGTGACCCTATAAGCTGTGACCAGTTACTAGGCAAATTAAACGCCTTGTTAGATTCAGCACTGTCAGGTTGAACATTAGCCGAATAACTGGGTGGATAAGTTGGTGCTTCTGCAATAAGACCTGCTTCATACAACATCTCATAACGCAGAAGGACATGTTCTGCAATCCATTCCCTATTCTCGTATTCTTTATCATTTATCAGCTGATCGTTGCTCTCTGCATTTGAATGCGCGCTTTTATTTTTAGAGCAATTATTTAGAATCGTCTCATTGACGCCCCAACACAGACTAATACGCTGACGCCGGCGCTGCTGAATATCAGGCTCTTTTGCAGCATCTGCCCAACGTAATAATGCCGGTACGATATAGTCCATAATGATAGCTGGCATACCATCTAAGTGATTTTCCCATGGGAAGTAATCGTACCAATCACGCCATAATGCTTGGCTTTGTAGCTGTGTTTGCGCCTCTTGCACTAAACCCAAATAGCTGACGTAAACCAGCGCATGACCATCATCATTGCGTCTATTGGTATCGACAAAGGTATATAGCTGTTCCAAATAACCAAGTGGCTGCTGTGTTTGCTCTTCAACCCATTGGCGCACACCTGCTTGCAACGAGCGGTGTAATGGCATGAGGGGACCATTGGGCAATAGCTTGCCTTGATCAACAGTTAAAACGCGCGCCGTGTGTTCAGTAATCGCGACCAGCACTGCGACAACCTCAGTCGTACCGCTACCTTGTTGATGGGCATGTGAATAAGACAACGTCATGACGTTAATGATTACCTTTTATTTTAATTATGAAATATAGCTCAACTGCTAAGCCATTGACCATATGCTCAGTATAGCTTGAATCGATGCTTATCATAGCTTGTGGTTGTAATTATACAAAATGAGTCCTGCATAAATAATAAACGTATAAAAAATTTCTTGTATTTATGCTCAAAATGAGCATAATTAAAACAGTTTATTTTTTAGCACTATTCAACTGACTCAATCTAACGGCAACTGATGTGTCGTTATTGCATGAAAGGTTTGCACTTATGAAAACGTATCCGTATGACGCACCGATTATGAGTACTGATAATCGCATTGCCACGCAAATGAATATTGAATATGCCAAAGCAAAAATGCCCGCAGACTTGCCGCGTAGTGAGCGACTGCAAGTTGAAGAAAATATTAGGCAGTTGTTAAAAGAGCATAACGCCGTTTTAGTCGCGCATTATTATGTCGATCCCTTTATTCAGGATTTGGCATTAGCAACCGGCGGCTGTGTTGGTGATTCGCTTGAAATGGCGCGCTTTGGTCAGGCGCATAGTGCACAAACACTGGTAGTTGCAGGTGTACGCTTTATGGGTGAGTCGGCAAAGATACTCAGTATGGAAAAAACAGTACTGATGCCAGACTTAGAAGCAGAATGCTCGCTTGATTTGGGCTGCCCTGCCGATGAATTTTCTGCCTTTTGTGATGCATATCCTGAGCGTACCGTAGTGGTCTACGCCAATACCAGTGCGGCAGTAAAAGCACGGGCTGATTGGGTAGTAACTTCGTCAGTTGGTATCGATATCATTCGTCATTTGCATGAACAAGGCGAGCCTATCATTTGGGGTCCGGATAGACACTTAGGTAAATACATTGCCCGTGAGACTGGCGCAGATATGCTGCTCTGGCAAGGTTCATGTATGGTGCATAATGAGTTTAAAGCCACTGAGCTTGAACAATTAAAAGCTGAACATCCGACAGCAAAAGTCTTGGTACATCCTGAATCTCCAGATAGTGTTGTGGCGCTTGCCGACGTGGTTGGCTCGACCAGTAAGCTATTGCAATCGACTTATGAGATGGATGCCGATACCTTTATCGTCGCAACTGACTTGGGTATCTTGCATGAGATGCAAAAGCGCTCGCCAAACAAGCGCTTCTTGGCTGCACCGACTGCGGGCGAAAGTGCAAGCTGTAAGAGCTGTGCTTTTTGTCCATGGATGGCGATGAATGGTCTACAAGGTATCGAGCAATGCTTGACCAATAATTCAGGTGAGATATTGATGACGGCTGAGCTGGCAGCGGCAGCTAGAAAGCCATTACAACGTATGCTCGATTTTGCTGAGTCGCAGAAGCAACGCGTGACAGCAAGCGGCGATATCGTCAAAGACCGTGCATTGTTTGCGAATGTTGGAGCAGCATAATATGAGCGCGAACTGGTTAAATGGCAAAGATAACTGTAATGCGCATCAGATCCCTGATGCTGTCCTGATAACAGATGTACTTATCGTTGGTGCTGGGCTTGCAGGATTAAGCACCGCGCTTGCTTTACCAGAGTCGCTAAGCATTACCATATTAAGTAAAGCTGCACTGGAAGTTTGCTCAAGCCATTATGCTCAAGGCGGTATCGCCGCAAGCTTGGACAAAAATGATTCGGTTGCTGACCATATCGCTGATACACTAATCGCTGGTGCAGGATTATGTGCAGCGGATAATACTGCCAGTATCCTAAACGCTGGACAACAAGCGGTTCAATGGCTATGCGAACAAGGCGTACCTTTTACTCAGATTCCCCAGCCAGAATCAAAAAATTATATAAAGGCGAGTTTTGACCTCTCTCACTTACATCTAACCAAGGAAGGCGGTCATGGCTGCAGACGCGTTGCCCATGCTGATGATGCAACGGGTCGACATATCATGGAGGCCTTGACTATAAAAGTGCAAGCCGCTTCCAACATCACTATATTGCCCTACCATGAAGCACTGTATTTATTAACTGACAACAGTGATAACCGATGCCAAGGTGCACAAGTTTTTGATCATACTATTCAGCGCCAAATCACATTTCATAGTCGCGCCGTTGTCTTAGCCAGTGGTGGTTTAGGGCAATTATTTCAACGAGCCAGCGCGCCCAACGTCTGTGTCGGTGATGGCGTTATGATGGCATGGCAAGCAGGCTGCCGTTTGGCAAATTTAGAATTCATCCAATTTCATCCGACTGGTCTAGCACTAGAAGATAGCAGTTTTTTGATTTCTGAAGCTTTACGCGGTGAAGGTGGGCGCTTATATTGTCCACAAACTGGCGCACGCTTTATGCTAGAGATTGACGCACGTGCAGAGTTAGCACCGCGAGATATCGTCGCCCGTGCCATCGCTGAGCAGATTAATAATAACGGACTTGGCTACGTTCATCTTGACGTCAGTCACTTACCAGCGGAATTTTTGCAAGAGCATTTCCCTCAGATTTATCAGACACTATTAGCACTTGGTATTGATATAACTAAAGAGCCAATTCCGGTTGCCCCAACCGCCCATTATAGCTGTGGCGGCGTGGTCACTGATGCTGATGGCGTAACCGATGTAGCAGGTCTTTATGCCGCTGGTGAAGTTGCTTATACAGGTCTGCATGGAGCAAATCGCTTAGCAAGCAACTCATTATTGGAATGCGTGGTGGTTGGGCGCAATATCGCCGCTGATTTGCCTCGCTATTTGAAAGCACTAGAGAATCTAGATACTGCTGCCATTTATGAAAGCATAAACTTATCAGCACCTACCTTTTGGACAGCGCCAACTCTTAAAGATACTCAAGCCATTACGCTCTCTTCTTTTATTACACGTCCATTGACTTCAGCTGATTACGAGGATACTGATAGCAATATAGATACTAATAATCAGGCTGGCAAAATCATTACAGAATTAAAAATTTTAATGACCTCACATATGGGTATCACTCGCACTGCCGAATTATTAGAGCAAATATTGATACAGATACAGCAATGGCAACAATGGCTTGAAAAATCTGAATTAAGTCAGCCCAATATAAATGCTTCAGACGACGCTATGACCATTGATAAACTTGCACACTTTCAATTAGCAAGACAGTTGCAATTAGCGACTTTAATCGTTCAGTCTGCTTGTCAGCGCCTTGAAAGTCGTGGCGGACACTATCGTAGAGACTATCCCAACCTAGGAGCCACTGCTCGCATTAGTGTGATTGAGCCATTATCAAATCAAGCTATTTGCCCATTAAGTGGTATCAATAATCCCACTTCAGAAATTCAGAGACATCATAAATCTGTCCAATCCGAACAAGCAGTATAGTGGCTTTATATTCAATCAATGCGGCACTGCTGGTCTAGCATATAGAGAAGCTCATAAAAAAAGCTTTGACCAGCAGCAATTCAATGAATTTTGTCTGCTCATGTCAGTATTGTTACTCTGATATGTTACAATCCTTGCCTTATTAAAAAACCCTTCCTAAAAACAATTTGTTAAAACGCCTTTTAAAAATGCCGCGAGCCCTTTACCATGCAAAGCTTAGTTACCCTTGTCTTGGTTTTAATGCCAATGTTTATTGGCTTTGCCATTCCATCCAATCCAACCCTGACCAAAATTGCCGATAAAGGCTTGTCTTATTTGGTCTTTATTATTTTAGGCTTGATTGGTATTGAGCTAGCACAAGTCGAAGGACTTGGCAGTCAGGTAGGTGAAATCGCACTGTACGTCACGATATTATCAATACTGACAATTGGAACTGGATTATTTGGGCTAATGCTGTTTGACCGTTTGCGCCCGTGGCATGCCAAAAAACCCAGTGTTAAATCTAAAGAGCATCGCGTCAGTATTCGTGGCAGCCTCACTCAAGTCATCTGTGTGGTAATAGGTTTTGTGATCGGTTATTTCTTGCCAGCCAACTATATACCGCCTGAAAACACCATGACGGTCATGCTAATGATATTAATCTTGCTGGTTGGTATTGGATTAAAAGGCTCGGGTATTACTCTAAAAGAAGTGCTGCTGAATCAACGCGGCGTTGAGATGAGTATTATTTTTACATTATCGGTATTGGTTGGCGGGCTTATCTTTGCGCTGATGTTTAGCGATGTTTCTTGGACGAAGGGCTTGGCACTAGCGTCAGGATTTGGTTGGTATTCGCTATCTGCGATTGTGATGACTGATGCTTATGGGGCGATTTGGGGCAGTGTTGCGCTATTTAACGACTTGATACGTGAGTTCTTTGCGTTGATATTTATCCCCGTCTTTATGCGTAAATATCCGTCTGCCTCGGTTGGACTTGGCGGTGCGACCAGTTTAGATTTTACTTTGCCAATTATTCAGCAATCAGGTGGTCTAAAAGTGGTGCCATTAGCGATTAGCTTTGGTTTTATTATTAATATTGTCGCACCAGTGCTGATGGTTTTGTTTTCGTCTTTAAGGTAGATACATTTTAGCATTTGCTAAATTCATATTAAGCGATATAATGTATATCAATATGACCGTCACCTCTGCTCTTGCAAGTGGCGGTTTTCTATATCTAGTAACTCAACCTTATAATAACTTATTTTAGAGCCATAATTTCCAGTCATCTATACTTGTTACCAAACCAAAATCTGTAATATTGACAGTATTATTAGGTACAGTAGGAAATTCCTTCAATAAAACTTTAAAGCGTTTATTCCACTGAGAGTTAGGACAGATAATATTTAGCATATGCTGCATAATACAAAAATAAAAAAATGGTTTATGATTTGCAAGTGCCGTCCATTTTTCATCTAAGATAATAGGAGCTGACTGTTCAAGAATGTTAGCATTCCATAATCGACTGTGGTGAGCACTAACATTACGAATAAAATTTAGACTACGTAACCATTGCTCAAGTTGTTTCCCACTAACCTCATATTTTTGTGCAATGGTCGCCTTATCTGAATAGGTCATGCCAGCATACAATCTAGACATGCAACCAAAATCCCAAACCTCAATTGCTACCCAAATGGGTATAACTCCTTGATAAGAATTATTATGATGCGAAATGAAAGGCTCTTTTCTTGCACGATATAACAACTGATTATGCTTTTCCAACCAAAGTTGGTGTTCAGTTTTTCCTTTATTCCTTCCTTTCCTAATTATCTTTTTTGCAAAATTACCATCTAATTTCGCTGGTTGTTCATGAGCTTGTGGATCTTTTTTACCCAATATATGTGCAATATCCACTCTAACTGCCATCTCTATTCTTTCTAACGCATCCAACGCTAAGAGCCTCAAGTTTTTGTCAAAGACATAAAGCTCTACAATGTGCTTAAAATGAGTATCGTCTACGAATAAACTTAGCCGTTTATTTGTAGATTTGTCATCAAACTGGCGGAATGGGTACCAGTAACCACTTAACCGATAATAACCAACCCTTTCAAGATAACTGAGTGCTGCTACTTCATTGTCTATTAGCATATCTTTAGCTTTTAAACTATTAAGTTGCTGTTGGAATGAAAACCAAGATTTACTCATTTCATTTACCCTGTTGCATACTATTAACTACCAAACACTTAATCGCCTAAACCCCACTCGCCTGCTTAGCAAACAGCAGCATCAATGGCTTGATTTTGCTCACGCGGTACATACCTTCATTACGAAGTTGTTGGATAGGACGCAGTTGAGCCAGCGAGCCAGCGAACAGCCAGTTAAGCGCCGAAAAGCTGTGCATCATCAGACTGTTATGCGGACGACGCAAACGCTCATAGCTACGCAAGGTTTGATTGGTACCCCAAAGCGTCCCGCCACTACGGTTATAATCATGCGCCAATTGTTTGCTTAATGCTTTTACATCAAGCATCCCAAGATTGAGCCCTTGCCCAGCAAGTGGATGCACCCCATGCGCCGCATCACCAATCAATACTAAATTATCCGAGACATAAGTCTTTGCTTGCTGCGCCGCTAGCGGAAAACTGGCGATTGATTCAATTTTATGGATAGCACCAAGCTCATAATGACTGGCAGCAGCCAATTTATCAGCGATATAGCGCGGGTGTTCTTCTATCAATGCCAATGCTTGATTACGTGGTAATGTCCATACAATTGACTGCCAATGTTGTGGATTGGCTTTGTCTTCATCGGTGATATCAGCGAGCGGCAATAATGCCAATGTACCAGTCGGCAGCATGGCTTGGCGGGCGGTTTCTTGATGTGGCTTTTCAGTTTGAATCGCACAACAGATCGCGGTTTGATTATAATCAAGAATATCAAGCTCAATACCTGCTTGCTTGCGCACGAATGAGCTACGACCGTCAGCACCGACCAATAAACGCGCGTCAATCACGCTTCCGTTATCCAAAGTCACGCGGTAGCCTTGCGTTGCACCTAGCCAGTCCATATCAACGATCTTCTGCCCATCGATAACCGTTAGATATTGCTTTAAATCGGTAGCAGATAAACGCTGCCATAATGCATATTCGATAACCGCGGGCTCAACCATACTACCAAGCATTTTCGGCTCAGAATTTTGATTACTGTCATCACTATTATTAGTACTATCGCCGAACAGCAGCTCGCCCACACCATTCAATTGCCAAACCTGCATTTGTAAGTAATCAGCTTTACGCTCTGACGCTGCTATTTTTTGCCAAGCGCCAACTTCTTTTAATAATTCAATACTGGCAAGACTTAACGCATAAACACGTGCATCACGTTGACCCAGTATTTGCTGCCAATCTTCCTCGTTACGCTTTGGGCGCGCATCAATGAGTGTCACCGGCTTATTGTCTTGTGCCAGTTTGAGCGCAAGCGTTGCACCGACGATACCGCCGCCGATAATCAGCGTATGGTTATTTTTCATAAAATATCCTTTGTTTCGCTACTTGAATTATCCGCTGATATTTTTAATAATTAGCAGCAGTTAGATTTTTGAATTTTTTTAATGGCTTACCAATACTAAGACTTTAGACCCATCGCGTAGTTGGCAATTAACGGCTTAATATTGGGTAGTTTATCAAAGGCAACTAACGCCACGTTACGCGCCAGCTTCACGGCTGGATTTGGATGCGTAAAGCCATGTACCACGGCATCACAGAAGCGGATAACGCGTTTTTGATCGGTTTGACGGGCTTTTTCATAACGTTTTAGTAGTGTAGGATCACCAATATCTGCGCCTTTAAGCACTTGCGCGCTCATCATTTGTGCCAGTACATGAGCGTCACGCATACATAGGTTAAACCCTTGTCCTGCTACTGGATGCAGGGTGTGCGCTGCATTACCCATGATAACGCAGCGACCATCCACTTGTTTATCTGCCAGCACTCGTGTCAATGGATATGCACCACGGCGACCAGCAGTTTTAAACGTGCCTGCACGCTGACCAAAAGCTTGCTGCAAAGTCGCTAAGAAATGCGCGTCATCCTCTAAGTATTGCGTCTCTTCTCCGGTTCGGCAAACCCAAACGACTGAACGTCTATAGCCAGTCTGATATTCGTTATTACCGTCGCCTTCTGGATCCGTTAATGGCAACACTGCCAGCGGTCCGGCAGGACTAAAACGCTCAATCGCATTATGCTCATGTGGTTTGTCCGTTTCTACCACGCCGACGATAGCCGTTTGCTTATAATCATAAGTAGTCGTACCGATATCTAATAACTGACGCACGGTAGAGTCGCGCCCATCACAGGCGACCAACACACTACCCTGCAATTGCTGCTCATGCTCTTCTTCCCCATAGTAGCTAAAACTTAGGGTTACGCTATCGTTTTTCTGGTCAACGGCTATTACATTTGCATTATCAATGAGCATAATCAGTGGCTCTTGCTTAGCAGCAAGGAGCAACTTACGCCCAAGCCACGCATTTTCCATCACTTGTCCAAACGACTCAACTTGTTCATCCTTTTTATTGAGTTGCGCGCGTCCAAAGCTACCTTGTTCACTAATCTGTACAGCATCAATCCGGCAGGCATGGCTTTGTAGTTCATCCCACAGCCCGATCTCTTGATAAATCTGTACCGTACGCCTTGACAATGCAGTATTACGGCTGTCTAAGTAATGACTACGCTGACTATCATCATTTGGACTGATGGTCGGATAGCTGTTTTTCTCTAGCAACGTACTGGCGATACCATGGTTTGCCAATAACAAAGCAAAAGATAAGCCGACATGACCGCCACCAGCGATAAGTACCTGCTCCTCCGTCATCGCAGCATGTTTAATATTATTAGATTTTGATAAATTTGATTCAGTAGTTTGCATCATTATTATTCCTATCATTGCCGATTTAGCACGCATTTATAAGTGATTATTATTCACTCAAAATTTTATTTTATTGAAAAACCTATTGTTCTTTGAACATATTAAAAAATTTCTAATATAGTAGATGCACCTTTAAAAGAATACAGTGCTACTGGAATTAATTATTCGCAGCCTCTGTCTGCGTAGGCACAGCAAGCAAGAAAAATTAATTCTAGTAGCACGTTATAATGTTTGTATTTCTTTCATATAAAACTGACTATAGCGTTATCGCCTAAACAATAGATTACCACAAATTGCCTATTATTCTGTGGTCTTGACGGTATCCGTAGCAGCTATAAAAAATTCTTTCAGTGTGACTGCTGAATGCTTTTATCTATCGTTGCAATCGCCATACAAAAACAAAGCCATGCATACATCTATATAGCTTGAAATTTAAATTCTATCTACCATAATGAAGGCAGGACATTTATTTATTATTCATCAAACTTACTATTCATTAAACTAACAGCTACTTTGCCGTCATTTTCTATTATCTAAAAGCCATACGCTAAAAGCTATAAACCAAAGAACATAAAGCACTACTAACTATTTTATCTCTGAAGTTCGTCTGACTATGCAGCATAGAAGCAATAATCATAGCAGCGGGCAACCAATACAAGGATAATCGCTTGACTGACTCCATGAGCCGCCGTATAAAATTTGAATCCTTGACCCCAGCACAGCTCAAAACCGTGCTTGGTGAATACAACAATCACATGAAATACATTCAACAACGCCTCGATATCAAAATCAGCCAACGCCAAGGCGACTTCTGTCTAAGTGGCGACATATTGGGTGTTGAGCGCGGCGAACGTATTATTTATAAAATGGTCGATGAAGCGCAAAACACTAAAGACATTAGCGCCGAAGAATTGCATCTCATCATTCAATCAAGCCTCGCGCGCGATGAAGATATTGAAGAAGATGAACAGCAACTGGCGGATGAAGAGCGCTTAGACTTGGCGAGCGAATTTACACCGGTTAGCCTGCGTACCCGTAATGGCAAAATCATTCCACGCGGTGGCAATCAGCAGCGTTATGTCAGAGATATTTTATCCTCTGATGTGTCGTTTGGGATTGGACCTGCCGGTACTGGTAAAACCTATCTCGCGGTTGCTTGTGCAGTTGATATGATTGAGCGCAATGAGATTGAGCGTATTTTGCTCGTACGTCCTGCGGTAGAAGCTGGCGAAAAACTGGGCTTTTTACCAGGTGATTTGACGCAAAAAATCGATCCATACTTGCGTCCTTTATACGATGCGCTATATGAGATGATTGGCTTTGAGAAAGTCGGTAAGATGATTGAAAAGCAAATCATTGAAATTGCCCCGCTTGCCTATATGCGTGGTCGTACTTTAAATAACTCATTTGTGATCTTGGATGAAGCACAAAATACCACGCCTGAGCAGATGAAGATGTTTTTGACGCGCTTAGGTTTTGGTTCGCGCGCGGTCATTACCGGTGACATCACACAGGTAGATTTGCCACGTGGCAGCAAGTCAGGCTTGGCACAAGCGATGGAAATCTTAAGTGGTATTGAAGAGATTCATATCACTAAGTTTGATTCAAAAGACGTCGTACGCCATCAATTGGTACAGAAAATCGTTGAAGCTTATGATGTCTATGATGACGAGCAGTTTGCCTTGCAGGAAAAGCGAAAGTTTGAACGTATCAAAGAGCAAGAGCGTAAACAAACAATGACTGAGGCAGCAGCCAAACTCTAACCTATCTTGATAGCCGTATATTGGAAAGAAACCGGATTTTATATCCGGTTTTTTACTGTTAGATATTTTTTAATTGATATAAAAAAGGATTAGGGCATGAGCCAAGACAGCAATAGTGATGCTAGCAACAATATTGATGATAATTATAATGAGAACAATAGCTTAGACGCACTTGGTATTAGTGCCAGTGAGCTCATCGATGACCAGACACTCGATAATTTTTACAGTCGGGAGCAGCTGCTGTCTGTAATGACGGCGACACTTAACTATATCGATGAGCAGGTAAAAGGTGGTCTGATACTGCCATACTTTGAAGATATCGATGCTGAGCAGTGGCAAGAGAAGATTAAGGTGCTCGATATTTATATTACTGATGAAGTCGAAGGTCGCGAGCTGAATTTAGAAGCCCGTCAAAAGGATTATGCAACCAATATCCTCTCTTATCCAAGCGACCTGCCAGCAGCAATTATTGGACTGATGCCAACGCTACCGCTTGGAGAGCTAATCATTTGCCATGCGGTGATGATACGTGAAGCAGCAGAGCAAAACAAAGAGGCTAGGCAGCATATTAGCCACTTATTAATTCATGGCATACTGCATTTGCTCGGTTTCGATCATGAGCTCGGGCAAGCCGAGCAAGATGAGATGGAGCGTTTTGAGATTGAAATTTTGGCAGGGCTCAATATCCCAAACCCTTATGACTAATCTTTTTTCGTTAGTAGTTTTTGTGCTTGGTCCATCTGATTAATCATCTGGTCAAGCCCTTTAACATGGACATTACGCTGTGGGAACGGAATATCAATTTTATTATCATCCAGCGCGTATTTAAACTGTTCCAATAGATCGCACTGCATTGACCACCAGTCGTCATTAGTCGTCCAAACGTTTAAAGTTAAATCAACGGAGTTATCGCCCAAGTTAGTGACGCGGATAACCGGTGCAGGATCAGTAAACGCCTTCGGATTACTGATTGCCAAATTTAGCATAACATCTTTGGCAGTTTTGATATCAGCATCATAACCAATGCCAACAGTGATATCGACGCGGCGATTGGGCAATGCGGTGTAATTGACAACCGCTGAAGTGGTGATATCGCTATTAGGAATGATGACATCATGATTGTTAATCGTTGTTAGATGCGTATTGACCAAGGTAATCTCTGTCACAGTGCCCGTATAGCTGCTTATTTGCACATAATCACCGCGCACAAAGGGGCGAAAGGTGACAATCATAATGCCCGCTGCAAAATTAGACAGCTGATCTTTCAGTGATAAACCAATCGCAACCGCTGCACCGCCCAAGATAGCCACGACTGAAGTGGTCTGCACACCAACTTTACTCAAGGCAGCCAAAACGACCACAACCAATAGCACACCGTAAATTAAGCGACCTAAAAAGCTAGCGACTGTCTCATCTAAACGACTACGCAACATTATACCGTGAGCAAATGTGACGGCTTTTTTGGCAAGCCAGCGCCCTATCATAAATATTAGCAGCGCTAGTGCCACTTTGGCAGCAATACTCAAAGCGTTATTGGTTAAGGTAGCAACATCAAGGGTAAAACCTAAAAATTCCATATAAACTCTTTACTCTATATCTGGGTGTTATCTATTTACTGTTTTAGTTAATACGTTAAAAATGCAGGACTGCTGTTAACTCTTCTAGTACGTCACTTCTACGATATCACTATAACGGTAGGTACGTATCAGACGCAACTCAACAATGTCTTTCATATCTGCGGTAAATTTACCAAATGGCGCGGCTTGCCTGACTGATTGTTTTGCCGCTTCATCTAAGATAGTTGAATTTGAGCTCTCAAGCAAACGGATGGCTTTGATATTACCGTCGTTAGCAATAATTACCATTAAACGCACTTCGCCCGTAATACTTTGCGCTCGTGCTTGAGCAGGATATTGCAAATTACCAACGCGCTCAACATGCTCACGAAAGGTATTGATATAATCGGCCGCCGCGCCATGGGTCGTTGAGTTACTGTCCATGGTCACTACTTTTGATTTGGTGGCATAAGTCTGCTGACGCTGGGATAGCTGAGCCTCCAAGGTAGCAATCTGCTTACGTAGGCGCTCTTCTTGCACCCTCATATCGTCTTGCGCTTGCTTACTATCATTGTCAGACTCTACGCTTGCATGACGCCAGCTTAGTGTGGTGCGTAAGTAGCTTTCTTGATAATGCTGCTGGCGTACTTGGCGCTGTAAGCGAATTACATCTTGCGTCTCGCTCATTTGATCAGCGGATAACGGGCTGCTTTGGTCGGTTTCTTGACGCAATTGCTCTTTTACTGTACCGCCACCTTGTTGCGAGGCATTGGCAATAAATTGCGCATCTTCATTTGGCTGCTTATTATCCGTTAGGGCTTTGGCAACGTCTTGCATCAATCCGGCAGGGTCTTGCCCCATCGAAAAACTGATACCGAAAATAATCAACGCATGCACGCTAATGGCAATAACAATCGCCATCGGCAAGCTGATATCACGTTTTGGTGCTTGCGATGAAAAATGGTAGCTTTGTGAGTCTTTAATATACACCGCAGTCAGTCTCAGCTTATGAATATAAAGGCGGTCATCAATAAACGTGGTAATATCCATATCTATTGCCCATGCCGGCGCCATCATAACATGACATAGAATTGTCTCGCTAGCACAACCGTATACCGTAAATTCACAGTAACTTCTCAACAATTTATCATTGCTTACAGTGAGAGGTATGCTCTAACTTGTACTCATCGCATAAGCCCAGCGCATTTGATATCGAAAATAAAGGTATGCTGATGAGTAATAGACGTTCATTTTGCCCGCCTCGTTTTTGATATATACTGTTTGGTATCGGTCACGCTTTTATAATGATAAGGATAATAAGTTTGAGTAGCTTTAATAACATGAGTGATAATGTCGATCATTCAGACAACTTTGATGACTTTTTTGAGAATCTCGGCTATCGCTTTGATGAATCATTTAGCGATGGTTGGGCTCACCTGACCCAATCTATTAAAGACTTATACAACCGTACAACCGATAAGCTAGAAGATGAGCTGGCGTTACCGCTGACACAAGCCTACGTCAATGATGCACTAAAAACTTATGTCACGGATAATGTCAAAGCCATCTTAGAGCTGCGTGTTGAGATACATGAAGACTGGTTCCGCTTATACTGCACGGTCGATGCAGGTGGCATTTATGCAGAGGTCGCGAGTAACTTTCGTCTGGTACATGCGCAGCTCGATCGCAATGTACAGCGCTTTGTTTTTGGTCAACTGACCTATACCGATATCCTAAATCTGCGCTGCGAATCATTCCTTAAGCGTCAAGGTATCAAACTGTTTATTTGGTTTTGCCACCGCATTCTAAAAAAAGACCCATTGGGTTTTATCCTATCTTATATCGATATTGCACGTGCCAAAAATGAGATTATTTATATTGATATTAATCGTTGGCTGAAGAGTAATAAGAAAATTATCGGCATGTTACATAAGGCACAAGTTAACTATGGTGAGCTTGAAGAAGAACAATTGATTTTGAAAGCGCAGATTAATTATCGCGATTTATTATCCTCAAATAGCAACGAAGATATTATCAGCGAAAAAGACGAGCCAGTACAAGTACAAGGTCCTGTCCATCCACTAGATACAGAAAATGTAGCAAATGTGGCGAGCCAAGTTTAGAACATCATAAGCTCTCAGCTCTTATTACTTTGCTATCTTATAACTGTCAACTATTATAAAAAAATGCTGTATCTTGCCAGACGAGAGTCGTCAAGATACAGCATTTTTCTTTTGCTAAAAATTTTAAAAGAATACCACTCGATCACACTTTATGACATTCGTTACCAGTAATTTTCTACCGCAATATTGCCTTCTCCACGGCGATTCATCACCAGTCCTAAGCTCTTTAACGTCTCTTTGGTATCTTCTACCATATCTGGGTTGCCACATAGCATAACGTGCGTGCTATCGACATCTAGAGCAATGCCTGCGCGCTCTTGTAGCGTTCCATCTAGTAGCAATTTTGGCAGGCGCTCTGTCAGTGCACCTTCGATAGGCTCACGAGTAACAACTGGTATAAAGATTAATTGTGCAGGATTATCAACCAAGGAGCCAAAGTCTTCTTGCAGACTTTTTATCTTATCAACGTACGCCAACTCTTCTATCGAGCGCGCGCTATATGCGAGGATAATATGCTTGTAATCTTCCCAAGTCTTTAAATCTCGCAGCATCGATAAGAAAGGCGCAAGACCAGTGCCCGTAGCCAGCAGCCATAAATCTTTTGGTAATGGCTTTTGATAACGCGCCAACGTCAAAAAGCCAAAAGGCATGGTATTTAGCAGCAACTTATCGCCTACTTCCAAGTGTTGCAACTGCGAGGTAAATGCACCATCAGGAATGACGATAGAGAAAAATTCTAATACTTCATCAAAGGGTGAGGAAACAATTGAATAAGCGCGAAAAATATCTTCATTTAGCGCTTCACGCAGTTCTTCGTTAGATGCATCGCCATTTTCTACAGCTTTCTGCTTGTAGTAGCTTAACTGACTGGGATTGACGCCCAAACGTACAAACTGCCCAGCCGTGAATTTAAAGCTATCCGGACGGCTAACGGTGAAGCTAAATAAATTTGGTGTCCAAGTAGTTTTGCTTAGCACTGTTACGGTTTGAATATTGTCGCTCATAGTAGTGAATCACTTATATTTTATTAACATTTATTTTTATAAAAATTTAAACAACACAAAAAAGATGCGCCAAGCTTATCACAAAGCTGGCGCATCTTGTTTTTCGAACCGTAACAAGCAATAAGTAGCAGCACAGATATAGCGCTACTTATTTCAGCTCTCTATGCTTACCAAATACGAGCCAAACTTGCCCATTCAATCATACTGTTTGGTAACACACCAAAGAATACAATGATTACCGTGACGGCAATGACCATGATACCGCCGGTACGTAGACCCCACTGCTTCGAGACGTCAAATTCAATAAACTGTTTTGGACGTTTAAACAATGTGAGCAAGACGCGCAAGTAATAGAACAAGCCAATCGCACTACCGAGAATAATCATCGCTGCTAAGAACCAGTTAGTACCTTGTACCGCAGCAAGAATCGCAAATAGCTTAGTAATAAAGCCTGCGGTCAATGGAATACCCGCTAGAGACAACATCATGATGGTCATGACAGCCGTCAATACCGGACGGCGCCAAAACAGACCTTGATAGTGAGTCAACTCGTCTGCTTCACCAGACAGACGATAAGGGCTCGACATCAAGGTTACGACACCAAAGGCACCGATAGAGGTAAGGGCATAAATCGCCATATACATGCTAGAAATACTATCAGCAGCAGAGCCAATGCTCACGATCACGATTAACACATAACCCATATGGGCAATAGATGAATAACCAAGTAAACGTTTGAGACTGGTTTGGCGTACGGCGAGTAAGTTACCCAGCAAAATCGACAAGGTTGCCATGACCATCAGCAGCATCTGTACCGATGGCAATGCCAATAGCGAGGTATCAATTAAAAAGCGTACTGCCAATGCCATCATCGCCACTTTTGATACTGAGGCCAGATAAGTCGCGATAGGCGCAGGTGCGCCTTCATAGACATCGGGTGTCCAAATATGAAAGGGTGCGGCAGAGAGCTTAAAGGCGATACCAAACATCATCATCGCTGCACCTAAGATTAACAGTGGCGATTCAAAAGTCTCTGTCAAAGTTAAACTGATAGGCTTAAATGCCAGTGAGCCAACTTCTGCATAGATAAATGCCATACCCATCAGCAGTGTTGCTGATGCAGTCGCTGACAATACCAAATACTTCAGCCCCGATTCTAGCGAGCGAGTGCGCATGTAGGTATATGACAGCATGCCATATAACGGTATCGATAGCATCTCAAGACTCATAAAGAATGACGCTAAGTGCTGGGCGCAAACCATAAGTAGCGCGCCAACCGTTGATAGCAACATGAGCAAATATAGCTCTTCTTTATGGTCTTTTAAATCGGCTAAGTAGGCATAAGATAACGTACAACATGCCAATGCGCAGATAAAGATAATGACCATATTAAACTGAGCAAAGTTATCAATCACAAATAACTGCTCAGCGGCTGGCACAAGTGTTCCACTATCAACTATACCTGCCATTTGCCCAAGCAAAATAAACAGACCAATATTAAGACCGATAACCGAAATCGTACCTGTCACCATATGTGAGCGCTTCATAGTGAGGGCAATCATCACCATTAATACTGTAATGACTACCGCAATGATTGGTGCATAAGGCAGCAGCCCCATCAAATCATTCATCGTAAAATCGTTCATGACTTAACGTGCCTCCATTGCATCAAGCAGCTGCGAGGCATCTACTTGTGTTACTTGACTATATATATAGGCGTTATTAATCCATTGCATCGCATGACTTGAAGTATCAAGGAACGGCTGTGGATACAATCCGAGCCAGACCAAGCCTGCGGCAAGCATCAATAGTAACGACAGCTCGCGCTTGCCCAAATCTTTTAATGGACGCTCTGGTAGACCATGAGACTTGGTTTCTTTTAACGCCACTTCTTTAATATTATTAGTACCGAATAGCGCCTTGTGAATCAGAATTAGTGAATACAAACCCGCTAATACTAAACTGAATGTCGCAAATACTACAAACACGGGATAGTCGGCAAAGGCGCCAAATAAAATCATGAACTCGCCAATGAAGTTACCTGTACCCGGAATACCAAGTAAGGCCGCACAGAAGAACATCAGTATCGGCGCATAATAACGGAACTGACCCCACATACCACCCATCAAGGTCAAGTCGCGCGTATGTAAGCGCTCATATAACTGCCCTGCCATAATGAATAGCGCTGCTGAGCTTAGACCATGTGCAAGCATTTGAATCATCAAACCTTGCAAGCTGAGTAAGGTTCCAGCATAAATTGCCAATACCACAAAGCCCATATGCGAGATACTGGTATAAGCCAATAAGCGTTTCATATCGGTTTGCATAAAGGCTAGCCATGCGCCATAGAAGATACCAATCGTACCTAACGTCATGGCAATAGGCGCAAAATCTTGTGATACTGCTGGAAATAATGGTAAGACAAAACGAATCAAGCCATAAGCGGCAGTCTTAATCAAAACCCCTGCCAAATCTACCGAACCCGCCGTTGGTGCTTGTGCATGCGCGTCAGGCAACCAGCCGTGGAACGGAATAATCGGCAACTTAACGGCAAAGCCAATAAAGAAGCACAGCATAATCGGATATTCCCAGCCGCCAAGTGACGTACCGAGCAAGTCATTATAATTAAAGCTCACCACCCCTTTTTGGGCGTAGCTGATAATGACCAATATCAAAATACCGACCAGCATGATAAGACCAGATGCTTGGGTATAAATAAAGAACTTAGTTGCAGCGTATTCTTTGGTTTTACCAACGACATCATGACCCCAAATCGCGATCAAGAAGTAGATTGGAACCAGCATCATCTCCCAAAAGAAGAAGAATAAGAACATATCAATGGCTAAGAAAACACCAATAACGCCGCCCAAGCTCCAGAGCAAGTTTAGATGGAAGAAACCAACACGGCGTTGAATCTCATTCCACGAACAGGCAACGGCAGCAATACCAAGCAGACCTGTTAAGCCAACCATCAATAGCGATAAGCCATCTAACGCTAAGTGAAAGCTGATACCAAAACTTGGTATCCACGGCACACTGAATTCAGCGACCCATGGCACATTTGCATCTGGCGCAATCACTTGCTGACTCATGCCAGAAAAATCACCGTATTGCCATAGTACCATTGACAATACAAAGGTCAACGTCATACCGATTAAGGCAATCCAGCGCGGCAAGCGTTTATTAAAGCGTTCAACCAGCCAACATAGCAATCCTGCAATAAAAGGAATGGCGATTAATGCTGGTAGCATCCACGTTTGTTGTAACTCAATCATCTTATACCACCGTCATCATTACCAGCACGAGTAACACAGCCATACCCAAGCCAAAGCTTGCAGCATAACCTCGAAGTGACCCTGTTTGCGTCGCAGACAATACCTTATTACCCGCTGATGCCAGCTTAGGTAATAACAGCCACGTTTTATCGATAGGGTCGGCTTTAAATAAGCGGCCGATGAACAAAAAGGGTTTTACAAAAACTATATCGTATAGCGCGTCAAAGCCCATACCGTGATAGCACCAATGATATAGCGCACCGCCGATACGCGTGCGCTTAAAGCTAGTCAGCAGTCGACCTTTATTAACGACATATAATAGCGCCGCCAATATCAAGCCTGCTGCCATCGCACCCATCGCGATAAACTCAGCCGTATGCTTACCATGTGCTTGACCAGCAACTTCTAATAAATGCCCAACACTTTCTGGCAATACGCCTTGCAATGGCGGGGTAATAAATGCACCCACTGCCGTAGATAATACGAGCAACACACTAAGCGGCAGCCAATATGACACACCAGATAGTTTATGGGCATGCGTTTTCTCTTCACCAAAGAAGATAATCCAAATCATACGGAAGGTATAAAGCGCGGTTAAGAAAGCACCGAATACGCCCATATAGAATAAGACCATATGACCAGTTGCATAACTCTCCCAAAGAATGGCTTCTTTAGAGTAAAAACCAACGGTGACCCAAGGTATCGCGGCAAGTGCACCGCCACCGACGATATAGCACCAAAAAACCAATGGAATCTTTTTACGTAAGCCGCCCATCTTAAAGATATTTTGCTCATGATGTACTGAAAGAATGACCGCACCTGATGATAAGAATAACAACGCTTTAAAGAAAGCATGGGTCATCAAATGGAAGATAGCACCTTGCCATGCGCCAACACCGAGTGCTAAGAACATATAGCCAATTTGGCTCATAGTCGAATAAGCAAGGATACGCTTGATGTCAGTTTGTGCCAACGCACAGAATCCTGCAATAACCAGCGTTAATGCGCCCACTGCCCCAACCCAGTACAATAGTACACCAGGTGTTAATATAAATAACGGATGTAGACGGGCAATCAGATAAACACCAGCGGTAACCATCGTCGCTGCGTGAATCAATGCCGATACTGGCGTTGGACCTGCCATTGCATCAGCCAGCCATGTATGTAATGGTAGCTGCGCTGATTTACCCATCGCCCCACCAACCAACATCATGGTAGTTAGAATCATGGTTGGATTATTGATATCAAATACTTCCGGGGCACGGGTAATAATCTCTTGAATATTAAGCGTGCCAAATTCGCGGAATAATAAAAACAAACCAAATGCTAAGAACACATCACCAACACGGGTCACGGTAAAGGCTTTTATCGCTGCTCGACCATTAGCGCGGTCATGATAGTAAAAACCAATTAGCAAGTAAGAACAGATACCGACGCCTTCCCAGCCAAGATATAGCAAGAACAAGTTATCCGCTAACACCAGTAATAACATACTGGCGACGAATAAGTTCATATAGCTAAAGAAGCGCGCAAAGCCTGTTTCACCTTTCATATACCATGCGGCAAACAGATGAATCAAAAAGCCGATACCGGTAATAACACCCGTCATCGTTAATGCTAAGCCATCAAAGCTTAAGCCAAAATTTGGCGCAAAATCCCCGACTTGGAACCAAGTCCATAGCGGAATCTCGATAACCGTACCGGCAGGGTTGCTTGTTAAAAAGGTATAGCTGACGATCAGCGTACAGAGCGCTGATAGCAGCATACTACCGACACCAACAATCGCTGCCACCTGCTCGCTTAATTTATCGCGCATAAAGGCTAGAATCAAAAAGCCAACGAGCGGGAATATAAAGGTTAATGGTAATAAACTCATGACATCATCCTTTCATCTCATTGGCGCTGTCGACATCGAGATGCCCACGCTGATGATAAAAACGCAATAATATTGCTAAACCAATAGCGGCCTCTGCTGCTGCTAAGGTCAAGATAAAGATAAACATAATCTGTCCATCTGGATCGACCCAACGACTACCTGCTACCACAAATGCTAGTGCCGCCGCATTCATCATGATCTCAAGGCTCATTAGCATAAATAGAAAATTACGCCGTACCATAACACCGCACAGACCAATCGCAAATAAAATACCCGCCAAGATTAATCCATGGCTCATGGGTATCAGACCCAGTACATTTTGCGCCTCAGCAACCGGCTGCACTAAGCCTGCTACTTCATGGGCAAACGGCACATTGGCAATATCTTGTGCCACGCTTGCTGCTAGTACCATCAGTCTGACTCCTTGCGCGTGACTTTCTTCATACCGTTCTGCGTACCTGCTTTCATGCCGACCTTCATGCCCACATAATCATGCGGGTCGACATCTTTATATTCGTATGGTTTTGCCATCTTTACTACATCGTTATTGGTGTGCATGCTGTCGTTTTCGTACAGCTCAATACTACCGACATTTGGACTGGCTACTAGACTATCATTACCGATAATCTCGTCATCGATAGCTTCTTTGCCTAAATGATAAGCCGCAACTAAGGCCGCGAGTAGTAGCAATGCGGCTACTTCTATCAACATAATATATTTGGTAAATAACACCGTACCCACTGCTTTGGCTGAAATCGTAGTACCGCCAATTACAGCAGCTTCGTTATGATTGAGACCAATCATTGCATACAGCACAACCGCAATAATAATTGTCAAGCCCGTCGGTATCGCCCAAGTACCGGCATCAAGCCAACGCTCTTCCCGCTCATCATTACGCATGCCTAAATTCAGCATCATAATCACGAAGACGAACAGTACCATAATGGCACCCGCGTAAACGACAATTTCAAGTGCTCCAGCAAACGGCGCACCTATCACAAAAAATATGCCAGCGATTGCCAGTAATGACACAATCATTGATAAAATAGCATGCACTGGATTGGCTTGGGTTACCACGCGCAAACTGGCAAATATTGCTACCGCTGCTAATGAGTAAAACCCTGCCAATTCAGGATTATTTAAAATATTCATCATGGTAGCAAGCTCCTTAGATCAATCGGTGCCGCTTCATTTTGCGCCGCGCCTTTTGGTTTATCTGCTACCGCCATACCCGTCACGCGATAATAGTTATAATCGGGATATTTGCCCGGTCCTGAAATCAGCAAATGCTCTTTTTCATAGACCAAGTCTTGACGGACGTATTCGCCCATCTCAAAATCAGGAGTCATCTGAATAGCTGTTGTAGGACAAGCTTCTTCACACAAGCCACAAAAAATACAACGTGAAAAGTTAATACGGAAGAACTCTGGATACCAGCGTCCATCTTCACGTTCCGCTTTTTGCAGTGAGATACAACCAACTGGACATGCCACAGCGCACAAGTTACAAGCCACGCAGCGCTCATCGCCGTCAGGGTCACGCGACAATATAATACGTCCACGAAAACGTGGCGGCACTGGTACTGGCACCTCAGGATAAAGAATGGTGTCGCGTGGTCTGAGCGCATGACTATTGACCATCCACATGCTGCGGACAATGGTAAATAGTCCAATGACGGTCTTTTTTATCGTAGTAAACATGGGATTATTATCCTTCTCAGCTTTACCCTAGTTCATCAGTGATGGCTAGTGATGATTACAACGTTGGGGAAAAAATCAAAATGACTGCAGCAGTAACCAATAGATTAATCAAGGTTACGGGCAGGCAGACTTTCCAGCCAAAGTTCATCACCTGATCATAGCGCGGACGCATGAGTGAGCCTCGAGCTAAAACAAACATAGTCATAAAGAAAAGCGTCTTAATCATGAACCAAAAAGCTGGTGGAATAAACGGAATATCTAAATTAAAAGGTGCCAACCAACCACCAAAGAATAAGCAGGTCATCAAAGCAGAAATCAATACAACATTGACGTATTCGCCAATAAAGAACATACCGAACTTCATGCCAGAATATTCAACGTGATACCCTTCTGCCAGCTCTTGCTCAGCTTCTGGTTGGTCAAATGGATGTCTATGCGTGACCGCAACACCAGCAACGACAAAGGTTAAAAAGCCAAAGAACTGTGGAATGATATACCAACCATCAGCCTGCGCTTCAACAATGGCACGTAAGTTAAATGAGCCAGTCAAGGCAACAACGCCCATCAACGACAAGCCTAAGAACACTTCATAACTGATGGTTTGCGCGGCTGAACGTAAGCCGCCCAGTAATGAGAATTTATTGGCTGATGCCCAACCACCGAACAGCACTGCATAGACTGCAATACCAGCCATGGCAAAAAAGAATAAAATACCAATATCCCAATCAGCAACGCCAAGGGTTGGTGAGATAGGAATAATGGCAAATGAAGCCAGAGCGGTAAACATGGCAACCGCAGGCGCCAGAGTAAACATAAACTTATCGGTAAAATTTGGCGTCCAATCTTCTTTAAAGAAGATTTTGAGCATATCGGCGACTAATTGCAACGAACCGAACGGACCGACACGGTTTGGACCATAACGGTCTTGCCAGAGTGCTAGCATCCGGCGCTCATAGATAATCATCATTGCCGCTACAATGACCACTACCAAAAAGATGACCAGCGATTGTACGACCATAAAAAGTATGGACCAAGTATCAAAGGTCATCATACTCGCCAAAAAACTTGGCACATCAGGGATAATACGAGTGACTTGCATATTACACCTCCTATGTGGTGGTCGGCGCTGTGCTTACTGGCGCGGCGCGGTTATTGTTATCTTCAAAGCTGTTTAAACCACTGCCATTTTCAGAATTGCCAATAGCGTCATTAGCCAAGCCGCCCATCATCGTAATAGGTGCATCGACTTTACGTACTGACGCTGGCATCGATGGATGAATAATGCTCACCTGACCGACAGGATAACCGATACAACCTTCGGCTAAATAACCAACAAGCTCTACTGGCAGCGTGATTTGCTGTTTATCAATCTCAATCGCTAGATAATCACCAGCCACGATATTCCAATCTTTTGCGTCATCAATCCCTATACGCCATGCAGCTACTGGTAATTGTTCAGCAACGACTGGGCTACGCGATGCCATCATTGAGCTGGCATAAATGTTATAAATAGGCACCAATTTGGCTTGCCCTTGATGCATATCCGTCGTAGCTACTGAGCTAACTTCTGGCGCAACATATTGGCGCGTAGCTAAACGCTCTAACTGATCGAACAAACGCACACCCGGATCACCATTTCTAAGACTACCACCCACTTTATCTTGGTATTTGTTCCAAGCTTGCGGTGAGTTCCAACCGGCAGATTGCGCAAAAGGAATCATCGCGCTTGGGGTTTGCTTACCGCTATAGCCTTCCATTGAAAAGGTTAAACCGGTATCCAAATCTTTTGGCTGCATTGGCTCATGGACAGAGACAGGCGCGCGCATAGAAGTACGACCTGAGTAACGACGTGGCTGACGGGCAATTTTTAGACCCGTCATACGGTAATCAGCATCGGGTGCAGCTTCTTTGATACTGGCAAGCTTAGGATGGGTCGCTATCAAAGCATTGATAACATCGTCAAGCTGCGTCCAATCAACATCGCGACCTTCTAAGCTGCTATGTACGGCATGCAACCAGCGCCAACCTTCTTTAATACTACTAAGCGGATGATAATAGTCATTATCATAAACTTGGAAGAAGCGCTGCGCACGACCTTCGGCAGAAATAAGTGTGCCGTCTGCTTCAGCAAAAGTGGCTGCTGGCAATACAATATCGACGTCTTTGTGCCAATCCAGCAATTGATGATCTAACGCAATGACGGTTTTATCAGTCAATAGCTGTGTTAATTTATTCGCATCAATAGCATCAGTCAGCTGATTTTCAGCGACTATCACCACATCAAAATCAGTCGCCAGCAATTCTTCAACTGAATGACCGCCGAGTAAACAAACACCGATACTATTAGCATCTGTCACTGCTAAATAGATACCCGCTTGGGCATGATACTTTTTATTGACTTCTTTTAGCTCAAGTTTGGTTGCTGGCTGACGTTCAACATCGTCTTGCGCTTCGGTATTAACACCCGTTTCAGGCTTATTTGGCTTGGCAGACAGATCTTTATCTTCTGTTTGCCAAGCCGTTGTTGTTTGTGCTCGCGCTTCAGCTGCTGCAACTTTGGCATTATGTGTCTCAACTTCATACTGCTCAGTTGCTTTGATCGCTGCACGCTTTTGGCTTAATGCTTGCGTGATTTGCGCAGCTGCTTCTATCAAGGCAATAGACGATAAGCTGCTACCAGAGACAACCAATGGCTTGTCCGCTTGGATCAAGTCATAAGCGATTTGCTGTGCCAGCGCTTGCATAGGATCAGCGCCAATATTGGCATTAGCCTCTTTTCCAGCTTTTTGCGGATCGACTATTTTTGCTATATTGTCGTCAAATTTAGCAATTTCATCCGCAACTTTAAAACCAAGTTTAGTGATGTCTTCAGGTGTCGCTACGACGCTAACCTTACTGATATCTTCAAGTTTGGTTTGAGTCACATCGATGACATATACTGGGCTTTGTGCGCCTTGAGCAATACGTTTGACTGGCTCAGCCAACCACGATTGCGTTTTGGTAGCAGCCGCCATTTTTATGGCTTCATTTTTCGCCGCTTGACGGATAGAGAGTGCCACACGCGATGACGTTTGAGTGATATCTTCACCCAAAATCAGTACCGCATCATGACTTTCAATATCGGTCATACCTGGATTATAAATACCCTCAGTACTCAAGACTTCAATACATTTATTGACCAGTGCTTGCTGCTGATGATTAAGACCCGTTGAAAAATTATCAAAACCAACGAGGTTTTTTAGCGCAAAGTTGGTCTCTAAACTGGCACGTGGTGAACCAATGCCAATGACTTTTTTGTCTTTAATACGCTTAATGGTTTCATCAAGAGCATAATCAATATTAATTTTGACATGTTTATCATTGATACGTTCAAGCGCTTGGGTTGGACGATCTTCACGATTGACATAGCCATAACCAAAACGACCACGGTCACATAAGAAGTAACGATTTACCTCGCCATTATAGCGATTTTCGATACGGCGCAATTCACCGTAGCGCTCACCGGCAGAGATATTACAACCCGCTGAACAACCATGACAGATGCTTGGTGCATACTGCATATCCCACTTACGGTTATAACGATCCGAATGCGTCTTATCGGTAAATACCCCCGTTGGACAAACTTCCGTTAGGTTACCTGAGAACTCACTTTCAAACTGACCATCTTTATCACGACCAAAATAAACACGTTCATTTGAGCCATAAACACCCAAATCTTCGCCGCCTGCATAGTCTTTATAAAAACGGACACAGCGATAGCAAGCGATACAGCGGTTCATCTCATGCGCGATAAACGGACCAAGTTCTTGATTATGGTGAGTGCGCTTAGTAAAGCGGTAGCGACGACGATGATGACCTGACATATAGGTCATATCTTGTAAATGACAGTGTCCACCTTCTTCACAGGTTGGGCAGTCATGGGGATGGTTAATCATCAACAGCTCAACCATCGACTTACGGAACGCCTTCGCTTCATCATCAGTCACTGAGATGTACATATCATCGCCTGGGGCGACCATACAGGACATCACAAGGCGACCGCGACCCGCTTCCATATCTTCTTTGGTCATATATTGCTTAACCGCGCACTGACGGCAAGAGCCTACTGAACCAAGGGCTGGGTGATAACAAAAATACGGCACATCAATGCCGAGTGACAAACATGCTTGTAGCAAGTTATCTGCGCTATCTACTTCGACAGTGGTTCCATCAATATGTATGACTGCCATGCCGCTCTCCTTATTTCACATCTAGCTGTTGATTGGCTGCAGCCTCAATGACATCTTCACCAACCGCCTGCGCAATCTTTTGATCAAACTCAGGACGGAAATATTTAATTGCACTCATCAGTGGTTCCATCGCACCGGGGGCGTGCGCGCAAAAGGTTTTACCGATCCATAAGTCACGGGTTAAACCTTCTAGCTTTTCAATATCGCCAATCTGCCCTTCGCCATCATTGATAGCGGTAAGGATTTTGACGCCCCACGGCAAACCATCGCGGCATGGCGTACACCAACCGCACGATTCGCGTTGAAAGAAAATCTCAAGATTACGTACCAATGGCACCATATCTTGTTCTTCGTCAACAACCATCAACAGACCCGTACCCATACGGCTACCCGCTTTTTGAATGGTGTCAAAATCAACGACAGTATCTAAATGCTCAGCGGTTAAAAAATCCGTTGATGCGCCGCCTGGTAACCAAGCCTTAAGTGTGCGACCTTCCTGCATACCACCGGCGAAATCTTCAATGATTTCGCGCGCCGTATAACCAAAAGGTAATTCCCAAAGACCGGGATCATTGACCAAGCCAGAACAGCCAAATAGCTTCGTACCTGGGGTTTCGACTACACCTTTGGCTTTTGGTAGGTCTTGATACCACTTGCTACCATGTAAGATAATCGCTGAAACGTTATGTAAAGTTTCAACGTTATTAACCACGGTTGGTCGACCCCATGCACCAGCTACTTGTGGAAATGGTGGTTTGGTACGTGGATTGGCACGGCGACCTTCTAAGCAGTTAATCAATGCCGTTTCTTCACCGCAAATATAACGACCAGCACCCGTATGCACATGTAAATCAAAACTAAAATCTGAGCCTAAAATATTATCGCCAATTAAGTTATTGGCACGCAATTCTTCAATCGCTGTACTTAAACGCTCCGCAGCTAAGATGTATTCACCACGGATAAAGATATAACCGGCTGTTGCACCAATCGCATAGGCAGAAATAAGCATGCCTTCAATAAGCTGAAGCGGCAAACGCTCCATGAGCAAACGGTCTTTAAACGTACCCGGCTCCATCTCGTCAGCATTACAGACTAGATAGCGTGGACCGCCATCAGGTGGTGCCATTAGCGACCATTTAATACCTGCTGGAAAACCTGCACCGCCGCGACCTTTTACCACCGCTTCTTTAATAGTATTTAACGTATCATCTGGCGATTGGTTTAACGCTATCTTTAACGCTTCAAAACCACGTAATGATTCATAAGTGGCCAAATCAAGCACAGCATCATGATGCGCTAAGCGCCATGTCAGTGGTTTGGTTTCACTGGTAGCAGTCGCTCTATCGCCATAGATAGGAATACGCTGCTCATTAAGTTGGCTTGGCGCTTTGCCTTGATTACGAAGAGCAATCTGCTCTGAAACAGTTAATCTCATGCGTATAGCTCCAACAATTGGGCGACTTCTTCAGGCTGGACAGGACCATAGGTATCTTCATCAATCAATACCGCAGGACCTTTGTCACAGTTACCTAAACAGCAAATCGGCAATAGCGTAAAACGACCATCAACAGTGGTTTGACCATAGTCGATGCCCAGCGCAGATTTGAGCTCAGCTGCTAGTGCTTCATAGCCTGTTAAATAACAAGCCACCGAATCACAAACAAGGATGACATGACGACCAACTGGCTGACGATAGATACGGTTAAAGAAGGTTGCTACCCCATCCATATCCGTCATCGGTACATTTAGAATATTAGCAATCGCATTCACTTGCGCATCATCAACCCAGCCGTTACGCTTTTGCACGATTTTTAGCGAATCTAAAGACGCTGCTCGTGGATGAGGATAATGATGCATAAACTCATGAATAGCCGCAATTTCTTCTGCAGTTAAGATACTTGCCACATCTACTTTTGGCATTTTATCGGAAACAATTTTCATAATCTTTTTCTTTCCTCACTCAGCCCACTGTTAAGGTTGCGCTCACGGCGCAATGACAGCGTTTTGGTGTGCCAGTTTGGCGATAATATGTTAATGAACGCGTCGTACTTTTAATATATAAACGATAATGATAAACGTATAACCACAGACGCTCTAACGGTCACAATCCGCCATCACAATATCAATTGACGCCAAATACATAATGGCATCGGATACCAATGAACCATTAATGACTGATGGCATCTGCTGCAAATGCGCGAATGTCGGCGTACGAATACGGGTACGATAGCTCATCGTCGCTTTATCCGAGGTGATGTAATAACTGTTTAGACCTTTAGTTGCTTCTACAATCGTTGTGCACTCACCCGCTGGCATCACAGGACCCCAAGAAACAGAGATAAAGTGATTAATCAAGGTTTCGATGTCATTCAACGTACGGTCTTTTGGCGGCGGTACTGCCAATGGATGATCCGCCTTATAAGGACCTTGCGGCATATTATCCATACATTGACGGATAATACGTAGCGACTGGCGCATCTCTTCGACTTTGACCATACAGCGATCATAAGCATCGCCGTTATAGCCGACTGGTACTTCGAAATCGTAATTCTCGTATCCCATGTACGGACGCGCTTTACGCAAATCAAAATCCAAACCTGTTGCACGCAAACCTGCGCCAGTAACGCCCCATGCCAGTGCTTGCTTAGTATTATATTGGGCAACACCTTGGGTACGACCTTTAAGCACACTGTTTTGCAATGCTGCTTTGACATACTCATCCAAGCGTTTTGGCATCCAATCTAAGAACTCGCGAACCAAACGCTGCCAGCCGCGCGGTAAATCATGCGCTGTACCGCCGATACGGAACCACGCAGGATGCATACGGTAACCGGTTACAGCTTCGATGACGTCATAAGCTTTTTGGCGATCAGTAAACATATAGAATACCGGCGTCATACCACCGGCATCTTGGATAAAGGTACCGACGAACAGCAAGTTATTGGTAATACGGAAAAACTCACTCATCATCACGCGGATGGTTTCAGCACGCGGCGGAATAGTAATACCGGCAAGCTTTTCAACCGACATGATATACGGTAGCTCATTCATTACGCCGCCAAGATAATCAATACGGTCGGTATAAGGAATAAATGAGTGCCACGTTTGACGCTCAGCCATTTTCTCGGCGCCGCGATGGTGATAGCCAATATCAGGGATACAATCGACGACCTCTTCGCCATCAAGCTGTAGCACCAAACGGAAAGCACCGTGAGCGGATGGATGGTTAGGACCGATGTTCAAGAACATAAAGTCTTCATCGCGACCCGAGCGTTTCATACCCCACTCTTCTGGGACAAAGCGCAGGTTTTCTTGCTCATATTGTTGTTTGGCGGTATTCAAGAAATACGGAGTAAACTCAGTTGCCCGCGCATGATATTCTTTGCGCAGTGGATGACCTTCCCAGTATTTTGGCAATAAAATACGCGTTAAATGCGGATGACCAGTAAAGACAATACCAAACATGTCCCAGACTTCGCGCTCATACCAGTTGGCATTGGGCCAAATCTGTGTCGCACTTGGGACGTTTAAATCTTCTTCACTGAGCGCCACTTTGATACGCACATCACTATTACGCTCAAGCGACATCAAGTGATAAAACACCGTAAAATCACTGTCAGGTAAACCTTGGCGATGCTGACGTAGACGCTCATCTATCGCTGACAAGTCAAATAACATGACATAAGGTTTTGGCAATTTGCGTAAGAATAAGAGAACGTCTAATAAATCAGCGCGTGCCACCCAAACCGTTGGAATGTCGTCAACCGTGTGCTGCACAACGAACTTACCAGCATATTTTTCTTCCAGCTCTTTGATAACCGCTGGGACAGGCTTGATCTTAGGATCTATGTTTTCGACTACCGTGACCATGAATGATGTCTTCCTTCATTAATCATAACTGAGCCATGACAACCATAATAAAAGATGATAATCATAACCAAACTATGATGAGCGTACGCGCACTTCTAACAATTATTAATAACTACGCCAAACTGCTTAACTAAATGCTATCTGGGCTACGTAAGTTTTTCACAGCGATACGATCTGCTTGCTTACGGTCACGCTCAGGCGTCATCTGCGGCTGATAGACACCCTGATCATTAACATGAATACCTAGCGGACGACGTTCTTTAGTAATAGATTCTTGTAATAACATCAAGCCTTGAATCAATGCTTCTGGACGTGGCGGACAACCAGGCACATAGACGTCGACAGGGATAATTTTATCCACGCCTTGCACGACTGAATAGATGTCATACATACCGCCCGAGTTGGCACAAGCCCCCATCGAGATGACCCATTTTGGCTCAAGCATTTGCTCGTATAGACGTTGAATAACAGGTGCCATTTTAACAAAGCAAGTACCAGCAACAATCATCACATCTGCCTGACGTGGCGAGGCGCGAATAACCTCGGCACCAAAGCGTGACAAATCGTGAACCGCCGTTAAAGTAGTCGCATATTCGACATAACAGCATGAGGTACCAAAGTTAAATGGCCACAGTGAGTGCTTGCGCCCCCAGTTTGCTGTTGAATGGACAAGGTCTTCTAGACGACCCATAAAGACGTTTTTATTGACTTCATCTTCCATTGGATCGTTGACAGTTTGGCTTGTCTGAGCAGGATAGACATCTGCATCAGGGTTGGCTTTTGTTAATGTGTATTTCATAACATACAACCTTTATGTTAAACAAAGTGCGGCAATGATTTGCCCTCACTACTGCCTTAACTTCATTATTAAATAATTTTGTTATTCACTAATTAACACGCACTGTTATTCATTAACGCGTCATTTTATCTGTTTGTGCAGACGTCGCAAAGTCCACAGAAGTGACATTCCCCGTGGTATTAATATGATCAATGTTTTGTAAGTGACGACGATTGGTCTCAATATTGTTTGAGACATTAATCTGACCGGAGGACTGCGCAGGTATCTTGCCTGTAGGATCGACCATAAGTTCATCAACACCATCGAACTTGGTGATATCAGCTAAACTAAAGCCTGCGGGTGCCGCATATAGGCGCGCTTTTTTGCGTAGCTTATCAGCCGGTGCCCAATTCATCGCACCCAGACTCAACTCGTATACCAAGCCAATGATCAAGATGGTGATAAATATGGCGGCCGCAGCAAAACCAAGCCAGCCAGCTTCACGAACTGAGACTGCATAAGCATATAAGTAGAGGGCTTCTAGATCAAAAATAACAAAGAAGATCGCCACCAAATAGAATTTGGCAGACAAACGAATACGGGCGTTGCCAGATCCGACAACACCCGCTTCAAATATCTCTTCTTTTTGTGAGCCATGTGAGCGACCGCCAAGTAGACGCGGGACAACCAACATAAACACAACTAGCGCAATGGCGGCTAAAATAAAAGCAATGGCTGACCAATTAAAAGCAGACATGATAATACGTGCTCCTCACCCAATCGAGTGTTACACGCCGCGCAAGCATCGACCTACATATTAAGGTCGTCAAGCGACAGGCATAACGCAGACGAAAACACAAAGCAACTGTCACTGCACTTAAGTAACTGTCACTGTATTTAAGTAACTGTCATTGAGTCACATGTTAAGTTCTGTACTGGTAACAACCAATTATCAAGCTTATTGACGACGATGTCAGATCTGACCAACTGTAGAGTGTCCGCTCTATATGCGGATAAAGGCTGGTCGCCCAACGCATCTTCTAACAACGTAAGATCAACGTATTAAATCAATATCATATTCGATAGTTTATTTAATTGATTTAATAGCTCATTACACGTGGTCAACAATGACGTGACAACTGGCATAAATTATTTACGTACTATACGCATATCGGCAATCAAAAGCTAGTTTTTAACTGCATTGAGCGGTCACTTTATCGGCAAAAAAAATAGGTTTTTTTATCCGCAAACTATGTTATAGATTATTCATCATTCTTCTCTAAAAACCTTCTGTAAGTCTAAAGAATGTATTATTAATTGACTGCTAACTAAGATGGAAAATCTATATAAAACGCGCAGTTAGTCACAGCTTGTAATTATTTCACTTTCACTTCCATAATGGATAAGACTTAAGTCTACCTCCTTATTTCTATTCACGGGAAATGACCTTGTATTGGCCAAATTTTCGACGGTTTTCATTGAAACAAAATATTTCTCTATGTCATTTTTCAAGACGTACCTTATATATACCTCATAATCTTATATATTCCACGCTACTAACTCCTGCCCAAAAGCCTTAGTTTTGCTTTATAATAACTCACCTAATTTTGCTCGCAGATTGCCTAAAACTTTAAAATTATTCTGTGAGTTACTCTATTTAAAATGCCTATATGCCCTCTATTTTAACGAATGTATTTTTCGCTTGATGGCAGCTAGTGGCATTTTACGATTTACTGCTACCCTCTTTTTGCTTTTGTCTTACAGGTCACGTTATGAGTCAACTTAATCCCAAACAACAAGAAGCCATGCTCTACGTATCTGGTCCGCTACTGGTGTTAGCAGGTGCCGGCTCCGGTAAGACGTCAGTGATTACCCGCAAGATTGCTTATCTGATCGAAGAATGCAACATGCCTGCTGAGCGTATCACGGCGGTGACCTTTACTAATAAGGCGGCGCGTGAAATGAAAGCTCGAGTCAGTAAGCTACTACCGAGTGAAAAGACCCGTGGTCTAACGGTTTCAACCTTTCACCAATTTGGGCTGCAGTTTCTGCGATATGAGCTGCTTCATACGCCATTGAAAGGCAATTTCTCCATTATGGACAGCGACGATAGCAAGCGTTTGCTAATGGAGCTTATGATGCGTGATAACTTAAGCGGCGCTGAGAGTCGTGAGTTGGTTGGCAAAGCGATAAAAATGATTTCTGATTGGAAAAATGATTTGATTGAGCCGGATAAGGCGATGGAAACCTTAGACGATCCAGAAGATATGATTTTTGCGACGCTTTATGCACTGTATGAGCGCAATTTACGGGCTTATAACGCGGTTGATTTTGATGATTTGATTGTCTTACCGACCAAAATACTGCGTGAAAATCGAGAGCTACGTGATAAATGGCAAAACCGTATTCGCTATTTGCTGGTCGATGAATATCAAGATACCAATACCGCTCAGTATGAGATGATTAAATACTTAGTCGGACCGCAAGGACGCTTTACGGTCGTTGGTGATGATGACCAATCTATTTATGCATGGCGCGGTGCTAAACCTGAAAACATGGGATTACTTAAAGAGGATTTCCCAAAATTAAAAATCGTCATGCTTGAGCAAAACTATCGCTCGACCACGCGTATTTTGACCTCTGCTAATGCGGTTATTACTAACAATGAGCATTTATTTGAAAAGAAACTCTGGTCAGATAAAGGTCAAGGCGAAAAAATCCGTATTATCAATTGCCGTAATGATGATGATGAGTCTGAGCGCGTCGCCAAAGAAATCGTCACGCATAAATTGCGCTTTGGTAATGAGTGGGAACAATATGCCGTTCTCTATCGCAGTAACTTTCAGGCACGGATGTTAGAGGCGCAGTTGCGTCAATTGCAAGTGCCTTATAAATTATCCGGTGGTCAGTCGTTCTTTGCCCGTAGCGAAATCAAAGACGTCATGAGCTACTTACGTCTGATTTTAAACCCAGAAGACGACAGTGCTTTTTTGCGCGTGATTAATACGCCCAAGCGTGGCATGGGACCAGCAACGCTTGAAAAGCTTGGCTTATTTTCACAAGAACATAGCATCTCACTACTGGCTTCTTGTACGCATGCCGGTCTGGCCCACGTTTTACCGTCGAAATCTTATAGTACTTTAAAGGAGTTTGGCGATTTCATTGAGCATTATACTCGCGAGCTTGATCAACATCCTGACCCTGTGCCAATTGTCCGTCAAATGATTGATGAGACCGGTTATATTGATTTTGTGCGCAGTGACTCTAAAACGCCGCAACAAGAAAAAAACCGCATCGATAATATCGATATGCTTTACACCAGTATTCAATCGCTGATTAATCGCGCCGAAGAAGACGAAGACCGTACCATTGATACCATCATTCGCAAGCTGGTATTGCTTGATATGCTGGAGCAGCAGCAGGAAGAAGAAAACACCAATAAAGTTAATCTAATGACCTTACATGCGGCAAAAGGCTTGGAGTTTGACTTTGTTTATATCATGGGGCTTGAGGAAGAGATGCTACCACATCGCAACTCTATCCTAAGTGAGACGGTCGAAGAGGAACGGCGCTTGATGTATGTGGGCATTACTCGCGCGCGTCGCGAGCTAACTTTGACACTAGCCACTCAGCGCCGTGCTGGTGGTCAAATGCGCGTCACGTCTGAATCAAGATTTCTAGATGAGTTGCCAGAAGATCATATCGATTGGCCTGCCAAAGCAAAAAAACAAAAAGCCACCAAAGATCCCGCAGCAGTTGCTGATGAATACTTGGCTAATATTCGGGCTTTATTGGGCAATCGATAATGTTTAACCATTAAAAAGCTAACAAATATAACTCACTTATTGAACGTTAAGCTTAGCTCTTAATCATTATTATTTATCCATTTTGAAAACTTGGAACTTTTATGCCCGCTCCTACGCCGAATTCTGCACGACCATCGACACGACAGGGAGATTATAATCCGGCTGAATCTAACGCTGAGTATAAATTACTCTATTTGCAAGAGTTGGTTGCGGACAAGGCGTATGAGGCGATTACTGAGTTTTTAGGGAAGCAGTCAGAATATGAGATTGCCAACTTACTAGAGTCGTTCCCGACTCAGAGCCGACTACTGATTTGGGCACAAGTCCCAGAGAATATCAAAGGTGAAGTATTAGCTGAGCTAGAGTTTGATACACGCCAGCCATTGATGGAAAATATCTCGTCAAAAGAGATATCGCTGTTTACCCAAGATCTTGATGCACAAGACATCTCAGAGATTTTAGACACCGTTACCGAAAGTGTGCGTACTTCAGTGATGGCAACTTTGGATGAAGAAATACGCATTCAAGTCAATAAACTCGATACCTATGCCGACTGGGAAGTTGGCAGCTATATGGATCCTGAGCTTATTCAAGTCCAAGAAGATATGACACTAGCTGATGTTCAAAACTGGCTGCGAGAAGATATTGAGCTGCTCGATGATGAAAGTCAAGAGCTATTGGTTGTCGATCAAAGCCAGCAACTGCTTGGCTTATTAAGTCTGGCTGATTTGATTAAGCATGACCAAAGCACCTTAGTTGCTGATTTAATTGATAGCGCTATTACCATCAATGATCGCTTGGACATTCAAGATGCGGCGGCGATTTTTCGCTCAGAAGACATTCGTTTTGCCCCAGTGATTAACAGTCATGGCGAACTGGTTGGTCAATTAAACGGTGAGGACATCATGGAAATTATCCAAGATGATGTCGACAGTACCATGAAAAACCTTGCTGGTGTCAGTCAAGACGAAGAGCTGTTCGCACCTATTTTGACCAGTGCAAAAAGCCGTAGTATTTGGCTTGGTATCAATTTATGTACGGCACTATTAGCTGCGGCTGTAATTGGGCAGTTTGAGGAAGTATTGGCACAAGTGGTGGCACTGGCGATTCTTATGCCCGTAGTTGCCAGTATGGGCGGTATTGCAGGCTCGCAGACGCTTACTGTCGTCATTCGCGGTATGGCAATGGGACAAATCGGTGGCTCTAACCGCGTATGGCTATTAAATAAAGAGCTGTGGGTTGGGGCGATAAACGGTATCATATGGGCGATAATTATGGCGTTTATTGCGCAATTGTGGTTTCATAACATTAAAATCAGCGCGGTCATCGGTCTAGCGATTGCGATTAATATGACCGCTGCCAATGTCTCGGGCATTAGTATTCCACTGATGCTAAAGCGCATGAATATTGATCCGGCGTTGTCTGCCTCTGTTATCCTCACCACGGTAACGGATATTGTTGGCTTTATGTCGTTTTTGGGCCTAGCAAGTATACTGATTCTTTAATCAATCGCTTATTAAAATTTAGAAACCAAAAGTTAAAAATCATCAGCTATTTATAAAAATAGTTGTTGTTAAGCAATTAAATTTAAAAATTAGGGCACGCCCTAAATTCATTCTATTTATAAAACCATTAAATCGTTAAGTGAGTGCGTTATGCAAGCTGTACAAGTTAAAGTCTTAAACCCTAAAATCACTGAAGATAAAGCGTTTTCTTTGCCTACTCGTGCCACTGACGGCAGCGCAGGTATTGATTTGCGCGCTTGTATTGATGAGCCTTTAACGATTAAAGCGGGTGCCACGCATTTGATTGGTACTGGTTTGGCGGTTTATATACAAGATCCTAACTTTGCAGGTATGATTTTACCGCGTTCAGGTCTTGGACATAAGCATGGTATTGTTTTGGGTAACTTGGTTGGACTTATCGATGCTGATTATCAAGGTGAGCTGATGGTCAGTATTTGGAATCGTAGCCAGGAAGACTTTGTATTAAGTCCTGCAGAACGCATGGCACAATATGTGGTTGTCCCTGTTGCCCGTCCTGAATTTGAAGTCGTGACAGAATTTAGTGATACCAGCGCACGTGGTGCTGGTGGTTTTGGACACTCCGGTCGTCAGTAGTCATTATCATTTGCTCTAAATTATATAGTCTAAATCGCATAACCTAAGCTGTATAAAAAACTATCAGCGATTTATTTATTATTCATATTTATCACGATAATAAGGAAGTAAAAGATGCCGTTTTTTGCTGCGCAGCACTCCTTATTTCGTGCCTATGATATTCGCGGTTCGCGCCAGTATTTTAATGATGACTTTGTTCAAGCTTTAGGGTATGCCTTTGCGCATCTTTATAACGTGCCAAATCAGTCTCCAATAGAATCTAATTTTGATAAAAGCACATTTGCGCCAAATTTGACTCATCGCACGCCTAGCCAAAAAGCTATCGTCGTGATTGGCTGTGATGTACGTCGTGATAGCGATGTCATTGCTTACAGACTTGCTAATACATTGAGCGAATGTGGCTTACAAGTTATCCAGTTGGGACTGATTACCACGCCTATGATGGTATTTTGGGCAGAGCAATATCAGGGACATGGCATTATCGTAACTGCCAGTCATTCTGCGAGAGATGTTTTAGGTGTTAAATGGTTGGTCAACCATCAATCCCCTAGCATTGAAGACATTCAGGCGCTTTACCAGCAAGTTATTCATCAGCAGTTAATTGAACGTTCTTTAGACAACAGTATGCTTGAAAAAAGTAACTTCCATAAAGGCTGCCTGCAAGAAAACGGGTTTAAAACTACTGATTTTCAAAAAGTGATTGATAAAGAAGATAATCAAAAAGGCTATAAAGCGTCAAGCACTCCACAACATGTAGTGGATAACCCTATTAGCAATCAGCAAATGTCTTTATCGCCTGAGCAAGTAGCAGCGCATTATATTGATGCTATTGTGCAAGTGTTCAAAGCACTCTATCCGCATGATAACCAATCATTTCTTACCAAGCTAGATTTGATGGTTGTTATCGATTGCATGCATGGTGCGACCAGTCATATCGCGCCACAATTGTTTGATCGTTTTTGCCACTGTGTCATCATGCTTAATGACACGCCTAATGGAGATTTCCCTACTGGCAATCCCGATCCTACTGAACCACATCGGCTCAAACAGTTGCAGCAAAGCGTAATTAATCATCAGGCAGATATAGGTATCGCCTTTGACGGTGATGGCGACCGACTAATGATCGTCGATAATACAGGCAAGGTAGTCACACCCGATCACTTACTCTACTTATTAGCAAAGGTGATATTGACTGAGCGTCCAGTCGCTTGTACCCAGTTGCAATCTCCGCCGCAAATTCTCTTTGATATTAAATGTTCGCATCATTTGCCGAAGCTACTGACTGAGCTTGGCGCAGAACCTATCATCAGCAAAACTGGCAGTAGTCTAATGCGCCAACAGATGCAGGACTCTGCTGGGCAAATCGTATTTGCTGGAGAGTTATCGGGGCATTTTATCTTTAACGACAGTCGCTTTATTGTCTATGATGATGCCATATATGCAGCTTTAAGACTGTTGCATTGGCTGGCAGCTGATAACTCAAATAGTCTAAATCCTACAACAAATCTTGCTAATATCATCTATCAATTACCAAACATTGTCAGTACTGCCGATCATTATTTACCGCTGCCAGTAAGTGCGTCAACTGATTGCTCAATCATTGAGCAGCTAACTCGACTATGCGTGTACTTACAACAACTCATAAAAGTAACCGCTCCACTGTCTATCCAGGCTGAATATCAAGTACTCAGTACCTGTCAGCGGACGCTTTGTAGTTGCTCTATAAAAAGCCTCCCTATTAGCATAGAGCAAGCCAAAGACTTATTGCCAATAGGTACAACTCTGAGCTGTATTGATGGCGTGCGTCTAGATTTCGCCCATGGTTTTGGGGTCATACGTCAATCTAATACCAGTCACAATTTAACCGCGCGCTTTGCAGGAGACAGCATGGCACATCTACAAGATATTCAAGCAAAATTTGCCGCGCTATGTTTGCCTTTTGATGAAAATCTAGCTGCGCAGATTGTAGCTATTTCCCCTCAGTAGTCAGTTATCAAAACTATTTTTTTATCACAAATGTAACTTTGTTATTTATGACCTTTTATAACAACAACCAATCGCTTAACACCGTATTTTAGGAGTTTATAATGACCTTGAATTTAGATGAAGCCAAAATTACTGCTGAAGTCTTGACCACCGCCCTGCCCTATATTCAACGCTTCGTCGATAAAATCATTGTGGTCAAATACGGCGGCAATGCCATGACCGATCCTGCGCTTGAAAGCTCATTTGCCCGAGATATCGTCCTACTCAAAACCGTTGGTATGCATCCTGTGGTCGTACATGGTGGCGGTCCACAAGTGGATAATTTATTAAAAGAGCTTGGGCGGCACTCAGACCGTATCGATGGGATGCGCGTTACTGACAAGGACACCATGGATATCGTCGAGATGGTACTTGGCGGCAATGTTAATAAATCGATTGTGAGCTTGATCAATAAACATGGCGGCTGCGCCATCGGTTTGACGGGTAAAGATGCCAACTTAATCTTGGCTAAAAAATTGATGATGGAAAAAATCGGCGCAGATGGTGTTGCTGTACCGGTAGATTTAGGCTTTGTCGGGGATGTGGTTAGCGTCAATAAAGACGTGATTAATATGCTGATTGCTTCTGACTTTATCCCTGTTATCGCCCCTCTTGGCGTCGATGAAGAAGGCAATACTTATAATATCAATGCCGATTTGGTCGCTGGTAAAGTCGCCGAATTCTTGCAGGCAGAGAAACTCATGCTATTGACCAATATCAAAGGGGTACTGGGTCGTGATGGCGAAGTCGTGACTGGTTTGACGCCTAAGACTGTGGACAGCCTAATTGAAGATGGTACGATTTCAGGCGGCATGATTCCTAAAATTCAGTGTGCGCTTGATGCGGTTCGTAGTGGCGTAAAAAGTGCCGTTATCGTCGATGGCCGCGTACCGCATGCGACGCTGTTAGAGATTTTTACCAACGAAGGTGTTGGTACACTAATCAGTCGAGATCTAGGCTAATCATTGGCCGAATAGCAGGAGTAAGTCATGGCATTGTGGCTTTGGTGTCTACTTTTTATCTTAGAAAGCTCGTACTGCTGGTGGATTATTGGCTATGGTGGCGCAAAATGGATAGAAGGGTGGAAGTCATTTTTCCTCATTGAGTGGTTTGCACTAGATTGGAATGCCGAACAAATTCGCTTTTACATCTTGCTTATATGGCTCGCAAGTGTGATTTGGTTTATTTTAGGTGTTATAAAGCCCGAGCTAAGAGGTTCTTAGCTCGGGCTTTATTGATGGTAGCAGTAGGCTTTTACGAAAAAACTTTATCAAACTCGGCTTCATCAAAGCCACATAATAATATTGGCTGATTTTTATCTACCCACGCACCTTCAACTATCGGACGCTTAATCATACTGGTATTTTCAATAAGTAAATCAATGGATTTATCCACATCGCTATCCGCCGCTTGCTTTTGAGCATCTTCTAGCTTACGCCATGTCGTTCCGCGCTTGTTTAATACTTTATCAATACCTAGGCTATCCACCCAGCGCTGTATCGTTTCTTTATCAATATCTTGTTTTTTATAATCATGAAAGTTATAGCTAACGCCCAACTCATCAAGCTTGGTAAAGGCTTTTTTCATGGTGCTACAAGATTTGATACCGTAAATAGTGATGGTCATAATGTCTCCTTGTCAATGAACGTTACTGTTTATTATACTCAAATAATGCTTGAAGCTGGCACATGGCAAATGTAGATATCGGCAAGCGCCGAATATAAGCCGAAAAGCCACTAGGTAATCAATGAAAGGCGACATCCTATCGTCGCAATTTTCGCCAAATTACGCTATGCTATGGCATTATAAAATTTCACCCCATTTATCTGTAATAACCGATTCCGAGCCAACTATGACCAACGCCGTAACAGCAGAAACTGCTAATACTAACCATGCTAATAATACTTCTAGCGACAAGACCCAATATCAGCCGCAACTTATCGAAGCGCAGCAGCAAGCCAAATGGGCAACAGATAAGCGTTTTGAAGTCAGCAATGAGCTAAGTGATAAACCAAGCCGTTATATGCTGTCAATGTTCCCGTACCCAAGCGGCAAACTGCATATGGGTCACGTACGTAACTATACCATCTCTGATGTGTTGAGCCGTTATTATCGCCTTAAAGGTTATGAAGTCATGCAGCCAATGGGCTGGGATGGTTTTGGCTTGCCAGCAGAAAACGCGGCGATTGCCAATCAGACGCCGCCTGCTAAATGGACGTTTGAGAACATTGACAGCATGCGCGCGCAGCTAAAATTGCTTGGCTTGTCTATTGACTGGTCACGTGAATTTGCCACTTGTAGCCCTGAATATTATCAGTGGGAGCAGTGGTTGTTTTTGCAGTTATATAAAAAAGGCTTGGTCTATAAAAAGCTTGCAACCGTCAACTGGGATCCAATCGACAATACTGTATTAGCCAATGAGCAAGTCATCGATGGTAAAGGCTGGCGCAGTGGCGCTATGGTCGAAAAGCGTGATATTCCGATGTATTATTTTAATATCACTGATTATGCTGATGAGTTGCTTGATGATTTGGATCAGCTAGAGGGTCATTGGCCTTCTGAAGTTATTACCATGCAGCGCAATTGGATTGGTCGTAGCTCAGGTATGGAAGTGCATTTCCCTTATGAGCTGGCTGGCCAAAGCAATAGCTTAGACGTCTTTACCACTCGCCCTGATACCTTGATGGGTGTCACTTATGTTGCCGTTGCTGCAGAGCACCCGCTAGCCCAATATGCCTCCGAGAATAATAAAGCGATTGCAGATTTTTGCGCCCTTTGTAAAAAAGGTTCGGTTGCAGAAGCTGATCTTGCTAAAGCCGAAAAAATCGGTATGGATACGGGTCTAACCGTGACCCATCCATTGACTGGCGAAGAAGTGCCTGTTTGGGTTGCCAATTATGTACTTATGAGCTATGGCTCAGGTGCGGTAATGGCAGTACCTGCTCACGATGAGCGCGACTATGAGTTTGCAACCAAATACAACTTACCGATTAAACAAGTCATTGACATTCCTGCAGGGTATTTCGATGATATAGAAGAAGGTAATGACAATCGTGCTTATACCGAGCGTAATACCTTAGTCAATTCAGGTGAGTTTGATGGCATGGATTTTGAGCAAGCGTTTGCAGCCATGCTTGCTAAGCTTGAGCCACAATCTCTTGCTAAGAAAAAAATTCAATACCGTCTACGTGATTGGGGTGTCTCGCGCCAGCGTTATTGGGGCTGCCCGATCCCAATGGTTAACTGTGAGCATTGCGGCACCGTGCCAGTTGAAGAACAAGATTTACCGGTTATCCTACCAACTGACGTCGTCCCTGACGGTCGCGGCAATCCGTTAAAAAACATTCCAGAATTTGTAAATACTACTTGTCCTAAATGTGGCAATCCTGCTGAGCGCGAAACCGATACCTTTGATACTTTTGTGGAATCAAGCTGGTACTATGCCCGCTTTGCCAGCCCAAATGATACGACCAATATGGTCAATAAGTCTGCGGCGAATAAATGGTTACCAGTTGACCAATATATCGGTGGTGTAGAGCACGCCGTCATGCATCTTCTTTATGCACGCTTCTTTCATAAGTTGATGCGTGATGAAAACTTGGTATCAGGTGATGAGCCATTTGCCAATTTAATGACCCAAGGTATGGTACTTGCGGGCACCTTCTATCGCGTTAATGCTGATGGCAGTACTACCTATTATTTCACTAAAGACATCGATATTGACTTTAACGAGCGCGGTCAGCCCATTAAAGCCATCTTAAAATCAGATGGACAGCCAGTGACGATTGGCAAAATCGAAAAAATGTCTAAGTCAAAAAACAATGGCGTCGATCCACAGATAACCATCGATAAATATGGCGCTGATACCGTTCGTCTTTATACCTTATTTACTGCCCCTGCTGACCAAACGCTTGAATGGTCAGATGACGCACTCAAAGGCCCTTATAACTTTGTTAAAAAGGTCTGGCGCATTGCTTCTGAGCATATGCAAGCGTTAACCGCTGCCAATTTAAGCCTTGATACTCTGAATAACGGCACGCTCAATAGTGACGCCTTAAATACAGAGGGTTTAAGCAAAGAAGCCAAAGCCTTGCGCCGTAAGACGCATGAAACTATCGGCAAAATTGATAGTGACTTGGGTAAGCGCCTAGCACTAAATACCCCTGTCTCTAGCCTGATGGAACTTGCTAATGAGCTGAGTAACTTTAAAGCTAATAGCGAACAAGAGCTACAAGTACAGCATGAAGCCTTGATTGATTTATTGATTATGCTGTCGGTATATGCGCCGCACATTGGCGAGCACTTACTTGAGCAATTAGGACTTGATACCGTCACCTTAAATTACCCTGCGGTCGATGAAAGCGCACTGGTACAAGACATGATTACCATGGTGATTCAGGTCAATGGTAAAATGCGCGGTAAGATGGATGTAGCACCAAATAGCGACCCTGAGCAGCTAAAAGCACAGGCACGCGCGATTGAAGGTGTGGCAAAGTTCCTGACCGGTGATATCAAAAAAGAGATCGTCGTACCTAATAAACTGGTTAATATCGTGGTTGCTGGCTAGAAATAATTAAACGCGGATGTTTTAGGTTTTCTTATCTTAATAAGAATAGCGATTATGACGGATAAGCACCATGCTATGCCGTCATATCAAACAACATGTAAGGGAAAAAGCACATGCCTAACAAGTCGAATAGACAGAAACTAGCGACCGCATTACTTGCATCTCTGCCAATGCTTGCCATCGTTGGGGCGACTGCCAGTCTTAGTGGCTGCGGCTTTCAACTACGCGGTTATGATGCGCCCATGCTGTTTGATGTGGCGAAGACCGCGGTAATTATCGAAGATAATCGCACCGCATTCCCACTGAAGCTGCCTCTCACAAAACGCCTTGAGGCATTGGGCGTTGATGTCATTACTAACATGACATTGACTGATGTGGCTAGTAACAATCAAAACGTAGGCGCTGAAACCATCGCTGCGATTACCGTCAATAACGTACGTTTTAAGCGTTATGAATTGGTCGGCGTATTAACAGAAATTCGCTTAGTGATATCAGCCGATGTTAGCTATCAAAGCATAGATAATGGTAAGCCTATAACGCTCAGTAATCCGATTCAAGTTGAACGTAGCTATCAGTATAACGAAGCGTCAGTGAGCACCGATGATCAGCAAGGTGATCAAATTCGTGAATGGCTCTATGACAGTTTAGCAAGACGTATCACCGATCAATATGTCGCGATTGCATTGCCAAAGGTGACACCTGCCAGCGCCACTACTTCTGCGCAAATCGGTAAAGGTACAGGCGCTACGGCGATTCTTGTACCCAAACCTTAATATGGCTCAAATGTAGCTTAGCAATTTTTTGGCTTTGCTTTTTTATTCACAACTTTGTGTGCGTCAGCATTTTATGCAAGATACCTTTATACAAGCTTATCCAAAGCTACAGCAATCCTCAGTTGCTGTAGCAGGCTTGTGGCTAGCACATGGTGATGAGCCATTATTAAGTCAATGGCTCATCGATGCGCTGCGTCCACATTGGCGCGCGCAGAATTACGCCATTAAGCGTATTGAGCTTATATCGGTTAAGAGCTGGCAAGAAGTATTGTCAGAGCTTGGCAGCCAGTCTTTATTTGATGATGCTAGTGCCTTGATTGTCACAGGCAACCATAAACCTGATAAGGCAGTCATTACAGAACTTGAACGCTTTGCACAGGATGCTCAAGCAGGCAGCCACAGTCATAGCTTATTATGGTTGACCCCAAAACAAGACAAACGCGCTCAGAGCAGCAAGTGGTTTACGCCATTTGCGCAATATGGTCACGTCATCGACTGTAATTTGTATAATGAGCAGCAGCGTCAGCAGTTATTGCAAATACAAGCGCAGCAGTTTGGCTTAAAGCTATCGCAAGAAGCGTGGCAGCTACTCATGTCACATACTGAACATCATTTGCTCAGTGCCTATCAAACCTTATGGCGCTTATCTTATTTGTTTGCCCCACAACTCATGGCAAATAATGATGCTGCCATTCAAGAAACTACAAACTCTAGCCTGCACCTATCGCAGGTCGCACTAGATATTAATGACTTACAAGCGGCATTGGTCAGCGATGCGCAGTTTAGCGTGTTTGATTTGTCCGATGCGATGCTCGCCGGTAATAGTACGCAAGTCGCCAAAATTATATTTCAGCTAAAAGCAACAGATGAGCCCACTACCTTGGTACTTTGGGCAATCAGTAAAGACATGCGTCAGATTATACAATTGATGGATGGGCAAGACCCACAAGCATTGGGCATTTGGCGTAGCAAACAAGGTTTGTACCAACAAGCTTGCCGTCGTCAGTCAAAAGCCCAAACAGCCGCATGGCCTGCTCTGCTTTATCGCTGTGATCAGGCAATTAAAGGTCTTATTATCCAGCCAGCATGGGAGCTATTACTACAAGCTGCGTTAGAGTTATCAGGAAAACGTTTGTTCCCTACTAAATAACCAAAGTGATGAATTCTTAGTTATTTATCAGTCAGCAACTAATAGCACCTCTAAGAACGATATTATTTCTTAACCTGCTTTTTCAACGATAAACTTCCTGTACAAATCCAAATCTCCTCTGCAAAACCTGCCTCAATATCTCTTCTTAACCTTTCGCAAACTAACTCCCATTCCCTTTTGTCCATCGAGCCTCTATTATAGTTACATTTGATTTTCTTGTTATTGGATTGTCGTCATGCGCAAAATTAGCAAAAACTCTGCTATTAAATGGGGCATTATTGCCCTCGTCATCATCGCTTTAGGGGTTTTAGCCTACAAAACCTTAAAAACAAAAGAAGTAACACCCAACTATCTAACAGCGACTGCTGAGATTGGCGATATCGAAAACAACGTTATGGCATCGGGTAAAGTTAAGGCTTTAAATACCGTCGATGTTGGTGCGCAAGTATCTGGTGAAGTGACGCGACTATTCGTTGAAGTCGGTGATGAAGTGCAAAAAGGCGATTTGATTGCGCAGATTGACCAAGTAACGCAGAAGAACAGTCTGAGCAATGAGCAAGCAAGCCTTGAGCAAAGTGAAGCGGCGCTACAAAGTGCACGAGCTGAGTCATTAAGTCGTCAAGCAGGTTTAAAAAGTGCGCAGGCAGATCTTGCCAGCCGCCAAGCTGAGTTAAGACAAGCGCAAGCAGATTTTTCACGCTTGCAAGGCTTACTCGCTATCGACGCGATATCACAGCAGGATTATGATACTCAAGGGACAAAGGTACAAACTGCGCAGGCAGCAGTCGCCAATGCGCGTGCCTCTATCGATACTGCTAAAGCCGCTATTGCCACTACTGCAGCGAATATCAATAGTCAACAGGCGGCGTTACGTAAATCTCAAACCAACGTCAGCACCGCGCAAGAAGATTTAAGCTACACCACCATTCGTGCGCCGATGTCAGGTACTGTAGTATCGGTAACGACTGAGCAAGGGACGACGGTCAATGCCAATCAAAGTGCACCGACCATTGTGACCTTAGCTGATTTATCTACCGTACGCATCAATGCCCAAATCTCTGAAGCTGATGTCATTAATGTCAAAGCGGGCTTGCCTGTTTATTTTAATATCATCGGTAATCCCGACCAAAAATATGATTCGATCCTTAAAGCGATTGAACCGGCTCCTGAGAAAATCAGTGATACCAGCTCGACCGATGCCGCCATTTATTACGTTGGTTATATCGAAGTGCCCAATACCGAGCGCCGCTTTCGTATCGATATGACCGCGCAAGTTTATATCATCATTAACCAAGCAAAAGACGCGCTGCTTATCCCTTCTGCCGCACTGCAACCTGCCGGTAAAACTGGAAAATCTAAAAATTCAAAAAATGTTAGTACTAAGAATACTGTGACGAATGTTGACAGTGATTCTACGGCGACTATGGCAAATGTACGCGTTCTTAAAGCTGATGGCACAGTGGTTGAACAAGCTGTCAAAGTCGGTATTAATAACCGCGTCAATGCGGAGATATTGAGTGGTCTTAAAAAAGGTGACGAGGTTATCTTAAGCGAAGAGGGACCAGATAGTGGCAGCAAAGGCAGTGGTGGCAGAGGCGGCCGACCATTTTAGCCCTAACTCCAGAATCAGATAGAACAAGATTTAAATGAATTTAAATTAGCGACAAATCAGCTTTGATATTGATTAAGATAAGCAGGATAGTAAATGAGCAGCCAAGATCTTTATGCTAACGCCGTTACTGATAAGCCTTTGATGCAAGTCAAAGGCTTGATTAGAGAGTTTAAAGCCGGCGAGCAGACCATTCGTGTATTGCACGATATCAATCTAACCATCCATCAAGGCGAGATGGTGGCTATTATTGGACAATCAGGCTCAGGCAAATCAACCTTGATGAATATTTTGGGCTGCTTGGATCAAGCGACTGCCGGCGATTATCAAGTATTTGGTCAATCCGTGAATCGTTTAGCCCCTGATGAGCTGGCAAAACTGCGCCGTGAACACTTTGGTTTTATTTTTCAGCGTTACCATCTATTGGGTGACATCAGTGCCCGTGACAATGTCTCTGTGCCTGCCGTCTATGCAGGGATGGATGGTCAAGCGCGCAATGAGCGTGCCGAAAAGCTCTTATCAGACTTGGGACTGGCGGACAAAGTCAATAATCGCCCAAGCCAGTTATCGGGTGGTCAGCAGCAGCGTGTGTCCATCGCAAGGGCATTGATGAACGGCGGTGATATTATCCTAGCGGATGAGCCGACAGGCGCGCTAGATAGCAAGTCAGGCAAAGATGTCGTACAAATTTTAAAAGACTTAAATGCGCAAGGTCATACCATTATTATGGTAACGCATGACCCCAGTCTTGCTGCTCAAGCTGAACGCGTGATTGAAATCAAAGACGGTTATATCATTGCCGATTATAAAAACGAAGACTATCAGCGTCCAGCAGCACAACCTGCGTCGATAATAGACAAACACCGTAAAAGTGCGTTTGGCAGCTTTATCGACCGCTTACTTGAATCATTTAAAATGTCTTTACTTGCTATGCGGGCGCACAAAATGCGTACCCTGCTGACAATGCTAGGTATCATCATTGGTATTGCATCTGTGGTATCGGTCGTTGGACTCGGTAAAGGCTCACAAGCGCAGATACTGTCCAATATCAGCTCACTAGGTACCAATACCATCACCGTCACCGACGGCTACCCTTACGGCGATCCTAGACGTCAGTATAATGATGATAACTTGACCCCACAGGATGCCCAAGCGGTTGCAGATCAGCCTTATGTACTTAGTGTCAGTCCACAGCTGAATAGCAATATGAGCGTCCGCTATCGTAATGTCCAAGAAGCCGCCAGTATCAGCGGAGTAGGTAAAGATTATCTCGATGTCAGTGGTGAAACATTGGCAATGGGTCAAGGCTTTGATGAACAAAGCATCTTACGCCGCACCCAAGATATTATTATCGACAGCAATGCACATAAAACCTTTTTTCCTACTATAGCAAACCCTATCGGTGAGGTACTATTGATAGGTAGTGTTCCTGGACGCGTGATTGGGGTACTGGAGCCAAACGAAGGCGGGTTTAGTAGAAGCGTCGACACCCCTACTTTATATATGCCCTATACCACCATGATGTCACGGCTCATAGGCAGCGCCTATATCGAGAGTTTTATTGCGCTGATTGATAATAACATCTCCTCTTCTGCCGCTGAGTCTGCCATCTCAGATCTGATGACAAGCCGTCACGGTACCGATGATTTTCGCATACGTAACTCCGACTCTATCCGTCAAACCATTGAGTCTACAACGGCAGCATTGACCTTGCTGATATCCTCTATCGCCATTATCTCGCTGATTGTCGGCGGTATTGGCGTCATGAATATCATGCTGGTATCCGTGACTGAGCGCACCAATGAGATTGGCGTACGTATGGCAGTCGGTGCTCGTCAAAGCGATATCATGCAGCAGTTTTTGATTGAAGCCATTTTGGTCTGTATATTAGGTGGTTTATTAGGCATTGGACTGGCATTTGCTATTGGCGAACTGATTAACCGTGTTGGTGGTGATAGTTTTAAAGTCATTTATTCTTCGACCTCCATTATTGCCGCCTTTGTCTGCTCAACGCTTATTGGCGTGGTTTTTGGCTTTTTACCAGCACGCAATGCTGCCAAATTGGATCCAGTAGAAGCGCTCTCTAGAGATTAGTAAGATATTAAGCAAAAATTTTCAAACATCATTTTTAAAATAACAAACTATCCGCGATAATAGGTGACTCGATAGCCAAATAAGAGTCAAAGTTAAAAAACATTCATTATTATCTAAGATTTTTAACTTTTTTGCTGATTCGGGGTTGTATTTGTCTTAATTATATATATAATGTGCTCTCACGTTTAGAGATACAAATTATCTAAATGTGAAACGAGTTTGATGCCTCTTTTGATATTGAGTAGTCAATAAAGAAAGACCTTAAGCTTACCGAAAATTCCCTTAAAAGAATTTTCACTTGTAGAGTTAAAAAGCAGTGCTTTTTTTATACTCTTCAGGGCCGATAGCTCAGTTGGTAGAGCAGTTGACTTTTAATCAATTGGTCCCGCGTTCGAGTCGCGGTCGGCCCACCATCTTTAGTATTACCCTTATTATGTATGCTACCCTATCCGGTAGTAGTGTAATAAGTTTAAAGACATCCTTTTTGATGTCTAGTTTTAATAAATTTCCCTTTAAGGAAATTTATCTTGCGAAGCTAAAATTGTCATGCAATTTTTTAACGCTTCTCAGGGCCGATAGCTCAGTTGGTAGAGCAGTTGACTTTTAATCAATTGGTCCCGCGTTCGAGTCGCGGTCGGCCCACCATATTTGAAAAGCCCAATCATTTAATGATTGGGCTTTTTTTTGTTTGTATTATTTGATTAAGGAGTATCTACTCTTTTACGAGCAAATTTAACTTGTGCAAGCATGAGCTTAAAACCATTTTGTAACGTTGTTTTGCGTGGTTCATTCGGTGCCCGTTCTATCAATTTTTCGAAGTCTTTATCGCTAAGCTTAACTCTTTTATCATGTGCCAGTAATAAAGTATCTGGTTGCAGGGCTTTTACCTTGTCCAATGACGTACGGTAAGCGTCAGGTAAGGTAATTAAATAAGGCGAGACAAATCTATTTTTGATGATTAATATGAGATCTGCGGTATACGCCTGCTTGCTTTGCGGATGCCATAAAGACAAGTCTCGATCGGTATGCCCTGGCGTCTCCAAGACGATCCAATCGTCAAAACTTGGCACACGGTCACCATCTTTAACAGTGATATCCGCTTTTAAAATGGGGTGATACCAGACGTTGGTCATAGACTTATTTTGGCGACTGGCGACATAATAAGTCAATCCCAAATCATTTAGATGGGAAATTCTACCCAAAACACCATGATACCAAGGCTTGTCGGACATTGCGGTAACTATCTGACAGCCAGTTTTTTGCTGCAACAACTTAGCGCCGCCCGCATGATCGGGATGCATGTGAGTGACCATGACTGTCTTAAGTTGCTCAACTGGACGTTTTAGAGTGTCGGTAATATACGCTAAAATCTTATCGACATCACATCGACACCCTGAATCTAATAATAATAACTTGTCAGGATAAACCGCCATATACGTTGTCTGAATATATCCCTCTATCGCAACGATATCTACTAAACTCATAATATCCCTTTATCTAATATAACGCTTATATTAGCCATTTAAATATCCATATATGAAAGCAAAGGCTATATTTAACCAGCTTATTCATTGCCGTATTCTTGATGTTATTAAGCAATATGATTGATTATTATAACGTTCAATAAAGATTTAGAAGTGATATTCAGTGAACGCTTGTGACTAAAAATTATTTAGGCTGAAGAATAAAAAATTCTCATAAAAAAACCCAGCACAGTGGCTGAGTTCATTGTTGGAGATTTAAACACGAATATATTAAGCCAAATTAAGCTAAGTCACGAACCTTTGGCTCACGTTCCCATAAGCGCGATTTGGCATTTTCAATAAAGACGTCTACATCAGATAGTGGCGTGACAAAGGCATCTTTTTCAATCGGTAGTTTACTTAAGATAAACTCATCTGTCGCCCCGCAATAAGAAATCGCTTTACAGTGCACATAAGCGTCGGTGAACCAATCTAACGTGGCACTGTCTTTAGCCAACTTCTTAGCTTGATCAGGCATGATGATACTAACCACAGCATCAAACATCACGGACGGACCTCCTGCTACGCGCTCATCAGCTTGTATGATAGTATCATCGTCCAATTTGACTTCCTTATTCGGTGCAATAATTTTGACACTGGCACCTTGCGCTTGCGCTGCCTTCTCATACTTCTCTATTTCACTATGCTTTGAACCTTCTGCCACCAAAATGCCAATCATGCGACCCTTTAAGCTCTTAGGTGACAGACCAATCGTTCTTACGGCTGGAGAGATTTCCATATCTTGAATAGGTGCGGCCGCTTCAGCAGCTTCCGGCAGCTCCATACCCAACGCTTTTGCCACACGACTTGCCAAATCTTCATCGATATTACGTAAATGGCTAAGCGTACGACTACGGACGTGCGCTGTATCTACTTTACCTAGCTCAAAAGCATAGGCTGAGGCAATATGTGCTTGTTCAACTGTCGTTTGGCTGCGATAGAACATACGTGGCTGACTATAATGATCCGCGAAGCTCTCAGCGCGCACGCGACCTTTAACACCATCATCTAGCGTCTCAGCAAAAGATGCAAAACCTTTTCTCACACTCTCACGTGGTCTGGTAGGATCAAGACTTTGTGGCTCATAAAGCACGCGCGTTTTTGGCACTTGCATCTGCATATGACCATCTTGCTGATTATTAGCAAATGGACATTTTGGTGCATTGATTGGAATTTGTGCAAAATTCGGTGAGCCTAAGCGCGATAACTGAGTGTCCAAGTAGCTGAACAGACGACCTTGTAATAAGGGATCATTACTAAAATCAATACCCGGCGGTACATGCGATGGACAGAAAGCTACTTGCTCTGTTTCAGCAAAGAAATTATCAGGATAACGATTTAGTACCATTTTACCGACGATTTTGACGGGCACCATTTCTTCTGGAATCAGCTTGGTCGCATCTAAATGATCGAACGGAAAGTCATTGGCTTCTTCTTCCGTGAATAATTGCACACCAAACTCCCATTCAGGGAAATCACCGTTATTAATCGATTCAAACAAATCGCGGCGATGATAATCAGGATCGGCACCAGAGATTTTTACCGCTTCATCCCATGTCGTTGATTGCACGCCGAGCACTGGTTTCCAATGGAAACGCATAAAGGTACTTTTGCCTTCTTTATTAATTAGGCGATAACTATGAATACCAAAACCTTCAATCATGCGTAAGCTACGTGGTATCCCGCGATCACTCATCAACCAAATGACGTTGTGCATGGTTTCAGGACTTAATGAGACAAAATCCCAAAACGTATCATGAGCGGACGCCGCTTGCGGAAAACCACGATCCGGTTCAGGTTTGACTGCATGGACAAGGTCTGGAAATTTCATTGCATCTTGGATAAAGAAAATCGGCATGTCATTACCGACCAAATCCCAGTTGCCTTCTTCGGTATAAACTTTGACTGAAAAGCCACGTACATCACGCGGTGTATCTTTTGAGCCTTTACTACCTGCAACAGTTGAAAAACGCGTAAATAGTGGCGTTTGTTTTCCAATCTCAGTCAAAATTTTAGCCGTGGTATATTCTTCTAATGACTCGGTCAGCTCAAAATAACCGTGTGCGGCACTACCACGCGCATGCACAATACGCTCAGGAATACGCTCATGGTCAAAGTGATGTATTTTCTCACGTAAGACAAAATCCTCCAATAGCGTTGGACCGCGCGGTCCGGCTTTGAGTGAGTTTTGATTGTCCGAGATTGGCACACCCTGTTGGGTAGTCAATACTTTGGTGTCATCACCTGCACGTTGATGGGTTTCACCACCATTGCCACGTTCCATATTCATGTCTTTAGCGGGGTCAGTATGATCAATATTCTTATTCATAAAATATCCTAGCTAGCTGATGAGTAAAAATGGACTATAACTAGACCATTTAATAAGCACTAACACAGTTTTTATATCCGTAGCGATAGTGGCTACTTCAAATGTCCGTTTATTTTCTGTGTTGTAGCACGGTTAAAGATAAAAACTGATTCAAGCACTCTTGAGATAGCAATGCTGAGCTCAACAATTATCTTACTCAAAAATTTTGCTCAGGTATGTCAACTATATGGTTAAGCGTGTTGATATTTGGTTAAGAAAATCAGGCATTAGTTAAATTTATAAACGATAGAAACACTTATTATTTTTAACAATATAGCGTTGTTATGTCGTTATTCTTTACGCTATCCTGTAAAAGGTGTCTGCTCATTAGGGTTAAAAGGGTGGATCGGTTTTGAAATAGGCTATTTTTCACTGACATTTTTTAACTAACATAATGAGGCTACCCATGACATTCACATCCACTTCTATTAAATCATCTAAGCGCTACGGCGAAAAACTATTGTACAGCGCCTCTGTAGGCTTAACAGCACTACTACTTAGCCAAACAGCGGCAGCGATTACCACTAAAAATGTCACTTATACGGTAGATAATCAACCCTATGAGGGCTATTACGCCAAAGCCGATAAACCCAATGCGCCATTTATATTACTGATTCATGATTGGGATGGGCTCACCGATTATGAGCGCAAGCGCGCTGATATGTTGGCAAGTGAGGGCTATAACGTACTGGCTGCTGATATGTTTGGTAAAGGTATCCGCCCGACAACTATTGAAGATAATAAACGCCTAACCGGTGCACTATATGACGATCGCAGCAAAATGCGCCGCTTACTTCAAGGCGCATTGAACGCTGGTCAAGCGCAAGGCAATGATGCACGCACAGGTGTAACGATGGGCTATTGTTTTGGCGGTACGGTTGCTTTAGAGTTAGCACGCTCAGGATTCCCACAAAAAGCGTTTGTCCCTTTCCATGGTGCCTTTGACACCCCAATAGGTCAAAGTTATGATAAGACGACTGGCGAGATATTGGTATTTCATGGCTCTGCGGATGAATCCGTTTCCCTTGAAAGCTTTGCCACTTTGGGTAAGACGTTAGAAGCGGCAAAAGTGCCACATGAGATGCTAACCTATAGTGGTGCGCCACATGCCTTTAGTGTGTTTGGCAGCGATAGATATGATGCCCGTGCTGATGAGCGTTCTTGGAAACGTTATTTAGATTTTTTAGCAGAAGCCTATAAATAATTTGACTGTATATAATTTATATATAGTAAATTCAGTATTAAAACGATACAGCGGAATGGGAATAAATTTTTCGCAGCCTCTGTCGGCGTAGGCACAGCACGCCAGAAATATTTATACCTGTTACGCGTTGCAATATAACGAATATTTTTTATTTGGGATCAATTATAGATATAAAAAAAGACCTCTCAATCAAGATCTTATAACGATCGATTAAGAGGTCTTTTTATGCCAAAGATTCGTTATCTAATTTTTTGAAATACCAATAGCTGGTTATTAGCAGGCATCGCATATTTATCAGATAGTTTTAGCATATGTGTATTTGCCAAAGCTATTATGTCTTCTAAATGACGAATGCCGCTCTTTGGATCGCGTTGTCTGAGACTACTATCAAACTGCTGATTACCCGCGCTGGTATAATGTCCGTTTTCATTAAATGGTCCATATACGATTAACTTTCCATTTATAGGTAAAGCCTCACCTACTAACTTAAATAATTGCTCAACCAGCAACCATGAGATGATATGCAGAGTGTTAGCAGTAAATATCGCATCATAGGGCTGACTGCTAGCAAGACTCATCGGTAATGAATCCACTGCCAAATCAAAAGCCAGTGGTGCATATAAATTGGGCACAGGATAAGCAGTATGCCAAGCACTGATAGTGGCATGATGCGCTGACACATCACTAGTCTGCCATGTTAAATGCGCCAATCTCGGTGCAAAATACACACTATGCTGTCCTGTTCCTGAACCCACTTCCAATACATGATTAAAATCTTGCAATTCCTGCTGTAAAATTTCTAAAATTGGCTGCTTATTATTTTCACAGGCTTGAGAAAACGGCATACCAACAGGAGCAATAGATTGGCTATGATCTAAATCATTATTAAACACTGCTAATATCCTTATATGCCTTCGTTATCACAGCTTTGATAGGAATAATGACTACAAGCAAAGCATTAAAAAACTAATAAATACCTGCCTCTACTCCAGCTGCCAGCGTCATAGCAAGCTCTTCGACTTGCTCAGTAAATGCCTCTTGCCAATCGCCTTGTAAAATCAGCGCTTCTTGAATCCATTCCCAACGCAGTCCTGTCGTAATCGTCTTTATAGCAAGCTTGGTGCCCGTACCATCATGCCCTGCTCGAATATATAACGCAAATGGCATGCCCTGCTTCTTCTCTAACACAGAATAGTAACAGCGATCAAAAAAGTCTTTGGTCAGCCCTGCCATATAAGCCAAGTTCTCAGTCGTGCCTAATAATAATGCATCGGCTGCCAATACATCTTCAGGCTGAGTATCTTGCGGCGACTTTAGCACCACATTGATATCTATATCAGGATGATTGGCACCGTCATAAGCCGCTTGGGCTAATTTTTTGGTATTAGGCGACGGCGCATGGGCAACAATAAGCAAGGTTTTGCTAGCCATATTAATCACCATTATTGAGGTTACTAGTTTTTGGAATTAGCAATTCTTGGAATTAATAGCTCTTAGAATTAATAGTCACCTTTTGCATAATATCAGGATGGATACTTTTTGCAACCGGACAAGTGAGCGCGGTGTTATAGAATATCTTTTGCGTCTTGTCATCTAACTCTTGATTAAAAGTAATGGCAATATGCACTTCAATAACGCGTCTTGGATCAGCTGCCATGATTTTAGTCACTTCAGCGGTAGTACCTGCGATATCAATCTCCATATCACGGGCTTTAATACCGATAATCGTCAACATACAACTGGCTAAGCTAGTTGCCAATAAATCAGTCGGTGAAAACGCTTCGCCCTTACCATGATTATCCGTCGGTGCATCGGTAATGATTTGATTATTCGACTGTAGATGGATGGCTTGGGTGCGTAAATCGCCTTGATAAGTTACTTTTGAAGTTGTCATAGGGTTCTCTTTGATAGGCTACCTTTCTTTAGAAGGTTTTGAATAGGATATTGGAAGATCATAAGTACTTTATATTTATTAGTCTACACGTATAACTTTAGGCTTAAATACTTTTATTAATAGTTATAACGTATTTGCACATTTTAATGCCCACACAATCACATCATCTCTTTCATATTGAGGTTGGCGACCTAACTCAAAGTTGGGGCACATGAAAAATACGAATTTTAATCTAGTGTTAGTCTCTAACACTTTGTTTATATCTTTTTTAAGCTTTTGATTACTTGTTGGAGCCACTGCAGCAAACACTTCAGCAGCTAGTTCCCCACATTCAGATTCTATGTCAGAACCTGGAGCAGTTCCAAGATTAAGTCGGAATGGAGCCAGTTCTGGGTATTCAATAAATAGAACTTCCAATGCATAGTATGATGCTAGATAAGTGAATGACTGGTTAATCTGTTCAATTATATTAAGTCCACGTTTAGAATTTAAAGGGTCAAAGCCTATACCGCCAAACTTCATCTTCGAGAAGAGCATTTGTGATGAATTTGATGTAATTTCAGATCTAATCTGAAATAAAGCCTTGTCCATTGATTCATACAATTTTTGCTCAAGCTGTTCAAGCTCTTTGATATCATTTACTGTGAAAGACTTGAGCATATATTTCCTCTTTACTATAATAACGAGCTAAGTGATATATTCATTAGAGAAAGAACATCTGAATTTTTCACGTTTTGAGCATTTTTCACAACTAAGTAGTAATCGTAAATTCTTTTCCAGTTTCAGGACATTTTTTATACTCTATCTTTACGACATAATCGTTACCAACAACTTCAAAGATTTTTATTAGTTGATCTAACGATAGCATATACAGCTTTTTGTTTTTATCAATATCGGAAGTGAAAAGAATACCATCGAATCCACCATCTTGGTTTATGCAAAGATTGAAGATAAAACTATGTATAACTCTACTTGCAATGAACCACAAATGCCGATTTTCTGACTGAGGTTTGTCAAAGTTGTAGATCTCATCAATCTTATGATTATTTAACCATGCAACATTGTTCTCTATATGAGGAAAAAAATCTAAATCATACTTTTGATTTTTGAGGCTATCTGTAATTTTAGTATCTGACTCTAATAATTTCCTAATCGAATAGAAACCAATAAAAACGCCTTGTTCAATTTTCACATATCTTTCTTTGTCAATTCCTTCAAGAGCTCGATACTCTTTAAATTTTATAGCGCTTTCTAAAAGAGGTTGCTTCCAATAGTAACTTTCGTGTATCACAATACTTCCTCATAGCTCTAGTGTCATAATAACTGATACAGCAAAAAGCTTATTAAATCAAGTCAGAACCAAGCTTACTCCAAACTCTAGCCAAAAGAAAACCCCCAACGAATTAACGTTGGGGGTTTATCTAGAATAGAGAGCTGACGATGACCTACTCTCACATGGGCGAACCACACTACCATTGGCGCGACGATGTTTCACTTCTGAGTTCGGGAAGGGATCAGGTGGTTCCATCGTGCTATTGTCGT
>NZ_JAZAQR010000003.1:0-687393 GCF_036861305.1 Psychrobacter sp. S4(2024) | reverse complement strand
GCAGCGAGCAACACCGCTTTGTAACCGGCAAGGTTGGCTTGTGAAGACAAGACGTCCATATTCTGTGCGCGTGATAAGGTGCGTGGCAATAGCTCCATGGCAAAGGCGGTAGCCCCTTTGGCAGCATAAGTATCCAGTTGGGTATTGCGATAGGGATCAAGCATACCGATGATGATTTGACCAGCGGTTAAAGCAGCCGTCGTTGACGTCGGCAAATCATTGACGGTGGTAATAATCTGCGACTGGTTGACGACGTCAATGCTACTATTGGCAATATCAGCACCCGCTGCTTGATATAACGCATCTGCATAATAAGAGGCTTGACCTGCGCCTGACTGAATGACCACCTCAAACCCAAGTTCGCGTAATTTCTTTACTGCGTCTGGGGTTAGCGCGACCCGACTTTCGCTTGCGCTATCTGCACTAATAACACCGATTTTCATACCGTCTCCTTACGTCTAGTGACTATACTTACGTTTTCGTCATTCAATTAGCAACAAGCTTTAGCCTAACGTACTGAAATATGCTAGGAATAACATGATGAAGATGAATAATATGGGTAATAACCACACTACTTTATCAACCTTACCAGGTACAACATACCAACCATCAACTTTTTCTGGTAAACCTTCAGCTGCGAATTTTAACTGCTGACCTTTGACTGTCTGTTCGTGCCAACTTTTTTGCTTACCATCAAGTATCAAGCTTGCAACGATTGACACAACAATGTTGATAGCGCCGCCGATGACGACAAACCAAGGCCATGCGATGGTTGGTGGCGTCCAACTGGTAAACGGAATACCTGCTGCAAACACGTACACACCGATAAACCCAACAATTACACCAATAATAAGGCCTTTCTCTGTAGTGTTTTTTGAAAAGAAACCCAAACCAAAAATAGCCAATTGTGCACCAACAAAATAAGAAGACACTTCTGTAAATGTTTCTAAGATAGACCCTTTGCTATCAATGAATGCGAATGCAATAGGGATAATAAATATTGCCCAAGTAACGGTAAAAATACGAGACGCTGTTAGATAATGTTTCTCGTCGCCATCTCTTTTCATATATGGCTGATAAAAATCGAGTACGGATATTGTTGCTAGAGAGTTCAATGCCGACGATAAGCTTGACATTGAAGCTGATAATATTGCGGCAGCAATTATTCCCATTAAACCAGGAATAGCGAGCATATTTGCAAATATCAAGATAATTTGATTTGGTTCTGCAAATACTTTACCTTTGAAATAAACGTAGAGTAAAGCGCCAATAAAAAAGAATAAAAAGTAGATAAAGAATGCAGCAAAGCCCATTAATAGATAAGACTTTTTGGCATCTCCCATACTCTTTGCACCTAAGGTACGCTGTACCATCATTTGATTACCACCGTATACGGTGATATGAAACAATGTCATCGCGACCACCCCTGCCCAAACCGTTGGGGCAACAGAAAAATCTAGGCTCCAATTCAATGGATTTAGCTTATCGTTTTCTCCCAGCATAGTGAGAGCTCCTGACATCGGTGATACTTCTCCAATTAATATGTAAAAGATAATTCCCGCACCAAGAAATAGAATAAATCCCTGCAAGACGTCTGTCCAAATGACAGCGTTCATACCACCCATGAGGGTGTAGCCTACAACAATAGCTGACATAAGGATGATTGCAGTTTTCGGATCTATACCTGTCGCAAAAGTAATGACAAAAGCCGTAGCAGTTAGGATAGAGGCTGTAGTGATCGTTTGGGTAACCAGAAACAGTGCACTTATGATGGCTCGAGATTTTTTGCCAAACCGACGCTCTAAATAATCATAAATAGAAGCGACGCCACTGCTATAAAAGAAGGGTAGGAAAAATACGACGACGATGAAGATGACTATGGGATAGTTGATATGAATGGCGAGGGCTGCCATACCATCACCATATGCCCAAGCAGGTCCACCTAAGAATGATAAGGCACTGATGTATGTAGCAATTACGGAAATACCAATGGCCCACCAAGGGGATGAGCGGTCACCGATATAATAGTCTTCTGCAGTAGAAATTTTCCGACTCATAAACCAGCCAAGCAAAAGATTGGCTAATAAATAAACAATGACAATCACCCAATTGAGGGTACCAAAACTTTCCATCATCAAGATCCTTTTGTTAATGGCCCTCCCAGGTTCATAAAGTAAAACCTTATGAACTTGAGTAGGATTTAATATAAATTAATATGACTTGAGTATATTTAATATTGAATTCGAATGCAATAAATTTATATAATCGTGTTTTGGTATGTTTTGAATTTTAGAAGGAAGAATGTCGAAATAGACTTTGTTTAAAAAGTGAGCGATATTAAAGAGGCAGTAAAAGCAGAGTTACTAAGCTAGATACTCCATACGAAGCTTACTATAACTGACAAGATGAAGTGCGTCCTGCTGTCCAAAGCCATGGACATTAACTTGGAAGATTGTAGTTACGGAGCCTGAAGATAGAAGTCAAGCAACATCTATCTTAGCGAGGCTTTGCTAAAAATTGTGTAACGGCTTATGCTTATAGCCCACTAGCCATAAAATAAGCAATGACCAACCAATCTGACATTGAAAAACTGGCTGAGCAAATGGCTAGCAGCATGAATAGCTTTGATGACATCAAATACTTTCAGGAGCAGCCCATGCAATCTTTTATCGATACTGCCTTAGAATAGCTGAGATGGAAGACTATCTCGGCTATCCTAAGCATGAGAAAGCAGACAAACCTAATAAGCACAATAATAGGCACACTAAAAAGACCGTCCGCAGTGACACAGGCGATCTTGAGATCTTCACCTTAAGAGACCGTGATGCGCTGAAATGGAGTAGTTACATTGAAGAGGCACATAACTTATTTGCTAATGTCAGTATTTATTTCGCAAGCCACTATTGACCTATGTAGGGTCAATAGGACATTCAAGTATTTTTAACTCAACAACGTGATACTTATAAATTTATCCATGATTAAAGCGTACGTCGGGTGAATAAAGGCATGACACCTGGTGAAATTGCAGAAGATATCAAGTTGCCACCCAGTTTATCTAAGGTATTTTCTAATCGCGAACAGCTTGATTCTAAGATCGTAGCGCTGACGACGATTACGATATTTATGAGCTACGATTTTGAACCCTTTTATTAAGCCTGTTTTTTGTTCAACCATAATGCGGAGCTTAGCGAGATACGGATTGGCTTGTTTACAGAGCTCTAACAATTGACCCCAACGTGGCTTTTTAAAGGAGATGAAGCTCTATTCATGTAACTTTGCAATGCCCTGATTGAGCTATGCTGAAGAAACCGTAGTGTAGTGGTCAACTAATTTAGGACACCTGATAAAAGCGTTCTTAGAGGATATCCAATATTCTATGTAACTCTCATTTAGACTAAACGCCTGCAGATGCAATTATTAAACATAATGATAAACCTATTTAAGGCAGACTCCCAGTTTCAAATGGACATCGATCACTGCTTTTTTTTGTCAGTTAGATAATGTCTGCACGGCTAGACTTATCTACTTTGCAGACGCTGAAAACATTACTGTTGCATGATATTTTTTTGACAGATTCAGCCTTTAAATCTGCATTGTATATTCTGATTTTCTTAGTCATGATAAGCTTCTGTTAATATTCTTATTTTACCAAATTTACTTATACGGTTTCTTTTGCATAGCTCATAGGTGTCTCAGTTGAGATTCCCAACAGTTTAAATAAAGGTTGTTGTACTCAGGTTATGTCACATATTAAGGTTCATGAACCATTTATTTTTCTATTAACTATAGGCTATTGTTTTTACTAGACAATCATCTTTTTTAAACTATGAACCTAAATTTAGGTAGCCATAAGTTAAATGAAGTTTATGAGATTATGATCAAATAGTTATTAAGTTCATTTTAGATTCCATCATACCCATTCGTTACCATCTTGACCATACTCTCTCGGGTCACTTCAAAGTGACACTGCCAGCCGATAACGAAAGATCCAAGCTCTTTATGCCGAGGTGTTTGTTAGCCAAATTTATTAACGCTTTTAACCTATATCAAACTCCATACGTCTTGCAGTTGTTTGCATAGTTTGACTATCTAGTAACTTCTTCACACAGTACAGGCTGGCATGAATACCGGCACTTATTCCTGCTGATGTTACCAACTTAGTAGTCTCGTCACTGGCATCGACAAAACGGGTATTAGCGATGACTTCAATATTAGGATAGGATGCTAAATTGTCCAAATCCATCCAATGAGTGGTTGCAGACTTGCCAGCCAGCAATCCAGCTTTTGCTAATAGCAAGGCACCGGTGCAGACTGATAGCGTTAACTCGGTAATTTTTGCTTGAGAGATAATCCAATCAATAACCACTGGATTATTTATTTCGATCTTTTCAGCACCATAACCTCCAGGGATAACCAAAACATCGATAGTGGGATGATTGTCGAAGCTATAATCCGGTATAACAGTTAAACCATTTCTAGCAGATATTGGCGCTTGCTGCTCGGCAATGGTAATGACATCAAAATGCTTATCACTGCTATCATTTTCAGCCAATGAAAACACCTCGAAAGGTCCTGCGAAATCTAATACTTCGACTTCGTTAAAAAGTAATATGCCAACGGTTCGTATCGATGTCATGGTGTGTCCTTGAGTTGATTTTATTAAATTAAATATCACTCATTCATAACCTTATAATCAAGCTTAATCTTCATTTACCTTTTCAACCAACGTCGCCATCGCATCCGCCTTTGACGTTCCTAGCTGTTTCAGTCCTGCGACAGCCCCTACTCTATTTTCAGCAGATTTGTTTTGGCTCAACTTAAAATGAGCACTGCACTAAAGCTTTGTGCAGTATTTTGGCATGACGCCCCATGCTTATATTATCAATAAACGCATTCAATACGGAATACGGTCAGCAACAACTGAAAAAAGGGTTATCTATTATCGATACTGCTTTAAGTGCTGGGTTTGCTGATCAAGCGCACTTTCAGCGTACTTTTAACATTTAGTAGCAGCCACGCCCAATCAATACCGTAAGCCCTTACCGAAATAGTAAAAATAAGCAATTACCTGCCAGCAAAACCGCTAATATTCGATTGATAGTACATAGCGTTTTGGAATACCCTGTCAGTAAATACAGCCTAGAGGTGTCCATAGTAAAATAACAAGACAGACTCAGTCTAATACAATAAAGGTTGATTTTATGACTCCTGAATTTTGGAAAAATGCATGGCAAAATAGCCAAACTAATTTTACTCAGAAAAAACCACATCCCATGCTAATACATCATTTTAAAGCACTCAATAGCCCTAAAAATGGTCGCGTTTTTGTGCCTTTATGCGGTAAGAGCGTGGATATGCTATGGTTTACCAGTCAGGGTTTTGACGTTATTGGTGTTGAGCTGTCAGAAATAGCAGTCATACAGTTTTTTGCCGAAAACGATTTGCAAGCGACAGTATCGCTACATCCAACTACCCCTAGCCTCACTTGTTATCAAGCTGAACACGAAGGACAAACTCTTGAAATTTGGGTGGGTGATATCTTTGACTTAAGTCCTATTGATATTGGAGTAATAGACGCTGTCTATGATCGTGGTGCATTAGTAGCTCTTCCAGACATTGAGCCTGACAATCTACGTACGCACTATACACAGCAAATTATGGCGCTTAGTAATAGCGCAAACCAACTTCTCTTATCTTTTGCTTATGATGGTGAGAAGCAGCGCAGCGATAATCATAAAAACTTACCTCCTTTCTTAGTGACACGATCTCAACTTGAACAATATTATGCTGAGTACTATGAGATAAACTTGATCGCACAAGAGAAAGTAGACTATGTTTCTACCGCAGGTGATTCAGGATATCGTCTTGTCTATACATTAGTATCTAAAAAATAATATTTTCTAACTCAATGCCTAACCTCTATGACAAGCCTTGTTTGGGCAAGCTCATCAAGATACTGATCTATAATTTGAGTATTCTCTTTATCCAAATGGGCATCCCACTCATCAAGCATGACAATCCTACTTTGGTCGTCCTCTCTAATTTCCTGAATTTGCTTGATGAGTTGTTGTCCTGTTGAACCTCTATGGGCTTTGTCAGTTTTGTAATTGAAATACAAATTGTGCTTGGCGGGTAAATAGTAAGCCTGTTCTTGGTAGTGCTCTTTGAGCTTGAGCAACATACAAGATTTACCAACGCCATTATTACCAACCAACGTTACTCTACCTTGCTTGGGTAGTTGTGTTGAATCAAAAATATCCCCTGTTTGCTTAACACGTATTTGGTCTGCTTGAATATAGTTATCTAAATTGACAGCGGTAGGTTGTAAGACCTCCAAAATACCATCTAGCATCGTTTTGATAACGCCAATACTGGTATGGTATCCAATCAATGCATAGCACATTTGCAATAGCTGAATTTGTCTTGGCAGCGTGGCAATTAGTACCGCCATCGTCGCAGCATCCTGCCAATTTTTATTAAAAATAAAAGCCGTGACCACAAAAACAGGCAGCATCAATATGATTATGCCTAGACTTGAATTGATATGCTGGATCGATGTGGATTTAACACTATTATTCTTCGCTGTCGCAAAGCTTTTTTGAACAATATTATTATAGAGCGTGTAATTATGCTTATTGAAAATAACGACGTTATCCCAACTGTCAAAGAGTTTAGCGGTTAAATTCAGCCGTGATTGCTGATCTGTTTTGGCAGCCGTTTTTAAAGCATGTCGTCTAAAATGCACAAACATGGAGGCGAAAACAATTCCTACTGCATAACCAAGCAGTAAGGTGCCATCTAAAAACCAAGCAATGACCAACACATTAAATAAGACATTGAGCACCAGCGCTGAAATATCAAAAATGCTATCAATGACGGTTTCAAGGGTGTAGTTGCTTTCCTGAGCGAGTGTTGTGGTTGCCGTACTCTGTAACTCATCGTTAGATAACAAGTAGGTCTTGCCTAAAAAGACAGTATGAAAATTATCATTGTACAGCTTATGAGCATCGTACTTGGCGCGCTCCGTATTGGTGACACAAAAATACGCGGGCACATAAACCGCTACTAAAGAGACGGCAAATAGCACCATATATAAAATTGAGATACTCTCCTCGGTCAAACTTTGTGCAAGGCGAGCAATAAAGTACGTTGATGAAGCAACAATAATTTGCTGAATCAGCAAAAACAGCAGTGCAACCTGCAAATGCTTATTTAGTATGAGCTTATAAATCAAATTTATTCACATCCTTTCAGATCAAAACACAATAATTGAGCAAGTAACGACTTCTTACTGGTGTCAACTCTACTGACATATAATATTCTTACTATTTTTTAGAGCTTTTTTGGGTGTAAGTCATAGCTATAGTACTATCTATGCAGAACCTACGATAGGATTGATAAATTTGACTAGATTAAAAATTCCTAACTTTATATCTATGAGATTGGCGAAATATATCAACTGTATCAATAGAGTTAATAACCTCTTGGTAATTATTTACTACATTAAATGTAGACATGGATTTATCTAGTACCTCTTTGGAGGGTGAAAATAAGTATCCCTGAACTGATAATACGGAGCAACCCCACTCATTATTTATGAAAAAAAACTGAAATGACTGTGAGATTATGCTCACGGTCACAATAATCTCCGAGAATCTGAGTGCAATTCACTTCAATAGACCTGAATTAAAATATAATATTTACATCCTTATCACCTTTTATTCAGTTAAAATCACTATTATCTAACAACGCAGTAGAAATACGGTTACCCAACTCATATGCAACAGATTCTTAATGATATTGCCGCAGAGATGGCCCTTGAAACTGATCGTGGAAAAGTGGCAGATTATATCCCGCAACTGGCGCATGTCGATCCGAACCAGTTTGGTATTGCCGTAGCGACACCTGATGGGCAGGTATATGTAGCAGGGGATGCGAGCACCCTATTCTCGATCCAAAGTATCTCCAAAGTATTTACCTTAACCATCGGTCTTGGCAAGTTAGGTGATGCGATTTGGACCCATGTTGGTCGTGAGCCATCTGGCGATCCCTTTAACTCAATCACGGTATTGGAGTTTGAATCGGGTCGACCGCGTAATCCATTTATCAATGCTGGTGCGATTGCCGTGGTGGATGCCATTATGATGGGACATGAGCCGAAAGAAACCTTGGGTGAAATTCTGCGGTTTGTACACTTTATTGCCGATGATGATTCGATCCGTTTTGACCATAAAGTGGCAGCGTCTGAAATGGATCACAGAGATCGAAATGCCGCCTTAGCCCACTTTATGAAGTCCTTTGGTCATATAAAGCACGATGTAGATAAGGTGCTCGGTGTTTATTTTCATCAATGCGCGATTGCAATGAGTTGTGAGCAGTTAGCCCGTGCGGGTCTTTTTTTAGTGTCTAATGGTGTTAATCAACACACAGGGATACGAGTGATTAATGCACAGCAGTCTCGACGGATAAACTCCTTAATGATGATGTGCGGTCATTACGATGGCGCTGGTGAATTTGCCTACCGTGTCGGGCTACCGGGTAAAAGTGGTGTTGGTGGCGGTATTTTGACGATAGCGCCAGGTAAAGGCTCAATCGCAGTCTGGTCACCAGGGCTTGATCACGTAGGAAATTCCAAACTTGGGTCAAAGGCATTAGAGATGCTGGTACAGAAAACGGGCTGGTCAGTTTTTTCGAATTGAAAGCGATCACTTAATGCTTTTTTAATTGATTATCAATCCAGCGGATAACGTAGCTTTTTCGGATGGTATTACATCCTGATTGTAGCGATTCTATTTTAGGGATCGGTAAACGGATACTCTGATCCACATTTGCGTCCATTGATACCCCCTTAGGATATATTGATATCGTATTTTGTGTCTTCCAAACGTGTATAGAAAATCCTTTTTCCTATACATTCTGACTTGGTATTTATAAATTTCCTATTCTTCTAGACTTAATTGAGCCGTATCTAAAAGAGAGGCTCAGAAATATTTAAGATAGGTTACCTAGGGAGCGTTTGAATCCATGAACCAGTGCCTTCAGGCTTGGATTTTTTACCAGTATTTTTAGCTAAATGTAAGCACTAGCATTAACAAAATCTAATTAATTGGAATACCATAATGATCTGCGATTAGTTCAACGGTACGCTATACAAGCATCGAACTGCTAGTGTTAGATATGAACTTATTGACTATAAAATCAACAGCATGGGTCATTATGATCGAGCTGTCTGATTAAAACCTCCCATATTAGTTTCTACAATTTCTTCAGCATAGCTCACTACTGAGCCTCTTTAGGTTCAGACTTGCTGCTAGCATAAATAAAATAAAGCGCAATTGCCAAACAAACCAAAGCACCTATTCGACTGCCTGAAAGGCTAATCGCCTCATTACCTAACCAACCAAAATTATCAATTAATACACTCATACTCAGCTGACCAAAAATAACTGCTACCGTTGCTACAGCAGTCCCAATACGCTGCACCGCAACCACCATAATGACAATGTAAGGCACACCGCATAAGGCACCAAGCAATTGCCATTTAGGGACATCCATCAAAGTAACGGTATGATTTGGCTCAAAAAAGAAAATGAGCAAGGCAGTTACTACTGCACCCACAGAAAAGGTTAAAAAGGCACTTTTAAATACGCCAACATTGCCGCCAAGGCGACCATTTAATGCCGCTTGAATGCTCAAAGCTGCACCGCCAATTATTGCTAATACAATCATTAAAATAAGCATCATTTAGGTTATCCTTTTGCCATAAAAACAAGTGCGGCAATAATGAAAAATAAAGCGATAATTCGTTTGCTATCTATTTTTCGTTCCATGGTTTCGAATAAACCATAATGATCTATGATTAAACTCTGAAATACTTGCCCAGCCAATATCCCAATCATCGTCAGCGCAATGCCAATAACAGGCGTCACCACGGTTAATACCACCACATAAACAGGCCCTAAAATACCACCAACCAGTAGCAAAGGCGGCTGTGAGAAAAAGGAAGGGCTGTCTCGCGGACTAAAAAACAGCATCAAAAAGAATGTTAAAGCAGCGCCAACACCAAAAATGCTCAATGTTGCCCACAGCTCGCCTACCTGACTCCCTAAAGGCCCAAGTAATCCTGCTTCAACAGACAACCCCATGCCGCCTAACACAACAATGAATATCAATAAAATGTGCATGAAAAAAATCCTTAATGAGCAATACGCTGCAGCTTACAGCAATGTATACCCATTAAAAAACGCTATAATACGAAAATGACCTTTGCATAAGTTGCACAAATGAATACGGTAGATACCATCAACATACAAACACTATTATTTTTTATAGAGGTTTTTGACGCTCAGAGTTTTTCTGTAGTGGCTCGAAAAGAAGGCGTTTCGGCTTCTAAAGTGTCACGTATTATCAAACAGTTAGAGGACTCACTGGGACAGCAGCTTTTTTACCGTAATACACGCGCTGTTACTCCTACTGAGGCAGGTCGCGTATTTATGCGCTATGCAAAATCCATGACCGAGAGCATGAGTGCAGCACAGCAGGAGCTTCAAGACAGGACATTAGAACCGGGTGGTTTAATTAGAATCAACGCTCCTGTATTTTTTGGACAACGACATATCGCACCTTGGCTGCCACAGCTTAGTGCTCAGTATCCTAAATTACAGATAGATTTGAGTTTAACGGATGACTTTATTGATCCGCATCACTATGCAACAGACGTTATTTTTAGAATTGGCACGTTACATGACTCCGCCTTTCATGCGCGTATTTTTGGCGAGCAAACCTATCATCTTGCCGCCTCTCCATCGTACATAAACACGCATGGTAAACTGCAAGTGCCAGCAGATCTGACACATCATAAATGCTTAGTATATAAAGGATCAACAGGACCCAATCGTTGGCTTTTTAAAACAGAAAGTGAAGATTGGACGCCATTCTTAGCACCCGCTTTATTGATGTCCAATAATGCAGAATCTTTATTGGTATCTGCACTCAAAGGTATGGGGATTGTGCTTTTTCCAGATTGGCTCATCGGTGAGTATTTAAAGAGCGGTGAGCTTATCAAGCTATTACCTGATTATAGTACGGCCGTCAAAACCACACCTCAACATGTCGCAGCTATTTACCCTCATACTCGTCATGTCTCTCTAAATGTTAGAACATTAATTGATTATTTTGCTAAGGTTTATGGTCGTCCTCTTTACTGGCAACTCAATTAAAAAAACAAGAATTTAAAGCAATAAATATCCATGCACCTTATCAGGAAAAGGTGCAATAGGAATATGTAATTGTACCCATTCAGGAGCGTTTCTAACTCAGGTTATTCATTGTTGTAGAAAGTACAAGATTGATGGATGCTCATTTTACTTTGTTTTACGCTTTTGTTCATTTGCGCTCGAAAATCTGCTGACCTTTCGGGTGATCATAGAGAAATTCTTGATAAGCGCAGAATCAAGCCTTCGAATACTTATCTGCTCTCATGCACACTCTATAATAAATGGGAATTGTTGTACTCAGTCTAAGTCAGATATCAAGGTTCATGAACCATTTATTTTCCTCCTTATTATAGAGTGCTGTTTTTAATATCCGGCTGAAATCCAATCAACTCAATTACCTGGTTTATAAACTTACCCGTGCCATCAATCATTTATCATCTCAATCAATACTCTTAAAAACCCATATCCAAACTAGGCAAAGAGCAACGCCTGTTATCTTCTTAAACGCTCAATGAGCCAGCCTGCTAGTGGAAATGACACCATCTGCGTCAACGGCACGAGTATTATGGTTTCAATCAATACCACCACTGGCAGACTTAGACCATGAGTCACAGGCTTTAATAACGTTAATACGATTAAGAGCGTCGGATAAAGTCCGACATATCCTACTAATATACGTATCAGTCTGTCTTTAGTATTCTGATTCATTGCCTGCTACCTATTGATAAAATGATAAAAGAAAGATGTTTAAGCGAAAAAAAACAATAATTGTCGCTTGATGATTGACTGTTTGTGAATATCCAACAAGTCTCAAATTTATAAATAAAAATAAGGCCATTAATATTAATGGCCTTATCTCATTCAATGCTCAGCTGCTTTGCTATTCCTGATAGCGAGGATAATCACTGTAGCCAATGGCAGTGCCACCATACATCGTGGCAGGATCTGCCTCATTGAGTGGCCAATCATTGGCTATGCGTTCAGGTAAATCGGGATTAGCAATAAAAGGACGACCAAAAGCAAATAAATCCCCATAACCTTTAGATAATATATCGACCCACTTCTGCACAGTATACTTACCCGCATAAATAATACGTCCTGAAAACTCAGCTCTGACAGCTTGGTAAAAAGGCTCTGGCAAATCTGGAGCATTATCCCAATCAGCCTCTGCAATAGACAAGTAAGCAATACCAGCCTGCTCAAGCACCTTAATCGCTTCAATATAGGTATGATGAGGGTCTGCTTCTACCAGCCCTAGATACACACGAGTCTCATCCGTGCTGGCAAATAAAGGCGCAAAACGTACGCCTAAACGATCAGCACCAACCACATCACTGACGGCAGCGACCACTTCTTTTAAAAAACGCAGACGATTGGTCAACGAACCACCATATTGATCATCACGTGTATTACTATGCTCAGATATGAACTGGTTCACCAAATAGCCATTGGCACAATGTAGCTCTACCCCATCAAAACCCGCTTCTAATGCGTTGCGTGCGGCTGCCGCATACATAGCGACCAGTTCACCCACTTCTTCTGTGCTCAGTGCGCGTGGCTCACTTGGATCGGCCAATGCGCCTGTACCTGGGCCTGTTTCAATAAATACTTTTACATTGTCAGCAGCAATCGCTGATGGGCCTACAGGCTGAGCACCTTGCGGCTGTAAGCTGGTATGAGACACGCGGCCAACGTGCCACAGCTGCGCAAAAATAATACTGCCTTTAGCGTGTACTGCCTGCGTGACTTTTTTCCAGCCTTCAACTTGGGCTGGTGAATGAATCCCGGGCGTCCATGCATAACCTTGGCCTCGTGGCTCAATCTGTGTACCTTCAGTCACCATAAAACCTGCTGTCGCACGCTGTGCATAGTAGCTGGCCATTAAGTCATTAGGAATATTGTCAGGCTGCGTGCTACGAGAGCGTGTCAATGGCGGCATTACGATACGGTTTTTAAGGGTATAAGGTCCAAGTTGTACAGAGGAAAATAGTGTATTTGTATTTAGAATGGTTTGTGTCATAAATGTCTCTTTTAAAGCAGCTGATGGCTTATTATTGAATGTATTTAGTCTGTTTTGATGCTTAATAACCAATCTAATGATTACTTAAGCAATGTTGGTCAGCATAGAGTTTTATGGGTACAATTAGAAACAAGCCTTTCTTGTTTATGGTACAATTATTAATGGTGAGTGTTATGAATGGTATGAACCGGCTAGATATCAAGCAGCTTAGGGTATTGCAGGCGCTGCTTGATCTACAAAACCTCTCGCAAGTTGCGCGCAAAATGGGACTGACACAACAAGCGATTAGCGAGCAGTTGCGTAAGCTACGGGATTTGTTTGATGATCGTTTGTTTATTCGTCAAGGCAATAGCATGGTGGCAACACCAAAAGCACTAGCGATGCAGCAACCGATTGACGAGATATTAAAGCAGTTGGAAGTATTGTTAGAGCCAGAAGTGTTTACGCCGCAAACCTACAAAGGCGTCTTTACGATTAGTGCAACCGACTATGCGACGCAGGCATTATTGCCGCAGTTGTTTAGTATCACACGCCGTGAAGCGCCTAATTTAAGGCTGATAGTGAGAGATTTTGCCTCAGACAATATCAATCAGCTTATTGCGGCAGGCGAACTTGATTTGCTGATTACTTTTCCAGAGTTTATCCCTGATAATTTATCGTATGTGACGCTATTTGAAGAGCAGCATTTATGTGTGACGGGTTATAAAAATACCTTTGTAACAGAGATATTCACACTGGCTCAAGTTGCCGCACACCCGCAGCTGGTGGTATCGCCTTCGCGGGCCAATTTGCGCGGATCGCATGATCAATGGTTTGCAGAGAAAGGGCTTAAACGCCATATTGTGATGTCAGTGCCTAGCTTTTCAGCAGTGCCAGATATCCTACATACCACCGATATGATTGCCTTTTATCCTGCACGACTACTACCAAATAATAAAGTTAAAAAGATTAAAATCGAAGCATTACCGCCTACCTTTAAGGTAATTGCAGCATGGCATCCACGTACCAGTGACAGTGGTATACATCGCTGGTTAATTAAGCAATTACGAAATTTATAGTTAAAGGATTAGCGTGTCTTAAAGTCATCTTATTGAGCATTTAGACTAACCCTATATTTTATGCAACACTCTCAAAAGTAGGTATAAGATGTTTATCAGTGATGGATTGCTTAATATTGCAGACTGCACGCTTACCAAATGTACCAAGGTTGTAGTCTGCAAATTCATGATATAGCGTCACCACATCGCCCATAATCAGTAATGCTGGGGTTGGTAATTTCGCTTCAGCTTGCTGCTTAGCGATACTACCAAGCGTGCCGATGAGCAGTTGCTGCGTAGGCAAGCTGGCATGGCTAATCACCGCAAAAGGCGTCGCGCTATCTCGTCCCGCTGCTATTAACCCTTCGGTCAATTCATCTAGCTGATGCAATCCCATATAAAAAACGATGGTTTGGGTGCTATCTAAATGCTCGTCATAGTTATTATTTGGCGCTCCTGATTTCTTATATGCCGTTACAAACTTCACTGCCTGCGCATGGTCGCGATGCGTCAATGGAATACCTGCACTGCTAGCAGCGGCACTGGCGGCAGTAATACCAGGGATAGATTCAAAAAAGATACCATGGCGCACCACTTCTTGAAGCTCCTCGCCGCCGCGCCCAAAGATAAAAGGGTCGCCGCCTTTGAGTCTTACAACTGTTTTACCTGCCAGCGCGTGCTTGACCAACAGCTCATTGATGCCTTCTTGCGGCAGCGCATGATTGGCTCGGCGTTTACCAACAAATATCTTTTCCGCTGTTGGTTCGCACATATCCAATATATCCTCTGAGACTAGGCTATCGTAAAGCACCACATCAGCGCGCTGCATGATTCGCAAAGCTTTTAGTGTGAGCAGCTCAGGATCACCAGAGCCTGCACCGACTAAATGCACAGTACCTACTTTTGTAGCTGCTATATTTAATGGCGTGTTTAGCGCATTGACGACACACTTTTTATTAGATAAATCGTTTGGAGGTAGTGTTGCGATAAAGGCAGATGAATCCGTCATGACGGTGACTCCTAATGATGCTGTTAGTGCAATATACGGTGCAAGCCCTATGCCATATTGATCAATTGGTTGTATTTCATAAGGCGGTTATAAAGAAGTTATAAGACAGCTATGACGCATACTCCTCAATAAGCGCATTGATTTGACCCACACACGAGCCGCAATTGGTACCAGCACGGCACGCTTTGCCCACTGCTTGTGCGCTATGACACTGCTGCTTGGTGATTGCATTGATAATGATGTTTTCTCCGACTGCCATGCAAGAGCACACCAACGGACCTGGATCGATATAGCCAGTAGCTGGACGACCTGCCAGCAGCCATTTATAGCGCTGCTGTACTGGTATGGCATCGGTACTGCCAAAGCAGCTGTCAAGCCAATGTGTACTAGGCAAATACATCAATTTTGGTGCAAAATAAATAGCTAATAGCAGCTGATCACTCGGCATAGCAGAGTCTAAAGGACTTGGTATATGGTTTAACGCTTCACTCCTCACCTCCGACTGAGTCGAGATAAAGCGTAGTTGCTTCTCTGGTTTACTCAAGGTGAAAGCGCTATTAACCGTCAGAGTATCGTCGGCATTGCCAGTCAACCACTTGTCTGATACAGACTTTTGATAGTCATCGATAAACTGCTGCCAAAATTTAGGGTCAAGCAACTGCCTAGCTGTGCGCTCGGCTGGGCTGGCAAGGGTAATGAGCACACTATTGGCTTGCCTGCTGATACTCCATGTCAGCGCTGGTAGTGAGAGAGACGAACCTGCATCATTTAACTCAAAGTTTGTAGACGCTGTTTGCGACTCACCCGCTATTGCTTCCTTCTTAAAATGAGCAGTCATCGCACGCAAGTGCACTAATATGGTGTCCTGAAAATCAGGATGCACCATAATCTTGCCAAGTGTCTGCATAGGCACGGCGCTCATGCGAATCGCTGAGTTTTTTAGCTCAGGCTGTCCTGAATGTGGATCGACCACAATCGGAATGAGTGTTCCTACTCGTGCAAAGCTAGCAAAGGCATTACTCCAGTGCATGGGCATAAAGGCATCACCAACACGCATACTATCGCTGATGACGATTTGCGCTAAAACTGTTTGCTCTATATTATCTGTATCTGTACTAAAATTATTAGTATCAATAGTTGTCGCCTCACTATTCGGCAGGCTCTGCTCATAGCGAGGATGTAGCTGCACATAGTCGCCCTTTTCAACACCGAGTTGTTTGGCTTCATTAGGATGGATAGTCAGTGTCGGCACAGATTCATGTTGATTGAGCTGTGGCGCCAGTCCTGTGCGTGTCATGGTATGCCACTGATCTCGTATTCTGCCCGTAATCAGGCGTAGATTCACGGTTGATGGGTTGAAGTCAGTGTTATGCCGCTTATCTCTATTCTTGACATCGCTCTTATTCGACTTCTGCCGACGTTGATGTTGATGGAAGTGATGAAAATTAGGCAGGCTAGCACTATCTGAAGGCGTAATAGCAATGAGTTTTACTTGAGTGGGTGTAATACGAGCACCGCCCCACTGAAAGGGATTCATTACCTCATAGTCAGAACGGTTTAGGATTGGCATTGGTAAGTCTTTAGCCAAATTGAGATAGCGCGGTTGATTCTTTTTCGATTCTGATTGATTAGGGTCGTTCTTAAAAGCAGTGAGCGCCACGTACTCATTAAATATCTCACTAGGATGGTCATAATCAAACCCTGATAGCCCCATACGCCTCGCCACTTGCGAGAGTATCCACCAATCAGGTTTGGCAAGATCGAGTGCAGGCTTTACAGCCCGTTGGCGTGAGATGCGCCGCTCAGAATTGGTGACTGTGCCTGACTTTTCGCCCCAACCTTGGGCTGGCAATACAATATCTGCGCACTTAACCGTATCGCTGTCTACCGAGCAGTCAGAGACAATGACCAAGTCACAAGCTGCTAATGCGCGGCGAAATTTATCCGCTTCAGGTAAGCTCACGACTGGATTGGTCGCCATAATCCAAATGGCTTTGATACGCCCATCTAAGATAGCATCGGCAGCATCACAAGCTTGGATGCCCACCTCTGGCGCAATAGACTGCGGTGCCTGCCAAAAGTCAGCCACCAGTTGACGATGAATACCATTACTCAAATCTAAATGTGCCGCCAGCAAATTAGCCAGCGCCCCGACTTCACGGCCACCCATGGCGTTTGGCTGACCAGTAAGTGAAAACGGACTGGCGCCTACTTTTCCTACGCGTCCGGTGTACAGATGACTATTGATAATGGCATTGACCTTGTCGGTGCCACTCTTTGATTGGTTAACACCCATACTAAACGCGGTCACTGTCTTGTCATTGGCAGCGACTAGCTGATAAAACTGGCGTATGAGGTCAGCGCTGATTTTGCATGCTTGAGCGACTTTGTCGATGCTCCACGTCTTGGCAGCCTCCAAAGCGAGATCGACATCATTACATTGATTGAGGTAATGCTCATCGCAACAACCTTGCTGCTTAAGATAGTGCAACAACCCATTATATAAATGCGTATCGGTGCCCGCTGCTATTGGTAAGTGCAAATCTGCGAACTCACAGGAATCCGTACGACGCGGATCAATGACAATAAGCTTTTTACTGGGATCAATTTTTTTGGCAGCTAAAAAACGTCCAAACAAAATAGGGTGACACCATGCCATGTTTGAGCCCACCAGCACCAATAAATCGCAGGACTCTAAATCCTCGTAATTACCAGGCACCAAATCAGCGCCAAAGGCACGTTTGTGCCCTGCTACTGCGGAAGACATACATAGGCGTGAGTTGGAATCAATATTATTATTACCGATAAAGCCTTTGATAAACTTATTGGCGACGTAATAATCCTCAGTGAGCAGCTGTCCTGAGACATAAAACATAATACTGTCGCGACCATGCTTAGCAATAGTGTCGTTTAAGCGCGTGGCAATATCATCTAAGACGTTATTCCAATCGGTAGGCTTTATAAGGGGCTCATCAGATATGTCGATAGCGTTAAAATCATTACCCAATTGCGTGGGTCGATGTTGTTGCATTACCGCTTGCTTGTTTTGATAGTAAGGCTCAGTTAAGCGTCGCTCACTGCCTAAGGTTTGCGCCAATGCACCGCCCTTTGAGCACAATTTACCAAAGTTAGCAGGATGTTCAGGATCTCCTTTGACACTCACTACCCCTGTCGCATCGACACTGGCTAGGACGCCACACCCTACCCCGCAGTAAGGACAAGTGGTACGTATGGTGGACGTCGTTTCTTCAGTATAAGTGGCAATAAGAGCCGTTTTTGAAGGATTGATCATGTCATTAGATTTGTGATCAGATCGGCGTATACCACTTTCTAATTCTTGACTAGCATTTGGTTTATTACTCAAGATCACTTCACTCATGACGCCGCTCCTACTATGTCTGCTGCGCTTAATAAATCCAGATCGCTATCGTTATCCATGTCTCCGTTAGCCTCATTATCTGTCGTTATTTTCTCCAAATCACAGTAAGCCTCGCCAAATATTAAATCCGCTTTTATAGGCGCGATATCACTATTGCTGTTAATCAGCTGGCTATAGAAACTGCCCTCATTGACCTCACCGTAGAGTACAGCGCCGATCAGTTTATTGTTTCTAAGATAGAGGCAATGATAGTGATTTATACTGGTTTGCTGATAAGTGATGGTTTCGATAGCCGCCGCTTCCTCCTCATCAAAGTCGACTTGCCCTGCTGAAAAAGCACTGATGCCAGATACTTTTAGCTTTAAAGACAGCGGTTTGCTAGTAAAGGGGTGCCAATTATTTCTGGATGCTAAGCCATCGTTTGATATCCTCGCATCTTTTAGGACAGAAACTAAGGTATCAACTTGCTGATTGACGGGCGCCACCATACCGAACAGCTCACCGTCTAGCTCCACACATTCGCCAATAGCGTATACGTTGGCAGCGCTGGTATGCATATAATTATCGACCATGATGCCACGGTTGACCGTCAGTCCGCTGTCTTTTGCCAATGTGATATTAGGTACCACTCCCACTGCCATGACCACAAAATCTGCTGGCAACATGCGCCCATCTTTTAGCAACAATCCGCACACTTCATGCTGGTTGTTGACCGCTATACATTCAGTGATCGCTGATACCTCAAGTCCGACATTTCGACAACTGAGCTCTGCTTGCAATAGCTCAGCGGCGGGCAAATCAAGCTGTCGGTTCAGTACATAGCTGTCCACATGAACAACCGTCATATCTGCTCCTTGAGAAGCCAAAGCACACGCGGCCTCTAACCCTAATACCCCGCCCCCAATCACCAGACCTTTTTTCCCTTGATGTGCATATGCGGTTAGTGCATTTACATCGGCTACTTCTCGAAACACGTGCACGCCTTTAGCATCATAATTAGGAAAAGGAATGATTCGAGCGCTTGAACCTGTAGCGATAACCAGCTTGGCATACACCAGCGTCTGTCCATTATCAAGCTCAATGGATTGCTGTTTGATGTCTATTGTGTCAACCGAAATTCCAGCCAATACGGTGATACCCAGCTGTTGATACTCTGATTGCTCGTATAAATAAGTATCCTCAAAGGCGCTATCTCCTGCCAGTACTGGTGATAGCATAATGCGGTTGTAGCCGACCTCTGGCTCTTTGCTGATAAGGGTAATCGGTAATGGTCTTTGGTTATTTGGCGACTTACTTTGCTGCTGGGCACGTGCCAGCTCAATGGCAAAACGGCTGCCTGCCATGCCAGCACCAATAATGACAATACCCGCATTTAAATGAGCATGAGACGTTGTCTGTATTGTTAATTTTGATCTATCTGATGACATGAGCAAAAAATCCCTTAGCCGCAACGCGCAGCATTAATTAAATGGCGTGTCAGAGTGTCTTTTGTGCTTAAAGCCTGCGCTTATAAGAAATAAGCCAACAGCGAAAAAATGAGCACAAATTGAATAAAGCAAATGCTATGCCATACCAGTAATGGGTTGCGTATGATGAGCGGCTCAGGGTCGCTAATATAATTATGATTCTCAGGGTTAAAATCTTGTAAGAACTCACCAATTGCTTGATAGCGAGCTTGGGTATTAGCAAGCAGCGCACGCATTAGCGCTTGCTGGCTGGCAGCAGGTACACGGTACTGACGTAATAATTGAGTAGGTAGGGTTAATGTATGATTTGCTTGATGTGAATGCATCAACGCTTGCGAGCTAAATGGCAGCTCACCTGTTAGCAGCTCATAGCCAATCACCGCTATGGAAAATAAATCAGAATGCACACCTTTTGGTGCATCGGTGTAATATTCTGGTGCAGCATAGTGCAAATCACCGTTCGGTGGTCGCGTACTGTCTTTAAGTATGGAAGAGCTGGCTGAACCAAAATCTATCAATTTGACCGCGCCTGATGTGGTCAATAGGATGTTTTCCGGCTTGATATCTTGATGCAATAGATAGTTTCGATGCATCACCCGAACCGCCATGCCTATTTTGGTTAACAAATCATAGGTCTGCCACACATCACAAGGCGCATGACGATCCATAAAATCTCTGAGGCTTTCGCCTTCAATATATTCGGTCAGATGGTATAAATAAGTACTACTCGCTGGTACGGGGTAATAACGTAGCAATCCTGAAGAACTAAGCGCTGAGCTCGCATCNATAAAATCTCTGAGGCTTTCGCCTTCAATATATTCGGTCAGATGGTATAAATAAGTACTACTCGCTGGTACGGGGTAATAACGTAGCAATCCTGAAGAACTAAGCGCTGAGCTCGCATCTTGATAGGGTTTTATGCCGCTGATGCTTGTAAGGCTGCTGTCGCTAGATGAATTATTAGGATCTGCCTGATTATAGGCAGGCTCGCCTGCCCGTCTGTGCTTAGATAAGCTCAAACCGATTTTACGCTCCTTTAGAAATTCGCGCAGATAGTGTCCATCAGTAGCTGCATCAAGGCTTGGAGACTTGAGCACAAACTCATGCTGATGCTCATCTTCTACTAAGTACACCTCGCTACGGGCAGTGCAGGCTATAATATGCTTGACGATAAAACCATCAATCCGCGCCCCCACTTCTAAGCCCGTTAATAACTGATAACGATGAATATCATGAAAGCTAGCGTTTTCATTATCACTATTGTTCTTAGTATGAGCGCTATTGGCTGTCTTTTTCTTATGGAGCGCTTGCGCATTCATACCGAGTATCACCATACTTAAATTGTCATGACTGCCCTCGTTAAACGCCTGCTCGCATATGCTTTGGCTGATGCTAAGACTATTCACTGCCCCGTCATTCGAGCTATTATCCGTCGTATCTATCGTTTGACTCGGCTGACACAGCGCCTTTACTGCTGAACATAGCTCAAACTGGAGCTCGGACGCTGCAATAGACTCATAGACGCCATCTGTCATCAGTGCTAAGCATTCATTTTGATGCAAGGTAAATACTGACTGCTGGAGCTCGACCATCGTATCCGCGCCAATAGCGGCGGATAGCGCGCCTTTATCTTGCCCATGGTGAATGCGGTGGTCTTTACTGAGCACTTTTATACTCTCTAAACCGACACGGTAAATACGCGAGTCGCCTGTATGAAACAGATGGATACGGTCGCCGATACATAGTAGACCTGATAAGGTGGATAATAGTGGTGGCACGCGCTCATAGACTTGCGGGAAATAGAGGGCGTCATTGGCTTTATTGACCGCCTCACGAATCAAAATGGCAACTTGATTGTCATCAAAGTCTATGTTTGCTGATTGCGATTGGTTCTCTGCCAATACCATCTCTTCAATTGCTTTATTTTTAAGTGCTAAGGTAAGATGGTGCGTGACAGTGTTGACCACCAATTGACTGGCTTGTTTGGGGAACTGACAGGCACTGACGCCATCAGCCATCAGCACCAATAAAGGCGCACAGGGCATATAGTGACATCTATCGTTGCTGCTGCTGGACACTGATGCTGAAAGCTTGTCATATGGCAAGCATGTTGTTGTTAGCAAGCTGTCTTGATTTTCAGACTTACGCCCTTGCATGGTATGAAAATCAAGCTGCCACAGTGCCTCATTCATTTGCATAATTAGCTCACTTTAATTTGGGCAAAGCTGCCATCAGGCATCTCTTCGATGATGACGCCTTCAGGTTCTTTTAAAAAGAACAGCGCAAAGAAGCCAACGACGGCGGTCGCGGCAATCACCATGAAGAATACTTGATAAGAGACCAGACTCAATACAGTTAAATAAACAACCGAGCCAACATTGCCATAAGCGCCGGTCATGCCAGCAAATTGTCCGGTCATGCTACGCTTGATCAGTGGAATAACCGCAAACACAGCACCTTCACCCGCTTGTACAAAGAAAGAGCAAAACATCGTGATGAATAATGCCAGTGCAATTGGCCATGTTGAATCCACGATACCCATTAATAAATAACCAACAGCCAAACCTGCGGTCAAAATCAGCAGCGTTATTTTGCGACCAAACTTATCGCTGAGCCAGCCGCCGCCCGGTCGCGACATCAAGTTCATAAACGCATAGCTAGATGCCAAAACCCCTGCCATCACAATTGATAGATTAAATGTCTCTTGATAGAAAAGCGGCAACATAGACACTACGGCAAGCTCTGAGCCAAAGGTCGCAAAGTATAAAATATTTAAGATACCGACTTGCTTAAAATCATATTGATGCGCTTTTGGCACAGGAGTCGTAAATACCTCTTTATTAAAGCGATAACTACTCACAAACTCATAAATATATAAAACGACCAATCCGATGTAGACGATATTGACACTTGCCTGACTGAGTAAGCTGACACCAGCGGGTGATAACTTCCATCCCAAAAGCGCTAACGCCAAATACATTGGTAGCTTAAACGCCATCATCAGCCAAAAGTCACCTGTTGAGGTCACCATCATGGCGCCAGACTTTTTGGGTTTAAAATACGTCGCACCCTTAGGCGTATCACGCACCATCTTATAAAAAATCACACTATAGAGCATCATCACCACCCCGGAGGTGGCCGTCGCATAACGCCATCCTTCATCACCACCAAATATAGCAGCAGCAATAATAGCTACTGTCGGTAACAGCAGCGCAGCAGCAGCAGAACCAAAATTTCCCCAACCGCCATAAATACCTTCAGCAGTACCCAGCTCACTTGCAGGGAACCAATCACTCATGAGACGAATACCCACCACAAACCCAGCACCCACAAAACCCAAGAAAAAACGGGACAGTGCCAGCGCGTTGTAATCTTGCGCAAAGGCAAAGGTAAAACAGGGAATGGCGCCAATTGCCAAAATGGCGGTATAGACGAGGCGCGGTCCAAAACGATCGGTCAACATGCCAATAATGACTCGAGCTGGAATAGTCAAAGCGACGTTTAATATCAACAAGGTTTTGACTTGATCCTTGGTCAAACTCAAGGTCTCACCAATGGCAGATAAGAATGGTGCGTGGTTAAACCACACAAAAAAGGTCAGAAAAAAAGCCATCCAACCAAGATGGAGAATTTTATTCTTACCTGTAAAAGATAAGATATTAAGCTTGTTTTTAGTTGGCGCAGCGGGGTTCGATGGTGGCGATGACGACATAAGCGATTTCCTTAAATGGCAAACTTTAGGGCCAACATAAAAAGTTATAAGAACAAGTTATGTTAAACAGAATGAGCAGTTAGAACACTTAAGGGGGTGCAATGGCTGTGCCATTTGCCGTCATAAAAATCATTGTAGAGGCAAACCATCGTCTTTGGTGAAAGCGTCAATGCTTTGTAATAGCAGACTTACAGGCGACTATCACAAACCGATTCATCTCTTAAAAAACATGATGCCCTTGTATCATTGAGAAACATAAAGAAATGCCACTCATTATAAATGTAATCAAATTGGTGCATGAATCTGTCCACTTTAGTGCATCAATACTTATCACCTCATTGCCAAATGATCGATTAATGTTTTATTTACCATCATCATCAACCTCCTCATAAATGCCTTGCGACCTTGTAAATACGCGATGAGCGTCATACGTATTCGTCTGAATTTTTTAGCAATCCCCTTTAATACAAAGCGCTATATAACAGTGCTTGGCACAGTTATTGAAGGTGTAATTGGTGTAGGCACTAAATATTACTAAACATCATAACGTTTAGATCACGATATTTAGACAACCCCATTACTAAGGATAAGCGCATGAGCAGCACTATAGTGAGTACAACAAATAAAGCTAAGTTAGTGGTGATTGGTAACGGTATGGTCGGGCACCATTTCGTTGAGCGAGCCATAGAACAAGGGCTACATGAGAAATTTGAGATTCATGTCTTTGCAGAAGAAGACCGTCCGGCTTATGATCGTGTGTATTTATCGAGCTATTTTGAGCATAAAGATATCAGTAAGCTAAATTTGGTTGATTTGAGCGCCTATGCCGCCGCCCAAATTCAATTGCATCTGAATCAGCGCATTGTAGATATCGATGCGACCAATCAATACATCATCACTGAAGCTGGCGAGCAGATTGAATATGGTGAGCTGGTGCTGGCGACAGGCTCCTATCCGTTTGTACCACCCATTCCAGGGCGTGAACATCCGCATTGCCACGTATACCGAACCATTGCCGATTTAGATGACATTCTTGCCATTGCTGAGCGCCCAACAGTCAGAAAGGGTGTGGTCGTGGGTGGTGGACTGCTGGGACTTGAGGCAGCAAAAGCACTGGTCACTTTAGGGTTAGAAACTTATGTTGTAGAGTTCGCCCCACAATTGATGGGTGTTCAGCTTGATGCTGCTGGCGGTGAAATTTTGAAACGAAAAATTGAGGCGCTTGGCGTCAAAGTATTGATTGGTAAGAATACCCAAGCCATTATTGATAATAGCGACGCGATACATAAAAACCTGAGCACCTTTAGTGAGAATCCGTGCCAGCTGACCATGCAATTCACCGATGATACCTCGCTTGACACCGATATGATCGTCTTTAGTGCAGGTATTCGTCCGCAAGATGGCATTATCAAAAACAATCCTGAGTGCGGTATTGAGATAGGTGCACGAGGTGGTATTTTAATTGACGAACAATGCCGCACCAATGCCGCGCATGTCTACGCTATCGGCGAATGCGCGGTGTGGGATAACCAAATATTTGGCTTAGTGGCGCCTGGCTATAGCATGGCGAGTACTTGTGCGGCGCAAATTTCAGGAGATCATTCGCAAACCTTTACAGGCGCTGATATGAGCACCAAGCTCAAACTCATGGGCGTGGATGTTGGTAGTATTGGCGACGCCCATGGCAAAAGCGCAGACAGTTTGAGCTATTTATATCAAAATCCTGCGACAGGTATCTATAAGAAACTGGTCACAACGTCTGATAATAAGCGCTTGCTTGGCGCGGTATTGGTTGGTGATACCGAAGACTATAACAATCTATTACAGCTATATCTCAACAATATCGACTTGCCTGCCCATCCTGAAAGCCTGATTTTACCTAACGTTGAAAAACCAACGATGGGTATAGAAAATTTACCAGATAGCGCCACGATTTGCTCATGCTACAACGTCACCAAAGGGGCTATTTGCGCGGCGGTTGAGAACGGTGCTTACTCCATTGCAGAAGTGAAATCCTGTACCAGTGCAGGTACAGGCTGTGGTGGCTGTGCGCCTATGGTGAAAGACACTTTAAGCTATCAGTTAACGACCCTTGGGTTTGAGGTCAATAATGATTTATGTGAGCACTTTGCTTATACCCGTCAAGAGCTCTATAGCTTGATTCGTGTTCATGGTATTAGAACATTTGATGCTCTGTTGGATGAGCATGGTAACGGTCATGGCTGTGAGATTTGCAAACCTACGGTCGCCTCCATCTTGGCCTCATGCTGGAATGATTATGTGCTCAAGCCTGAACTGACACCGTTGCAAGACAGCAATGATTATTATCTAGGCAACATCCAAAAAGACGGCACCTATTCTGTCGTACCTCGTGTGCCAGGTGGTGAAATCACCGCCGATAAGCTGATCATCCTTGGGCAAGTCGCCAAGGAATTTAATTTGTATACCAAAATCACAGGTGGTCAACGCGTGGATCTATTTGGGGCACGTTTAGACCAACTGCCTGATATTTGGACACAATTGGTGCAAGCTGGCTTTGAGACTGGTCACGCTTATGGTAAGTCACTGCGAACGGTTAAATCGTGTGTGGGTAATAACTGGTGTCGCTATGGTGTCGATGACAGTGTCGGCTTAGCATTAAGATTAGAAGACCGTTATAAAGGGGTGCGTTCACCGCATAAGATAAAAATGGGCGTGTCCGGATGTACGCGTGAGTGTGCGGAGGCACAAAGCAAGGACTTTGGCATTATCGCCACCGAAAATGGTTGGAATTTATTTGTCTGTGGTAATGGTGGTATGACCCCGCGTCATGGCGAGTTGTTTGCCACTGATCTTGATAGCGACACGGTCATCAAATACATCGACCGTATTATCATGTTTTATATAAAAACAGCAGATAAACTCCAGCGTACCTCAAAATGGCGCGAGAGCTTAGATGGCGGATTGGCGTATCTACAAGCGGTCATTATTGAAGACAGTTTGGGCATCGCTGATGAGCTAGAGGCGCAGATGCAACTGCTGATCGACAACTATGTGTGTGAGTGGAAAGCCACCATAACCGATAGCGAAAAGCTCAAACGTTTCCGTCACTTCGTCAATAGCGAGCAAGGAGATGACAACGTTGTCTTTGTCACCGAGCGCGAGCAGATCCGCCCCGCAACCGATACTGAAAAAACTCAAATCTTAGTGACCGAGCTGGCTTAATCAACGTTTAACACTTTCCGATCATATACGAATAAGGATCACCCAATGAACCAGTATACCGTTTGTAAATTAGAAGACATACTCCCTGAGACTGGTGTTTGCGCACTGATAGAGGGTAAACAAGTGGCAATTTTTCGCACTAAGGATGCTAAGCTGTTTGCGCTTGATAACTATGACCCGTTTAGTCAAGCCAATGTATTATCTAGAGGGTTAATTGGAGGCACTACTGTTACCAACGATGCTGGCATTGATGAAGCGGTACTGTATGTGGCCTCACCTATTTATAAGCAGAGATTTAACCTTGCCACCGGTCAATGCTTAGATGATACAAGTGTCACGCTTGCTACTTACCATGTTGAGCTTGATACCAGTCTTGAAGGTAATAATGTGGTGATAAAATATGATCAGTTAGAAGCGTCATCTACAACACTATTAGAAATGGAAGTTGTTTAAGGCGTAGCCGTCTTTTTAGCAAATTGAAACATGTAATTTACATTAAGATACTGAATAAAAAATTGTACTGGCATAATATTGGCGGTAAATATATTTCACTTAATGCCATTAAAAGGATCATAAATCATGTCTGACAAGTCTACTAATAACGATAACATTAAAAATGCCTTAGAGTCTCTTGAGAGTGCAGCGACAACGCCTTCAAATGATGCGGTAACAGGCGTAGAAGTAGTAAAAGGTGATACTGTCGTTTATGAAGACGGTGATTTTGAAGATTACAATGCTGACAAAGACTATGAGGTTGATGAAGAAACTAAGTCTGGCAAGGATGATGAGTCCAATAAAGACGATCAAGATGATAATTCTGCCAAAGAAGATAAGCACAGTACGACGATAGCGAACATCTATCAATGGGCTTCTAAGCTCAAAGATGACTTAATTTCTGACAAAAAAGAAGCGAAATCTGACGAAGAGGATAAGTCTGATTCTGAAAATGAAGACAAGCATAGTGCGACGATAGCTAATATCTATCAATGGGCTGCTAAGCTTAAAGACGATTTTACGTCTGAAGCTTCTAATATGACGCTTGACGTTTCTGAAAAAGCGGTTGCTATTATGCTTAACAGACTTTTGGATGCCAAAACTGCCGAGTTAGAAGCTTTTGATAAGAAAGTGGCAGACTCTGGAGAATCGGTAGACAATGCAGAAGAAGAGCGTAGTAAGATTGCTGAGAAAAAAGACAAATACCAAGGTATGATTGATCAGCTACAAGGCTAAGTGGTACTTTGAGTAATTGGTACTTTGATTGATTGGTCTTATTGATCCAGTGTTAATTATTTAGCACTGGATTTTTTATTGTTTTTGGCTTGTCGTGAGCTCAAGAGTGTTCGTTTCGATCATCGACTGTAAACCCTCTAAATATTAACGGTACATTATAAACCTAGTTTGATATAAAAATAAATCAAATACGATTGACGTCTATTAGCTATTAGTTATCAGCTACTAGGTATATCCACGACTAACGGTGAAATGTAAAGCCAAACCAATTACGTAAACACGCCTATCGATTTCTGCTAGTATTATGCCACTACGTTACTAATCACTTATAATATGTAAGGTTAAGAGGATTTAACATGCGATTCAAATCATTCGTTCAAAAACTACATGAACGCAATCCTAAACTTGGCAAGCTTGCTTCGCTGACCACAGCAACAGGCGTTATTACCTTTAATAGTATGTTGGCAGGTCCCCCTGTATGGATTATGGGTGCAGCCAAAGCCGTTACTGGCGCAGCGATTGCTGATAAAGCGGTCATTGATGTGACCAATTATTGGATTAACAGCAATAACGCGATGATCGATAATATCCTGCCGGATAAAGACTGGCGTATCAGCCTACCTGACGATATCCATACCAAGGGCAAGTACTTACTGGTAAGCAATCACCAATCATGGGTTGATACCAGTATCGTGCAATATATTAGTGAAAAGCGTTTGCCATTGACGCGATTTTTTACCAAGTTTGAGCTGATATATATTCCGGTCATTGGGCAAGCTTTCTATTTTCTCGATTTTCCAATGATGCGTCGACATTCTAAAGAGGCGATTGCGAAAAATCCTGCCTTAAAAGGCAAAGATATCGAAGAAGCAAAACGCGCTTGTGCATTACTGAAAGACAAGCCTTTTACGCTGTTAAATTATCTAGAAGGCACACGTTTTACCACCGTAAAACGGGATAAGCAGCAGTCGCCCTATACGCATTTGCTTAAACCAAGAGCGGGCGGTTTGTCACTAGCGATTAGTGCGCTTGGCGAAGATATCGATGGTATTTTAGATATGACCATCGTCTATCCTGATGGTGTGCCGACATATGGCGACTTATGGAAAGGCAATATCAAGCGTCTGGGCGTCGATGTCAGACATATTAATATGCCTGATGACTTATTTGCCAGTGTTCAAAATGGCGGCTATGAGACTGATGAGGCGATAAAAGCAGAAATGTTTGATTGGGTTGAGCAAGTTTGGCAGCAAAAAGACCAGCTCATTACTAAGATGCTTGCTGAATTTGAAAGTAAGCCCCCTGCCCTTGATGCTTAGCTTGCAAGCTTTTTAACTTAATCTGTTTTATTTGCACATATATTGACCGTTCTATTGGTTTTTTCACTAAAGGCAATAATAGCAACCTACGGCTGCTATTATTGCTTACCTCGTTAAACGACCATACCTTATATGTCGATGACAAAAGGAAAATACAGTGCCACAGGCTCAGCCAATGTTTGAACCCGCCTCTAATCTTACAACAGAACAAAGTACAGCATTAAAAACGCTTACAATGATAGGTTATCTAGAAGGTACCTCGTTTTTACTGTTGCTCTGCATCGCTATGCCACTAAAGTATATGATGGACATTCCAGAAGGGGTAAAATATATCGGTATGGCTCACGGTGGCTTATTCATCGCCTATATTGTTGTACTCATGGGCACAGCCGTCAAGATAAAAATGCCTATATGGGCGATCCCTGCCGGCGTGCTTGGCTCGTTCTTACCATTTGGTCCGTTCATATTTGACCATTGGTTAAAAAAGAGCCTAAAGAAAAGCAAGAAAGTTATTTGAGACAAGAGTTTTTATGACGCTAATCATTGGTTTCACGATATAGCGTGTTTTGTGACTCTTCTCTAAAATCTTCGTATGTGATGGCAGGCTTGGATGTTGACGTACTAGCAGCTGCCTCATTATTATTCATTGCGTTCGTTGCAGGCTTGGTTATTGATGATTTGGCAGGGTCAGAGTCACTGGGCACTTCAATGATAGCAGGTGGCTTATTAGCCTCTACCACAACATTTTTCTCAGTGGTGTTTATTTCAGTGTCAGTAGCTGTTTGTTTGGTGACCGGGCTTGTCTGAGTCGCGTTTTCATTAATAGGCGTGCCAGCTTCATTTAACGCTGTAGACGTATTACCGGTGGACAAGAAACCAGTCGCAATTAACGTGAATACAGCACCAGAAATCATGAGTGAGCCAAGCACCATACCTATAATGAGCGTCTTTTTACTACTCTTCTGCGTTTGTATTAATTTTATCGCTTTCTTTTTTTTCGATTTTTTGATGAGCAAAGTTGTTAAAGGTGCAGGGCTGATAGGTTCATCAATATAAGCGCTATCATTTACCTCAGTATCTTCATCTTCATCTTTAACTGTAGAAGCTGCGTTATCAGTCGCCTCAGTTGTCATTAAAGGGTGTATAACCTTCTCATCTTCATCAGAGAAGTCTAAGCTTACCGATGTGCTCGCGTTATCAGATATCTGTAACCCTGCTGTATTTTCCACATTATCTTGCTCTTGGCTGCCAAATAACTCTAGTTCTGCTGCACTTAGTGGCTCATAGGATGACAGCTTGTCAGCGTTTTTAAGCGGTTGTAATATGTGCGGCTGAACAGAACTGTCCAGTAGACTTGCACTAAGACCAACATCAGTCTCATCATAAGCATCAGTGGTGACAGTTGGCTTGAGCTCATTTTCTGTATTTTCGATAGTACTTTCAATAGTCTCTGCGCTTTCAACACGAGTGATATAACGCTCATAGATATTATGTTTACGATTACGCAGTCGTGGCTTCGTATTAGCGATTTTTGCTAAGTTTGCCTCTAAATCGGCGCTTTGCTTGTCTTTTTTGTCGCTCATGAAGTGATACCAAACCAGTTTATGCCACGAAACCGTAGATGACTGCTAGAATGAAGGGAAAAGTTTTTTAGTTTGCTAAAGTGTAACGCTATCGTTAATAAACAATATAGAGTGTCAACTCATATGCTTCAAGCATAATTTTATAGTTTTGCTATTATTGATATAAAATACAGTAGTATCCGCTTCATCAATCGACATGATATTACAGATAAATGAGCATAAAACATGGATTTAAAGCAGCTCAATGCGTTTATTGCCGTTGCCGAGCTTCGGAGCTTTAGTGCAGCCGCTACCAAAATCGGACTGTCACAGCCCAGTTTAAGCCGTTTACTGAAGCAACTTGAGACAGACATGGGCGTGATGTTGGTTGATCGTTATCATAGACCGCTACATTTAACAGAAGCTGGCACGTTCTTTTACGATAAAATCAGTACCATACTGACAGAAGTCGATACGGTTGTTGGTATGACCCAGCGCTTATCTGCCCCTAGCAGCGCATTAAATATCGGTTTTGTACCCTCTATACTGTATGGGTTGCTACCTGAGATTATTGCCAGACTGAAGCAGTCCAATCCTGAGATTGACGTCAACCTAAAGGACATTAGCTCCTATCAGCAAATGGATGCGCTCAAATCTGGTGATATCGATATTGGTTTTGGACGCTTTGCCCATCAAGACCCATGGATACAGCAAATACTGTTACGCCACGAGCGCTATGTCGTTGCCCTCCCCAAAGCCCATCCGCTTGCCAATGTGCGCGAGCAACGCTTGATCGATTTGGCCAATAACCGCCTGATTCTCTATCATCAAACCCACTTGCCTGTATCTACAATGCCAGAAACGGTATCAAGCACAGGGACTCCTAAAACCTTGGGGCAGAATAAGAAAAATAATACGAGCCATCATCAAGCCTCTACTGTTGAGCAGATAACAGAGCCTTTACTATATTTATTTGCACAGTACGGTATCTCTCCATTTATGACCACCACCGTTAGTGACTTGCAAGTGGCACTCGGGTTAGTAGCGGCGGGCGAAGGCATCACCTTAGTCCCTGCCAGCTTAAAAACGGTGCGTACGGAGCAGATCAGCTATCAGCGTCTCATTCACGAAAACGTCACCTCACCTATTTATCTGCATACACTTAAGGATTTTGTGCATCCTCATATTCCTGACTTATTGCGTGCGACTTATCATGTCTATGAGCAGCGCGGCATTACTTACCGCCGGCAAAAATTTGAATCTCAGCGCTAAATTATCAGATATTGAGTCATAATTGTGGTATAAAGAAGCCCGAAAAAATAGCCATTGATAAATCTTGATATTTACATTTAATTATGCTAACTATCAGGAATGGCTATGCAAAAAATAAGTAATAATTATATGAATAATCATTCTACTAAACCGGATTGGTGTGCTAAAGTCGATACAAGACAAATCGTTTTAAGAAACAGTACTCGTAAACAGTACTAATGAATAGTATTAAGCGATGCGCTCATGATCATTGGCAAACTGACACAGGTAAGTGATGATTTGCCGTTTTAACCATTTCGAGGTAAGCATGACCACACAACCACTCAATAACCCAAGCGCCACAGGCGATACTCTCTCCGCGCAGCAAGAAGGCTTTAGCTGGCGAATCTTTGGTCCCGGTATTCTGATGGCGACTGCTGCTATTGGCGGCTCGCATCTGATTTCATCGACACAGGCTGGCGCGTTATATGGCTGGCAGCTGGCGATTATGATTATATTAGCCAACGTCTTTAAGTATCCGTTCTTCCGCTTTGCCACCGATTATGTCTACGACACTGGCGAGAGCTTAATCGCAGGCTATGCCAAACGCTCAAAAGCTTATCTCTGGATTTATTTTATCCTATCTATTTTATCGGCGGTGATTAGTACGGGGGCTGTGACATTGCTTGCGGCAGTGATATTGGGCTTTATGCTTCCCGCATCTGTAGGACTATCAAGTATTGCCTTAGCTGTCATTATCGTTGCTGTATGTTGGTTTTTTCTGATTGCTGGTCATTATAAATTGCTTGACGGCGTGACCAAGTGGATTATGATTGCGCTCGTATCTGCAACCGTGTTAGCGGTGATGATTGCTGCTGGTAAGCCGACGGTTATGGTGGCGGATTTTGTCCCTGCCTCTCCTTGGAACTTGGCGACTTTAGGGTTTATTGTGGCTCTTATGGGTTGGATGCCAGCACCACTTGAGTTCGCTGCCATCACCTCGATGTGGACATCAGCCAAGAGAAAAGCGGACAATACCACTCACCGTCAGGGCTTACTGGATTTTAATGTCGGTTTCTTAGTTTCCGCTATTTTAGCCTTGTTCTTTTTAGCGTTGGGCGTTTTCGTACAATACGGCTCAGGTCAAGAGATTCAAACCGCAGGTGTCGCTTATATTGATCAGCTTATCAATATGTATACCGCCACTATCGGTGAATGGTCAAGACTACTGGTCGCCTTTGTCGCCTTTATGTGTATGTTTGGCACCACTATTACCTGTGCGGATGGCTATGGACGTGCCAACGCCGAATGCTGGCGCTTACTAAAAGGTGAAGACGAGATTAATAAAAAGCAAATCGCCTTTTGGACCACCTATGCTATCGGTGGCGGTCTTTTGATTATCAGCTTCTTTGCCGGACAATTAGGCGCTATGCTGAAGTTTGCGATGATATCCGCCTTTATATCCGCGCCTATCTTTGGTTGGTTAAACTATTCGCTAGTGAAAAACCATAAAAAGCTATCAGCCGGTATGAACGCCTATTCGATTGCAGGGCTTGTATTCTTAGGTGGCTTTACCTTGTTATTCCTAGCTAGCCTTGCAGGTATTATTGGTTAAAAATAAAGGTTAGCCAATCTAGCTAATAATAGACTTGATAGAGTAAAAGCCCTTTTAGCAAGACTAAGAGGGCTTTTTTGTAGACAACGATAAAACGCTTATAGATATAATTGTAACCAGATGTAAATATTTAATTAGGAGAAATGCAGCGTTTGATACGTTATGAATACTAATGGATACAAACCTCTAATTATTGGATAGCACTATCCATTAATTAAATAGTATTAATATTTTTAATTTGTTAATTTAATTTATATTAACAGTTGAATGAAAATCCCGCTTTGCAGTCCTGAATAATTGGTTATAATCAAGCACAACGATTGAATCGCGAATGATAACGACAAGATCTTCCCTCCACGTAAGGACCACGACATGACCCTATCAGCTGGCGCTCGCTTTCGCAGTGCAATGAAACAAAAAAATGATAATAATCAACCGCTACAGATTGCTGGCGCAATTAACGCTTATACAGCAATGATGGCAACTCAAGTTGGTCATCAAGCCTTATATCTCTCTGGTGCTGGCGTGGCCAATGCCTCATTTGGCTTGCCAGATTTGGGTATGACTAGCCTTGATAACGTCTTAGAAGATGCGCGCCGTATTACCGATGCGGTTGATACGCCATTATTGGTTGATATTGACACCGGTTTTGGTGGTGCATTTAATATTGCTCAAACCATTCGTAAAATGGAAAAAGCCGGTGTGGCGGCGGTTCATATCGAAGACCAAGTGGCGCAAAAGCGTTGTGGTCATCGTCCAAATAAAGAAATTGTTAGTATCTCAGAAATGGTTGATCGCCTAAAAGCGGCACTTGATGCCAAGACGGACAAAGATTTTGTGGTGATGGCACGTACCGACGCCCTATCTGTCGAAGGTCTTGATGCAGCGGTTGAGCGCGCGGTTGCTTTTCAAGAAGCTGGTGCTGATATGATTTTTGCGGAAGCACTAACGGATATTGAGATGTACCGTAAGTTTACCGATGTGCTTGATATTCCAGTCCTAGCTAATATGACCGAATTTGGTCAAACCGATCTATATACCACCGAGCAGTTATATGCGGTAGGTGTTGATATGGTGCTTTATCCGTTGTCAGCTTTCCGTGCGATGAACAAAGCGGCATTAAACGTATATCAGCATCTATTGACTGATGGCACACAAGACAAAGTTGTTGACACGATGCAAACCCGTATGGAGCTGTATGACTTCTTAAACTATCATGAGTTTGAACAAACCCTAGACAAACTGTTTGCAGATAATAAGTAGTCTTAGTGGTTAAAAGCGTTGGTTTTTCTATCAATGAACATACCAGCGCATTATCTAATATTTGCAGTACCTTTATATTTTATCCAACACAAGCTACCAACAAAAGGAATTTATCATGGCAGCACAGAAAGAACTTTCAGGCGCAGGTTTACGTGGTCAAGTAGCAGGTAAGACGGCTCTATCTACCGTTGGTAAATCAGGATCAGGTCTGACTTATCGTGGTTATGATGTCTCAGAATTGGCAGACAAGTGCATCTTTGAAGAAGTCGCTTATATGTTGCTATACGGCAACTTGCCTACCCAAAGCGAGCTTGATGCTTATCAAACTAAATTGAAAGGTTTACGTGGCTTACCACAAGCATTAAAAGATGTGCTTGAGCGTATTCCTGCAGATGCCCATCCGATGGACGTATTACGTACCGGTTGCTCGATGCTTGGTAACCTTGAGATGGAAACTGACTTCTCACAAGAGAACGATAAAACCGACCGTATGCTGGCGGTTTTCCCATCAATCATCAATTACTGGTATCGCTTTACCCACGACAATGTGCGCATCGAAACTGAAACCGACGATGATACGATTGGCGGTCATTTCTTACATCTGCTTAAAGGTGAAAAACCAAACGAGCTACATACTAAGGTAATGGACGTATCACTGATTCTTTATGCTGAGCATGAGTTTAATGCTTCGACCTTTACCGCGCGCGTCTGTGCCTCTACCCTATCTGATATCCATTCTTGTATCACTGGCGCGATTGGCTCATTACGCGGTCATTTGCATGGCGGCGCCAACGAAGCTGCGATGGATATGATTGAAGGATTTACCTCTCCTGATCAAGCAGAGTCTGAGATGATGGCAATGCTGGCGCGTAAAGATAAGATTATGGGCTTTGGTCATGCTATCTATAGCGAATCAGATCCGCGTAATGTTGTGATTAAGGGTTGGGCTGAAAAACTGGCAGCAGATGTTGGTGATGAAGTGCTATATCCAGTATCAGTACGCTGTGAAGAAGTGATGTGGCGCGAGAAAAAACTCTTCTGTAATGCTGACTTTTTCCATGCGTCTGCCTATCACTTTATGGGTATTCCAACCAAACTGTTCACGCCAATCTTTGTTTGCTCGCGTCTAACAGGCTGGGCCGCACACGTGTTTGAGCAACGTGCTAACAACCGTATCATTCGCCCAAGTGCGGAATATACTGGCGAAGAGCTGCGCCCAGTACCAGAGATGAGCGCGCGTTAATCCATAAGTATTTACTATCTCGCATAAATACTTATGCGAGATAGCCGGCTTAACTGCTAAACATATACAACAATTTAGTAGTTAAACCTTTTCTTAATAACCTCACTGTCTTTTTAACCATGTTTTTTTAGCAAAGCCCTCTTCTAACGTCTCATTTCACTGATGATTTTGCTAAAAGAATGACTATTTTTTGAATTTAAACCACCCAACAGCTAAAGGTGACTTATGGACAACGCCCTTGTACAACCGATGAATGAACCCTTTAAAAAGCCATTACCTGACACAGATTTGTATTACTTTGATACCCGTGAAGCAATCGAAAATATCGAAGCTGGCGCGTATGACAAGCTACCGTTCTGCTCAAAAGTATTGTGTGAAAACTTGGTACGCCGCTGCCCACCAGAAGATTTAACCGCAGCGCTTAAGCAGCATATCGAGGGCAAGCAAGACCTAGATTTTCCTTGGTACCCTGCCCGCGTCGTTTGTCATGACATCTTAGGTCAGACCGCGTTTGTTGACTTGGCAGGTCTCCGTGATGCCATCGCTGAGCAAGGCGGTGACCCATCTAAAGTGAATCCGATTGTTCCAACACAATTAATTGTTGACCATTCATTGGCCGTTGAGCATGCAGGTTTTGAAGAAAACGCCTTTGAGAAAAACCGCGCTATCGAAGAGCGCCGTAACGATGACCGTTTCCACTTTATCAACTGGTGTCAGTATGCCTTTGATAACGTGAACGTCGTACCGCCTGGTAACGGCATCATGCATCAAATTAACCTAGAGAAAATGTCGCCGGTTGTGCAAGTAGTAAAGAATAAAGCCGGTGAACAAGTGGCGTTTGCCGATACCTTGGTCGGTACCGATAGTCATACGCCGATGGTTGATGCCTTAGGCGTTATCTCAATCGGTGTTGGCGGGCTTGAAGCGGAAAGCGTCATGCTTGGTAACCCGTCTTATATGCGTCTCCCTGATTATGTAGGTGTTAAGCTAACTGGTAAATTACAAAGAGGCATTACTGGTACCGATTTGGTATTGGCTATGACCGAGTTCTTGCGTGATGCAGGCGTGGTATCTACATATATTGAATTCTTCGGTGAAGGGGCACGCCAATTAAGCGTCGGTGACCGTGCTTCTATCTCAAACATGACCCCAGAATATGGCGCAACCGCAGCGATGTTCTATATCGATGAGCAAACCATTGACTACCTACGCTTAACAGGTCGTAGTGAAGCACAAATTAAACTGGTTGAGCAATATGCCAAGCAGACCGGTCTATGGGCTGACGGCATGGAAAATGCGGAATATGCACGTGTGCTTGAGTTTGATCTATCATCAGTAGTCCGTAATATGGCAGGCCCTTCACGTCCGCATGCGCGCGTGTCAACCACAGATTTGGTTGCGAAAGGTATTGCTCACGGTGAGGGTGATAAATTACCAGAGCCAAAAGATGGTTTGATGCCAAATGGCGCGGTGATTATCGCCGCGATTACCAGCTGTACCAATACGTCTAATCCTCGCAACATGGTTGCTGCTGGTCTTGTCGCCCGTAATGCTAATAAGAAAGGCTTATTGCGTAAGCCTTGGGTGAAATCGTCATTAGCACCCGGCTCAAAAACCGTCAAAATGTATCTAGAAGAAGCGGGTCTGATGCCTGAGCTACAAGAAATCGGCTTTGACGTGGTTGGCTTTGCTTGTACCACTTGTAATGGTATGAGTGGCGCGCTTGATCCTGATATCGAAAAAGAAATCATCGATAACGATCTGTTCACCACTGCGGTATTATCGGGTAACCGTAACTTTGATGGTCGTATCCACCCGTATGCCAAGCAAGCGTTCTTAGCGTCACCGCCACTGGTCATCGCTTATGCTATCGCCGGTAATATCCGTTTTGATATTGAAAAAGATTCATTGGGCAAAGACATGGATGGCAATGATGTTTATCTAAAAGACATTTGGTTTGATGATGACGAAGTCGATGCTATTGTCGCTGCTGCCGTGAAGCCTGAGCAGTTCAATGCCGTGTATATCCCGATGTTTGATGAAGCCAAAAAAGATACGGGTAAAGCGCTCAGTCCACTATATAACTGGCGTGATCAGACCACTTATATTCGTCGTCCACCCTATTGGGAAGGCAAAATGGCAGCGATGAATAAGCTAAAAGGTATGCGTCCATTAGCGGTATTAGGTGACAATATTACCACTGACCATTTATCACCGTCTAATGCGATTTTGGGCGACTCAGCAGCTGGCGAGTACCTTGATACCATGGGTCTGCCAAGCGAAGACTATAACTCTTATGCCACCCATCGCGGCGACCATTTAACGGCTCAGCGTGCAACCTTTGCCAATCCAAAGCTATTGAATGAAATGGTACGTGATGAAAAAGGTGAAGTAATCCAAGGTTCGCTTGCTAGGGTTGAACCACAAGGTCAGGTCATGCGCATGTGGGAAGCAATCGAAACCTATATGAACCGTGAACAGCCGCTGATCATTATCGCAGGTGACGGCTATGGTCAAGGATCAAGCCGTGATTGGGCTGCCAAAGGCGTGCGTTTAGCAGGCGTTGAGGTGGTGGTCGCTGAAGATTTTGAGCGTATCCATCGTCAAAACTTAGTTGGTATGGGTGCACTACCTTTGCAGTTTGAAAAAGGTACGACTCGTAACACCCTAAATATAGACGGCACGGAAGTCTTTGATGTCACAGGCGAAGTTTCTGCTGGCGGCATGATGACGCTGGTGATTAACCGTGCTGATGGCAGCACGACTGAAACCCCTATCATTTGCCGTTTAGATACCGCTGATGAGGTCAAAATGTATAACGCAGGCGGGATGCTACAGCGCTTTGCCAAAGAGTTTATCGATGGCACGCTAGATATTGTTTAAGCGTTTGAGTGTTAAATAAACAAAGAGCCGATGTTGTATAACCTTATATGACATCGGTTTTTATTTGCTTTTGCATTTTATACACTAAGCCTTCTTACTTATACCTAAGTATTAGATAGTAGCTAAATATTGAGTTTACTTAATTAATAGCGTAATATGTACTATATATTGTACAAGTTATGGAGTATGTTGTGAGAGTCATTAGTTTTTCAGAAGCCAGAAAGCACTTAAAGTCCGTTCTAGATACGGTAAACGACGATGCCAACGCCACTATCGTGACCCGTCGTGACGCTGATGATGCGGTTGTCATGTCGCTTGATTATTACAATAGCCTGATGGAAACCGTTTATTTATTAAAATCTCCTGCCAATGCAGCGCACTTAGCAAAATCTATTGCCCAATATAAAGCTGGCAAGACTGTTACGCGTGAGCTAATTGATACGGCAGAAGGCAATGATAAAAGTGACGGTAGCAGCGATGACAATGAGCACACGGATAGCAACGTTGAGAATGCTTGAACTCAAAGGCTTTAATCAATCCAAAGGGTCTAATAATGAGTGAGCAACTAGCATGGACAGATGCTGCGTGGAAAGACTATCTGTATTGGCAAACACAAGACAAAAAAACACTCAAACGTATTAACAAACTCATTACCGAATGTAAGCGTAATCCGTTTGAAGGCATTGGCAAACCTGAACCCCTAAAAGAAAATCTATCAGGATTTTGGTCAAGACGCATCGATGATGCTAATCGGTTGGTATATGCCGTCGATGATAACTATCTGACTATTATCTCTTGTCGCTATCATTATTAACGAGCGCTCTTAATCGTTCGGGTTTACTTGCTGATGGCACCATACCCAATCTTATAACAATATAAAAAGGACTTAATACAGTGGCCCAAACCAATTCTCAATCAAAACCCTCTTTTGCCCCGCAACTATCCGTCTCTGCTACCTATATGCGCGGCGGTACCTCTAAAGGCACGTTTTTTAAACTGTCTGATTTACCTGAGCGTTGCCAAGTTGCTGGTGAATCACGTGATCAATTTTTGCTACGTGTCATCGGTAGCCCAGATCCTTACGGTAAGCAAATCGATGGATTAGGTAATGGCAGCTCTAGCACGTCAAAAACGGTTATTTTATCGGTTTCTGATAAATCAGATCATGATGTGAATTATCTGTTCGGACAAGTCAATATCGCAAAGCCTATGATTGATTGGGCGGGTAACTGTGGCAACTTAACCGCTGCAGTTGGCGCCTGCGCCATTAATATGGGTTTGGTCGATGCTGACAAGATTACTAACAGCCTCGAAGACAACGCAGATAGCGGTATATGTGAAGTACGCATTTGGCAAGAGAATATCGGTAAAACCATTATCGCCCACGTGCCTGTGTATCAAGATGAGCAAGGCAAGGTACAAGTGCAAGAAACCGGCGATTTTGAATTAGACGGTGTGACCTTCCCAGCCGCTGAAGTAAAAATTGAGTTCATCGATCCGGTTGATTCATCTAGTGACATGTTCCCGACAAACAATCTAATCGATGACTTCGATGTCTCAGGCTGTGGTCTAAATACTGATAGTGTCAAAGCAACCTTTATCAGTGCAGGTATTCCAACTATCTTTATGAAAGCAGAAGATTTAGGCTTTACCGGTACTGAGCTGCAAGGCGATATCAACAGCGATGGTGAGCTACTTGCCAAGCTTGAGAAAATCCGTGCCACAGGCGGCGTTGCGATGGGATTGTTTAAAGACGTCAGCGAGGCACAAGCCAGTCAACATATTCCAAAAATCGCATGGGTAGCTCCTGCGCAAAGTTACAACGCCTCAAGTGGCAAAGCAGTTGAGGCAGCAGATATTGATTTGGTCGTACGGGCGATGAGTATGGGTCAATTGCATCATGCGATGATGGGCACAGCAGCGGTTGCCATAGCAGCAGCAGCGACTACGCAAGGTACGCTAGTTAATGAAGCAGCGGGCGGGAGCGAATTGTCAGAAGTACGTTTTGGTCATCCCTCTGGCACATTGCTCGTCGGCGGAAAAACAGAACAAGTCGCTGGGCGCTGGCAAGCCAAAAAAGTCTCGATGAGTCGCTCAGCACGTCGTATCATGGTTGGTGAAGTTTTTGTGCCAGCGGATGCTTTTTAACCGTTTACTTTACTCTCTCCATATATCATTAACATCCCGCCTATAGTGACTAAGGCTAAACCAGAAATTTTATAGATATCTATTGTTTTAACCTCTAAGCCAAATAAGCCAGTTTGGCTTAGAATCAAGGCAAAATACATTTGCCCTAGAAAAACCCAGAGCAATGTATTACCTGCGCCTATTTTTGGCGCGGCAATAAACATAAACAAGATATAAAAGCTGCCCAAAAATCCTGGTAACCACATCCACCATGTCGCATTTTCAATTATTGGCGGCTTGATACCACCACTCATCATATAGGACAGCACTAGAGAAGCCAATGCACCTCCTAAGTATAAATAAAAGGTGGATTGGATCTGCGAGGCTTGCGTACTTTCTCGAAAAGCGTTGACAATAGCCAGTTGGAGCGGAACAATGGCACCGCCTAACAGGCTAATCAAGATATAAGGAAGCATTTTCAAATGGCGTCCACCAAAAGAGAACAAAGAATGTCTCTATATAATACCAAACTTTATTTTAATAATTTTAATATAAATATGATTTAGTAAAATATTAAAATCCATGAGCTAAGTTTTTATGCCAACTCGTCCCCAGTCACGCCATGTGCAGTTAGATAAAAAGCCGCCGGTCGAGAAAAAAGAACGGCGGGCGCTGTTGTGGGACATCCTTAAAAAACTGGCTGTCTTTGCCGCGCCTTATAAGATCTTAATTATAGCGACCTTGATACTAACAGTGCTTGGCTCCTTTACCGCGCAAGTTAATGCCTTTGTGCTGCGCTATGCCGTTGATACCTTGACCGAAATCGCTACTCTCGCTGAGCCTTGGGAAGCTGGCGTGCGCATGCTGACCATTATCAGTGCGGTACTCTTAACCAAAGAGATATTATCGATATTCATCTCGTTTGGGCAACGCTTCTTCGGCGAAAAGATTCGTATCAATCTATCACGTGATTTATCGCAAAAAATCATTGAGCGCATCTTGACCTACCGCATGGCATTTTATACCAGTAGCGAAAACGACAGCGGAAAATTACAAACCCGTATTGATTATGGTGTCAGTAGCCTGACCAGCTTGGTGCAAAACTTCTTTATCGATATGCTACCGCTGTTTGCCAGTGCGATCGTCTCACTCATTATCATGTTTTCGACCAATTTTTGGATAGGCTTGGTTGGTCTGATTATCATCCCGATTTACTTTTTTATTAGTCAAAAACAAGCAAGGCGGTTACAAGGTTTTCGCCGGCAGATGCGTGGCTTTAGAGAAGCCAAAAGCGGGATGGTTATATCGCTGATTAATTCTATCAGTGTCGTAAAATCGTTTGTCCGCGAGTCTATCGAGGCGGAGAAGCATTTACAGATTCAAAAAGACATGACTGATAATCAGCTGCGTATTCGTAGCATTGGTTTTATTTATGATGCAGTAAAGACCTTTATTGAGCAAATCGGCGTGGTGGTTATCATTCTTCTCACAGCTTATTTTGTATTAAAAGGTCAAATGACTATTGGTATGATTTTATTCCATGTAATGCTATTCCAAAACGTCGCCGCTCCTATCCGACAGTTACATCGTATTTATGATCAAATCAATAATGCCTTGACCTATGCCGAAGGATTTTTTGAGATTTTAGAAGATGAAAGCCAAGTTGAGAACATCACTGGCAAAAGCAGTAAAGATTTAAAAGGTCTCATCGAACTTAAAAACGTTTATTTTACTTATCCCAATGGCACCCAAGCGCTAAAAGATGTCAGCTTTACCATCAAACCCAATCGTATTACTGCACTGGTGGGCCTCTCTGGTGCAGGAAAGAGTACGATTATTAGCCTATTGGTAAAATTTTACGCGCCAGATAGCGGCAAGATATATTTAGATGGGCATAATTTAGCCGACTGTGATACTCATGAATTGCGTCAAAATATCGGTCTAGTGCTACAAAGCAATCATATTTTTTCGGGTACGATTGGCGAAAATATCCGCTATGGCGATATGAATGCGACTGATGAAGATATTATCATTTCAGCAAAAAAAGCCTCTATTCATGAGCAAATCATGTCGTTATCCAAAGGCTATGAGAGTACCGCAAAATCTTTATCAGGTGGACAGCAGCAACGTATTGCGCTGGCAAGGATGTTCTTAAAGGATCCGCCTATTGTGTTTTTGGATGAACCAACCGCTAGCCTTGATGCCATTGCCAGTCAACAGGTCAAAAAAAGCTTAGATCTTATTAAGAAAGACCGTACTGTTATTATGGTGTCGCACAATATTGCCCAAATCATTGATGCCGATGACTTGGTAGTGATAGAAGATGGGCGCGTGGTCGAGACCGGCACTCATGAAGAGCTTTACCGTAAAGGCGGCAAGTATTTTGAAATATTCAGTGCCATGTCAGATAGTCTGAACTTAGATAAAATCAGTCAAACCTTGAATAGTTAATGCGGTACGAAATCGTTATAATGCTCACTCTTTGCTGCATCCTATTTTTGATTATCCTTTAAATCGTTAGAAGCTGTGTGATTATGACTTGTGAAATTTCGATAAAAACCTTTGATGAATTAACCTCCGTTGATCTGTATCATATTTTAAAAGCGCGCTCGCAAGTGTTTGTGGTTGAGCAAAATTGCCCTTATCAAGATATGGATGAGGTCGATTTTGATTGCTTACATCTGGTCGCGCACCAAAACGAGCAGCTGATTGGTTATTGCCGCATTATTCCGCCTGTTTTTAATACCAAAAAATCTGCCGTAACCCCATCAGGTCCTATCCCATCGATTGGTAGAGTGCTGGTTTTAGCAGCACATCGCGGTGATGGTGTCGCCCGTCAAATGATGCTAGAAGCTATCAAATATTGCCGTAAAAAATACGGTAAAAAACCTATCATCATCTCAGCCCAGACTTATCTATTAAACTTTTACCAATCTCTTGGATTTATCCCTGAAGGCGAGCATTATCTTGAAGACGGTATTGAGCATGTCATTATGGTGCTACCTATTATTAAAAAGGTCAAAGTAAAAAGAGAAAGCTCAGGTACGACAAGCAGTATTCTTAGCTTTTTGCTATTGATATTAGCAGTGTTGTTTATTATTGGTTTACTGTATTTGATGGTCTAAAGATTTTTCCACTCAAGGCAAGTCTTACACTACTTCACTGTGGTTCGATTGTGAGTATGCTATTTTTGATAGCAGGTTTATTGATTCGTAATAGGATTGATAAGTCACTTATATATCTGACTCAAGGAAGAGGTAACGATTATGTCCACTGTGGAAAGCAATGTACGACCGGCGTATGATAGCGAGATTGAAAAAATCGCCGATTATGTACTCAATTACTCTATAGATAACGACTCACCCAATAGCGCTGATGCTTGGAATACCGCTCGCTACTGCCTGATGGACACGCTTGGCTGCGGACTACTGGCATTACGTTTCCCTGAATGTACCAAGCATTTAGGTCCTGATTGCGCCGATCAAATTACTCCTAATGGCGCGCGTGTCCCCGGCACCTCCTATCGCCTAGACCCTATTAAAGCTGCCTTTGACATTGGTTGTATCGTGCGCTGGCTTGATTATAATGATACATGGCTCGCTGCCGAATGGGGTCACCCCTCTGACAATTTAGGGGCGATTTTGGCAGTGGCGGATTATATCAGCCAGCAAAACGTCAGTCAGGGGCATGCACCTCTTATTATGAAAGAAGTGCTAGAAGCCATGATTATGGCGCATGAGATTCAAGGGGTGTTGGCATTAGACAACTCCTTTAATCGTGTGGGTCTCGATCATGTATTTTTAGTGAAGTTGGCGTCGACCGCTGTCGTTGCCAAACTTTATAAACTGCCACATTAGCGTATCATGGCTGCCATCTCTCAAGCTATCGTCGATGGTCAAGCGCTACGTACCTATCGTCATGCACCCAATGCTGGTAGTCGCAAATCATGGGCTGCAGGGGATGCGACCAGTCGCGCCGTACGTTTGGTCGATATCACGCGCCGCGGCGAGATGGGCATTCCATCTGCATTGACAGCGCCGCAATGGGGCTTTTATGATGTGCTCTTTAGTCATACTAATAAGGATTTGGCGCTTAAGCCTGAAAACGAACGGTGCTTTACCTTCCAGCGCGAGTTTGGCAGCTATGTGATGGAGAATGTCTTATTTAAGATAAGCTTCCCTGCCGAGTTCCATGCGCAAACTGCTTGTGAGGCGGCCGTTATCTTGCATCCACGTATTGATGACCGCATGGAAGACATTGAAAAAATCATCTTAACGACTCATGAGTCTGCTATTCGGATCATCTCAAAGGAAGGGACGCTGGCCAATCCTGCTGATCGCGATCATTGCTTGCAATATATGGTCGCCGTGGCTTTACTCACCGGTGATTTGATGGCTGAAAACTATGAAGATGATTATCATGCCGAGCATCATATTTTGATTGATGGTCTGCGTCATAAGATGGTCGTTGAAGAAGATGCTGGTTATTCAAAAGACTATCATGATCCAAGCAAGCGCTCGATTGCCAATGCCATTCAGGTGTTTTTTAAAGATGGCAGTAGTACCGATAAGGTAGCGATTGAATACCCTATCGGTCATAAACGCCGCCGTACTGAGGGTTTGCCGATATTGGAGGCAAAGTTCCGTGCCAGTCTTGCGACACGGTTTATCGACAGTCGCTGTACAGAGATTTTTGCATTGTGTAGCGACCAACAGCGGTTAGAGCAGACACCAGTAAACGTATTTATGGATTTATTTGTCGCCTATTGATCGCCTTAACTCGTCAATTTCTAATGAAATAAGGCTCATTCTAAAACCTACCACGGTATAGATTCCCCTGCCCAATCCACAAAACTCCCTGATTGGGCAGCACCCATCTTACTGAGTACCTCAAGCAAGCATTCAGCACTATAGGCTGGCGAAAATAACTGCCCGTCAGCTACGTTGCCCTGAAACGGAGCTGATAGCTGGGTGTTGACAGTGCCTGGCTGCATTACTACCACGCAGACGTCTTTAAGAGAGCGACTCCATTCAATACTCAGGTTTTTCATACCCATATTAAGCGCCGCCTTACTCATGCGGTAGCTGTACCAACCGCCGAGTTGATTGTCACTGATACTACCTACCCTTGCCGATATCGTCGCAAAAATCGCAGGCTTATCTGCGCTTCGTTTAGATTTTGCCAATAGCGGTTTGATGTGCTTGGCAATGAGCAAGCTTGCCAAAGCATTAACCTGCATATTCTGTAAAAAAAACTCACTTTCAATCTGTTGTAGTGATTTTTCTGGCTGACGCATTTTGGTATGCAGCAATCCAGCACAGTTAATCACCCAATCTATATGTGTGGTTTGCTGCTTAATCGCATCAGCTGCTTGTTTGATACTTTGCTCGTCACAGATATCCATCGCTATCCAATACAGATTTTCTGCTTCAAAATCAGGCACGCTTTTATGGTATGTGGCAAAGACACGGATGTCAGTATCGGTGTGCATATCGTTATTCGTAAGGGTGCTAGCGTGTTCATTGGCGGCAGTTTGTACCAATTGTTCAACCATGGCTTTACCGATACCGCCTGTACCACCGATGATAAAATAATTTTTAGTATTCATAAGGCGTTCATCCTTGTGAGTATTTATAGGGGTTATAACGCAATATTAAAACTACTTCTACTATATTGATTCAATGTAAACCTATTTACCATAGGGGGAGTGTGTCACTTATATTGAACGCTGATCATGTGATAAATTTTCGCAGCCTTATTATTTTGATGAAATAGAATATACACAAGAACAAAAAAGCTGCCATAACAGGCAGCTTTTTATACGTTTGCTTTAATTGTCTGGCTTTTTTTAGCCTTTGATTTTAGCTTCTAGTGATGCGCTGGTTCTTTTGATATAGGTATCTCTTTACCATCGCAATCAAACAATTTGCCTTCAGTAAAATAATCACCTTCATATAGATCAATCATCACTACAGGACGTACCGAGCGGTCTTCTGTACCAGCAACAAATACGGACTGTTGGTCTGAATTGCCTATTTTTAAGTGGTTAAACAACAAGTTTAGGGCAATGGCCATGATGGCAGCAGAACTGATACCTGAATGGAAAATCGTTGCAAACCAGTCTGGAAATTGATCATAAAACGCTGGCGCTGCAATCGGTAGCATACCAAAACCGATGGAGGTCGCAACGATGATTAGATTCATATTATTGGTGTAGCTGACCTGCGCAAGCGTACGAATACCACTGGCTGCAACCGTACCAAACAATACGATACCGGCGCCGCCAAGTACGGCAGTAGGAACAGTAGCGATAACACGACCCATAATCGGCATCAAGCCCAAAATAACCAAAATAATACCGGCATAAGCGACTACAAAACGGCTTTTAACACCCGTTACGGCAACTAAGCCTACGTTTTGTGCAAAAGCACTTTGAGTAAATGAGCCAAATATAGGGGCAATCATACTGGCTGCCATATCAGCTCGTAGTCCATTACCCAAACGTTTTGAATCGATATCTGTCTCAATGATATCGCCAACCGCCAAAATATCTGCTGACGTTTCAACCAAAATAACCAATACCACGATAAACATAGAGATAATTGCCGCAATCTCAAAGGTCGGCATACCAAAATGGAACGGTGATGGGAAAGCAAAAATAGAGCCTGTCGTAATACCAGAGAAATCAACCAAGCCTAATGCCCAAGCAGCAAAAGTACCAATGACCATCGCTAATAGAATCGATAGGCGACTGATCGCAGCATTACCAAGCTTGCTTAGTAATAACACCATCGCTAGCGTGAAGCCAGCAAGACCAATATTGGTCATACTACCAAAGGTAGGTAAGTTGCTGTTGCCGCCCATTGCCCAGCGGGCAGCGACTGGCATCAAGGTCAAACCAATAGTAGTAATGACGGTGCCAGTCACTAATGGCGGGAAGAATTTGATAATTTGGGAGAAAATAGGCGTGATCAAAAAGCCCAAAGCAGAGGCGGCAATGACAGCACCAAACACAGAAGGTAGTCCACCCCCCGTTGTCACAATCGCAACCACGGTTGCCACACTCGCAAACGATACACCTTGTACGAGTGGCAGCTGACAGCCAAAGAATGGCACACCAATCGTTTGCAATAAAGTCGCAAGACCACCGATAAATAATGAGGCGGCAATTAACAAGCCAATTTCAGCGGGTAATAATCCAGCTGCCTGTCCCACAATTAATGGAACCGCAATAATACCACCGTACATGGTCAGTACGTGTTGAAAGCCATAAGCAATATTGGCGCCAACACCCAAGTTTTCATCTTCTGGGCGAGCAACTGCCGATTGAGAAGTAGATTTAATATCCATATTAAATAGCCGTCCTTCGTGTTCTGTTGTTGATATGTTCTAGGCTTGTTCTTCGACAACTCCTAGAATGGGACTCAAGATTGTTATAAAACCAAATACTCTACCTATCATTGCTAAAAAGGCGTATCGCCCTTTTATTCATCAATCTTTATTATTGGTCAGCTATAGCGCCACTTTTGTTTATAGCGGCAGATAGCGCTGTGTATAATCTGAATTTGACATTAGAATAGGGATGAATATTTGATAAAACATTTAAATCAGGATTCTAATGTGTTTTTAGCATACCGCTTATTTATAATAACTGCCAGTTATTATTGACCATATGGTCAGGTTTTTTTGTTAGCAATATAAATATCGTTAAAATTGACATCTATAACCTTCAGAAATAAAGTAACAATTGCATCAACACATACGCTTTTATGATTATAATTTTCAACACATTTTGATATTTCATTTCACCATTGATTATACGGACATCAGACCATGCTATCGCCCCAAGACCAATTGACTGAGCTGGTACGTACTCTTGAGACGCAGCAGCATGTCTTTGCCACTGACCCGCTACTCATTACTGAAAAGCTGCAAAATGAAGAAGGATCGCCACTGCAAAAACTGCATCGACGAGCGTCACGAATCGACAGCAATGCCGCGCTGGCAGGCGTGCTTGGTAAGATTGATGGTCGCATCAAAGGCATCATGGTTGTTATGAGCGTGATTTGGTGTCTCTCGGGATTTTTGGGATTATTTACCTTATTGCAGACCAATGTGGTGAACTTCTTTTACGTCTTGGTATGCTTACTGGGTTTTCATAGTCTTATGCTTCTGGGCTGGCTAGCCATGACGCTTATCAGTCAAGGCAAGCAGTCTTCAAATTGGTTTGCCAGCTTTGTCAGTCCCAGTTATTTGATACGTGGTAAAGATGATGTAACCCAAGCGGCAGTCACTCTGTACGAGCGTCAATTACAGCATAGCGGTATGCGTTGGTATTTGGGCAGATTTAGTCATCAGTTATGGCTTGCCACACTGACTGGTATGCTGCTTGCGATTATCTTTCTGCTGATTGTGCGTCAATACAGCTTTAGCTGGGAGTCAACGCTGCTGTCAGATCAGGCGCTAATGACTTTGACGCAACTACTTGGATGGTTACCAAGTATGGTTGGATTCGATGTTCCGGACAGTACGGCTATCGTACAGAGCCGATTAGTGACTGATGCTATGCCTTTGTCTGTCGCACGGCAATGGGCAGGCTTGTTGGTTGGTAGTTTGCTGATGTACGGTATCGTACCAAGGGCGATTGCATGGGCATTTTGTGCCTTGATGTTCCGTCGTAAAAAGATGCGTTTGGATATTAAGCTGCCTTATTATCAAAAGATTTTGAATTTTTGGCAGCGTCATGTGGTGGATGCTGATGACTTTAAAGAAGCCCCCGCGCCTATCGCCCCAAAAGCCCAAGTCAGTGCGGGCAAAAAACTGGTTGCGCTATTAGAGTATCCAGCGGAGCAAAACCAATGGTGGCAGTCGGGTTTCGTTACAGGCATTACTGATACGACTGATATTGAGAATTTTGGTATTCTTGATGACCGTGAAGATATGGCACGGCTAAAGGCTTACCTAGATGCAAATCCGGTACAGGTATTGCTTGGTATTCATTTTAAAGCGCTGCCTGACCGTGGTACCTTGCGTAAACTTGATCAGATCGCCAATCACGCCAAACATGGACTGATTGTACAACTGTTAGAGGACAATAGCCTGAGTCTGACAGAGCACCATAATACGGGCAATGATGTTTTAAATGCTGGTTCAGACTCGAATTTAGAAAAACAACATGTTCGTTATCAGCAATGGCAAACTGCCCTATCTGCTCGAAAAATCGGTTTGATTAATAACTGAGGCTTAGGAATGTTGCCTGAAATCTGTTTTTTAGGCGATGGATTATTGAACTCATACCGAAAGATAGATCAATTTGTTCTACAATAAAAGCTATGATGTTTTTGGATACTACCAATCAATATAAGATTCTATTATGAATAATGACAATAATAATCAGGGAAATAATACGCAGAACAGTCTGCAAAAAACTGATAAGCCTGCAGGGCTTTTTGCTGATAAAGCGTATGAGGTAAATCCTCAAGCATCATCGTCTGGATTAGCCACACAGTCATCAAGTGAACCAGAGACTAGCTACAGGACAGCTAAAAAAACCATCGCTAGTGGTGAGGCATTAAAGCTTGCGGTCGTTGGTCATACCAATACGGGTAAGACCTCTATATTACGTACTCTATTGCGTGACGTTTATTTCGGTGAAGTAAAAAATGAAGCCGCAACCACGCGCCATGTAGAGCGTGCCCAACTGACGGATAGTCAAACGGGTGAAGTGTTGGTGGCTCTATATGACACCCCAGGTTTGGAGGACGCATCAGGGCTGATGGATTGGCTTGAAGATAATACCGCCAGTCGCCGTGATGGTATTGAGCGCCTGCAACAGTTTTTGGCAGCTGATATTGCTCAAAGTAGTGATGCGCTAAGTAGCAATGAGGACTATAGCCAAGAAGCCAAAGTGATTCGTCAGCTGTTAGCAAGTGATATGGCCATCTATGTCGTCGATGCGCGTGAGCCGGTACTCGGTAAATATAGAGATGAGCTGGCTATTTTATCTTGGGCCGCGATTCCTGTTATGCCGGTATTTAATTTCACTGATGCTCAGGATGCCAATATTGATGACTGGCAGACTATGCTGGCAAGACGTAACTTACATATCTCGACGCGCTTTGATTCAGTGGCATTTGAATTTAACGATGAGATGCGTTTATGGCAGAATCTTGCGACTATGCTTACCCATTCTGAAATGCTTGAACAATTAATGGCGCGCCGCACTGGAAACTGGGCACAGTTATATGATGAAGCCAATATTATCATTGCAGATTTCTTGTTAAACGTCGCAGCATTTGTACGAGAGATTGGCGAAGATGATGATCCCATGCCAGTATTACAGCAAATGCAAGAAGCGGTTAGACAGAGTGAACGCGCAATGCAGCATAATTTGCTTAGTTTATATAAATTTTATGACAATGACGTAGCGGCAACGCCACTTGAGCTACAGGCCTATCAGCAAGACCCGTTCGACCCTGAGCTTCTCAAAAGTTATGGCATTCGCACCACATCAGGCGCTGCGGCTGGCGCGTTACTAGGATTGGGTATTGATGCGGCGGCTCTTGGTACAACCTTGGGGTTGGGTGCTGCCATCGGTGGCATCGCAGGTGGATTGCTATCCAATACTGGCAGTATCGCCGATAAAATATCAGGGGTTAAGCGGTTATATATCGACCCTGCAACATTGACCCTGCTAGCTACTCGGGCGATAGATTTGCTCACTGCGCTACGTCACCGTGGGCATGCAGCAACAGATGCTACGCAGCTGATATATAAGGGTGAGGCGTCAATTGGTGATACTGACGCTGGGAATAATAATGCTATAACGCCATGGGCAACGCACAAACTGCCAAGTGAGCTAAAAAAAGCTCGTGGCAAACCGCAGTGGTCATCACTCAGTAGTGGCAAGTCTGAGCAGGCGCAGTTATTACGCGCAGATATGGCATGGTCGCTGGCAAGTAAGCTGTCGTCGTATCAGGGTCAGCCATAATGCATAAACATGTTAAAGATAATATCTCTTACTGACGGGCTTTATGATGCTGGGCTTACTAATGCACTTAAGGCATCAGTACCGCGTACGTCGGTTTGCTGTAGATATATTGGGTATAGCGGATAATTGGGAAAGCTTTGCTCAATATCTTGCATTAATTGCTGTTGGCGCTCAGCACGACGACGCCAAAACGTATCGGACTGGGTCAGAGCTATCAACTGATTGATAACGATTGCGGCTGGCATAAGCTTACTGTCTTCTAACTGCTCTATCGCTCGCTTTGTTTCAGCCAGTGGCAATACGTCAGCCGTCATCACTAATACAATGGCGGTTTGTGTACGGTCATGAAGCAGCAACCCTGCCTGACGAAACAGCTGTTTGCGTTTTTCTAGTACAGATACTGCTTGCTCCCAGCGATCATTCTTTTTTTCGGCAAATGGATTGGCTAAGTCGTTTTTATTATTGTCTTGTTCATGACTGCCCAAATGATTTGCCACTGAACGCAGTTTTGCCTGCCTTCGCTGCTGAGCGAGCAATCCATCCGTCCATGCCCCCATCATCTCAGGCAGCACTAATAAACGCAGTGTATGTCCCGTCGGTGCGGTATCAAAAATGACGTGCTCATAGCCGGCATCTGCTGCTTCGACTAGATGGTGACACATGGATTCGAGCATCGCGGCTTCTTGTGCACCAGGTGCTGATTTTGATAGCCGTAGATGCTCGCGAATTTTTGGCATCATATCTGGATTGGCATAAGAGGTAATGGTGCGTTCAACTTGGGCAAAATGCTCATCAACGATGATGTCAGGGTTTAGTTCAATAGCGTCCAAATAAGGGGTTACGACTGTTTTTTGATTTTTTAGCGGGACGTTTAACACATCGCCCAAGCTATGTGCCGGATCAGTCGAGACAATCAGCGTCTTTTTACCTTGATTGGCATAATAGCTGGCAAGTGCAGCGGCAGTGGTGGTTTTACCCACTCCGCCTTTGCCACCGATAAATATAATCGGCTGTGTCATTAATTGCTCTACAAATGCAGGCAATGGATGTAATGCCATACTTTTATCTCGTTTTAATTAATTCAAAGGAAACTAACAACAACCAACATGATCAAAGGGACATCTATCCATGCCCATGCGTGTATGCCATTCATGGAAATTTTCTAAAAACAAAGGCTGCAATTCTAGCGTATAGAAGCTTGCCGGATTATCGATGCCTAAGCTTTCCGCAAACATGAGTAGCATAAAAAAATCTTCCTCATCACGCGCGGCGCGTGCCATCGTCTGGCGATACGGCGCATGATAAAACTCGTTTAACCCAGCCGCAAACCGTTGCCACCATGGCTCAATATTTTTTATAGGTTTTGTGATATCTGCCTTTTCCATAATGACCCTTATTTTGCGTATGCTTATTATCTATCATGCCTATATGAGACAAAAAACGCCAGCAATTGCTGCTAGCGCTTTTATCGTAATTCAGTAAGTATTTAACTAGGCATTCAACATGGCTTAGAGGTTGCTTTTGCCTCTGTGTATCGACCATTCTTTACGGAGTACTGATAAACTCTCAAACGTCACTAAGATTGTGGCTATCAAGATAATGATATCCATAATAACAAGCAGCCAATTACCGTCATTGAAAAAGGTTTTTAGCTGAATCAATAATGCAAAAACCGTCATGACCAGTAAGAACGACAATGGTCCTAAGGTATACCATACTGGTCTGCCTTTACGTAATAAGATAACGGTGACAATCATCAAGGTTAGTGCAGCCATGAGCTGATTTGTCGTGCCAAATAACGGCCAAATAATCATACCACCAGCACCATCGATGCCACCAGCACCGAATGCTAATAATAGACAGCTACCAACAGCAAGCAATGTTGCCACCACACTCTTATTCAGCACGGGCAGTTTATAAATTTCACCAAATTCTTGGAAGATATAGCGTTGCAAACGTACTCCAGTATCCATCGTGGTACCAGCAAACAAGGCTGCCATTACCGTTAGCATCGTCTGCGATAAAACCATATCAATGCCGACGCCTGCATTCAGTATGGTTGCACCGCCATCAATAAAGGCACCAATAGAGCCATCGCCAAATTTTTGATAAACGGCTTGCCAGTCGCCAAGGGTTGCAAAGCCTGCTGTTGCCGCAAGTATCGCACCAAGTGCTAGCATGCCCTCACCCATGGCACCGAAGTAACCAACGAATCGTACATCTTCTTCTTTATCAATTTGCTTAGACGTCGTACCCGTCGCTACCAAACCATGAAAGCCTGAGATTGCACCACAAGCAATGGTCACAAATAATAAAGGCAACATAGATGGTGTGCCGATTGGCAATGCTGTGTTGATCGCTGGCGCGACAATATTCGGCGTCGCAATAAAGATGGCAGCGTACAATAAAATCAGACCGACAAATAACTGCAAGCCATTGATGTAATCGCGCGGCTGCAACAGCATCCAGACTGGTAACAAAGATGCGATTGCCGCATAGACAAACAAAATAATAATCCAAACAGCATTGTCAGGTAAGCCTAAGAATGTCTCAGGTAACACAATGGGGAACATAGGACCAAGATAGATAAGCCCATATAAAGCCGTAACCCCAATGATTGATACCCAAACCAGATTCATCTTATAGCGATAAATGCATTGACCGATGATAAACGCGACTATCAAAGCGCCCCAAACAGGCAGCACAGCGGATGGGGTTTTTATCATCATATTAGCAATAGCGACGCCGAATACCGCATTTACCATGAGTAATAATAAAAAGATGACAATCATCATCAAGCTGCGTACACGTGTACCCATGACCGTACCGGCAATCGAGCCAATCGATTGACCTCGATTGCGCATACTAGCCCAAATGGCAGACATGTCGTGGACACCCGCCATAAAAATAGTACCTAATACCACCCAAATGATAGCAGGTACCCAGCCCCAAATAACCGCAATGGCAGGACCAATAATCGGTGCTGCCCCTGCGACTGAAGTAAAATGGTGTCCCCACAACACATATTTATTAGTGGGAATATAATCTACCCCATCCTTCATGGTATGTGCTGGCGTGGGGATACTATTATCCAATGCCAAAATTTTAGTGGCGATAAATTTTGAGTAAAACAGATAACCGCAAAGCATAGCGGCAACAGCAAACAATAGCACGATTGCACTATTCATCTTATCTCTCCTTAGACAAGTAATGGGTAGCCTTATAAGTTCAAGCTTTTTAATTTAGAATATAAAAAATATGTTAAATTAGTCTTCGGCGGGTGACTCAGAGCATCTGACCATACGCAATTAAGCAGTTGATAGAAATTTTGTCATATCATCATCCATTAATACGGCTGAACTTTATAGTTAGCAGACGTCATCAGTCAGTATATGATATGGTGAATCTTTGGTTGGCAACCCATTTAAATACTAACCGATTTAACGAAGAATGTAACGCTAGTTAAACCTCGAAAACAACAAATAAAGGAAGCACAATGGCGCATTATTTTGGATTTGTACCTTCAGATAAATTAAAAGCATTAATCGTTGAAGCTGAGCAAATCGTTGCATCGAATGAGGAAGTACCATACTACCCATATCGCGATGCTTTAACACATCAGACTGCGCGTGATCTTATTGATAATTTATTGGTTGGTCTGGTTGACATTATCCCAAATCCTGAACGCCAAGTGTCCATGCGTAAAGTGGTTGTCACTGTTGAACGTGCGACCGATACCTTGCTTAATATTTTACTGGGTAAAGAAAATAACGAAGAAGTATTGCCAAGCTTCCATTTTCTAAGAGATCGAGCAACCTTTATCGATAATGACGGTCTAAAACGGGTGGGTTTTAAGCTCACAGAACAACATACTGCCATCATTCAAAAAGGTTTTGCAGCCATTACTCCTGAACATGTGGATACCAAGACATTTAAAACCGCACTTGAAACCATGAACGAAGAAACTTTAACTCACTTTATTAGCCGTTTTGCTGAAACCTTAAAATTGGGTATGATTAAACGCAAATCTGTACCTGTTGCCAAAGCAGCTATCGATAAAGGCATGAATATGGCACTTAATAAGTTGTTACCTGATTTGCCAGACAGCTCATTGAATCGCTTGGCGAACTATTACCGCCCTTTTATCGTAGAAAAGCCAGAATAAGTGCCAATATTTGATTAATTTTGCCTCAAAAGCCAGTTGGCATTGGGCATATTCACTAAAATTTGCTAAAATAAGCGGCACTTTTTACCAAAGGCACGTCCGATGACCCAAATCAGCAATCAAGAAATTGAAAAAACATTACGTAACTCAGAATGCCTAATCAGCAGTATAGAAGTTGCTGCCGCTTATGAGCGTTTAGCCGCACAGCTTAATCTTCACTATGCTGGTCTAAATCCGATTGTTATGGTCGTTATGAATGGCGGGCTTATCCCAGCCGGTCAATTACTGACTCACCTTACTTTTTATCATCGTATGCATTATATCCATGCATCACGCTATCGTGATAACGAAGGAACCAATGAGCTTGATTGGAAATTTAAGCCTGATGTTAACATTGAAGGCGAGCATGTCTTATTGATCGATGATATTTTTGATGAAGGCATCACCTTAAAAGCAGTGGTTGAAGAATTGAGCAAGGAAAAACCTTTATCGATTGAATCATGTGTTCTCCTTAATAAAGAGCATGATCGTAAAGTTAAAGGTTTCGATGTTGATTTCGTTGGTATTAATGTTGCAGATCGCTATGTTTATGGCTGTGGTATGGACTTCCATGGTTACTTACGCCATCTGCCTGGTATCTACGCTATTAAAGAAGACAAGATTTAATCAGTTTTTGGTTGACTTGATAGCATAGTAAAAAAGCGCCCGATGGGTGCTTTTTTATTGCTTATTGATAAGTATATGTATTTGAATGTTTTTTGATAATATAGGCGATAAATACTAACTAAAACTGCAATGCCAAACCCGTATGGCGCTCAGTCGGTGTCTGAATGGCTTTTTCGAAAGCATGTTTTGTACTATATATAGACACCTGTTTTTTAGCGCGGGTTACCGCCGTATAAATAAGCTCTTTGCTCAAAAGCCTTGCATGACTATTATCAAAAGTAATGGCCACATGATCAAACTCAGACCCCTGCGATTTATGAATGGTCATTGCATATGCTGTGGCTATAACGTCTTCATTTAGCAGATTGACAGCAATTCCCTGTGCTTTATTCTCAAAGAACACCTCAAGTCGGCTTCTTTCATCTCCTGTATGCAAGCAAAAACCAATATCGCCATTAAATAATCCAAGTTCATAGTTGTTTTGTAAAACCATAACGGGACGACCATGAAACCATGTATTTTGACCTAGCGGTAGCTTTAGTTCAGTAAGATGCCATTGAGTGATATGGTTATTAATGTAGTGATCACCCCACTCGCCATTATGACCAGCACTCAAGACTCTAAACTGATTAAACGTTTGCATTAATGAGGTAATTGTACTTTTTACTGATTCTGGCATGGATTTTTCTATTGGATCCTTTAGTAGTGATTTAACTTTATTTAGGTATTTATAGTAATTTAGAGTGAGGTCTGAGATAATCTTATAATTACTTAGGCTATTTTGTATCTTATTATCTATAGCTATCTCTGTTTGCAACGTATTTACATATTGAAAACTCAGTGCCTTGTCCTGTCTTAACAACTGCCAAATAGCTTGAGTATCTGCCTCTGTCTTATTAATTTGATTGGCAAGCTTGCCAATCCCTGAGTCTGCGCTAAATCGGCGACTCTCTGTTAGCTTTGCATGTATAGGTTGTAGCAATGGAATGCGGCATAAGTCAGCCAATACTGCCCCAGCATCTACTGCGGCTAGCTGGTTCGCATCTCCTAACAATATAAGCCTTGCGCCTGGTTTCACCGCACTCACAAGGTAATTAGCCAGTTCCACCCCCAACATAGACGCCTCATCGACAATGATAATATCTTCGCCGAGTGGATTATTTGCATTGTAACGTGGTCTACCTGTTCGACCAATGCCTAATAAGCGATGAATGGTCTTGGCTTCTTGCAGTTGTAGCTCTACATTCGATCCATCTAGAGCCGCTTGCAAAGACTCTTGCATTCGCTGGGCAGCCTTACCAGTCGGTGCTGCTAAGGCTAGGCTGGCACTGTCTGTACTGAACCGAATTTTTCCATGCTCATCACCCCCACTCTCTGCAGCTTGTTGCAGAGCAATTACTAATTGAGCAACCGTATAGGTCTTCCCTGTACCGGGACCACCAGTAATAATGCTAAAGGCATTGTTATTAGCGACATTAATAGCCATTACCTGCTGCTCATGTAGGTTTTCCGGTATCGCTATCTCTAAAGGGTTTATCTGTTGGTTCAAAATAGTATTAATGTGCTGTGCTAAGTTGAATTCTGCTTGCCAAGCTCGATGTAACCAAAAAGTGATCTTAATATTTTGTGTATCAGCTTCTGGTTCATTAATATGCTGATACACAATAGGTTGATTATTTTTGCTTAGGCTATTTTTATTATTCACGTTAGAATTAGCGTCAGCGAACAAAGTATGCTCATGAATAGACTGAATGAAGGAATTCAGATTCGTGTTTTTCACTATCTGATAAAGTGCAGCAACCGCATCAAAGCGTTTGCTGAGTATCTCTTTTTCACGATTGGTGAGTGCCAGCTGCGCCCATAGCTGAGCTCGCTTACTAAACATGATGTCTAGCAGGATAAATAATGATAACTCAGCTGTAGAATCATCCTCTTGCTGAGTAACTGTTTGAATGTCAATCAGTACTAGAATGGGCGTTGCTAACATCTCTAATAGTTGCTGCTGCCAGGCATATAGGGTGACCAGCTCGCCGTTGATTTGACCTTGTATTGGATGTTCATGCTCAGTTTCCTCAATGGTGAGTACAGTATGTCCCTCTTCTAAATGAGTGGCCAACATAACGAATAAAGCAGTAAATAAGCCATTTTGTTCCGTCTTATCGATTTGCTTACTATCAGCATTAGCCTTTGCCTCAGTGACGTTATACGCTAAGTGCGTTTGCTGACGGCGCAGCAATATATAATTACTGATGTTACTAGCCCAGCTTTCTTGTAAGCTAACAGCCGCTCTGCTCTTATTGTTATTATTGTTATTATTGTTATTATTACTCATAGTATGCTTGTCTCTATTTTTATCCAGTTAGTCGCTATCATGGTTGTTTTTTATTTAATTCGCTATTTATGGCCCACTAATCTGGCAGGCCAAACAACGCATCTAGGGCCTTAATGAACTCAATTGGAATGTCCCACGTGACTAATCCATAGCGGTCATTGGGCATTGAGTGTCTATTATCCTCTTTAGCATCTTGCGATAGATCAGCAGCTATTTGAGAATTTGAATCATACACGCCCCGTAAAAAGACATACTCGACAGCGCCAAGATACTTATCTTCATTACCTGCATAATCACTAATTCTCATTGCAAGGAAACGATGTAGCGCGACTTGATAAATCGCTGCCTGTAACCAATATCCTGCCTTTGACATTGCTTGCTTGAGTGTGCTTTCGTCATAATCGCTTAGGCTATTTCCTAAAAAATTACTTTTGTAATCGACAACGTAATACTTGCCAGCATGCTCATACACCAAATCGATTTCACCCCGCAGATAACGATACAAATGCGCTTTGTTTTGTGGAATAAGATTGACGTGTTTGTCCGCTTCATTCGGGAGATACTGCTGAAATAGGCTATTAATATCTTGCGCCTTAAAACGCTCTGATAGCCCCATATTGAACTCTAATTCAGCAAACCGCTGACTTGCATCAATAGAGCATAACGGTTGATTGGACGCTAATAACGGCGCCTGTAGCACCTCTTCAACCCAGTTAAGTAATGCCTCATGCTTTGTAGCATCTATTGAATCTAAGTCAGGTATACGACCATCTTCTTTATTCTTTGCTTGTAATAGTCTACTTTGCTGCTCAGCACTACTATAAACCAGAGGCAACTGATAACTACTAACGGCTCTATCAATCACCTGAGACCACTGCGATTTATTGTTGAAATCAATTTTTTCAAATATCTCATGCAAAAACGTACCGGCATTGGCGCCTTTGATAAAAGTAAAACGTATATCATCCTCTGATTTGAGGCTCAACTCACTAACTGGTTTAAAAAAACCACTATTACTGGACGATACTACCGACTCTGTCATATCAATGTCTATGGCATCATCCATACGTTCATCTACCACAGCCAGCGCCTGCGTAGATTCATCTAGCTGACGGGCTAAAGCCGTAAAACTGGTCTTGGCCCAACCATAAAAATAATTGGTTTTCATAACTTCTGCAAAAGGCGCGTACTCAATAGTCTCAGTTATAGATTTAGCAGTGGCAAGCGTTGCGTTACCTGCTAAGCCCAATGCATTAGCACCATTACTGTCATTATTATAGAACTCATTGACATTATGCCCTCTGAGCATACCTACGATGCCTTTGAGCCTATCAGGCAAATCAAACTTTGCCTCTGGTGATTCCAACCAATAGAACGCTGGCTTTAGCTCAAATCCTGTTTTGTTATTAGGATCTCGCAACACCACATAAAGCTGCTCGCTGGCACGCGTAAATGCCACATAGCCAAGCCGTCGCAGCTCATCAAAGCCTTCTTTCGTCTCGATTTCGGTATAACAATCTTCTGTGGTGGCAGAGCCTCTTACGGGTGAGAAGCGGCGCTGGTTGCCTGTTGATTGATTCTCTGCCGATTGCTGCATTAAAACCGACGGAGCTTGCTGGGCGTTGTATAGATACAGCCCAAACTTTTCATTATTGCCCGCCTTCCGACTAGCATCGCCCATACCCAATACATAGACAATGGGAAACTCAAGCCCTTTGGACTTGTGGATGGTCATAAGCTGCACGCCAGACTCTGTCGGTAGCGGGTATTGCTTAGCCCAATCGCTATTGGGAGCAGCATCTATATTTTGTCTAAACCAAGCCAATAGTTCGTGCTCACCCATGCCGATACCATACTGCGCCAAGACATCCATCATATGACGCAAATCCATAATGTGACGATCGCCTTCTGGATGAGTTGCCAGAGCTTGCCAAACGCCTTGCGGCTGCACGGGGTTTTTATCTAATAAGTAATGTAATGCTGACAAAACACCAAAGTGCTGCCAGTTTTGAGCCGCTTGTTTTAGGTAAGTAATAAAATCTTGATAGCTTTTTTTATTATTAACTGCTTTCGTACTAGCGCTACTTAAGTGGCTACCCTCTGTCACTCCTGACTCATGGTCAGTCATCATGGCTTTGACTTCTTTGATACTCAGGCCATACAGATGGCTAGTCAGTACCCGATTAATCATATCATGACGGTATGGGTATAGCATGGCACTCAGCAGCGCCGCCACATCCTCTGCCATTATGGTTTCAAAGATACTGACATCACTGGTGGTCAAGGTTGGTACATTAAGCTTAACCAGCTCATCCTCAACCCGTTTTAAGTCTTTTTTGGTACGTGCCAGCACACCAATATCACTAGGCTGAATCGGTTTGCCTTTTAAGGTCTGACCACTACTGAGCAAGGTCGCAATATGACGCGCGGTGATTTCAAACTCATCATAATCAAGCTCTTTATCTTTATCATAAGGTAGATGCAACAAGCTCACTGGTTGAGCAGAAAGTATCTCTGTCACTAAAGTACTGTTTTGAGTAATTGGCTCATTAAACCAAGACAGTTGGTTTTCTGGTTTAGAAGCTTTGATATGCTGATAATAAATACTGCTACCTAGCTGTGCTAATTTATTCTCAGCAGTCGTTATCGTTGGCATGCCAAACCAGCAATTTAGTGCATCAATTACACCAGCATTTGAGCGGCGGTTAATATCGAGCGTCCAAAGGCTACTTTTCTCAAACTGGGCTTTCATATAGTTGTAGTTGGCCACATCACCGCCACGAAACCCATAAATAGCCTGCTTGGGGTCTCCAACCAATAGCAAAAACTCATGGCTGGCTTTTTTAGTAGCTGACTTTGCATCATTATCAGCAACCTTGCCCTGTTTCTTTGGCAAATAAATACTTTCAATCATAATAGCTTGCTCACCATTGATATCTTGCGACTCATCAATCAGAGCAACCGGATAATGGTGACGAATGTAACGTGCTAGCTTCTCTCCTTGCCGACCCGTTAACGCTTGATTTAAGCGCACCATTTGTAAACTAAAGGTCGTCTCACCGCGCTCTTCTAAGATGACTGGTAACCTGTCACGTACCGCAAGCACGATATGGCGATTAAGGTTGGCTAAGATAGCCGTGATATACTCATCTAGCTTTTTACTTTCTTCGATATACCGTTTAAAATCACGAACGACCTGCAATTCGTTAAATATTAAATTAATTCTTTCACCATCTTTAGGTACACGAAATTGAGAGCCTATATTATCCGTTTTCTGAAAAGCCTCAATCAACTTTCCTGTATAAGTTTTGGAGTCTGATATAGACTTATAAGCAGTTGGGCCAGAATCTTCTAATGTTTGGATGATTTTCGGCCAAGAGTCTCTGTTGTTTAATAATTGACCTTTCGGAACTTCATAATACTCGCCGTCAGGCTTAAAAAAAACATCAAGCTCATCGCTGCACTCAATGATAGTATTTATAAGCCGCTCATAGCCCTCAAAAGAAAAACTCTGTACTACAACGTCATCAATCGGTGCTGAAATAAAGTTAAGCGAACGAGTCACATATTTTTTATGATCGCTAACTGCAGTCAGCTTGCCTTGCTGATCCATTAGCGCATATAGTTTAGGCTCCTCGTGATACAGTCTGCTTTGGAACTGCCTCAGCTCATCATGAATAATACTGTCAGTCACCTGCTCAATACTGCTGTCTTCAATAATAGCCATACCTTGCTGATGACCGGTCTCGCTACTGTATTCAATCAACCACTTTTGCGCCAAACTGTCGAGTGTGCCTACAAACAGCTTATCCAACGTGGTTAGTACTAGCGCAGTGCGTCGAATGGCCTCCGCCATTGGATAGCTGTGAACATGATCAAGTAAAAACCCAGTCAAATGCAGATTAATGGGATCGTCCATAACGGCGTCTAAGCGTGCATATTTAGCCTGATTAACTAGCCAGTTTTCACGATCTTTTTTTACTTGTTTACGTTTCTCAGCCACCGCTTGCTTATCAGCAGCAAGGTCTTGATTTAAATCGTCAATACCTGTCTCAACGTTTGCGTCTACGTCTGAATCATTGCCTGCTTGTGCGTCTTTATTACCCTCAGGCATGACTTGTAGTATATTGGGATAGAGACTCTCTTTATTGCTAGTATCAGCACTTAGGCTATTGACCCATTGTAATAATTGGTAGAAATCTACTAAACGATCATGGATACGCTGACGCATTTCGGCAGCGGCGGCTCGAGTAAAAGTCGTGGCGATGATTTGCTCTGGCGCGCGTCGCGCTTCAATGAGCAGTCGTAGCATAATGCCTGTGAGTGTCCAAGTCTTGCCTGTACCAGCTGAGGCTTCAATCAGGTGTTTACCCGTTAGATCAACATCGACTGCCGGTATGACATCGGCTTTACGTTCAGGTATAGCAGACAAACAAGGCAGCTCATCTGAATATTCATCAAATAAATTCGGTTGTGTAGACAAGTCAATGATATTGGTTTGGTCAGTAAAGTCTGTCATATGGGCGCATACTTTTAATTATTATTTATTAGAGCAAGATAGCAAAAATTAATTAGAGGCTGTTCTAGATAATGGGCTAACCATCTAAGTTAGTTAACGCATTAAACATCGGCTCATACAGTGGCTGGGCTAATGTAGTCAACGCTGCTGACAAAGCCTTAAATGCATCTTGGTCACGCAGTACGTATTGCCAAATGGCATGCTGCGAGCAAGTATCGTATACCGTATCTGAATTATAGTTAGGTCTTAACCAGTCGGAGAAGTCGGCACCTTTTGGCCAATAGCTATTACCGTCACCTTCTTCAGGCTTTAGATACTTATCAAGGTAATTAAGTGCATATTCTGGTAATAACGTAATGGGCACTTGACCCGTTAACTTGCCAAAAACAGCCCATTTTATCAACTCAATGACTGCGTCTTCATACATAATCGGACTTAACTTAAATGCGATTACATCTTTATAGTTACCAACTTGTGAGCTGGCCTTATTAAAGCGCCAAATACTTACGCCATCATTTAATGCTACTTGCTCGGCAGTGGTACGTCTAGCCACTTGCCAATATAAATGTGACAACCAAAACTTAAGTAAATGCCTAGGACTGGCAGAATTGGGCAGTATATTTAACCATTGCTTGGGTGATTGCTGAGCATAAGGCACGCCCGCCTGAATAATTGATATGGGTGCTAATATAGGTACTGAGCCTTTGATCTTAATGAATTTTGGCAACAGCTTAAGCAGTGTCTCTATATTCGTCTGATTGCTTGACTCGTTATCAGTGTTATTCAGTATATTTTTTAGCTCTACCTGAACAGGATGCTCGGCGGTTGGCGTCAGTAGCTGTAATACACTGCTGCTATCTGCCGTACTCTCGTTGAGAATACTGCTTTCGTCAAAGCCATTAGCAATTAGCTGCTCTTTGAATTCCAAACACTGCTGTTGCAGTTTCTTCTGTTGATTGGGTAATGTAGTTTGGCGAGCGACACCAGCGGGCATAATTTTTTGATACATCAGGATTGGAGTGGTACTTTCAGCCGCTGCATCACTATCATTTTTCTTATTTTCATCTGTAACCAACTGTTTAATCAAATGATCTTTGATTTGATAGGTAGTTAAACTGTCTAAGAATAGCGGCTCTTGATGCGATAGTGCTTCTTCACCTTGTACCACATGCACCTTTTGAGACCGTAAGAATGCTTTGGCAGGATGGCGCACTTGGTAAGCCAATGCCCCTTCAATATCTATCTCTCCGATGTTAAATATACTGTCGGATAACACTTGGATGAGCACCTCTGTCATGTCATTGACATCGCTAGTATCGACAACCGTATCTAGCGCTAGCATATCAGCCAATATAGACAAGGTTTGATTGTCTACTTGACCTAGCTGACCCAAGCCTTGACCTAGCACCTGAGCGATTGATTCATACTGCGCTTTTGTGGGTAGGCCGACCAGTTGCCTGTGCTCACTAGACACTCGCCCTTTCAATGTATCAAACACCGCTTGCCAAAGCGGCGCAGGCGGAAATTGCTTTTTCTGAGCCAGTTTGGTTTTGCGCATGGCTGTATTTAATAAAGCATCTAGCTCATCAATCATATCGACAGGGCTGGTATCCTGAGCATTGATATTAACGTTGGCATTAGCATTGTCATCAATATCAGGAGACACTTGCTCAAAAACATCAGTGCCTTCGATTTCTGTCTCAAACAGACTCTCATGAAAAGGCAATGCAGGATGCTCAGTCACTAGCCACTGCTTAATCAATTTAGGTAAATAGCGCTTGAGACTCTCGGTAGTGGGATCAATATTCTCAGGCAATGTCTCCAGCGAGTTCACCTGCCATTGCACCTCGCCTTGCAAGAACTGCAATAGCTCGCTTACTGGGTTGGCTGGCAGATGCTCATGGGTGTCCGTCAAGCTTTGGCCGTTGTAGAACATCCAGCATGCACTGCGCGCACATAGTAGTGCATCTAAAAATGCACCGTTGTCATCATCTTCACTAACTCTGTCACCGCGGCGAGCATTGGTCGCTTTCATCAAATCATAGCGGTTATCACGATCACGCCCTGGGAACTCAGAGAGATCCATATTGAGCATCACCACCAACTCAAACGGCACATTTCTTAATGCACCGAATCGACCAAAGGTAATTACTCCCGTTGGCTCAGCACTGACCTGCTGACTTTCAAGCTCGTTTTCGATACTGTCTAGCATAAAGCTCAGCTTGAGCGGCAACTGCTCCACACCTGCCAGCCTCTGCTCTACTTCTCTGTTGTCGATATCACCACTAGCGTACTGCCTATAGTGACGATTGGCTCGTAGACTTGATTTAAAACCATTCATCGCATTGTAAATGGCGCGCATGGTACGCGTTTGATCCACATCGCCAAAGTAGCGATGGATAACTTGTGTCTCAATCTGATCGAGCCAATCTTCCGCTTTCATTTTTTGTGTATGGTCATCACGACGTGCGACCAAGCCAGTATAAATGCGGCAAAGCGCTTCAACAATCAGCGCATCATTCAGGCTCACTTGTGGTAACGGTAAGGTCATTTCTGGCAACGCAGTGCTTGGCCATTCATCCTTATCTAACGGATACAAGCAGTCGCTCAACTCAGCCTCTGGCATGACCAGACCTAAGGTCAATCTGTCTAGTGCTTGTGCAAAGCTAAAGCGATAGTCGTAATCATTACTGTCCAAAGTTTGCTTAAGATGCAGTTCGTCAAAACCGCGAATAAATCCCGCCTCTACCAACAAATCACAGCCACGGCTCATCTGCTCATGAGTCAGTCCAAAGCTTTCAAATAAAGGCGGTAACATGAGCCAGTCTAAGACTTCAGCCGCTTCAAAACGAGCGCTATGACTACCCAATAGCTTGTAAAAACCGATAATAGCTTCCCATAACTGGCGAATGTCGGCATCAACAACACCAGTCACTTTAGCAGGCAAAGTCAAACCGTCTTGACCCTTACCATTGACGAAAATAGAACCAATCAATGCATGATGACGCTCAACATCGGGTAGCAGCACAACAATGTCAGAGATATGGCGTTTCTTTTCACCCAGTTTGACAGGTTCGTTCAACCAACGGCCAATCATAATACGCAACACTTCAAGCTGGCGTTGCAAACTATGACACGAATGAATGCTTAGGCTATTATCTTGGGAAGAGATTGCCCAAAAACGGTCTTTCTCAAAACGCTTATTCTCTAATGCTTCATCGTCATACCAAGCCGTTTCTGGCTTAGCTTCATCAAAGCTTGGCTCTAGTTGCTTACTTACCGCTTGCGAGACTGTAGCGGCCGTTGCTTGCTGGGTCGATTGCTCATCAAGCATCAGCACATCGTTCTGTAAACGTCTAAGTAAGCTTGGACTGTTTTGCGCAGTTTGAGAATTGCCGCTTACATCAGGATCATAGACGCTATCATCAAAGCCGAATTCATCATACAAGTCATCATCGCCGTTTTCGCCAATACCAAAGCTATCTTGCCATTCTACAAGCGCATCTTGGTATTGCTCATTACCTGACAAGTTGGCAAGCATGGCAAAGGTATCGCGCGATTGTTTACCCAAACGAGACAGCAAACTGTGTCCATAGTCACGTAAAAACACACTTTCAGGATTAATAATCTGCTGGCGCTGTAACCAAGATTTATCAACAATATCCGCCCAAAACAGCTTCGATGGATTGTAATGCAGCAGTGTGATATCCATGTATTGCGATAAGCGCTGCAAAAAGTCCAGCTCAGTCTGTGGCAACTGCTGAATGGTAAAAATACGCAGCACTTTGGGTAACTGACTTTGCTCGCCAGCCTTATTTGACTTTAGTGCTTGCCAAAACACCTCTTCCAATACAACACGGTGCTGATGCACATCCGCAAATAAATGCGACCATAAAAAACGTTGGGCAACTTCCAACTCAACATAATGCTCGACCAACCACTCAGGCGTGCCACGCGCATATTTATCAAAGCGCAGGGATAAGGCATCTTTATCCGCTATCAACTCATTCACATTCAGCGGTTTATTATGCGACCATAATGCCAACCAATCCTCACGATGGGTCAAATAGCGATTAAACACCCTCGCCAGATCATTTGACAGCTGCCAAATACGCGCATCTTGCTGCGACTTATCTTGTCGTACATTGTCTTGCTCAACCCCTTCTTGTAGCTCATCAATCAAAGACGCCAGCAGCGGATTCACCGGATGTTTTTCATCTTTAATAATCGACTCTTGGTAGTAAGTCAAATATCCAAACAATCGCCATTGCATTACCGTTGGTGACAACACTGCCACTTCAGGTACATTCAGAGTTTGCGTTTCAGGATTTTGCGCTAGTAAAAAAGCGTTATGGCGGGTTAATAAATCTTGCATCAGCGTCCATTGATACTGGCCCCAAAATTTAGTACGCACCAAGGTACTAATACCAGCACGGCTAGCAATGGTTTTATCCAACCAATCACCCAATACCATTGAAGGCACAATGACAATAAAAGGCTCAAAAACAGGCTGATTTTTGGACTGATATTGCACAAGAAGCTGATCAACAAGATTTTCGGTACGATGGGATTGTATAATGGTAAACATAGAGGATAGTCTGATTGAAGTAGCAGGAGAATAAAGGGATTGATAAAGAATATATGATCGAGATAGCACGCAAACATTCATAGTAAAATTTTGAGTGTAATAACAACGCTGTAGGCGGCGATACTTGTCAATCCATGTTTAGCAGTCGTCAATGGATGACATTTCTGCTAGCATGACGCTGTTAAATCAAACTGCATTGGTAAACACTCATGTATATCCGCTTACAGACTCTCTTGTAAGGCGAATAGTAATCTGGCTATTAGTTTGCCATTGTTCGTCAACGTTTACTAGCATATAAACCACCGATGAAAACACACTGCGACAATAGATGTCGCTGCGTTTTACCTCAATTCTTAGTGATGAGACAATTTAATACTATGCCCTTGCGTCCCATTGATGCCATTTTCATTCATCCTAAACGACGTTTATATGTCGTATACTACCGCGGTGAGCTTTGGCAATTGCCACGTATGAAAATAGATGATCAATCTTGGCAAAACAGACAGCCATATAAGGATGACAGTCGTGGACTCTATCTGAGTATTCAGCAAGCCATAAGCGACCCTATTTTGGCACAAAAATTACGAACCCTAAATCTACCTATGGCAGTACGTGGAAGCACCTTATCACGCTTCGAGGCATGGTGGGAAACTCACGGCTTTGAATGGCTTAAAGATAAACTAAGTGTAGGACAATCACCATTGGCGGCGCATCAAGCCTCCACAAAAATGATTGACAATCAACCCTCTTCCCCTTCAAACTACCTCTCTGCTCTGGCAAGTAGCAATAATACCACTGCTCATAAAAACCCAGAACAAGAAGCCATAGCTATTACACAAGAGATAACTGATGTTTTTTCGGATATGCTGGCGGATTTAGCAGATGAAGTGCTGCATCAACCGCTCTAAACCACATTTAAACCAACAATAAGAAGATCGGTACCATATGAAAGACTACAAGCTGCTACTGGCTGGGCTCATTTTACTGTTGCTGATTATTTTTATCGCCATCTTTACTTGGTTATGGACCAGCAATCGTAAAAACATGGATCCATTGCCTATTATGTCAAATGATAGTGGATCAACTGCTTCAGCGGAAGAAGATGGAGAGACGGTTGCCAAAAGCACTTTGCACATACAAGCAGAAGAAAAGCTACAAGCGCCTTTAAATGCTGTGATTTCAAGTTTTCAATCTCGTTATCCCAATGTAGAAATCATGACAAGTTATGTCGCCTCTGTTGCACTTTTGACGCTATCGGATAATAAAGTAGCCGATAATGAGCCGTCTTTATTTATTGTTGATACCGATATCATTATTGCTGATGGCAATTTATCGGCAGCGCGCTTATCACCATTACAAGAAAAATTAAAAATAGCACAAGATAAACAAAACCAGAGCAAGGCAAAAAATGGCATGGTAGAAGATATTATCGATGCAGATAGTAATGCTGATGAAATCGCTGCTAAAGGTGAAGCTGATAATACAAACACTCGAAGTCTTGTATCGTTTAGTTATGCCTTAAAAGACAAGAAAAAAGTAGACGGTGTCATCTTAACTCAAAATCCTATTGCACTTAACTTTCGAAACTTTTTACTTTCAAGTACAGGGCAAGATATATTAAGTAAACACGATTATGAAAATATCGATGGCTATCAAAATGATATGGCAAACCTGTTTAAGTCAAATACGCAAGGCAAAAAAGCAACAGGTGAGTTGACAGTAGATGTCGCTGACGCTATCAGTATTGCTAAATAAATACAAAACCCTCTACTTACTCGGTATTAATTGATTTTATAAGTGCTTTTTTCTACAATAGCACTCTATTATGCGCCTATAGCTCAACAGGATAGAGCAGTTGCCTCCTAAGCGATCGATCCAAGTTCGAGTCTTGGTGGGCGCACCAACAAACATAGCGATATAACACGATAAACCCTTGTAAGCCACGCGCTGCAAGGGTTTTTTATTGTTTAATATGCGGTAGTCACCGATTAATAACGGTATCTACCACTTGTACACGGTGAAAATAACGGTATCATAGACGGTATTAACCGATACCGAAAAATACTCAAGATACAACAAAGTTGCACGCTATGGTGATGGCAAGAATCTATATCTTATATAACGTCTGAATGGATATTTATTTTAGCAGATGGCTTTTCGATAGGTCTTTTCTAAAATCTTGGTTTCGATACTAGTGTAATAGAATTGGCTGGGCATTCAGGCTCACACAAGCTGCAATCTATGCAATTATCAGGATCTATCGCTAAAAAGTTAGGACCTTCAAAAAATGCATCCACGGGACATACTGCAACACAGTCCGTGTATATGCATTTAATGCAGTTATCATCAACGATGAACGCCATAAAAATTATCATTTATAATTCAAGATGGCGGATCATTTTCAAACTACAATACAAATCCGTAAATTTACCCTGCGTAAGTAAAATATTTATTCGCTTATTTGTATCAGTACCAGTAAAATGCGAGACTGTTTTCTACACTAGTTTATGAGTAACCAATGATACGTTTAACTGAAATTAAATTGCCATTAAATCATGCACCTGAAGATCTAACGACTGCTATAACGACAAAACTTAAAATTTCTGCTGAGCAAATGGCATCATTTGTGATGTTTAAACGTGGTTATGATGCTCGTAATAAAAGAAATATCCAATTAATTTATACGCTAGACATTACACTTACCGACTCGGATTTGACCAATGATTTACTGGTTCAATTTGAGTCAGACAACCATGTTAAATCAACGCCAGACACTAGTTATAAATATGTAGGCGAAGCGCCAGAGGATTTAACTGAGCGTCCTGTTGTTATTGGTTTTGGACCTTGTGGTTTATTAGCAGCACTTACCCTTGCTCAAATGGGTTTTAAACCTATTATCATTGAACGTGGTAATGAAGTCAGACAACGTACCAAAGACACCTTTGGCTTTTGGCGTCAGCGTAAATTAAACACAGAATCAAATGTACAATTCGGTGAAGGCGGAGCCGGTACCTTTTCTGACGGTAAACTATATAGCCAAGTGAAAGATCCCAATCATTACGGCCGTAAAGTCATGACAGAATTTGTAAAAGCTGGCGCACCAGATGAGATTTTATTTGTAAGTAAACCGCACATAGGTACTTATAAGTTGGTCACCATGGTAGAAAAAATGCGTGCCGAGATCATAGAACTCGGTGGTGAAGTCCGTTTTGCTACTCGCGTAGACGACTTGCATATAACTGACTCAAAAGTAACTGGCGTGACACTTAATAGTGGCGAAACCTTAAAAACTAGCCATGTTATTCTTGCTGTTGGTCATAGCGCCCGTGATACCTTCCAAATGATCCATGATAAAGGCGTGTACGTTGAAGCAAAACCTTTCTCGATTGGCTTTAGGATTGAACATAAACAGTCAACCATCGACCAAGCACGCTTTGGTGACAATGCTGGAAACGAAATACTTGGCGCTGCGGATTACAAACTGGTTCATCATTGTAAAAATGGTCGTTCTGTTTATAGCTTCTGTATGTGTCCGGGCGGAACCGTTGTTGCTGCAGCATCAGAAGAAGGCCGTGTTGTCACTAACGGCATGAGCCAATATTCAAGAAACGAGCGTAACGCCAACAGTGCTATTGTTGTCGGCATCGACCCAAAGCGAGATTACCCAAACCACCCTCTTGCTGGTATCGACTTACAAAGACAACTAGAAACCTTAGCGTTTGAGTTAGGCGGCAAAAACTACAATGCACCAGCGCAAACCATTGGCGATTTCTTAAAAGGTAAACCAAATTCAGAATTAGGTGATGTCAACCCGTCTTACACACCGGGCATTACCTTAACCGACTTAAGCAAAGCACTTCCTGATTTTGCCGTGGATGCCATACGTGAAGCCATTCCAGCGTTTAATAAAAAAATCCAAGGATTTTCATCTGACGACGGTTTACTAACTGGCGTAGAAACCAGAACATCGTCACCAATAAGTATTAAACGCAATAAAGAATTCCAAAGCATTAACACCAAAGGCTTATTTCCTGCAGGCGAAGGCGCTGGCTACGCAGGTGGCATATTATCAGCAGGAATTGATGGCATTAAAGTGGCCGAAGCTGTGGCGAAATCGATGTTGGAGATAGAGTAAGAGCGGCTTTAGGCTTTAGGCTTTAAGCAATTATTAAAGCAGATTAAGTTTCAGTCAAACACTATACTAATTCTGATAAACAATATTGCTGTTCGTTTATCAGAATTTTTAATGATCAATTTGTGTATGTGAAATAAGCAAGAACTATAGTTAACTACAATCTAAACGATTTGCATGCTCATACATATAATCGTCAGGATACTATTCGACATCGATTTGTGAAGCTTCATTAGGTATTTTGGTCGGTGCTTAGTGTCTGGTTGTTTTAGGCTCTAAGTCCTGCTGCCAGCTGTAAATGTACTGGTGCTCAGCTGATAAAAGATAGCGGCGCAGGCATGCTATAAATACACACACATTGGTGAACCTGCCACAGGGTCTGTAATCACTTTGGCTTGCACGTCAAATATGTCAGCAAGCATCCCCTCCGTCATCACCTCACAAGGGGTGCCCATCATTTGCAGTTCGCCCGACTTTAGCACCACCAATAAATCACAATATCTTGCTGCTTGGTTAAGGTCATGGAGCACAACTATAATGCTTTTGCCGTTGTCTTTTAATTCCCGAATAAGATTCATCAGCTCTATCTGGTAGGAGATATCTAAATAAGTGGTAGGCTCATCTAGCATGATAAGATCCGTATCCTGCGCTAAAACCATCGCGAGCCAAGCGCGCTGCTGTTGACCGCCAGATAAGGCTTCAAGTGATGTCTCAGCTAGAGATTGAATAGACATCTCATTTATGACGCTATCTACTATCTGGTTGTCTGTCGCGCTCAACTTACCCCAATGTGAGACATAGGGCGTTCTGCCATACTCAACCAACTGTCTGACAGTCAAGCCTTCGGGGTTGGTCTGTACTTGTGGCAATACCGATATCTGACGGGCAATCTGCTGATTATTCAATTGCGCCATATCTTGTTGTCTAAGTAGGATTCTGCCCGATTGAGGTTGAATCAGCCGGCACAAGCCTTTTAATAGCGTAGATTTTCCGCAACCATTTGGACCAATGAGTCCAATGACTTTATTTTCTGGCAGCTCAAGGGACAAGTTTTTGATAACTATCTGTCCGCCATGATAGCCAAGCTGTAGTTCATTCACTGATAGCATCACCACCCCTTATAGCGCGATAGCAAAAAGATAAAATAAGGCGCACCGATCACTGAGGTTAAGACGCCAGCTGGTAACTCAATTGGCGCAAATAGACTGCGTGCCAATACATCTGCGGTGACTAAAATGATCGCGCCTATCAGCGCTGACGCTGGCAACAAGATGCGGTGCTGATGCCCAAAGAGCAATCGTGCGATATGCGGCGCGAGTAAACCAATAAAACTGACTGTCCCTGCCACCGACACCGCCAAGCTCGCAATCACTACTGCGATAACTAATGTGGTAAATTCTAATGGTTTGACTGACACACCAAGATGATATGCCGTCTCCTCGCCAAGTCCCAACACATCTAAACGCCACGCTAAATACATACTAACTGCCATCAGTACGGCAAATATTATCGTTAGCATGGGAATATGTTGCCAGCTGCGACCCCATAAACTACCGGTCAACCAAATCATCGCGGTGTTAATTTCAACTGGATAAATGACCAGTAAAAAATTAATCCCACTGGCTAAAAAGGCACTAATGGCAACGCCAATCAGTGCCAAGCGTGCTGGCGTCGGCTGAGATATCTGTGCCAATAGAATAATAAAACAAAACGCCAATATGCCGCCAAGTAAGGCTGCGACAGATAACCACCACGTGGGTGCAGCAGGAAGTATAACCAATAACAAAGTCGCACAGAACCCTGCACCAGCACTGATACCCATCAAGTCAGGTGATGCTAACGGGTTGCGAATAACCCCTTGCACCAATGAACCTGATAGACCAAGACTTGCCCCCACTAAAATTGATAATAGCGTGCGCGGCAATCGGTGCTGCCACACAATAAAGTCTTTGTCGCCGCCAAATCCTTGCTTTAAATGCTGCCAGATTTGCGCTAGCGTTAATTCACTGGCACCAAAAAAGATGCTGCTCACACTAAGGATGAATAGCATCAGAATAATCAGTACCACCGCCCTACTTGCAGACTTATGACCAAATAGTGAGTTTGAGTGCGATGAAGAAGCTTTAGTTTGTATCGTCATTCGTTGCTTACTTTTGTTGCTGGATAGGATTTTGAATCGCTTTTAGTTATAGTTAAAATATCTCAAAAACGCTAAAGTACTGCTGGTATAAATTTTTTGCAGCCTCTGTCTGCGTAGGCACAGCAAGCAAGAAAAATTAATATCAGCAGTACTTGATGTATCGATATTACTTTTCTCTGACTATATCGATCAGCTATCGAGTCGTCTTCTACATGCCAGCGCGATAAAAACAGGTGTCCCAATAAGTGCCGTTAGCAAGCCCACTGGTGTCTCTGCCGGATAAGCAACTGCTCGTGACAAGACATCCGCCCACACCATCAATATACTGCCAAGCAGCATAGACAATGGCAAGATCTGCTCATAAGCCATATTCGATACCTGCTTTAACAGGCGCTTGGCAACATGGGGGATAATCAAACCGACAAAGGCAATGGGACCGGCGACCGCCACACTGATCGCCGTCAATATCGTAATCAATGCCCCACACGACCACTGTAATGCACGCAGGTTCACCCCAAGGCTGCTCGCCACTTCATCGCCCAGCACCAAGACGTTTAATTTAGGTGATAGCCACCAGCCATAACCTAAGGTCAGAAGCGATATAGCCACTAGCATGGGAATGGACTCCCAGCGCGTATTGGCAATAGAGCCAGCTAGCCAATACAGTACCCCATACGCTTGCTCATCCGTGGTAATCAGGGCCGCTCGCGTCAGACCGACTAGCAGCGCATTGATAGCAACGCCCGATAAAATTAGACGCACGGGATGCACCGGACGCCCAGAAAAGTAACCTGCCAATCCTGCAACGAGGGCACAAGAGAGCACTGCCCCAACCATTGCTTGCAAAAAGGTAGAGGTTAAAAAGGTAAATCCTAAACCAATAGAAGATAAAGCAACCACACACGCTGCCCCTGCATTGATACCCAATACCGCAGGAGATGCCAGTGAGTTACGGGTCATCACCTGCATTAGCAGTCCAGCCACCGCCAAATTGGCACCGACTATAATCGCCACGAGCACGCGCGGCAGGCGAATCTCTATTAATAATTGTGCAGTTAGCGACGCTTGACCATTTTGCTGCGTCAATAAGGAAAGTAAATCCGTCAGCGACAGGGCAAATTTTGAATATGCCGTTAACCCTTGCCAGCAGCCAATCAGTAAAATGACTAATAACCCACACCATAATAACGCCCGTGTTATCGGGCGCTTTGCAATATGGGGTTTTAGCGATATAGCAGATGAGCAGCTCAGTTGCGGTTCAACCATAAAATCCGCCTTGCTTTAAAAAGACAGTAGTGCAATGTCTCATTAATTTGACTCTTTTAAAGAAGGACTTGAACTTTTTTTGCCTTTTTGCTTAGCAATCTCAAGCAGCTCAGCTGTCATATATTCAGCCGATTGCATACTGCGATTGAGCGCCCAATAATTGGGGTCGACTTCGATGACCTGATTGTTTTTAACCGCCGTTAGCTGATTAAATAGTGGCGAGGACCTCCATTCATCATAAATGGTGTGATCGTTATAACGTCCAATTAATAGCCAATCAGGATTAGCCGCTAATAATTGCTCCAAACTGGTTGCGATATACGCCTCACCAGTTTGCTCAGGAATCGGACTTTTGATATTTAGATGATTGAGTAAACTACCGGCGTACGAGCTTGGACCATGCAGCCACATGCCTTTATCACTGATAATAGCAAACTGCACGCTGTGGTTAGCAAGTGGAGTTGTTGCCAATTGCGACTTTAAATCTGCCATCTTTTTTAGATGAGTATTGATAACCTGCGACATTTTTTGATCTTGATGTACGATATGCCCGACCAATTGCGCCGTCTGTATATTCTCTACATAACTTTCACCGCGACTTTTAAGCACGACTGACGGTGCAATGCGATTAAGCTCATCGGCGATGACCGTATGACGCTCGTCATCGGCAATGATAAGGTCGGGTTTCAAATCAGCAATGGCCTCAAGGCTTGGCTGATAGCGCGAACCGACCGAGGTATAGCCAGATAGCTGCTGATTAAATTCAAGAATAATACTGTCAGGTTTATTATCATCGGCGATACCAACCGGATTGAGTCCTAGCGCTAAAGCATCCCCTAAAAATGAGTACTCCAAAACTACGATACGCTTTGGATCCTGCGGATAGTCGCTCAAATTGGGCAAACGCGCTTTAATCTCTTTATCAGTTAGCAGAAGAACGTTATTTTTGTCATTTGACTTAGTAACTGCTGCTGCCGACATGCCGTTATCAGCATTCAATGATGGCGTTGCTGTAGTATTATTTTTTTGATTCATAATAAAAACAATACCGCCAACCACAATCAATACGATGACCAGTAAGGGTAAAATAAGCATGAGCTTTGTACGTTGATTCATAAATAGCTTTTCTTAATATCATTAAATGGGTTGGGCGCTAGGGACATGACATTTTGGCATTAAGACGCACTCGTTAAAATTCGTAGTTATAGGTTAATAGCCACGTTCTAGGCGCACCAAGACCAATTTGGTTTTTGCCCGAGGTGCCATTGGTAGCCCCAAGCGCATATTCTTTATCCAGAGCGTTATTTAGATTCAATTGCAGATTATGTTTGCCCATGCTGTAGGCAGTCATTAAATCTACGGTCGTATAGCCAGCGAGTTCGACTGCCTCTGCGTCTCCAGCGTAGCGGTCACTGATATAATTCACCCCGCCACCAATTCGCCATTGATCAGCAGGTTGATAAGCGGTCCATAACGAGAACGTTTGTTTCGGTACGTCGTTTGGCGTCAGACCCGTTTTTTTATCTTCAGCATCAAGATAACTATAGCCTGCCGACACATCCCAATTATCACTTAGCTTACCTCGAGCTTCTAACTCTAGACCTTGATGACGAAACTCATCTTTATCCGTCACTTCGCGATTGTCATTGGTTTTTGGGTCTTCTTTATCAATGCGATAGAGAGAAGCATTCAGCATAATATCGTCATTATTTAAATACGTTTTCACCCCAATCTCTTTTAGGTCGGTCTGATAAAGTGCACCCAATTTTGGATTGATAAACGTTCCTGAATAAGGCAGCTGCCATGAACGCGCTACGGTGGCATAAGCGGAGGTGGCGTCATTAAACTTATAGACGACGCCTGTTCGGTAGCTGAATTTGTCGTCGTTAAGCTCACTGTCCTTACCATTAGCGTTTTGACTCAGGCGCATATTGTCATAGCGAACGTTGCCGACAAGTGACCAGTCGCCAATATGATAGACATCTTGGGCAAAGACACCGATGCTTTGGGTGCTATTTTTACGAAATGCGGGGAAACCTGGGTTAGGCGTTGGACCAGCGCTCGGGTTGGTTGCAGATGTGGGTGGTACATTTTTGTCAGTCGCAAGAGTTAAGTCAATGTCAATGTCATTATAATCGGCACCAAATAGCAGCTCATGACTGCCCTTATTCCAAGCAAGCTCAGACTGTAAGGTTTTGCTGGTGCGTGGATCATAACCAAAATTATTGACAGTACGTTCAACCTTATCATTGACCACATCAGCAGATGATTGACGGGTGCCTTTTTGCTCTAAAGTAATATTGCTGTATGAAGCTCGATTGGTCCATTTAAGACCATCATTGATATCAAACTCATGATTGACATTGGCATGCCAAGTGTCTGAATCTTGGTAATCATTGGTGCCGCCATAAAAAGTATTAGGAGGTACATCAACAGGCTTGCCATCTTTGGACGGAACACCGCGATAAGGTACAAGGTGCTGGCGCATAAAATCGAGGGAGAAATCTAGCGTTTGCTGGTCAGTCGGCTGCCAGCGAACTGTCGGTGCGATAAAGACATCATTTGAATCGATATGATCGACATAGGAGTCACTGCGGCGATATTCGGCATTGATACGGGCATTGACGGTATCTGATAATTTATGCGAGCTATCGACGCGCGCCACGGCTAAGCCATCGCTACCCACTTGCGCTTGCACCTTATCGAAGTCATCGCCTTCTGCTTTTTTACTGACGAGGTTGATAATACCACCTGCACTACCACGCCCATACAGCGCGCCCGCTGGACCTTTTACCACCTCTACGCGCTCTACATTGGCGAGGCTGCGATAGGACTGCAATTTGCCATCATCACGCATACCATCGCTATAGACATCGTTTAAACCATTGAATCCACGCAGCACAAACTCGTCTCGGCTACCTTCGCCAAGCGTGTTATTCAAACCGGCGACGCCTTTCATAGCATCCATCACGCGCACCGCGCCCCTATCCTCTAGCTCCGTTTTAGTCACTACCGATACTGACTGCGGCACATCTAACCACTCGGTCTGCGTTTTGGTCCCTGATGTTGGGGCATAAGCAGCATAGCCTTCATAGGTTTTAGCCATGACCACAATCGGCGCTAGCGTCGTTGATGGTAGTGTTGTTAATGGCTGTATAGCTGTCTCTTGAGCAGCAACCTGTTGACTCACCACCATGGTTAGACCAGTCATCATCATGGTTAGGAATAATTGAGCACGGACCGCAGTCACTAAGGGTTTAGGTTGATGGTGAGACATAATTAGATCCATAGATATGTTAAGGAATGAGCGAGGTTGTCAGTGGCTTAGTATCAATAATTATTGAGCAGGATTTATTGATACTTAATTATATGAATGATAATAATTTTGCAAATGATAATAATTTTGCAAATGATAACTATTACTGTTTATAATTGCAACGTTTTAGTAACACTATTCACCTTTAACTGACATAAACACTTGCTAAATAATTGGAATGGTTATGGTTATTATTTTTAAACGTTCTGCGCTTTGTCTTGCTATGTTTTGCATTCATCAACAAAGTAGCGCTGAGATGACGCCCATTAGTAAGAAAACGAGTGTTGAGGCTCGCTCAGACACTTCCATTACAACTAGCTCCATTAATAATAAAGCAGAAACAAAAGTACTTTCTTTTACTGCCGCGCCAATCATTGTCACTGCAGAGACGTTAGGTGATTCTAGTGCTAATCAGGTAAAAGCATTTGCCGGTAATCGTACGGTGATTGACAACGATTTCATTAAGAAAACCGTGAGTAACTCAATTGACAGTGCATTACAGTTTATTCCAGGCATCAAAATTGACGATGAAACAGGGACTGGTGTATTACCTAACATCTCTATCCGCGGTCTACATGCCAGCCGTAGTGGACAAGCGCAGTTTTTGATGGATGGTATTCCTTTAACCTTGGCACCTTATGGTCATACCGGTCAGTCTATCTTTCCAGCAACCCTCGATAATCTTGAGCGCATCGATGTCGTACGCGGCGGGGCTGCGACCCAATATGGTCCAAATAATGTTGGTGGCGTGATTAACCTCATTACCAAACCTATCGCGAAAGAAACTCAAACTGAGATTGGTACCAATTTAACGATCTTTGAACAGAACGGTAAGCCATTAACCAGTTTATATGCCCGTCACAGCCGCTGGTTAAATGATGATTTCGGAGTACAGCTAGAAGCCAACGGTATTAAGGGCGACAGCTTTAGAGATCACTCAGACACTGAAGTCACTAACCTACAAGCAAAAGCCCTTTGGTATATTGATGACAATCAGGAACTAGAAGGGTTCCTACAATACTATGATGCCGATACAGAAATGCCGGGTGCGCTCTCGCCTGCTGCCTATGAGCAAGATGTTGGACAGAGTCAACGCCCACTTGAAGCTTATCAAGGTAAATCAACGCGCTGGCATGCTAAGTACAAAAACTACTTGGATATCGGTGATGAAGCAGTATTAGACGTCACTACTTTTGGTCATCATGCCACACGTAATTTTGAGTGGGGATTTAACTCACAAGCGAACAAACAAGGCGTACATTGGGCAGACCCTACTATTGCAGCAGACAGCCTGCGTACCTCCCCTCGTGAGTTTACTGTTTATGGCGTAGAGCCGAAGTTTTCTATGAAGATTGGTGATAGCAAAAATATCAAGCACCACCTCATCAGTGGCGTGCGCTACGTCAATGAAGACATCGATTATAAACTGACGCAAACCAAACTTGCTGATGGTACGACGACCATGCCCCGTGATTGGAACCTACAAACGGATGCATGGGCCGCTTATGTGAGCGATGAGATGAGCTTTCTGGATGAGCGTCTAAAAGTTAACCCCGGTATTCGTTATGAAAATGCAAAAATGACGTTTAATGATGCTGGTAATAACACGCAAGCAGACAATACCATCACAGAGTGGCTACCTGGATTAACCACATCTTATGCATTAACCAAGTCTGATGACAAGCTTTGGCTGATTTATGCCAATGCGCAGAAATCCCTAAGAACGCCGCAAATTGCCAATATTCGCGGTAACGGTGAAGAAGGCAGTGAGCTTGCATGGAATTATGAAATAGGTACACGCTATACCACCGATAATCTGCAAGCTAATTTGGGATTGTATCGCATAGATTTTAAAGATCAGCTGCAATGGAACAGCGCAGAGCAAAGCTTTGATAATGTGGGTCGTACCTTGCATCAAGGTTTAGAAACTGCGATTACCTATACACCAAAAACATTCAAAAACCTAGATGTAGGTCTTAGTTACAACTATCTTGATGCCACGCTAAAAGAAGGGGCAGATGAAGGCAATCAACTGCCGTACAGCTCGCCACATCAGTTGGGCTGGCACGCCAGTTATAAGCATCAAGATTACAACGCCACTTTATCTGGCGTTTACTATGACAAAGCTTATGCTGATAATGCCAACACGGTAGCAGAAAGCAAAGACGGCGGCATTGGTGAGACACCTGCCTATCAAGTATGGAACTTGAGTCTACAAAAAACATTGCAAGACACGAAAAACGAAAAGCTGTCTGTGCAGTTCGGTATTAACAATTTATTTGATGAGCAGTATTATTTCCGCGGTGTCGATACCAGTCCTGTTGGTCGCTATCCTGCACCCGGACGTTCATACAAATTGGGGCTTAACTATCAATTTTAAGGGTTAACAAATCCTAATCCTTGAATACTTCGCAACGATAAAAGCAAATCTGAAATGGATTTGCCTTTATTCTAAGACGCCAAAACATAGCCGTTTTCTCTGTTAGAGATAAAAAAACGACTCAGCCGCCCGTCATCACACCTCTCTTCATAAGAACTTGCTAGATTCTTGCCATTAATAGCACAATATTTTCATAACTTACTTGTAAATGATTATCATTATCATTATTATTGCGTTCAATAAAAGATTGTGCTGCTTGTTTTTATTTATAGCTAATTATGAAAGGAAAACTCTATGACTTATTCTACGGTTCTCATCACTCATGTGGTCAACGATGCAGTTATTGAAGGTTTTATCCCCGCCTTATTGAAATCGAGGCACGTACCTGACAGTCAATTGATTATCATAACCGATGATAAAGAAGCACACATGGATGCGTTAATAGCGACACCTTTAGGGGCGCAAATCAGCATCCTTGAATGCGATGTATTTAACCCTCTAGCGATCATTGATACCTTAAATAATTATCATATCCTGCCCAATCTGGTCTTTAGTAATAGCGACCATCTACAAACCGCAACCGCCATCGTCGCTGAATTTTTCCATTTGCCTAGCAAAGACTGGCATCACTGCTTGGTCTTTAAAGACAAGTACTTAATGAGAACACAGCTGCAATCTGCTCACTTATACCAAGCCGGCTATCAGCTGCTAACCGCCAAAGATTTACACCTTGAGAATCTCAGCATCAGCTTCCCTTTAGTCGCTAAACCCAAGCAAGGCGTCGCTAGCATGGACGTGCAGCTTTGTATGAATAAAAATGAGCTGCTAAGCTATTGCCAAAGTTTTTGGCAGTCAAAAACCCTGCCTATTTTGGTTGAGTCCTATGTGGCTGGGCGCTTAATTACGTTAGAGACACTCGGAGATGGTGAGCGTTTGGTGGCGGTAGGCGGCTTTGAGGTGACATTGACCGAACCGCCACATTTTGTAGAGCTTGATGCAGTTTGGAATACGCCTTTATGTGTACAGTACCGTGAGCGTTGTTTGGCGATTCTACAAGATATCGGTGTTGGGCTTGGCGTCTGTCACAGTGAGTTTATTATTACCCCAACGGGCGAGGTGCATTTGGTTGAAATCAACTATCGCAGCATCGGCGATGGTAGAGAGTTTCTATTACATGATATGGCGCACTACCCTTGGTTTGATACCATTGTTAGATTGCATCAAGGGGTCAGCATTGCTGAGTTAGAGGCCGAGTTCGGGTCACTTGCCATCAGTACGCATGCACGCATTCATTACATTGTTGCACCTCAATCTGGCACCATTTGCATAGCACCTAGCCCCTTTAATAAGCAAATGCAGCAGACGACCATTATCCATCAGCCCCTAAAAAAACAACATCAAACCATTCATATTACCCACTCTAATAAAGACTATTTAAGCCGACTACTGGCTTATTCCGATTGCGCAAACACCATGAATGACGTACTAAGCGATGCCATAGCAAGTTTGCAATGGCAGTTTGAATCATAAAAATTTTTAGACACACCTTTTACCGATTTAACTTTTAGTTTTTAGTTTTTAACTTGTTATATTTTGAGAGCTTATAATGGACAAACAATATATTACCGAACGCTTTATCAACACCTGTATCCGCGAAGATGTCTATGGCTTGCTATCAGATCATGCGATTATCGAAACAGAATTTGATATTCCTCATCTGCCAGAGGTGTTAAAACAGCAAAAATTGTGGCTAGAGATAACCTCGTCCAATCAAACCAACTGGTTGCCGATTATAGCCAGTGATCATATGCAATATTGGCAACTTGCCAGCCCAATGTGGCTTCAAAAAAACTCAGACGGTTACCTCATCAAGCATGACTATCAGGATTTTGTCGCCATTCTCAAACAGTTGCCAGATGCCTGTGAGACTGCGCTTGATAGCTATCTGCTTGAGCTTAATTGTGCTACCGAACACCGAGCGTTAGCGCGCCAAGGGTTTGAGTCTCAACGCTGCCATCTTGAGCGCAATATTAATGGATACCCAAGCTGGTCTGAGCGTTTGCTATACGCCGATCAAGTCGCCTCGTATTTGGATCACCCTTATTATCCGACTGCCCGAGCCAAGCTTGGTCTGGACGCGTCTGATATCGCAGCCTATAGTCCAGAGTTTGCGCCAACCTTTAGTCTACATTGGGTTGCTATCTCTAAAGCAATAAGCACTGTCAGCGCTAAGCTGCCTGATATTTGGCCAAGCTTTGCAGACGTCGGTCTCAGTTCGGACCTCCAACAGACGCACCATCTGTTTCCCATACATCCGTTAACCTTGCCGCTGCTGCACCAGCATGTTCTCAAGGAGACTTCGCTGCAAATTATATTGGCACCCAAGTCTGCGCTAAGCGTACAACCGACCTTATCTGTGCGCACGGTAGTGTGCTGTGCTGAGCCAAATATTCATATCAAAGTGCCGCTCATCGTCCGCACCTTGGGCAATAAAAACGTACGCTTAATTAAGCCTTCAACCATTTATGATGGTTACTGGTTTCAACGCACCTTGCAGTTGATTGAAAAAAATGATGCTGCGCTGCAAGGGTGTTACGCCCATTGCGATGAAAGCCTAGGTGGTCATATGGGCGATGATAAAACTCTTGCCTTTATAGTCAGGCGCTATGACGATATCAATTTAACGGATAAAACCCCTGTCCCAGTGGCAGCATTTGGCAGCGTCATGCCTGATGGTCGCCCCTTTATCAGCCACTTAATTGCACAGTTTTATGACGGTGATAGTCAGCGTTGGTTAAAAGAGTGCATCCATCTGTTGTGCCATGTTCATTTAAATTTATGGATCAAATATGGCATTGCGCTAGAAGCCAATCAGCAAAATGCCGTCATTGTATTTGATCACCATAGCCGCACGATGACCTTGCTCATGAAAGACAATGATTCTGCACGCCTTTATCCACCACGATTTAACGCTGGCATGGCACAATTTGGTTTAGGCAATGTGATAAATAGCAGTGCTATTAATGATATTAAAGACCAACGTATCGTCGTTGAAGATGAGTTGGCATTAGCGCAGATGTTTTTGACCATCACGCTCCAGCTAGACATCGTTGCCATTATTGAGATGATGAGCGCCCATAACATCATCGACCGTCATCAAGCCTATCAAACCCTCATAAGCGGTATTGATACGACCTTACACAGCCTCTCCAAGCAAGGTTACGACATCCATCTTGCCAAGCAAGTCTTAATAGAGAGCCAGCACTGGTATATCAAATACTTATTGTCTGCTGGTAGCTTATTGTCAAAAGAGCAGTCTGGCGCGACTGATATCAATAAGTTCTATGGCAAATCAGCACCCAATACCTTAAAACTTATGCAGCGACACAAACAGGATTCCTAATGAGCTATCGAATTATGGTGGCAATCGTCCTATGTTGTCACTACCTGTCCGCGTTTTCTGCTTTAGGTATGCCTTTGTTTTTACCAATCATGCTCCAAGAGCTAAATGCGCCATTGCAATCAGGCTGGGTTGGTTTGCTGTTTATATTACCGACCCTCATGACTGCCATCGCTGCCAGATACTGGGGACGTTTTGCCGATACATATGGTCGCAAAACATCCTTGTTGCGGGCGGAGTTGGGTTTGGCGGTGGGGTTTTTGATATGCGGATTTTCTCAGTCTTTATGGCAGCTCGTCATAGGGCTGAGCGTTCAGGGGCTGTTTGGTGGGACAATGGCTGCCTCAAACGCCTATTTAGCCACCAGTATCACTGATAAAAACGCCTTAAAACAGGTGTTGAATTTCACTCAATTCTCAGCACGACTTGCCCTGATTACGGCCCCGATTGGGCTGGGTTTTTTGGTACAACATTACGAGGTGTTAAGTTTGTATCGCGTGCTTGCCATCCTGCCGCTCTTAGCATTACTACTCAGCTTTTTGTTAAAAAAAGACGTTATCGCAGCAGGCAATATCGGCACAACCGCAAATACTACCGAATTGCCAAAAGCGTCTACAAGAACCAAAACCAACAACAGTAACAGTAACAGCAACAAAGCTAAAAGCGATAAAAAGAAGACGCATCACTCAGTGCAAGCAATCACGGGCACAGATTTTTTCGCCAATCCTTATCTGTTTATATCGTTGCTGCAGTTTTTCTTAGCCTTTTGTATGGTAGCGACTTTCCCCTATTTTTTGCCATTTGCCAAAACTTTTGGGCTTAGCACCTCTCAAATAGGACAATTATATGCCATGCCTCATGTCATGTATTTGATCTGTCAGCTGCTCTATGGGCGCATCAGCCAACGCCTGCCAGCAATGCCCTTAAGCCTTGGTTTTACGGTATTAGCGAGTGCGGTTTTACTGCATTTGACGAATTATCTTCCCTTGATTTGGTTGGCTAGGATGCTATTTGGCGTTGGTATGTTTATGTGTTACCAAAGCCTGCATGCGCAAATGGCGGATACCAATCAGTCTAAGCATAGCGGCAAAATATTCTCTCGCTATGATGCGCTAGCAAAATGGGGCGGCGTGCTAGCAGGATTGTCAGTCACTTTATTTGTACCGATGTTCGGTTTGCTCTCTCCTTTTGTTCTCTCAGCAATGATGGCAGTTATCGCGATAATAACCATAAAAATATATCAAGAAAAATATAGCAATATTGTGTAGAGGTCACTACAGACAAAAATTACTCTAAAAACATCTAAAAAAGACTTCACTTATGAAACCAAACTATTCACTATCAAACAACACGATACCAAATTTTCTACTACCTAGTAAAACAGTTGAAAATACCCCAGTGCCAAGCCTGCTTTCGCAGTACCATCAGTATAAGTCTGAGCAGCACGCACTGACGAATATCATCAATTGTTATCTTCGTGAGTTTGCCATCCCCAATCAAGACCTAAGCATTGATGAGTCTGATGACGACTTACCACTGTGTCTACGTGATAACCGCGTCTGCCTAATCACGCGCCTATTAACGATTCGATTTCCTGTCGCTAATGAGGCTGCTTCTGCAAAAATCGTATTGCCAGTGGCGTATTTTAGTCATCTAGGCAAGTGCCAGCCAAGCGGAGCGCCTTGGCTAAAAGCTCGCGGTCAATCATGGGCATGCCTCAACATTCATCAATTGGTCGATTATCTGCACAGTTATATTGCTACGCGTTATCAAATCGATATCAACCAAGAGCTAAAATATCAGATTGATAATAGCATCAGGGTGACAACCGCTTTTTTGCAGACTTCTGCCAACCACGCTACTGACTACCATCACGATTTACAGCAAGATAAATCCACCGTTAATGGCTATATAGATAGCGAGCAAGCATTGCTGTGGGGTCATGCGTATCATCCGTCGCCAAAAAGCCGGCAAGGGGTCGACATGACGTCTTTATTGGCGCACTCGCCCGAAACCCAAAGCCAGTTTGCTCTGTTTTGGTTTAAGGTTGATTCCTCCCTCGTCAGCTATATTGGCAAAGACACTAAAACCATACTGCGCAATATCGCTCACACCTTACTTGCTGACGCTGACGACTTACCAGAGTCTATTAATTCAGATACTGATAGTTTACATCCTGATAGCGACACCGATTGGGTTTACTACCCTTGTCATCCGTGGGAAGCCGATGACATCTTGGCAAATCCGACCATCAAGCGAGCAGTCACATCAGGATATATGATACCGCTTGGTCTGACAGGTAAGGCGGTATCCCCAACCTCATCGGTGCGCACCTTATATCATCACCAGCTATCACATTTTATCAAATGCTCTATCCATGTTCGTCTGACCAATTGCATTCGCAAAAACGCTTGGTATGAGCTCCACAGTGCCGTGTATTTGAATGCTATTTTAGAAAAAATTGATCACAGCAAGCGTCTGACTGCGCCAGCTTTTAAGCTGATGTTAGAGCCGGGGGCTGCCACCCTTGATATGAGCGCAAAATTCCCCGATGACGATCCCAGCTCGACTCAGTTTATTACCGAGTCCTTTGGCATGTTATTTCGAGAGTCATTTACGACGGATGAAATTAAATATCTTAAGCCACAAGTTGCTGCGGCCTTATTTACAGAGGATAGATTCGGAGACAGCGTCATCGAGCGCCAGCTACAAAAACATTGCGTACACACTGGTCAACGTGATAACGAGCATTCATCTTATGACACTCTAGCCTGCTTATGGTTCAGCCGTTATGCAAATACTTTAATTGACGGCACGTTTGATTACTTTTTTAATCATGGCGTTGTTTTCGAGCCGCATTTACAAAATACGGTGATTGGCTTTCATCAAGGTCTGCCGACATGCGTCTGGATTCGAGATTTGGAAGGCACCAAGCTGGTTGATAGCCTGTGGTCACTTGCTGAAGCGACTGGTTTATCTGAGCGCTGTAAACAATCTATCCGCTACTCTAAAGCGGCAGGATGGTCACGTATTGCTTATTGCGTTTTTGTGAACAATCTTAGTGAAGCCATCTTTTATTTATGCCGAGGTGCGCAATCAGCAGAGATTTTAGAGGCGCGACTTTGGCAGCATGTCAAAGAGATATTGATGAATTGGCAGCTGGTATATGGCATTCAGCCTGAAATTCAGGATTTGTTAGCCGGTGGCAGCTTACCCAGCAAGACCAATTATAAAACTCGATTACTTACGCTTGCTGATAAACATTCTGCCTACGTGATGCTTCCTTGCCCGTGGCAGTCCTCTATGCTCAACGCCAATAAAGACAATATAAAAACTCATAAATCATCTGAATCAAAGGTTGCCTAAAATGATGACAAACGCGACAACAACACACTTAATCGAAACCTCAGATAAGCATTCGCTTCCTCAAAAAATAATTGACTGTATCCATAATTATGGTGCGAAGCCGTCACCGCTCTGTGCTTACATTTATGACTTGAAAGCTCTAGAAGAGCGTATAACAGCTATGAAGCGCTGCCTGCCTGATAACACGCAGCTGTTTTATGCCATAAAGGCCAATGCTGAGCCTCAAATACTATCAACCTTAGCAGAGCATGTAGATGGGTTTGAGGCCGCTTCTGCAGGCGAGCTAAATTGGCTACAAACCCACCAGCCAAACCACCCTATTATTTTTGGTGGACCGGGCAAGCTGACCTCAGACTTACAGCAAGCCATACAACAGCAAATCGATACCATTCATGTGGAGAGTCTGGTCGAGCTGACTCGAATCCAGATCTTAAGCCAATCCTTGCAGCTTCCCGTCCGTATATTTTTGCGGATGAATATTGATATTGGTGATATCGGCAGCAGTAAGCTGGTCATGGGCGGCAAGCCTACCCCCTTTGGGCTAGATGAAACCCATCTCAAGCAAGCGCTAGCTATCATCGACTCAAGCCCATTTATTGAATTCTGTGGGTTTCATTTTCATTTGATGTCGCATCAATTATCAGTAGAGCGCCATCTGCTATTAATGCAGCGCTATATGGAGATGGTCAAGAAATGGCAACAGAATTATCCGTCGTTGCCCTCAAAACTGACCATCAATGTGGGCGGCGGTATTGGTATTCACTATGATCAGCAGCCGCAGCATTTTGAGTGGGAAGTATTCTGTCAACAGCTTGCCAGCATGTTAACGGCAAATCTGCAGTTTACGGTCAGGTTTGAGATTGGACGTTTTATCACTGCACCCTGTGGTTATTACGTCATGGAGGTACTGGATATCAAAAAAAATCTTGGCGAGACATTTGTGATTGGTCATGGCGGCACGCATCACTTTAGAACGCCCGCCGCGCAGCAGCACAACCATCCTTTTTTCATCGTGCCGCGCCGCATGAGCCACGCAATGGAAAACCAGTTGCTAGAAAATCTGATAGAGCAAGCCGCCATCACTGGCACCAAGGCAACCCTTGTCGGTCAGCTTTGTACGCCCAAAGACATACTGGCAAAAGATCAATGGATTGACGCGCTGCATATCGGCGATTACCTTGTTTTTACCTTAGCAGGGGCTTACGCTTGGAATATCTCTCACCAAAACTTCTTAATGCATCAGCCACCGAAAATGATTTTTTTATAAAAGGATAAGGCTAATTTAATATATAAAGAAAAATGTGCGTATTTGCTAGGCACCGTTAATAATTAGGAAAGAATGAAGCTGATTTCAGGTTGACAGGTTGACAGGTTGACAGGTTGACAGGTTGACAGGTTGACAGGTTGACAGGTTGACAGGTTGACAGGTTGACAGGTTGACAGGTTGACAGGTTGACAGGTTGACAGGTTGACAGGTAATGTTGTGGCAAAAATAGAACCTTAAAGTCGTTGAATAGAAACTTATAAATACAAGAAAGCTGATGGTGCGCATAAGACCTATTAAACCTTAACTTTAACCCATCTGCGCTTAAACAATTCTAGACAGTTGATATCACCTATATTCGTATCAAAGGCGGCTAGTGTTATCTAGCCGTGTTTAGGTTTGTATGCCCGTCGTGTGATGGGATTTTTCGTGTCAGACTCGCCTGATAGTATGCTGACCACTATAGACTGACTGTTGATTTTCGTGTGCTTAGAACCTCCTAACCATAACACTCATTTGCATTGATTTATGATCGATGCGCTATACAGGTATAGAACTATTCATTTTAGATATGGATTGCATGATTACGAAATCGATAGCATAGGTTATGATTAAGCAGTATGCCTAAAATCTCCCAATCTAGTTCCTACCTGACTTACAGCGTAGACCACATAGCTGCGTTATATATAAAAAACCCACTAAGCATCTACTAAGGAATTTTAGCGGGTTCTTATTAATTTTAGAAATATTAAGGTAGCTTGATTGATATTTAGGTTTGATAGAAGAATCTGAGCTTAGCCAAACTGAAAGGCTGATATCTGAGTCTTCATTACTTGCTGAGAATAGACCTTTTGCCCTTGATCTGTTCCTGCTGCGCCCGCGATAACCATCAGCGGTATCAAATGCTCTTCGCTTCCTAATAGATGAGACTCGATAGCATGGGGCGCTTTAGACCAATCACTAAGGGCTGCAAATCGCGCATCTTCATCGGCTGCAACCGTCTTAGTTAACCAATCATCAAATGCCACTGATGGAGCCGTGAATTTTTTATCGCCATAACCGCGCATATTATGAAAACTCATACCGCTGCCCACAATCAACACCCCTTCATCACGTAATGCCGCAATTGCTTTACCTGCCATTAAATGGGCTTCAGGATCGAGATCCTGACGTAGCGATAACTGCACTACTGGGACATCCGCATTAGGGAACATGAGTTTTAACGGGATGAATACTCCATGATCAAAGCCTCTTGTAGCATCTTGTGTATTGTTTAAACCTGCATCAGTGAGCATATTACCTATCCGTTCAGCCAATACTGGCGCGCCCGCTGCTGGATAAGTCAGCTGATAAGTATGCTCAGGGAACCCATAATAATCATAAATTAGATCAGGTTGTGTGCTAGCGGTAATACTAAACTCGGAGGTTTGCCAATGTGCGCTGATGATCAAAACAGCTTTGGGACACTGTGGCAAGCGACTTGAGATATCTTTTAAAAATTCAGCCATTTGAACCCAAGTATCAGCTGGCTGCCACTCCATAAAAAAACAAGGACCTGCACCGTGAGGTATAAATAATACTGGCTGCGTGGCTGAAATAGACTCATTATTCATTAGCTTCACTCCATTATCTTTACTAAATACTGCTAGGATGAACAGGCACAATTCCATTAGGATTCAATGCTTTTAGAGAATGATCAGCTGCATCGAAGTATACTAAAGTCACAAGCCAGCGAACATTGCCTTCTTTATCTTATATATGTTGCCAGTTTTTAGTCCAATTGCCATTATTTAAGATGGACACTTACTATTAGCGAGTAAATGTGGATTTATTAAACATTATCTAGTTTTTCTGATAAAGCATTATCCATACTGAGATAACCGCCACCTTGTATTGCCAAAGCAATCGAAGCGACCATCAAGGTCAAGGCATATTCGTAGCCACCATCAGCGACAAACAGCCCATTATTTATATGAACAGAAAAAATAGCAACGAGCATAGTGAATGCAGCGACTAATGCAGCGGGTCGTGTCAATAATCCTAATACTAAGGCAAGACCACCAAAGAACTCAGCACCCCCTGCCAATATTGCCATTAGAAAACCAGGTTCCATACCCATACTGCTTAACCACCCAGCCGTGCCAGCCAGCCCATTGCCACCAAACCAGCCAAATAACTTTTGAGCACCATGCGCTGCCAAAATCAAACCTACGGGTACACGAAGGATTAAAGCGGCAGCGCCCGCTTTAGATAGCAAAATTCTATTCATTACTGACATTTTCATTGTTATTACTCCATTAGGTTTATTTTAGGAAGGGTATTTAATTCCTGGAATAACCATACTTTACTATCAACACAGTAAAAGAGTAAGATAGATAATATTGAATAATTAACAACATATCATTGATAATTGTTTTGGCGTTGAATTTTGATGATTAAATAGAAATAGGGCAAAATATGGATAGAATCGATGCAATGCGCGCCTTTGTGGCAGTGGTGACCGAAGGCAGCTTTAGTAATGCGGCAAATACCTTGCAGCTGTCACCGCAGTTGGTGAGCAAATATGTCTCTAAGTTGGAGGAGCAGCTAAATAGTCGCCTGCTTAATCGCACCACTCGTAAAGTCAGCCTTACCGAAGCTGGCAGTCATTACTTCGGACATGCACAACAGATTTTACTTAGCATTGATGATATGGAATCAAAATTAGGTGGTTTACAACAGAATCCCAAAGGCGTCTTAAGAATCAGTGCACCAGTATCGTTCGCCTTAAAACATATGGCTAAGTTAATCACTGACTTTCAGATCCATTATCCATTGGTCAAAGTCGACCTACAATTGACTGATCGCAAAGTCGATATTGTCGAGGAGGGTTTCGATGTGGCCTTGCGTATCGGGCAGCTAAAAAGCTCGTCATTGATTGCTAAGAAGGTCGCACCCATTCGCGTGGTTTTATGCGCTGCGCCTGAGTACCTAAAAAAGTATGGCACGCCTACTCAACCTGAAGACTTAGAGCGTCATCGATATTTGCATTACAGCTATATGAATATGGATGGTAAGGACGATATCTACCAATTATTAAAAGCAAAATACCTCAAGCAAGGTAGCGAGCTTCGTAGTAATAATGGCGATGTATTGGTGGACGCGGCTATTGCAGGCGCAGGAATAGTATTACAGCCGACTTTTATTATCAGCGAAGCGCTTAGTAGTAGCAAACTAGTCGTAGTGTTACCAGAACTTGAGCCTGAGGCTTTAGGCTTATATGCAGTGTATGCCCATAGAAAATTGCTACCACATAAAGTGAGATGTTTCATTGATTTTATGGAAGGATATTATGGCACGCCACCGTACTGGGACGAGTCCATACCTTAGCTTTTATTGAGCTTAACGGTAATGACTCGTTTATTGAACTAGCACTCGTAAATTCTCACGCATAGGTTTATATTCTATATTAACACTATGATGTATTCATATTTTCTCACGCTTATAATCAAACCCTTCTTCATCATAAATCTGATAAGTCACGTCTAACAATGTTTTTAACAATTCTGATTTGTCAAAATGTCTGACACTCATCACAATCGGTGAGGTTAAATGACCATCCTCAAATGGAATATAAGTCACTTCTTGACTACGCAGATGCTCAAGCGTCTTTGGCACAATAGTCAGGCCTTCACCTGCTGCTACTAACCCTAACGCAACATGTAACTCACGTACTTCAGTCAGATAATTGGCTTTTAAGTTACGAGCTTCAAACAATTCCAACACATAATCAATAAAGCTGGGACGCGGCGCTGTTGGATATAACAATAGATTTTCATTGGTTAAATCCATTAGATTGATGCTAGTACGATTCTCCTTTACGAGCACATGACTGACAGGAACTGCAACAACCAAACTCTCCTCTCTAAGGACCATTCTTCTGATAGAGGCATCTTCAAATAGTAGCCTGCCAAATCCTACGTCTATTTTACCATCTACCAATCCTTGCGTTTGCTGCCAAGAGTTTAACTCATATAACTTAATTTCTATATTTGGATAGACCTCTCTGAAGCGCGCAATCACTTTTGGCAATATGCCATATAATATCGACGATACAAAACCTATAGAGAGTGAGTTGTCAAAATTACCCTTACGAAAAGTCATAGCACGAAGATCATCTGATTTTTTTATTATCTGAAGAGCATGATCATAAAAGAATTCGCCAGCTTCAGTAAGCTTTAGAGGGCGATTGTCTCTATCAATCAGCGTGACGCCTATCTCTTCCTCCAATTGTTTTATCTGACGACTCAGTGGTGGTTGCGAAATAAACAAACGCTCTGCTGCCTTATTAAAACTTTTTTCCTCTGCCACTGCTACAAAGTAGCGTAAATGTCTCAATTCCATTGAATGTTTTCCTTGAGTGATCTATAAGCTTATCGATACCTAAAGAACATAACATGGTGCGGGTTAGTTATCAAAATACCTAAAAGGTATTAATAACAGACTAAATAGGTCTTAGACATGTCGTTATCTAGCAATTATAGTTCTTATTAAGCATAAGGAAGTAAGACTGATAAATTAAGGACAGATATGATTCGCTCAATTAACACCTTGCTAGTACCGATACCGACTATTCGAGAGCACAAGCTCGCTTGCACGGTCATGAGAGAGCAAGTACTAGTCTTAGTGCATATTCAAACAGAAGATGGCTATGAAGGTTGGGGCGAAGCGACCACCATTGGCGGTCTAAGCTACGCAGAAGAAAGCCCCCATAGCATCAAGACTAATATCGATACCTACTTTACGCCTCTTTTATTAAAAGAACAGCCTACTAGCACAGCAAAAGCCATGCAGCTGCTAAGTCTTCATATCAATGGCAACCGCTTTGCAAAGTGCGCGATCGAAACCGCCCTACTCGATATTGAAGGCAAACGCTTAAACCTACCAGTAAGTGAGCTGATTGGTGGTCGTGTTCGTGACCGTATCGAAGTGGCATGGACGCTTGCTAGCGGCAATACAGCGACCGATATCGCAGAAGCTAAGCGCATGATTGAGCAAAAGCGCCATCGCATTTTTAAATTAAAAATCGGTAGCAATCCGATTATTGATGATGTTGCCCACGTATTGGCTATCAAAAAAGCGCTGCCTGATTGCCGCATTACGGTTGATGTCAACCAAGCATGGACAGAGCTTGAGGCAATGCAAGGTATTAGCCTATTGCAAGCTGGCGGCGTTGAGTTAATAGAACAACCTGTCTCAATGCGCAATAAAGCCGCACTAAAACGCTTAACAGAACATTTTGATGTGGCCATTATGGCGGATGAAATTGTCCAAGATCCTCAGAATGCTTTTACCTTAGCAGCAGATCATTGTGCTGACGTCTTTGCCGTAAAAATAAATCAAGCAGGCGGATTAAAAGCAGCATGCTTAATCGGACAAATGGCACATCTAGCAGGTATCGAGCTCTATGGTGGCACTATGCTTGAAGGTCCTATCGGTACGGCCGCATCCGCCCATGTATTCTCAACCTATCCCAATTTAAATTTCGATACAGAACTTTTTGGTCCTTTACTATTAACCGAAGACGTTTTAGTACAGCCTCTTGATTATCAAAATTTTGGCTTAAATGTACCTACAGGTGCAGGTCTTGGTATCGAAGTAGATAGCGATAAGGTCTATCACTATGCCAGACAAGCAATCAATAATTCACTTAAATCATCGAAGCCGCAATTTGCCACTAATGCTCAAACTGAAATGCTGTAACAGCTAACAAAGTTACCTATCATTAAATATAAGGAAATAATTATGTTATATCACGTCAGAATGGATGTCTTAATCCCAACAGATATGGACGCCGATAAGGTCAACGAGCTTAAAGCCACCGAAAAAGCATTATCACAAAAGCTCCAAGAGCAAGGTAAATGGCGTCATATTTGGCGCATAGCCGGTCAGTACTCTAACTTCAGTATCTTTGATGTTGAGAGTAATGAAGAGCTACACGACATTATGATGTCATTACCGCTCTATCCGTACATGAAGGTTGAAGTGACACCATTGTTACGTCATCCATCATCTGTTCGTAGTGATGACAGCTAAAGCAAGCCAGTACAGCTGATATCAGAATCTATAAAAACTGAGTAAGAATACTCACTGTAATTACCCCTTAATAAAACAGTCCTCAACAAGGAGAGAGACATGGAACGCAGCCAAATTGAAGCATTAGCCACTCAGTTCATCAAAGGCAAAATCGACTTCCCTGAGCAAGTCAATCCACGCGTACAAGAGATTGTCTTGCGTATCGTGACCGACGTTATGCAAACCATTAACGACTTAAAAATCACTGCAGATGAATATTGGTCTGGCGTTGAGTTTATCGGTGATTTGGGCAAAGAAGCTGGTTTATTATCACCAGGCTTGGGTTTCGATCACTTCATGGATTTAATGATTGAAGAGGATTTAAAAGCAGCCGGTCTTGACGGTGGTACTGTACGTACTATCGAGGGGCCACTCTATGTCGCTGGTGCGCCAGAAGCAAAAGGCTTTGCGCGTCTAGACGATGGTACAGACCTTGATAATGGTACCGTGCTGTTTATGCAAGGCACTGTTTATGATAACGATGGCAAGCCACTACCAAATGCTAAAGTTGAAGTCTGGCATGCCAACAGCTTAGGCAACTACTCTTTCTTTGATGAGTCACAGTCAGAATTTAACCTACGTCGCAGCATCATTACCGATGAAAACGGAAATTATGCATTCCGCAGCATCGTGCCGCTAGGTTACTCAGTACCACCAGAAGGAATGACGCAAAAAGTATTGGGCGCGCTAGGACGTCACGGTCATCGCCCAGCTCACATTCATTTCTTTGCCAGTGCTGACGGTCATCGCAAACTGACCACGCAGATTAACATCGATGGTGATGAGTACCTATGGGATGACTTTGCTTTTGCAAGCCGCGAAGGTTTGGTACCAGAGGTAACGATGGTCGAAGACGCGGACAAGCTAAAAGAAAAAGCGCTTGATAAGCCTTACGCCAGTATCGACTTTGACTTTCATTTAGTAAAAGACATTGACCCAGCGGTGCAAGGCAGTGAAGTAGAACGCCGCCGTGCCCAAGGTTAATTTACATTTATATGAAATAGCACTCATTAATCATTACTAGCGACTTGCGTTTGATACGTCATCAACTGACGTATCAAACCATAATGACTACTCTTATTTATCTCCGTTATTATCCAAGGAAGGCAGCCATGAGCGAACGTATTAATCTAGTACCTGAAAAATCAGACATCTCTATCGATGGTTTTTTAGAGGAAAACAGTGAAAAGGGGATTTATCGCCTGCATCGTAGCGCCTTCACCAACGAAGAGTTGTTCGAGCTTGAGATGAAGTACATCTTTGAAAACAATTGGGTGTATTTGGCTCATGAGTCTCAAGTTCCTGATAACAACGACTACTACACCTCATACATTGGTCGTCAGCCTGTTATTCTTGCCCGCAATAAAGAAGGCGAGCTGCATTGCATGATTAACTCATGCTCACATCGTGGTGCACAGCTCTGCCGACATAAAAAAGGCAATAAAGCCACTTACACCTGCCCATTTCATGGTTGGACCTTTAACAACTCAGGTAAGCTGCTTAAAGTTAAAGACCCAAGACATGCAGGCTATCCAGAATGCTTCAATAAAGAAGGCTCACACGACCTAAAACAAGTGAAGATGGCAAATTATAAAGGCTTTATCTTTGCCAGCTTAAATGATGATGTTCAGTCACTCGAAGACTGGCTTGGCGGCTCTACCAAAATTCTTGACATGATTGTCAATCAGTCGCCAGAAGGTCTAGAAGTGCTACGCGGCACCTCAACCTATACCTTTGATGGTAACTGGAAACTGCAAGCTGAAAACGGTGCCGACGGCTATCACGTATCAGCCGTCCATTGGAACTACGCTGCGACAACTGCGCGCCGTAAAGAAGCTGAAGCTGTCAAAGAAGACAATATCAAAGCCATGAACGCTGGCAAATGGGGTCGACAAGGCGGTGGGTTTTATTCTTTTGAAAACGGTCACATGCTGTTATGGACACAGTGGGAAAACCCACAAGACCGTCCAAACTACGCTTATCGCGATGAGTATGTCGCCAGCTACGGTGAAGCCATGGCGGACTGGATGATTGAACGCTCACGTAACTTATGCCTATATCCAAACGTCTACATCATGGATCAGTTCAGCTCACAAATTCGCATGCTCCGCCCTATCGCGGTTGACAAAACTGAAGTCAGTATCTGGTGTATCGCACCAAAAGGCGAAAGCGATGAGGCACGTGCACGCCGTATTCGTCAGTATGAAGATTTCTTTAACGTTACTGGTATGGCAACACCTGATGACTTAGAAGAGTTCCGCTCGTGTCAAGAAGGTTATAACGGTATTAAGCTTGAATGGAATGATATGTGCCGAGGCTCTGAGCATTGGATTCAAGGTGCAGATGAAGGCGCGGCCGCTATTGACCTCAAACCTTTAATGAGTGGTGTTAAGACTGAAGATGAAGGGCTATATACCGTCCAACATCGCTACTGGCATGAAGAAATGAAAAAAGCTCTAGAGCAAGAGCAGCAGCTACACGGTGCTAATAGTGACTAATACATTTTTATTATTACTCTGCTATTTATTGTAGAACTGACAAAAAAATAAGGATATCAATCATGAAAAATGCAACTGTTAACATTGAAGACATTAGACAGTTTCTATACCGTGAAGCGCGTTTATTAGACGAGAAAAAATGGGAAGAATGGCTCACTTATTACGATGAAGACTGCCCTTTCTGGATGCCAAGTTGGGATGATGATGGTCAGCTCATCAGCGACCCACAACGAGAAATCTCGCTGATTTATTATCCGGACCGCCGTGGTCTTGAAGATCGCATCTTCCGCATCGAGACTGAGCGCTCATCAGCGACCATTCCTGATACGCGTACCACGCACAATTTATCGAATATTGAACTACTCGAAGACAATGACGGTATTGTGACGGTGCGTTTCAACTGGATCAACAAGTCCTTTCGTTATCACGAGACCAACACCTATTGGGGTTACTCTCAGTACAAAATAGACATGACTCAAGACCAACCAAAAATTTTGGATAAGTATGTGGTCTTAAAAGATGACTATGTGCATCAAATCATGGACGTCTATCACGTCTAATCATTATTCACTTATTATTTAGCCACTAGCTTTTAATTAATACGTGTTGAAAAGGGATATTTCTCATGGAATATAATATTGCTCTACAGTTCGAAGACGGCGTCACAGGCTTCATCAAATGTGAAGCCGACGAAACGGTCGCTGAAGCCGCTTATCGTCAAAAATTTAATATCCCTGTGGATTGCCTTGATGGTGCTTGCGGTACTTGCCGTTGCCATTGTGAATCTGGCAGCTACGACATGCACCCTGATATGTATATCGAAGATGCCCTTACTGAAGCTGAAGCTGCTGAAGGGTATGTACTCACCTGTCAGATGATTCCAGAAAGCGACTGCGTGATCAAAGTACCAACCTCCTCTGAAGCCTGCAAAGTCGGCAAGTCTGTATTCAAAGGCAAACTACAACAGTTGAATGTACTGTCAGAATCTACCATTCACTTTGGCGTCGAAGTCGACAATCCAGATGCGCTAGTATTTTTGCCAGGCCAGTATGTTAATGTCAGTATTCCTGATTCTAACGAGACACGCTCCTATTCATTTAGCTCTATACCTAGTGCCAATCAGGCCGAATTTGTCGTCCGCAATATTCCTAACGGCAAAATGAGCACCTTTTTATCTGATACTGCGACTATAGGTCAAGAGATTAATTTTGAGGGTCCATTTGGTAGCTTTTACCTGCGCCCTCTAATCCGCCCGACCCTATTTCTAGCAGGTGGTACTGGTATCGCACCTTTTTTATCGATGCTAAAAAGCTTAGAAGTGTCTGGTGCTCATCATCCTGTCAGGATGGTCTACGGCGTCACCAACGACTTTGATCTGATAGAAGTTGAGAAACTAGAAGAAGTCAAACAAAACCACCCTTGGTTTGACTACCGCACCTGTGTCGCCGCTGAAGACAGTAGTCATGAGCGTAAAGGCTATGTTACCAGTCATGTTGATAATGAGTGGCTGAACGATGGTGGCGTCGATGTCTACTTGTGTGGTCCGTTAGGGATGGTGGATGCGGTGAGTAATTGGTTAGACAGCAGTAATCTAAAACCGAGTAATTTTTACTATGAAAAATTCACGCCCAGTGAACAATAACGTAGCCTAGCCGTATTACTCTACTAGCAAAGCATGAGCAAGATTTTTAGGAGACCGTCATGAGTAAAAGATTTGATAATAAAGTATGTATCGTTACTGGTGCCGCCCAAGGCATCGGACGCGGAGTCGCTTTACGTTTGGCAAGTGAAGGCGGAAAAATCGTCATGGCAGACTTTTCTCCATTAGTAGAAGAGGTGCTGGCGGAAATCATCGCTAATGGTGGAGAGGCAATTACCATTCAAGCTGACCTTGAAACCCATCAAGGTGCTAAAGAGGCTATTGATAAGGCACTTGATAGCTATGGGCGCATCGACATATTGATCAACAATGTCGGCGGCGCAATATGGATGAAACCTTTTACCAGCTTCTCTGAAGCAGAAATCCAAAAGGAAATCAGCCGCTCATTATTTCCAACATTATGGTGTTGTCATGCTGTTTTACCAACCATGGTCAAACAGCAATCAGGCACTATTGTTAATGTGTCCTCTATCGCTACTCGCGGTATCAACCGCATACCCTATTCGACAGCGAAAGGCGGCGTGAACGCCATGACCGCATCGCTCGCTTTTGAGTATGCAAACGATGGCATCCGTGTGAATGCAGTAGCAACTGGCGGTACTGAAGCGCCGCCCAGAAAGATTCCACGTAACGCCAAACCGTTAACTGATGATGAAAAATCATGGATGAATGCGGTGGTTGATCAGACCATTGATCGCACCTTTATGAAACGCTACGGCACGATTGATGAGCAAGTCAATGCCATCTTGTTTTTAGCATCCGATGAGTCTTCTTATATTACTGGAAGTACCATTCCTGTGGGCGGTGGCGACGAAGGCTAATAATAAATCTGCCAATCAGTAGCATGCATCTTAATTTGCAACCCCGTAACGAATGCTAATTTGCAAGGAAGCAATATGGCCTCTGTAATCCAAACCTTAAAAAGCGACTGGTCGCTCTCCGCATCGGTTGCAGGGTTCTTAGCGGTTCTTATTTCTTATGCGGGGCCTTTAATTATTTTTTTTCAGGCCGCACAAGCCGCACAAGTATCAGATGCCATGATGGCGTCTTGGATTTGGGGTATCTCCATCGGTGCTGCCATTCCTGGTATATATTTATCCATTAAATATAAAACACCGGTTATTACAGCATGGTCCGCGCCTGGTACCGCTCTACTGGTTACCCTATTTCCACAGATGAGTATTAATGAAGCCGTTGCTGGTTATATCATCTCGGCGATTGTCATATTTATTGTTGGAGCGACAGGTTACTTCGACAAAATATTAAAATGGATTCCTAATGGTATCGCCGCTGGTATGATGGCAGGCATCCTATTTCAGTTCGGCTTAGAATTATTTGTCGCAACTGATACCATGCCATTTATCGTCTTTAGTATGCTCGGTTGCTATTTATTAGCCAAACGCTTTTCGCCGCGCTATACGATGATCTGGGTACTACTGTGCGGTGTTATCTTAAGCGTCTTACTTGGCAAAATGAACCCTGTCCATTTCGATTTAGCCATTACCATACCCACTTTTATTGCACCTGAATGGTCGTGGAACTCAACGTTTAACCTTGCTATACCACTCATCCTTGTGAGCTTAACAGGTCAATTCTTACCCGGTATGGCTATATTAAATCTAAGTGGATATGACACGCCAGCCAAGCCTATTGTGAGTGTCGCAAGCCTTGCTTCATTAGCCGTCGCCTGTGTTGGCGGCATCACTATTGTGCTTGCAGCGATCACTGCCGCCCTATGTACTGGCAAAGATGCGCATGAACTTAAGGAAAAGCGCTATATCGCAGGCGTCGCCAATGGCATTTTCTATTTATTTGGCGGTTTATTTGCTGGCAGTATCGTGATGGTATTTAGCTTGCTTCCAAAAGAGCTTGTCGCGGCACTGGCCGGCCTTGCATTAATCGGTGCCATTTCTGCCAATATCACCATTGCTATGAAAAATGATGAGCAAAGAGATGCGGCGTTAATTACCTTTTTAGCGACAGCATCGGGTATGAGCTTTTTGGGATTAAGCTCTGTGTTTTGGGGCATTCTTATCGGCATGATTGCTCACTATATTCTGATCAAAAAACCTCTACTACCAACATCATCTATCTCATTGACGACCTCTAATAATGAAGCCAATTAAGAGTAACTCTCTTACAAAAAATTTAAGTAGTGTCAGAGTAATGACTCAATCTATATACCGCTTATTAATTTTAAAAACACTACCTCATATGGATTTTTATAGGATATTAATATGATTAACAAAGCAGATAAAAATATCACTGACGTACTTAGTCAAATCAAAGATGGCGCTACCATTATGATTGGCGGCTTTGGCACAGCGGGTCAGCCTGCTGAACTGATTGATGGCCTGATTAACTTGGGCATAAAGGATTTGGTCATCATTAATAACAATGCAGGAAATGGCGATTATGGTCTTGCCAAGCTCTTAAAAACAGGTGCTGTGCGTAAGATAATTTGCTCTTTCCCGCGTCAATCGGATTCTTGGGTATTTGATGAGCTTTATCATGCTGGCAAGATTGAGCTGGAGCTAGTACCACAGGGTAATCTGGCTTGCCGCATTCAAGCAGCTGGTATGGGGCTCGGTGCGGTATATACACCCACAGGCTTTGGTACTTTACTCGCAGAAGGCAAAGAGACTCGAGAAATCGATGGTAAAGACTATGTTCTTGAATATCCGATCAAGGCTGATTTTGCTTTAATCAAAGCGGATAAAGGCGACCGCTGGGGCAATTTAGTGTACCGCAAGTCAGCTCGTAACTTTGGTCCTATCATGGCAATGGCAGCTGACGTGACTATCGCCCAAGTCTCCGAAACGGTGGAGCTTGGCGCGCTTGATCCTGAACACATTATTACACCGGGTATTTTTGTGCAGCATGTGGTGCAAATCCAGCCTGCTAGCACTGAATCTGCTAGCGCTGAACTTTCTAGCACAGCTACTACAGCCACCGCTTAATACTGCCAATTATAAGGAGCGTCATCATGAACCATACTTCCTACACCGTTTTGACCCGCGATCAAATCGCCGAGCGTGCTGCACAAGATATTCCAGATGGTGCCTATGTCAATTTAGGCATCGGACTACCAACTAAAATTGCGCAGTACCTACCGGATGATAAAGATGTATTTTTGCATTCAGAAAACGGCTTACTAGCTTTTGGACCACCACCTGCTAAAGGCGAAGAGGATCCCGAGCTGATTAATGCCGGAAAAGAGTACGTCACCATGCTCGATGGCGGTAGCTTCTTTCATCATGGCGACTCCTTTGCCATGATGCGTGGTGGTCATATCGATATTTGCGTATTGGGTGCGTTTCAAGTGGCTGCCAATGGCGACTTAGCCAACTGGAGCACGGGTGCGCCAGATGCAATACCTGCGGTTGGCGGCGCTATGGACTTAGCCGTCGGTGCCAAAAAAGTCTTTGTGATGACCAATCACACCACCAAGACGGGCGACCCTAAAATCGTTAGCAAGCTTACCTACCCCGTGACTGGCAAAAACTGTGTTGATCGCATTTATACTGACTTATGTGTCATTGATGTCACTGATAAAGGTTTAGCCGTCACTGAAATAGTCGATGGCTTAAGCTTTGCGGACTTACAAGCATTGACGGGTGCGACGCTAATTGATGCTACAAATTCAAAATAATAAAAAGGACAAGGATGATGACTGATTCAATCACTGGTTTAAATAATGCTTATATTATCGATGCCATTCGCACCCCTTTTGGACGCTACGGCGGCGGTCTAGCACCAGTACGTGCCGATGACTTAGGTGCTATACCTATCAAGGCGCTAATCGAACGTAATGCCAATGTCGATTGGGTACAAGTAGATGACGTCATCTACGGCTGTGCTAATCAGAGCGGTGAAGACAACCGCAACGTCGGCCGTATGTCGTCGCTACTCGCAGGTGTGCCTTATCAAGTGCCTGCCACTACGGTGAATCGCTTATGCGGCTCGTCAATGGATGCGTTAGCGATAGCGGCACGTGCGATTAAAGCGGGTGAAGCGCATCTAATTATTGCAGGTGGCGTTGAGAGTATGAGCCGTGCGCCCTTGGTAATGGGCAAGTCAGATCAGGCGTTTGGTCGCAGTCAAAAGCTCGAAGATACCACGATGGGCTGGCGTTTTATCAATCCAAAGCTTGATGAGCTATATGGTACGGAGACCATGCCGCAAACTGCTGAAAACGTCGCAGAGCAGTTCAATGTCAATCGCGCTGACCAAGATGCATTTGCATTACGTAGTCAACAACGTACCGCAGCGGCGCAAGAGGCAGGGTTTTTCAAAGATGAGATTACTCCTGTCAGCATCCCGCAGCGTAAAGGTGATCCTGTTATAGTCGATAGTGATGAGCATCCTCGTGCTGATACCACGCTTGAGAAGTTGACCAAGCTGCGCCCTATCGTCACCGCAGATGGTACCGTGACGGCTGGCAACGCGTCAGGTATCAATGATGGCGCAGCGGCTTTTTTAGTCGCGTCAGAGCAAGCCGTTAAAGAGTTTAATCTAAAGCCGCGTGCGCGTATTGTGGCCTCAACTACGGTAGGCGTTGAACCACGTATTATGGGCTTTGCCCCAGCACCGGCGATGAAAAAGCTAGTGGCGCAAACTGGACTGTCACTTGATGAGATGGATGTCATTGAATTAAACGAGGCCTTTGCCGCTCAAGCTCTCGCCTGTACACGTGACTTAGGATTAGCTGACGATAGCGCGCGCGTCAATCCGAATGGCGGTGCGATTGCTCTTGGTCACCCACTTGGCGCCTCAGGAGCACGTTTGGTTTTAACAGCACTCAATCAACTTGAGAAAACTGATAAGCGTTATGCCATATGCTCGATGTGTATTGGTGTTGGACAAGGTATTGCGATGATTATTGAGCGGGTTAATGACCAAGCGTAATACTCATCCCTACATATGCCTTCAACATTTTAGTCCTAAAAAAGGATGCTTAGTATGCCCATATTTGACAACCAAGAAATTGCCCTAAACTATGCCACTTTTGGTGATAGCAGCAATCCTGCTCTGATATTTTCTAACTCTTTAGGTACCAGCTATCATATGTGGCAGCCGCAAATCGATGCCTTGCAGAATGCTTATTTTATTATCTGCTACGACACCCGTGGCCATGGTAAATCTTCTGCACCAACTGGTCGTTATAATTTGGATCAGCTTGGGCAAGACGTCATTAATTTGCTTGATTATCTGAATATTGATAAAGCATTTTTTTGTGGCATCTCTATGGGCGGTATGACTGGTCAATGGTTGGCTATTAATCATCCTGAGCGCTTCCATCACTTAATGCTATGCAATACCGCCGCGAAGATTGGTAATGAGGCGGTATGGGCAGATCGTGCACAATTGGTACGTGAGCAAGGTTTAGACCCTATCGCCACTACAGCTGCCTCGCGTTGGTTCACAGCAAGTTTTATCGATAACCATCCTGATGTAGTTAAAGCATTATCTGAAGCTCTCGCAGCTGGCAGTAGTGAGGGTTATGCCAGCTGCTGTGAGGCATTATCTGTCGCTGATACTCGCGAGCAGTTAAAAACTATCCGTGTCCCAGTCACAGTGCTTGCAGGATCTGAAGACTCAGTGACGACGGTTGCCGATGGTCAATATATGGTCGATCATATACCTAACGCTAAGCTGGCTACTATCGATGCCTCGCATATCTCGAATATTGAACAGCCTGAAGCATTCAATAAACTCGTGCGACAATATTTAAATGTTCAATAGCTCTATTGGTCACTAAAATTATCACATGAGCATATCAAAGCAATAACAAGGAAGACAGTATGAAACGATCATTATTATCATTGGTTATCGGTATTTTTGCTTTTAGCACATTTAGTGCTTATGCCAACATCAATATCGATAAAGAAGTTAAAAGTGTTGAAAAAAAGGTGATTGAATGGCGTCGGGATATTCACAAACATCCCGAATTGAGCAATAGAGAAACTCGTACTGCCGCTCTTGTTGCCAAGCATCTAAAATCACTAGGTATGCAGGTCGAAACTGATATAGCGCATACAGGTGTTGTTGGTTTTTTGAAGGGAGCTAAACCTGGCCCTACAGTGATGCTACGTGCAGACATGGACGCATTACCCGTTACCGAAAAAGCAGATGTGCCTTTTAAATCAACCATTGTGACTAAGTATATGGGTGAAGACGTTGGGGTCATGCATGCCTGCGGACACGATACTCATGTTGCTATGCTAATGGGAACGGCTGAAGTACTAGCTGCGGTTAAAAATGAATTGCACGGCAATATCATGTTTGTATTTCAGCCTGCCGAAGAAGGTGCCCCTGAAGGTGAAGAAGGCGGCGCTGAGCTCATGCTGAAGCAAGGCATATTCAAAAAACATAAACCCGAGGTCGCTTTTGGACTACATATTATGTCGAGCTTAAATAGTGGTCAAATTGGTTACCGAAGCGGCCCTATTATGGCAAGCGCTGATACCTTTGACATAACAGTAAATGGTAAGCAAACTCATGGCTCAGCGCCCTGGAATGGGGTCGATCCTATTTCAACTGCGGCGCAAATCGTTACCGGTGTCAATCATATAGTGAGCCGTCAGATTGATATTACTAAAGAGCCGGCTATTGTCTCATTCGGTAAAATAGGTGGCGGTGTACGCGATAATATTATTCCAGATAGTGTCAATATGATTGGTACTATTCGTAACTTTGATATGGATAATCGCGACCAAATTTTTGATAAGATGAAAACCACGGCCACTCATATAGCAATGGCATCAGGCGCTAAAGCTGACGTCAAAATCAATAAAGGTTATCCAGTTACGATTAATGACCCAGCCCTTACCGCGCAAATGTTACCGACGCTCAAAAACGTAGCAGGTAAAGACAATGTACTTGAGGTGCCTAAACTAACGGCATCTGAAGATTTCTCATTTTATGCCCAAGAAATACCTAGTTTATTTTTCTTTTTAGGCGGCACTCCAGTAGGACAAGACGTTAGCAAAGCGCCGTATAATCATTCCCCATACTTTTATGTAGATGAATCATCATTCAAAGTTGGTACTAAAGCGCTTAGCCAATTAGCAATAGATTATTTGGCTATGAAAAAATAACTTTCTAAAAGAGTGATATCTATTGGTATGAGCACTTGCTTAACTTAATAATTAAAGTCGTTATTTTATCTCTTACAACCGATATAATTTAATAAAAATCAAAACAGCTCATATATTTAAAAGATATATGAGCTGTTTTTTCATCTACCTCTTAAGAAGTATTCTCTCTTAGCAACAAGCGCATAAAATTCAGAAAAACAGATATCTAAAGGTTTATTAGTTGTTTAGACATTATTTTAGTAAAAATACACTTTTTTATTGAAGCTATCTACTCGTACTTGTATTTTCTAATCTGCCATAAGATCAAAAACCATACCTTATAGGTATATATTTATACTTAGATGGTTTTTGACTTGCCCAACAGAAAACAATAACTTGTTAGATAATTATAAGGATATTACCCATGGAGAAATACGAATGGAATCACCAACCTTAAACATCAATAAAGTTATTGATGAAGCCAAATTTGCTCCCTTTCATTGGAAGGTGCTATTTTGGTGTCTATTGATCATTATCTTTGATGGTTATGATCTCATCATTTATGGAGTGGCCCTACCGTTACTTATGGAAGAATGGTCATTGACCGCGGTACAAGCAGGTTTTCTTGCTAGCGCAGCACTCTTTGGCATGATGTTTGGTGCCATGATTTTTGGTACTTTGTCTGATAAAATCGGTCGAAAAAAGACCATCATGATCTGCGTCGGTCTATTCAGTAGCTTTACCTTTTTCGGTGCTTTTGCTAATGGTCCGATGCAGTTTGCAGCTTTACGATTCATTGCTGGTCTTGGTATCGGCGGCGTGATGCCGATTTGTGTGGCGCTGACCTCTGAATACGCCCCAAAGCGTATTCGTAGTACTCTAGTCGCTATTATGTTTAGTGGTTACGCGATCGGCGGTATGGCATCAGCATTATTGGGATCGTTTTTGGTGGTAGATTACGGTTGGGAGATTATGTTTTATATTGCAGGCATCCCTACCTTACTCTTACCAATCATTTGGAAAATGCTGCCTGAATCTTTGATGTATTTGGTCAAAGAAAAAAGACATGATGAAGCCAAAAAAATCGTCCGCAAACTTGCACCACAAGAGACTATCACAGCCTCTACTGACTTAATCTTAGATGAGCCAACCAAAGGCGATGACGCTCCTATCAAAGCGTTATTCCTAAAAAATAGAGGTTTTACCACCATCATGTTTTGGGTAGCTTTCTTTATGTGCTTGTTGATGGTATATGCTCTCGCCAGCTGGTTACCAAAGCTTATGATTCAAGCAGGTTACTCTCTAGGCGCTAGTATGCTGTTCTTATTTGCGCTCAATATTGGCGGTATGGTCGGTGCTATTGGTGGCGGTGTGCTAGCCGATAGATTCCATCTAAAGCCTGTCTTAACCGTTATGTTTGTCGCTGGTGCAGCCGCGTTGATATTACTTGGCTACAATAGCCCTCAAGTGGTGCTATATACCCTAATCGCGATTGCAGGTGCTACTACTATCGGCTCACAGATTCTGCTCTATACCTTTGTTGCTCAGTATTATCCGACTGCTGTACGTACGACAGCTATGGGCTGGGCATCGGGTATCGGTCGCATTGGTGCTATCGTAGGTCCTATCTTAACTGGGGCGCTACTTACACTTGAGCTAAGCCACCAAACGAACTTCTTATTTATCGCCATACCAGGAATAATTGCAGCCGTTGCTATTTTCTTCGTAAACCTTAATGCAGCCGTAGATAGTAAAAAAATTCAAGAAAAACCAGTCACTTTAGACACACCTATAGCGACCTAAATTTGATTTCGACTCTATTTTAATTATACTTTATATTTGTATAACCTGATCGATCTGGCAGCATAAACGCAAGGCACTAAATGCTGCTAGACTTGAGGTTTTAGGGTTTTCGACCAATGGCAGTCCGGCCATGCTAATCTCAAGCTTACCGAATACCCCTTTCGCCATTATATGATGAATATTGTACTCAAGCGTTGGATCAGCGATTAACTCTACGGTTGTATCATCAAGGCCAACGCCTGCAATCGCAATCGTAGCGGCAACGTTTGAATTATCGGGGAATAAAGCAGCCGCTTCTCTAGCGGTACCCGTAAAAAACACAGTAGGTTCCACTAAATTATCGTAGTCAATAAGCCGATCTGCATGGCTTCCTTTCCAGCTCGATGGGTGCTTCCTACCTTGATAAATCACATCACTGAGTCCTGCGAAACTTGCAGCGTGTATGCCATCAATTCCAGCCACTGCACCCGCTAAGATATGAATTTTCACACCATTCGCTTCTGCAGTATCAGCAAGCGATATAGCTAACTTCTCATCAGTAAAAGCGCCGACAGATACAATCCCAAGTGGGATACTCTTTTTCAATATTTTAATAGCATGTTCTTTGAGCCCATTCTGACCCGACATCTCAACCGCTAAATCAGGAGTTTCTATCAAATCGTCTACCGAAGTAATCACATTTATAGACTCGCCTAGTTCAGTTTTTATAATCTCTGCGCTTCTGTTGCTGACCAATACTGTTGAGAGGATAATGTTTTTAGGCAACATCTCATGTACTTTTCTTGCCATAGATCCATAGCCTATAAACATCACGTTTTTCATACTTACTCCTATTTATTACTTTTTATATTTCTTCGCTTAGGCTATATAGTTTTGCGCTATTTTCATTCAGCTGCCCAAATATAGGTTAAATATATTTTTTAAAGCAATGATATTAATTGATGACATACCCTAAGACAATAACAAAACACTTTTATGCTGTTATTAGCTTTATATTCAATAGTAGCCATCATTCTGACTATGTGTTGTAAACTGGGCTGCAAGTGGTACAGTAAAGAGGTGTAGGCAATAGCTTTAAGGTAATTTTTAGGATAGAAATTTTAATTCTATTCAAAGGGATTTTATTCAAAGGAGCTGAACACCAATGAGTATAACTAAACAGCCATCCATTCATATTCGTTGTGATTACGATTTAGCAAACGAATTTAAGCAAGTAGTCGAACAAAACGGATATATCAAATCAATTGTGATATATGAATTGATGCAAGATTATATTAACAACTTTAAAAAACCACAGTCTGCGATCCGAAAAGGCGGTAATGGGTGAAGTCCTAAAAAAGGGAACTGGTGAATCTACCACATTACCTTCTATAGCCAGTCTTTTATAAATAAGATACAGTACTTTTAAAATAAATGAAGTGGCAGAAGAATACATGACCTATTCAGCAGACTTCCGAGCGCAAGTGATCAAAAGTGTCAAAGAGCAAGGCATGAGTATTCGTCAAGCTTGTACTTTCTATAACATTAGCAAAACCGCATTACAGCGTTGGCTAAAAAACCCAGGTATCAAGCAAACTCGGGATAAGCCACCCAGTAAAATACCGAATGAAGCACTATTAAAAGATGTTGAACAATATCCAGACGATTATATGTACGAGCGAGCACAGCGTCTAGGCTGCAGCAAATCGGGTATTGAGATTGCCTTAAAGCGCCTTGGTATCAGTCAAAAAAAAGACCTTGGAACATCCAAAAGTATGTCCAATAAAAAGATCGATATATCAGAGTAAGCTTGATAGCTTTAAGCAGCAAGGCTATCCCATTGTGTATATGGACGAAAGTGGCTTTGAGGCGGAAACGATTCGCCCTTACGGCTATGCACCGATAGGTAAACCTTGCATTGATCGATATAACTGGCAAGCAAGAAAGCGTACTAACGTTATTGGTGCGCTCTATGAAAAAATGCTGTTTGCGCTTGATTACTTTGAGCAAAATATTAACAGCAGCATATTTTATCACTGGTGCAAACACACGTTGATCCCAAGCCTTAAGACTAAATGCGTGATTGTTATGGATAATGCTAGATTTCATAAGAACAAATGCATTCAAAAACTACTGAATAGGCATGGCCATCGTATTCTTTGGTTGCCACCTTACTGTCCCGATCTAAATCCTATCGAGAAAAAGTGGGCACAGGCAAAATTTCTACGCCAAGGCTGGATGGAGAATAATCTACCTAAACTGTTTTAGAATATGGGTTGTATCTCTTTTATTCTAGACTGACTATATTTTAAATAATGCCTGTCTTATGCGCCCATACTCTTTTACTACACACTTAATAAACTGGATATTGGCATCTGTAGATTGGAATGATTAATTAACTTGAGTGATTGCTCAAATATATCTTGAACATTTATTTTAGTCCAGTTAAGATGATCATTGCTATATAAATTACTCCTACTTATAAAACACTTCTAAAGGATAAATCATGCCATCAAATTACGCACAAAAAATTCAAGCCGGTGTCAAATTCCCCGATATAGACGTACAAATGCTAAATGGTGATATAAAGTCACTAGGTACGCCTGATAACGGTCATGACTGGAAATTGGTCGTGGTGTATCGAGGTCAACATTGTCCGATATGTACTAAATACCTCAACCAATTAGAAACCGTAAAATCGTCATTTGCTGATGCGGGTGTCGATATCATTGCAGTATCAGGTGATAGTAAAGAGCAATTAGAGAGTCATTTAGAAAAATTAGATATCGACTTCCCTATTGCCTATGGTCTGACTGTTGAGCAGATGAATACGCTAGGACTTTATATCTCAGAGCCACGTTCAGAGAAAGAGACCGATCATCCCTTTGCAGAGCCTGGTGTATTTGTGATTAATGCTGATGGAGAAATTCAAATCGTTGATATCTCCAACGCACCTTTTGCTAGACCTGAACTTGAAGCCCTTGCGAATGGTTTAGCCTTTATTCGAAAAAATGACTACCCTATTCGCGGTACGCATCGTTAGGCTCACGGTAAAAAATAATCCTTAATGACTGCATGAGTCTTTAAGGATTATTTGTATTTTTCATTGCTTTTATGATTGTCAAACTAAGACCTCCACAGGATAGGATCAGGTTATGCTCAAATTTTATTTTCATCAAACCCCAAACCCGATGAAAGTAGCTGTCTATCTCGAAGAGACTGGCTTGCCATATGAGTTGATCGCTATAGATACCTTAAAAGGCGAACAACATACCTCTGAGTATCGCGCTATTAATCCCAATGGTAAAACTCCGGCAATCGAAGATGATGGCAAACGCGTGTTTGATTCTACTGCTATCTTGATGTATCTCTCCGAAAAAACAGGGAAATTAGCCGGTAAACCAGAAGATCGTAGCGAGATGCTGTCATGGTTGATGTTTATAGCGACAGGTTTAGGACCGTTTTCTGGTCAATCCGTGCATTTTAGACATAAGGCACCAGAGAAAACGCCTTATGCTATCAATCGCTATCTTCGTGAAGCCGAACGTCATTACGAAGTGTTAGAGACCCACATGGAAGGTCGCGAGTATCTGGTTGGCGATGAGTATTCCATTGCTGATATTTCAGCTTGGGGGTGGATTGATAAAGCAACCGTAGTCTTAGGTGAGGAAGGTTTAGACAACTATCCTAATCTAAAGCGCTGGTTTGCAAATATAAGTGCTCGTCCTGCAGTCCAAAAAGCCCGAAATATTCCTAAAGGCATCGAGTTTAAGACCGAGTTTGATGATGTGGCAGCACGCGCGCTATATCCTCAAAACTTTGCTAAACCCGATAAGAATACCTAACAGCCAAAGAACGACTATCAAGTTAGAGGAATAATTGGCATAGGGTAAGAGTACGAAATATGATACTCACATGATTAAGATTGGTGACGGCGATCCATTCTCATCGGGTTTTGTGGCGATCCACCCTAACTCTAAGATTCCATCAGCTGTGTAAGAATACGCGCTCATTTACCCAACTCAAGGACGAGACATGAAAATACTCAGAACTCCCGATTCGCGTTTTGCAAACCTACCAGATTACAACTTTGACCCGCACTATCTAATGGTCGACGACAGCGAAGACAGTGAGCTGCGCGTGCATTATTTAGACGAAGGACCAAGAGACGCTGATCCAGTGTTACTGCTGCATGGGGAGCCTTCATGGTGTTATCTATATCGTAAAATGATTCCGATACTGACTGCAGCGGGACACCGCGTTATTGCGCCAGACCTCCCCGGTTTTGGGCGCTCAGACAAACCCGCGTCTCGTACTGACTATACTTACCAACGTCATGTCAACTGGATGCAATCCGTACTCGACCAATTAGATCTGAATAACATCACTCTGTTTTGTCAAGATTGGGGTGGACTGATTGGTTTGCGTTTGGTTGCAGAAAATCCAGACCGATTTGCTCGGGTAGCAGCTGGCAACACCATGCTCCCCACCGGCGACCACGATCTAGGTGAAGGTTTTCGTAAATGGCAACAATTCTCGCAGGAAATACCTCAATTTCATGTCGGAGGGACCATCAAGAGCGGTACCGTTACCAAGCTATCACAGGCGGTGATTGACGCCTACAATGCGCCATTTCCTGATGAATCCTATAAGGAGGGCGCTAGACAGTTTCCACTGCTTGTACCCTCGACGCCGGATGATCCTGCTTCAGAAAATAACCGCGCTGCATGGATTGAGCTGAGTAAATGGACAAAGCCCTTTATCACGCTGTTCAGCGATTCTGACCCAGTGACTGCTGGTGGCGATCGCATTATGCAAAAACTCATTCCCGGCACCAAAGGTCAAGCACATACGATTATTGCCAACGGCGGACATTTTCTTCAAGAAGACCAAGGTGAAAAAGTGGCTAAGCTTTTGGTCCAATTTATTTATGATAACCCGAGATAATTCATCATCACCCTAAGTTACTTGAAGTAAAAAATATAAAGAACTTTGCGCTATTTTCTATAATTTTTTGACAGCTTTTGCTTTTTGTGAGTCATGGTAAATACTTCATTAAACCACTAGTTTATCTCTGCATCTTCTTTAGCATAGATCCTATTCGATCATGATACTGAAAGCGACTACACTAATACGCTAGGATAGTGCTATATTTCAAAACAATAAATATCCACGCCCCTACTATTAAGGACCGACCAATGAGCAGAGGATTTACCCCACAAGAAGGCTCTTGCTCCTGTCATAGCAATACTTATACAATCAACAATCAGCCCATTGGACGCTTTATCTGCCACTGCACTATTTGCCAAGAATTCACCGGCCAAGCTTATAATGATGTGACGATTTTACTTAAACCCGATGTGAGTTCATTAAACCTTATCAGAACCAAATTTCGCCGTTGGAAACTCCCACCAAATATTAGCCGCGGACTTTGTACCCGTTGCAATAAACCCAGTATAGAAATGGCGTTGGGCGGCAATCTAATATTAATACCCACAACAAATTATCCTGATATGGCGGCACTACCCAAGCCAACTATGCATCTATTTTATAATCGCCGCACCAGCGATATAGAGGATGATTTGCCCAAGTACAACGGCTTTGTGCAAAGTCAGGCGATGATCTTGAAGGCGCTTGCTCAAGGTATGTATAAGAGAGTCAGTAAACGCTAGTAGTATTAACTTTGACAGACTCTACCAATTATCATTTGGAGCCCAATATGACTTCAACCGCAGTAGAAATTACGGTAAATAACGCTGCCGATATCGCTATTATCGGCGGTAGCGGTCTGTATCAAATGCAAGCTTTGACCAATAAGCGCAGCGTTAAAATTGAGACACCCTATGGTGAGCCATCTGATGACATCGTGCTCGGTGAACTTAATGGCGTCACAGTTGCATTCTTAACGCGACATGGTCAAGGACACAGGTTAACCCCCTCTGAGGTGCCTTATCGTGCCAACATCTATGCCTTAAAGACTTTAGGCGTACGCTATATCGTCTCAGTATCAGCGGTTGGCTCATTGCAAGAGAAGCTGAGACCATTAGATATGGTCATTCCCGATCAAATGATTGATATGACCAAGCAGAGAGCAAGCACGTTCTTCGGAGATGGTGCGGTCGCCCATGTGTCAATGGCTGACCCTTTATGCCCTGAAGTAGCAGACATCTTGATGCGAGCTTATGGCAAAGCAAATATTGCCGATGGGCAGTGCCACGCAAAAGCCACCTATGTCTGTATCGAAGGACCTCAGTTTTCAACTCGCGCAGAATCACACTGGTATCGGCAGATGCAAGCGGATATTATCGGCATGACCAATATGCCAGAAGCTAAACTCGCTCGCGAAGCCAGTATCGCCTATGCAACGTTAGCGCTAGTGACAGATTTTGATTGTTGGCATCCAAATGAGCAAGCCGTCAGTGCAGATTATGCCATACAAAATCTAATGAAAAATGCAGACAACGCGCAGCAAGTCATTAAGCAAGCTGTGGCATTAATTGCATCCGAACAGCCGAAATCAATCGCTCATACTGCTTTGACCCAAGCATTAGTCACGCCTGTTGAAGCGATGAGCGCAGAGACTAAGACAAGACTTGCAGCATTACTTCCGTAGAGGTTAAAACCTTAGACATTTATAATGTTTTTTCATATAAAAGAGGCCCTCAAATAGTTTGAGGACCACTTTTATTTTTGGCAGCCAGCTTTTTGGAGAGATAGCTTTTTCAACATCATACAGGTCTTACTGTTAGCAACAGCTTCCTGAATTAACAAACGGCCCAGACACTATGTCCGCTTGATGACCAAACGGTAGGATATCACCACAACCTGCAAAAATACCATAGTGGCGACTATCATCGCCAATAAAATCAAAATGCTTAGCAAAGCGTGACTCTTTTAGCATACGAAAAGTATTACCACAGACAGGGAAAACGCGGCCTGTCTCAATCGTATGATGTTTATCTAAATTAAAATGATGCGGTAGCTGGTCAATGGTTCCGTGATAAATGACTGCTTGACCGTGGTCTTCACAAGCATCTTCCAGCGTGGCAATCTTGAATAATCGATAAGTAGCGGAAAAAAACTGAATATCGCCAATCTTAGCAGCAAGTAGCGGATCGGTGATTTCAAGCGGACGATCTTCAACCAAACGCGGGTCTAAAAAATCAGCATGTCGCGCTAAGCGCTCAAAATCCTTCCAGTATAAGGCACCACTTAAACACTCTCCATAAAGGACAGGATCATTGACTAAATGCTGCGGGATACGGCGGTCTGCATAGACATCAGAGAAATAAAACTCACCGCCAGGCTTGAGCAAACGCTGCACACTGGCCATCACCGCTGCTTTATCAGGTGAAAGGTTAATAACACAATTTGAGACAATGATATCGAAGCTATCAGGGTCTAAATTGAGCTCATCTAGCTTTTCGATGTAGCCCTTGAGAAAAGTCACATTGTCGTAGCCAAATTTATCCACATGATAATTTTGATGCTGCTTTGCAATGGCTAGTTGTTCATCTGTCATGTCGACACCGACCACATGACCTGTACGTCCAACCAATTGTGCTAATGCATAGACATCACGGCCCGAACCGCAGCCCAAATCTAGGATACGGCAGCCTTCAAGTAGCGCTGGGCAGACCAAGCCACAACCATAATATCGACTTAGAACCTCATCATGAATATTCGCTAACAAAGGCTTTAACCAACTTGGCATATTGCTAATATCACAGCATGCTGACGTTTTTAAATCCTCAGTACTTTGTAGCTGCTTGCCATAATAATCTTGAACGACCTCATGCATAATAACTTCCTTGTTAATAATAAAACGGCTTAATCAACCTTATTCAGCACCCTATATCAGAGTCATCCTAAAGATAAGAAATATGAATCATATTTAAAGAACCAGCTAATCAAGAGCCTATTTTTTCAAGCCAACCTACGGGCAAATGTTTTAAATCTGTAGGCTCATCAATGTCATGCAGTGGGTCTAATAACGCCAATGTCCAACCCAATGCTGCAATACGTTGTCGAGTCACCGCCGCTACGCTGGCAGTACTCCACTCGATATCCGAAAATAAACTGGCATCAGCTTGCTTAAATCCTAGGAGCACGTAACCACCATCTGAGGCAGGAATCATGACCGTATCAGACTGCTCTAATTGATGCACTGCATCTTGAATACGTAATGGCGTTAAACTTGGACAATCCGTACCAATCAATACCACCTGTTTAAATTTGTATAAACCTTGCTGGCTAGCAGCTAACATGCGTAAGCCTAAGTCATCATTTGCTTGCGCTGACCACTGCAATGACTCAGGTAAACCAAGCGTCTGCCAACATAAATCAGTTGGCGCTGGACTCACGCACAGCTCGACGCTCAATCCGGTTGCTAGTGCCTGCTCAACGCTATGCAATAACAGCTGTTTTGCTATAAGTGATGCACCCTCAAGACCAAGCGCAGGCTGCAAACGTGTCTTTGCCATACCACGAGCGGGGAACTTAGCGAAGATAATAATAAGCGTGTCTGTTTGCATAGCATCTCTTGGCATAAGTATTTGAATTTTTATTATTACAAGTTGAAATGGTTTGAGCGCACTCTAGGACTCTTTACTGCTAATAAGGGCAATTGTTAGCTACTAAGTCTTATAATAACGCTGCTTAATATTATCAGCAGAGACACCGCGCCAGTAATCAAAACGCAGATGCCACATCAAACCTATCGTGCGCCAAGTTCCATACTGTTGCCAGCGCCGTGCCGAAGTTATCACCTTGCTTCGTAGACAAGCTGGCTTACCAATAGCTTTAAGACGTTTGCAAAGTTCAATATCTTCCATAAGTGGCTGCTGAGGGTAACCACCCAGCTGCTTAAAAAGTGGTTTTTTGATAAATATCGCTTGATCACCCGTTGCAATCCCACTTAATCTGGAACGCCAATTGATCATCTGGCTGACTACCTTGAGCATCCATGCAGAACTGTCCAAACGCACATCAAAACGCCCCCACGCGGCTTGCCTGACGGCTGACGTAATATCAGCAATAGCGTGGTTCGGCAGCTGCGTATCCGCATGCAAACACAACAACACATCACCCATTGCTAGCTCAGCACCTGCATTCATTTGCAGCGCACGTCCAGCGGCGGACTCTATTATTTGCCAATCAATAACCTGTACACTAATAACGGATGGACTGCTATCTATCAAACTTTCAATCAGTTCCTTGGCAAGGGCAACTGAGTTATCTGTTGAACCGCCATCCACTAGTATGACCTGATAAGGTGCTGGATTCAGATGAGCAAGATGACCCATCAATTTAGGCAAATTATCCGCTTCGTTCAATAACGGTATTACGATAGAGAGTGTGATTGGCACAGCAGTCATTTTTATTAACGCCCAGTTTATTTCTTATTCAACCGCCAATCATAGTTGGTATAACTGACTTTTATTTTACCCTGCTCTAAGGCCTTCACTTGAGTACTATTCATTCCTAATGCTTGACTATAACGTCCCAAAAATCCTGCAACGTCATTAGTACCGCGCCAACCCATCGTAAAATCTTCTTTATACCATTTAAAAATTGGTGATACCTCAAGCGTATTGCCCTTCAAGCGATTACGGCTGCTGTCTGCCAAAAACTTACTGGTGACTTGCTCTAACTGCTTCTCTAAGCGCTTTCCAGTAAACGCATCATCTAGGAGCGCAGGACAACCAATACTGGCACAATTAACCGCAAAGTGAATACGCGGGTCGTTGTAACGCTTGGAGCCGCGAATCAGATTGTGCTCAATATCATCCAGCGAGCGCGTTTTACCCAACAGTGAAATGAAACTCTGCTTCCAAGGTGAGCTTAATACAGATCCAATATCTTTAATTGATTTGATATTTGGATACTTGGTGAGCACCAACTCCACCGTGCCTGCGTTATAGACATTGATTAAAAAGGCTAGCTGCTCATCTTTATTCCAACCGTTAAATTCAGATTGACTGACCTTACTAGTGGCAGCCATATAGCTATCTAATTTACTTTTATCTGACTGCATGCCAACATAATCAACTACAGACGCTTTGCCAGCATTGGTCATGGTTACATGTTTGTCTAGCAACGTATCCCAACTGCTGTGATTAAAATCTGCATAGGCGGCTGCGCTTGATAACAAAACAGCGGTGGCAATAGTCGTTTTGACTATTAAGTTATTGAATAATGACATGGTAGTAACTCCGCTTAGATAGATAGGTTTTTGCCTATCCTAATCTCATTTATTCCAGTTTTATCTAATCTACTCTAATAAAGCTATATAGCTGACTCTTCTAAAATACCGCCGCAGCTACTGCCCTGTCCTGCCGTACACCCATAGCAATGGTCCGCAATGGCAATATCATCACCTGCAGGATTTTGTGTTAATAAATCTCGTAGATGACGGCGGGCTTTGTTTGGTACCGGAATCTCAAGCTGCTGATTGAAATCGCAATCAAATAATTCTCCCAGCCAATTTACACTGATAGTCGAGCGACACATCACTTCGGTTAAATTGGAAGCCACATAATTGGCTTTGAGTAAATCCATATAAGAATGGAACTGTTTTTTAGCCAATAAAACCGCACCAAAGCGCTGAATAGGCATATTGGTTAACGCAAATAGCTGATTAAACTCAATATCGAAGTGCGCTTTCAACTCGCGCTTATAATCAGCTTCTAGCTGCTGCTGATTGGGTGGTAGTGTCGCCCCTTGCGGGTTATACACAAGATTCAATGTCAAATTCGAACCAGATTTACCATAACCTAAAGCATTAAGCTTGTGTAGTCCTAAGATACTGTCATCAAACGCCCCTTTGCCGCGCTGCTTGTCTACGTTTTCTAATGAGTAACAGGGGAGCGAAGCAACAACCTCAACCTCATTGTCCGCCAAGAACTGCGCCATATCCTCATAACCTTCTACCATCAGAATCGTCAGATTGCAGCGGTCAATCACTTTGACACCCAGCGCTCGTGCCGCTTTAACCAAGTACTTAAAGTCTTCATGCATTTCAGGCGCGCCACCAGTCAAATCCAGTGTATCGATATTTTGTGCTTGCAGAATCTCTAGAATCAACTCAACCAGCTCTCGTGACATCATCTCTGTACGGTACGGACTGGCGGCAACATGACAATGCACGCAGGACATATTGCACAAGTAGCCCATATTCACTTGCAAGATTTTAAGCTCTCGCCTTTTAATATTAGGAAAATCAGTATCTTCGAGTAATTCAATGGTAGATTTCATAGTGGTATAGAATCCAGGTTTCAGTCTTCTTGATTATAAATAGACATCATTAAATTTTTGGTATAGATAGTGTTTGTCTTATGAATCTACTGCTTATATAAAGCTAATCTAATTAATAATACCTTATTTTTTCTGATGTATTACCATTAATCTTAGATTATTGAACATTTATAATGTTAGCTATATATAAGGACAAGATGAAGCTGCGATATTTTCAAAACTTTGAACGACTTAAAAGCGTGTGCCATTCTCTCCTGCATAATGAGCCTTTTTTATCAGCTTATTATTCCATTATCCTTGCTTTTCTTGCGCCAATATTCCATTTATTTCCCTTATGTTTTTAAGTAAATACCTTTATAAGTGATTTAAAAACGCTTTTGTAACAGAAAAACAACACTTATCCCAATAAATCCGATGAACGTTACGATAAACCCGATGAGTGCCATAATAAAATTCTTGCTTGAGCATATAGTTTCGTTTAACTTATTCAGAGGATAGTTTAGATATATTTATATATGGATTATATATAATGAAAATTTAAATTGTCTCAGGAACTTCTCGGAAATATTTCAAAATCAACCATTTAGTAATGCAATATCCAAGTATATACCGTCTATATATTTATGATTTAAATACCCCTTAGCCCTCAAGTTTTTCTACAAGGATTCGTATGAAATACACTACACACGCTCTATTAGCAGCGATGGCTTTATGCGCAAGTGCAAGCGCTGTAGCCTCTAGTCACCGTGAAGCGCCCTCCATCACCAAAACGCCTAAAGTCGATGCCACTGACCTCTATATGTTTAACAGCTATGAGAGTGGCCGAGCAGATTACGTCACCATCATTGCTAACTATTTACCACTGCAAGACGCCTATGGCGGGCCTAACTATTTTTCGTTAGATGATGATGCTCTATATGAGATCCACATTGATAACAACGGTGATGCGGTCGAAGACGTCACCTTCCAATTTGACTTCAAACAAACACTAAATAGCATCGAAATACCCTCAGGCGGTCCGTCAAATGTTGCGATACCATTATCTAACGCGGGCGATGCCTCAAACCCAGCTAACGTGCAAACCAGTGAAAGCTATGGTGTGACGATGGTTAAAGGTGATCGCCGTAGCGGCGCGCGTACACCACTGGGGAATTTTAACAAGCCATTTGACTATATCGGCACCAAGTCTTTTGCAGACTATCCAGGCTATGCAAGAGGCTTTATTCAACCGTTAAACTTAGGCACTTGTGGGGCTGGCAAGGTCTTTGTCGGTCAACGCGCTGAAAGCTTTGCTATTGATTTGGGTAGAGTGTTCGATCTGATTAATTTAAATCCATTAGGTCCACGTGACGGCGGGACAAACGTACTAGCAGATAAGAATATTACCTCGATTGCAATGGAGATACCTAAAGCTTGTCTCGTTAACGCCGCCCAAGTAGATTTAGGCAATAATAAGAGAGGTGTAGATCCTGTGATCGGCGCTTGGACGACTGCCAGTGTTCGTCAGGCTACCTTAGTCAATCCTTCACCTGCTTCTGGTATCAGTACCACCGCTAAGAAAGGTGGTGCATGGACTCAAGTTTCAAGATTGGGTATGCCGCTGGTCAATGAGGTCGTCATTGGTCTTAAAGACAAAGACAAATTTAACGCCTCAGAGCCAAAAGATGACGTGGCTAATTTCAAGAATTATGTGTTCTATCCTACGTTACCTGCTTTGATTCAAAAACTATATCCAAGTGCGCCAGCACCTACTAACTTCCCGCGTCAAGATCTAGTAACTGCGTTCCTAACGGGCGTTCCTACTATCAACAAACCAGCTAACAAAGCTTTAGTCCCAGCTGATATGTTACGCTTAAATACCACGACACCTACTGTAGTAGCGGCAAGTCAAAATGACTTAGGTGTTATTGGTGGTGATACAGCAGGTTTCCCGAATGGTAGACGACCTGGTGATGATGTAACTGATGTATCGTTAAGAGTAGCGATGGGCGTCCTATGTCATGCTGGACTACCTCCAGAAGCTACTTGTGTCCCTGCTGATGCGAAAGCTGGTACAGCGCCATTTACTGATGGAGTCGTAAAATCTGCCACTGCTTTTGACTCAGTCTTTCCTTATCTAAAAACCCCTAATGCAGGCAGTCGCTAAGCTGAATCTAACCTAAGGAGAAACACCATGCGCTATGTACTTTTAGCGATATTGGTTACCGGATCGGCTGCTCTTTCTGGCTGTTTCGGTGATAACGACAACAAGAACTTTGAGACAGGAAATCAGGGCAATCCCAATGTAGCAGAAGATCAAGCGAAGGCAAATCTAGCAGTGGAGAGGGTCTCTACCGTGATCAACGCCAGTAAGGATGTAAATACCGACGAACCGCAAGATATTGATCGGATTATCCTTCCCGAAGCCAATCTAGCAGAGCCTGTTGCGGTAACAGGTGCCAACGCCTCGTTGTAATCTGACGTGATATAAACCTGACACCTGATCAAACTCTTGATCAGGTGTTTCTTTATGTTTTGAGCTGAGAGATCTTATGAACTGGATTAAGCCCTTTATTGGACTACTACCGTTATTACTTATCGGCAGCCCCCTTCTTCATGCTGCACCCTTTATTCCAAAAAGCGACCAACAAATTCTTGAGACCTTACCCACTGATTCACCGCCGCCGCGCTACTCAAACTCAGACAGCTTTTTATCTAGTGCGAGCACAGCCAGTCCTGAGCAAACCAGTAAGCTTTTAGAGCGCGCTTACTTACAGGGTGATCCACGTGCGCTGGGTCAAGCCCGAGCGCAGCTGGATCAAATAAAGGATCCGGATGTAGAAACCCTCATGTTACGAGCACGAGCATTACAGGCAGATCACAAGTTCTCCGAAGCTAAAGCACAGCTAAAGCAGATATTAAGTAAAGATCCTGCTCATGCAGATGCGCTGTTGACACTCTCTTCTCTGCTTGTCGTACAAGGTCAGTTTGAGGAGGCAATGAGCTACTGTACAAAACTCGATGATGCTTCCCTACGCGTCTATCAATTGGCATGTATGGCTCAAGTGCAGAGCATGACCGGTCAACTGACGCAAGCAAAGCAAACCCTGAATGGGCTCGCCAATCTTGCGCCCGGACTCGATGCATCGACCGCACGCTGGATTTACCTTATTCAGGCAGACGCTGCACTGCGTAGCAAGGATGTTGCGCTTGCTACTCAAGTCTTTAGTGTGATGGACACTCAAACTGTACCCGCACTCATGGCACGCGCTGATTGGCTATTAAAACAAGGAGACTATGAAAAAACGCGGCTATTGCTTCAGGATCATACTGACAAAGACGCGCTATTGCTAAAGCTCATCACGGCTCAAATTCAACTGGGGGATCCTAACGCTCAGCAAAACTTAGGACTTATGAAAGAACGCATCGATGTATGGAAGATACGTGAGGAAAATGCCCACATGCGTGAACAGGCTACTTATGCCCTACTTGCTAACCAAATCAACCCAGCGCTGCAATTGGCTCGCGAAAACTGGCAACAACAGCGCGAAACGGCTGACATCGTGATCTATGCGACAGCAGCCATCAAAGCCGGTAGCAAAAAAGACATTGAGCTATTGCGCCAGTTTATGACAGACACACAATTTGAATACCCAGCACTCGAGCGCGATCTGCGCTTAGGAAAAATCAGCAGTTCAAGCAAGCAAGTGAGTAAGGAGACACCTTCATGAGCGCATTTATCAGGCTCATTTGTAGTCACACTTATCGTTATCTGACTTTATTCTTATTGGTGCTGACGTCTACGGCACTACAGGCACATGAATCTAGTACGGCTTACTTAAACTTAGAGCCCCTGAGCTCATCGAGTACAGCAGATACTGCTTATAAGGCTAAGTACGAGCTATCGCTTCGAGACTTAGCTTTGCTGATAGATATAGACTCAAACCAAGACAGTCAAGTAAGTTGGGCAGAGGTCAAATCACAGACGACGCTTATAGAACAGCTTATTGCTGCTCAGGTGACATTAGCAGCGGGCGATCAATCCTGTCAAACCACAAACTTTGCGCCACTAGCGATTAATACGCGTGGTGGCTTTAATTACTTACATACCGAATTTGAATTGGGCTGCGCTGCTCCTATCTCAGAGCTTAACTATCAAGTGCTGGCAGGTATCGATGCTAACCACCGCTTGATACTGACGCAAGCTGGTAGCGAATTACCGGTTCAAGTATTGACCGTTGGACAAACTTCATTAGGTGCTGGGACAGACTCCGGCTGGCTCTCTACGGCGACAAACTTTTTAAAAAGTGGGATACATCACTTGCTGATCGGCTGGGATCATCTATTGTTTTTGTTTGTCCTTTTAATACCAGCAGTTTACGTGCGCAAGCAAAAACAATTGGTTGCCGTTGCCAAGCCGCGAGCTGCATTACTTGAGGTATTTTGGATTGCAACGTCCTTTACGCTTGCGCACTCAATTACCTTGAGCTTAGCTGCTCTTGGTATCGTTAGTATACCTGCCCGCTTTATCGAATCTTTAATTGCTCTGTCCATCGCATTCGCTGCGTTAAACAATCTAGTCCCGGTGTTACGGGTGCGAGCGGTCTATCTAGCCTTTGTTTTTGGTCTGATTCACGGGTTTGGCTTTGCCAATGTGCTCGTAGATCTGCCACTAGCAACAAGTGAGCGCGTATTGGCATTATTAAGCTTCAATGTAGGGATTGAGCTAGGACAACTAGTATTCATTGCCATAGTATTTCCGATCGCGCTGTTATTACGTCATACGCGTTTTTATAAATCGGTTATATTTTATGCTGGCTCTTTTGTTAGTATCGCCATTGCATTGTGGTGGTTTTTTGAACGAATAACGTGATTAAAAAATTAAAATACATATAGGTTGTTCAACATAACATCGATACGTTATTGAATAATTTCGACTAGTTTTACAGTGATTCTACTATGTTTACTTTTATCATAAACACGGTTCAAGACATTAAAGAAGGGGCTAAGATTAATAATCTTAACCCCTTCTTTAATATTTGCAGCAGGAAATTTTATATTCTATAAATGGCTATTTATTCAGTGACAAAAGCAACCTTAGTCAAACCCGCAGTACTGGCGGCAGCCAGCACTTGCGCCACCATATCATAACGGGTGTCTTGATCTGCCCGCAGATGAATATTCGGATTAGCACCGTCTTTTGACGCTTCTTCAAGCCGCAATCGCAATTGCGCTAACGTCAGCGCTTCCTCATCCAAAAATAGACCATTGTCTTTATCAATGCTTATTTGCAATATCTCATCAGGCAAGCCGCTTACTGTGGCATTGGTATCGGGCAGATCTAGTGGTACGGTTGGATTCATCACTGTGGCTGTGACCAAAAAGATAATCATCAGCACCAGCATAATATCAATGAGCGGAATGAGATTCATCTCGCTCATACCTTGGGTCTCTTCATCACCTAGATGGAATGCCATACCTGCCTCCTTATTTTTCTTTATTCGTTAATTTATCGAATGAATAGCCACTGTCTATACTTTGCCATCAGCAACTTGACTATCAGTCACTTTGGCACCAGTTGCTTCGGCACCAGTTGCTTCAACGAGAGTTGCTTTGCTATTTGCTAGCATACTCGGTCGCATTGACTCGCCTAATAGACCATGCGCAATGTCATTGGCTCTATACAAGATCCGGCGATTCATACGCGTAATGACGTTATAGAAAATCACCGCAGGAATCGCGACCGCAAGACCTAGACCAGTCATAATAAGCGCTTCACCTACTGGGCCCGCTACTTGGGCAAGTCCTGCCTGCCCACTATCACCAATACTACGTAGCGCATGGAATATGCCCCACACTGTCCCAAATAGCCCAATAAAGGGTGCAATAGCAGCAGTCGTACCGAGCAGTGGTAACCCTTGCTCGCTTTGATAACGATATCGACCAATCTGCTGTAATAGCATCTGTTCGGTGAGAAGCCTGCGCTCTTCTGGACTAGCTTGCAAAGTGGGCGGTATCTGATTGTGTATTTGCTGAGCTAAGTCAACGACGACGGTTTTAGCCAACTGATGGCTATAGTACAATCGTAAAATCCCTGTCACCCAAGACACAATCGACAAAGCAAATAATGCGAAAAATAAACTCTTAGTAATGATATCCGTATATTGCCAATAATCTGTAAAATCCATATAGGCTCCTAAAAGCAGTTAAGTAGCTAGTGAGGCTGACAATACATTTTTTATGAACACATTCTTCATATAGTCGGTTTAATCAAAAAAGGAAAACGAGCTATTACTTAGATTAAGGTCGCTCATATATTAATGACATCGGTACAATGCCATTAACAGGTCGCTCATTTTGTTGGAACGGTTTAAGTTGTCCTGCTCTGACTTGAGTCATCGCTGCAATATCAACAATCTTATTACCCGATGATTCGAGCAATTGCACATCCGTAATATAGCCACTTTTATCGACATGAAGCTCCAATAATACAGTGAAGATATCGCCTGATTGACTAGTCACTTCACGCCAAATCGCCGACGGTAGGTCGGTGTCAGGTTTCTTCTGATCAAGCCAGCTGGCTTGCTCCTCCAAAAAGTCAACTGCCTCATCATTGAGATTAAGCTGTTTTCGTTTCTCATTACTCTTGCCAGCCTGCGCTTGCAGCAGCTCTTGCCCTGCGCGTTTTCTACCTTCTTGCCACTGACGTGCTTGATCACGATTGAATTGTGCTGTCACCGATCGGATTAACGACGCTATATCTATCTCTTCTTCAGCCTTAATCCTAACTGTTTTTCTCGTCTCTTTTACGACCAGCCCTTGCGTTGACATATCTGTTGATTCAGGGCTGACCTGTTCTGTCATCGCTTGAACCAAGGCTACAAGATCCTGTTCTTCTTCCGTCATTTTTTTGGCAATTTCTTCCGATTCTTTGGTCGTATTTTTCTGTACCAAGACTGGCAGTTGAGTTTCTTTTGTTATCTTAGTCTTTTCTGGATTTGACGGATTTTTTATTGGATCAGATGTTTGTTTTTTTGGTTCAGAACTTAAAGGTTTAATAGAATTTAGCGGTTTACTAAAGGTTGGCTCTGACACAGCATTTACTGGCTTAGCTTCTACCTGTTTAGTATCTGATAGTTCAGCGGATTTTTTCTCTGATTGCGGCAGTCGTTGAGGAACAGAGTTAGAGTTTGTAAGGATATTTTCGGCACGACGTTCTTCAGTAGCCGCTGCGGATGATTTTGGCAATATCACTAGCTCTAATTGGATTGCCTGAGGCTTAGCCGCTTTAGCCTCTAAAATTTCAGGGCTATCCATAGATATCACAGCCCATACAGTAAGACCGTGTAATATAATCACAAAGATAGTTATCCAAGCACTGATAGAGCCGCTGAGACGGGTAAATGGATGTAGTATCATGATGATGTATTAGGCAGCCTATTAGAAATAGCAGTTGAATAATTGTCCATCAACGATAGCAAATATTTGCCTATAAGCGTCAGATTATATAGTAATTTTTATGGAGTGCTGAAGTAGCTTATTGTGCTTACAGTAATGAATGTATCTATTGCAAGAGCAGGACTGATATTACAGCCGGCTTTCATTATTAGTGAGGCGCTTATGAGTGGTAAACTGGTCGTAGTGTTGCTAAAAATTGCACTGAGGCTTTGGGCTTATATGTAGTTTATGCTTACATTAAACTGCTGCCACAGAAGGTGAGATGCTTTATTGATTTTATAGATGATTATTATGGTACACCACCGTACTGGGACGAGCCTATGACTAAAAACTAGCCATTATTATTAATGTTAAATATGAACGATACTATTTTTTTGGCGTTAATACCTTGAATTTACTTAGATTAACAATGGCAACTGATAAAATTCAGCATATATCGAAGTGCCGATCAGTACACATACAATATTGAGCCAGACCAGACGAACCTGAGTAACTGACCAACTTATCTGCCAATCAACTTTGTCACGCGTCCTTAGCCACTCTGTCACACTAATTGCTACTGTTAGCCATAATGCGCCTACCAAATAACCTCCCAGTACATCGCTCAAATAATGCTCATTCAGCAAAATCCTGCTTAATCCTACCAATAGTGAGAAAAAGACAGTAATTACAGCTATCCGAACTTGCGTGGCAAAGTTGCGACTAAAACGAATGGCCATGTAAGCCAGAAAACCATATAACGCAACCGTAACCGTCGCATGTCCACTAGGAAAAGAATCTGTCTGCTCAAACAATAAAATATCTACTGGTCGCGTGCGATGAAATAATAGCTTGCTGAGGAAAGTAAATATCGTACTTCCTAAAGTGGCTATTAAGAACCCTACTAATATATAGGGTTGGCGAATCACCCAGCATAGGATACAGACTAGTAATACGATTAAACAGGTCGTTGCAGTAGAGGCAAAGCTAGTAATAAAAATAAAAAACGTCACTACAGGCGACTCACTCAGCATACTCATTTGCTGTGACACAAAAAAATCCGTTGCCACAATAGTATCTGAAGTAACAACATCTTCAACCAAACCAAAAAACAAAGCTAAGATATAACCCATGACTAAAAATAAAACCGTCAGAGGCAATCCATAAAAGTGCTGTACAGTGAGCCTTTGCAACGAAGCATGATACAGTTTTGGATAGTTATTTTTTAAGCGAGTGAGTCGTTTGCTTTTTCCAAGATATTGTTCGAGCACCGTCCAATATGTCGGCACCTGATTCAGTACCTTCTGACCATAGCGAATTATCACATACTGTAAAACCCATAAAACAACCATCACTAATAGAATAAAGACTCCTAAAAGGAACAACTGCTGATTTTTTTGGATGAGCGTAATCATGAATGAGAAGTCTCTTTTACAGCCGTTTTTGTGAGTATTTTATGAGTTTTTAGAGTATCAGATACAATCTGTATCTTCGTTATCTATTATGCATCTAATATAGGCTTCTTAACATCTTCTTAACAGGGTAATTGCTACCTTAGAGAATAAAATTTATCTCACTCTATTAAGAAGTCTGTGTATGTCAAAACACTTAATTACCGATCTAGCCATTGCAGAAACCCATAATATAAGTCTTGCTAAAAATAATAATGCAACCTTCGATAAAAATAAATTTTATCATCGTGAAGTCAATCTTACTTATCTGATTATAGTGGTTACGCTCTATCTCGTTGCTACTGCAAATATTGGCTTCTTTAAACAAGTATTAACGATCTATCCGTTTGCTGATAACATTGGTTTTATTGTTTCTCTGACTGGCTTACTGTTTGGGCTGATGTGGTTATTGTTTCAGCTATTATGTTATCGACCGACGGCAAAAGTAGTGCTTATTGCTATGGTGCTGATTGCGGCAGTATGTGGTTACTTCACCGATGCTTATGGAACGATATTTGACACTGGCATGTTGGTTAACAGCTTGCAGACAGACCAAGCAGAAGCGATGGGTTTGATAGCACCAAGCTTTATTGTTCGACTGCTACTATTGGGTGTGCTACCTGCTTTTTTGATTAGTAAGATTCGTATAAAGCGTTTGTCTATAGTTCGCTCAATCGTGCAAAAGACAATCACCTTGATAACGTCTATTGCGATAATAGCGGTTTGCCTATTACCATTTGGAGATCAATACGCCAGCTTTTTCCGCCAGCATAAAATAGTGCGTAGTTATACCAATCCCATTACCCCTGTTTATTCTGTTATCAAACTCGGTACCGATTACGTCGATGAGCTACGCCGTCCTGATACCTTGATACTGCATGCGCCAGATGCAAAGCGTACCGCAGCCGTCAGTAGCACAACGAAACCTAAGCTGATGGTGTTCGTAGTCGGTGAAACGGTTCGCGCTGACCATATTGGCTTGAATGGCTATAAACGCGATACGATGCCGTTACTAGCCAGCCAGCCGGATACCTATAGCTACAAGCATGCGACCTCTTGTGGTACGTCAACTGCTTATTCAGTACCTTGCATGTTCAGTTATGCAAACCGAAGCGATTACGACGTTGATACTGCTGAATATAATGAAAACGTGCTTGATACCCTCAATAAACAAGGCGTTAATGTTATCTGGCGGGACAATAACTCTAGCTCTAAAGGCGTGGCAGATCGAGTCACCGTTGAGGACTATAAAACGCCTAAGCTAAATCCTAATTGTGATATTGAATGTCGTGATATTGGCATGTTGGACGGTTTTGATACTTTAGTTAAGTCGGACACAGGTGTCAAGACTGCTGCGAAGCCACAAGATACACTGATTTTATTACATCAAATGGGCAATCACGGTCCTGCTTATTACCAACGTTATCCCAAGGAATTTGAAGAATACAAGCCAGTCTGCATGACCAACGAGTTATCTAAGTGTGATGCTCAATCCGTTGTAAATGGTTATGACAATGCGATTCGCTATACCGATTACTTTTTAAATGCCGTCATAGATACGCTAAAACCCTACGAGCAAGATTATGATGTGGTGATGGTATATATTAGTGATCATGGGGAAAGTCTGGGTGAAAACAATGTATATTTACATGGTCTGCCGTACGGTATTGCGCCGAATGCGCAAAAACAGGTGCCAGTCATTATTTGGTCACCTAAAAACAATGGCATCAATCCTAAGAGTCTGTCTAATATGACCAATCAGCCAGTGTCACATGATTTTATTACGCCAACCTTATTGCATTTTTTTGGTATTACTACTCAAGAAGTAGCGTCAGAACCAACCTTTTTTAAGACTACCCATTAAACTATTTTTATTTAACTCACGCTTTTTGTAGATAGTAGCCATTATGTATAAGATACTTATTATTGAAGACAATCCTGATATCGTAGCCAATATCTATGCTTTTTTTGAGCCAAAAGGTTTCGAGTTGGACAATGCCCATAATGGTCTGAGTGGCTTAGCACTGGCATCAAGCAATCGCTACGATGTTATATTGCTCGACGTGATGCTTCCCGGTATGGATGGTACTAAGCTGTGCAAAACGCTTAGAGAAGAGCTGCATGATAAGACGCCCGTATTGATGCTGACCGCGCGTGATACTGTTTTGGATAAGGTTGCAGGGTTTGATAGTGGTGCGGATGATTATTTGGTCAAACCTTTCTCATTGGTTGAATTAGAAGCTCGCATCAAAGCATTAATACGCCGCCATCAAGATGAACATTTTCAGCACAATATAGAAGTTGGCAAGCTGTCTCTAAATACTGAGGAACACAGTATCAAACGAGAAGACAAACCATTAAAACTAACCCCAACGGGATTCAAAATCTTACACACTCTGATGATTGCCTCGCCTCGGGTAGTCAGTAAAACTGAGCTTGAGGAAAAAGTATGGGGACAAGATGTGCCAAGTAGTGATGCGCTTCGCACCCATTTGCATAGTGTGCGTGCGCAAGTTGATAAACCGTTTGATAAAGTCATGATAGTAACAATGGCTGGTGTTGGTTACCAAATTATTGACCCAGACAAAGTTTGAAAATTCATAATACAATTTAAAGATTGAAGTTTACTATAAGTAGTTACGCCCGTACTTCCCTATATATTACCTGACTCTAAATAAGCACCTGCCATGTTCACTATAGAATCCATCGCTAATAAGTTTCGAATCTCCTATTTGTTATTTGCCTTACTGCTTTGCACAACGTTCGTCAGTATTTTTATGTACGCTGAGATGCGAATCGAACAGGACTTAGTGAAAGGGCGTCTTTTACAACAGCTACAACTTAGTCAAGAAAAAGAAGGCGAACAGGCGGCTTATACAGCAAATCCTGGTATCAAAATTTATCGTTATGACAGTGCGCCTGAAAATTTAAAAGCGATAGCAAACGGAACGGTTCAAGAGATGCAGGTAACCGTGAACAATCAAACGGGCAACACTGAAACGAATCTTCATTTTTTTGCCTATCAACAAAATGAGCAAAAATATATTTTGACTTACTTAGAAGGGTCTGAGATGGTGATGGAAAACTATCCTGTTTTAGCCATCTTCGAAGAGTTAGAGGATATATTTGCAGATGCACTAAAAATTGCGGTTGTTTTGAGTTTGCTCATTGCAGCGCTATTCTCTTACTTATCCTCTAAGCAAATCATCAAGCCTTTACTAGATTTAAAGCAAGCGGTAGAAACCGATCATCAAAACCTCACTGACTTAACCCATCTACCTTCAGAAGTTGGGGTGTTGGCACGTGCTATCGATGAAAAAAATCATAAACTAGAGCAATATCTAAAACGTGAGCAGCTATTTACTGGCGATGTCAGTCATGAATTACGTACACCGTTGACCATTATCATGGGTGCATCAGAGGTATTAGCCTCACAACTTGAAGACCACAGTCGTTTAAGCGAATTCGCCAACCGTATTAGTACGACCGCCAAAGAAACTTCTGAAATCATCAGCGCTTTATTACTTTTATCACGCGCGCCTGAACAGCTGGACACACCGCCAACTTCTATCAACACCATCGCCCTTGATGAAGTGACACGCTTAACATATTTGCTCCGCCATAAACCGGTAAGTTGCAAAATAGTCGCTGAGCAAGATTACATAGCAAATGTCCGCCCTGAGCTGCTAAAAATGGCATTAGGTAATTTAATAAAAAATGCGTTTCAATACACAGATGATGGTGAAGTCATTGTCACTATCGATGCTGAAAAAATTACGGTGACTGATACTGGTCTTGGTATTCCCGAAATTATGATGCCTTTACTCTATGAGAGATTTGAGCGTCTGAATGACATAAATACCAGCGATCAGGTAGAAGGTAGCGGTTTGGGTCTTAGCATTGTGCAACGTATCATGACTCATATGGACTGGGAGCTTATGCACCAAGACAATGCTACAGGTGGTAGTACGTTTAGCATTTATTATAATAAATGCCGTATATAAGTCTTCACTGTATTTCATGAATCAACCAATCAATATTGTCTTAACGTTTTCTTAATATCCCCTGTTTTATACTGTTTCCATAAGAACAGTATGCTAATTTTTTTTGATTATTTTTTTAATTACTCAAAACATCTAGCGTAACTCAATATCTATGAGTATTAAGAATTCAATATGAATACAATCAACTCTGAATCAAAAAATCAAACGACGGCTACTCAACTGCTTGCACCTAATAGTTATGCCAGTCTTGCCAAAGGCAACAAAGGTCTTTCTCGTATTGTTAAAGCCGCCGGTTATTCTTTAGATGGTTTTAAAGCCGCTTATAAATATGAGGCGGCTTTTAGACAAGTATTCTGGCTTAATAGCGTCTTGTTAATGGCCATCATACTTATACCTTTTGATATCAGCATAAAAATGATGCTGACAATCACCTGTTTTTTATCCCTTATCGTTGAGCTGTTTAATACTGGTATTGAAGCCAGTGTTGATCATACCTCAACGAACCAACATCCACTCGCTAAAATAGCTAAAGATGTAGGTTCTGCGGCGCAATTTTTGGCGTTATTGCTTTTGTTTGTCTTATGGGTAATGGCGTTATGGAACCTTTTATATTAAGTAGGATTCAGAAATTTTCGACTTAATATAGTTTAAAAGGAGACTCAATGACGCTAGCAAAAAACACAACTGATTGGACGTGGCTCAAGCTGCTGTGCTTAACGATTATTGCGACATTGACGTTTGAGCACAGCCAATTTGACGTTCGTATTAGTGAGCTTTTCTATACGAATGGACATTGGCTTCTTGAAAAAGGCGCGCAGCCTTATAGATTTATCTTTTATGATTTTCCAAAATTATTATTAATATTATTTGGCGGCTATTTAATAATGGTATTAATTTGGCACTATTGGCAACGTCGATACGCTAATACTGTGAATGCTAAAGTGTTTTTTATTAGACCAATCGCAGCATTGTCTAGCCGAGAAGTAGGTTATTTATTAATCACTATCATCATAGTACCCACGGTTATCGCAACCCTTAAGAGCTTTACCCATGTTAGCTGCCCAAATAGTTTATTTCTTTTCAATGGTGATTTACCATATCTCAATCTTTGGCAAAACATACTCGCTAAAACGCCTGCGAAGTGCTTTCCAGCGGCGCATGCCAGTGCAGGATTTTCTTTATATGGATTGGCATTTTTACCGACAGTACAAAAATATCGCTATAAAATCTTTGTACTCGTCACAGCTTTAGGATGGACGATGGGGCTATATAAAATGGCATTTGGCGATCACTTTTTTAGCCATACTTTAGTCTCGATGTTGTTATCATTGACGCTTGCCTGCGCGCTTGCCAGCCTATTTTTCAGAAGGTCTTTAAAATAATAAACTTAGACAGTTTATGAATTGCATGGTGATAATGCCATTGGAAGTTTGTTTTGGGGCTGGCTTGTAATATCTTAGATATAAATATAAAAAAAGGTTGTTATCGCTATATTAAAAATAGCGATCGCAACCTTTTTATGATGGTTTTTCTTATGTGGTGTTATAAAATTAGGATTAGAGAATCTGTTAACTAACGTAAATCATCAACGACCGCTAACATGGCAACTAACGACGCTTCTCCCAATTTAATAGAACGCTCTGGTGACCAACCCGTATCTGCATCAGGCACATTATTGTTATCTATGAATGGCATCTCCAAAGTATTGGCTAGGCAGTCAAAACGTTCGGCCACCCAGTGAGTGGCGAGCGTCATATTCGCTGTACCCGGTGCATCAACGTCATAGCCTTCTTCAGTCTGAAAGTCAGCACTGGCCAGCTTTAACACTTCTGAAAATCTATCACGGAGTCGCGCGAGCCGGTCATTATAATTAGGCGTCCCTTGAGAGCCGGCAAGGAACACAAAAGGTATCTCTTCGTCACCATGTACATCATAAAATAGATCAACGCCAGTCGCTTCCATTTTCTTAATAACATGAAACACTTCAGGGCTTTTTTCTAAACTCGGATTTGACCAGGCGCGGTTTAGGTTCGTTCCGACGGCATTGGTACGAAGATGTCCACGTACACTGCCATCGGGGTTCATATTCGGCACAATATAGAAGTTTGCTTTGTCTAATAATAATTTTCCAGTCGCATTATCACCATCTAATAAGCTATACATGAGACCTTCGACCAGCCATTCAGCCATAGTCTCACCAGGATGCTGACGCGCTGTGATCCAAATGTTGCGCTTACTCTCGTCACTACTGCTATCGCCATCACTAATTTTAACCAAGGTTAAGTCGCGCTTATCAAGCGTTTCACCTAAATGCTCTAACGTCACAAATGGGTGCATTTGTACAGCGGCTAATAAATCTTGATGACGCTCATAGCTGTAAGGGGCAAAAAAAGCAATTTGAATGGTTTCACATTCCATGTCTACGTTTATGGTCAGCTTGCCGTCTTTATAAGAGGTGGGCAGGCGGAACCAATACTCACGATCATAGGAAGCAACTGCTTGATAACTCTCCCACCCTCCAGGGAATGCCGCTTCCCCTGCATTCAGGATATTGAGCACATATTGCTCGCCAATTTGACCGGTTATACGAAAGTTAAACCATTGAAAAAACTCGCCACCGACGTCCGGACGAATAGCCAATTGGATATCTTTTTTATCTTCTAAACTAATAACCTCAATATTGCCCGCATCAAAATTCGCCGTGATATGCATAACCTGTCCTTAATCAGTTTTTATGGTAATGCTTTAAAGAATATGTCGGAGTGCCAGATAGCGTAATAGTGTAGCAGTCAACGCAAAAATGAGCTATGCCGAAAAACGCTAAAGCTTAAATTTGGCATAGCCGTATATAAAAATTCCATTGCACCTGCTTGCAGTCACGCTAATAACCTTTTATCCTTTCGCTCTTTACTACCATAAGTGACAAGCTTTATGCGCCTTTCTCCTAACTTGCGATACAAGCAATAACTGCATAATCATGAGTTAGACAATGACATATAACTTTAAACGACATACTATTCAGCTATTCCGCTTAAAAATTATTTAGCTTAGAAGCTATATTTGGCCATGATTTCGACTTGCTGACCTTTCTTTACTTGCGATAACGTCTTATCGCTTCGATCTCGCCATTCAATACCAAAATCGAGATCTGGTAAATAATTATAGACAAGGTTTATACTTTTTACATTGACAGAAGTATCAGCCGCATCATCTACATTAATCTCACCATAACGCATATTACTCAGAAGTTTTTCTGAAAATTTATGCCTATACCCTACCGTAAAGCCTGTTTGCGACACAAGCTCGCCGTTTTCAGCATCACAATCTATAGCTCCAGTTACCCCAAGCGCTTTTCCGACACATACTGTCGAATAGGCACCCATCCCTTTACCATTGAATACGCTCGCATGTAATGAGTCATTACCCAGTTTGAGTTTACCAGCCAAAGAAGCACCGAGGCCTACATCTGAATCGTTTCCATTTTTAGCCTCACGCGCAGTGACCGCTAAGTTATAGCTAAGATCAGATATGTTATTTTTATAGCTGACCACCATATCAGGCAGGTTAGCTTCCTCATAAACAGGTTGTTGAGCGGTAAAACGAAGCCCTTTATGGGTATAATGCACCGTTAGATCTGGACGTATATCAGCGCCCCCACCCGAGATGGTTCCTAATCCCGTACCTCGAAAATCAAGCTGTTCAGTTAAAAGCGGGTAGACTGCTAGGAACTGCCCGTTCCATGTCTTACCTACGGTCAAATCATTGACCTGAACATAAGCATGGCGAAGTCGCAAGTCTGAACCACCATTTGCGGCATTGCCATAAAAATCCCCTTCAATAAAACCCGTTAATTTTTTATCCTCTACCTTCTTAGTGGTTTTCAGATTAATCCGAGATTGCCGTGCATTGCCTTTGAACTCTGACTCGCCTTCATCTGGAGAATAAAATATACCCTCGGCTTTAACATAACCACCGATACTTAGAGTAGTATCTGCATTTGTGACAAGATCTATGGCTTGTGCTTGTGCACATACCCCAAGAACCGCCAAACCAAAAGACAACTTTTTGATATAAAGCATGATCTATACATTCCTTGTATTGTTGGAAAATTCCTTTAAATGCCTATCGCTACTGTATTTTGTTACTTCATAAATACCAGTACTATCTCCTTGTACAAAAACACATGTCTCTTACTTTATTGAACCCTTTCAAAATCGCTAATAGCGGCTTTTTTTGTGTCATCGATATTTTTCTTTTGTCCAGTGGCTTTATCAAGATATACCAGTACTGACTCACCGCTAGCAACGATAGTATTCATAGCGGTACTATAATAGGTGTACTCGTGAATCAAGCTGGCATTGCCAATTTTCTTAATTCGAACCCCAATCCATAAGGTGTCGGGGTAGATTACTGGTTTGAAATATTGACAGGATGATGCTGCCATGACGGAAAAAGTCTTTTCATTGAATAGATTTAACTGACTGTTATAGTGAATACGAGCGTTTTGGGCATAAGTGTAATAGACCACATTATTGACATGACCAAAAGAATCCATATCGCCCCACTCTACTTGTTGAGAGTAAATGACCGCAAAACCATGCATAGGATGGTTATTGTCTTTATTAAGCGTCTCTTGTATTTCTGGTAATTTTGCTAAAGCTTTCATAGTTATCTCGTCTAGTCGCGCCAATAAACATACCTATTCAAATTATCAGTAAGCTGCATTAACTGTTTTTTTGCAGTCACTAATAAAGATGTTTGGATCAGATTAATTTTTCTGCGTACATTATCCGCATTTTTTTCTTATCAAGCTTACCCACACTGGTCTTCGGCATTTCTACTAAGAATTTTATTTCACTTGGCACGCCATACTTTGGTAAATAGCCTTTTTCAACTGCTTGATGACCCAATGCTAAAATATCCTCAGCTTTAATATCGGTATGATCAGGTTTCAGGACCACTAACGCTAGAGGACGTTCGCCCCATTTTTCATCAGCTACTCCAATAACGGCCACTTCAGCAACGCAAGGATGGAATGATAAAATATTTTCGACTTCAAGCGAGGATACCCATTCGCCACCTGACTTGATGACATCTTTGAGCCTATCAGTAATTTTGAGAGTACCATCAGCGGTAATGCAGGCAATATCTTGGGTATGCATCCAGCCACCGCGCCATAACTCATCGCCAGCATCTGGATTCTTAAAATAGCTTTGGGTCAGCCAAGGCGCTCGAACGACGAGTTCGCCGGTCGACTCACCATCCATCGGTAAAGATTTGCCGTTCGCATCCCAAAGCTCCATCGATACCAGCATAATTGGTGAGCCAGAAAGACAACGATAATTGATCTGCTCTGTCGTCGTCATAGCACTTGTCTGATCGCCGAATGCCATTCTGGCAAGGACAGGACAAGACTCTGACATTCCAAACCCCGAGATAAACTCTATGCCACTTTCAATAGCGGCTTCAGCTAGAGCTTCGTTTAATTTGGAGCCCCCTACTGACAATTTAAGACCATTAAACTTGCGTCCTCGGGTGGCCATTTCTTTGATTAACATTTGTAAAATGGTTGGGACACCATGTGATAGCGTTACCTTATGCTGTTCAATCAAGTCAACCAATACTTCGGATACATAGCGCCCTGGATACACTTGTTTTAGCCCTATCATGGTTGCCCCATACGGCCAACACCAAGCATGCACATGAAATAATGGCGTCATCGGCATATAAACATCATTGTAGCGAGCACCTTGACCTTCAGCGCTAAGTGCAGAGGCCAGCGTACTTGATAGCGTCTGCAATACGATCTGTCGATGCGTAAAGAAAACCCCTTTTGGGTCACCCGTCGTACCACTGGTATAAAATGTAGTAGCGATGGTATTTTCATCAAAATCGGGAAAATCAAACTCATCACTGGCAGCGGCTAGCATTGCCTCATACTCACCTTCAACATAATCTGGCATGCTAGTTTGCTGAGCTTTTATAGTGTCTTCATCATACTCAGCATCATCCAGCCAAATAATTTTCTCAATAGAAGGAGCTTCATGACGATAGTTTTTAGCCATTGGCTCAAACTCAGCATTAAGTAACAAGGCTTTTGGTTTGGAATGGTTGATGGTATACAGCACTTTATCTTCAGCCAAGCGTACATTGACCGTTTGCAAAATCATTCCAGACATAGGCACAGCAAAGTACGCTTCAAGGTAACGATGACTGTCCCAATCCATAACAGCAACCACATCACCTGCTTGCAAACCCATGTTTTTAAGTACGTTTGCCAAGCGATTAACACGCTTAAAAAATTCAGCATATGTATAAGTAACCTTATCCGCATAACTAATGGTTTGATCTTTAGAGGCAATTTTTGCACGGTTTAGTAGCTGTTTGATAATCAAAGGAAAACCATAGGCTTCTTGAGCTTGCTGGTAATCCTCATGTTGGTTAAGTATCGTAGTCATTATGGTCATCCTTGAAATTAAAAATATATGGCAAAAGTATTGAAAAGGTTAGACTCGTTCAATCACCATGGCAAGCCCTTGCCCAATGCCAATGCATAAACTGACCACCGCGTATTTTTCGCCCGTACGCTGTAGCTCACGCGCCGTACTTAACGCCAGTCTTGCGCCTGATGCACCCAACGGATGACCGACGGCAATTGCTCCGCCGTTAGGGTTGACGCGTTTGTCATCAAAGTCAATCTCTAGACCTTTGAGGCAGCCGAGTACTTGCGAGGCAAACGCTTCATTAATTTCAATGATGGACATATCATCAAGGGTCAAATTTGCACGTTTCAATGCCAGTTTAATCGCCTCAACAGGGCCTACGCCCATAATATTAGGCTCAACACCCATAGCACCGGACGAAAGAATCTTAGCGATAGGCTTAAAGCCCAACTTTTCCTCTGCCTGCTTTGAGCCAATAATCAGTGCAGCTGCGCCATCATTGATACCTGACGCATTGCCTGCTGTGACGACACCTTCATTGTTTAAAGGCTTAAGTTTTTGCAGTGCTTCCACAGTAGAGCTGGCACGAGGATGCTCATCATCCAATATCGCTTTTTCTGGCAGTTTTTTACCTTGCGATACCATAATTGGCGTTATTTCATCATTGAAGAACCCAGCTTGTTTGGCGGCTTGGTACTTAGCTTGTGAGGCTGCTGCGAATTTGTCTGCTTCTTCTCGAGTGATACCGTATTTGCGAGCGACATTATCACCCGTTTGCGGCATGCTATCGCTACCAAACTGTTTTTCGATGATAGGATTGGGGAATCGGCTGCCAATGGTCGTATCAAATACTTTAAATTCACGACTAAAAGGCTGCTCGGTCTTAGCAAATACAAAGGGTGCGCGGGTCATTGACTCAACGCCACCTGCTAAAAATATATCCCCCTCATGACAAGTAATACTACGAGCCGCATCGATAATGGTCGATAGTCCTGAAGCGCATAAGCGATTGACGGTTTGACCGGGTGTTTTGACATCTAACCCTGCTAGCAGCGCAGCATTACGGGCGATATTGCGTGAGTCCTCACCAGCTTGATTGGTATTACCGATCAGCACTTCATCAAAGATATCATTAGGTAATTGATGCTTTTCGACCAAAGCTTTCATTACTGTCGCAATCATGTCATCAGGACGAACGGTGGCTAATGCGCCTCCATGGCGACCAAAAGGGCTTCTTAATCCGTCATAAATATAGGCATCTAACATAACTTTTCCTTGTTGTGTTTTGAGAGTTTGTCTTACTAAAATATATGGTTTAGCAAAATTGCTAGGTTGTTGGTATTAATAATTAGTTTGCTGAGTAAACAGTGAAACACCTAGGGTGGCGCGGCGTTGCAGCCATGGGCTAGGACGATAACGCGGATCACCCGTTAACCCATGAATACGCTCTAAGATAAGTAAAATACGCGAGGCACCAATCTCGTCTCCCCATGAGATAGGGCCATACGGATAACCCAATCCAATCTTAACGGCATTATCGATATCTTCAGGAGACGCAATACCTTGCATCGCAATATCACAGCCTAAGTTAATCACCATCGACACGACTCGCTGTCCTACAAAGCCCGTGCTTTCAGTAATTAACGTGGCATCGACACTAGCATTTGAGCCTTCATTCGAGCTTTTATCGAACTTATTATTTCTGCCAAATAGGGCATAAGCTTGCGCCACAAAGTTATCTTGGGTGACGATACTTGGCATCAACGTACGATGCTTGGATAAGTCAGTCAGCATATCAATGGCGACCGCTTGTTTAGGATTAACCTGATAGCGGATAGCCGCATTGGTTGTATCGTCGCCGTAGATTGCCAGCAATATCAAGCTGTCAGAATTTGGTTTCTCGTTATCGTCGATATTGATGTCGTTAGCGCTTAGATAAGCAACCAACTGTTTTTTATCTTCTGCTAAATCCGCCCCAATCCAAACTGAGAGGTTTGAGATATCGAAATCTGTCTTAAAAGGTAATTGTTTGGAAGGATCTACTGTTACTTTTTGACCATCTTGTTTTTTATTTTCTGTGTAGTGATAAAAGCCTTCACCGACTTTGCGGCCAAGCTTGTTACCCGTTAGCATTTGACGGGTCAAGGGATGCGGACGATAGCGGTCTTCATGATAGAACTGGTTATAAATCGACTCCATAACCGGATGAGAGACATCGATACCCGTAAGATCAAGCAGCTCGAATGGCCCCATGCGGAAGCCCGCGCCGTCACGTAAAATACGGTCGATGTCCTCAAAACTTGCAACTCCCTCGCCTAATATTTTTAAGGCTTCTGTACCGTAAGCTCTACCGCCATGATTGACGATAAATCCTGGGGTATCTTTTGCCACTACCCCTAAATGTCCCATGCGTTTGGCTAAAGACGTCAGCGTCTCAACCACTGAAGGTTTGGTAGAGATGCCCGGAATCACTTCAACGATTTTCATTAAGGGTACTGGATTAAAAAAGTGAAATCCTGCCACACGCTCTGGGTGCTCGCAATTAGAAGCAATCGCGGTCACCGCTAGCGAGGAGGTATTGGTTGCCAAAATCGTCTCGGCAGGAACAATGCTTTCTAACTGTTTAAAAAGCTGTTGTTTTATTTCTAAATTTTCAATAATTGCTTCAATAACGACATCAGCCTCGGCAATTTTGGCTATGTCTTCAATCACGGTCAGATTTTTCAAAGTAGATTGCAGCTGCTCATCGGTGAATTTACCTTTGGAGGCTAGTTTTTCGAGGGTAGCTTGAAGGGATTGGCGTCCTTGCTCGGCAGCGCCTGCTTTGGCATCAAATAAAAGCACTTGAATGCCTGCTTGGGCGGCGATTTGGGCAATACCCATACCCATAATACCGGTGCCGATAATGGCCAATGATTTAACAGTCATAATAATCCTTTATATGGTCTTGTTACTTTATGCGCTCTTGTTAAATAGTCTCGTTTTCAGGGTTGCTTAGCTATGTATCTATATGATTCAACAAGCTACTGTCCTTTATATTCAGCACGACGCTTTTCTAAGAAGGCTTTTGCCCCTTCTTTTTGGTCTTCAGTATCAAATAAAATCTGAAAGGCTTTACGTTCCAAAGCCAATGCGGCTTGTAGCGGCATGTCCACCCCGAGGTTGGCAACTTCTTTGATTTGGGTTAAGGCAATAGGCGAGTAACCCGCTAGTTTCTCCGCAATTTCGATAGCACGTTTGATAGTCGTTTCATCTTCGACTACTTCAGAGACTAGCCCCATTTGATCTGCTTCATCAGCGCTTATCATGTCGCCCGTTAATATCAGCTTCATGGCTTTATGTTTGCCAATTACGCGAAATAGCCGCTGCGTACCCCCTGCTCCTGGCATCAGCCCTATTTTTATTTCTGGTTGGCCAAACTTAGCAGACTTGCCAGCGACGATGATGTCGGCATGCATAGCAAGCTCACAGCCGCCGCCAAGGGCATAACCATTGACCGCTGCAATGATCGGCTTGCGACAATTGGTGATGGCATCCCAGTAGCGTTCGCTATGAGGCAAATACACATCGACTGTTTTCGCGGTTAAAAAATCATTGATATCAGCACCGGCTGCGAACACCTTATCGCCACCTGTCAGCACAATAGCCTTGGTTTGTGGGTCATCATTTAACTCGATAAAAATCTCTGCCATTTGTTCGCGTAGTTCAGTGTTTAGAGCATTGCGAACTTTAGGACGATTAAGCCTTATCACACTAACGCCATTTTCTTGTTGCTCACAAATAATGATTGGCTCTTCCATGATGCTATCCCTTAAACGGTGTCCTTAGGTAAAGTACATCAACCCTTAAAAACACCAGTAATTATGATAATTAATACCGCATAGCGATATTTAAGACCAATATATACTGTTTATTTTCCTTTGTGAAGGGTAAATCTCAGTTAAATTGAGAAATAAACCGACCATTTAAACTTTAATTTTTTAATAAATACCGCATTGCGGTTATTTAAACCAAAACTATTGTAATTTCATAAACTATCAATTATGCTGTTTGTTCAAGGCAATTATGAAGCCGCTATCAATTTGAATATCAATTAAACAAGGAAGAATCACATGATCAGAGATAAGGACGTTCTTAACCAAATCACCGACACTATCCGCCAATTTGTTAATAACCAATTAATACCGATGGAACACTGGGTAGCAGAAAATGACCGTCTTCCAGACGATATCATCAATCAAATGCGCGAGTTAGGGCTGTTTGGACTGACTATTCCCGAAGAGTATGGTGGGCTTGGCGTTACGATGGAAGAAGAGGTCACGCTGGCATTTGAACTAGGGCGCACCTCTCCTGCTTTTCGCTCATTGATAGGGACAAATAACGGTATTGGCTCATCTGGTCTAGTCATCGATGGTACTGAAGCGCAAAAACAGAAATATCTACCAAGGCTCGCCAGTGGTGAAATCATCGGCTCATTTTGTTTGACCGAGCCGGATTCTGGCTCAGATGCCGCTTCATTAAAGACCACTGCTATCAAGGACGGTGATACCTACATTATCAACGGTACTAAGCGCTATATTACCAACGCTCCTGAAGCCGGCGTGTTTACCGTGATGGCACGTACTGATCCACAAAATAAAAGATCGGGTGGTATTTCAGCCTTTATCGTTGAGAGTGATACCCCTGGTATTACTTTGGGCAAAATTGACAAAAAAATGGGGCAAAAAGGTGCTCATACCTGTGACGTCATCTTTGATAATTGTGTCGTGCCTGCTGATGCTTTGATTGGTGGTGTCGAAGGTGTAGGTTTCAAAACCGCGATGAAAGTACTCGATAAAGGGCGCCTACATATTGCTGCAGCGAGTACCGGAGCCGCGACTCGCATGTTGGATGATGCATTACATTATGCCGTTGAACGTAAGCAGTTTGGGCAGCCAATTGCCAATTTTCAGCTTATTCAAGCGATGCTCGCTGATTCAAAAGCAGAAATCTATGCGGCTAAATCTATGGTATTAGACGCCTCACGCCTGCGTGATGAAGGTAAAGATGTCGTCACTGAGTCCTCCTGTGCCAAGATGTTTGCCACTGAAATGTGTGGTCGCGTTGCTGATAGAGCCGTACAAATTCATGGCGGTGCGGGTTACATTGCCGATTATGGCATTGAGCGTTTTTATCGCGATGTGCGCTTGTATCGTTTATATGAAGGTACGACTCAGATTCAGCAGATTATCATCGCCCGTAATATGATTAAAGAAGTAAGTGAATAGTAGTTTGTTTGATGAGCTAGGCGATACCGGTATTTGCTAGGACGTGAATACCGTCATAAAGACACTATTAAAATAGTTTTTTATTCTCACAACGATAAGGATATGTATTGTGAAAAGTGCGGCTATAACTTCGAATCCAAGCTTAAATTCTACCCAGAAGCAACCTTGGAAACTGGCCTTTGTATTTTGTTTTTTAGTCTTGTTATGTGATGGGGCTGATATCGGTATTCTTGCCTTTACGCTTTCAAGTTTAAAACAAGAATTTGGATTGACCAATGTACAAGCAGGTGCTTTGGGCAGTTGGTCATTATTTGGCATGGCAATCGGTGGGTTCTTTGGCGGCTGGGCCTGTGATCGTTTTGGACGGGTACGGGTTATCGTGATTGCGACCGCACTCTTCTCTGTATTATCAGGTTTTAGTGGGTTTGCGCAGAGCTACGAACATTTTGTAGCATTACGATTCACCGCATGTTTGGGTCTTGGTAGCTTATACATTGCAACCAATACGTTGATGTCTGAGATGGTCCCTACTAAACATCGAACGACGGTGCTTGCGATGTTGATGACAGGGTTTACTTTAGGATCTCTCGTTATTACGAGCCTGTCTGCTTGGATTATTCCTAGCTATGGTTGGCGCACTCTATACCTCTTAACCTTTATACCTATTATTCTGGCAGTATTGATGTATTTTCTAGTGTCTGAGCCCCAGTCTTGGAAAGAGTCACGTGCCCTTAAACTTAGTGGCGCAAAGAACTCACTTCAAAAACCTGAAAACCCTTATAAAGCCATATTTGAGAATCCAAAGCATCGCATCATGTTTATTTTATGGTCTATGAGTTCAGGGCTTTTATTATTTGGTTATTTTGGCGTAAGCAACTGGTTACCATCTTATCTAGAAACTGAATTAGGTATCAAGTTTAAAGAGATGGCTATCTATATGGCAGGTACTTATCTGACTATGATGTTTGCCAAATTAGTCGCAGGTATCGTGGCTGATAAGATAGGTCGCAAGATAGTATTTGCTTTCGGTACGATGGGTACGGCACTATTTATACCGGTATTGGTCTACATGCATACGCCAGAAAACATCGGTTGGTTAATGATAACCTTTGGCTTCTTATATGGTATTCCTTATGCAATTAACGCCACCTATTTGACCGAAAGCTTTCCGACTGCTATTCGAGGTACTGCTATCGGTGGTGCTTTCAATATCGGACGACTGGGCTCAGTTATTGCGCCCGTCGCTATTGGTTATATGGCGATGCAAAATTCTATCGGCGCAGGTTTATTACTGATGGCAGGTGCGTACTTCTTATGTGGTCTTATTCCGACGTTGTTCATCAAAGAACAGCAGTATGACCCACAAAAAGCATAACATTATTCAATATATATACCGCATAGCGAAATAGCTTATAATAGCTGTGCCAAGTATTTTAAATGCACCTTTAAGATAGTATGGTTAAAGGTGCATACTATTATTAGCTCAAAGTAATTTATTCTGATAATAAAATACGATAAGCAGTATGTTGACCATTACATTTGTATTAACTTAATTGAGAATAAAAATAATATATGACAACTAAAAACCTTATTACTGAAGGCTCGGCTAACACAACACATATCGAACTGCTAGAGCCGATTGCAGAGATGCGCGATAAGAATGATCGGCAGTTCGTCACCGCTTTGGCGCGAGGGCTAGAGCTACTTCGTTGTTTTACCCCGCAGCGTCCTTATCTTGGTAATCAAGACTTAAGTCAATTAACAGGACTGCCTAAAGGCACGATTACGCGGCTTACTTATACTTTAGTTAAGCTCGGCTATTTAAAGCAATCAATAAATAGTAGTAAATATCAATTGTCTGCTGGTGTCTTAGGGTTTGGCTATACGATGATGGCGAACATCTCTATCAACAATCTAGTAACGCCATACATGGAAGAATTAGCAGAGTATGCAAATAGTGCGGTTGCCATGGCCACTCGCGATCGACTAACGATGGTATATTTGAATGTGGTGCAAGGTGATGGTACTACGACTATGCGCCGTAATGTCGGCTCATACTTGCCTATTCACTTAAGTTCGATGGGCAGAGCCTGTCTAGCAAGTATGCCGCAGGCTGAGCAAGAATTTATCCTTGATGCCATTCGCACCAAGTACAAAGAGGATTGGATAAAGATTAGAAGAGGACTGGATAAAGCTTTTAAAGACTATGAAGATTATGGCTATTGCTTTTCAATTAGCGAATGGCAAAAAGATGTCAATGCGGTTGCCACTGCTTTAATGCACCCTACTGAGGGCTTACTGACTTTTAATTGTGGCGCGCCAAATTTCGTTTTGAGCCGTACAAAACTAGAGGAAGATGTTGCCCCTCGTCTACTTCATATGAAAAATAGTATTGAGAGCAATCTTTACATTAGCTAGATCATGTCATTAATTATAGAGATCGCATAATTATTAACACTTTAAGTGAGTATGCGATTTTACCATTAACTCAGTATCATGGAAACATACATATAACGCAGTGGCACGATCCGCGCTTTTACCATACTTCCAGATAGTCGCTATCTTCACCACCATATCATAAAGTCTTATTAAAGCTCTCCTCGCTACAGCCCTATAAAAATACTGATAACAAATCCCTATAAGTACCACCTCATCTGTACGCCGCCATTATCATATTTGCTGCTTTGATCCATAACATAGCATATCTAATATACTGCCATTCTAATTTACATATTGATAATAGTTATCGTTTGTAATATTATTCGCTTAAATTATTACAGTCACTTTACTAAGTGCCCCTATCTTAGGATTGGCACCGCTACCCCTTTTATTTTTATTGATCACTGATTGAGACATTTATGCGTTTATCCACTCTGACCCAAGCAGTCGCTTTGATTACCGCTACTTTTATGTTGACTGCTTGCGGCGATGATTCTGATGTCAGCACAGAAATCATTGATGGGACACCGCCACTTTTGACAACGGATAGCAACTTTTCGAGTGGTTATAGCGCAGTTGCGGCCGTATTTGTCTCAGGTCAAGTGCAAGATAGCGGTGGCATAAAGTCTGTGACTTATACATTGAACGGTAAAGCACCTCAATCACTAACTATTGACACAAATGGTTATTTTAACGATCGCATCTTGTTAGATTTAGGCGAAAACAGCATTGCCTTAGCCGCCACTGACAATGCAGGTAACATCATGCGCTCAACCAAAAATATGTATCTGGGTGATACGGTGGCAGCTGGTGGCTCACATACCGCAGCCCTTCATGATGGGCAGCTCTATGGTTGGGGGCGTAATAACTATGGGCAAACAGGCACCGCATATATCTCGACATTCACTGATACTATGGGACATCCAGAGTTACCGACACTCATGAATAATGCCCCAAAAAACCTAATATCTATTAAATTTAATCAAAACCACTCACTTGCTATCGACGATAAAGGTCAAGTTTATAGCTGGGGTAATGATGCTTATGGACAATTAGGACGTGGTCGGTCAAATCGTCATTCTTGTGTTAAATCCGCTGATTGCCGTCTTGATATCAGCGCGATTGCCGGTATTAATAATGCGGTCATGCTAGCGGCTGGTTATAATCATAATTTGGTGTTGACCAAAGATGGCAGCATTTGGGCATTTGGCGCTAATGCTCAAGGGCAGCTCGGTAATAACACCGCTATAGACAGCAGCATACCAGTCAAAGTGGACTTTTCGGCGTCAGAGGGCGTCGGTCATATCATACAAGTCGTAGCCAGTAGCAGTAGCTCATATGCCTTAGATGATAAAGGTCAGGTATGGGGTTGGGGCAGCGACGCGAGCGCCAATCTTGGGCGCGGTCAAGGATGTGATAAAGCCAACAATTGCATCAATATTAATAATAAACCGTTACGTATCAATATCATTGCACATGATTCGGCTGATAGTACTGCTCAAAGGGTAGAAAAAGAAATAGTCACTCAGCTTGCTGCTGGTAAAGATCATGTTTTAGCACTGACCAACAAAGACTCTGTCTATGGTTGGGGGCTAAATACTAGCAGCCAAATAGGCTACAACGGAATTGGCTTTAAAAATACTGTCAACGCTTGGGCAAGCACCATAACTGCGCCAACCAAATTGCCTTGGTTTGCCGGTAAAGAGGTTCGCCGTGTCTACGCCAATGGCAATGCCAGCTATGTGCTGTTGGACAATGTTGCAGCAAATAATAGTAACACTCGAGCATCAGATGGCATCCTTTATGCTTGGGGCATGTTTGGTGAAACAGACGGCAAAGGCAAAACAAGTTATGAAAACTTAAATGAACCAACAAACAAGCTGACCAGCTTAAAAAACATCGATAATATGGCGATGGGTACAATGCATCTGATTGCACATGAAAAACCACTCAATCAAAACAATGGCATACCTTTTAAAAATGGCAATCTGTTTACGTGGGGCTGGAGCTTTGAGGGTTCATTAGGCAATGAAAACACCTCACATACTTGGATGTATAACTACCCTATCCCTGTAAAATTTCTCAGTCAGCTATAAGCAACTGTCCCTTAGCGGCGCTCATAAAAGCGATACACAATGACCTAGTACGTAAAAAGGGATCTTACTGAGCTTTTTAAAAGGTATTTAAGGCTAATAAGCAATCAAAGTGACATACAAACATAGAAAGACCGCTCCAATCGAGCGGTCTTTTTTTATATTACCCATTGTTTATGGCAAGTAGCCCTTTATAGGACTGATATCAGCTGGCAGATCAGTTTCACCCAGTGCTTCTAACAAATTGATTTCAATCGTGCGCGATAAAGCCGTTAATGGCAATTGATTGTCCGCCACGCCAAATGGTGATTCTAGCTCCTCACTCAGGGCATCTAGCCCAAAAAAGGTATAGGCAATAACCCCGCAGATGAAGGGCGTCACCCAGCCCAAAGAAGATACCAAACCAAACGGCAGCATAAAGCAATAAAGATAAGTCGTACGATGCACAAGCAAGGTATAAGCAAATGGCAGCGGCGTATTATGAATACGCTCACACGCTGCCAGTACCACCGTCATAGAGTTCAGACGCTCATCCATATTTTGTACCATCTGCTCTGATAGCAAATGCTGCTGTCGACAATATCCAAGCTCCTTACCCATCAAGCGCATCAGATAATCAGGCAGATTTTTTGCCTGCCGCATTTTGCTATGATATTTCGGATCAACAAAGCGCTCGATATCCTCCCAAGGCGAGGTGTTTCGCAGTCGATGACGCACCGCATGAGTAAAAGCAATACTCAGATGAATCAGACGGCGCTGAGTATCTCGCCCTATTGGATTGTCTTCGTCGATATAAGAGAGCGCTTGACGGCACAGGCTGCGCGCATCATAAACCAATTGTCCCCATAGCCCCCTTGCTTCCCACCAACGCTGATAGCTGGCATTATTACGAAAGCCCAAAAACAACGATAAGGCAATCCCAAGCAAGGTGAAAGGCGCAACGCTATAAGAAGAAAAAGAGCTTGGAAAGCCGTGCTGAATATTGGTAATAAGCGCACTGATAAGACCAATCAGCAAAATTTGAGGATATACTTTTGGAAGAATTGAGCCACGCAAGGTAAAGAATAGTTTGATGGCGCTTGGGTTTTGCTTGACGATCATATTGACTTCCTAACGCTGATACTTTTGCAGAGCGAAATGATAACAGACTCGCCATAATGAGGTACAAAAAGATGCTTATCATTGAACTGTGAATAAGTATTTATCGTAAAAATACACCACTATTTTTATCACCTTGTTGTGCAATAGATGTCTAACAAATCATTGGTTGTTATAGTGATGTAATGATAGCAAAGACAAAGGTAGATAGCAGATGCCATCGCACAAAAATTCGATTATAGTAGACATAGATATGCTCATATAAACAAAATAAGGAATAAATGATGAAAAAATTAGGATTATGCGCCGCAGTGGCACTGAGCTTGAGCGCATGTGCTGGCGGGATAAACGGTGGCACCATTGGCAATAACAACCAAAATACTATCGTCACTCAATATCCTGTTGAAGCAGCGATGCTCAACATTTATACCAAAGCTCGCAGTCAAAGCTTGGTAGCGACCGTCGGCAATCAAACTGCCTCAGCTGATATTACAATTACCCCAAAAGGTAGTATGGTATTCAATAATAAACAAGTACAAGCTGCCGAAGTAAATACTATTAATAAAGTAAATAATCAAATCACTGACCAATCTGTTGCCATCAATTACTTTACGTTAAATCCATTGGTCTTCCATGGTTATACTGATAGCTCAGGCAAATACTCATTAGCGACCCAGAGCACGACGCTTCCTAAACTGGCAACCGTTGGCTCCTCTAGTCAATTGATTGCAGAGGACGTATACGCCGATAGAAGTATGCGCAAAAAGATAGGTAGCTACAGACAAGGCTGGTCATTGACCAGAGACACCAACAACACTGCATGGTTTTGTGTCAACACCTCAGCCAATCTACTCGTCGCAAATGATCCCAATGGTGTCTCATCAGAATGCTATAAAATCAATGCGCGCGGTGATATCTTAGATAGCAAAGTGACGATTAGCCAACCGACAAACAACGGTACGAAAGCGATTGTATTTACCAGCCGTTAAATAATCGTCACTAAATCACTTAACGTTGCACAAAAAAGCGCCCCTTATTCATAAAATAAGGGGCGTTTTTTTGGAATTTATTTATGCTGTTATAATATCTATTATATTAAACGGCAATTTTATAAGCAGCTTTTTTGATACGCATATCACCCGTTTCAACATAACGCTGATGCCATGATAATGCTTCGTCCAAGATATGCGGCGTTTGCATACCAGCCGTATCTGAAGCACGATCAAAATAATCTTGCAGCATTGGGCGATAGTCAGGATGGGCACAGTTATCGATAATTGCTTTTGCACGTTGACGCGGCGATAAACCACGCAAATCTGCCAACCCTTGTTCGGTGACAATGACCATCACATCATGCTCAGTATGGTCGTGATGCGAGACCATCGGCGTGATACAAGAGATTGCGCCATCTTTTGCCACTGATGGCGATACAAAGAATGACGTATAAGCGTTACGAGCGAAATCACCTGAGCCGCCCAAGCCATTCATCATATTGGTGCCCATGACGTGGGTTGAGTTGACGTTACCATACAGGTCACATTCAATCATGGCATTAATGGCCAATACACCTAAGCGACGCGCAACTTCAGGATGGTTGGTGATTTCTTGTGGACGCAATACAATACGCGCACGCAGCTCTTCGATATTGGCATTAAAACGCTCTAGCGCATCTGGGCTTAATGACAGTGCAGTGGCAGATGCCATGGTCATTTTGCCAGACATAATTAGGTCTAACATACCGTCTTGCAATACTTCTGTGTAGCCGGTTAAATTCTCAAACGGGCTGTTTTGTAGTCCTGCCAATACGGCATTGGCTACGTTACCTACACCAGACTGGATCGGTAATAAATTTTCTGGCATGCGACCTTTTTTGACTTCATCATGGAAGAAATCAATGATATGACTGGCTATTTTGTTTGAACATTCATCAGGATCAGCAAACTTGCTGTTGCGATCAGGCGAGTTCGTTAGGACAACGCCAACCACTTTATCCAAGTCACAATGTAGATACGGCACACCAATGCGTCCGCCTGGGGTCACAAGTGGAATCGGCTTGCGGTTTGGCGGCATACCGATATCATTATAGACATCATGCATACCTTCTAACATCAAGCTTTGCTGCGCGTTCACTTCTAAGATGATTTTGTCTGCATTTTCTAACCAGGCATTGTTGTTACCGATAGAAGTCGATGGAATCAGGCGACCATCTGGCAAAATACCAGACACTTCAACGACCGCTATATGCATCTTGCCATAGAAACCGATGGTGCTCTGCTGCGCTACATGCGATAAATGCATATCGAAATAATGCGCTTCACCTGCGTTGATTTGTTTACGTAAAGCAGGCTCTGATTGATATGGCGTGCGCCACTTGATGCCGTTCGCTTCTGCCAATACGCCATCACATTCGGTTGCGGTAGAGGCACCGGTCAATAAACCAATTTGAAAGTCTTCACCGCGAGCATGAGCCGCTTCCATGTGTTTGGCAAGCGCAGCGGGTATAGCTTTTGGGTAACCTGCACCAGTAAAGCCACTCATACCGACATTCATGTCGTTTTTGATGAACGCTGCTGCTTGATCAGCAGACATGATTTTTTTGCTTAGACCGTCGTGAAGCACGCGACCTTCATGATTTAATGATGTCATACCTTTTTCCCTAGTAACTTCCATATTAAAATCAAACCACTTCGCGATGAAGCGTTTGATACGAAACCAACAATAAAATGCATTGCTGCATATTAGCAACTTTCCCGCAAAAAACAAGTTGAATGACTTAAATTTACCTGTGGAGATTTTATCTATTTCATATAAACTAACATTAGTTCGCTTTTTAATATCTTTTATATAGCGTTCTTTTCCTCTTTAAATTGCAGTCAAAGGCATTTTTCTTTATCTCAAAGAGATATGCTTACCGTAAGGTATGATGGTTAAAAATCCTTATTATTTATTTTTCTCAGATAGGTATCAACGCATTTAAAATACTATACTTTAAAATATAGATTTCGATATTTTTGATTAATAGAAAAATATTAACGATAATATTTCTGATTTTTTGTCTATAGACCCAAAAAAATTATAGTAAGATTATCAGTGTCATATTTTTAAAAGGACTCCACGCATGTTATATTTTAGAAACTGGAAAAATTTTTTAACTAAAGGTTATACTGATAAAAACTGGTGCTAAATTTGATATAAAAGCAGTTCATTATTAGCTGATTGACATAAAGTTGGTAGCGAAAAAATAAGCATTTAAGGATGAATGATGACAACTCAACAGCACGTTTTGGCTTGTATTGACGGCTCAGCAGTGACAGAGTCTGTTTGTGACTATGCAGCATGGTATGCAAGGCGACTCAATATTTCGGTAGGACTGCTGCATGTCAGTGATGTGGCAGCGTCTATTAGAAGAGACTTGTCTGGGGCGATTGGCATCAATAGCCGTCAATTCTTGCTAGATGAATTGTCTCAGCTGGACGAGCAAAGAGCCAAGGTAGTCAATAGCTATAGTAACGCCTTGGTGCAAGATGCCAAAAGCCATATCAAAAATCAGTTTGATGACGTAGATGTCCATGTTTATCAGCGCCGTGGCAAGCTACTGCCTGCTATTGAGCATTTTACAGCGCATAATCGTGCCATCGTTATGGGACGCCGCGGTGAAGACCATAAACATAGTCGCATCAACATCGGCAGCCAAATCGAGACAGTTGCACGAGCGTCAAGCATACCGGTGCTCATTTGCTCAGAGAAATTCAAAGAACCTCACTCATACATGGTAGCCTTTGACGCTAGTAAAACAGCGATTAAAGCCATAGCTATGCTGTCAGAGAGCAAATTATTAAAAGGCATGCAAGGTCATATCGTGATGGTCGGTAACGATAATGAAACCGCCAAACAAAGCCTTGCCGATGCCCGCGCGCAGATGGCAGCAGCAGGATTTTCAGTAGAGACTCATCATCTCCAAAAGCTTGACGCGGTCAATGGATTGTTAGCTTTTCAAATGGAGCATGCAATCGATATGATTGTGGTGGGGGCTTATGGCAGCTCAAAATTACAGCATCTGTTTCTTGGCAGCACTACAACAGAGATTATCGCCAGTACGCTGTCACCGGTTATTTTAGTGCGCTAATAGTTAACCAGCGTGATTATATTTTTAATCTGTTCTGTCGGTTTTTATATGTTGATAAATATTCATTAAAGAAGCAAGGCATCTAATGCCTTGCTTCTTGTATCTAACTAATGATTATGATTGTCATTTCGCTTAGATGTTCAGTCAAATAGGTGTTTAGTCAAAATGGAAACCTGCACCTATGGCTGCACCTACGTTGCCTTGAGTATCTGCAGTACCATTTAGCTTCATGACCCAACGTCCATCGGCGGACAGTTTCGAAAAGCCGATAGCAACGGCACTTTCACCATTATACGTTGCGATACCACCACCTATCATAGACTTACCGATGATGTAAGCTTGAGGCAATGAAGACATCGCCATGGCTGCTGAGATACCAGCGTTGGCATCGTCCTCAACCTCGCCAATTCTATAACCCAGCTCATTGATGCTGTTGCCTAGGTTTCTATTGACTGCATCCAATTGACCGAAGTTCACAGCGTCTCTAGGTTGCATGCCGTCCGTGACATTGGTTATCTTAGTGCCAGCAGCATTGATACCGGCTGCTGTCATACTAGGAGCAGTTTCACCATTACCTGCATATATACCGGCTTTAGTGATACTAGAACCACCTGCAATAACGACTCCGTTTGTGCTGACGGTTGTATCACCAGTCGTCACGCTGTCAACATTGATGTTGCCGTTTAAATCAAACTTAATGCTACTGCCTGCTGATGTCGTGGTGATATTATTGCCACCTTTAAAGATTAGTACGCTCTCATCGCCTATTGGTTTGTTGATGTTAGCGCCACTGTCTGCACCAAAGTTGAGGCCAGCATCGAGCTTGTCCGTGTTAGATTTGATGTTTGTGGTATTGGTGGCAATATTCGTGGTGTTCGTTACAATATTTCTCGTATTGGTTGCAATGTTTATCGTATTGGTTTCTATATTTGTGGTATTGACTTGAACGTTTTCATTGATTTCAATCGTACCTTGTCTGATAGAACCAATCGCACCATCAATACTACCCTCGCCTGTCCCACCGATATTACTGTTGGTAAACGTACCATCTACAGGATTGTAGACCGTATTACCACCAATGATACTGCTTATGCCACTGCCTTGCGCATAAAGCTGACTGCCGTTGATAGCGTCTTGACTACTAGCCGACACACTACCGTTTCTGACATTGGTGATTTTTTTGTCAGCAGCATCGATACCACTTTTAGTGACACTAGGACCGCCTGCAATAGTGAGACCGTTACTATTTATAGTGGTGTCACCTGTTGTTAGACTGTCAACAGTAAGGTCTGGATTTAAATCGAAACTAAGGTCATTAGCGCCTGCAGGTATAGCCGCCACGCGCAGGCCTGTACTGGAGTCGAGGGCAGCCGCATTACTGATTAACGTTCTAGACACTTTGATGTTACCATCTCTGCTATTCATATCAACGCTACCCCCTTGTTTTACCATAGTGGCAATGTCACCTTGAGCCGTAATTCCCCAACCTTGGTCTAAGGCAATAGTCACTTCTCTTAACTGCCCGACGTTTACCGCATCACTATTTAGTAGGCCTGTACCAACATTGCGAATGATGTTACCACCATTATCAAGACCACGGCTGCTAAGAATAACGGTTCTACCTGAGCCATTACTAACGAAGGTAAAGCCATTGTTATTCATAAAAGCATTACCAGTAGTAACGGAGGTTACATCCAAAGCATCAGCTAGCTGAACTTCCAACTTGCCATTGTTAGCTACTGTGCGGATATTTTTTGCAGATGCTGTTTTAGAAGCATCTAAGGTACCCACGATTTCAAGTTTCTGTCCAAGATCCTTATGGATATTGATGCCATCATTACCAGCGAAATCCAAACCTTTAGTCGCGATATCACTAACCGCACCTTTAAGGTCACCAATATTTGCCGCGTTGGTGAGTGTTTCGCCGCCGCTGAGGACGTTTGTGATTTGATTGCCACCGTTGTTAAGACCATTGTTGGTAAGAACTACTTGACCGTTGTCACCACGATATAACGTAATACCAGCATTATTAACTTGAGTATTTCCAGTGGTGACGCTACCAGTTTCACCAAGGTTAATATCTTTAGCCAGTCTGACGGTTAAAGTATCATCACCATTGGCCGTGACGCTAATATTTTTCGTTGCTGGATCAGCATTGATAGTATCGCCACCTTTAACAATGAGTTTTTGACCAAGCTTACGGTTAACATCTGTACCGCTGTCTCCGCCAAAGTTTAAGCCTTTATCAATGGCAGTGTTAGTCAGATTTAACTGTCCAACATTGACGGCATCCATATCTTCTGTGCCAGCTTTGACATTCGTGATTTGATTGCCACCGTTGTTCAGACCACTATTGCTTAGCGTAACCGTTTGGTTAATACCACCTGTTAAAGTGATGCCGCTAGTATTCATGACCGTGTTACCTGTCGTGACACTAGTCAGACCGGTTAAGTCTTTGGCCAGCGCTACCTTGATACCACCGCTTTCAGGAGTCAACAGAATATTGTCACCTTTAAGGAAGTTGGCAGTATTGTTTGCCTTTGTGATAGTTTTGACAGCAGTGCCATCAATCTGAGTCACAACAGACTGTAGGGCACTATCTGCACTACTCAAGCTAGTTTTGGTCGCGGTGCTTAGATCCACTTTGTAGTCTGTAAGGTTAGTTGTCGCATTTTTATCGCTAGGAGTAACTGTTACTGCATCTGAACCTGCTGATGCGGTCGTGCCTTTAGCATTGACGGTGTAAGTATCTTGTCCATTCAGTGCTGTAGTTTTAGTCACACTAGCAACGTTAGTACCTGCAGCAACTATCGTTTTGAGGCCACCAGCAATCGTCTGAACATCACCGATGTTTGCAGCATTGGTTTCAACTGCGCCCCCACTAAAAACGTTCGTGATTTGATTACCACCGTTGTTAAGACCGGTGCTTGTTAAGCTGACAGTTTTAGCTGGAACAATATTAGTGATAGTGAAACCAGTACTGTTTAATTTTACTCCACTATTAATGAAACTAACACCGCCATTATCCATCACAGTATTACCAGTGGTGACGGAGGTTACATCTAAAGCATCAGCCATCTGAATCTCTAACTGACCGTTGTTTTCTACCGTTCGGATATTTTTTGCAGATGCTGTTTTAAGAGGATTTAAACTGCCTACAATTTTAAGTTGCGTACCAAGATCCTTATGGATGTTGATATTATCATTACCAGCGAAGTTTAGACCTTTAGTTACAATAGTAGTGTTTTGACCATTAAGCTGATCAACATTCACTGCATCAGTACCAGCAGCACCTGCTACAACATTGTGAACCTGGTTACCACCCATGCTGACGTTGGTGCCCAGAGCCATACTGACTTTATCGTCCTCGACAATAAAACGACCAGCATTAACATTAAGGGCTTTGCTGCTAATCGTACCTCTGTTAATAAAGGTTTGATTACTTGGGTCAGAACCCACAGTAACTGTGTCAAGATCCGTTAGGTTCTTAGCCATCACGACGTTCAGTTTGCCATTGAGGCTGTCAACACGTAGGTTTGCACCCGATGCATCAGCAGCATTCGCCAGCTTACCTTCGATGCTCAACGTTTCGTTCAACTTCTTATTAATGGTAGTGCCAGTGTTACCCGCAAACTTCAGGCCGTCTTCCATCGTGGCAACTTGGATATCGTCGATAACGATACGTGTGATACCATCACCACCATTAACACCTGGTACGCCGTTAATGACACCAATGGTACCTGATACACCAGTGGGACCCGTTAGACCGATTGTGCCGTTCGAACCATTGATAGCAACACCGGATACACCATCTTTACCATTAACGCCGATAAAGCCGTCTTTGCCATCGATACCTGAAGTACCAACACTAATGTCATCACTCAATGCAACAATAAGGTCATTACCTACATTGGTAACGCTAATATTCTTATTGTCACCGTTGATAGTGACTACATCGTCTGGTTTAACATTGCTCTTTGCACCATCACCAGAGTCGGTCCGTACGAACCATCCTTTGTTGGCCGTTTCGTTAACTTCTTCAATGGACTGATTGGTTGCATACAACTGGCTACCATTGATAGCATCAGTGCTGTTCTCGTTGACAGCACCTGCAGCGACATTGATAATCTGACGTTCCCCATTAACGAAACCAACGCTCACCACACCTTTTGCAGCAGAACCTTGACCTCCATAAGTGTAATATCTTGTATTAATAATAACCCCAGTCTCAGTCGTAGCAGCACGATCAGTAGATAAGTTACCTAATACAACACTGTTGTTTTGCGTTGTCGAAACATTATTACCGAGAACAAAGGTGTTATTGTTATTGATAGTATTGTCGTTACCAAATGCATAACTATCTGTGCCGCCAACCTCATTAGGATCACCAAATGCACCTGAATTGTTGCCTATTACTTTGTTGCCTGTACCGATGGCGATACTATTTATACCAATAGCCTCAGCACCTTCACCGATGGCTACACTCGATATACCATTGGCTTTAGCTTTTTGACCAATTGCAACTGAGTTTTTTGCCTCAGCCTTTGCTTGGACGCCAATGCCTGTAGCGTTTTCTCCAGCAGAAACAGATCCACGCCCAATAGCCATACTATTTAAGCCTTGAGCTGAAGAGTTAGTACCTACTGATATACTACTTTCACCTACGTTTCCTTTAGCTATATTGCCAGCATTATTACCAATAGCTATAGACAAATTACTAGTAATACCTGCACCAGCAGTAGCACCTAAAGCAAGGTTGTATTCACCTGTTACGTTTGAACCAGCTCCATTACCAAACGCTGAGTTGGCTTTACCAACTACATGCGAGCCAGAGAAGTTACCAACTGCTGTATTTCTGTCACCGGTAACTGTGTAGCCCGCAGTAGGGCCCATCGCAACGTTAGCACTACCAATTACTGCGTTACCTGAGAAGGCACCAATAGCTGTATTGGCGTGACCGTCAACATTACGACCTGCACGCTCACCTAATGCTGAGTTAGAATCACCATAGACTCCATTACCAGCCGCAGCGCCAATTGCAGTATTTTGTCCTACGATCGAATAAGGTCTATATGCTGGGTTACCACCTACTGTAGTTCTTGGCGTAGCACTTACATTTGAGCCAGCACTTGCCCCTATTCCTACGTTACCCGACGATAGTACATTCTGACCTGATGCATTGCCTACAGATACTCCTTCTCGAGTATTAACAGTTGACCCAGTTCCAGAACCTGTACCGATGGTGACCGTAGTCTGTCCAACTGCAGAAGCATTCTTACCAATTGCAATTGCGTCTACACCTTGAGCACCTAGGTTATCTTCATTCGTGCCACCTGTTGATTTGACACTGAAATACTTTATCCTATTGGCTGAAACCACCCTATTAACATCACCGATGTTTGCCGCATTGGTTTCAACTGCGCCCCCACTAAAAACGTTCGTGATTTGATTACCACCGTTGTTAAGACCGGTGCTTGTTAAGCTGACAGTTTTAGCTGGAACAATATTAGTGATTGTAATACCTGAGTTATCCACTAAGGTATCGCCAATAGTGAGACTACCCTCATCGGTTAGATCAATATCTTTGGCTAACTTAATGGTTAACGTTTTTGGATTATTAGGGGTAGTACCATCACCACCACCACTGCCTACGACACCAATGTTGTTATCTGTTAGATTGATAGGATTACTTTCACCACCTACAATGTTAAGTTGAATAGAAGCGTCAAGCTTCCCACCAATGTCACCCTCAAAGTCTGAAGCAGCATTCGCTTGTATACAAAAACCAGCCGCCATTAGACCCAGCCCGATAGCCGTGAGTTTGAAAGCACTGGTAGATAAAAGATTTTCTGTCGTATTGATGGTAGCGTTTGCACTCACGCTAGATTTGGAATATTTGCCACGTGCCTTTGCGTATTCACCAACTGCAGTGAAACAGTTTAAGGCTTCATTCCATATTACCTTATAGATGCGGTTCATGATGTATACTCCCTTATAGATTTGTCTGATTTAAAAAATCGAAGTTAAAATCCATTTTGTAGAGAGTCGATGTAACAAAAGAAAACAGTTATGAGGCAATAGGATTAGAAGTTAGGGTTAAAAAATTACTTAGATGATTATTTGAGATATAAAGCGTCTTATTTTGTAAATCATTATAACTCTCTGTATATTATTATTAACGAATATACAGAGAGTCTCAATACCATACATCGGTAATTTACTACCGTTCATCCGTTATATTCTTATTAGTGAATATATGTTGATGAAATATTTTCTTATTTGAGGTTGTTTCTATTCAATAGGTAATATTACTTTTATCACAAGCCCTAATATGTCATCTTGGCGATTATGGACAGTGATCTGACCTCTATGTGCCATCACTACAGCATGGACGATTGCCAACCCCAGTCCATAACCGCCCGTTTCGCGATGGCGCGCCGTATCAAGCCTAACAAAAGGCTGAAAAATACGCTCCAGATCCTTTTCTGCAACACCGCCGCCCTCATCAGTGATGCTTATTTCAATAGCTGACATGTTATTATTCATCTTCACTGCTTGTATCTCAGCCATCACTGCGGAATCAAAAGCAGTATGCATAAAGGCATTACGGATGATGTTTTCAAGGGCACTATGCAGCTGTTCTTGATTGCCCATTACTGTGCAAGAATCTGTCAATAAAGACGGATTCGCATGCCATTGCCAATATATATTTTTATGCTGAAACTCAAAACAGACATCTTGACCAATCTCATTAATAATTTCACAGATGTCTACTGCCTCATTTTCTAAAGTGTTGATGGTATATTGCTGCATTTGCAACGATTGAATACGGATAATTTGCTCAATCAGCTCATTCATTCGCGTTGACTCTTTATCGATGCGGTCAAGATAACGACTCGCATTGGGCGCAAAATCTCGTGTCAGCTCAGTCGCTACATCAAGACGGGCCAGCGGCGAGCGCAGCTCATGCGAGATATCACTTAACATCTGCTTGCGTGCCAGCTCACTGTCAGCGAGCCGCGTTGATAGTAAAGCGACATCTTTTGCTAATAACCCCAATTCGTCAGAACCCAGACTTGATAACTGCGGATTGACTTCATAGTTGCCATCTATCATCCGGTGTACGGTATCCTGCACACGCCCAATACGCCGAGTCAACGTACGACTGAGCCAAAAGCACACCAACACGCTAAAGAGTATAATCAACAAAAGCCGCAGTATAAAATTGCCCCGCTGTAGCTCTAACACATCCTTAAATAATAGGTGCGGACGCAGCTGTACGATAACGCTGTCATTATTTGGCATAACCACTGTAACCTCAGCTAACTCAGGTCGGCTATCAATGTCAGCAATGGCTTTATGAGACGGTATTGGTTTTAAAATATCATCGAGGCTAAAAGGTTTATCATTCGGGCGCTCGCTTTTGACGCCATCCTTATCAAAGGAATACGCCCTATAAGGGTTCTTATCGACACGGTCTTTATCACTAAGTTCACTGTAATCAGATGTTTTATTGTCAGTACTGCTACTCACAGAATTGGACATATTCGGTGGTACAGATGATTGCTCACCTTTTATCTGCAAGTCTATTGCCTTTATACTTGCCACGTCACGTGCTTGACGCCGCTTGACTCGATTTTCTCGAAACCGATATCTTGGAAATATAATAGCGCCCTGCTCATCGTATATCCTGATTTGGCTCATGAGTCTTCGATCTTCATTATAAATCTGCTTTACAGCAGATAAATCACCCGCCTTCAAGGATATGACCAGCCGCTCACGCTGAATGAGCAGCTTATCAATTTGAGAATCCATACGAGTAGCAAGCTCTCGCTCATTAAGCCAGCGCTCTACTGCTATAGATAAGATAGAAGTGATCAGAATCATCGCCAGCAAACTCAAAAACAGTCGCCAAAATAGCGACACAGGTATGCTCAGCTTCGGTTTGTTTATCGCTGTAGGATTTTGGGCAGCTTCTGTCATTAGAGTACCAACTGATAGCCTTTACCACGAATTGCCTTGATTGGCTCATCATGGAAAGGTTGAAGTTTTTTACGCAGGCGCGAGACATGGACATCAAGGCTACGGTCAAAAGGCTGTAGTTCTCGCTGCAAGACATGCTGTGATAGCCACGACTTACTGACTACCTCACCTTTTTGTCGTAATAAAGCCAGCAATAAATCAAACTCTGTACCTGTTAATTGCAGCTCAACGCCATCTATCTGGCAAAGCCTTTGCTGTTGGTCAAGATATAAGCGACTACTCGGCAGCGGTAATTGCTCGGTAAAACTGACCGCAATACTGGTGCGCTTAATCACCGCATTGATGCGTGCCAGCAGCTCACGCGGATTACAAGGCTTGGTAATATAGTCATCAGCGCCAAGCTCCAGCCCGATGATACGGTCTATCTCCTCCCCTTTTGCGGTAAGCATAATGACAGGGATATCACTAATAGCAGGTAGCTGACGTAACACACTGAGCCCGTCTATTTTTGGCATCATGATATCGAGCACCAACAAATCATAAGGCGAATTATCTTGCATCGTCGTCTTTAATCGCTCTATGACCGCTTCGCCATCATGCACGCAGTCACAATGAACATCGTGATTATGCAGATATTCTTGCAGTAATTGAGTCAACTCTTCGTCATCGTCACCCAATAAAATATTTGACATTGTTATCACCTTATTATTGTATCTCTCAATCATCTTATGGCTCATATTATCAAGCAAGCGCTACCTATGCGCTATAAACGTTACCTTTCTTAATGTTTCATAAATGTTCGTAACCTCTGGCTGTCGTATGATAGTGGTTATCAAAAACAAGTTGATGCTAATTTACAATGTCGAGCAATTATTCATATTAGTGATTTATAGTAGTGATTCATAGTGACTATCCGGGACGCTCGATCAAGACTAGAATTATCAGATATACCCTCACTTTTACAAAAATTAAGGTAACTCTTATGCAAATGACGCAAATGAAAAAATTATTGATGGGTTCAGTATTAGCGATGTCCAGTGTGTTGACCGTAACTGCCTGCAGCAGTGTCAATGCCTCTACTGAGGCGACGCCAACCACGAGCAAAATGCAGCATAAAGGCATGAAAGACGGCATGAGAGGTCCGATGGCACAGCTAAATCTAACAGCGACGCAGCAGGCACAAATCAAAGCCATCATGCAAGAAAAACAGGGCGATCGCAAAAATGACCGTGCAAAACATCAAGCAGAACGTATGCAAATGCAGCAGCAGATGCAGGCATTGACGAACGCTAATACCTTGGATAACGCTGCCATCAATCGTCTTGCAGACCAGCAAGCAGCTAAAAACAAGCAGCGCTTTATTGAACGCGTTCAAACCCAACATGCCATTTCGCAAGTACTCACAGCTGAGCAGCGTGCAAAAATGGCACAGTTAAAATCAGAAAGAACAACCAAAGGTCATCATGGTTCAAAACAGCGTAAGATGCATAACCAAGCGCAGTAAGATATAAGCCATGGAATTAAAAAGCATTAGTTAGATAAAGTAAGAACATTTAAAGAAGCGTATCGGCTTACCGATGCGCTTCTTTTCCTCTGTATTTTACATTTCCTAAATTCAATTACCTCATAACCGTTTTCTTATCTGAAAACGAAAGATGTCAAAGTCCTTTCTACTACTAGCAATATTCGTTACTATTTAACCTTATCAGTTAATCTTATTGATTAATCCTGTATTTTTAGCCCAATTTCTTTCATCCTCGTAAAAAGGACTTTGCGATGTCAGCTCTATATTCTCATTCTCATCAGACACAAGCGCCCACTTATAAGACTTTAAAATCTGCAGCGTTAATTATTGGCAGCACGCTATTATTTTCTGTATCTGCCCATGCGGTAGACACAAATACTGCTGTCGCTTCAAAAACCATCAATCCAACCTCGATTAATACCAGTGCGATTAATCTAACGGTTATGAAAGAAAATCCCACGGTATTGTCTGAGACGCAGCGCGTGACACGAGCGAAAAGTAACACGTTCACGCCTAAGGCCACGCAAGCCAAAACCGATCAAGCCATCTATTCTGTGGACGCTATCCACCATCCTGTTTGGGCAAAAAACGGCATGGTTGCTACCCAAGAAGCACTGGCTTCTGATATCGGCTTAAAGATTTTGAAAGATGGTGGCAATGCCGTTGATGCTGCTGTAGCTGTTGGCTTTGCGTTAGCGGTGACATTACCGCGAGCCGGTAATATCGGCGGTGGCGGATTTATGATGGTATATGACGCCAAACAAGGTAAAACAGTGGCACTTGATTATCGTGAAAAAGCCCCTAGTAGCGCCTCGCGTGATATGTATCTCGATAAGGAGGGCAATGCCGTCAGTGATTTATCTCGTTATCATGGCTTAGCAGTTGGTGTGCCGGGTACGGTCGCAGGCTTACTCAAAGCGTTAGAGGATCATGGAACCATGAGCCGCGGGCAAGTAATGGCACCAGCGATTGCGCTGGCTGAAAACGGTATCGAAGTCACTGCTGGTTTGTCCGAATCGCTAGAAGCGTTAAGCGATCGCTTACAAAAATGGTCAAGTACCAAAAAGATATTCTTTAAAGCCGATGGTAGCACTTATCAACCGGGTGAGCGTTTAAAACAGCCGGAGCTGGCAAAGTCCCTTAAACTGATTGCGGCAAAAGGTAGTGATGGTTTTTATAAAGGCGAAACCGCCCGTAAACTAGTTAAAGCGGTCAATGAAGCAGGCGGTAAAATGAGCTTGCAGGACTTGGCGAATTATCAAGCCATTGCCCGTACGCCGGTCAAAGGCGATTATCGTGGTTATGAGATTGTCTCAATGCCACCACCGTCTTCTGGTGGTATTCATATCGTGCAGATTTTAAATATCTTGGAAGGCTATCCGCTAAAAGACTATGGTCAAAACAGCGCCCAAACCATTCATTTAATGGCTGAAGCTATGCAGTTGGCTTATGCAGATCGTTCTGAGTATTTGGGGGATTCTGATTTTATTGACGTACCCGCTAGCGGTTTAACTGCCCAGCCTTATGCTGATAAGCTACGCGCGTTAATCAACCCAAATAAAGCCACGCCAGCAGCAACTATTAAGGCAAATAACCCTCTACCTTATGAGAGTGATCAAACCACGCATTTTTCTATTGTCGATAAAGACGGCAATGCAGTAGCCAATACGTATACGCTGAACTTTTCTTATGGGACGGGGCTTGTTGCTGAAGGTACGGGGATACTGCTCAATAACGAGATGGATGATTTTTCTGCCAAGCCCGGTGTACCAAATGGTTACGGCTTAATCGGCGGCGACGCCAATGCGGTTGAAGCCAATAAACGCCCGTTATCTTCGATGAGTCCAACAATCGTATTTAAAGACAGCAAACCTTATATCGTCACAGGCAGCCCGGGTGGTAGCCGCATTATCACAACTGTCACGCAAGTCATCTCAAATGTTATCGACCACGATATGAATATCGCTGAAGCCACGCATGCTCCGCGCATTCATGACCAGTGGCTACCTGATGAGATTCGTATCGAAAAAGCCCTTAATGTAGATACCATTAAAAAGCTCGAGTCTATGGGACATAAGGTCAGTCAGCAGTCAGCCATGGGCTCAACGCAGTCGATTATGATTACCCCAAATGGCGTATACGGCTCTTCGGATCCACGTATTGTCGATGCTGCGGTGGTTGGATACTGATTTAATTTTTTATGATAAATGCGTTTGGCGAAATTGGCTGGGTGACAAGCCCGTAAACTGTTTGAACTGGCGGCTAAAGGCGCTATGATCACTATAGCCGCAGTTCAATGATATTTGAGTGACTGACATCTCAGGCATGGCTAATAGCTTAACCGCATATTCTAGCCTCAGCTTTTGTACAAACTGTAAAGGCGACATATTTAGCACCGCTTTAAAGGTGCGCTCCAACTGCGATAAGCTCAAATGTGCCAGCTCCGCCAGTTCTGCGATATTGATTTTCTGATCAAGATTGCCGCGTACAAACTGTGCTACTTCAGCCAAGCGCGCGTGCTTACGTAAAATGCGTTCGTTATCTTCATCAATATCGACGGATATCCCAACCATTGCGACCACTTGTTGACTGCTATTATAGATAGGCAGTTTATTGGTAATACACCAACCTAACTGACCAGATGCATAACTGTGCAGCTCTAAATTATCAACGATTGACTTCCCATCTCGCAACACTTTCATATCCTGCAAGATATAATCCTTACTCTGCTGATGAGAAAACACCTGCTCAGTGGTAAATCCCACAATGTCACTATGCTGACTTAACTTACAACGCTTTAACAAGGTTTTGTTTGCCAGCTGATAGCGAGCCTGCTCATCTTTCACAAAAAACACTACATTCTTTAAAGTATCAAGTAGAGGCAGTAATAATGAGACGTTACCAATAAATGCCTCACTACTTTCTGAATAATAAGTAGCCATGCTCTGCCGCAATGAGGCAGTAAAGCCGACAAGCCCCGCCTCTTCTATTACATCCATCATCCTATGTCATCCCTGTCATCTCAATCCCAGTCATTCACAAGTAATACTATTTTCTCGTCCCTTACTAAAGATAGTAAATCTCTATCAAAACACTACTTAATCAGAAGCTATCTCACGATGTCTTTTTCTCATTAAACACCATCATTATAGCCTCTAGTGTACACCGAGCCACTGTGCAGGAATGCGCATTTTTTCATCAGAAAACAGCAAGACGCTGTATCTAAAAAAGTTCATTCTATATACAGACCGCGTTAACACGATGGTTTTGACAAGGTCTAGCAAACAACAATGGAATGTTACTTTTTCACGGATGAATTAGGATGTCGGTCATGGCTTCTTCTCTATTTAATTTCAAAATTATCGACTCGCATACGGGCGGTGAGCCTACTCGCATGGTCTATGACGGCTTTCCTGACCTCGTCGGCGATACTATTCAATACAAGCTGCAATCATTCAGACAAAACTTCGATCATCTACGTCAAAGCATCATTTTAGAGCCCCGCGGTAATGATGTCCTTGTTGGCGCGCTACTCCTTCCTGCCAGCAATCCTAAAGCCACAGCAGGCGTTATATTTTTTAATAACGCTGGATATCTGGGCATGTGCGGTCATGGCACGATTGGCGTCATCGTCTCTTTAGCTTATCAACAAAAAATATCAGCAGGCATACATTGGCTAGAGACTCCCGTAGGTCTGGTTAAAGCAACCCTACGTGATGATGGCAGCTGCAGTGTACAAAACGTCCCTTCTTATCGTTATAAAAAACAAGTCGAAGTTCACGTTCCTGAGTTAGGGCTTATCCGCGGTGATATCGCTTGGGGTGGCAACTGGTTTTTCTTAGTGAGTGAGCATGGACAAAACATTCAAGCCAGCAACGTTAAACAGCTTACTCAAGTAACCATGCAAATTAAGCAAGCACTACTCAATGCCAACATCACTGGCGACAACGGCGGCGAGATTGACCATATTGAGTTATTTTCTGATAGCGATGATACACAAGTAGATAGTAAAAACTTCGTTTTGTGCCCAGGTTCAGCCTACGATCGCTCCCCTTGTGGTACCGGCACAAGTGCCAAACTTGCTTGCCTAGCGGCTGACAATAAACTCGCTCCTGAACAATTATGGCAGCAACAGGGCATAGTCGGCAGCGTATTCACTGGCAGTTATCAGCATGCAACTGAGCTTAATACTGAGTTGAATACCGATCTTAGTACTAAGCTCAATAATGCAGCTGGTACGGCTTATCCTGCACAGACCATTATCCCAACGATTCGTGGTCATGCTTATGTTTGTGCTGAGACCACACTCATTGTGCAACAAGACGATCCCTTTAAATGGGGACTCCCATCTTAATAAAATCACAGCATTATTTATGAAATGACAGGTTTATTGATAAACGCGTGAACACTCTTAAAACCGCTTAATCGACGAACGTAAGCGAGAAAAATTATGACTATCTCAAACGTCGACTTACATATCATTGGAGGCGGCATTATCGGTCTAGCGGCTGCGGTGACGTTGCAAGCGCGAGGCGTAAAGGTCGCACTGCTGGACGCCAATGAAGTGGGTCAAGGCGCATCATTAGGTAACGCCGGTCATATCGCTACCGAGCAAGTATTCCCCATTGCTGATGCCAGCATGCTCCGTCATGTACCCGCCATGCTATTGAATCCGACTGGACCGCTGCGCATAGACTGGCGCTATCTGCCGCGTTTGATGCCTTGGGCGATGCAGTTGCTGATGAATATGCGCCCTGAGCCATTTGAGCGGATTCATCACGCGTTGTTAAGCTTAAATAAAAACAGCCTGCAAGCGTGGCAAGGCTTTGCTGATCGGTGGCAATTGGGTGATTGGATACAAGTAAAGGGTTCGTTATTAACGGTTGAAAAGCCTAGTAGCCTTGAGCTATTAACAGCACACGGTAAGCGTCTCAATGACATTGATGTGAGCAATGAGCTGCTGAGCAAAGAGGATTTATTAGAGCGTGAGCCTGCCTTACAAGACAATCAGTTAGCAGCGTTATTTTTCCCAAATACAGGACATATCACCAATTTAAAAGCCGTTATCAATCAGCTTCACGATACCTTTAGACAATTGGGCGGTCATGTCATTGAACATTGTCGCGTCCTTGCAGCGACGAATGATGCAGATGGTATTCATTTGACCACCAGTCAAGGTGATATGACCGTGTCCAAAGTGATGCTAGCAGCAGGCGCCCACTCTAAAGCCTTGGCCAAGCAATTAACGGGCGTCAACATCCCTTTAGATACCGAACGTGGTTATCACTTAATGCTACCTCATGAAAGCGCGCGCTTACAGATTCCCGTATCGAGTTTGGATCGACGCTTTGTCATGACTCCGATGCAAGACGGCCTACGTTTGGCGGGTACGGTGGAGTACGCAGGACTGGACGCGCCTGCCAATATGCAGCGTGCACATATGCTATTACAACAAGCGCAGCCTATGTTAAAAGCGCCGTTAGATGCTAGCGATAGCGTGTCATGGATGGGGTTTCGTCCATCGACCGCAGACTCCTTACCAGTCATCGACAAAATCGAGCGTGTATTTTTAAGCTTTGGTCATCAGCATTTAGGGTTAACGCAAGCTGTCGTTAGTGCGCAAATGATTGCCGAATACTATTTTGATGAAGACCATACGATTGATCCAAAACCGTATCAACTTGCCCGCTTTCAATAAGCTATTTATTAAACGGTTATAAACCCAGCAAAAATCAACCGATTCATCATTGAATCATTACCCATTAAATCACCAACAATATCAACCCCAATAAGGATAGTCTCATGAACATAAATGGAATTTTAGTCCCAATCGTCACCCCTTTCGACAATAACGGCGACGTTGATGCGCAAAAATTAACGACACTGGTCGAAGCCTTTATTGAAAAAGGCGTTGCTGGTATCGTCGCTTGCGGTACTACAGGTGAGTACTATACGTTTTCGGCGGCAGAGCGCGAGCTCGTATTAACCACTATCGCTGAAGCCGCAAAAAATAAAGGCGCTGAGAATAAAGTCACTCTGATTGCTGGTATCAACAGCTTATCGACTGACCACTCTATTGAGCTTGCCGCACAAGCCAAAGCCTTAGGTTATGACGGCCTTATGCTGTCTGCCACCCCTTATAGCTTACCTGAGCAAGATGGCATTATCGCGCATTTTGAAAAAGTTGCGGATGCCAGTGAGCTGCCGATTATTATGTACAATTTCCCTGATCGTGTTGGCGTTGCCATTGAATTTGACACTGTTGCTCATCTAGCTAAGCATCCTAACATCGTCGGTGTAAAAGAAAGTAGCGGCGACTTTAGTCATGCGCTACGCATGCTGCAAGCTGATTTTGACAATTTTGAGGTGGTTTGTGGCTGTGATGATCAGCCCGTTGATTTCTTCTTTTGGGGTGCAAAAAGCTGGATCGCAGGCGCAGCGAACGTCTTCCCAGCAGAGCAAGTTTCATTATTTAATGCCACTCAGCAAGGGGACTGGGATAAAGCCAAGCAAATCATGAGTGAGATTTATCCTGCTATTCATTCTATGGAATCTGGCAACTATAACCAAAAGGCAAAAGCGGGCTGCTTAAAAGGCAGTATGGATGTTGGCTCAGTTCGTGTGCCATTAACTGACATGCCAGAAGATGAAAAAGCAGAGTTTTTAGCCTTACTATCTAAATAGCACTCACCTCAGCTTAGTAGAAATAATGTCAAGGATAACCCACGCTAAATTTGATGCCGTATTCAAATCTCGAATCGATGGCATCAAATTTAGCAGACAAGGATTAGAAAAATGAGCACTAAAGAACAAGCCACTAAAGAGCAAGTATTTGAGAAAGCAAAACAGCAGCAATTATGGGCGGGTCACTTAATAGCAGCAGATGGCTTATCAGAAGCTACTTTGGACAATTACACGCCGATTGATAACAGTATTATCGGTCAGATTGCTTCAGGTACTAGCGATGATGTCGATACTGCCGTACAAGTCGCTCGCGATGCTTTTGAAAACGGTGAATGGCGTCGTCTGGCTCCTGCTGAGCGCAAGGCTATTATGCAGCGCTGGTGTGCACTCATGCATGAGCACGTCGAGGAGCTGGCAGCATTAGATTGTGTGGATGCGGGTAAGCCGATTACTGAATGCTTAAATACCGATATCCCAGCAACTATCGAGACTTTTGAATGGTATGCCGAGGCCGCTGATAAGGTATTTGGCAAAATCGCGCCGACAGGTAGCACAGCTTTAGGACTTATTGTGCAAGAGCCCATTGGTGTCGTTGGTGCGGTATTACCTTGGAACTTCCCAGCCCAAATGTACGCTTGGAAAGTCGCCCCTGCTCTCATTATGGGCAACTCCGTTATTGTTAAACCTGCTGAGCTGACCTCTTTATCTGCCTACCGTTTAACTGAGCTTGCCTATGAAGCTGGCGTGCCCAGAGAAGCGCTGCAAATGGTCTGTGGCCTTGGTGAAAATGTCGGCGCGGCGCTTGGTCAACATATGGATGTTGACATGGTGTCGTTCACTGGCTCGACTGAGGTCGGACGTTTGTTCTTACAGTATTCGGCACAAAGCAATCTAAAAGAAATCGTCTTAGAATGCGGTGGTAAAAGCCCACAAATCGTCTTTGACGATGCCGTACTCGATGATGCTGCGATTAACGATATCTTATCGGCCGCGTTTTGGAATATGAGTGAAAACTGTAGCTGCGGCTCACGCTTATTAGTCCACAGCAGTCAAAAACGAGCGTTACTTGAGCAACTAAAAAACGGTCTGAAAGGTTGGAAAGTCGGCTTACCTTACGATGTCGACACGGCTATTGGTCCTATGATTGAAAAAGCGCATTTTGACAAGGTTTGTCATTATCTTAAGACCGCTAAAGAGGAAGGTGCAACGATCGTTGCAGGTGGCAACATTCATGACGACATGGGCAGTGGCTGGTATATCGAGCCGACTATTTTTGATGATGTTACAGCCGATATGACTTTGTTCAAGGAAGAAGTCTTTGGACCCTTGCTTGCGGTGACAAGCTTTGAGACGGAAGAAGAAGCCATCAAATTAGCCAATGAAACCAATTATGGACTCGCCGCTTCTTTTTATACACAGAACATCAAGCGCGCTTATCGTGTGGCATCGTCCATCAAAGCAGGCACGGTCTCTATTAATGGTTTTTCAGAAGGTGATATCACCACACCATTTGGCGGTTATAAGCAATCAGGGTTTGGCGGTCGTGACAATGGTTTAGAAGCCTTAGCACAATACGCACAGACCAAAACCATTTGGCTGGTTAATTAACAAACGTATTCAGTCAGTACAGTCAGTACAGTCAGTACAGTCAGTACAGTCATCAATTAAAACAACAGCTTAAATGATTTAAGCCTTTAGTCACATACTTACAGGGAAGTAAGGCCATGGAAGCGATTATTAATACCATCGTCGGCTATATATGGAGCGATGCTTTAGTTTATTTGGCACTCGGTGTCGGCATTTATTTTACCGTGATGACCCGCGGCGTACAGTTTCGCTATCTTAAAGAGATGGTTAGGCTGTTGTTTGACAAGCAAACCTCAACCCAAGGTATTAGCTCATTCCAAGCCTTTAGTATGGCCTTATCAGGCCGAATCGGCGTCGGTAACATTGCAGGGGTTGCCACCGCTATCGCAGCTGGTGGACCTGGCGCAGTATTTTGGATGATAGTCATGGGTCTGCTTGGCGGTGCCAGTGCCTTTATCGAATCAACACTTGCACAGGTATATAAGCATACCGTTGATGACCAGTATCGTGGCGGCTCACCCTTTTATATCGAGCGTGGCCTAAAGATGAAACCCTTTGCTATTTTAGTAGCTACGGTGACTTGTCTTTCTTATGGTGTTTTGGTTCCTGGCGTACAGGCCAACACCATCGCTGATTCTTTTAATACCGCTTTTAACATCCCACCTGTTGCAACTGGTTTCATTATCGTTGCGCTGTTAGCATTTATCATATTTGGTGGCATAAAACGTATTGCAAGCTTCGCTGGCAAGGTCGTGCCTATTATGGCGATCGGCTATGTTTTGATGATGGTTATCGTCTTAGCCTTTAATGCCTCAAACCTACCTGCTATGTTCGCCTTGATTTTCAAAAGCGCGTTTGGTATGGATGCTGTATTTGGCGGTATCGTCGGTCTAGCCATATCTTGGGGTGTCCGCCGTGCGGTATTCTCTAACGTTGCTGGTGCAGGCGAAGCAACTTTCAGCTCAGCAGCTGCAGAGGTTTCTCATCCTGCCAAGCAAGGCTTAGTACAGAGTTTTTCTATCTATATCGATACGGTTGTTGTCTGTACCGCTACTGCATTGATGATTTTATCTACTGGTATGTATAACGTCATTCCAGCAGAAGGCTTGGTACTAGTCGAAAACATGCCAGGCATTGAAGCTGGAACCGCATTTACCCAAGCAGCTGTATCGACAGTGTTTAACCAATATGGAAGTGGCTTTGTCGCTATCGCCATCTTCTTGTTTGCCTTTACCTGCTTGATTGCTTATTACTATATTGCTGAGACCACGCTAGTATACTTAGACAATAAATTGCGCTACCCTGTTTTAAAACCATTATTAAAAATAATATTCTTAATAGTTTGCTTTACCGGTAGCATGCAGTCTGTTGGCGTGATGTGGGCGCTAGGTGATATTGGTTTTGGCAGCATGTGTTACCTTAACTTCATCGCTATCGTATTACTCAGTAAAACGGCGCTAAAAGTGTTAAAAGACTACGATGAGCAAATGAAGCTGGGAATTGACCCTGTCTTTGACCCTAGAAAAGCGGGCGTTGAAAATGCAGACTTTTGGATAGAATATAGTGATAGACATCATAAGCGTTAAATTCTAGCTAAATAATCGTAATTTTTCCCCATACAAGCCTCCTATATCATAATGATGTAGAAGGCTTTTTTCTATTATTAGACCCATTAGCAATAACACACTATGCTATTTGATAACTCCGAATGAGTGGCTGTTATGAGCAAATAATGCTATGATTAGCGGCTGAGATACAGCGTATAAAGTGTGGCTATTAACATGATAGTTTACTGAAAATATCAGTCAAACCATTGATATAGTATATTTTTTAAATACATTACCATCTGTTTTCACTTGCTTTATCTCTGACACTCATTCGCACCCTCTCCTTTTGTTTGCATTCGTAAGAGTCTTCTATGGCATTTGTACACCTTGGCATCCACAGCGAATATTCCATTACCGATTCTATCGTGCGTATTAAGTCGTTGGTTAAAGCGGCGGCGGCAGACAATCAAAGCGCCCTTGCCTTGACGGATTTATCCAACCTTTATGCCACGGTAAAGTTTTACCGTGCTTGCTTAGGTGCGGGTATCAAGCCCATCATCGGTAGTGAAGTCATCATGGAAAATGAGGACACGCGCTTAACTTTATTGGCGATGAACAACGAAGGCTATCAAAACATCACTCGTATCGTATCGCTTGGCTTTACCGAAGGACGTGCTGATCCTGTTAATCACGGTACTCCTGTTATTAAACGCAGCCATATTTTAGCGCATGCGACAGGTGTCATTGTCTTATTCACTGAAAAGTCAGACGTTGGGCAAGCATTGATTGGCTCAATGCCAGAAAAAGCCGATGAGCTACTGACAGAATGGCAAGCGCAGTTTGCTGATCGCTTATATTTTGCGATTAAACGCACCAATCGTACTGGCGAAGATGCCTTTATTAAAGCTGCTATTCATTCAGGTGCTAAGCAAAACATCCCCATCATTGCCCATAATGACGTGCGCTTCTTAAAGCAAGATGATTTTGATGCTCATGAAGCGCGAGTTTGTATTGCTGGCTCTTATGTACTTGCCGACCAAAATCGCCCACAGACTTATTCAGATGAGCAGTACCTCAAGACCCAAGCGCAGATGGAACAGCTATTTGCTGATATTCCGCAGGTGATTGATAATACCTTGCGCTTAGCAACTCGCTGTAATGTGACCTTAACGCTAGGTATTAATGTCCTACCAGAGTTTCCAGTACCTGAGGGCGAGACCACTGAATCTTTCTTTCGCTTAGAATCGCAGCGTGGGCTTGACAATCGTTTAGACAAGCTCTTTCCAGTTGACGCGCGCAGTGATAATTGGAGTGATATCCGCCAAAGATACGATGACCGCTTAGAGTATGAGCTCAAGGTTATCTTATCTATGGGCTTCCCCGGTTACTTCCTGATCGTAATGGACTTTATCCGGTGGGCAAAAGCCAATGGCGTACCCGTTGGACCCGGTCGTGGTTCTGGTGCTGGCTCACTAGTCGCTTATGCGCTCAATATTACCGACCTCGACCCTATCTATTACGATCTACTATTTGAGCGCTTCTTAAATCCTGAACGTGTCTCAATGCCCGATTTCGATATTGACTTTTGTATTGAAGGTCGTGACCGCGTTATTGATTATGTCGCGCAAACTTATGGCCGTGAAGCGGTTTCGCAGATTATCACTTTTGGTACCATGGCGGCAAAAGCAGTGGTACGAGATGTGGCGCGCGCGCAAAGTAAATCCTACTTTCTTGCCAGTAAAATGTCTAAACTTATTCCCAAAACACCGGGGATCACACTCAGTCAAGCGCTTGAGCAAGAGCCGCAGCTGAAAGACTTAATTTCCAATCCTGATAATATGGATTATGAAGATGCCATCGAAGTATGGGAGATGGCTATCAAGCTTGAAGGTATTTGCCGGAACGTGGGTAAACATGCCGGCGGCGTATTGATTGCACCGCACAGAATCACAGATTTTAGCGCCATTTATTGTGATGATGAAGGTCACCGCGTCAGCCAATTTGATAAAGATGACGTTGAAGCCGTTGGGCTGGTAAAGTTTGACTTTTTGGGTCTGCGTAACTTGACCGTGATTGATGCTGCTGTCAGAAATATCAACCTGCGCCGTGCAAAAGAAGGCAAAGATGCGTTGGTGTTAGAAGACCTGCCGTTAGATGATGCTAAAGCCTACAAGCTCTTGCAAGATGCCAAGACCACTGCTGTCTTTCAGTTAGAAAGTATGGGTATGAAAAAGTATCTGGCGAAATTACAACCGACCAACATCGAAGATGTGATCGCCATGTGTGCGCTCTATCGTCCGGGTCCGCTCGATGCAGGCATGGTAGAGATGTATATCGACCGTAAGCATGGTCGTGAGGAAGTCATTTATGACCATCCCAACCTTGAGCCAATTTTAGAAAACACCAATGGCGTTATTGTCTATCAAGAACAGGTCATGCAAATCTCACAGGTGATGGCAGGCTATAGCTTGGGCGGAGCGGATATGCTACGCCGTGCTATGGGTAAGAAAAAACCTGAAGAGATGGCCAAACAGCGCGATATTTTCATTACTGGTGCCACCGCACAAGGTATTGATGAAGTCACATCAGGCGGCGTGTTTGACTTGATGGAAAAGTTCGCCGGTTATGGTTTCAACCGCTCGCATTCTGCGGCATATGGCGTGCTTGCTTATCAGACCGCGTATCTAAAACAGTACTACCCTGCCGAATTTATGGCGGCGGTATTGACCTCAGATATGAACAACACCGATAACGTCGTGTTCTTTATCAACGATTGCCGTGAAAACTTTGAGTTAACCGTCGTTAATCCATCGGTGAATCGCAGTGAATGGCATTTCGTCGCTGATACTCCGACCAATATCATTTATGGTTTGGGGGCTATTAAAGGCGTTGGCGAAGGGGCGGTTGAATCTATCGTTGATGCGCGCCGCCGTGAAGGCCCATTCAAAGACTTGTATGACTTTTGCCGTCGCGTCGACATCAAAAAGGTCAACAAGCGTACCCTTGAAGGACTGATAAACGCTGGCTGTTTTGATGACTTCGCGGCAACTTTGCGACCTGACTTGCCAGCCGATGAAGCCTACGAGATTCGCGGCGCATTAATGAGTCAGCTGCCAAGTGCGGTACAGGCGGCTGAGCAAGACCGTCAAAACCGTGAAATAGGTATGATGGATTTGTTTGGTGAAATGGATGGTGTCGTCGCCGCGCCACCGTTAATGATGACCCCAGAGCTAATTTGGGGTGATAAACACCGCCTAAAAGCAGAGAAAAATACTCTAGGGCTTTATTTGACCGGACATCCTATCGATGAATATCGAGACGAGCTCAAACGCTATACCTCAGGTGCTCGTCTCGATAAATTGACTGATACGGGCTATAACGGCAGCTGCTATTTTGCTGGTCTTATCATTGATATCGCCAACTTTGGTACTCGTAACGTTATTACCTTAGACGATGGGACATCAAGGTTAGAGGTCAGCTGTTATGCTGAGCGCTTTAACCGTGTCAAAGAACAGTTAAAAATAGATGAAGTCGTCATCATTAAAGGCAGCATCCGTGAGCGTGACGGGCGTTTATTTGCTCGTCTTGATAATGCCATGAGTATGGTCGATGCTCGCCTAAGATGGCTCAAAAAAATCAGTATTAAAATTCATGGTAGTGATATCGACCTGCTGACACGCATGCAGCCTTTACTGAAATCGGCACAAGTCAGCATGATTCCAGCACCAAAAATATCTCATAACGATGAGCAAGACGAGCAAAGCGACAATACTAATAACAATAGTTTTGGCGGTTATAATGCCTCAATGGGTGGCAGTCTATATGATGAAAATGGTAATGATTTATTGGCATTAGAGAACAATATGGCACAAGATGCTTATTCAAACGACACTGACCCAAGCCTAAGTAGCCAAAGCTACGCCAACAACGCTTTGAGCAACACCGACGTCTCTATTAGAGATAATTGCCTACCCCTTGGACTCAGTATTTATGAAGAATATGGCATTGCCAATGTAGGACTGTCTGAGCATTGGCGCATTTATCCGAACGATGATAATCTACAGCAGCTAAAAAGCATGATTAGCGAAGATAACTTACATTTTCACTACAGCTAACGAATGTATTATCGTTAGCATATTCATTAGTAGGAAAATATTTATTATAATAATTCTTTCTGCGCTAACTTTAATCCTATTGGAACATGACTATGGCTACTATTACGAACAAAGATATGACCGCCATAACTGATGACGAGATTATCAATACTGAGCAGTTTGAAGATATGCGCGACTTATTAGAAGAAGACTTTGTCGATTTGATACAAGTCTATTTTACTGATTGTCGTCGCCGTATCACAAAACTAAGACAAGCTCAGCAAGAAGAAGATAATGCCAATGGCTTTGAGCTTGCTCATGCACTAAAAGGAGCCAGTGTCAATTTGGGCGCAACCCAAATGACGCGTCTTGGCAGTCAATTGCAAGAGCTTTGCCGTGAGCGTCTTATCAGCGAACAAGCCCCTCTTATCGAGGACATCGCCGTTGCATTACAACGTACTGAGCAAGACATCAACCAGCGACTAGGACAGTAATGAGTAACAATGCACCCTCATCTTTAGCAACAGCAGTACCAAACGTCAGCAATTATTTGTCTTGTGTTCAAGTAGTGATGGTCAATACGACATTGCCTGCCAATATTGGTTCAGCAGCACGCGCCATGCACACCATGGGATTATCGAGATTGACGGTGGTTGATCCAAAATTACCGATTGATGACACTAGCGTCTCTCATGCTGCTGGTGGCAGTGATTTGCTATCATCAGCAATCATCGCACCAACGCTTGAGTCTGCTATCGCTGATTGCCAGTTAGTATTTGCGGCCAGCAGCCGTAGCCGTCATTTGCCGCGTCCTGTGGTCACGCCGACACAAGCTGCCAAAATCATGTTGGACTTTATTGATAAGCAAAGCACGATTGACGGGCACGATAGTAATACAGCGCCCAATATTGCCATTCTGTTTGGGCGTGAAGATCGTGGCTTGACCAATGAAGAATTGGCTTATGCTGACTATCATATTCAAATTGATGCCAACCCTGCTTATCCAGTGCTCAATGTTGCTTCAGCCGTGCAAGTGATCGCGAGCTTTATTTATGCTTATGCACAAACTCATATCCAAGCTGACAACGAAGTTAATGATATAGCACAGGTAACTGACAATCTAGAGACGACTGAACAAGGGATGCTTAATACCTATGTGCGCCAGCAATGGGATGAGCCAGCGATTACTCAACAGCAATTGCAACTGCTTACTGAGCGTACCACCGCATTGATGGTTCAACGCAAACTGGCAGATAGTGAAAACTTAAAGTCACTGCCCTCACGCTTATCTAGACTCGGTTCACGTATTCAACTCGACCAAAAAGAGTATCAATTACTCAGTGCTCTGCTGGCAAAACTTTTAAAAGACTAACATTTAATAAGTTAATTTTCTTGCCACTATGGGCATTATTAGTAGTACAGGTAGTTATATCATTTAACAATAAAAAGGGATTTACGATGAATTGGACTGTTTACTTATCCGGAGAAATACACACTGACTGGCGACAGAAAATTATGCAAGGCGCGAAGGAACAGGGTCTTGTTATTACATTTATATCAGCAGTGACTGAGCATGAAGCCAGCGATGCGGCAGGTGATGTACTCGGTAAAGATGACAATGGATTCTGGCGCGACCATAAATCATCCAAAGTTAATGCGATTCGCACCAAAAATATGATCCAAAAGTGTGACATTGCTATTATTCGTTTCGGTGATAAATATAAGCAGTGGAACGCCGCATTCGATGCCGGTTATTGCGCCGCGTTGGGCAAACCGTATATCACATTGCATGCTGAGGATATTATTCATCCGCTAAAAGAAGTGGATGCCGCGGCAATGGCATGGGCGCAAACGCCTGAGCAGATTGTTGAATTGCTCAAATATATTGTCAGTAATAGTTAAAGGATAAGAGTAATCGTCTGGAGATGAAGCGCTAATTATTAATGTTTTATCTACAGACGATTTTTTATTTAAAGTACATTGCTATATTTTTTGCTATAAAACTGCTATAACTAAAGAGATTGTAACCAAAAATACGATAGGACGATTTATGTCATTGCCAACTGCTTTATTCAAATCGCTCGTCCGCATCAAAAGAGACCTAAAAGAAGATATCGATGCGGTATTCAATCGCGACCCTGCTGCGCGTAATAGTCTAGAGGTAATCTTAACTTACCCTGGCATCCACGCGCTTATTCTACATCGCGGCGCGCATTGTCTTTGGCAAAATGAGCAAAAGCTTGCTGCTCGAGTGGTTTCTTATGGCTCGCGTATCATTACTGGTATCGAGATTCATCCTGCTGCTAAGATCGGTCGTCGGTTTTTTATTGACCATGGCATGGGTATCGTCATTGGCGAGACAGCAGAGATTGGTAATGATGTGACCCTTTATCATGGCGTCACGCTTGGCGGCGTTTCTTGGAATAACGGCAAACGCCACCCTACTTTGGAAGATGGCGTCATCGTCGGTGCCGGTGCTAAAGTATTAGGACCATTCACTGTTGGTAAAGGCGCTAAAATTGGCTCAAATGCTGTCGTGGTTAAAGCAGTGCCAGCAGGCGCAACCATGGTCGGTAATGCTGCTCGTATGATATCAGAGCATCATGACGAAAAAGGCAATCCTATTACGACCAAAGTCAATGATGCCAATCAACAAGAAAAAGCAGTGCAAGCTGCTTCTACCGAGAACCCCGCAGATAAAAAAACAACGAATCACACAGCGCGCGAAACCACTTTTCAAGCTTATGGCATTGATCCCATGTCACAAGACCCTGTTGCTGAAGCCTTTGCTAAAATGCTTGAACACATTCAACAATCAGAAAATCGCTTAGATCAATTACAAACTGCCATGTGCAAAATCGATCCTAACTTTTGCAAAAAAGAATATGACAAATTGTGCTTAGAAGATTTGGACGTGATTGGCAAAAGTGACATGAATGAGATCGGTGCTGAATCGTAATAACTTTTTATTCTTGGGCTGGGTTTAATATTAAGCTCAGCTTAGAGCTTTCTTTTTACAACTGTCAACTATCTATCCCCGCTACCAATTCTTTTATCCCTGCCCTCTCATGCGCTTTAAATGGATAGCGATTTGCCATTATTATCCATTCAGAATCATTTTTTTTGCTTAGGCTATTATCTTTATCCAATTTAACAAGCAATATATCAATATCCATCGTGACTTTTTTTATTGGTGCCTGTGTTTCCGTTAAACGCTGCCGATTACAGTCACATTCAAACTGTTTGAAAATTTGCTGCAACTGTTGTAATGTCATCGGTGACATTAACAAAATATGGACACATTGATTGGTATAGTCAGGTTTTGGTAATTCTATAGTGGCAGTGAAGTCAGGATTTTGAAAGGCTGTTGACAATGTTATAGCACCAATACTTGTCAATCGCTCTCGGACACGCGGTAAGTGTATCTGCGCATCATGGTTGCTACCTAAGGCCAGTAGCACAGCTTTTACAGGCTGTGCTTGCAGCGTTTCAGGATCGCAGCTTATCAGCGATTCAAATAAATCAGCCAAGGCTTTATGCATCATCAGATAAGCTAGTATTAGCTTGATTGGTAGATACGCTAGATACGGCTTTGGCATAGCGGGTGATTTGAACACCAACTGCATCTGCTTGTTGAATAGCGGTAGGCTTAGCAATACTTAAGGAAATTTTATCGCAGCTATATTTTTCGAGCAATTTATCAGCGATTTTCCCAGCTAAATGCTCTAGCAGCTTTGCTTTAATAGCTTGGCACCACGCACTGACATCATCACAGACTTCTTTGTAATTTAGCGCATCGTTTACATCATCTGACACCGCAGCGCGGCTGATATCAGTTTCCATTGCGATGTCTATTAATAGTGGCTGCGTAATAGCGCGCTCCCATTCATAAACACCAATGACTGCCTCTACTTTTAAGCCTTTGACGAATACAACATCAGACTGGGTATGAAACATACAAGCATCCTTGTTAATGATATTTTTACTATCTATTTTAGTTTGATGATTTATTTAGAAGATAATGCTTCTTCACGTAGGCGTGCTGCTTTTAGCTGCTTACTTGGGCGATGACGCCATAAATCGATACTGAATAATAGCAGACCCAGCCAAATTAAACCAAAGACTGCCAAACGATGTAAATCAAAAGGCTCATTGTAATAGAATACCGCCAAGAAGAAAATAAAGGTCGGCGTCAGATAATTCATAAAACTGAGGATACTATAAGCGACGAGCTTGGTGGATTTGTTAAACATCAATAGCGGTATCAAAGTAATAGGTCCTGCCAACATAAGCAGCCAAATAGAAGGCGTAAACCAAAAGCTGATATTACTACTCGCCACATCAGACTGCCAGAACCATGCGATAAAAATAGGCAGTAGCATTGCTGTCTCGACAAACATTGCATCGACTGCTGTCAGAGGGGTTTGGCGCTGAATGGTGCCGTAAGTACTAAAGCTAAACGCCAATATTAACGATACCCACGGCAGACTACCCAGCATGACCACTTGAATAACGACTGATAATAGCGCAAAACCAATTGCCACCCATTGCAAAGTACGCAGGCGCTCTTTGAACAGTAGCATCGACAACCCTACGCCAACCAGTGGTCCAATAAAGTACCCCAAACTGGCCTCTAAAATCTGGTTGTTATTGACCGCCCATACATAAGTGAGCCAGTTGATCGCGATGATAATACCTGACACAAAGGTATAGGCTATCCACCTCGGGTTTTTCTTTAGCGTGTCAATCCACTGCCAGCGCTTGGTCACTACTAGCACAACTAAAAGACAAGCAAAGGTCCAAACAATGCGGTGACCAATGATTTCAGTGGCATTATAGTCCGATAATTGCTTAAAGTATAAAGGAAAAGCGCCCCAGATAGAAAAAGCTATCAGCGCGGTGACAATACCACGTCTGGTCGTTTTAATAGGAGCAGCAGGTTTTTTGATGACATTTTGGGTAGTCATAAGATAGGACAACTTTTTAGAGCAAAGCGCACCCTCACCCAATTATTATCATTGATGGTAATTTGGTGTCAAGAGTACAGGGTCACTACAGATAGAATAAAAGGTAAAAAGCAATGAGTTGATACTAGAAATCGTATCAACTCATTGCTGCCGAAAAACATAATTAAAATAATAAAATCAACAATAAAATTAATAGCTCATTTTATTGCTAAGCTATTATCATTGGCTCAAATTAAAGTTACTGCGTTAAGCACTCACAACGTCAATAGACATGCCAATTTGGTTGGCAAGTTCTGCAAATCCTGGGAAGCTGGTATTGACGGTTTCAACGCCTTCAATGGTAATCTGCTTAGAGGCGCGTAAGCTGGCAACCGCAAAACTCATAGCAATACGGTGGTCATGATGCGAGACAATATGTCCACCACCAAATACCGTTTGGCTATTATTCACCTCATTACTCTGACCTACCACCCCTTTACCTTCAATGATAAGACCATCTTCAGTAACGGTACAGTCAACGCCTAATGTCTGCAAGCCTTCTGCCATTACTGCAATGCGATCTGATTCTTTGACACGCAGCTCTTTTGCGCCCGTCAAAACAGTGCGGCCTTGGGCACAGCTGGCTGCGATAAATAATACAGGAAATTCGTCAATGGCAAGTGGTACTAGATACTCTGGTATTTCAATACCGACCAAGTTTGAGCTTCGAATAGTAATATCCGCTACTGGCTCACCGCCAACATGAGTCTCATTACTTAAGCTGATATCCGCTTGCATCAGCTTAAGAATATCAATAATGCCGGTACGCGTAGGATTGATACCGACTTGCTTCAAAGTCAATTCGCTACCTTGGCTAATAGCTGCAGCCACCATAAAAAATGCGGCCGATGAGATATCAGCAGGTACTGCGATATTACCGCCTGTGAGCGTGCCGCCGCCTTCAACACTGATACGATTGCCATCGACCGTTACTGGATAACCAAAAGCTGAAAGCATACGCTCGGTATGATCGCGGCTAACTTCAGGTTGAGTAACGGTCGTGGTGCCTTCCGCCCAAAGTCCAGCCAGCAATAAGCAAGATTTAATCTGTGCAGAAGCAACTGGCATATCGTATTCAACCCCTTGTAGAAGTTTGCCAACACTATCTCGACCAGTAATACTCAGTGGCGCTGTACCTTTTTGACCGGTGCTTTGAATCACTGCACCCATCTCACGTAATGGTGCTGCCACACGCTCCATTGGACGCTTATTTAGGCTAGTGTCACCCGTCAATACGCTATCAAATGCTTGCGCTGCTAAGATGCCTGAAAGCAGACGCATACTGGTGCCAGAATTGCCCATATATAAAGGTGTTTTGCTTGGCTTTAAGCCATTCATACCAACGCCATGAATGGTTAAATTGCCATTATCAGGACCTTCAATGGTCACGCCCATATCGCGAAACGCTTGCAAAGTGGCAAGCGCATCTTCCCCTTCCAAAAATCCAGTCACTTTAGTTACGCCAGTAGCAAGGCTACCGAGCATAATACTACGGTGAGAGATAGACTTATCCCCAGGAATGGCAATAGTGCCAGAGACGGTGTTGCTTGGGGTGATATTATAAGAAGCTGACATGGCAGAAGTATCCGTATAAGGGGTGCTGGCTAACATATGGCCAAAATGTCGCCGTGCGGCTTGCGCGCGGCCCAAAAGTCCCATCAGGGCGGTTGAATCTTTATCAATGATAAGCTGACGAATATCATTTAAATAAACGCTGTACTCATCAAGAGCGCTTACAATCGCGTTTTGGTTGGCAAAAAATATATCATGCCACATTTTAGGGTCGCTGGCAGCAATGCGGGTAAAATCACGAAAACCACCTGCGGCATAGCGGAAAATATCTAAATTATCATCATGGCTTGCCAGCTGTTCGACCAAATTAAAGGCGAGCAAATGCGGTAAATGACTGGTATGTGCCAATATAGAATCATGATGAGCGGCATCCATCGGCATGACGCTTGCACCCACTGCTTCCCATAACTGGCTTAATTTGGCAATTGCTACATGGCTAGTCGTTGGGAGCTCACAGACAATAACGCTATGATTGACAAACAATGTAGCGCGGCGAGCATGATACCCTGAATTCTCGGCACCAGCAATTGGATGTGCAGGCACAAGCCCGACAGGCAATGTCTCGAACACAGTCTTGGCAGCATCAATAATATTAACTTTGGTACTGCATACATCGGTAATAATACAATCAGTAGCAAGTAGACCACTATCCATTGCATTTTTGATATCTATAAATACCGCTTGTGCCGCTTGTACTGGTACCGCAATCACTATCAAGTCACTATCAGATATCACGTCATTGAGTACTGAGCTACCAGCGTCTAGTAAACCGTGTTGAATAGCTTCCTCTAGACTTGGCTCGTGTCTATCGACTGCAACGATACGCTCAGCTAAACCATTGTCTTTAATCGCTTGCGCAAGACTTGCACCAATTAAACCCAAACCTATCACACACACTTGCTGGAATAGCGGCTGCGTAGAGGATGGAGTCAGTTTAGTTACTGTTTGAAGATTTACGGCGTGATTTATTTTTTGCATATTGTTTTAATTATTAGGTGGCTTATTAAATTACTTATTAGTTATTGATTTAATCATCGGTCAAAATAGATCGCAAAGTATCAATCAGACGCATATTATCTTCTGCGACCCCTACACTAATACGCAGCCAATTATGCAAACCATAAACCTCTAGTTGTCGCACAATAACGCCTTGCTCAAGCAATGCCTGATAAATAACAGCAGCGTTTGTATCTTCCATTTCAACTTCGATTTCGACCATAATGAAGTTGGCATGTGACTTTATAAAGCCCAGTCCCAGTGCATCAAACTGTTTTTCCAACCAGCGCATCTGCTCGTTATTCATCAGACGAGTTTTTTCAATAAAGTCTTGATCCGCAAGTGCCGCTGCCGCTGCCGCCAGTCCAATGCGGCTCACATTAAATGGCTGACGAATGCGATTGAGTAAATCTGCCACAGCTACCGAGCTTAACGCATAGCCAACACGCAGACCTGCCAGCCCATAGGCTTTAGAAAAGGTGCGAACAATAACCACATTATCAAATTCATCTAACAGCGCCCGATTATTGCTCTCAGGGCTATATTCAATATAAGCTTCATCTAACACCACCAGTACTGAGCTTGGCACACTAGCGACAAACTCTCTCAACTCAGCATGTTCAAGCTGTGTACCGGTTGGATTGTTCGGATTGGCAATAAAGACAATTTTGGTATTAGAGTTATCCTGAACCGCTTGGCTCATGGCTTTTAGGTCATGACCAAAGCGCTGAGCAGGCACTTCAATATCCATAGCACCCTGCATTTTAGCGAGCATCGAATAGACCACAAAGGCATACTGGCTATAAACGATTGCATCATCTGCACCTACAAAACTACGCGCCAAGATATCGAGCAAATCATCAGAGCCATTGCCCAAAGTAATCTGATCAGCATTGACATCATTAAAATCAGCCAATGCTTGCTTTAGATAATAACCATTGCCATCAGGATAACGTGACAGCTGACCTAGCTGTTCAGTAATCGCTAGCGTAACGTGCGGTGAGCAGCCGATCGGATTCTCATTACTGGCAATTTTTACCACATCTGAGACGCCATACTCTCGCGTTAGCTCTTCAATAGGCTTACCAGTTTGATACGGTGCCAACGCCAAAATACTCTCGTAAGCAGGTACGAGCGGTAATAAATTTGACTCTGTCGATTGCGCAGACTGCATGATTAATCCTTAGATGTGATAACGCACCTATCATTGGCTAAGCCCATTAATGTCACTGGTGACCGCTATTTATGACAAGGCAATTTATAAACGCTTACGGCTAATACTAATAAAACAATAACTCATAGAAACCAGTAAATTTATAGTACTGCTTTTGGATAAGAGCCTAAGACACGTAAGTCTTTGACCAATGGACGAATATCAGCGATAGCAGCGCTCACATTTGGGTCTTCAATGTGCCCATTCATATCAATAAAGAAGACGTAAGCCCATTTATTAGGACGCTCAGGGCGCGTTTCAATGCTGGTCATAGACACGCCATGATAAGACAAAGGCTTTAATATTTCGATCAGAGCGCCCGCTTTGTCATGCGCTGATACCATAATCGAGGTTTTATCTTGACCTGATGGTGCAATTGCTTCATGACCAATAATCAAGAAACGGGTCGTATTGCTTGGATTGTCTTCGATATTTGAATAAAGCTTATGCAAATCATATTCTGCTGCTGCCACGTCACCCGCAATTGCTGCCGAATGCCACTCATTCTTCAAGCGACGTGCCGCTTCACCATTACTCGATACCGCAACACGCTCGACATTGGGATAATTCACATCAAGCCAATGACGACACTGCGCCAATGATTGCTGGTGCGAGTAAATACGGCTTAACCCATCAAGTTTGGTATGTTCAGCGACCAAAAAGTTTTGATGAATCGGCAGCTCGACTTCACCGATTATTTTTAATGTAGAAGATAAAAAGCCATCTAGTGTATGGTTGACTACGCCTTCAGATGAGTTTTCAACGGGCACGACACCGTACATTGCGGTGCCCGCTTCAACTTCACGAAACACATCAGTAATGGTATTCAGCGGTACAGTATCCGCCGCTTTACCAAAGTGCTTTAATGCAGCCGCATGAGTAAAAGTGCCCAGTGGACCCAAAAACGCAATGCGCTGCGGCGCTTCTAAATCAAGGCATACCGACATAATCTCTCGAAACAAGCGTGCCATTTTTTCATCGGCGATAGGTCCTTCATTGCGCTCCATGACGGCTTTTAGCACTTGCGCCTCACGCTCTGGACGATAAAAGATAGGGTTGGCATTTTCAGCAGCAGAATCATTGGCAATGTGGTTCTTTTTCACGCTCGCCACTTGCTGAGCCAATTTGGCACGATTGTTAATCAATGTCTGAATTTCGCAGTCTACCGCATCGATACTGCCGCGCAATGTATTCAAAAACTCTTTATCCGTTGCGGTAGTACTGATGCTTGCGGTGGTTTGGTTTAGATTATCATTGTTTTGTTCTGGTGACTGCTCACTCATTACCGCCCATCCTTTTTTAGATTTTATGACTGTTAGGTATAACTAATTGTCAATGATGACCATAAATACTTCGTTAAAAGACATGAAGACTTTTTTAAAGGGCATAAATATTTTTGCTATTTGTTGCTCTTATATCGCCAATTTATCATTATTGGTTTTTTAAAGCAGCGCTATGTTCTTGGTAAAGTTTGTAGTATTCGTAAAGCTCAACCACTGACCGGCTCTACTATAACAAAAACTACGGACAGTGCCCATTCGTAAATGAACGTAAAGTGGCAAATCGCTATAAATCTTAGCATAGTTAAGCGATATACGGGCTTAGCCTGCTAAAACTATCAGGTAACATGTGCCCAAATCTATGTTACAGTTTAAACGGACATGGAATTTTATCCATAATAGACCACAACCATCCATAAGAAAATAACACCATTAATGAATAATACCAAGGATATCTGATGAGCGCATTACAACAGCTTCGCACTATGACCACCATTGTCGCTGATACAGGCGATCTTGCCGCCATTGAGCGTCTAAAACCTATCGATGCGACCACCAATCCAAGTCTAATTACCAAAGCACTGATCCATCCTGATAATGAAGCGGTATTATCAGAAACCATGAGTCGCCATCGAGATGATATCGATGCGGTAATTGATGAGCTAACCATTCAGATCGGCTGTAATATTTTATCTTTAATTGAAGGACGTGTCTCAACTGAGGTAGATGCCCGCTTGTCCTATGACACACAAGCGACCATTGATAAGGCATTGGCATTCATGGAAGCCTATCAAAAAGCAGGTATCGACTCAGAGCGTGTATTGATTAAGATGGCAGCGACTTGGCAAGGTATTGAGGCGGCACGCTACCTTGAAACTCAAGGTATACACTGCAATCTCACCTTGCTCTTTGGGCAACATCAAGCTATCGCTTGTGCCGATGCTGGTGTGACCTTGATATCCCCTTTTGTTGGACGTATTTTGGATTGGCAAAAACGCCAGCAAAACCGTCAAAACATACCTGTCTCTGATGACATGGGCGTACAATCGGTTAAGCTCATTTATCAATACTACAAGCAGCATGGCTATAAAACGCAGGTAATGGGCGCAAGTTTCCGCTCAACTGAGCAAATATTAGCGCTGGCAGGCTGTGATTTATTGACCATTGCACCTGACCTCATTGATGAGCTAGCAGCAATGGATATCGAGGTTACACGTCAATTATCAGAAAGCATGTCGATGGACATGACAGATATGACACGAGTGAGCTTAAGCGCTGAAGAATTCAGTAGCGCCTATCAACAAGATACCATTACTCAAGATCTTTTACCAAAAGGCATTGACGGCTTTATCGGTGCGCGTGATGAGCTTGCCCACATGCTAGCGAGTATGCGCAGCTAAGCTGTATATATGATTAATATGGGCGTATAACCAAGTCTATCTGGCTTGAGAGTTACGTACTAAAGCACTATAAAACAGTGGAAATATTACATAGGTATACGCAGCAGGTAATAAAAGAAATTTGCCTGCTCATAGTAAGTTGGCTATTATGAGCGACCTAAAATGACTACAAGCAAGGCTTAATTATGAAACGGCTAGCAGTGATATTAGCAAGCAGTACGCTTGCGATTGGTGCTCATGCAGTAAACTGGTCGAAAGTAACAGAAAGTCAGACCGGTTCCATTTTTAGCTTAGATTTGGATTCTATCGAACGCTCTGACATCAATATTCTTGATGAAAAGCGGGTCGAAAATATTATCGTCTCCATTCGTAGAACCTACCCTGCATTAAAAAGTACAACGAGTGATAGTAAAGAAAGCGGCATTCATCATAGCGACCAGCAATGGCTTATCTCTTGTAAGGACGCCAGCTATTACAGACGGGCATACGTTTATTATACCACTGACGACAAAGTAATAAAGTCTTGGCAATCAGAAAAACCTCTCCTGACTACCAAAGATTTCAAAATTACTGCCCCAAAAACTGTCAGTCGTATACTAGTCGAGCAAGCTTGTAAAAATTACGAGCAAGCCAAATAGCACAAATAAAATAGGCAAAAGCAATCTAAAAAAGCGCGCTGAATACGTTCAGCGCGCTTTTTTAGATTGCTTTAGTCATATCATCTCAAAGCCATAGAAAACTGGCTTTTATCGCATTTTACTTATAATTAAGGTACCCTAAAAACGCTACAGTACTGCTGGTATAAATTTTTTGCAGCCTCTGTCTGCGTAGGCACAGCAAGCAAGAAAAATTAATACCAGCAGTACATAATGTATCGATATTACTTTTTATTTTTACCCACTATAAGTAAAACCGCCACTCATTTACGCCTTCAATACCGTATAAACAGGCACTGGAAAATCGCCATGTAAATCCACCAAATCTAATAAGACTAATGCACCAACGACCGTATGATCGGCTGATTGACATAGCTCATAAGCAGTGGTCAGTGTGCCGCCCGTTGCCAAGATATCATCAACCAATAGCACACGCTCTGGTGGCAGATTGTTCTGCATCTCAAGGGTATCTTTACCGTACTCTAACGCGTAGGCTTTATTGGCAACAGGCGGTGGTAACTTGCCGGGTTTACGTAGCAAAATCATACCTTTACCCAGACGTCCTGCCAGCAAACTTGCAAACACGAATCCACGGGCTTCAACAGCACCCAAACAATCTACCTCATCCATTATGCCTTCAGGTAGGACAGACAGCAGTGCATCAATGACTTCATTAATGTGACTGCGTAGTAACGGTGTAATATCATAAAAATCAATGCCGACTTTAGGGAAGTCTGGTACTGTGCGAATGATGTTCCAAAATGGATGATCGGTATTGAGCGTATTCGATGACTCGATTGCGGTATCAACTGCTGTAACAGCGGTGTTTGCGCTCATAATAACCCTTAACGTCTATAACTTAGATAATGATGTAACAATAGCAAATAATCTATGCATCGGAAAATTAACGGCGGTTATTATAGCATAATTGCCTTTAATATTGCGCGGCAATGGGGAAAACACCACTTATTAAGTCAATAAAATCAGGCATAGTGACTTGATAAACGTTTATCAATCTCAATATACAAGTGTAAACTTAACTATGAAAACAACGGTTATATGCTAAACTAGCTGCGTTTTTACAGTCTAGATATTGACGGTAATCATTCTTGATGTGCCATCAATGTCACCTTAAAAACGTATAGTAACACTGGTAATAATCGATAGGACTCTTTATGAAACGTTATGAATGTATTGTCTGCGGCTGGATATATGATGAAGCACTGGGCTGCCCTGAAGAAGGTATCGCACCGGGCACCAAATGGGATGATATCCCTGATGATTGGACATGCCCAGAATGCGGCGTTGGCAAGCTTGATTTTGAGATGCTAGAACTTTAAGCCAATGACCTTTTAGATAGGACCGTTCATGACAGAAAAAAATAACATTGATAATGCTGCTAAGTTGCCTGATTCATCGGATAGTAGCTCGAGTTACCCGACGCCTGAATGGCAAAAATTTGGTGAGCACCTGTGGGACGCATCAGACCTCAGTGAGCATCTTTATCAAGCCATGATAGATATCGGCGACGGTATTGAGCTGTGTGTTGAAGCTGGTGGTAATCCTAATCATCCGCCACTGCTTATGATTATGGGACTTGGCTCGCAAATGATATTTTGGCCAAATCATTTTATTAAGCGCCTTATTGATGCTGGTTTTTTTGTGATTCGTTTTGACAATCGTGATATCGGTTTGTCTTCTAAAGTACAAATCGATGGTCTACCGCGTATTAGTCAGCTTAAAATGATGATGCGCCTGCAAACGGGACTGTCTAATAAAGGTGCACAGGTTGCCTACAATTTAACCGACATGGCAGAAGATACGGCGCGTTTAATCAAGGCTTTGCAGCTTGGCAAAACACATTTGCTGGGTGCTTCTATGGGTGGCATGATTGCCCAAATCGTAGCGGCACGTTATCCAAGCCTAGTACAGCGGATGGCATTGATGTTTACCACCACCAACCGTGCCTTTTTAAAACCACCAAAGCCTAGACAGTTATATACGCTGATTAATCGCCCTGAGAGTCACTCTGAGCGTGATATCGTGCGCCATAGCGTTTGGTTTATGAAGACTGTTGGCACGCCAGGGCATGTAAATGTGCGCATGGTACGTGATATTGCCAAGATACGGTATCAGCGTAACTTTCATCCGCTCGGTACGGTGCAGCAGCTCAATGCTATCTTGGCATCAGGTTCTATCAGTCGATTTAGCAAACAAGTCAAAGCACCTACTATCGTATTACATGGCAGCGCTGATGGCTTAATTCCTGCCTCACAAGGTCGCGTAGTAGCCAAAACCATCCCTAATGCCAAATTTCATTTGATTGAAGGCATGGCGCATGACATTCCTGAGTACTATCAGCCGTATATGGTTGATTTAATTAGCAATCACTTATTAGAAAAATAGTTTTAATGAGTTAGCTTGTGAATTTTTCCGGCTAAAAAAAAGAGCCTATAGCAATCATGAATTGCTATAGGCTCTTTTTTTTGTCAAAATAAAATATGCTATTAGGATTTAATCACAGGCGACAGCCGCGCCTTCTTTGTCAATACACATCTTAGTGCCGTTCTCTAAGCTGCCAATCCAAGCCTTATCCGCTACAAACACAAAAGAAGGTTTGTCCTTATAGAGGCTATCAAGACTGAGGCTCTTATTATTGGAATCGTCAAAATCCTTAAAGTTAAAAGGAATCACAAGCTCGCCGCCAAGATTGATAAAGCCCCACTCTGCATCAATGCGCACGCCCGCTAGCCCTTCCGAGAATGGACGTACTTCGTCGAAAGAATACGTAATCATAGTGACATTATTGTCATCAACAAATCCCCATCTACCGTCTTGTTGACGCGGCTGCAGCGTGGTAAAGCGATTAATTGGTATGGAGGCTGAATTTTTCTGTGTGCTATTTGCGCGAGCACTAGGTTTAACTTCTGATTTACTGGCAGCGGGTCGGTCATTTACACGGCTGTTTTTGGCACTCTTACCGTCATTACTTTTACTATTATCTTTTTTGACACCGGCATTTTGAGTATTAGTGCTTTGAGTATTGGCGTTCTTAATATTGCCCTCTTTATCAAGCCAGCTTATCGCTTTGTTTTTACGTACACGAGCCATACCGCCTCGGTAATCATCAATATCACTAATCGCTGCTGAAAATGGAACAATAGTCCTATTTGCCGTATCGATGACGCCATAGTGACCGCCCTGCTTGACCACGATACGCCCTTCAGATACCGGACGCGCCCAACCTTGACCGTCATTTAGCACATCGTACATCACAGGAATTACTTCACGACCTTGCATATTCAGATAACCGACATGACTATTACGCATGACAGGCAATAGACCTGCTGATATTTTATCTGCATCCACTTTTTGATAGCGCGTTAAATCAACAAGGCTTTTACCTTGCTTATCGATAAGGGCGACCGGTGCGCCAAAGTCTTTCACTGCTAAGAAATAACCACTACTCGCCGTACAAGAGACGTTCTTATAATAACTCTTAGGGATTTTACAGCTGGCAGCTTGCGCGCTTGGTATGACAAATAACGCGGTTGTTAACATACCAATTGTCAGCGCACAGCGCTTTATTAGGGATGACGGATCTTCAGATGTCGTTAATAACAGTGATCGTTTTGATAAGGTACGTTGGAGCATAAGCAAACCTAAGCTAAAGTAATGATGGCGGTTAAGGCAATTTAAATGAGATATTTTAAGGGTATTAGTTTTTTAAGCTGATGATATTACAATATAAAAGTAGAAATAAGGGTAACAAATCGCAGTAAGAACGCCAATGATATTCCTGTAAGGATATTAATTGGCAGTAGCTTGTCTTTATACTTTAGATGAAACCTTAGAAAGTTCATATTCTCTAAAGTCATAAAATACCACTATAAAATAAAAATAAATAATATCAAACCATTTCAATTTTAGCTCAAAACATCGACAATACGGCTTGTGGTAAAGATGATGTCTTTAGTACGCAATAATTGAAATAAAAGTTGTCATGATATAAGGATAATATATGGCTATTGCCTCTTCACGCTCCGCTGCTACTGGCTTGCTTATTGGCTGTGTGATCTTTGGTTTGGGCAGTTTAATCGTCGCTCATGTTGACATCGGTGGCTGGGCAATGGCTTTTTGGCGCTTGGCTATTTCAGGCGTGGTGTTTGCGGTATTAGCAAAAATGACAGGGCAACGGCTACCGCGCTCAAAACGTGCTGTTTTTTATGGCTTATTATCGGGTGCATTTTTAGGTTTGGATTTGGCACTGTGGCACGAGAGTATCTATGCGGTGGGTCCCGGCATTTCAACCTTACTAAACAGCTTACAGATTTTCTTTTTGGCAGCCATTGGCTTTCTATACTTTAACGAGCGCCAATCTATATTACAGCTTGTCAGCTTGGTCTTGGCAATGTTGGGTGTGGCAATGATCGGTAGCCCAGAATTTGCCCAGAATAAGGCTGCTACTTGGGGATTTATTACTGGTATCGTGTCAGGGGCTATGCTTGCAGCATCAATGACCTTTATACGTAAGACCCATGATACTGAGCCGACGCCGATATTCATGCTTATGCAGCTGATTAGTATTGGGGGCGGACTGGCAATGATTGTGCCAATGTTTGTCTTTGATATGGGTAATATACTGCCTAATAGCTGGTCTGATATTGGCTGGATATTGATTTATGGTACGGTCATGCAGTGCCTAGCATGGGGGCTTATCGCCTACTCTATTCCCAAGCTGTCTTTAGCATTAACTGGATTACTATTATTGACCGAGCCGGTTGCGGCATTGGTAATTGATTATACTTGGCTTGATAAGCCCATCAATACCCTACAATGGAGCGGTGCGTTACTCACGATGTTTGCCATTTATTTGGGTTCGCTAAAGCCTAAACCACGCGCCCTACGCCGTTATCGGTTTTTTGCACGGTTTTATAAGCGTGATTATAAGTAAAGCTCGTACAGAACAGTAACGATTATAAATAAGCGTCATAATAGATAAAAGCCACAATGATTATTGTGGCTTTTGCTTATCAATATAGTGAGTTATTTGAAGCTTAAGATAGTAAAAAAGTTAGTCTTTTTGGCGATTAAATAGAGCGTTAAGCACAATTGCTGTTAAGGTAGCCGTACCGATGCCACCCAAATCAAAGCCGCCTAGATGCAAGCTAAAGTTACCGGTTCCCATGATTACAGTGACTGCTGCGATGATAAGATTGCTGTTTTTACTAAAGTCGATATGGTTGTCTATCCAAATTTTCGCACCAGCGATGGCAATCAAACCAAAAACTACGATAGATGCACCGCCCAATAATGCGGGCGGAATGGTTTGAATAATCGCACCAAATTTCGGTGACAAGCCCAGCATTATAGCAACCAAACCTGCTACGACAAAAATAGTTGTACTATATACTTTGGTGACCGCCATCACGCCGATATTTTCTGCATAAGTCGTCACACCTGTACCACCAAAACCTGCCGAAAAAGTCGTCGCTAAGCCATCAGCAAAAAATGCACGCCCCATATAAGGCGTTACTCGCGCTTTAGTCATGCCTTCTACCGCTTTGAAATGTCCCAAATTTTCAGCAACTAAAATAAAGGCGACAGGGGCAATTAATATAATGGCGCTCATCTCAAAACGTGGCGCATGAATACTTGGCAGCCCAAACCATGAAGCCGTCGACACACTGCTAAAATCAATCGGCACGCCATAGCCCAATACATTGGTCATCACAAAATAAGCAATATAAGACAATATTAAGCCAACTAATAACAGCAAACGACGTAGCATGCCGCGGGTAAATACCGCTACCCCACTGATAAGCAATACCGTTAACGTGGCCATCCATGCATCAAATTGGTTGGCAGACACCCCTTGAATGGTTACGGGCGCTAAATTAAGACCAATAATCATTACAATCGCACCGGTAACAATCGGTGGCATTAAGCGCTCAATCCAACCTGTACCCGTCTTCATGACCAGCAGACCTATCAATGCATAAATAATACCGCAGGCCATAATGCCGCCCAATGCAACATTCAGATTGGCATTAAATCCTACGCCAGCATATGCCGTCACGGCAATCACGGGACCAATAAAAGCAAAACTCGATCCCAAATAACTTGGCATACGTCCACCGGTAATCACAAAAAACATCACCGTACAAATCCCAGACATCAAAATAGCTAAGTTAGGGTCAAAGCCCATTAATAATGGCGCAAGCACTGTCGCCCCAAACATTGCAAAGGTATGCTGTATACCCAGTAGCATGCTTTTTGAGGGCGGTAAATACTCATTAATGCCAACCGGATCACGATCCAAATCACCGCCATATGGACGCCATGTTGGAAACCAGCGACCATTATCAAAGTCTGGATTGTGCGGTAAGTTCATTGTCGCCGAGCCAGTTGCAACATCAATACCTGCTGCTTCTAGTGCATTTGGCGTTGATGGTTCTTTCTGACTATGCGGCGTTGATTGAGACGAGTTTTCTGGAGGGGTTATCATGCGCGATTGTCCTATAGGCTTAAGCTAATAATAACAGACTGGTAATAACTCACTAACGATACAGGCTAATAATAGCTCGAATAAATAAAGAGATAACAAATAACGGTATTTACTATAAGTGCTGTTATAGATAGTGGCTATTATATGAGATAGCTATCTATACAATAAAAAGTTAATGGAAAAATAATGAAATCTAGCTCTTACTAACTACGGATTCTTGTATGGATACAGAGCTATTTTTGATATTTTTAACACACTGTCTCTCTCGCTTAATCTTAATATCTCGCAAGAACATACTTTTTATTTCTATGTTTTTCTACACTATTTTTCTATCTCCAATCAGCTGTTTGGAAATATCATAATAATAGGTATTATTTTAGAGTATTACCACATTTTGCTAGCTGTATTGACTAAGATATGCTTTACTAAATTCAACGCTTTGGCTGCTCATACCGTGTATTCTATAGCGACAGCTAACTTACAGGATGTTACATAAGCGTTGATGCCGAGCATCATAACGGAATTTAATAATAAACAACAGCTATTATTCACCCGTCACTCGAACGAACACGTTTAAACATTTTCATAGACAATGCACTAAGTTTATCGATGATCGATACTTATTATCTATTGTTGCCCATTATAGTTTTATATGGGCGCAGTAGTCTTTGCTATGCGGTTTTTCTGAATCCCTTTTATTTTTTGGTAACTTATTATGATTAGTGTCTTTGATTTATTCAAAATCGGCGTTGGCCCATCAAGCTCTCATACGGTTGGTCCTATGATAGCGGCTAACTTGTTTGTACAGTCACTCCTAAAGCAAACCAATCTGAGCGACATCCAGTCTTTAGAGATTGAGTTATATGGCTCGCTTGCGGCAACTGGTAAAGGACATGCTACAGATACTGCCATATTACTGGGCTTACTTGGTCATGCACCTAGCACCATCGATACGCGTTTGACCAGTGAATATCTGGCACCGATCTTTTCAGACAATCAACTCAATATCGCAGGCGAGCACGTTATTGCTTTTGATACAGAGCGTGATATTCACTGGTATGATGAGACGGTTCTACCTTATCATCCGAATGCTATGACTATTCGTGTGTCTTTGGCGAATGGCAGCCCTTATCAGCAGACTTATTATTCCGTAGGAGGTGGATTTGTTATCAATGAAGAAGATGCGACCAATCCTGATGAAGATAATGCAACGCCGACTATCGATGTGATTCCTTATCCTTTTAATAGCGCCGCAGAGCTATTAGAACAATGCCGTAAACATCACTTGAGCGTGAGCGAGCTGGTATTAGCAAACGAATGCCATTACCGTGAGCAGGCAGAAGTATTTGCGTATTTAGATTCTATTTGGGAGTCGATGCAAGATTGTGTGACCCGTGGCTGCCAAAACAGCGGTATTTTACCGGGTGGATTAGATGTAAGACGCCGCGCTCAAGCACTATATGTGCAACTATGTGCTGAAAAAGACCAGCCGATTGCGCAAAATGACAAACTGGTTGCGATGGATTGGATTGATTTATATGCTTTGGCAGTCAATGAAGAAAATGCCAATGGCGGCAATGTGGTCACTGCTCCTACCAACGGCGCCGCAGGTATCATTCCTGCAGTGATGCATTATTATCGCGATTTTTTATCAAACTATAGCCTTGATGGCGCGCGCAAGTTTTTGTTAAATGCCACAGCAATTGGCAGCTTAATCAAACAAAACGCTTCAATATCGGGTGCTGAAGTGGGCTGCCAAGGTGAAGTCGGTTCAGCTTGTGCGATGGCGGCATCTGCATTGGCAGAAATCTTAGGTGGCGACCCTGCTAAATGTCTCAATGCTGCTGAGATTGGTATCGAGCATAACTTGGGTCTGACCTGTGATCCTGTTGGTGGCTTAGTCCAAGTACCTTGCATCGAGCGCAATGCGATGGGCGCAGTCAAAGCAGTCAATGCTGCACGACTTGCCTGCCGTGGTAATGGTCAACATTTTGTCTCTTTAGACAAAGTCATTGAAACTATGAAAGTTACTGGCGCTGACATGTTAGATAAATACAAAGAAACTTCTCGCGGTGGATTGGCAGTATATGCTGACAACCGTATACCGACTGCCACTCATGGCGTCAGCGTGAAATACAGCCAATGCTAATGATTGGGCAGCTTATAATTCAATAGAAAATATAAATCCTATTATGAAAAAGACCTCTAATCATTAGAGGTCTTTTTTCAAGCTAACTGCTATTGAATTAACGATAGTGCTATTTATTCCAAAAGCTACTTGATGAGCAATTATTCCGCTTTTTTTGACACTACTTGGTTCAGTATCCAAACTGGCTTAACCGCATTCGTTACTTCATCCATCATCGCTTCTTGGCGAACGTCTAAAACATAACGATAATTTGGCTCATACGTAAAGCCTTGAATATTACCATTTAAAGGGGTGTAGTTTTTCTGATACGTTTGGCGATACTGCAAGCACTCTGACTCAATCATGGCACCATTAGAAGCTTGTAGCTCACAAACTGCTTTCAGCGGAGCTATCTCTATTTTAAAACTTGGAATGTTAATGACTTTAACCACTGCTGGTTCACCTTCAACGACCATGGTACGCGTATCGTCAGTTGCCATGGTTGAACAACCTGATAAAACAAACGTTGCCATCACTGCTGCTAATGCTAACTTTTTCATTATAAAATCCTCAATATATTCATAGTTTTATTTGTTTAGACTCGATTTATTCATTTTAGAATAACCGGTTTTTCAATATCACTTAATCACTTATTATTAACTCGACCAGTATAGGGCGCAAAGTAACTGCGCCTCTATAACTGCTTTGTAACTTAACGTCAGCTTTTGCAACGACTGTTAATCAACAGTAAATAAATATTTTTGATATTACCGATAAATACACCCTACTTTCAGTGATATCAGTTTAAAACACTAAATAAAAAACGCTCAGAATCATGATGATTCTGAGCGTTTTTTGTAAGTAAGTATTAAGATTGTTTAGCTACGATAGTCCGCATTTATTTTGACATAGTCGTAAGATAAATCGCAGGTGTAAACGGTATCATGGGCATCACCGCGTACAAGATCGATATGAATGGTAATCTCAGGGCGACTCATGACCGTATTGCCCGCCTCTTCCGTATAGTTTGGCGCGACACCACCATTTTGACAAATCATAACTTCGTCTAAGTAGACATCGACTTGTTCGGTATCAAGGTCTTCAATCCCAGCATAACCGACGGCTGCTAATATACGACCCCAGTTGGCATCACTGGCAAAAAATGCCGTTTTGACCAAGGGTGAATGCGCAACCGCATATGCCACATCGCAGCATTCTTGCGTGGTTTTGCCACCTGTAACTTTAACTGTCATAAATTTAGTAGCGCCTTCACCATCACGTACGATCAGTTGTGCCAAACGTATAAAGACTTCAGCTAACGCCTCAAACACTGCCTGATAATGTGGGTGCTCAGGGCTATCAATGATATCTGAGCTCGCAGCACCTGTCGCTATCAATACACAACAATCATTGGTCGAGGTATCACCATCAACCGTAATACGGTTAAAAGACTGCTCATTGATAGCATTTAACATCTCTTGTAATAAGTCAGCAGCAATATTGGCATCGGTTGCAACATAGCCAAGCATGGTTGCCATATTGGGACGTATCATGCCTGAGCCTTTTGACATCCCCGTAATATGATAACTACTACCATCAACATCGATTTTTTTACTCGCGAGCTTTGGAATCGTATCCGTTGTACGGATACCATTTGCAGCAGCAAGCCAATTATCAGGCGCTAGATTGGCTAATGCGTTGTCTAGTCCAGCGATAATCGCTTCACTATTTAATGGCTCACCAATAACACCCGTCGAAAATGGCAGTACTGCATCACTAGCCACGCCAGCTTTAGCAGCCAATGCCGCACAGATATCTGTGGCGCGGCGTTTGCCATCAGCACCGGTTCCAGCATTAGCATTACCAGTATTGGTCACCAAATAGCGCGGAGAAGCTGCAGCAAAGTGTTCACGTAATACGCGCACAGGCGCTGCACAAAATGCGTTTTTGGTCGTTACCACTGCAGTGGCCGCATCAGCTGCGATCTCAATAATTACCAAATCATCACGATCTTTATAACGTACGCCTGCTGCGGTAGCGCTTAATTTAATGCCTTCAATAGGATAAATCGTCTCAGGTACTGCAACATTGCCAACTGCCATCATTCACTCCTTAATTATTGATATTGGTATATTTTTATTGATTGTAAAGCTTTAATCGTAATGGTAAAAACATCATACTTTGTTTAAATCAAATGCTGTCCAAATAGGCGCATGGTCAGAGGGTTTTTCCATAGCGCGCAGCTCATAGCTGATACCCGCATCAACACAACATTCAACAAGATCAGGCGTACATAAAATATGATCAATACGCAATCCACGCTTAGGATCATCATCAAAACCGCGACTGCGATAATCAAACCAGCTGTATAATTCAGTGCTTTCTGGATAATGCAAACGGTAGGTATCAGTCAACTCACGTGACATAAGATTGCTATACCACTCACGCTCCTCAGGTAGGAAGGATGTTTTTCTATTTTTCAACCAACGCTTAGCATTTACTTCACCGATTCCAATATCGATGTCTTCTGGGGCAATATTCATATCCCCCATAATCACTAGCGAGCGCCCTTCTGCTTTTAGCGTATCAATATAGGCCATTAAATCAGCATAATAAGCGCGTTTCATCGGAAATTTGGTCGGATGATCTTGACTCTCACCCTGTGGGAAATAGCCATTGAGCACATCAATCTCACGCCCATCAAACTCATAACGCGCATGAATAAAACGTTTTTGCGCCTCTTCATCTTCGTCAGGGAAACCTTTTTGCACAAAAATAGGCGCAACTTTCGATAATAATGCCACACCGTAATGCGCTTTTTGTCCAAAATACTCGACGTGATAGCCCAAGCCTTCTACATTTTCAAGGGGAAACTGCTCATCATGCACCTTGGTTTCTTGCAGACCCATGACATCAGGATCAATAATATCTCGCACCGCCTCCAGCTGATGTTGACGAGCTCGGATACCATTGATATTAAAACAAACAAAACGGGTCATAAATTATCCTATCCTATATAAATAACTGCTTTGATAAGTAAATGCAGTTTTAAAATGCACTTATAAATAAATCTAAAATAAAACAAATACGGTTATGATAACAGACATAGACAGCGCTAGCTGTTGCACCCTTTTATATCTTGAGTTAGAGTGTTTGTTTGGTCTAATTACTTGGCTGTTTGCCGTGTCATTTTATCAAAACATGCTATCAAGCCATTCTTATTGACTATCCTACTTTTTATTAAATCATGCTTATCAAGCAGCGGCATTTAAACAACTTATAACACCCTATTATTAAAAATCTATTGAGCATTATTATGACAAAAACAACTGATAAGAACCCAACTGCCGTATCAAAACCTCACATAATTACGCCGTTATTTGCGACCAACTATAATGTCTACATCAATCATACTGATGCTGGCGGTATAGTCTATCATGCCAATCACTTAGTGTTCTTTGAAAACTGCCGCCGCGATTGGTTTACTCAATTGGGCTTAAATGGTTATTTTTTAGAGACCAATGACGGTCAGATTCAGCATTTCGTCGTCACTCAAGCGGACTTGCAATATAAGCGCGCAATTTTATTAGATGAGGTCATTAATGTACGCATTGATAACGTTGAGATAAAACCTGCCAGCATTGTATTTTATCAAAGCATTTATCGTCAGCCCTCTCAAGAGAACACTGCTGACAATGTAAAAGCGGTTTTGCTAAGCAGCACTAAAATCGTTGTTGCCTGTGTACAAAATCAAATCACACCGGATGCTATAGAGAATGATGCGTCAAATAAAACCATCTCAAATACCGCGCCAATGCGCCCTATTCGTGTGCCAAAAAAATTGCGTGTTGCTATTGAGCAAGCAATTTCAGAATACAATAAGTAGCTTCTATAATAATTGATTTCTTAAATATCTTTAGAAAAATCTGTTTTTCCTACGACAGTAATTAGTCATCTTCTCTTTTCGTATGATATATAGAATCGATTTGATTTAAAACCGATACAGCTCTACTGCTATAGACTTTTCGTAGCCCCTGTGAAGCATGCTATGCCTACAAGGACTGCAAAACATTTATTCCAGCCTCGCTGTATCATTTTTACATTGAGCGGGGTATAGACCTTTCTATATATTCATTTATAAGGATATTTCCTGTACTGAGCAGTACTCTTATCATCATAGTGCCTTAGCCTAGATTCATGCTAACGTATTGCTTAAATGTATCATTATATATTTGATATATTATTTTTTTGTGGTAGATGGTTGGTAGAAAAAATTAATTCAGCTAATTTTTTAAGATTACTCAAATAGCTTCTTAATTAAACACTTATTTTTTACCATTTACTGATGCCAAATAACCCAATAACACCAGCAGTCTGTCAATGGATAAGGATATTATTAAATTCAGCGATCGCTTTTATGTCAGCGCTGTTTTGTTATTGACAAGGATCTGACTGCTTAGCTAGCAACATTTAACCTCTCTCATATTTCAAGGACGCTGACTATGATGCCAAATAAACCTTGGCTTGCAAATTACCCTATTGGTGTGCCAAAGACGATTGATCCAGACAAATATAGCAGTATCATGGAGCTATATGAAGAGTGCTTCGATCGCTTTCGCATGCATCCTATGACCATCTGTATGGGCGTTACTCATACCTACGACGATGTCGATAAAGCTTCTATCGCGGTTGCTGCATGGTTACAGGCAAAAGGTCTGCCTCAAGGTAGCGTAGTCGCGCTTATGATGCCAAACGTGCCGCAATACTTGCCAACGATGATTGGTATTTTGCGCGCCGGTTATATCTGTACACCCGTAAATCCTCTGTATACTGGTCGCGAGCTACGCCATCAATTGAATGACTCTGGCGCTCAGGTTATTTTTGTCGTCGATAACTTTGCCCAAGCACTTGAGCAGGTCATTGAAGAAACCCACATCAAACACATTGTCCTATCAAAAATGGGCGATATGATGGGTCTAAAAGGTATATTGGTCAACACCATTATCCGTCAGGTCAAACGCTTGGTACCCAAGTATAATCTGAATGACCCAAAATACGACGTCACTAAGTTCCCTGATGTGCTCAAGAAAGGCAAAAACCTGCCGTTCCAAAAGCCAAAACTGTCTTTGAGTCAAACCGCCTTTTTGCAATATACAGGTGGTACAACAGGGCTTTCTAAAGGCGCTATTTTATCTCAGCGTAATATTGTCGCAGGCGCGATGCAGTCAGAAGCTTGGACTCGCCCTATTACCTCAGAGATTAATGAGGTATATATCAATATGGTGATGGCACTGCCGCTGTATCATATTTTTGCCTTTATGCTGAGCTCACTGGGTATGCGTGCAGGTTACACCTTTATATTGGTTCCTAACCCGCGTGATATACCAGGCTTTGTTAAGACGTTATCAAAACAGCCCTTCCATATTTTCCCTGCGGTCAATACCTTATTTAAAGGCTTACTCGACAATCCGAACTTTAAAAATCTAGATTTTAGCTCATTACGCATCTCACAAGCAGGCGGCATGGCAGCGACTGAGCAAACAGCAAGACGCTGGCTTGAGACGACAGGCTGCGCTATGATTGAAGGTTGGGGAATGACGGAAGGGGTTGCTGTTGGTACTGCCAACGTCATCACTGATCGCAAGTTTAATGGTACGATTGGCGTCCCTGTCCCTAGTGTTGATGTCATTATTATCGATGACGAGGGCAACCCTGTCGGTGCCAATCAAGCAGGCGAGATGTGTGTCAAAGGACCTAACGTCACCTCAGGTTATCTAAATAGAGACAGTAGTGATGACTTTACCAAAGATGGCTACTTTCGCACTGGCGATATCGTCAGCATGGACGAGAAAGGCTACTTTAGACTATTAGACCGTAAAAAAGACATGATTTTGGTGTCAGGATTTAATGTATTTCCAAATGAGATCGAGTCGGTCATGCTTGATTGTGATGGCATTATCGATTGTGCTGTCATCGGTATCCCTGATGAGAATCAAGGTGAAGCGGTCAAAATCTATGTTGTCCCTGCTGATAACAATGTCACCAAAAACTCTATTAAAGAGTTTGCTTTAGACAATATGACTGGTTATAAATGCCCACGTCATATCGAGTTTGTTACTGAGCTACCAAAAAGTAACGTCGGTAAAGTATTACGTCAAAAACTTCGCGAGAAGCATATGATAGACAATCCTCAACTATAATTAAAGCGGTCTTTTAATTGTCAAGAGCGCCTTGCATTAGATGCAAGGCGCTTTTTTATTAACCATACCATCGATCAATTTTAAACTTTATTAGCATTTTTAATATGCTATCTTATCTCTGCAATCGCTTCACTATTCTTAGTTGCAACATATATTTTTCAATATATCAAGTATAACGACAAACTCTCAAGTTCTTTTATAGCAATAACTTACTCAATTACACTTATGTTAATGTATTGCCAAAATATGTTACGCTATTGTTTATAACATTGAGTCAGTAATATATTTAACTGAGGTCAATTAATTGACCTTAAACAGCAGTACATTTTTCAAAAATAATTACAAACCAGCCATTTAATCCATTCAGATGAGTTTTCTGTGTGGTTAAATGAATTTTTAGTTCAATCACCTTGTATAAAGGCCGCCGTATTTTAGCAGTTTGTGAATAAATGGGATAGCACTCGACAATCCACCGCCTAACTGGTGATGACTCGTATTGTTGACATGGATGTGACTACTTTTGTATAGAGCCTTAACTGATCGCAAATTTAAGGACGCTTAGTATGACAACAGATAAACCTTGGCTTGCTCAATATCCAGCAAACGTACCCAAGACTATTAATCCTGATCAGTATGAAAGTCTCATCGAGTTGTATGAAGAGTGTTTTGACCGCTTCCGTATGCATCCTATGACCATCTGTATGGGCGTTTCTCATACTTATGGAGACGTGGACAAAGCGTCTCTTGCTGTCGCTGCTTGGTTGCAAGCACAAGATATCCCCAAAGGTAGCGTAGTGGCAGTCATGATGCCAAATGTACCGCAATACTTACCGACGATGATCGGTATATTACGCGCCGGCTATGTTTGCACTCCTATCAACCCACTATACACTGGTCGTGAGCTACGTCATCAACTCAATGATTCAGGCGCTCAGGTTATTTTTGTCGTCGATAACTTTGCTCAAGCACTTGAGCAAGTCATTGAAGAGACGAACATCAAACGTATTGTCCTATCGAAAATGGGCGACATGATGGGACTAAAGGGTATTTTGGTCAACACCGTTATTCGTCAGGTCAAACGCTTAGTGCCTAAGTACAACCTGAATGACCCTAAGTATAATGTTACCAAATTCCCTGATGTGCTTAAAAAAGGCAAAAACCTGCCTTTTCAAACACCAAAAACCTCACTGCAACAAAAAGCTATTTTACAATATACCGGCGGTACAACAGGCCTATCTAAAGGCGCTATTTTAACCCAGCGTAACGTTGTCGCTGCTGCCATGCAATCAGAAGCATGGTATCGCCCTGTTACCTCTGAAATTAATGAGGTGTACATTAATATGGTGATGGCATTGCCGCTATATCATATATTTGCCTTTATGCTGAGCTTGCTAGGTATGCGTTCGGGTTATACTTTTATATTAATACCTAATCCACGAGACATGCCTGGATTTGTCAAAACCTTATCAAAACAGCCCTTCCATATTTTTCCTGCCGTCAATACCTTGTTTAAAGGGCTACTTGATCAACCAACCTTTAAAAACTTAGATTTTAGCGCATTACGTATCTCACAAGCAGGCGGTATGGCAGCGACTGAGCAGACGGCAGCGCGCTGGTTAGAAGTCACTGGTTGCCCGATGGTTGAGGGTTGGGGTATGACTGAAGGGGTTGCAGCAGGTACTGCTAACGTCATTACTGATCGCAAGTTCAATGGCACTATTGGCATTCCTGTACCTAGTGTCGATGTAATTGTGGTCGATGATAATGGCGAGACCGTAGGTTTTAATCAGTCTGGTGAAATGTGCATTAAGGGACCAAATATCACCTCAGGCTATTTTAATAAAGACAACACCAACGACTTTACTAAAGAGGGTTACTTCCGTACTGGTGATATCATTAGTATGGACGAAAAAGGCTATATCACTTTACTTGATCGCAAAAAAGACATGATTTTGGTATCAGGATTTAACGTCTTTCCGAATGAGATTGAGTCAGTTATGCTAGATTGCAAAGGTATTATTGATTGCGCAGTGATTGGCATTTCTGATGAGCATCAAGGCGAAGCGGTCAAAATTTATATCGTTCCTGCTGATAACAATGTTACCAAGAGTGATATTAAAGAATTTGCCTTGGACAATTTGACTGGCTACAAATGCCCGCGTCATATCGAATTTGTGAGTGAGTTGCCAAAGAGTAATGTGGGTAAAATATTGCGTCAAAAACTGCGTGAAAAACACATGGCAGATAACCCTCAAATGTTATAACTTCTAAAATCTGTACACATTAAGACCAATAAAAGAATCCCTCTATATCAGCATATAGAGGGATTCTTTTATTGGTCTTGATATTATTAATGTCGCTTGTACTAACTGACTTTATTGACCACCTGCAATGGCAAGTGCTTCATTGCTTGACCGACGATAGACCATGGTAGACTGGGTACACAAGCTTCATCAACCTCAGCTTCAATCGCTGCAACGATGGATTTGGTGCCCGTATCTGCATCTACTTCAAACGGTAATGGCTTGGCATTTTCATTGATTTCAGTACGGATATAGCCTGGATAAATAGTAGAGACTTTGATCGGCAGTTTGGTCAATAGCATATCAGCACGGATACCCTCTGCCAAATGTGCCAAACCTGCTTTACTCGCACCATAGGCAGTCAAGTGCTTAGGTAATCCACGCATCGCTGACATACTAGATATCACGACCAAATGGCCCCTATTTTGTGCGCGAAAGATACTCATCGCCGCTTCACACTGCGCGAGCGCTGAGATAAAGTTAACTTCAACCGTACGGCGGTTGGTATCAAAGCGTCCTTTACCAATACGGCGACTCTCGCCAATGCCTGCATTTACCACGACACGATCAATATGACCAAAGTCAGCCGTGAAGGCATCAAACACTTCAAAAATCGCATTATAATCACTAACGTCTAACACTCGATACTCGATACGAATATCAGGATATTGTGCCATCAGCTCTATTTGTAGACTGTCCAAACGATCCGTACGACGCGCACAAATAGCAAGGTTGTATCCAAGCTTAGCAAACAATCTCGCCATGCCCTCGCCCAACCCTGAGCTGGCACCCGTGATTAAAACTGTTTTGCCACGACCAATCTGCTGCTTATTTAAACCTTTTAAATAACGTGCTGGTTGGACCGCGCCAAATAATTGATTTTTACTTTTGGCAACTTTTTTTGCCACTAGGCTCAGTAATTTATTTTGCATGGACATTCTCTTATGTATCAATGATAACCTCAAGATAACGTAAACACTTCCAACTGTCTATCTGGCTTTGGTGTTATCTGCGCTAATAGCCAGCCACTACAGACTTTCTATAACAAGGTTTTAGCAACCAATCATGACTTATCGCCATGTCACAAAACGCTTACCATCAGCGAATAAATGACTATACTCATTTAATGATAGTAAACGTGAATTCTGCTCTTTTAAAGTAATAGATGTCACGCCCGTATTAACCAAGCTTTTATTGATTTGATACGCAGTTTGACTGCCTTGTTGCAAGAGTTGCGATGTAATAGCCGCAATCACACCGCCTGAAGTAAATACCAATACCGTACTATCACGATTTAAATTTAGCGTTGTCACCTGTATACGTATTTGCTCAAGCGCTTGCTTAGCTCGCTCATTAAACTGTGACCAGCTTTCTATATAATCTTGATCATAATCACCGCCATGCCAGCGCTGCATCGCGTTATCAAATAACTCAGCCAAACGTGTCATCGGTACATCCGCTTTAGCAATCTCAGCTGCAATTGATGCTCGAGTGCTGAATGCTGGATCTGATTTAACAAAAACATCTTTATGATTAAATTCATCAAATTGTGGCAGTACATAGCTATCCGGCGCACTCATATCGATTGCAGGCTTGTTAGAGCTATCGGTATCAGCAAATGACTGATAACGCTGCCAAAAATGATGTGCAGAATCTTGTTGCCTGACCAAACTCCCCGTAAAAATAGCATCGATTCGGCGCTGGGTCGTTGCATAATGCTGGCCGAGCATTTGCGCTTGGATACCACCTAGCTCTGACAGCTGATCGTAATTTTCTTGTCCAAAGGATGCCTGGCCATGACGTGCCAGAAGAATGGTTGTCATAAAATACTGCCTTTTATCATAGTTTCAATATGCTGATTTCAAAAATTTTACTTGCTAAAAAATTACTCAGCTTTTGATTACGGCGACTTAGCAAAATAGCCTTTTGGTAAAATACCTTTAATAACTTTTTGTACAGGCGCTGGTAATTGCTCAATGGTGGCAGCATCGACGCCCATATCTTGCAAATGCGGCTGCACATGAGTATTAAATAACGCCTCACCTTCATACTGTGCTATCAACTTCAGAGATTTTGCATGCAATACATGAACGATAAGCCAAAAATTCTTAAATGCCGGATTGGTCGTTTGTTTATGATAGTAGCGGTAATAAATTTGCTGGACAATACCTGCTAGACGGAATAAACCAAACACCTCATAAAACGTCCAGTTGTCTATCTCTAGACCTGTCTGCTCAAGATAATAAGCAACCACCTCATCGCGAGTCATCATCCCTTCTAAATGCGTGGGCTGACGGCGTGACTGCTGCATGATGATGTTATCATCTTCTTCAATCCAGTAAGCCAAGGCGCTACCCAAATCCATCAAAGGATCACCCAAGGTGGCCATTTCCCAATCAAGTACACCGATAACCTTAGTTGGATCTGCGGCATCTAAAATGACATTGTCAAAACGCCAATCATTGTGAATCAAGCAAGTCTTACTATCAGCAGGCGTATGCTTGCCAAGCCATTGACGTACCAATGCAAAACTTGGGACGTTAGGTGTTTTGGCTTTGACATAACGCTTATCCCAACCTGTTACTTGGCGCTCGCAATAACCTTCGCCACGCCCAAGATTCACTAAATCAGGATGCGCTTTATAATCTACTTGGTGCAGCTCAACCAAAGCATCGATAACATTGGTACATAATGCACGCGTTTGCTCTTCGTTTAAATCAATCCCTTTTGGCAAATTGGCACGAGGAATGATACCTTCCATACGCTCCATGACATAGAAATCGGCACCGATGACGGACTCATCCGTACATAGCGCGACCATTTTAGGTACATAAGGATAAGCATCCTTTAAGGATTTTTGGACAGTGTATTCGCGCACCATATCATGTGCTGATTTGGCTTTAGTGCCTTTTGGCGGACGGCGTAAGATTAAATCTTGGCTCTTACTTTCAGCGTTACCTTCGCCTTCATATTGCAGGCGATAAGTCCAGTTTGATGCTCCGCCTGAGAATTGGGTAACCGTTGGCTCACCTGCTACATCGATTCCTTGGGCGCGTAGCCAGTTACTAACCGCTTTGGCGTCAAGCTCTTCACCCTCACGAACCTCGCCGCCTTTATCTAAGATTTTATTAGCTACTTCTTTATCCGTAGTATTGCTCTGATTAGCAGTTGCCATAAGATGTTCCTTATCGTGTGGGCAGTTATTTTTATTGATTATTTAGGGGTGAAGAATCCACTATCAAATGATTGATAGTGGATTTATGGTTATGGTCGCCATTGAGCTTGTTTTGTATTAGTTATAGATACAAATCTAAGTTACCTTAAGATTTAGCAGGTTTCGACGAACGACTAAAACCTTGACGCTTTAGCTCAAGTTTCGCAATCATGGTTTTATGCACTTCATCAGGACCATCGGCTAAGCGCAGCGCTCGTGCTTGAGCAAAGAAACTCGGCAGCATCGTATCTTGGCAAACGCCCATGCCACCATGAATTTGAATCGCCATATCAACCACTTCTTGTAAGACTGTCGGTGCGACGACTTTAATGGCAGAGATTTCAGTCAATGCTGCTTTGGTGCCTTGCGCGTCCATTTTTTGTGCGGCATATAGAGTCAGCAAACGGGCTTGGTCAATCTTAATACGTGCTTCAGCAATACGCTCAAAGTTACCACCCAGTTGTAGCAATGGCTTACCAAAAGCCGTACGCTCCATACCGCGTTTTACAGCCAGCTCTAGCGACTTTTCAGCGGCCCCAATACAACGCATGCAATGATGAATGCGACCTGGCCCTAGGCGACCTTGCGCAATCTCAAAGCCCATACCTGGGCCACCGATAAAGTGGCTCACAGGTACACGTACATCATTAAAGCTGACCTCACCATGCCCGTGCGGTGCATCATAATCGCCAAATACTTTTAGCATGCGCTCGATATTAACGCCTGCAGTTTTTGCTGGAACCAATACCATCGAATGCTGATGATGACGGTCTTTAGTTTCATCAGGGGTGTATGCCATCACAATCAAAATATCAACTGCTGGGTCGCCAAGACCGGACGACCACCATTTACTACCATTGATAATAATCTCATCGCCATCGACAACCGCAGTCGCCTGCATGTTGGTCGCATCACTGGATGCCACCTCAGGCTCAGTCATACAAAATACCGAACGCGTTTTACCTTCCAAGATTGGCGTCAGCCACTTATCTTGCTGCTCTTGTGTACCATAACGCCACAACAGCTCCATATTGCCACTATCAGGGGCATTGCAGTTAAATACATAAGGTGCTAGTAAACTGCGGCCTGTCAACTCTGCAATCGGTGCATAATCGGTAACCGAAAGGCCAGCACCTAGGATGTCATCCGGCAAAAATAAATTCCATAAACCGGCTTCACGTGCTTGCTTACGTAAGTTCTCATACTTTTCTGGCCACTGCCAATTTTTCCAATTACCATCAGGATTTTGCTGATGACAATCTGCCCAAAACTGCGCTTCAATGGGCTCAATATGGGTTTCGATAAATGCTTGTACTTGGGCATGCATGGCTTGACCATGTTCTGTCGCTGTAAACATCAAGGCATTGCTAGACATAATGATTTCCCTATCCTTATTAATTATCTCAATCACATTTTTATAAAAAACTTCATAGTGTACGTACGTAAACTCTGTATCGTATTTACCATTTATAACACAGCGATTATTTTTAAACAGCAAAAAGGCGCGACCCGTTAGGACACGCCTTTTACAAAATACAAACAATGCACGAATTCAGGTTAGAACTTTAAAGATCAGCTATGCACTAGCCTTTTAAAACTTAAAACTACTTTAAGATATTTAAACGACTATTAAAGTCAAATCGTGCTAGTGCCTCTGGCAGCTTATCAACCGCCATGCTGACGGTCGCTTCTGCAGCTTGTGACAGACCTAGCTTTTCTGCAAGCGTTGGCTTTTGACGTGAATGCAGCGCGTACACTTCGTTATTTTCCATACGCTCTAATAGATAGCTGTCTGATGTCTGTAATTTATCTACCAAGTTCAAATGCAGGGCATCTTCACCATACCAATGTTCGCCTGTTGCGACTTTATCTACATCAAGCATACCGCGGTAACGATTGACAAAGTGCTTGAACAACTCATGGGTTTGCTCTAGCTCTTCTTGATATTTGGCACGATCTTCGTCGTCATTTTCACCAAATACAGTCACGGTACGTTTGTAATCACCAGCCGTAAACATCTCATAATCGACATCATGGTTTTTGAGCCATTTATGGAAATTGGGCAGTTGTGATACCACACCGATAGAGCCAATAATGGCAAATGGTGCCGCCACAATATTATCCGCTACGCAGGCCATCATATAGCCACCACTAGCTGCAACCTTATCAACGCAGACGGTGAGTTTCAAACCAGCATCTTTTAGACGAGCCAATTGTGCGGCGGCTAAACCATAACCGTGTACTACGCCCCCACCAGACTCTAAACGCACCACCACTTCATCGCCTTTATTCGCCGTGCTTATTAGCGTGCTAATCTCTTCACGCAGGTGTTTAACAGCAGTGGCTTTGATATCACCATCAAAGTCGAGTACAAAAACTTGTTGCTTGCTATCGCTATTTTTTTTCTTATTTTTGGTTTTCGCTTTTAGGGCTTGTTTTGCTTTTTTAGCCAGTGCTTTTTTGAATTGTTTGAGGGCAGCTTTACCTTGAGTCGCCTCCATCAGGTCTTCACGGCGTTGCTCTTGGTTTTTATTCAGATGGATAACTCTTAGCTCAACAGGGTTTTTAGAGGGATTAAAAAGCATGAGTGCGATTCCTTAAATGATTAAGACGGTCTTAGTGTAATTTTATAAGTTAGGCTGATATGCGCACGCGCGCTTATCTTTTCAAGCAGAGGAACAATATTTAACCTAATGCAATTGTTACGGCATAAATACGGCTTATAGCCATCTTTACTGAGCTTTGATTGGGCTGATTCGGTTGTATAACAAAGGCAGATTAGGCATAATATACGTTTACACCAAATTTTCTGTAGCCAACGTGATGACTATTTGTCTTAATCGCGTTGTTTGCGCTTCTTTTAACTAAACTAGTTATTATCTAAAAGAAGCGTAACGATGGCTGCATTATTGTATTTCGAATTGGGCTGACAACTGGATAATTATATTATGACGCATAGCGAATACCGAGACGAATATTGCGGAGCCGTAACCGAAAGCTTAATTGAGCAAACCATTAGTGTCGTAGGCTGGGTACATCGTCGTCGCGATCACGGTGGCGTGATTTTCTTAGACATGCGTGACCGCGCTGGTATCTTGCAGGTCGTTGTCGATCCTGATACCCCAGAAGCGTTTGCTATTGCTGATGCAGTACGTCCTGAATATGTAATAAAAATTACAGGTCGTGTCCGTCAACGCTACGCGGGTACTGAAAACGCGAACATGACCAGTGGTCACATCGAGCTGTTGGCGAAAGAAATCGAAGTGCTTGCAAAGTCTGAAACTCCGCCATTCCCATTGAATGATGAGAAAAGTACGGTCTCAGAAGATTTGCGTCTCAAATATCGCTATCTTGATATGCGCCGTCCACAAATGCAAGATCGTATGGTATTCCGTGCGAAAGCCACCTCAGCGATTCGTCGTTATTTAGATGATCATGGCTTTTTAGACGTAGAAACCCCTATCTTGACTCGTGCAACGCCAGAAGGTGCTCGTGATTATCTTGTGCCTTCACGTACGCGTCCGGGTAACTTCTTTGCCTTACCGCAGTCGCCACAGCTGTTTAAACAGTTATTGATGGTCGCAGGTTTTGACCGCTATTATCAAATCGCTAAGTGCTTCCGTGATGAAGATTTACGTGCTGATCGTCAGCCTGAATTTACCCAAGTCGATATTGAGACTTCTTTCTTAAATGAAGAAGAAATCATGAATATCAACGAAGGTCTGATTAAGCATGTCTTTAAGACAATGATGGACGTTGAATTTGAACAGTTCCCACGTATGACTTATGCTGAAGCCATGCGTGATTATGCTTCAGACAAGCCTGACCTACGTATTCCGCTTAAATTGATTGACGTCGCAGACTTAATGAAAGACGTTGATTTTAAAGTGTTTGCCGGTCCTGCCAACGATCCTAAAGGTCGCGTTGCTGCCCTACGTATACCAGGTGGTGCTTCATTAAGCCGCAAGCAAATTGATGCGTATACCAAATTCGTTGGTATCTATGGTGCACGTGGTTTGGCTTATATTAAAGTCAACGATGCCAGCAACATCAATAACGGCGTGGATAAAGAATCTGGTCTACAGTCTCCTATCATTAAGAATATGACTGATGATGTATTGGTCAGCCTGATTGAGCGTACTGGTGCAGAAAGCAACGATATTATCTTTTTTGGTGCGGATAAAGCCAGTGTGGTCAATGATGCCATCGGCGCCCTACGTCAAAAGATTGGTTTAGATTTAGAAATGACCACTTGTGAGTGGGCCCCACTTTGGGTAACTGACTTTCCGATGTTTGAAGAAACTGAAGATGGTCGCTGGACCTCAATGCATCATCCATTTACTAAGCCAAAAGGTTCGGTTGAAGAATTAAAAACCAATCCTGAATCTGCCCTTTCTATCGCTTATGATATGGTATTAAACGGTACTGAAGTGGGTGGTGGTAGTTTACGTATCAATACACTTGAGATGCAAACAGCCGTATTTGAAGCATTGGGTATTGATGATCAGGAAGCAGAAGACAAATTCGGCTTCTTGCTTGATGCGTTAAAATTTGGTGCGCCGCCACATGGTGGCTTGGCATTTGGTTTGGATCGCTTAATCATGCTTATGGTAGGCGCAAGCTCTATCCGTGACGTGATTGCCTTCCCAAAAACCAAAACTGCTGAATGTCCATTGACACAAGCACCGGCTGAGGTAAATACCAAGCAGCTACGTGAGCTTGGTATCCGTGTCCGTGAAAAAGTACAAGCTGACACCAGTAAGTCTGCTGAATAAATAGTCTGATCATGCGAAGCTATTTTTTACAGTGCTTGTTATGTGATTCATCACTGTGTGAATGGTCATGAATCCGTATCATATTTTCAAAATCGTGCCACTGTCTGTCTTGCAGATGCTGGCACGTTTTGTTGCGTGGATAATCTTAAGGATGCCAAGCGCTAGTATCATGCGCACGGTTAAAATCAATATGGCACTGATTGCCCCTACGTTATCTCACCTGCAAAAACAAGCATTAACCAAAGAGATTATCTATCATCAATGTTTAACCAGCATTGAGTCAATCAAAACCTGGGCGATGCCACCTGATTGGAGTATCACTCAAATTCGTGACGTTCATAATAAAGATATTTTACTTGATGGACTTGCTAGTCCTAACGGCATGCTCGCGATCGTACCGCATTTGGGTACGTGGGAGATGATGAATGCTTGGCTCAATCAATTTGGCTCGCCAACCATCATGTATAAGCCCGTAAAAGGTGACATTACCAACAATTTTATATTGCAAGGTCGTGCCCGCCTCAATGCGACATTAGTACCGACGGATGGTAGCGGTGTAAAAGCAGTATTTAAAACACTCAAACAAGGTGGTTTTAGTATTGTCTTACCTGACCACGTTCCTGACCCATCAGGCGGTGTCATCGTGCCTTTTTTTGGCATTGAAACGTTGACCAGTACTCTCGCCTCCAAACTTGCTAGTAAAACCAAATGCGCACTGGTCGGATTGGTATGTATTCGCCGCGACGACGGGCATGGCTTTGATATTTATTGCTATAAACTCGATGACCCAGCATTATATGATCGCAATACTAAAACAGCAGCTTATGCACTCAATCTAGCAATGCAACGTATGATTGAAGACAATTACAGTCATTATATGTGGGGTTATCGACGCTTTAAGCATATCCCTATGATAGACAACCCTTACAACACTGATGAAGCTAATCTAGCAGCATTCATTCGCACACATCACACTAAGGTCGATAATAAATAAAATCGATACAGTGAAATCCGTACACTACTGATAGACTCTCAATTCTATTACTCTTTATCAATTTTTTAAAAGTTAGCCCCTTATTTATATAAATATGAGTGCACTATGGCAACTGACATGAATCAAAATTTACCAACCAATCAAACGCCAACGGACAGTAAAAACTCTGATCAGCGTTATATCATTTGTATGAAATGGGGTGATAAATATGGTGCTGAATATGTTAACCGTCTTTATAACATGGTGCATCGTAACCTAACTTTAGATTTTCAGATGGTTTGCTTAACCGATGACAGTACTGGTATCGATCCTGCTGTTATCTGCCACCCTATCCCTGAGCTCAATCTACCTGCAGGACCTGAGCGTGGTTGGAAAAAACTGACTACGTTTAAGCCCGAGCTTTACGATTTAAAAGGCGTTGCATTATTTTTAGATATCGATATCGTTATCGTTGATAATATTGACGGCTTTTTCACTTATGAAGCTGAGCATGAAGATAGCGTCGTCATCATTCGTGACTGGAAAAAACCGTGGCGTATGATTGGCAATAGCTCGGTATACCGCTTCAATATCGGTATGAATACGTATCCTGATTTGCTCGCAAATTTTGAACGTAATTTTGAAACTATTCGTACTCAAGTTCGTCATGAGCAAGCATATCTGTCCAATTATTTACGTGAGCATCATCATTTAGAGTATTGGGACAAAGATTGGTGTGTCAGCTTTAAATACCAATGTATTGCGCCCATTCCGTTTAATCTAGTACGGGCACCTACTCTGCCAAATGATGCTAAAATCGTTATTTTCCATGGTGAGATTAATCCACCGGATGCCATCAATGGCGGCAGCGGTAAATGGTATCGTCATGTGAAGCCGAGCCCTTGGCTCAAAGAATATTGGATATAATTTAATCATCAAACCAACATTACTTTAAAATATCTGGAGTTGACATTGGGATTGCCTCCTATGATTGAGTTTGATGTTGGTAATCAGCCTTTCCCTATTTACGCATTTAACGCAAAAGAAACCCAACAAAACCTTGACCGACAAGCTGTCAATATCATTGCTTCAGGTCCCTCTATTGCTGAGGTAAATTTTATACCTTTACTAGATACAGCCACGATTTTTATTAATGGTAGTATTAGTCTCACCGCTCAGTATAGCTTTAACAAAGTCGTCGGTTATGTCATTAGTGATGCACGTTTTATCCTCCATCAGCCCGATATATTAAACAAATACTACACCGGTCAGCCCTTATATGCCACCTTGGCAGTATTAGAAGCATTGGTCAGTGCCCATCCTGAAATCATAAAAAAATATCATCATAAGATGCGTATTATCTATCTTGTTGACAGACCGTGGGGTGTTAAAGGAAATGATTCAGAATTTAGTCTTTTGCTGTTAGGTAAGGAGTCACGATACCAAGCGCTCAATAGAAAAACGCCACTATCAGCATTTGCTAAGCATGCTAAATTTGTTATCGATAGCTATCATCAGCCATCACCTATCGGGTTGTCCTTAGACATCACTTACGGCTTTGTAGAAGCTGGAACAGTGGCTTATGTAGCAACGCAGCTGGCTTTCTCCCGTGGTGCAAACGCACTGCATTTATATGGTGTTGATCTACTTAATAGTAACGAGCCGCGGTTTTATGAAGATAGAGAGCGTAGCGCGCCCACGACGCTAAATAATGTCATCAGCAATACTATTGTACCGTCATTTAATTTATTAGCCAAAACCTATCAACAATATGGCGTGCGTGTTACCAATCACTCTCCTATCTCTAAATCACTTTTCGACTTTAGTTAATATCATTTACTATTGATAGCGAAAAATCTAAATACTGCTGTGCAATATGTTTTGGTAATAGCTACTGATTTAACGGCGTTATAAATTGATTCGCATTATCTAATGCCTGACTTATTAGCGCTGCCAACCCTTCGATATCATCAATAGCAACTAAGTTTTTCTGTGGTAACAGCTCTCTTGGACCAAAGGGGCAATCCGTACTAATAACAGGTACATTTAAGGCTTGCGCTTCGACGATAACATAACCAAAGCCCTCGTACTTAGAAGTCATGACGAGCAGTGCGGCTCCCGCAATCAACGGATAAGGATTGGCATGAAAGCCTAAAAAATATACTTTATCCTCAATTTTTAACTCAATCGCTAATTGTTTTATTTCATCTTCAAGTCGACCTTTACCTACCAAAACCAATGGTAGCCTACGCTCTGTTTTGGCATAGGCGTGCAGTAAATCACGATGACCTTTCATAGCGTCAAACGAAGCGACATGAATAATATAACCTTTATCAGTCAAGCCAAACTCTTCAATATGAAAATGTTCACTGGCCAATTGCTGAATTTGACTGACATCGCATGGGTTATAAATTGTCGTGGTTCTGTTTAAGTTACCTATTAATGCCAATAAATCTTGGCATGCGCCTCCACTGACACAACTACACGGATGAGCACCATAAACCACTTTTAAATGACTTATGGTTTGAGCAGGTATGGTTGTTAGCTTTTCTTGAAACTGTTTGGACACTGCGGTGTGCAATACGTTCACTATATTTGGTAGCTTACTATATGCCATAATCCAATTAACCTTGTAAATATTGGCCAAGATTAATTTAGGTGTTCCGATATTTTTTAGTACATATTCATCAATGCGCGCTGCAACCTGTTTATAAGCGGGGGCTTGCTCAGTTTCTATATTAAAAAGCGGCTGATTATAAGGGACGATGTGGTAATGCACGCGAGAATCTAAGCACATATCTGTCGTATCTTCTAGGCAAAGCACATGGACATCATAATCCATATCTATATAGGCACGCGCCAATGTCGTGACCATACGTTCTGCACCGCGCCCTTCTAACGCTTTTAATATTAGTAAAATAGTTGGTTTATTGCTAGTTATCATAGTAACCCGTCTTTCATACTTGTGATGCCTATCTTGGTATAATAAATAGCCGTAAAATAATTGTTTAATATTGCAGCGCTCTACCTTTGTATGCTAGTCTCCTCTATTTTTATATTACGAACAAGCATCTATTAAAACATTTTTTTATTCATTCGCTAATACATTTGTTATTGTCTAATTAAACTGTAGGCTACCATTTTTTAGGGTATTAGCCCTTATTTTGATGCAAATCTAAATCACTATCTACAGGAGCATATGATGTGAATCATGTAAAAAATATTAGGTCATACCGCTTATCAGTAGTAATGATAGTTAAAAATGAAGCCAAAAACCTTGCTATTACTTTACCTTCTCTGCAAGGATTGGCTGATGAAATCATCGTATTAGACTCAGGCAGCACCGATAATAGCCGTCAGCTCGTAGAGCAATATGGCGGAACATGGTATGTCAATACAGATTGGCAAGGATTTGGCAAACAACGTCAATTGGCACAGTCATATGCGACCGGTGATTGGATTTTTGCATTAGATGCTGATGAAGAAGTTACTCCTCAGCTTAAAGAAAGTATACTAAAGATCATCACACAAAAACCTGATAATACAGTCTATGGTATTAAGCGTATTGATTGTATTTTTGGGCACGAAATTGACCCTAGCTATTGGGCAATAAAAGCACACTGGCGTTTATATCCCTGTCACTTTTATTATAATGAAAATCTAGTCCATGAATCTGTCGTCCTACATAATGCTATTACCAAGACATTAGATGGGTTTATGCGCCATCATACAGCCGAAACGCCACTATTTTGGCTACAAAAACGTTTAGATTATGCTAAGGCGTGGGCTGAGGATCGCCATAAAAAAGGTAGAAAAATTAGCTTTTATAAAGTTATTTTCAATCCAATTTGGGCATTTATTAAGCAGTACCTAATAGATGGACGCTTCTTAAAAGGCAAATACGGACTCATATATTCGCTGCTATTTATGCAGTATACCTTTAATAAATACGCTATTTTATATGACCTAACATACAATAAAACAGAGCAAGCATTTATAAAATCGTTGGAAATAGCTGAAAACTTACAGCCAGTAGACGTATCGAAAAAACAAAGCAGCTTGTCTTTAGTAATGATTGTAAAAAATGAAGGCAAGCATTTACAAGCATGTTTAAAAACAGTACAAGATATTGTAGATGAAATCATTATTTTGGATTCTGGTAGCACAGATGACACTAAAGCCATTGCCCTACAGTATGGTGCTAAATGGTACGTCAATGAGCAGTGGCAAGGCTTCGGCAAACAGCGACAGTTGGCACAATCTTATGCTACTTGTGATTATGTCTTAGTACTAGATGCAGACGAACGCCTAGAGAATAATTTAAGACACTCTATTGCTAGGTTATTAAATGAGCCGCTACAGACTGATAGAGTATTTAGTGTGGCTCGAGTCAATCAGTTTTGCGGCGTCGAAGTACAGAAACGAATATGGTATACGGATAAACTGGCACGATTATATGCCAATAGCTTATTTAAATACTCTAATTTAGACGTTCATGAATCGTTAGATCAAAAAGGCGTTCCAAGTGAGGTATTGAAAGGTTATCTATTGCATATTACCAATGATAATTTACACCATTTTTTGATGAAAAATGTGCGCTACAGTCATGATTGGGCAAGAGAAAAACATCATAAAGGTAAAAAGGTAACGCTTTTAGGCATGTTATTACGTTCTTGGTTTTCTTTCTTTCGTGAATACGTCATGCGTGCTGACATATTAGGCGGGGCTTATGGCTATATTTTGGCTTTCGCCTCATTAGGCTACACAATGGATAAATATATAATGCTTTGGCAGCTTAACCAAGGAAAAGATTGAATGCAGAACCATGTCATCAGCCTAACAACCGCGACTGATCGTCGTCAGCACATCATTCAAGAATTTACAAAGCAAAACATCCCTTTTGAATTCTATGATGCGATAACAGTCTCTCAATTGACGGAAGTGTCTAAAGCATTAGGTTTACGCTTGGCAGAAAGTGAGCGTTTATCACCTATAGAAAAAGCTTGTTTTTTGAGCCATGTTTGCTTATGGCAAAAAATAATAGACGACAATCTCGAATATATGTCAATATTTGAGGACGATATATACTTAGGAGAAAATGCTAATAATTTTCTCACTGATAATCAATGGATATTAGATAACTTAATTGACATGGATATTATCAAATTAGAAATAGTATTTGAAAAAATTCATCTTGATAAAGCATCGATTAGCTATAAGGATCGGTGTGTCTCTCGCTTAAGAAGCTCTCATACTGGAACAGCTGCTTATATAATCTCAAAAAAAGCAGCTATTACCCTGCTTCAGCATGTTAGATCATTAAGTGCAAACGACTACATAGCAATAGATCACCTGATATTTGGTAAATTATTAAACATTACATGTGTTTATCAATTATCCACTGCCTTAAGCATACAATCGACTATTTTAGAGCCAGAGAACCCCACTTTGGAAAGTGATATAAGCAAAGCTCGTTCAGCACATAATAGCAATATGCTTAAAAACCCAAGAGAATTAAATCATTTTTTCAAAAAGATTAAACGTAGTATCGGTAAACGTATGTTTTACACTATCGTCCCTTTCGACTAATTCACTAAATCAGTCTCTCATTTTTAATCTTTCTTTAATATTTGCTTTGGCTCTTGGTTTAGTTGCATTAAGTACTTCGCCTGCAAGCACTTTTTCATAGCATTCCATATAGCCTTTTGCCATGGCAACATGACTAAAATACGTCTGCGCATGATGATGACAAGCACGTCTATCAAATCTATCAATATTTTTAGTCGCCTCAACAAGCTCGGCATAACTGTCAGATAAAACACCAACATCCTCTTGCGTGATGATATCTGGTAGAGACCCAAAAGGTGTTGCCAGCACAGGACAACCCAGATATAGGCTTTCAATGACTGCCAATCCAAAAGGCTCATGCCATAACACGGGAAAGAGCAATCCTTTGGAGTGACGGAGTAACTGATTTTTTTGCTCACCACCGACCATTCCATGGAAGGTCAGTTTTGAGGACGTATAAAAATAAGGGTTCCGACGGATGTTAAAACGATCGCCGCCTAATACATGTAGCGGAATATCCGCTTGCTGCGCTATTTTCACAGTTCCTTGCAGGTTCTTAATTCGCCAAGAAGCTTTTGCTAAAAAATGGACATAGTTTTTAGGATTAAAGTCTGGCTCGCCATAATCATTCCAATACAAACCATTATGCACATAGCAATTGGCATTATAGTTTTCCGCATGCTTCTTTGATAAATAGATCGTATTGACAGGGTATTCTTGTTCAATCTCGCTGTTACTGTGTTCAGTACACACAAATGGAGTATCGATATCATTATCATAGCGAAAATGAAAGTGAATGATATCTGCCCACCCTTCTATTTGCTTTTCTAAAGGCAGTTGCTCATCAAAATAGACCGCATCTTTATGTGAGCTTTTGTGCTTGGTTAAAAACCTGACTTCATGCCCTAGTGATTTTTGTCCTTGATACAATCCCCATAACACTCGTTCAGTACCACCATAATCTTTGGGTGGAATACTTAACTGAGTCAAAAGTACATGTAATATTTTCATCATTTAACCTTTTAATCTTTTAATCTTTTAAGACAAAATCATATGGGAGATTTTGAGTCACCTCAGGTGCTGTCTCATGTAAAGCATGACCATTTAAGACTTTTTCATAAAAATATAAGTAGTTCTTACTCATCACAAGGTGATTGAATGTGTCTCGTGCATAATCATGACAGCGCTGACGACTAAATTGTCCAATATTTCTTAGAGTATCTATCATCACACTTTTACTATCGGTACTAACACCGACATCTTGATTGATGAGCTCTGGCAGAGAACCACATCGACTACCAATAACAGGGCAGCCTAAATATAGGCTTTCAATCATAGCTAAGCCAAAAGCCTCATTTGTTAGTACAGGAAAAATCAACGCTTGCGAGTTGCGAATAACCTTATTCTTCTTGTCACCGCCAATCATGCCATAAAACTTAAGATCATTACCCGGATAAATATAAGGTTGATATTTGCCGTCTTTACGCCATTTTAAGCAGTAACGTTTACTACCAATAACATGCAATTTTTTATTTGCTTGTCTTGCAATATCCACACTGTCTTTTAAATTTTTGTCTTTATATTTTGCATTCGCTAAAAAATGTACATAGTTTTCTGGCTGCTTTATATTAGGTTGCTCATAATCCTCCCAGTATAAGCCATTATAAACATACGCTTCTCCCCCACTACGTTCGGCATGTAATTTCCCCAGAAATATAGTATTTTTAGGAAATATAGCAGGGGTAATCTGTTGGTTATGCGTTGTACAAACAAAAGGGGTTTTTAATGTCCCTTGAAATAAGAAATGGAAATGAATAACATCGGCCCAGCCTTCTACTTGATCTTCAATTCCCTGAGCAGGATTGTATAAAATTGAATCAGGATGCTGGTTCTGATGCTTGGTCATAAACTTAACGTCATGCCCCAACTCTTTTTGCCCTTTATATAATGCCCAAACAACACGTTCAGTGCCTCCATATTTTAAAGGCGGTATAGGCATCCTAGTAAGCAGAACATGAAGGATTTTCACAGCTACCTCGATATAATGTGCATTCAAACCAGATTAGTAAAATACTTCAAAAAGCAGTTATTGTAGACTATTTATGAATATAGTTATTTAATAGCTCTACTTAAAAAGAATCATTTAATCATAAAAAAGCTGGACAGTGACGTCCAGCTTTCTTAAAAAAATAAAGTAACACAATCAGTCAATAAAACTTAACCAATCCATATACTGCTCATTACGACCATGAACCACATCAAAGTACAAGGTTTGCAGCTTTTCAGTCAAGGGTCCGCGACCACCATTACCGATAGTACGATCATCGTATTCACGAATAGGCGTGACTTCAGCAGCGGTACCAGTCATAAATATTTCATCCGCTAAGTAAAACTCATCACGAGTGATACGGCGCTCAACAACTTTAATGCCCAAATCTTCAGCGAATTGGACAATAGTTCGACGCGTGATACCGTCAAGTGCCCCGCCTGCTAAATCAGGGGTATGCAATACACCATCTTTAACTAAAAATAAGTTCTCGCCAGCGCCTTGGCAGACATAGCCTTGTGGATCCATCAAGATGGCTTCGTCATAGCCGTTACGGGTCACTTCTTGGTTTGCCATGATAGATACTGGGTAGTTGCTTGAGGCTTTTGCTTTACACATGGTCACGTTTGGCAAATGATGGGTATATGATGACGTTTTTACACGAATACCGTTTTTGATACCTTCTTCACCAAGGTACGCGCCCCAATGCCAAGCAGCTACCATGGCATTAACGCTATTATCACGTGATGACAGACCCAGTTTTTCGGCACCGAACCAAATTAGCGGGCGAATATAAGCTTCTGCTAGATTGTTCTGCTTGACCACATCTTTGTGTGCTTGCTCAAGTGTTGCTGCATCAAAAGGCACATCCATTTGGAAAATCTTTGCCGAACCTAGCAGACGCTCAGTATGTTCTTTTAAGCGGAAAATCGCGGTACGGTTATCAGCAGTTTGATAGGCACGGACGCCTTCAAAGACTGCGATACCATAATGCATGCTGTGCGTAAGCACATGAATTTTGGCATCTGGCTGTTCAATCATCGTGCCATTCATCCAAAGCTTGCCTTCCTTTGTTGCCATATTCATCTAATAATCCTTATGCTAGCACTAACGTCTAACTTTTTTGTTGAGTGTTAAGTAAATGTTTTAATTAAAATTTTATAGTGACACTGAGTGTCTGTTTTAATGCACGAATATCATGTGCAAATTTAATGCGCAAATGATTATATCACCAGCACGCCAAGCAAATGAACTATTTTAGTTCATTACTGCAGTGCCTTTATTTATATGGCGTTAAATATCAGTGCCAAGACTGTCTTAACACTGTCCTTTCATTCAGCACAGCCGTTTTAATACCGCGATTCTGTCGATTCAACACCCATCAAATGCTGCCACTGCGCCTGCACGAGTGCACGGGTTTCAGTCCAAAGCGACTCATCGACCAGTAATGACTGCTCGGATAGTGCCAATTGATGCGTTGCAGCCCTTATGCGCAAATAAGCATCCGTCAAATCTTGACAGATCTCACTCTCCCAAATACCTAGTGTCGCCATCTCTTCAAAGATACGGACGTTATCGCTCCATTTGGTCAAGGTTGGATGCTCATGCGAATAGGCCAGTACGGCAAATTGTGCCAAAAACTCGATATCAATGACACCGCCTGCATCTTGTTTAAGATGAAACTTACCCGCTTGCTGTTGCCATTGGCTCGTACCCAGATGCTTTTGCATTTTGATACGCATACTTGTCACTTCGATACGTACTTCCTCAATTGTGCGCGGTAATGCTAAGACTGTACGGCGAATATCACAAAAACGGGCTGTGACGCGTTTATCACCGCAGATTGCACGCGCCCGTACCAGCGCTTGATGCTCCCATGACCAAGCTTTCTCAAGCTGATAGGTTTCAAACGCATGACAAGACACCACCATCATGCCAGCATTGCCGGAGGGACGCAGGCGCATATCCACCTCATAAGCACGACCATCACGGGTTTGGGTATTAAGATAGGTCATGAGCTTTTGCGCCAAGCGTGCCGCAAACTTCATGCCACTGACCGAATTTTCACCCGTGGTCATACCTTGCTCTTTTATTTTATGCAAAAACACCAAATCTAAATCTGATGAATAAGACAACTCAAGACCGCCAAGCTTGCCATAGCCGATAATAGCAAAGCCGCAATCCGCTTCGGTGACCGGATCGCCATCTTGACCGATAGGATAACCATAACGTTTCACAATTTCAGCAAAAGCACGCTCAAGCGCCGCTTCTAATACTACCTCGGCAATGTATGTTAAAGAATCCGACACCTTCATGATTGGACGTTCAGCCAACACATCACTGGCGGCAACCGCTAATACTTGATTCTTTTTAAATAATCGTAATACGCTAAGCAGCTTTTCTTCGTCATTAGGCTCTACTCTCAATAACTGCTGACGCAAGATATCACGCAGCTCAAGCTTGTCTGGTAAATGCCGATAGCGTTGCTGTAAAAATGTATCTAATAACACTGGATACTGTGCCAGCTCTTTGGCAATCCAAGGGCTAGCAGACAGCATCGGAATCAACTCAACCGTGGCGTTTGGATTCTCTGCAATCATGACTAAGTAGATAGAACGACGACAAATCGCTTCAAGCAAGGCAATCAAGCGCGGCAATGCAGTATTCGCCAATTGCTGCTGATCTTGATGAGCAAGTAGCGCATGCACAATGACTGGATACGCTCCGTCCAAGCGTTCACGAGCCTCATCGCTTAAATTGGCAACCATTTTTGACTGCCAAAAATTTTGCAATTGGCTATGATTCTCTTCCGTCAACACGTCATTTAAACGAGCCACTTGCTCATCCAAGTTAGCAGGTTCTAGCTCATCATCGTGATCCGGTACTTGTCTTTCAGTAACCATACGCTCAAACGGCACATTGACATGATATCGATGATAATTAAGCGTATTTAATAATGCAGCCCAGTCTTCAAACCCAAGCGTGAGCGCAAGATTGTGCTGCCAATGGGCATCATGAGGAAGACGCTGGGTTTGCTGGTCATTGATCGCTTGAATACCGTGCTCAAGCCGGCGTAAAAACCGATAAGCACTCTGCAGTTCTTGATAAGTGGTTTCTTCTAAATACTTAAGCTCATACAGCGCCTGCATTGCCTTTAAACAAGATTTGACCTGTAGCTGCGGATGCCGTCCACCATAAATCAACTGGAAAGCTTGAACGATAAACTCGATATCTCGAATACCACCAGCACCGAGTTTGATATTGTCCAAATCCTCACGCTGGGCGACTTGATTTTGAATCAGAGACTTCATCTCTCGTAATGCCGAAAAAGCACTATAATCGACGTAATACCGAAAGACAAACGGCTTAATAAGTGCTTGAATGTCGTCATAGAATGGTCGCTCTATGTGTCCAACCACACGGGCTTTTAACCAAGCAAATCGTTCCCATGCCCGCCCATGCTGAGAAAAGTACTTCTGCAACGCCGATAGATGAATCGCTAAATCACTACCATCGCCCCATGGGCGCAGGCGCATATCTACCCGAAACACAAAACCATCTGCTGTATTGTTATCGAGCAGCTTAATAATACCTTGACCAAGGCGCGTCATAAAACGTTTATTGTCGATACTGCGTGTGCCTTTGGTTTTATCCCCATCAGTTTCACCGCGCGCTTGATGGATAAAAATCAGATCAATGTCACTTGATAAATTCAGCTCATGAGCGCCAAGCTTGCCCATTGCCATAATCGCCATATCATCGACTTGCGCATTGCCTTTCTCATTAATAAAGGTAGGCTGACCATATTGAGTCACCAACTGCTGATAGGTATAGTTTTTCGCAAATAAAATACAACCATCAGCGAATTCGGACAACTCGTCGGTCAATTGCTCAAGCTCAATCACTGCCAACGCGTCTTGCCATACCCAACGCATCATCAGTAGCATACGCAAATTGCGTAAACCACTCATCACTTTGGTTTCATGGCCAAGCTGATAGTTTTCGTCCAAGGTATAATCTTGTATCAGGTCATCAATCTGTTGGCGCGTTAAGGTCGTGTCTAAAGGATAACTGCGTAAAAACGTCTGGCAGGCGCCCGTGCGACTTTGCCAAATTTGATAAGCAAACTCACTAGCAGTTTGCAATACTTGTAGCTGTTCTGATGTGGGCTGATAGCCGTTACCATTGGGGGTGGTAGATAGCATAATGATGATACCTCATTGCAGCATAGAGCCATAAGCCTACGTGAACTGGGCGAATAAGTTTATTGTTTTTTCTTACGGGACGGTCACAACTACTATGGATCGGCGAGACACCATGCTTTTATAGTAACATAAATAAAGTAATGCGCTGCCAAGAGCAAGCATATAGCGAATTCAGTATTAAAGCGATACAGTAGGACTGGGATGAATTTTACGCAGCCTCTGTCGGCGTAGGCACAGCACGCCAGAAAAATTTATACCAGTACTACGTTGGAACATAACGTATCTGTTTTATTTAGAATTGACTATACTTGCAAAAAATGAAAAAGCACTGAATGATGATACAATATACAGCCACACAAGGTCTCAGTTCTTTTTCAATACTCATTTATTCAATGCTTATTAATACTATGTGATACCGCCATTATGACACTCTCAACGCCTCTACTTTTGATTACCGCTGACCCAAGCCATCCACTTGCATATATGGCATTACGCTATGCGCGCGCTTATCTACAAAACGCCTCTTTAGCCGATAATGCGCCTAATAGCGCGGATCATGAAAACCCTGTATTGAACATCTTTTTTTATGCAGATGCAGCACATACTGCCAATCGTTTAAGGTGGCAGTCAGCCGATCAATCAAATATTACCCAAGAGTGGCAGGTACTGGCAGAACAATATAATCTTGTGCTGCCAGTATGCGTCAGTACGGCACTCAGTCGCGGTATTAGTGATACGGACAACAGCAGCCGCCATCAGTTAGAGACAGAAAATCTAGCGACAGGTTTTAAGCTGGTAGGTCTGAGTGAGCTTGCTATGATGATGCAAGGCGACTGTCGCTTACTACAATTCTAATAAAGATGATGGAAATAAAAATTCAGTTTGATACTAATAGATAGCGACAAATAAGATTAGGAAAACCTCATGAAATTACTCATTCGGCTGCATACGCCCACTGAAATGGCAAGCTATGAAGGCTGTGCGCTGGCCTTGACTTTGGCAACCTTTGGGCACGAAGTGCAGCTGTATTTGGATGCGCCCGTCTTTGGATTTTTAATTCAGCCAAACTCACGCTTGCAAGGTATGATTCAAGCGCTTGAGCTTTATGATATGCCGCCAGCGTGGCTACCTGACGATGTTTTTAGTGGCTGGATAGCTGGCATGCTACCGACGGACTTGGCAACGCAGTTAGTCTTGATTCCAGAAGAAGTAAATTTACAAGTATTTGAGCAAATTCTCACTTTTTAATCTTAAAGCTATAAATAGCAAAGCTGATATAAAATTTTATTGTTTCAAACCTATAGCAAGCAATCGGACACGAGTATGGCAACTTTATATCAATTACATAGCAGTATGGATACGCTCAGACGCACTACGGAACAAATGGCGTTGTCATGGCAGGCGGACGATAGCATCCTTTTATTGGGTACGACCGTCGCGTATATAGATTGGTTCAATGCGTATTTGGGCGATATCGAGAATATGGAAATAGAAACCATTGCTGGTATTTACGCGCTTGCCGACGATGTGGCACAGTTGCATGAAAACACCGCAGCGAAGCTTAATCTAGCGGCAAAGCTCACTGGTATTTTAAGCGATGCAGAATGGGTAGCGATGACCCAAGACAGCCGCTTTGATAAAGTAGTGACGATTGCCTTATGAGTATGTCTACTAACTCGTCTACATCCTCTCTGACCTCAATCAATGTGGCATTAGACCAAGATGGGCATTTATGTGACCACACTATCTGGACGCCCGTTATTGCACAGCAGCTAGCTAATACCTTGGATGTCGTCTTAGATACTGAGCGCTTGGCAGTGTTACAGCAAGTACGAGCTTTTTTTGTAAAATTTAATCACGCACCTGCTACGCGCCCGTTGATTAAATGGCTACAGCAAACCTTGCCTGATAATGACATCAGTAATCAAAAGCTGCAGCAGCTATTCAATACTGGTTTGGTCGCCCGCCATGTCAATCGCCTTGCTGGGCTGCCCAAACCGCCTAATTGCTTATAAATAACCATAAAAAAGGCAGATAAATCATTTTCTTTATCTGCCTTTTTTAATTTTAATAATAAAAATTACTCTTTAGGGTCGTAGACGGTGAGTGTCTCATAGCCGATACTACGACCTTCATCACCGCCAAATCCTTGTTGTCGCCATACCTCATATAAACATATTGCCACGCTGTTCGACAGATTCAAACTGCGTAAATCTGCTAGCATCGGCAATCGTAGCCAGTTATCAGCGCCAATATCTTCACGTATATCATCTGCCAGTCCCGCTGTTTCTGAGCCAAAAACCATGGCCACATTATTTCCAGAAAAATCACTGCCCGACTCTGCAGTCTCTTGTCCACCAAAGTCATAATCATAAAAAGGCTTACTTAACTTGGTAGTCAACGCCGTAATGGTATGACAGTCAGCATCTTGCAGTGCTTGCTTTGCCATTGACCAATTGTCGTGCACTTGTAGATGGGCATACTCATGATAATCCAATCCTGCACGGCGCAATTTTTTATCATCTAGCTCAAACCCTAATGGTTTGACTAAGTGCAGCTGCGCCCCACTATTGGCACACAGACGAATGATATTGCCCGTATTACTGGGCATTTTTGGCGCTACCAACACGATATGAATGGTCATACTCTCTCCGTCATTAGCATAAGGGTTATTTTTCTGACTTATATGGCAAAGGTAATTAAAAGTTACAGTTTACTGCCAATAATTACATTTTGATACTGGGCACGTATTTTAACTTTGATTATGATGGCTGTAACGGACAAAGGGATAATATAAAAACATTGTCATCGTCTGTTATCATCTTGCAGTGCAACTTAGGATCAACATCAGGTTTCACTGTTACTACACTACTTATCTGTATCTGTCTTTTTTGAGGAATATACCATGAAAAAATTAGTTATCGCATCTTTGGCTGCTATGTTTGTATTAACTGGTTGTAACACTTTTAAAGGTTTAGGCCAAGACGTATCAAGCGCTGGTAGTGCTGTAAGTGGTACTGCACAAGAAGTACAAAACAAAATCTAAGCTTTAAATATTTAGGTTGTTTAAAGGGCTTATCATCTATGTGATAAGCCCTTTTTTATGAAGCTTAAGTTCTGAACATTTAACAAGCATACTTCGCTATAAAAATGCTCTTAATATTTGATTGAGATACCTTTTACCAAGTTCTGTCGGTTGCAACTGTTCCGGATGATCTATCAATAAACCTTGCTCGATTAATGTAGCAACTTGTATTGCAATGCTGTCATAACTTAGCCCCGTACGTGCTTCAAATAACGACCATGCTACGCCACCATGCAAACGTAAGGCATTAAGCATAAACTCACTAACCAACTCCTCTTCATCAATCGCTTGCCAGCCAACCATTTTTGGCGCTGATATTGATGCCTCATCTTGGACATGAGCTTCTTCATATTCTATATAACTTTTTGGCATACGGGATTTACTAAAGCGATAGATACCTGCTTGAGTATTTTCGCTATCAATACTCCATATGTCAGTCGCCATCTCATTGCCGATATCTTGTCCGATAATATCTTGTCCGATAATATCTTGTCCAATAGTGACTTTTCCATGAGCACCCGCTCCGATCGCCAAATAGTCACCAAACTGCCAGTAGTTGACGTTATGTTGACAAGGCTTATCCGCTGCCCCAGACCATGCAGATACCTCATAATTGCAATAGCCTAAATTCTGTAATAATATCTGACCAGATTCTTCTATATCTGCCAAGCGATCCTCATTGGGTAAAATTGGCTGACTGCGATAGAATACGGTATTTGGCTCAATGGTCAGCTGATACCATGAGATATGGGTCGCACCAGCATCGTGTGCCATTTGAATATCGTCTAACGCCTCGCTCATGGTTTGCTCTGGCAGTCCATGCATCAAATCCACGTTTACGCGCTCAAATCCAGCTTTCCGAGCTGCTTTAATTGCAGATAGCGCTTGAGTAGGATTATGAATACGTCCAAGCGTGGTTAATTGTTCAGCAGAAAAGCTCTGCACACCTATCGATAGGCGATTAATACCCACCTCTAAATACTCAGCAAATGGCGCATGCTCAAGGGTGCCTGGATTTGCCTCCATAGTGATTTCGATGTCGCTAGAAAATTGATAATATTTCCGTAAACCATCAAACAAGCGCTGGTATTGAGCAATGGGCAACAACGACGGCGTACCACCGCCGATAAATATGGAGCTAATCTCACGTCCTTGGGTCAATATCTGCTGCATAGCAGCATCTTGCAATAATGCATCGACATATTCATCATACATGGACAGCTGACTATCAACTGGTAGCTCATGTGAATTAAAATCACAGTAAGGGCATTTTTTGACACACCACGGGATATGGATGTATAACGCCAATGGAATGTCTGTCACTTCTACTGCATTCGAATGAGCATCATGAAAAGGCTTTGCTTGCTGAGACAGTTGATTAGGTTTGATATTTGACATAAGCGGACTTATCTATAAATAGGTAACTGCCATCAGTAGCAGAAAATACCGCTAGGATAACGGCTAAGCACAGTAAAAAAAAGCCTAACTTCAAGAAAACTCTATCGATAACAAAACCAGCAACGAAAGCTCATGTTAAAAATTCTTAGTTATAGGCAAAATAACTAAGAATCACCATTATTATATAAAATAATTATAAATAACCAACTATATAAAAAGGATAAAAACCATGGCATATTGGCTTATAAAATCTAATCCAAGCTGTTTTAGTATAAAAGACTTAGAAGGTGCAGGAACAGAGATGTGGGATGGCGTGCGTAACTACCGAGCCCGCAATTTTATGCGTGATGATATGCAAGTAGGTGACAATGCGTTTTTTTACCACTCTAGTGCTAAACCCTCTGGCGTTGTTGGTATCGTGACTATTAGTCAAGCTGGCTATCCTGATGTTACTCAATTTCATCCTGAACACCGGCATTACGACCCGAAAGCCACCGCAGAGAATCCGCGATGGTATATGGTGGATGTGACTTTCAATCAAGCTTTTAACAATATATTACCACTGTCAGAGCTAAAGTTTCTGCCTACGCTCGAGGACTCATTATTACTGAGAAAAGGCTGTGAGCAATTGACAATCATACCGCTTGAGCCTAAACACTGGTATGCAATTATGGATATTGCAGGAAATCTTAATTTACTGTCAGAAGATACTGACTCTATCGAATGAATAATTCTGGCTTACAAGCACCAAAATTGATGTTTAATTCTTCTATTAAGGGCTTAGTACACCCATAAATGCGACTTTTACCAAACCTTTCTAAAACATTTACATTATAGCCTAACTTCTTTACCATTCTATTAACTTATGACCTGTCACTTCATCACTTGAATTGACGGGTTATTTTTATTTTAGCATCAGTGATTCTTTTTTAACTCTGCATGCCTAGTCTTATTAAAAATGGACTTGCTCATATTATTTATCGGAGTATTATCGTCGTACACCTCCTATTTTACTGTCTCGCTATTGATTTATTGATGGCTGTGTTTGTGCATTAGTAAAATTTATTTATTAAAAATAATTATTGTAAAGAATAAAAGTTGCTCATTATGGTTTTCCCGTTGTCTTTTGTAGATTTTAAAAGTTACAGTTTACGCTTAGGTATACTCGCGCTGCCCATCTTAATCACCCAATTTTGTCAAGCAGCGCTTGGTGTTGTCGATGCCATTATGGCAGGTCAAGTTTCGGCACTTGATTTGGCTGCTGTCGCTGTCGGCTCAGGTATTTGGCTACCATTATTTTTATTAGCAACAGGTATTTTGATTGCGACTACGCCTCTGATCGGTGAAGCCATTGGTCAAAACCAACTCGATAAAGTGCCGCATATCACGCAGCAGTCATTATGGACGGCTGGTGTCATTGGTATCCTTGGTTTTATCATTGTCAACCTAGCACCCAATATACTTGCCCTCATGGGTGTTCCTGAAAATATACAACCGATAGCAACTCAGTATTTGCATGGCGTATCATTTGGCTTCCCTGCAATTGCCGTTTATGCGGTGCTGCGTAGTTACTGTGAAGCGCTTGGTCGACCTGAGCCAGTGACAGTTATTAGTATCATAGGGCTGCTTGCAGATATCCCACTTAACTATATTTTTATCCATGGCTTGTTTGGCATGCCTGAGATGGGTGGCGCTGGTTGCGGGGTAGCAACTGCTATCGTTTTGTGGATTAACGTCTTATTATTAGCCGCTTATACCAGCTTTACTAAGCGTCAGCAATTTGCCAGTACGCGCTTTTTTTATGCCTTTGCCAGCCCAAATCGGGCACAGATAAAAAAACTTCTCAAGCTTGGTATTCCGATTGGCGTCTCTATCTTTTTTGAAGCCAGTCTATTTAGCTTAGGCGCACTGGTGATTAGTCCATTGGGTGAGCTGGCAACCGCATCGCACCAAGTCGCCTTATCAGTGACCTCGCAGTTGTTTATGATCCCAATTTCGGTCGCGATGGCACTGACCATTATGGTATCCAACCGCTTTGGTGAAAAAAACCTAATGGCACTGCGTCAAGTACAAGCAACTGGTCTTATATGGACGGTAATTATTGCATTTGCTTGTATGCTTGGTGTTTGGCTATTTAGACCACAATTAGCAGCGGCATTCACTGACAATCATGTAGTACGAGCTCAAGCCATGCATTTGCTCATCTTTGCGCTTGCTTATCAGCTATTTGATGGCTGGCAAGTCAATGTCGCAGGCATATTACGGGGCATGCAAGATACTACAATCCCGATGTGGGTTACCCTATTTTGCTACTGGATAGTGGCACTGCCGCTTGGTATTTATCTAGTACGCTTCACTGATATTGGGGCGCAAGGTTTTTGGATGGCTTTAATTACGGGGTTATTTTTATCGTCTATTTTACTTACCATACGTTTGCGCTACCAACAAAAGAGATTGCTGGCAATATGGGGATAACAATAAGACTAGGTTTACACAAGTTTATCTAAATGTTATCTGTAATAATCATCACTGGCGCTCGCAAGTCACATAGACTATGATAAATTCTTGAGCATTTCTTACTCAAACGAGCGCTTACGTCATAATATGTAAAAAAACTCAGTTAACAACTGTACATCGATTGCTCATTGCCGTGAATATAGGTATCATTAGCAATTATCTACACAATATTTAGTTACACTATTTTTCTCGAATTTGTTACAAGGCAAAAATACAATTATGGATATTGAAAAAATACGCACCCTCATTGCACTCATGGAAGAAAGCGAACTGGTTAATTTGGAAATCAGCTCAGATGACGAGCATATCAGTTTGACTCGTCACTATGATGCACCGGCGCCAACGATGATGGCTGCACCTACTGCTGGTGCTGCTACACCTCATACTACTGAATCGCAGCCTGCGATGAAAGCAGGTAGTGTTGAGACATCACCTATGGTTGGCGTTTATTACTCAGCCCCTAGCCCTAATGATCCACCATTTATAAAGGTTGGACAAAAAGTGCAAGCTGGTGATACGCTCGGCATCATTGAAGCGATGAAAATTATGAATCCTCTTGAGGCGACTCAAAGTGGTGTTATTGATGAGATCTTGGTCACTAATTCTGAAGTGGTACAGTTTGGTCAGCCTATCGTACGCTATAAAGCGTAACCAGATTTGCCAACCTTTACCTCGTTCTGATGGAGAGCGTGCTATTTATCAGGCAATATCAACTCATGCTTAGGCTATTTTAGCTTAATCATATCTAAGCTTAAAGATTTTAAAGTTAGATAATCACTAGGCTTAATGAGTCTTGATATTGCTGAATATAGTGACTCCATTAAAAAACGCCGCTTCAATAAGGATGACCCCATGATAAAAAAATTGCTCATCGCCAATAGAGGTGAGATTGCTCTACGTATCGTTCGCGCTTGTAAAGCCCTTGGTATTCAAACCGTTGGTGTTTACTCTACGGCTGATGCCAATTTGATGCACTTACGCTTTGTTGATGAAGCTATTTGTATCGGCAAGCCTAATGCCAATCAAAGCTATCTAAATATCAATACTATCTTGACTGCTGCTGAGATTACTGGCGCTGATGCCATTCACCCCGGTTATGGTTTTTTGGCTGAAAATGCTGAATTTGCTGAACGTATTGAAGAAGCTGGATTAACCTTTGTAGGCCCTACTGCAGATCATATTCGTCTGATGGGCAACAAGGTTTCCGCGATCAATGCTATGAAAAAAGCGGGTGTGCCGACAGTACCTGGTTCAGTAGGTGCTGTGACGCTACACAATGCTGAAGAGCAAGCGCGCAATATCGGTTTTCCCTTGTTGATTAAAGCGGCAGCGGGTGGCGGTGGTCGTGGTATGCGTGTGGTTGAGCGCTTTGAAGAAATTATCGGTCAAGTGCAAGCGGCTAAGCAAGAAGCTGAGCTATGGTTTGGTGATGATACGGTTTATATGGAACGTTATCTCCAAAACCCGCGACATGTAGAGATACAAGTACTTGGCGATGGTAATGGTAATGCCATTCATTTATATGACAGAGATTGCTCATTGCAACGTCGTCATCAAAAAGTTTTAGAAGAAGCCCCCGCCCCTGATATTCCTGATGATGTACGTCAGCCTATCTTAGATGCTTGTGTAAAAGCATGTAAGCTGGTCAAATACCGCGGTGCTGGTACTTTTGAGTTTTTATTTGAAAATAATGAATATTTCTTTATTGAGATGAACACTCGCGTACAAGTTGAGCATACTATTACTGAGATGATTACAGGCATTGATGTGGTCGTTGAACAGTTAAAAATCGCAGCAGGCTACGGTTTATCGTATCGCCAAAGTGAGATTGAAATTCAAGGTCATGCGATTGAATGTCGTATCAATGCTGAAGATCCAGTGACCTTTATGCCATCACCTGGTACGGTTACTCAGCTGTATTCACCTAGTGGCGCTGGTATCCGCTTTGACTCACATCTATATCCTGGCTATGAGATTCCAAGTTACTATGACTCTTTGATTGGTAAGCTTATCTGTCATGGTCAAACCCGTCAGCAAGCGATCTCTAAAACGCTACAGGCACTTGATGAGTTGGTTATCGAAGGTATCAAAACAAATATCCCGATGCATCGTGATGTAATCTTATCAGATGATAATTTTGTTCATGAAGCACAGAATATTCATTATCTAGAAAGAGAATTGTTAACTGCTAATAAAGAAAAAGCCAACTTGTGAACTGATTAAATATTGATATCACATATTGTTATCATAAAGATTTGTTCTCATTAAAAAAACCGCTATCTGCCTAGATAGCGGTTTTTTTATTGATGATTGTAATTAAAGCTAAAGCAAAGTCACCGAAAAACCATTACTATGGCAGAATTCTATTAAAGTTCATAAAGCACTCTTTGCCATCAGGATCAGCACACCACTGCATTTGATTACCATCATGATTTAAAAATGCAATCAACGCCTCATTGCTCTGATCTATCTGGCTGCCGGAGCAATCTACTTCATTGTTATCGTAAACGGTTTTAATAGCAATGATAGGTAGCCCCTCTTCACGGTGCGTAATCAAATAACGTCCATAAGTCCATTCTTTGCCACTGACTGACCACATTTCATTATCAGCAGCAAAATTGTAAAGCTCACGGCACTGAGCAGATTTCTTTGCTGATGCAATGAGTTTTTTGCTGGTATCAGTTTGAATATTAATAAGACGTTTTTCGTTTTGTGTCAATAGTCCTGCACCGGCGTCGACTTTAGGTTCGTTACTTTTAATCTGACTCTTATCTTTTAACGCTGCTTGCCGCGCTTCAGCTTCTTTGGTCATCGTGATACTACTGTTTAAATCAATCTCCCACTGTCCAGCAATCGCAGGACTAATATGTGTGGTAATGGTCGGCTTACTAACTGCTTCGCCATTTACTGGCAATGATGCCAAAATAGCGGCTAATGAAAATGAAGCAAATGAGAGAGGTTCCATAATTAACCTTGTTATTTATACTATTATAATAATGAATGCTATGTACATTAGCGTAAGTCTTAGTCACCGAAAACACAAGTAACATTATGCTATTAGGCTTTAACCTCTCAGTGGTAAGCACTTCAATAAGATCTCTAATTACTGAGGTTCAGACATAGTTTCAAACATAAAAAATAACGCCACGGCTCTGATTTGCTTATCGCAATGAGCCATGGCGTTATATTTATATAAACGTAAACTTATATACCTAAATATTTAAATTCTTAAGTACTTGGTTATTAAACAGCTGCGATACCAACTGCTTGAGCAAAGGCTGACAATGCGCCCTTTAGCATGGCTGATACCGTGCTGCTACAAGTGCCGATACCTGAATAAACTTCACCATCTACATTTAGCTGTATATAAGCAGCAGCATTGGCATTTGTCTTATTGTCTCTATTGTTATCATCATTGATACCATCACCGCTATTATGCTGCGGATTGATTGCATGCTCAGCGTAGTTAATGACATGGATTGATTTGCCTGTATGCTGCGCCAATCCATCGATAAACGAAGATAACGGCCCATTACCATCACCATCTATAGTGATGGTATCGCCATTCATCTGAACTTGACCGTTAAAGTAGACTTCGCCGCCTTTATTATTGACCGTATAATCTAACAGCTCAAAACTGCCTTGCTGTAAATAAGTGTCTTCAAAGGTCTGTAAGATTTCATCATTCTGCAATTCACGAGCCGTGGTTTCAGCTTGTTTTTGTACCACACCACTAAAGTCAATTTGCATCCAACGTGGTAAATTAAAGCCATAGTTGCGCTGCAAGATGTAAGCCACACCGCCTTTACCAGATTGGCTATTGATACGAACCACATCCTGATAGCTGCGACCAATATGTGCAGGATCAATTGGTAAATATGCCACATCCCAGACGTTTTCTGTCTGATCCACATGTTTCTCATTATAGTCGAGGCATTTCTTGATCGCGTCTTGGTGCGAGCCGCTAAAGGCAGTAAATACAAGCTCACCTACATAAGGATGACGTGGATGCAGAGGCAAGTTATTGCATTCGCTAACGACTTGTACAATTTCACTCATGTTACTAAAATCAAGCTCAGGATCGATACCTTGGCTAAACAGATTCATCGCCATGACCATGATATCCATATTGCCAGTACGCTCGCCATTACCAAGCAAGGTGCCCTCGATACGATCTGCGCCAGCAAGCACACCAAGCTCAGCCGCCGCCACCGCACAGCCTCGGTCATTATGCGTATGCAAGCTAATAGTTACATGCTCACGCTTGGCAAGATTACGACAAAAATACTCGACTTGATCAGCGAATACATTGGGCATTGACGCCTCAACCGTCGCAGGTAAGTTTAAGATTACCTCTTGGCCGTTCTCGGGCTGCCAAACATCACAAACGGCATCACAGACTTCAACTGCATATTCAGTCTCAGTTTGGCTAAAGCTCTCAGGTGAATACTGGAATACCCATTCTGTTTCTGGATATTTAGCAGCATATTCAACCAATAATTTAGCACCAGTGACAGCTATCTCTTTGATTTCAGCTTTATCTTTAGCATATACTTTTTCGCGCTGAATACGGCAAGTTGAGTTATAAACATGAACGATGGCACGCTTTGCGCCTTTTAAGGATTCAAAAGTACGAGCAATCAAATGCTCACGTGCCTGCACCAATACCTGCAAAGTCACGTCATCAGGCACATGATTTTCTTCAATCAATTTACGAGCAAAATCAAACTCGACTTGTGCCGCTGAGGGAAAACCTATTTCAATTTCTTTAAAACCCACATCTATCAAGGTTTCAAAAAAACGCATTTTTTGTTCAATAGTCATCGGATCAATCAATGCCTGATTGCCATCACGCAGATCCACACTTGCCCATATCGGTGATTTCTCTAGCGTTTTGCTCGGCCATGTGCGATCTGGCAACAGTGGCGCAAATGCAAAAGGGCGATATTTACGGAAATCGAAAGCGGCTTTTTTGGGTGTGCTCTTTGCAGCGGCAGGCGCTACAGGGCGTGTTGCTTGGTCAGACATAATCAATCCTTAGATGGCATTAGGTTGGTATTTTTAGTGAGGCAATCAATGCCAAAATCTTGCTTTATCATACGAGATAATACGAACTTATGCCATTATAATAACAAAGTTTATAAGGTGAATATCGGCTTTATAATAAGTATATTTACATTATATTAGTGAAATGCGATAAATCAATCGCTATAATTAGCATAATCCACTAATAAAAATACTTATTATGCAACATACTCATTCTAATCAGCTGTTAATTGCAGATATTGATGACACAGATAAACGCTTATTGCGCTTATTACAGACCGATGCACGTATGAGCATTACTGAGCTTGCCGAGCGCGTTAATCTCTCGGCAACCCCTTGCGCGCGCCGTATTAAGCGCTTAGAAGATAGTGGCGTTATCACCGGTTATCATACTCAAACCGATGCCCAAAAACTTGGCTATCCCTTGGCAGTTTTCATTGCTATCAGTATGGACCGTCACACAGCTGACCGTTTTGAGCAGTTTGAGCGCAAGGTTAAAAGCTTCGATGAAGTCATCAGCTGTAGTATCGTCACTGGTCGCTCCGAGGACTACCTGATTAAAGTACGCGTACGCGATATGGCTCACTATGAGGAATTTTTATTGCATCGGTTAAATCGTATCGAAGGCGTGGCACAAGTTCATACCAGCTTTGAGCTGCGAGAAGTATTCAGCCGCAGTATGGTTTAATCCTACTAAAATGATTCGCTTAAATGATTATTTTTTGCAGTCGGTTCGTTTGACGCCAGAAAAAGAATACCAAAACCAGTCCTATCAGCAGTCCTATAGCCGCTACCAACAACCCTGCATTAAAGTTATCATTCTCTCCCGCCAGCGCTACCGTTACCAATGGTCCGATGAACTGCCCTATTGCATAGGCTAATGTCGCCAGTCCTATCAGCAGATTTGAGTAGATGGGATTTATGTTTTTAATAATCGTCAAGGTCATAGAGACCATACCCACAAAGGTTAACCCTAAAATCATGGCATTAGCATATAAACCAATAGCACCATCAAACCCTATTGGCAAATACATGCCAAACGCTTGCAATAACGTCAAGCCCATTAAGGTTTTGACTTCACCAATACGCTTGGCAAGAGCACCCCAAATCGGGTTTGAGAGCATGGCAAAGATACCTACCACCAACCAAATAGACAGTCCAGCAGAATTTTGAGTGGTCAAGCGCTGAGCTGCCATTACCGGCAAAAAAGTCGCCGATGTAATATAACCAAAGCCTGCCAGCACATAACTGGTCAACAATAATGCAATGGGCTTGCTATGACCTGCTAGCGCCTCGTATAAAGAACGCTTAAAATTAATATAGGTTTGATATAGCGAGGAATAATGATTACTCTGGGGTGTTTCTGAGCTTACTGATGTTGGATTTGATGATGTTGAACCAGATAAAGTAACCATAGCAGACGGACGTATGCCATACAGCAACCATAAAACAGGTAAGCTAATCATTCCAGCGATCAGCCAAATCACGTCGAAATGGTAGCCAAGCGTCAGTAACCACCACGTCAATATTGCGGAGGCACTGATACCGACGCCGATACCTGCATAGTGTACTGCCGATAGCACTGAACGGCGCTCAAGACTGAAACTTTGAATAACCAAAGATGAGCTTAAAATCATCGCCACACCACTTGCAATACCTGATATCAGCCGAATGCCATACCATAGATTTAATGACATATTTGGCACGACCAACAGAATGGTAGTAATGACACTAACTATTGTCCATAATATTAGCATATGCCATGTTAAACGCTGCGGCACAAACATCGCGATAAGCGCGCCAATAAAATAGCCAATATAGTTGATTGAAGCCAGCCAGCCTGCAATGGTCGTGGATAGCGACAATTGCAGCATAATATCAGGTAAAGTGGCTGTAAATAAAAAGCGTCCAAACCCCATCACTACTGCCATACAGTACATACCAATCAACGCAACAGCTGTTTCATTGGTAATAGTAATAACAGCACGGCTTTTGAGAGCAGTCATCATGACAGGGCCATTTTGTGGCAAAAAGCACACAATCCTTTGTGTTAAATGAACGAGTATTAGAACAGCATTGAATATAGTATTTAATCCTACGAAACATTGAGTGTTGGACGATTTTCTTGCTCATTTCTCTCTGCTTGTCCCAACATCTGCACGCGCTGATCACTAAACATATCCATATCAGGTGCAAGCGTACGCATAAAGCGGTCAAAATAGAGCATCTGCTTGGTCAATAAAGCAAAGTCACGCGGAAAATGAATACCATGACGCTTACCGACCTCAACTATCTCCAGCATCATTGTATTCAGCTCATCCGCCTGCTCTTTCGTATTAAAAGGCACACCACTGGTAAAGGCTTTGTCCTCTGCCATAATGGTCTTCATCATACGCTGCAAATCATCACCTAATGCCACCACATCAACCTGATTACCACCATGTGTCATCTCCATATCTATCATATGGCGTGCCATCGCATAATAATCATTATCCTGCATGGCTTGCATCATTCCCATGCAAGCGCGCCAGCTTTCAGCCTTCAATTTACCGACAATACCAAAATCTAAAAATCCGATACGTCCATCAGTTAATAGCATTAAATTACCCGCATGCAAATCCGCATGGAAACTATTACACAGCATCAGGCTTGCAAACCAAGTATTGAGCGTATCTGCCATCACTTGGGCAGGATCAGTACAATATTGACGCATCAAAGTTTCATCTACCATAGAAACACCGTATAAGCGGCTCATGGTCAACACACGCTTGGTAGTGTACCCCTCATAGACTTTTGGTGCCACCACGCGTGTATTGCCTGATACTGCCAAAAACTGCTGAAAGTCGCGAATATTTTGTGCCTCAGCGATAAAGTCTGTCTCCGCAAGCATACGCAAACGAATCTCATCAATAATCGGCGCAATGCTGGCAAATCTCATTGAAGGCATCAACAATTCAACCAGCTTGGTCACGCCATGCAATACACCCAAATCCGTCTGCATAATGGTTTCGACGCCAGGTTTTTGCACCTTTAAGACAACTTCATCACCATTATGCAAACGCGCTGCGTGGACTTGGGCGATAGAAGCAGAAGCCAGTGGTTTTGAGTCAATATAGGCAAACGTCTCTTCAAGTGTGAGTCCATTAACAGCTAGCTCTTCTGTTAATACTTGCTCGATATAAGCATAAGACAATGGCGTGGTTTGATCCAAACAGCTTTGAAAGGCTTGCACATATTCGCGCGGAAATAATGACGGCGTACTGGCAATAAACTGCCCTATTTTGATATAAGTCGTACCCAGTTGCTCAAAAGTTTCTTTTAACAGCATGGCATCAGGTTTTTCGCCCTTCGCCACTCTAAGCGCTGATAAACCAGCGACACTTGCTGTTTGACGAACACGATTAACGACATTAAAGGTATGTTTTAATAAATGCGGACGATGAATTTTCATAAAAGACAACTGTGGTCATAAGAAGGATATTTGAGAATCGGCGATTATAATTGGTAAAAAATCATTAATTGAAATTAGGAAAGGCTATTACAGACAGGACATTCTGACTCTTTTCGATATCCCATCAAGCGTTGCTGCATCCGACTACCATCCCATATCAGCAGTTTGTTTGTCAGTGGATTTTTGGTTAATCCTAGATATTGCAAAGCAGCATTGGCTTGTAGATTGCCCATGATAGCTGTGGTGCTGGCAAGCACCCCTGAATTGGCACACGTACGTTCATCTGCCTCGGCATCCAGTACTACCGAACCAAACACACAGTGATAGCAGCCGGTATTCAGATGTGGCTCAAACAGTGCCAGTTGCCCTTGCATTGCAATAGCAGATGCCGATAATAATGGAATCTGATAGCGCACACTAATACGATTGATGATGTCACGGGTAGCAAAATTATCTGTACAGTCTAACAATAGGTCTGGCGTACCGGGCGCCATATCAAGTAACTCATAAGCATTGTCTTCACTCAAACGCGCTATCGTACCGCGCGCTGTGATTAAAGGATTGATACGCATCAACATTTGCGCAGCAGTTAGAGCTTTAGATTTACCAATATCCTCCGGTAAAAACAATGTTTGACGCTGTAAATTACTGGCTTCAATATCATCGTCATCAATTAGGTGAATATACCCAAGTCCTGCACGCACTAAGGTTTCAGAAGCTGGGCAACCTAGCCCACCTGCGCCTATCATGACGACACGTGATGATTTTAGTCGTAGCTGAGCATCAATATCCCAGCCATCAAGTAATATTTGACGCGCATAACGCAGCAGCTCATCATCTAACAATATTTCTGTTTCTACATTACTCATATGGATTACCAGTACTCAATATTGCCGCTTATTTTTATTAAACTGCCCAAGCGTCACTCTATCGTTCCCACCAAAATCTTTAATCGTTTGTATATTATCGAAGTGATTGTCCGCAAATAACTGGCGTGCAGCATGCCCTTGATCAAAGCCATGCTCAATCGCTAGTAGCCCGCCTACTTTTAGGTACTGCGGCGCATGATGGACAATATGTTCGATATCAGCCAAACCATGATTAGGGGCGCTCAAAGCACTAATTGGCTCTGCTAATAAACCTGCTAAATGCTCATCCGCCTCATCAATATAGGGCGGATTTGAGACAATCACATCGAATAAATGTTCATCCTGAGTAGAGAGTGCATCATACCAGCTACTATGGACAAACTCGATATCTACAGCATTACTAACCGCATTATGCTGAGCAATTTTTAGCGCCTCTAGCGAGAAATCAACAGCAACGACTTGCCAGCTTACTGGTTCCAATTTGCGAGCCAGCTTTAACTCGTGAGTAAGACTGATGGCAATGCAACCAGAACCCGTGCCCAGATCAAGCAGACGCTTATTGCTAGCAGCATTAGGCACAAACTCTTCATTGGCAGTATTTATCCAATGTAGTACTTGCTCAACCAAAACTTCAGTATCGGGTCTGGGAATTAAGGTATGTTCATTAACGGCAAAATCAAGCGACCAAAATGCCTGTATACCCGTTAAATAAGCCAATGGTGTACCTTGCTGCATTTTGGTCACACCAGCATTAAATCGCTCAACCTCAACATCACTTAGCTGATAGCTATCATCCGTTATTAAAAATAGCGCGGGTTTATCAATAACATATAGTAGCCAATCCGTTATCCAAAATGGCGGAACAGATAATTCTTCCGCCATTTGAATCGCTTGCTGCTTGATTTGCCATACTGTTACGTCTGCTGCTTTTTGCGCTGTCATAAATGACTCTTAATAATTATATCTGCTTTATTTTTATAACCTCTAACCTACTCTGACGCGCGCGGTGGCTCATTGGTATTGGTTAAATTAGGATTGGCTTTGGTTAACTCAACACCTTTATTACTGCCACTATTACTATCGTCACTGCCATCGCCATAAATATCATCATTGTCACCAATGACGATATATTTATCAACATAATAAATCAGCGATAAAATAGGAATACCAATTAGAAAAGTAAACATAAAGAAGAAGGGATAACTGGTGCTATCAACGATAGTGCCTGAATAACCACCCACCACTTTTGGTAATAATGTCATTAGTGATGAAAATATTGAATACTGGACGGCAGTAAATCGAATAGATGTTAATGCAGATAAAAAGGCAATAAATACAGCACTAGCAAGACCAGCTGCAAGGTTATCAAGGATTACTGCCAAATACATATACGGCAAGCTCCCAGGATGGTACGTCAACAGAATAAATAACAAGTTGGTCACGCAGGCAAGGACTGCCCCAACCATCATTGCGCGCATGATACGCATCTTTTGTGCTAATAAACCACCTAAGAAACCACCAGCAATCGCCATGACAACACCAACCAATTTAACGGCGTTGGCAATATCAACTTTAGTGAATGCCATGTCTTGATAGAAGACATTAGAGATAACCCCGGCAACGATATCGGAGATACGATAGAGACCAATCAGCGCCAGTAACAATAACGCCTTTTTACCGTAACGGCGGAAAAAGTCAGCAATAGGCTCAATCCATGTGGTCTTAGCAAACTCTTGCTCCACAAGATTGGCTTTTACTAAGCCGTAACCGATAATCAAAGCCGCTGCCAAACTCGATACCATACGCACTACTTCGATTAAGAAGCCTGCGAACACACTTTCTGTCTCAGGTAATACCAAGCCCGCATTAGCAAATACCAGTACAAAACCTATGACTGATATAGCGAATACTAATACTAGACGGGTATATTCTGACGTTTTACGTTCAACAACCACTTGTTGTCTAATCGGCTCATGAATCACCAAGGTGGTAATAACCCCAATGCCCATTACCGCTGCCATAATCCAGTAGGTATTGCGCCACGCCTCATAGCTATAAAAGCTCTCGGTAGAACCAAAGTAATCGGCTAAATATAATGCCCCAGCACCAGCGACGATCATCCCGATACGGTAACCAGTCACATACATGGCGGACAAGACCGCCTGTAGACTTGGTGGTGCCAATTCGATGCGATAGGCATCAATAACGATGTCTTGTGTCGCTGATGAAAAGCCAAGTAGTACTGCACCTACTGCCATCAGGACTAGGCTGCCCTCATTCGCTGGATTGACACTCGCCATAATACAGATAGCGGCAATAATCATAATCTGCGAGACCAAAATCCAGCTGCGCCTGCGACCTAAGATCTTGGTTAATATTGGCAATGGCACCGCATCAATCAGTGGTGCCCAGATAAACTTAAAGGCATAACCAAGCGCCGCCCAGCTAAACATCGTTACTACGCTACGATCAATCCCTGCCTCACGCAGCCATAATGATAAGCTAGAGAAAATTAGTAAGATCGGAATGCCAGCGACAAAGCCCAAGAACAGCATGATAAGTGAACGCCGATCAAGATAAGCTTGCAAAGATTCGCTAAGTGACTTCTTGGCAATAGGAGAATTGGGCGGAATAGGTTGGACAGCAGACATAACGACTCACCAAAAATTTAGACAAAAAATACGACAGTGCGCTACTTTTTATCCAAAAATTTTATCTACTGGCAGTGTGACATCGAGACTATCAGGATAAAAAAGGACAAAAAATTGCCTAGCTCTGTACAAAGAAAATGATATTTGCTGCAAAATTGAATAATGGTACTTGAGAATGCTTAAATTGACTAGATGTTTTTCCACTAACTACTTGATTGAGCATATCGGATATACTCTATAGCTTTCCTTAGTAAGTACATGTATCTTAACCTTTCTTAAATATAAATTAAGCTATAATTTTTTGATTTACTTCTATTAGATTTCTATCTAGCGTACTATCCAAGCGATTTTCCTATATTCCATATATGTATAAATAGATACCTATTTATTATATACAAGAATAATAGCTTTGATTTACACTACACGCTTGTTATGTTTTTTGGGCGTTTTAACTTTTATAAAGACGACTGACTCTTTATATAATGGGATTAACTTATGGCAATCGACGTAGTGGTCAATCAGCGGCATCTGCAAATTCAACTCAAACAGTTGGAGACAGTGTGGCATACCGTAATCAATGGCTATAATTTAAGTCAGGCGGCGACGGTACTGCATACCAGCCAATCAAGTCTTTCAAAGCATATCGCAGCACTTGAGAATCAGCTCAAAACTGAAGTGTTCGTGCGCCAAGGCAAACGTTTAACGGGGCTTACGACAATGGGTACGGCGCTCATGCCGCATATTGAGTCTATCTTTACCGAAATCCGTACGATTGAAAACCTCAGCCTCGACTTTAACAATCCAAATGTCGGTACATTGACAATTGCCACGACTCATACTCAGGCACGTTATGTCTTACCAGAAGTCGTGAAAGAATTTAAAGAGCGTTTTCCTAAGGTTAATCTCATTCTACAACAGGCAGATCCTGAAACAATCGCACAGATGGTGATACGTGGGCAGGCCGATATTGGTATTGCAACCGAGTCCTTGCTACATAATAACTATCTGCGCTGCTATCGTTATTACGACTGGACGCATCGTGTCATTGTGCCAAGCGATCATGAATTGGCAGGACTAGAATATATCGACTTACCAACTCTCGCCAGCTATCCAATCGTAACTTATCACGGTGGTTTTACGGGGCGCGGCGCCATTGACAAGACTTTTAGCGATGCCGGTCTTGAGCCAGATATCGTATTGGCAGCACTTGATGCAGACGTGATTAGCACCTATGTTGGACTTGGCTTAGGGATAGGTATTATTGCAGAAATGGCATTTGAGCCAAGTCATTATCAAAATCTAACCGCCATTCCAGTCGACCATTTTGGACGTTTTACCAGTTGGATGGCAGTACGTGATGACGCAGAGATTCGTCAGTATGGACGGGCGTTTATGGAGCTGTGCCAGAAACAATTCAACAACTAAAACATCCCTACCAAACCGTTATTCCTAGCTTACCCCACCTTTACCGAACTTATGCATAAATGATAAAATAGAGTCTAGAACGTCATTCAGCGTTTGATTTATTTTTTATTATGCATGTATTGCTGGACGCCTAGACATCTCGTTATTAGTCATTATTACTGGGTGTCGATCACTGCATGTCCATTTGCTCTTATGTAAACAGGTGGTAGCGCTCATGGAAAAATTCGTAGCGATCATTATGGCAGTTTTTGCTGCCCCCTTGGTTATCGGTGGCGCTTACCTGCTCTCTCTAGGCGGTAGTCCTTACTATCTTTTTGCCGGCGTTATCATACTGACGACGGCATTTTTATTGTTCAAAAAATATTGGAGTGCTTACGCACTCTACGCCATCTTTATAGTAGCGACCATTGTTTGGGCACTTTGGGAATCTGGATTCTATTGGTGGGCGCTAGCGCCTCGTGTTGGCTTCCCGCTCATATTTGGTCTGTTGATGCTCTTGCCATGGGTATCAAATAAGATGCGTGGTCACAAGATTCAAGTATCGACGAGCTCTGCTAGTAGTACATCAACCATAGACACTGTTAAGAAAAACCCTCTTTATTATTGGGGATTGCTCGCTAGCGTAGGTGTGGGTGCACTGCTCTCTTTTGGAAGCTTAGCAAACAATGTTACTGACAAATTAGGTGAGCTCAAGTTAACAGCCACCGATGATGGCGATCAAGATACCACTTCATCTGATACGTCTGCAAATCTTGGTGACCCACTATCAAATGGCCAACAAACACCAGACGGCGAGTGGAGCGCGTATGGTCGTACTAACTATGGGCAACGCTATTCTCCCCTAACTCAAATCAACACTAACAATGTCAAAAATTTAGAGCTTGCTTGGCAAATCCAAACAGGTGATGTCAAAGGTCCTAATGATATCGGCGAGACCACTTATCAGGCAACGCCATTAAAAATCGGCAATGCTCTGTATATGTGCACTCCTCATAACTGGGTGCTGGCATTGGATGCAGACTCTGGTAAGACACTATGGAAGTTTGATCCCAAAGTAGAAAAGAACCTGCAACGCCAACACCAAACATGTCGAGGCGTGTCTTATTATGCTGGTCAAGCTGGCATGGATAGTACTCCTTTAGTTGCTAATGATGAGGCAAACAGCGATAGCGCCATCAATGATACAACGGCTAATAATACAGCCATAACCAACAAATCTGCTATGCACAGCAATATGATGGTTCAAAAAGTTACTGGTAATACTTTTGAAAACGCATCTAAACAATGCGATGCCAAGATATTTATTCCAACCTCTGATGCTAAGTTATATGCACTTGATCCAAATACTGGCCAACGCTGTCAAGATTTTGGTGAAGATGGCGCATTAGATTTGATGCACAATATGCCATTTACACAGGCGGGCTACTACTATTCGACGTCGCCTCCGATAGTGGTAGGCAATACTATTGTTGTGGCAGGTGCCATCAATGACAACTATGATGTAAATTCACCTTCTGGTGTTATCCGTGCTTATGATGTCAATACTGGTGAGCTATTGTGGAACTGGGATTCAGGCGACCCTGACAACACCGCGCCTTTTGATGTCAATGATCCTACTCAGACGTACAAAACCAGCTCGCCAAATTCATGGGCGATCGCTAGTGCTGATGAAGAGCTTGGTTTGGTTTACTTCCCTATGGGTAACCGCACGCCAGATCAGCTGGGCAGCTACCGCAACGCTGCTGAAGAAAAATATGCAACCTCTGTGGTCGCGTTAGATATTAATACAGGCGAAGCGCGCTGGGTACAGCAGTTTGTCCATCATGATCTTTGGGATATGGATACACCTGCTCAGCCAACGTTGCTTGACTTAGATACAAATGATGGCGTCCAACCTGCTTTGGTTGTACCGACCAAACAAGGTGATGTCTATGTCTTGAACCGCGCAACAGGCGAGCCTATTGTACCAATCAAAGAACGTGATGCACCGCAAGGCTATCTCATTGCAGGTGAACACGCCGCACCCACTCAGCCGTATTCTGGTTTGAGTTTTGAGCCACCGATGTTGAAAGAAAAAGACATGTGGGGTGCCAGCCTGATTGATCAGATGATGTGCCGAATTGAATTTAACCAGCTTAATTATGATGGTCGTTATACACCACCATCAACGAATGGCAGCATAGTCTATCCTGGTAACTTTGGTACCTTTAACTGGGGCGGAATCGCCGTCGATCCTGAAAATGGCGTGATGTTTGGTATGCCAACTTACCTTGCCTTTACGTCAAAACTCATTCCTAAAGAAACACTTGGTGATGTTGAAACCAATAAAGGTGAGCAAGGTGTGAATGCCAATGAAGGCGCAGATTATGCGGTAGAAATGGGACCGTTTTTATCACCGCTTGGCGTACCTTGTCAGCAGCCACCATGGGGCACAATAGCAGGTGCTGATCTGGCCACAGGTGAGATTGCTTATCAACGCAAAAATGGTACCGTACAAGACTTATCTCCTATTCCATTAAAATTGGAGTTAGGTGTCCCTGGTATCGGTGGACCTATCATTACTAAAGGCGGCTTAGCATTCTTATCAGCGGCGACCGAAGACAACTTCCGCGCTTATGATTTGAAAAATGGTGATGTCCTATGGAATGTGCGTATTCCAGCAGGTGGTCAAGCCACGCCTATGACTTACTTGAACTCTAAAGGTGAGCAGATGGTAGTATTAGTTGCTGGTGGACACGGTTCAGTTGGCACAACTATTGGCGATTACGTCATGGCCTATAAGCTTGGTGGTCAATCTAAGTGATTAATCTAAATAGCCACTAAGTCAAATAAAGCCATATTGATAAAGCACTAATGATTTGATTCATTACCACTTTATTAATAGCCAATCAAAAGAGCAGGTAACTTAGGTTGCCTGCTTTTTTTAGTGCTGCAATATTGCTTGTGCCCTATTCATAATGTATTACAACTTTATAGGCACGCCTTTATATCTATAAACGCACATTGATAATTGTTAAGTGAGCTTAAATACTGAGTTAGTCTACTTTGTTATGATTCATTAACATTGACTAGAGGTACTTGAAACTATCACTGACTATAAGCATATCAGTAGAAAATAATTAATACACTACTGGATAATTTATGAGTAACAAAATCCCTTTATCTTTTTTAGATCTAGCACCCGTACCTCAAGGCAAAACCATCGCTGAAGGCATTGCCCAAACCGTCGAGACAGCGCAGCAAGCCGAAAAATCCGGCTTAAATCGCTATTGGATGGCAGAACATCATAATATGCCTGGTATCGCTAGTGCAGCGACGTCAGTGCTATTGTCGCATATTGGTGCTCAGACCAAGCGTATACGTATTGGCGCAGGTGGTGTGATGTTGCCCAATCATGCCCCGCTCGTCATTGCTGAGCAGTTTGGTACTCTGCAAGCATTATATGGCGACCGCGTAGATTTGGGTTTGGGTCGTGCGCCCGGTACAGACGGTGCAACTTTTCAAGCATTACGTCGCCAGATGCAAGATGCTGATCGCTTTCCACAAGATGTGCAAGAGTTGATGTACTTTTTGGGGAATGGCACAGATGATAGTCCCGTACAAGCATTTCCGGGTGCAAAATCCAATATTCCTATTTGGATACTAGGTTCTTCCCTTTTTGGTGCGACCTTAGCAGCGCACTTAGGATTGCCATATGTGTTTGCTTCACACTTTGCGCCGCAAATGCTTGGGAAAGCCATCAATGCTTATCGCGAGCAATTTAGACCATCAGCTTACTTAGACAAGCCTTATGTCATGCTAGCGGCAAATTTATTGCTTGCGGACGATGATGCGACCGCCCATTATCACTTTACCTCAGCACAGCAGAGCTTTGTGCGTTTACGCCGTGGTGAAACCGGTCAAATGCCAAAGCCTACTCATGATATGGATAGCATTTGGAGCACTGCTGAGAAAATGATGGTGGATAGTGCGTTGTCGGTATCGTTTATCGGTTCTGTTGAAACTGTCAAGCCAAAGCTTGCAGCGTTTCTTGCTACCTATCAGCCCGATGAGCTGATTGTGACAGCAAACATCTATGACCAAGCAGCACGTTTGCGCTCACTTGAGCTTGTGTCTGAGCTTAATTTGTTTGATTTACAACCAATAGCAATGCTTGCATAATATTAAAAAACCTTCCCTTCTATAAATATGGGAAGGTTTTTTAATCAGGATTGGATAAATTCTTAATAACTGTCTTTTGATTTAACCACTGTTTGATAAGTATGTAGTCATTTATCAAACAGTGGTTAAATTAGCCCCATAGCGCGCAATATTGCTGCGCCAATCGCCATGCCAAACATCCCAACTACTGTCGTAAATGCCAAAATATTGGCCGCTAAAATATCATTACCGCCCATCGCTTTTGCCATCACATAGCTTGCTGCTGCTGTTGGTGATGCAACCATCAAAAACAGTACGCCCATATGTACGCCCGTTAAGCCAAAAGCAAAACCAACCGCTATAGCAACCAACGGTGCAATAACAATGCGTCCAATACTTGCCTGCATAGAAAGTCCAGAAGGATGCAACATCGACTTCAAATTAATACTGGCACCGGCACAAATCAGGGCAAGCGGTAAAGCCACTGCTGCTAATAGCCCACCGGTGATATGAATCACACCCGCTATCGGTGGTAGTGGCAATGCTTTATAAGTAAAGGCTGCAACGAGTGCAATGATGAGCGGATTGGTAAATAGCTTTTTAATAATCATGGTACTACGACTGAGCCAAGTATCCTCTATACTCTTAGACACTCGGCTGAGCGTAATCACCGCTAAGATATTAAACAGTATTGTCACCACACCCATATATACCGCGCCAATACTTAAGCCAGTTGTCCCATAGGCGTTGGCAACGGTTGCCAGTCCAATAATCGCCATATTGCTGCGAAAAATACCTTGTACAAAAACCCCTTGATTGGCAGGGTCGCTGATAAAGCGCTTGGCATAGAGCTCAGAGCCGATAAACAATATAAAGGTCACCACAATACCAGCGCCTATCAATACCACTTGCTTCGCATAATCAACGTCACTATCGACCACACTAAAAAACAGCAGACATGGCAGACAATAATTAAAAACGAAACTGGAGGCCTGATCGATAAACACTTGATCCGCCTCACCGCGTCTTTTCATAAAAAAACCTAACCACATTAAGGCAAGGTTGGGCAAGACGATGGTCATAGCAAAAATAATGGCATCAATCATAAATAGGCTCAGTTTAGTGACAAGCCCATCATAATGTGGACAATAGCGAGGTAAATTAATAAAAAAGATGTAAGTAATAACAATAGAGTTGGTAATTCGTAGAGCCAGTATAAAGAGAAAGCAGCAACCAAGACAAGTGAGTACACCTCTTTCTTTTAACAACGGTAGTATTTTGGCAATAAAAAAGCCCATAACGACTTCTCGGTATAGGCTTTTTGCTTTTCTATTTTTTAAGTCATTGATACATTATTATGACGCGTTTAATGCTGCTTTCACTTTTTTCTGTTTCTTGACCGTCATTGCTAGTAGCTGGATAGCAGCCGGTGTGACACCACTGATACGTCCCGCTTGAGCCAATGTTGACGGACGGACTTGCGCAAGTTTTTGGACAATCTCATTGGACAACCCAGATACCACACTATAATCAAAATCTATTGGTAGCGCTGTATTCTCCAATCTCTTCATCTGATCAATATCTTCTTGCTGACGATCAATATAGCCTGCATATTTGACAGAAATTTCAATCTGCTCTCCCACTTGGGCATCGACTTTCGAATCAGTGATGGCAGCGATATCAGCAAAATGAATCTGCGGACGCTTGAGCAAATCAAAAGCTGTTGCCTCTTTGGATAGCACCTCGCCCGTTTGCTCTGTGACTTTTTTGCCCAATGCATTGGCAGGGGTTGCCCACATATCTTTGAGGCGTGCGGTTTCTGAAGCAATGGCTTCCATTTTTTCTTCATACGCTTGCCAACGCACATCATCTACTAAGCCAAGCTTACGACCGGTTTCAGTCAAACGTTGGTCAGCATTGTCTTCACGTAGCAATAAGCGATACTCTGCACGACTGGTAAACATGCGGTATGGTTCGGTCGTGCCATGCGTAATCAAATCATCAACGAGCACGCCAAGATAGGCTTCATCACGGCGTGGTGTCCAGACATCAAACTCATTGTTTTCACAAGTGACTAGAGCGGCATTGGTGCCAGCTAATAAACCCTGTACGCCTGCTTCTTCATAGCCAGTTGTACCATTGATTTGACCAGCAAAGTACAAGCGGTCAATCGATTTGGTTTCAAGCGTTGGTTTTAGGTTTTGCGGATCAAAATAATCGTATTCAATCGCATAGCCTGGACGGGTAATATGCGCGTTCTCTAAGCCTTTCATACTATGAATAAATTCTAACTGCACATCAAACGGCAAGCTGGTTGAGATACCATTCGGATATAGCTCATGCGTAGTCAAGCCTTCTGGCTCGATGAAGATTTGATGACTGTCTTTATCGGCGAAGCGATGTATTTTATCTTCAATAGATGGACAATAACGTGGACCAACACCTTCGATTTTGCCAGAGAACATCGGTGAGCGATCTAAGTTTTCACGGATAATATCATGCGTGCGCGCATTGGTATGAGTTATATAGCAATTGACCTGCTCAGGATGCATCGACACATCGCCCATATAACTCATAACCGGTAGCGGAGTATCACCCGGCTGTACGGTCATCACACTAAAGTCAACACTACGCGCATCAATACGGGCGGGCGTACCTGTCTTTAGGCGACCAACAGGGAGTTTCAGCTCACGTAAACGATCAGCAAGCTTAATAGAAGGCTGATCGCCTGCGCGACCACCTTTTGAACTCTCAAGACCTATATGAATCACCCCGCCTAAAAACGTACCTGACGTTAACACGACCGTTTGCGTATTAAAAATAATACCAGTAGCAGTCACAACCGCTGTGGCACGACCGTTTTCAACTAGAATATCATCGGCTGCTTGTTGGAAGATATCAAGGTTTGGCTGATTCTCTAACGTATGACGAATGGCGGCTTTATAAAGAATACGATCTGCTTGCGCTCGAGTGGCTCGTACAGCGGCACCCTTACGACTGTTAAGTACTCGAAACTGGATGCCAGATTTGTCTGTTGCCAGTGCCATTGCGCCGCCAAGTGCGTCAATCTCACGCACCAAATGCGATTTACCAATACCACCAATCGCAGGGTTACAGCTCATCTGTCCCAGCGTTTCAATATTATGCGTCAACAGCAAGGTTTGCGCGCCCATACGTGCGGCCGCCAAAGCAGCTTCTGTGCCAGCATGACCGCCACCGATCACCACCACGTCGTAATTTTTTGGGTATTGCATGTAATGCCTCACTTGACTGATCACGCTATGCTTAGCGACAGGCTATTATTTAATAACAGGAACTGGATAGATAAGTGTCAGTCGAATTTAAAAAAGAAATAGCGACTAGAATATAGAACAAGCCGCTATTAGCTGAATAGATAACCATTAATTATAACAATTTTTTATCATTTAAAAAACGTTATACGAAAAACTATTGAGATTAACGATCAAGAAGTTTTGATTAACGTTGATAGCATTTACCAATGCTCATTCCCAACCTTTATGTGTCAGGGCTTATTTGCCAGGACTAAGCGGCACAATACGATCCGCCTGCCCACTCGCCAGCATATGTTGGCTGCCATAGCCTTCTGGATTAATCTGTAAATAAGCATTCATCTGCCCAATCGCATCGCCATCATCACTCGCCAATATATACTGTTTAATCGTCTCAACGGGTGGTAGTGGCAAGTTTTTTAGCAATGCTAAACGCTGCTGGTTGTCGCCTTTATTAACGACCAGTTCAATAAGTTGACGCGCATCAATGGGTAAATCTGGCGTATTCTGTGCCAATAATGCCAAATGATAAGCGCCCGCAGCATCTTGATCCGCGACAATACGCTGTTCAATCGCAATATAAGTGGCTTCTGTTGCGCCGCCTGCCACGCTAAGCTGATGAATACATTTAAGCGCTGAATGTGGCTCATTGCCGGCGATTTCAATGATGCGCGTGGATTCATTTTTTAAGTGCTCGCGACGTTTTTCAATCGCAGCTTGAGCTTGCTCGGCATCTTGTATTTGAGTGGTTTGGCTATTTAATTCGTTAGTCATAGAACTCTCTTATTATTGATTCAATGTTTCTTAATGTTTCTTAATGTTTCGAGGTATTGAACATCGATATTAAGAATTATATGGGGATAAAGCTGACAAAAACAATTGAACTTGCTGACTGTCAATATTAAAAAATAAAAAATCCGAGCAACCTTTAATGAGGCGACTCGGATTTGGGTACTTAGGATCGAATGTCAATTATATCAACATTTTAATGCCACTTAGATATTCAAGCATTAAACGTCGATATAAAGTGCTCTCGATATTAAGCAGCTGGGCTATTTGCTTCAACCAAAGGCTTAAGCTCGCCTGATTGATACATTTGCAAAATGATGTCTGATCCGCCCATCAATTCGCCATCAATCCATAGCTGCGGAAAAGTTGGCCAATTAGCAATTTGTGGTAACGTTGCGCGGATTTCTGGATTTTCTAAGATATTGACAAAAGCAAATGGGCGACCAATTTGTGTCAAGACTTCAATCGCTTTGGCAGAGAAACCACACTGTGGGAACTGCGGTGAGCCTTTCATATACAGAATGACTTTATTGTCTTTGATTTGATTACGAATCAGTTGTTCAATATCGTTGGCAGCAGTATTTGGGGTTTGCTCACTCATAAAAACTCCTATTAATTAAAACTATTTATAAAAAAGACAGGTAACATTAAATTTGTCATGTGGCTGCTACATGGGGCAATCTTAACCATATTGCAAGCAGTTTGGAAAGCTAACAGCCATAATCATACGCACTGATATACTATTGAGAATTAAACGCCAAGCGCATTCGGCACCAATAATACCACGGCATTGGCCATAATACCCTCTTGCCGACCGGTAAAGCCCAATTTTTCAGTGGTGGTTGCCTTAACACTGACATTACCCACATCGGTCTGCAAATCACTAGCGATGTTAGCGCGCATGGCTAAATTATGTGGTGCCAGTTTTGGGCGTTCACACATTACGGTAATATCAGCATTCCCCAACATATAACCTGCGGCCAAAACTTTGCCATATACATAACGAAGTAGTACGCGTGAATCTAAACCCGCATTTGCCGCATCGGTATCTGGAAAATGTTGCCCGATATCGCCGAGTGCCAAGGCGCCAAGCAAAGCGTCAGCAAGTGCATGCAGTACTACATCACCATCAGAATGCGCAAGTAAGCTGTGCGTATGATCAATAGGCACACCTGCCAGCACCACATATTGCTGCTGTTGACCATTATTATGAAACGCATGAACATCAATACCTTGACCAATTTTTATCATTATCATTCCAAGTAAATTAATGGTGATTAGGATAATTGAAAACCATTATCTAAATTTTTAAAGCGATTTTACCGCCAGTAAGATGCCATAGCTCGCCACCAGTTTCAATTAACTGGTATAATATGACGCTTATTTTATCATAATACCCAATCCAAAAGATAAGCCGACGTCGTTCTGCTGAGACTACGCATGGTAGTCATTGCATAATTTTGGCGTCAATATGTATTTTGGAGAACGTATAAATAGTTGAGCCGCTTTATGTCAGCCATACCAAACGCTTCTAACACATCAGCTTCTGCTTCTTTTGACGCCCATCGCCCTCTAACGCTTGCCGATATCAATGATCCTAGCACTAAGCATGTGATTGTTGGCATGTCAGGCGGAGTCGACTCTTCTGTGTCTGCCGTATTGCTTCAGCAGGCAGGCTTTGTGGTCGAAGGTCTGTTCATGAAGAACTGGGAAGAAGATGACGGTACCGAATATTGTACGGCGATGGATGACTTAGCAGATGCGCAAGCGGTGTGCGACAAAATTGGCATAAAATTGCATACCGCCAACTTTGCCATGGAATACTGGGATCGCGTCTTTGAGCATTTTTTAGCGGAATACAAAGCGGGTCGCACGCCAAATCCCGATATTTTATGTAATAAAGAAATCAAGTTTAAAGCATTCTTAGACTATGCATTAACGCTTGGTGCTGATTATATCGCCACTGGTCACTATACCCGCCGCAGTGTGAACCATAAGAATAATGACGGTATTGAAGTGGCTCAATTGCTACGTGGGCTCGATAATAATAAAGACCAAAGCTACTTCTTACATGCGGTTGGTGGTGACAAGCTTGCCAAAACCCTGTTCCCAGTTGGTGAGCTCGAAAAACCAGTCGTTCGTCAAATCGCTGAAGATCATGACCTTATTACCGCCAATAAAAAGGATTCAACTGGTATTTGTTTTATTGGCGAGCGCCGTTTTAAAGACTTTTTACAACAGTACCTGCCTGCCCAAAAAGGCGATATCGTCACTGACGATGGTATTACTATCGGTACGCATGATGGTCTTATGTACTATACATTAGGGCAGCGCGGTGGTATTGGTATTGGCGGAGTGAAAGATCGTCCCGAAGAACCATGGTTTGTACTCGCAAAAGACTTGGATAACAACCGTTTGATCGTTGGACAAGGTCACGAGCATGCCATGATGCTGAGTAATGAGCTACAAGCTTATAAGCTCGATTGGGTCAATGGTTTACCGCCTGCAGATATCTTTAACGAAGATGGCTTACGTTGTATGGCAAAATCGCGCTATCGTCAGCCTGACCAAGCTTGTACCGTATTTGCTAACAATGAAAATGGTAGTGAGGTACGAGTGGTATTTGATGAGCCACAACGTGCCGTTACTCCCGGTCAATCAGCGGTATTTTATATCGAGGAAGTTTGTCTAGGCGGCGGCGTGATTGCCTGTATTGATGCGCCTTGCGGAATTTGACATCTCATTTATCCTTAATTAATAAAATGATTTGCCTTTGTTTTTAGGATATTGAATGACCGCTCGCTTTTTTGTTTTACTTACTCTTCCAACTTCTTTTTCGTTATGGGCGAAGCGAGGTCTTACGCTTACTTTTATGGCGGCGTCATTTAATTTGCAGGCTGCACCAACAAATATGGGTAGTATGACCGTTACCAGCTCTAATGCTTCGGCTGGTACTGCTTCTGGCACATATGTAGCAGCAGGTTCTGGTGCTACCGGTAGTTTTACTTTAGTTCGCAATGAAAATATTGGTTATAACAATAGCGCTGAGATAACACCAGCTAGTGGTACGCGCACCAATGGTATTGAAATCAGGAATGATTCTAATACTAGTATTGATAGAGATAAGTTCAAGTACACCTTTACTATTACTCCTGATGACAATGCTTCTATACATACCATAAAAGTTGGTCAAGCTAGCTATTCAATAGGTGGTAACTCAGAGATTGCACGTCAAACATTAAGCTTCACCCAAAATAGTCAAATTATTACACCTGCGCAAGCTACCATCAGAAATAATCCAAACGTCCCCTATTTTTATAATGCCATGGGTGATTATTTTATGGGTAAAAAACTGGCTGGAAATAGCTTTAGCTCTAACAATACGGTTACCTTGCCACAGCTACGCTTCGATAGCTCAAATGGTGGGGATAGCGGCTTATATTATTACGGAATCACTGCGCTTAACGGTAGTGGTAATAGTAGCTCGTTTACGCCTACTACCAATAGTAGTGGACAAGTATCTTTTGCGTCTGGTCAAAAAAGAGGCACCTTGCCTCCTATGCCCACCTTTACCAATATTCTAAAAGAAACCTCTACCAGTCCCAATAATCAGACGACTTATCGAGCATTGAACGTAAACGACATCATAGCTAATAATAGCAGCTACGTCAGCTATGGTATCGCTAATGCGGACAGCAACTATGTTCTTGCGGTTAAAAATGCCAAGACTGTCACCTTAACTTACGAAGGCATCATGAGAGGTAATAGCGCTATTGAAGCGGATGTGGTTGGAGAAACCTATAATGAATGGATCAGCTTCGGGGTAGAAAGCGAACCTCTCTATTATGTTTTTTCAGGAACAATATTTAACGATAATGGTGGTAATACCAATCCACAAGTCAATAACTCTGGCTACTTTAACGGTATTTTTGATACCGTCTCCGAAAGCGGAATTTCTAACAGTACTATTAAACTAGTCGATTGCAACAACTCAGATATAGTTTACGCTAGTGAAAATTTACCTATGACTGGTGTTGGGCAATATCAACTTAGAACGCCCATTGCCAATCTGAGCGGCAAAAACACTGTCTGTTTGACAGAAGAAAACAGTACGAATACACACCCTATTCGCACTACTAATAGTAAAAAACAAGTGGATTTAGTGACGAACAAATATTTTTATGATACCAATAATTTTGGTAGAGTCGCTGCTGAAAATGCTGCTCTAGTACTTATAAAATACCAATATGTAAATAGCTGTCCGGCGACTATTGATTACCCCAATATTAGCAATACCGCTGCTGACAACCCTAATAGTGGTTTTAGTACGAAACCTATTGATAATATTGAGCCTGGAAACTGTATTGCCTATAAAATTACGGCAACCAATCGCGCCAACCTTTCTATTGATAACTTCATAATGCAAGATATGCTTCAAAAGAAGGGAGAAAAGGGGGCCACGGTCGACTCAAAACTGATTGCACCACTTTATAAGCCAAATGACTATGCTTCTGATAGTGTGGCTATCGGTAACAATGGTTTAATTAAAACCAAAATATTTACTCTAGCGGCAAAATCATCTTACGACTTTTACTTTAATACTAAGTACGGTACAACGCAATCTAATTAATACATGATGATTTTTCAGATTAAATCATTTTTTACATTTTTTTAACCAGCTGTAATTTCAATAACTTTTTGAGGCAATGATATGAATCTACTTACCGCACTCTCCCCAATCGATGGTCGCTATGCATCCAAAGCCGATAGCTTGCGCCCTTATTTATCAGAATTTGGTCTGATTAAAGCGCGCGTGACCGTTGAGATTCGCTGGTTACAGTCATTGGCTGATAATAGCGCGATTGGTGAGTTGGCAGAATTTGATACCGATACCAATGCGTTTTTAAATGCTATCGTAGATAACTTTAGCGAAGCTGACGCGCAAGCGATCAAAGACATCGAAGCAACGACCAACCATGATGTAAAAGCGGTTGAATACTTTATTAAAGATAAATTCCGTGGTCAGGCAGCACTTGAAGATTCATTAGAATTTATTCATTTTGCTTGCACCAGTGAAGATATTAATAACCTATCTTACGCACTCATGCTCAAAGACAGCCGCGAAATCGTCGTTGCTAAAATGCAAGAAGTAACGGATAGCATCGTTAATCTAGCAATTATCCATGCTGATCAACCGATGCTGTCACGTACTCATGGTCAAACGGCAAGCCCGACGACTCTAGGTAAAGAGATGGCAAACGTTGCTTATCGTCTAGCGCGTCAAATCAAGCAAGTCGGTCAGGTAGAGTTACTCGGTAAAATCAATGGTGCGGTCGGTAACTATAATGCTCACTACGCCTCATATCCTGACGTTGATTGGCAGAATCATGCTGAAAAATTCATTAATGAACGTTTAGAATTGACCTTTAATCCTTATACCACGCAAATTGAGCCGCATGATTATATTGCTGAATTGTTTGACGCAGTAAAACGCTTTAATACCATTCTAATCGACTTTAACCGTGATATTTGGCAGTATATTAGCTTAGGCTATTTTAAACAGCGTCTAAAAGATGGTGAAGTGGGTTCTTCTACCATGCCGCATAAAGTCAACCCGATTGACTTTGAAAACTCTGAAGGTAATTTGGGTGTAGCTAATGCCATGCTTGCTCATTTGGGTGAAAAGCTACCGATTTCACGTATGCAGCGCGATTTGTCTGACTCTACCGTGTTGCGTAATATCGGTGTTGGTCTAGCACAAAGCATGATTGCTTATGATGCGTGCCTCAAAGGCGTCAGCAAACTTGAATTAAATGCCCAACGTTTAAATGATGACCTAGATAATGCGCAAGAAGTATTGGCTGAACCAATTCAGACGGTTATGCGTCGCTACCGTGTTGAAAACCCATACGAGAAGCTTAAAGCTCTTACCCGTGGTAATGCCATGACTCGTGAAGCAATGCTTACTTTTGTTGATGGCGATGAGTTATCGGCAGTCAGTGAAAGCGATAAAAACAGTTTGCGCGAAATGACGCCTGCTACTTATATTGGTAATGCGGCTGAACAAGCACGCACGATTAAAGAATGGATTGCTAAAATTTAACTGGCAATCAGCTCATCTCTATCAAATGCAAAAAAAGATATAAATGAGCACTCATTTATATCTTAATAAGAACCTTACTCTAAACACTATTATTTTTTAAAATACATAGTTGATGGGTGAGGTTTTTATTCTTTATCGTCTTTATCACTGCTATCGCCTGGTATGATAGCTTTACCCACAGCAACCGTACCTTTAACCACACCTTTAGTGGTTTTATAAGCGATTTTAGCAGGTACAGTAACAATTTTATGTACACAAGCTTGCAGCAAAAACATACTGGCAATAATAACGATAAAATGCAATTTTTTCATAAATGTCCTAAGAATAATTATAGGCTCTGATGACAGTCATCAGATAAGCAATAATCATAAACTAATAAATCCTGCCTATAAAGCCATCATTTCTATTAATCTTATAACCAGTTAACCATACGGATTTATCCATGACTTCTATCTCCCTTTGTTTACCGAATACCATTACTCCTGAGCAATTCTTAAGCGATTATTGGCAAAAAAAACCCCTCTTGATTAAGCAAGGCTTACCACAATTAATTGGTATGTTTGAGCCGGAAGATATCTTAGGCTTAGCCATAGATGAAGACGCTACTGCAAGGCTACTGACTCAAGCTGCGAGCAAACAAGAAGGTCAGCCGCAATGGCAACTTAAAAAGAACCCACTAACTGAAGCCGACTTTGATAACTTACCTGAGCAATGGTCAGTACTGGTACAAAATCTTGAGCAATGGTCGCCGGAACTTGGCGCATTATGGCAGGCGCTTGATTTTATACCGCAGTGGCAGCGCGATGATATTATGGTGTCTTATGCGCCAAAAGGCGGCTCGGTTGGCAAGCATTATGATGATTACGATGTATTTTTAGCGCAAGGGTTTGGCTCTAGACGTTGGCAGTTAGGTAAGTTTTGTGATGAGCAGACCCAATTTGTTGCCGATGAGCCGATACGTCTATTTGATGATATGGGCGAGATTATCTTTGATGAAATCTTAGAAGCCGGCGATGTGCTATACGTGCCACCAAAATTAGCACATTTTGGCGTAGCGCAAGATGATTGCCTAACCTTTTCCTTTGGCTGCCGTCGTCCAAACTTGATGCAAATTATTGACAGCCTTGCCGATGTCGCAACCAATGACAGCGCTTTATTTATACCGATGCTATTACCACAAGCTATGCAAGCGTCAGGGGCATTAAAGACTGACAGCATTGAGGCGATTAAAACTCAATTATTACAACTGCTCCAATCTGAGCGCGGTGATACGATTATTCGCCAAGCCGTGTCTGAAGTGGTCAGCAAGCGTCAATATGATGTGCTTGTCCCTGAAGAGTCGCTGACGACTGATGAGATGATAGCAGCATTGGCAACTGGCGCGACGTTGCAAGCAGATTACAGCAATCGTTTGTTATACACTCAGGCGGATAATGACATCGTTTTATATGCCAATGGGCAACGCCTAGATGATTTGCATGAAACATCGATAGCACTACTGGTACGCTTATCTAATGGCGAGCGTTTGACCCTTGACGATATGGAAGGGATTGACCCTGATGAAGTGATGGAATGGTTAGAGAATGGTTGGATATGGATGAATCATCCAGAGTAATGCCATAGTTATTAGCCAATTTTTATAGCACATTGGCTATTAAGCATTATTTAAAAACCATCAGCGCCTATTTACTAAGATTTAAATGTCTTAATAAATAGGCGCTGATTTTTATGTAAACATTCTAAATTAAGCAAAAAAAATACTTTCAATGCTTCCCTTTATGCAGCAACCGCTTTTTTATAACGACTCACGCCAGCGATAATCGTTTCTTCAATCACCCTATCATCACCTAACATCATCAGCACAAATAACTGCTCATCAAGCGACTTGGTCTGTGTCATACGGCGCTCTATTAAATCAGTGCCTCCCATATCTATCACCACAAAATCTGCTTCTTTATTTGGCATAAAGTTACCGATTTTATCGTCTAACAACAATGACTGCGCGTTGCCTAAAGTAATTTGGTATAAGCCTTGATGCGCTGATAGCGGATTACTCTGTAATTGCTGAACTTTATAGGCTTCTGATAAAGTGGTCAGCATCGATAAGCTAGTACCTGCGCCGACGTCGGTTGCGATACTAACGCCGGTATAGCTTAGGGTTTTGGACAAATCAAACAGTCCACTGCCTAAAAATAAATTGGACGTCGGGCAATGGGCTATTTGGGTACCAGTATCACGTAGCACTTCATATTCTGATGTCGAGAGATGGATGCCATGCGCCAACGTCGTATACCTGCCAAGTAAGCCCATATCATGATAAACGTCCAAATAACCTTTATGATTAGGATAAAGCTCACGTACAAAAGCGATTTCATCAAGGTTTTCAGCCAAATGCGTTTGCAGATAAATACTACCATAACTACGATACAGCTCGCCGGTCATTTGTAATTGCTTTGGCGTTGACGTTATGGCAAATCTTGGCGTAATCGCCACATGCTGACGTCCGCGCTCATGCCATTTATCGATGATATTTTGTGTATCACGGATGCCCTGCTCTGTTGGCACACACAGGTGCTCAGGCGCGTTTTGATCCATTAATACGTTACCCGTAATCATACGAGTATTCAGACGGCAGCTTTCGTTAAAGAATGATTCTACTGACTGCGGATGACTGGTTGAAAATACCAAGGCGCTTGTTGTGCCGTTAGCAAGCAGCTGGTTTAAAAAGAATTTTGCGGTATCATCAGCAATCTTTGCATCGCCAAAATTGGCTTCGGTCACAAAGGTATAATTGTTCAACCAATCAAGTAATTGCTCGCCAAACGCAGCAATCATATCTATTTGCGGATAATGCACATGGGTGTCAATAAAGCCTGGCATGATAAGCTGATCTTGGCAATCATGAATCTGTACTGGCGCTTGACCCTCTTGGCGACTGGCGTTGCCGTACTGCGACATCATTGACGCACAGCTGCCATAATCTACGACGCGACCAGTCGCATCATCGACCACTAAAGCACCATTGGCGATATACTCAGGATAAACCTTGACGCCTGCCACCACCGGCAGCAAGGTAACGTTTTTATCGACCACCGTAATGCTAGGACGCTCAGCATTGGTTAAACTATCATTGGTTAAATCAGCCGTCTCTAAATGGGTATGCTTGGCTCTTGCCGCCAGATTCTCTTCCGTTAAATAATGCAGCAATTGTGCTTGATAAATATGTATGGTCATAAAAAAATCTCACAATAATAGATAAGTATTTTGGGTAAAAATTCATCCATATTATGTGTCTACTCAAATACGAGCACATAAATATAAGCACAAAGTTACTGAGCGCAGCCTATATCTTATGATGGCTGACGAAACTAAGAACGATGTCTTAATGCATTTAAGGCAGACAGATAAATAGAGAATTAAAAATTTTTTAATTGAGATAAATGTTAGTTATAAATCATGATAAAGCTGCATCATTTGCGCCGCGATAGAGATAGCGACCGCCATTGGCTCTTTTCCGCCAGTATTAAGACCGATTGGCATGGTCAATTTATCGACTATTTGCTCATTGTAGTCACGCTGTAGTAAGCGATCTCTAAAACGCTTGGCTTTGGTCGCTGAGCTTATACAGCCAAGATAAGGCACTAAGCTGCTATCTATGCCAGTTTTCCCATAAGTATCAAGCGCGGCACGTACCAAATCAAAATCAAGACTGTGATCATGAGTCATGACCAAAATAAAATACTGAGTGCCCTTTTTTGTTGATGCATTCAAAGTGCTTTGAATGCTTTTAGCGACAAACGGTTGGATAAAATCGACTGGATCTTCATCAATATGCGGGCGAATGTGAGTAGGCAACTGATAAGTCACTTGCCCCTCTACAGTATCCGGATTATGGGTTAGATAACGCTCAAACATTTCAGCTCGGCTGTCTACCCAGTCGACTTGACAAGGTAGCTCAGCAAGAATGGTCATTAGCGCAGCTGCTACGTGCCCTGCACCAAACACCAGTAACGACATGGGCGGCGTTACATTAAAGCATTCAAACATGACCGTGACGCTACCGCCGCAGCATTGAGCCAATGTAGCGCCCAATGGATAATGCTTGGTATAAACGGCATCGCGGCGTACTGCCTGCGCCTTTGCAGACTTACCTTCTTTTAACGGTTGCATGCTTCTAGCGTCAGTGGCATTAATTTCACCATTTAGCAATTGCCTAGCGGTTATCGTCACGTCATGTTCAAGGCTACCGCCGCCTAAGGTGTCACAACATGCATCAAGCGTCACGATCATTTTGGATTGAAGCTCACGAGGTGCTGAGCCATTCACCGCAACGACCGTCGCCAAAACGTGCGCAATACCTTGCTGCTGATATTGCGCCAGTCCGTTATACCACTTTGTTGGTGGCATCGGTGTGATTAGTGACTTATTCACTATGTGCCGGTCCGCGAGCCGTTGATACATTTGGGTTTTGTATCGCTTCAGGCTGATCATCCGTTAGCTTACCTTCGACTTCTGTTGGATTAATATCTTTACCGTGTGCGACTTGCTGCGGCTTGACTTTATCATCATCAATACCGCAATTATCATCGGTTACTGTTAGGCTAGTAATCGTGTCTGTATCCGCTTTAGAGGTGATTTCCCACGCTTGACCCTGCATGCGCATGACCGATTTTAATACCGCTTCTGGCGTTGCCGGCATGGTCAGCTCAGGGTTTCTCTGATAATTACCTAAGCTTGCAATCGCGTTATTAATCGCGCACCAAACGCTAGCGGCAAGCATAAATGGCGGTTCGCCAACGGCTTTGGAGTTATAAATAGTCTGCTCTTCGTTTTTACGCTCGAACAGTTTGACGCTCCATTGTTTTGGTAAGTCATGCGCCGTTGGAATTTTATAATTGGCGGCACTGTTTGACGCAAGGTTTCCTTTTTTATCCCAAACCAACTCTTCAGCAGTCAGCCAGCCCATACCTTGAACAAAACCGCCTTCAATCTGACCGATATCAATTGCTGGATTAATCGACTGCCCAACATCATGTAAGATATCGCAGCGCAATACCCTATATTCACCCGTTAAAATATCAATCTCAACCTCAGAACAAGAGGCACCCAAGGCAAAGTAAAAGAATGGGCGACCCCACGCTTTTGAGCGATCATAAAATATCTTTGGTGTTTTATAGTAGCCAGTAGACGATAAGCTAACGCGGTGCTGATATGCGAGTAACACCATTTCAGCAAAGGTTAGTGTTTCTTTATCACCGATATGGACATGATTGCGCTCAAACTTAATATCCTCTGCACTTACGTCAAAATGTTCAGTAGCAAATTCAACCAAGCGATCTCTAATAGTAATGCAAGCGTTTTGTGCCGCTTTACCATTCATATCAGTACCTGATGAGGCGGCCGTTGGCGAAGTATTTGGCACCTTATCAGTACGAGTTGCGGTTACTTTTACGGTATCTAAATCTACATCGAATTCATTAGCAACGATTTGGGCAATCTTAATATATAGCCCTTGCCCCATTTCAGTACCGCCGTGATTGATTTGAATGGTACCGTCGGTATAGATATGAACCAAAGCACCCGCTTGGTTTAGCGTCTGTACCGTAAATGAGATACCAAATTTGACCGGCGTTAGAGCCAGACCAAAACGTTTGTCATTACCTTCGGCTTCAGCTTTTCGATTAGCGACTGTGATTTGCTCACGGCGCTTAGCATAATCGTTGTCATCAGCTAACGTCTGCATGATAGTCGCCAAATCAAAATGTTCAATCGGCTGCCCATAATGGGTGCTTTGACCATTTTGATATAGATTTGCCAAACGTACCTGCAGAGGATCTTTGCCCAAACTGTAGGCGATATCATCCATCATATATTCAGCGGTCAGCAAACCTTGTGGGCCACCAAAACCTCGATAAGCGGTATTAGATACCGTATGTGTCTTGCAGCGATGACCAGCGATCTGAGCCGCTGGATAATAATAAGCGTTGTCACAATGGAACATCGCCCGATCGACAATGGCATCGGACAAATCTGGTGAATAGCCACACAATCCTGATAGCTGCATATCAACGCCAAGCACTTGACCGGCATCATTGACACCGACATCGTAGCGATTGGCAAATTCATGACGTTTACCAGTGACGACCATGTCATCTTGACGGTCTAAGCGCATACTCACTGGCACATTATGGCGTTTGGCAACGATACCGCACAGACACGCCCATGCCGCGGCTTGCGTTTCTTTACCACCAAAGCCGCCGCCCATTCGGCGCACAACTGTCGTCACAGCATGAAAAGGTAAATCGACCACTTCGGCGACCAGCTGCTGCACTTCACTCGGATGCTGTGAGGAAGTATAGACTTCAAGCCCACCATCATCGCAAGGAATGACGTATGACACCTGCCCTTCCAAATAAAAATGCTCTTGCCCCAGCATATGAATATGCCCTGCAATACGAGTAGGTGCATTCTCAAGCTCAGCCTGAGCATCACCGCGCGTCATAAAGTGACTTGGACGTACAAACTGCTCTTGCTTTAGCGCCTCATCAATAGTGAGGATTGCGGGCAGCGGCTCATATTCCACAATGGCTTTGAGCACTGCTTTTTTTGCTGCACGGTGACTGGTGGCAACCACCGTAAATAGCGTTTGACCGACATATTCTGTGATCTGATCGACCATGAGTGGATCGCCATCAAACACTGCTCCGATATCAGTCTTGGCTGGTAAATCTTTAAAGGTGATGACATCGATTACCCCGTCCGCTGCTTGTACGGCGCTCAAATCCATATTCAATACACGAGCATGCGCATGAGCACTTTTACCAATTGCTAAATGCAGGGTGTTTTGTGGTTTTAGCATATCGTCCACATAAGTGGCAGTGCCCATAACGTGACTAATAGCACTGTCATGTTTGGCTTGGGTGCCAATCTTGTCTTTTGGTGGACGCTGTCTACGGGTACTATAGCTGTCAAATAATGAAGAATGGTGGCTCATAATGGCTCTCTCTTATATTTTTAGCAAAACCTATCTCTCTAACAATAGCGTTTTGACTGTATCTTTTAGCGATGCGAAAGTTAGGTGAGTTAGCATAATCAAGCAAGTTCAAACACTAATGCCGTCTATTTAGCTCTTTCCGAGCTTACTTGCTATATGTTTCCTTACGCATCTACCGCTTGCACATCAGCAACCAATTGCTTGCCACACTTAATGATTGACCGCTGCATCACATGCATACGATACTCACGACTGGCTCTCACATCGGTCATCGGTGAGACATCATTAGGTAGCCTTTGTGCTGCCTGCTCGAAACTGGCAACATTTACTGCTTGTCCAATTAGTGCCTGCTGACATTCTGCTGCCAATAAAGGTATCGCCGCCATGCCGCCAAGTCCAAATTTTGCATCTTGGATAGTCATGCCATCCGCTGACAAATCAAGTCGCGCAGCAAGCAAGCACGCTGAGATATCATCTTCGTAACGCTTACTAATCTTATGAATATAGAGATACTGATGATCTTGCATCAGCGGAATATGAACGGCAACCACGTAACTACCAGCACGTAGTTTGGTCTTTTTATAATCTAAAAAGAATTTAGATAAAGGAATGATTTCATCAATACTAGATACTTGATTTGAATAGACATTATTAACATTGATATTGTCAGTAGCGCTGTTACTAGCATTGTCAATAGCAGCACAATGACGCAGATGAATATGAGCATCTAATGCCAATAGAATGGGAGGCAAATCGCCAATCGGTGAAGCGTTAGCGACGTTACCGCCGATAGTGCCCATATTACGGATTTGCGGAGAAGCAATACGTTCAAACAAATTGGCAAACGCAGGGAAATGCTGTTCAAGCGCAGGCAACATGCTCTTATAGCTCATGCCAGCACCCAATACTAAAAACTCTACTTCGCTATCGCCTTTAGACTGCTCATCAGTATTTAAGCTTAACGCTTGTAGTGACCAAGATTTTAGCTCGTCAATCGCTGACAGTTGTACGATAATATCGTGATCAACCAAGTGTTGCGTCACACTCAAACCTAAGTCCGTACCACCTGCCCAAATGGTCGCTTTTGGATGGGCAGCGAGCACTTGATTGAGCTCAGCAACAGACTGTGGAATGAATAACTTACGTGACCCTTGAGTAAGTGCAGGCTCAATAGCGCCCATTTCGCTTGAAACGGTTTGTCTGCTATTTGCCATCGCATCTGTCGCTAAACTGATGGTCAAGTCTTTGGCGATCGTCTGATCAGCATCGCGTTGTCTACCAATCTCACTCATTGCCAAACCAGCCTCGATAATCGGACGATAGCCTGTACAGCGGCAAAGATTCCCACCAATTGAAGCCACGATATCATCGTAGCTTAAATCATCTTTAATGGTTCCCTTTGCGACTTGCAGACGATGATTCTCGTAGGTGCTGGCCAGCGTCATCACAAATCCAGGCGTACAAAACCCGCACTGCGAGCCATGGCATTCGACCATTGCTTGCTGCGCTGGGTGCAATAAAGCACGTTCTGGATGATGTTCAGGATTGTCCGCGATATAAGCTGACGTCATTATATGATGACCATCCATCAATGACAGTAGCGTGATACAGGCGTTAAGGGTATAAAAAGGCAAATCAGAAGAATCTTCACCACTGCTAGGTAAGCGCTGCGCCATTACCGTACAGGCTCCGCAGTCGCCACTGCCGCAGCCTTCTTTGGTATCAGTCTGGCGTTCGTGCAAGCGCAAATACTCAAGCACCGTGGTATTCGGATTGAGGTCAGTTAATTGCTTATATTGACCGTTCAAATAAAAATGAATCATAGCAATGCTCAGCTGTCAGAATAAAAGGAAGATAAAAAACTGCTTTATCTTTAATCGAATCATAAAATCTTAACAATCAGTATCTTAAAGGATAACTGCACACAAATGCGCTGCCCTTAAGTGAGTACTTAATTACCATGTTAATAAAATTTATACGATGATGATCATCATACCTACATCAATACTGAGAGTTATAACTGTATTGAATAAGCTGACTGCCTATCTGACTACTGACTTGCTCAGGCTTAATCTGTTTGCGGTTTGAACTTTTTAATTTACCTATGATGGATGAGCATCTTTAGCAAATACAAAAGCATTATAAAGGGTTTGGGTATCGTCTCAATGACGACTACTCTATCGGAAAATCGAGGAATATAAGCACCGTTAAAACATACTTCCGAGGCTTAGCTTACGTCAACGTTCCGTGTTAAAGGGAGTTATTAACCATTTAGTGAATAATTGCTGACTAAACGGTTAACTTATATTATCACCATCTTTGTTTAACTTACAACTCAAAAAATACCTTATTTTGGTTGAAAAGCCAAGAAACTTCATTACTAAAGTGAGTATTTACTAAAATACCTACCTATCCTACCTCTAAATTTAAGCATAAAAAAACGACCAGCAATTACTCACCAAATATTTGGGAATAATGACTGATCGTCGTTTTTATTATTCGAGCTATTTCTTTATTGGCAATAAGCTAATCTTTTAACTTCTCATGAGATTATTGGTTGCCTGTACTAAATTATTGCTGTTACTTCTATGTGCCAAGCTCTAACAAGCTTGCATTTCCGCCAATGGCAGTGGTATTAATGGTTTTTACACGCTCAGTGACGAAGCGGTATAGATAATCAGGCGTTAGCATCTCTGATAAGCCGTCCATATCAGTGACGCTAATGACTTGCGTCAACATACCATCAGTTTTAGCAAGCTCTTGACTGACCGCTTGCACCTCTTGCCGATTACCAGAAACAGCCACTTGCGCAAGGCGATCGATGTATAAAAGCGTGACGGTTTGTGAGTCATTGGCGACACTCAGCACATCATCACTGATGCCACTCTCATAGAGGATTTTTGCCGCTTCAATGCACATCTCATCTTGGCTTGGGCAATGCAATATCACCTCATTACCCGTCAATAATGCTGCTAGCAATTGCCCAAGCACTGCCATAGCGCGAGCAGACTCGCCGCCAACAACCATCGTCTTACCGCGACCTGTCACGTACAAGTCATTTGACTCGCCCGTAGCACCAGTCATACGGTGCTCTTCGTCAAGCATGGGTGCGGCGCTCAATAAATGATTGAACAGACGCTTTGCCTTATTGGCATCACCGGTCAATAATGCCAGTCTTGGTGCGGCTTCTTGCAGATAAGTGGCACGATTCACTGCGCCAAGCAAACGCCAAGTTTCACAAACTTGGCCATGATTTTTTTTGAATTCAGTCGCCATAGTGCTACTCCTTATGCGATTATTGTTTGAGTACTGGTTGCAGCGGTATTGTCTATCAGAGCCACTTGCTCATTAGCCAACTGCTCTGTCGTTAAGCTCATCAGACGGGCGACATAATGTGGACCACCTGCTTTGGGACCTGTGCCCGATAGACCGCAGCCACCGAACGGCTGTACGTTGACGACCGCGCCGATTTGGTTACGGTTGATATAAGTATTGCCGACAAAGGCACGGCGCTCGATGTGCTCTACCGTGTTTTCAATACGGCTATGGATGCCCAAGGTCAAACCAAAACCCGTCGCATTGATCGCATCAATCAGCTTATTTAGATCACGTGCTTCATAACGCAGTACATGCAAAATAGGACCAAAATGCTCTCCGCCGATCACATCGATACTTTTTACTTCTATCGCCGTTGGCAATACAAACGTTGCTTGATCTTGACTGACCTCTGAGCTGTCACTCATCGGTGTCTGCGCCAAAATCGTAGCCGTTGGCTCAGCACGCATGCGTTCGATATGGGCTTCAAGTCCGCGCTTGGCATCAATATCAATCACAGGACCCACATCTGTAGTCGCATATAGCGGGTTGCCAACGATTAATTCAGCCATATTGCCTTGCAATAGCTCAATCAAATCATCTGCCATCTCTTCTTGTACACATAAGATACGACATGCTGAACAGCGCTGACCTGCTGAACCAAAGGCAGATAATACCGCATCTCTAACCACTTGCTCAGGCAATGCCGTTGAGTCCATAATCATGGCATTCTGTCCGCCAGTCTCCGCGATAAAGACAGGCAGCTCACCGCTGACTTGAGCATGGGCATTTAGGCTTTGGTTGATGCGCTGCGCCGTTTGGGTCGAACCTGTAAAGATAACACCTGCAATATTGTCCGCAGCAGTCAATGCAGCACCAACGTCGCCCGCGCCAATCACGAGTTGCAATGCTTCTACTGGCACGCCAGCTTGATACATAAGCTGCGCACCGAAATGAGCGATTAAGCTCGTCTGTTCGGCAGGTTTTGCCACTACGGTATTACCTGCAGCCAGTGCTGCAACTACTTGACCGGTATAAATAGCCAATGGAAAGTTCCATGGGCTGATACAAATAAAGGTGCCACGTGCTTTATAAACTTGACGCGATGGCTTGCCTGCCAAATCGGTAAACTCATAAATAACATCATCTAAACGCTCAGCTTCATCAGCATAAAAACGGCAAAAATCAACCGCTTCTTTGATTTCATCAATGCTGTCTTGTAAGGTTTTACCTGCCTCAACTTGGCATAATGCCATCAGCTCTGCATAGTTTTCTTCATACAAGTCCGCGATTTTACGCAATATAGCCGCACGTTTAGTAGCAGCAACCGCTTGCCATTCGCCTTGTCCAGCAACTGCCGCCGCAATTGCTTGCTGTGCGATAGTAGCATTGGCATAGACGACTTCACCGGCAATGACTTCATGGTTCCAAGGCGCGCATATAGCTTGCTTGTCAAGCTGATGAGTGTCGCCATCTACCGTATTGTCATTGACTGCGTTGCCATTAATAACAGAAGTCGCAGACCATGTTTTGTGTATATGCGTATCGATAGCTGCTTTAAATGGTATCCACTGCGATTCTACAAAGATATTGGGACCAAAGCTGGCACGGCGTGCGCCATAGATAGCTAACGGTAATGGAATATCTGGATTGTGTAGCGTTGCATTGGTTAATAGCTTGTCATACGGATGTACAGTTAGCTTGTCAATTGGATAAGACTTGTCTAATAACTGATGGACAAACGAGCTATTGGCACCGTTTTCGAGCAATCGACGTACCAAATACGGCAGCAGATCTTTATGAGCGCCAACCGGTGCATAGATACGCACAGGGATTTGATAAGCTTGTAAGATATGGTCATAAAGCGCATCACCCATACCATGCAGACGCTGGAACTCAAAATCTCTGTGCGAGCTCATAGTCATGATTGAAGCAAGCGTGTGCGCATTGTGCGTTGCAAACTGTGGCCAAATAAGACCACGCAAATGCTCTGATAATAAGAAACGTGCGCAGGCAAGATAAGCAGTATCCGTGCCTTCTTTACGCGTCCAGACCGGATAGCCTGAGAGACCTTTTTGCTGAGCAAGCTTAATCTCTGTATCCCAATAAGCGCCCTTTACTAGACGTACAGGAATACGGTCGCCAACCTCAGTTGCCAAGCGTGCCAGCCAAGCCAAAATAGCAATTGCACGCTTTGAGTAACCTTGTACAACTAAGCCAAGACCATCCCAATCCGCTGTTAGATTGTCGCGATATAAAGACTCAAATAGTTTTAGCGATATCTCAAGACGATCGGCTTCTTCGGCATCAATACTGATATCAACATTTACCTCACGTGCAGCTTCAATCAACAATAAGCAGCGTTGACGCAACAGCCCCATGACTTGCTCTTCTTGGGTGGCTTCATAACGCGGATGCAATGCAGACAGCTTGATCGAAACTGATGGCTTCGGCATGCCCTCTTTAACTTTCACACTTGCAGTGGCTTTGATAGCATGCAAATAATCATTAAAGTATTTTTCAGCATCTTTATGAGTAATTGCCGCTTCACCCAACATATCAAATGAGTAGGTATAGCCTTTATTGCGATATGGCTGGCTATTTTTATTAGCGCCTTCAATCGTTTCGCCAAGTACAAACTGGTGTCCCATGATACGCATGGCTTTTTGCATAGCACTACGAATAACAGGCTCACCCATCTTTTTGGTCATACGATCCAAAAATCCAGATGCCGTGGTCTCACTATCGATGCTCACCACACGACCTGTCATCATCATGCCCCACGTTGAGGCATTGACCATAAAACCATTGTCATTTTTTAAATGTTTTTTCCAGTCAGCGACGCTCATCTTGTCATGAATCAACGCATCAGCCGTATAATTGTCCGGCACACGAATCAAGGCTTCCGCCAAGCTCATGAGCAAAACACCTTCTTGGGTATCCAAGCTGTACTCAAGCAATAATGAGTCGACCATTTTTACCGCTTTACCATCATTGCGCACATGCTCAACCAGCTGACGCGTCTGCGTAGCTGCACTGTCACGCTCGGCATCTGTCGGTTTAGCAAGTGGCAATAACTGCGTCAACCAGCGCTCTTCATCCACGCTATACAAAGGCGATATACGCGCATGTAGCTCTGTTGATGACTGAGCAATATATTCTGGTGATAACAAATCAATAGGATTAAATAAAATCGGCTCTTGCGGGGTAAATTGCTCTACTGGGTTCATAACAACTCCATAACTTGAAAATCCATCATAAGTGATGCGCTGAGGCTTTTTAACATTGAAACTTTTTGATATTGTGACTTTTAAATATTGTGGCGCTAAAACAACGTCGTAAGGCTAAAGTATTGAAACGGTTTATCATCTACCCTATCGAAAACAGTAATCGATCACAATCAGCTAGTAAGCAGTGTGAGTCATCCGGCTTTGATAACATACATAACAATGAACAGAACACACGACAATATTAAAAAACGAGAAAATCCAGCATAAGCTGGAAAAGGTCAAGTAGATCGTTTGACTGTGCAACGGACTACGTCAACAATACAAAGGCAACAACATAAAACTAAGCGGCATTAGTGCCTTCTTCTTGTTAGTAGTGAAAGGAGAGTGTTTGCAATATAAAGTGGCAATATGCAATGCTGATTCACTGATAAGAAAAACCTCTACGGCGTTGATTGAGGTGATGCGCTTAATATCCGCATATTACCATGAAATAAATTTTCAAACTAACAATATTACGCATTTTAGCCAATTATAATAGTGTTAAAAAACAAACAGTTATTAACGCATTCCCAAACGTGACGCTTTGGTTATAATTTCTGATTTACTATTTATGATTAATTGTTTTAGGAATCAAACAGTTGGCACGACTATCTTGAAACAATAGGAAAATTAAGCATAAAAAACCCTTCTTATCATTTAATAATAAGAAGGGCTTAAACTATATTTCTACAGCAATATCAACCTTGCTTAACATTGAGCATTAGTCAATGTAAAAAGCTAGATAAAAACGATCTTGGCCAGTAATACTACTGTCAATATCCAAACCGGAATACTGATGTCAGAGAATTTACCAGCGACTACCTTGATGGCAGTAAAGGTGATAAAGCCAAGTGCAATACCGTCAGCGACAGAATAGGTCAAAGGCGTAAACAATAGCACTACCACAACCGGAGCGGCTTCTGTTAAATCATTCCATTTGACGTCTTTTAATGTTTCCATCATGAGTACTGCTACATAAAAGATAGCGCCCGCAGTCGCATATCCTGGAATCATACCAGCAAGTGGCGAAAAGAACACACTGAGTAAAAATAACACACCAACTGTCACTGCCATCAGTCCAGTACGACCACCTGATGCGATACCTGACACACTTTCGATGTAACTTGTCGTCGATGACGTGCCCAAGAAAGTACCAGCTACCGTTGCCGTCGAATCTGCTAGTAGCGCTTTACCCATATTCGGGATTTTACCATCTTTACCAATCAAACCTGCCTGAGTGGTGGTTGCAATCAGCGTACCCGCCGTATCAAATAAATCGACGAATAAGAAGGCAAAAATAACACTGATCATCGCCACATCAAACGCGCCAGCAATATCAAGCTGCATTAGCGTTGGAGCAATAGGTGGCGGTGCTGAAATAATACCTGAAAACTGCGTATTTCCTGTGAGCAGACTGATAAGCGCGACTAGTAAAATACCAATAGTGACCGCACCTGGTACTTTTTTATGTGACAAACCCACGATGACAATAAAACCAAGGGCTGCCATCGCAGGTGAAAACGAGGTCATATCACCAAGTCCCACCAGCGTCGCATCATTATTCACGATAACGCCTGCGGTTTGTAGCGCAATAAAGGCCAAAAATGCACCAATACCAGCGACAACACCTTGTTTAATACTGACCGGAATAGAATTAATAATGATTTCACGGATTTTAAACAAACTTAATAGGATAAAGATACAACCTGACAAAAATACCGCACCAAGTGCCGTTTGCCACGCGTAGCCCATACCCAAAACCACGCCATAAGTAAAGAAGGCATTGAGTCCCATGCCAGGCGCTAGTGCAACTGGCAAGCGGGCATAAATCCCCATAATAAAACAACCAATGGCCGCGGCAAGGCAGGTGGCTACGAATACTGCGCCTTTATCCATACCGGCATCAGCAAGTACATTAGGGTTGACAAATATGATATAAGCCATCGTTAAAAACGTGGTTACACCCGCTAAAATCTCTGTTTTGATCGTGGTGTTCTGACCATCGATTCCAAAATATCGTTCAATTGCGTTCATAGGAGTCGCTTCCAAATTGCAGTGAGTAAATTATCATTATCAAATGGTATTGATAAATGTCGCTTCCAAATTGCGACGATAAATGCCGCTTTTAACTCAAACATAAAAAATACACCTAAATTGCGACGATAAATGACGCTTCCAAATTGCGACTGTAAATGACGCTATAAACTACGGTTGGAGATGATGTTTTTAATCCTTTAGCCACACAAGATTTGCTAAAAATAAAACCACTGTGAAAAATTACAGCAACAAATCATAACATTCTATGGAAATAAATAGATAATTTCAATGAATGCCATGAACTTGTCAGTAAAAGAGCAAAAAATAGTTGACCATATGGACAATATTATAAAATGATAGTGCTGTCACCATAAATTTTAGGAAAAAACTGCTCATTATGTAATTAACACATTATTAATGATATTTACCAAGATTAGCAGTACACTAGGGGGTTAATATGAGCACCCTATTTTTAATGACTATTATTAATTATCCATGAGTCCTTTACATGCCTGAATCCTTAAATATTATCGACCTTATTACTCAAGCGAGCCTGCTGGTTCAGATCGTGATGGTTCTATTGTTATTAGCATCGTTACTCAGTTGGGTGATTATTTTTCGTATGAGTGCGCGGCTTGGCACTGCCAGAAACTTTGACCAACAGTTCGAGGCGTGGTTTTGGTCGGGTGAAGATTTGGCAAAATTGTATCAAGGTATTCAGGGCTCACCTGAGCGCCAAGGTCTTGAGCAGATTTTCTATGTTGGATTCTCTGAATACTTAAGAATGCACAAAAAACGTCAACCAAAAGATGACATTATCGATGGCGTTGAGCGTAAGCTTAGGGTGGGTCTTGGTCGTCAGCAGCTACTTTTGGAATCAGGACTTACAACGCTTGCCAGTATCGGCTCCGTTGCACCTTACGTCGGTCTGTTCGGCACCGTTTGGGGTATCATGAATGCCTTTTTGGGCTTGTCACAAAATGAACAGGCTACCCTAGCCGCTGTAGCACCAGGCATTGCAGAAGCATTGATTGCCACCGCTATGGGTTTGTTTGCCGCTATTCCTGCGGTATTGGCTTATAACCATTTTACTGCCAAATCTAGTCGCTTATATGATTCACGTGCCTTATTCTGTGATGAGATGACGGGTATGCTGCAGCGCGAAACCAGTAATGAAAGCCCGCAGCCTAGCACTCAAGTAAGCCAAGCCAACCAAGCCAACCAAAGCACTCAGGTGGCTGGTCTATGAAACAAAGTCCCTATCGCCGTGAAAAAAAAGCACTGAATGCGGAGATGAACGTTGTTCCTTATATCGACGTAATGCTTGTGCTGCTCGTGATATTTATGGTGACCGCGCCGATGCTGATTACTGGCGTCGATGTTGATTTGCCAAAAGAGCAAACCAACACCATGAGTCAAAGCCAGCTACCAGTCATTGTATCTCTGACCGGTAACGGCGAGATTTTTATCAGTTATGAGAGCAATGTTGACTTACCTGTTAGTGAGCCTGAGCTGATTGATACCCTCTCGACTTTGCAAAGTCAAAGCAGTGATGCCGGTGCTCAGCCAGTACAAGTGATGATTAATGCCGACCAAAACAATCAATATGGCGCTATCATGACTTTGATGGCAACGTTGCAACAAGCTGGTATTCAGAAGGTTGGACTATTAACTGGCGCTCCATTGCCCACACCAGCGGTTTAATCATTTTATAATATTAAAAAACAGCCGTTTTGGTGTAGCCGGTTATAATAAAGCAGATAATCTGATGTAGCTTATCTTTTAGTATCACGTTTTTGAGTATCACTACCATGCACAAGGCTCCAACCGTTTATGTACCAACTGAACCCGAAGGCAATGGGCTAACCTTACCCACGCTGCTCAGTTTACTGGCACATGGTCTTGTCATTGGTATACTTATCTATACCTACCAAAATATGGACGTTGAGACCGCAGGTAGTATTGAAACGACCATGGTATCTCCTGAACAGTTAGCCGAGATGCAAGGTCAAATCCTCGCCAATCGCGCCGCCGCAGCCAGTGCCATGCAAGCGGAAAGCGGCTCAAGTAGTTCAGCTACGCCAACAGAAGCCTTTGATGGAAGCGTCAGCACTCCAAATCCTGCTCAACCAAACTCTCAGCAAGTGCCTGTCTTCACACGCTCGGATGAATCTGCTACTAGTCCGATGCTCATGAGTGAAGAGCAGCATCAACGCCTACTTGAGCAAAACCAAGAGTATGAGCGCAGTATGGCTGAGTGGGCCGCGCGCTTAGACGAATCCGTCTTAGAAGAACATGACCAGATTGAAAAAGAAAGACGACAGCAGCTGATTGAAGAGCAAAAAAGGCTTGGGGATTTCCGCAATAAACAAAACAATCCTCCCAAGATTAAGCGCCCAACTGCTACCGACCGAAATATAGAAATCAATACGGGCGGCTCTAGTAGTTCAGGTCAAACCCTTAGTCTATCAAACGATGGGCAGTCGACTTTATCTGGTGATAGCACAACCTCAAGCCCTTCAAAAGGCAACAGCCGCTCAGCGTCAGGTGGCAGTCGCGGCGCCAGTAATAGTGAAATCATTAACCTCATCAGACGTAACTATAACCCACCGACTGCGGCAAAGGGCTCAACCCAGCGTGCGACCCTCACAATTACGGTCAATGCCAGCGGTAATATCACCAATGTTACCGCTTCAGGACCTGATGAAGCTGTCAATGAAGCCGCAAAACAAGCCGTATTGAACACAGGCAGCTTACCAATCGATGCTGACGATCCCAAATACCCAACCTTTACTCTACAGTTTAAAGGTAGCAATTAATCAGTTGCTCATGTCTTATATTATTGATAACGTTACCTTAAACAGCTTGTACTGTAGAAGGGACTGCCTTATCTTTATGGCGGACTAATAACCTATAAAAATGATACTCATACTGCTTTAGGAGCTAAACTTACTCATGCGCACCCATAAAAAACTACTCATCTCGTTACTTGCTAGCGCCTCAAGCTTGCTGATCGCGCCAAGTGTATTGGCAGCGCCCATTGTTTTAGAACTCGATTACGATATTCCTGTGCAACAGAACCAAGTGGCTTTTGTGGCTTTTGCTGGTGATAGTGTGTTGTCGCCTATTATTTTAAATAATTTGAGCAAAACTGAGCTAAAAGTTACCAACCAAAACCTACCACAACAGCCGCATAGTAGCAGCGAGCTGGCTGGCACTCTACCCGTTTGGCAAAGTATGGGGGTTCCTTATTTAGTAGTCGGCAGCACACGCAGTAGCCGCGGTAAAGTGGTCACCGATTACGAAGTGATTGAGGTTAAGACAGGACGCGTGATCGAAGGTAAGCAAACCTTAACTGCTGATAAAGACAACATGCGCTATGCCGCTCACGTCATCTCTAATAAAGTCTATGAGCTGATTACTGGGATTCCAGGTGATTTCTCAGGGCGTATTGCTTATATCGAAGAAATTGGCACTGGCAAAGCAAAAGTCTCACGCTTAAAAGTCATGGATGCTGATGGCGAAAACGCCAAAACCATTACTGAGGTTTCAGGCTCTATCTTCTCTCCAGCATGGTCGCCCGATGGCAATCGTATCGCTTATTCAGTACAACGTGATAAATCTTATCCTGTTATTTATGTGCAAAGCGTGAGCGGCGGCGGTGCAACTCCATTGACGCCTTTCCCTGGTAGCAACTTAAGTCCTTCGTTCTCGCCAGATGGCAGCAAAATACTGTTTTCGAGTAGTTTTGAAGGCAGTGCTGATATTTATGAGATGAGTGCCAGCGGCGGTCAACCAAGACGACTGACCAATTGGCCAAGCAGTGAAGTACAGCCAAGCTACGCCCCTGATGGCAGATCTTTTGTCTTTGTATCTGATAAGACTGGATTTAATAAGCCGCAGATTTATCGTTATGAATTTGGTTCAGGGCGCACAACCAAAGTGTCTAATAGTGGTTATGCGACCAGCCCACAATTTAGTAGCGATGGCACGCAAATTGCCTTTTTAAATGGGCGCTCAGCGGCTGTTATGAACAGCGGCGGCGCGGTCACTGCTAATTTGGGCAATACTGGTATCGATGAAGCACCGAGCTTTTCACCAAATGGTAAGCGTGTTGTTTATGCATCAAAGCAAGGTGGTAAGGGCGTACTGACTATCAAATCACTAAACGGCGGCGAAGCCTTTGGTAAATCTGGGCAAGGTACGATTCGCTCACCTGTCTGGTCAGCCAGTCCCAGATAGAGCTAGAAATTCGTAATGTCTTAACCAAGAAAAGCGCCCTATCATCGATTGGGCACTTTTTTATATGAGAGTAAATTGATCAGCTTTTATTCTAAGGAAACATTGTTCACAGCAACACTATTCACTTGGATCATAACCGGGCGGATTGGCATGTCTGAGCTTGGCCACGTCTTCAGCGGTCACTGTATCCGTGTAACCATTTAAGTCACTGACGACGTATTGAGTCACTGCCGCCATTTGCGCATCATTCATCATCATATGAAACGATGGCATCCCGCGGAAACCATTGATCAAAATATTAATGATGTAATATTTTGACTGCATTTTGCTATTGTTAGCCAGTGGCGGGTAATAGCCTGCACCATAAGCGCCCTCGCCTTTATGCATATGACAGCCAGCACAGGAGTCATGATAGAGCTTTTTGCCATCGGTCGTAATAAAAGCATTGGATCCTTCAAATTTTGCTTCCCACTCGCTAATAATAGGATCATTTTCCATATTGGGTAATGAGCTGTCATCAACGACATTGATAGGCTGCGCTTTTAGCTCGTCACGGCTCATATAGACAGCGCCCCAGCTGCCAGTATTGCGACTTGCTTGATAGTCAACCGTTTGCTCAGCATCGTGTTTACTGGCTACCGTCTCTACATCGTCTGCTTTTTGACTACAGCCTAATAATGCGCTGCTGCTTAGCAGCACGATCATCAGCATCTTAGGTGTCATGTTTTTCATGATAGTTGTTTTCATGATGATAGTGTTCATGATAGCCTCTGAATTTATAATGATTGTCTCTATTTTTGGCGCAATTAACCCAGCATTTTTGCCTTTTTATGCAAGCGTTTGGCGGCATCTATGCCAGATAATATAGCCCCTTCTTGCCATGCAGGAATATGAGAGCAATGCTCGCCTGTCAGCACAATACGGTTGTCTATACTGCATAGGTTATCGTAATGCTGCTCACGACTAGACTCACTCCAAATACCGTAGCAGCCGAGTGTCCAAGGAATACGGTGCCAGACGACAGATGTTCCGGCGCGGAATTCCTTTGGGTACTGCGGATGGATATACTTACCGTAAGCAAGCGCCACATTGATACGTTCCTGCGGTGTTAATGTATTAAATTTATAAGAAGTCGCGCCAAAGCCATAAGCACCGAGCAATACCCCAGAGCCATCTTTAAACATATTTTCTGAAGGATAAGCAATTTGTGCGATAGGCATATTGGTATAGGTTAAACCGCCATAAATCCACTCATCTTCTTCCCAGAAGCGGCGATTAAACTCTAAACCTACTTTATAGGAAGTATCATAAGGGACTGCTGCCATGGCCTGTTTCATTGGTTTTGAGACATTGATATCGAGCTGAGTTAATACAGTTAAAGGTATATTGCAGACACACCAGTCTGCCCGAATGGTCTTGGTTGCGCCATCTGGACTATTACTATCTACATAATCAACTGTGACGCCAGTATCATCTTGATGAATCTTGGTGACTTTGGCATTGAACTCAATCATATCGCGGCACTCGCGAGTGAAGGCATCACCAATTTTACCCATACCACCAACTGGCTGAAACATGGTCGGCTGATGTCCATAGGTCATGTGATTGCTATAAATATCTCCCCACATGCCTGAATCTAGTATCTCACTGATTGGTAATGGCTTTGACGGCTTTTCATTTGGCATCAAACCGCCACCTGGGAACACACTAAAGCCACGATGTTTGGTAGTCTCATTACTGGCGCGGTAGCGATAGTCTTTATCAAGCACGCCCCAGCCTTTTAGCCCTTCTAGCAGCTTCTCTTTGTCCTCAGTATTGACTGAGCGATCCAGACCACCCACGTTTACTGACTTCGATAGCAGCTCCGCCACATGACCTTGAATGTCATTTTTGATGTCACCCAAACGCTGTGGTACGCCATTGAAATGATTAGTACGGTGCAAATAAGCGCGGTCATTAGTTTGTATAAAGGGTTGCATCTCAACACCGAACTGTTTGCAATAATGAAAGACGGCATAGTGGTGGCTTGGCAAACGCCATGGTCCACCATTGAAATAATTGCCTTCTTCAAAATCACAAGTGACCTCTTCGCCGCCAAGCTCAGTATATTTATCACCGCTGTTCAGTGTCCAACTACGACCGCCACCACGATTTTGAAACTCAAGCACTTTGACATCGTAGCCCGCTTTTCGCAGCTCATAGGCGGCAGTAAGACCACCAAGACCAGCACCAAGAATAACAATGCTTGCGCCAGCAGGTGCGCCTTTAAGATCCATTGCTTCTTTAAAACTGGACTCTGAAGCAAACCCCAAGGTCGTCATTGCTTGATACATGGCGGTCGCGCCCGCTGTTTTACCAATCATTGAAAGCAATTGACGGCGCGTGGGTGATTGAAGCATGTCTTTCATAATAATATCCTTAAAGTAGACAATGGTGCAGGATAGTAGACGCATCTTTATCAATGTACTGGGCGTGTTGTTGTCTATAATTGCCAAACGATAACGCTCTATCTAATTGCCATAATCCTTGTCTTATAATCAGTATCTAACATAGCTTTATAGTATTTATGACTACGCTGTTTGATGAAAGGTGAAATGAAACCCAAATCAGTGACGGTGCTTAGAGCGTATGATGGCTCGAATAATAAATATAATGACGGCAATAGCGACGATAATACCCAATATCGCCAGCAAGCCTGCATATTTAATTAAAAATGGCTTTTCGGCGCTAGTGGCAGCGATGCGCTCGACGTCCGCTGCACTCACATCGCTGCTGGCAAGACCGCCAAAGTTCACGCGTACGTAATTGGCGATACTGGCAATTTGCTCGTTGTTCAGCTCATCCAAAAAAGCAGGCATAATCGGTGAGGTATTGGTGCTGCCAACGACCCCATGCAAAATCATATTGACGAGCACATCAGGCTTATCACGTCGCAGACTGCTTAATCCTACGATGGGTGAATACTGTGCATCAGGTTGCCCATAACCGTCTACGCCATGACAGCTACCGCATGTCGCTAAATACAAGGCTTCTGGTGAATTACTGCCCTTACTAACAGCAGTTTTGGCTTGAGCCAAATAATCTTTTTGGGCAAGTAAATCATGGGTGATAGACTCGTTTACAGGAGTTGGCAAACGTGAGACATCGATGGCAGATACCTTATCATCGGTTTGAATGGCAGGTACTGCTTTTAGATAAGAGGCAATCGCGCTTAGGTCTTCTTGCTTTAGATACTGAGTACTATGCGCGACTGCCTCACCCATTGGACCACCAGCATAAGCGCGCTGATCAAGCTCGCCGGTGCGTAGATAAGTAATGATATCTTGCTCACTCCAGCTGCCAATACCACTTGACTCGTCAGGGGTGATATTAGGTGCGTACCAATGCCCTAACTGCGCTCCAGATAAATACATTTTTTTATCGAAGCCCATGGTGCTGTTGCGTGGCGTATGGCAAGTACCACAGTGTTCTAGATTATTGACCAGATATTCACCGCGCTTCTGCGTCTCATTGAGGCCATCACGTCCCTCAGTAGAAGGAACATTCAAAAAGTTCCAACCGAACATGAGTGCACGAATATTAAACGGAAATGGTAGGTCAGTTTTATGCTTTGGCGCTTCATCTACTACTGGAACGGTTTGCAGATAGGCAAACAGCGCGCTGATATCCTCTTCTTTCATACCACTATAAGAAGGATATGGCATGGCCGGATATAGCATATGGCTAGGCGCACGACCTTTTTGCAGTGCATTTTTTAGATCTTTTTCAGTATAATTGCCGATACCATAGCGTTTGGAGGGGGTGATATTCGTAGAATAAATCTCCCCCATAGGGGTCTCTATTGCTGTACCGCCAGTATAGTCTTCGCCATGACACGCCATACAGTCCGCTGCACGAGCAATATAGGCACCTCGATTGACGAGCACGCTATTGGCAGGACTGATATTAGGTAAGGTCGCATTAGGTAAGCTTGTATTAGTAAGGCTCGTATCCTCAGCCATCGCAGCGCTGGAAGCCATACCAATGGCAAGCATCGATAACATCATAGAAAATCGCTTCATAATTCCCTCATTTCGCTAACATCTCATGTATTTTTATGATTGTTGCGCATAACATCCACTGTTAAGCTGAATTTTTATCATTATTTTTTGCTATTATCAGTACAAGATAAAACTGTAATAAAATATCCATTTATAGATCATTGCTAAAAAATGTCTGTTCACCTTACTACTGTAAGACTATTTCACTTCTATTACTTGGATAGTCACGTATTGCTATCATTTTTTTACAAAACTTAAAAAGATAAATAATTGGATATATTTTTTAATAGACGGTTATACCTTTTTATATTATAAATTTAGGTAAAATAATTAATTCTTTATAAAACAATTAGTAAAGTTATAAAAGCTTGTTTTTATATATTTATAAACATGAATTACTGGTAGATTATTGCTAGATAATGAAGCCACCAGTTCTTCTTACTTTATTATGGCTGTACATAATGGATACATAACGCCCATCCTAAACGCTTCTTACAGAGGGTACTACTTCCATTTATAATGAGATAATATCTTGCACAATCCCGTGCATTGGTTATGATGAGCGCTATTTCACCGTCGCCGATTGCCTTTTGAGATATCATTATGAAGTCATTAACCTTGACCTATATATTCACAGCTGCCTTATTTATGACAGGTTGTCAGTCGTTTCAATTTGTCGAAAGTCCGATTCCTGTCAAAAACGCCCCGAGCAAAAATCTGTTGGTTAAAACTGTCCCAGTTGCAGATATTGCCGTTGAAAATAACGAGCACTAAGATAGATATAAAAAGCTGACAATAAAAAAAGCAGATATAAGTTTGATATCTGCTTTTTGGTATTTACTACTTAATAAATAGCTTTTGAATTCTTATGAGGCGGGCTGATGTTTTATGATGGTTTTTGCCAGATGATCACCAAACCAAATCGCCGTATCTATATCACCCGCGCCTGGTGTTTCTTCAGGTGGACCATCAAGCGACTGGGTCATCAAACCCAAATTACTCGATAAACGGTTTAGATCATGGGGCTCATGTCCGGTCGGTCTAAGTGGCAACCCTATCCAATTCATCCCATGCTGCATGCTATAAAGACAAATCTGCTGTAGTACAGCAAGCTTATCGCCGCTAAGCCCACCTGAGTTGGCAAAACCTGCTGCCCACTTGCCTTGCCATTTGCCATGATACCAACGCTTCGATGTCGCATCCATAAAAGTCTTAAAGCCTGCTGTCACACTGCCCATATATACCGCACTACCAAAAACCAACAGATCTGCTTGATCTAAAAACTCCCAATCGACGTCATTGACATCGACAGCCTTGGCTTGCGCTTCAGGTAGTTGCTGACGAGCGCCCGTCACGATTGCTTCCGCGACACGTTGAGTATGACCGTAGTTACTATGGTAAATAACGGCCATCGATATATTAGATACGCTAAGAGAAGTCTCGTCAGGAGGTAGTACAATAGACGGTGTAACAGATGTATTCATATAAACTCTAATAATGGCTATAAGTAATGAAATAAAAAATAAAAAGGTAAATTAGGCTTATGATTGTTAACGATAAGGAGACGCACTTATTATGTGACAGTTACTCTTTTAAATGATCATGCTTTAGTTACTATAGTCAGTCCTAAATAAAAGAAACCCAAATGTTATAAGGTACTTCTGGGGTTACTTTTTTTTCTTGCTTGCTGTGTCTACGCAGACAGAGGCTGCGAATAATTAACCCCAGTAGTTCTGTACCCTTTTAAAAGTGGATTAGTTATATATAGAAGCACTGCGCGTAATAATCAAGGCCATGCGTCCCGTTGCAGCTTGCTGCAAATGGGTCTGACGTCGATAAGAATAGTAATGCCCGTCAGCATAACTACAAGGGATAGAGGACTCATTGCATACGACAATCCCTACTGCCCGCAATTGATCCGCGGCAATTTTTGGCAAATCTATCTTAATTTTTTCTGCATAGACTGGCGTATTGTTCGATAACTTGTCCGCTGTACTCGCTGCGTCTAACTCTCTAGTACCTGACGCCATCACGTAGCGCTCATTAAAATTACTTATTGCATCTGTCGTCAAAGCGTTATTCGCGATGCAACCTGCCAATAACTTATCTCGGACTTGGCTACCCACTTCGTAATTATCTTGACTGATACAAATGCCTATCCATGCCATAATCTCGCCGCTGTCGCTAAAGCGTTCAGCCGTTGCTTTGATTACGCCGCATGCCAGCCCTTGCCAGCCAGCGTGAATCGCCGCTATCTGCCCAGTTGCTGGCTGATAAAGAACGATCGGTACACAATCAGCCGTCATTATGGCAAGCCCAGTACCATCTTGTTTGCTAACCATAGCATCAGCTGCCATAGGCACCATACTCAGTACTGTAGCATCGGTATCATGTATATGATTACCATGTACTTGATTAACCCAATGTAGCGCTTTGACAGGCACGCTATGACCAGGTAGATTTTGCTGCGCGATCATCTGCTCATTAATCGTAGCAAGCACACGCATCCGATTACTTAATACTACGCTTGCATCATCATTGACATGCAGCCCCAAGTTCAGCTCGCCATAACTTGCTTGCTGTCGTTGATGTGGCTGCTGATTGATTTTAGACCGAGATATATCAATACTTGCATAGTCTATATCAGAAAAAGCAGCCGTTTGAAACACAGCCACATCATCAAGCTGTGCTAGCAATGTCATGGGAAGCGTATTTTTCATGGCATATTTACCGTTTTAATAAAACGTCTTTGTATTACTTATTCGTTATCGCTTATTCTTCATCATAGCCGTCACTTAATACTGCCATTAGCTGCTGCATATCTTCAGGCATTGGTGTAGTGACCTCAACGTCTTCACCAGTCGTTGGATGAACAAAACCCAACGTATAAGCATGGAGTGCTTGACGCGGGAAGTTATTAATCGCTTGACGCTGCGCTTCTGTTAGACCAGCACGTAGCTGACGACGACCGCCATAGACTCTATCACCAACAATAGGATAAGTAATATGACTCAGATGCACACGAATCTGATGCGTACGCCCTGTCTCAAGCCCTATATCCAACAAACAATAGTTACCATTAAGCGCGGTTACATTCAACAGGTGAGTCACAGCTTCGCGTCCTGCCGTCATCACCGTCATTTTGGTACGCTGATTACGGTGGCGTCCAATGGGCGCGTCAATACGGCGATGACGAGATAGACTCGCTGCATCCCCTGCGACCACACATTGGTAATGACGATACACTGATTTGTCCTTTAGCTGCTCCATCAGTGCCAGCTGTGCGGGTTTGGTTTTACCAATCAACAATAGCCCTGAAGTATCTTTATCAATACGGTGTACCAAACCTGCACGCGGCAAATGGTGCTGCTGCGGATAGTGATACAATAGCGCGTTTACCAAAGTGCCTGTTTGATTACCGGCACCTGGATGTACCACCATGCCGACTGGCTTATTGATGACCAATACGTCATCATCTTCATAAACCACGTCGATTGCGATATCTTCTGGCTGATCTTCGCTATGCTGCTCTAAAGTCGTCGACAGATGCAAGATATCGCCAGCTTTAACACGGATCTTAGGTTTTTGTATGCTACCGTTATAGAGCAAGCTGCCATCACTTACCCAGCCTTGTAACTGGACACGTGAAAAATCGGTAAATATTTTTGATGCCAGTTTATCAATACGCAAACCTGCTTCGTCTTCTATGACCGTATGCTTCACGTCAACCACAACAGGCACAGATTGCCCTGCGACCGAGACTTCATTATCGCCATGCTCGTCTTCGTCATTAAGCAGCTCATCATCTGACACGTTATCATCGTCCATATGCTCGTCAAATTGCTCATTGATGGTTAATAATTCATTGGGTATCGTGGATTCTGGCACAGGTGAACCTTGCGTTGATAAGTCTGTCATTGATGAATCTTCAGTGGATTGGTTCGCGGGTAAATTGGTAGTCATAGCATCATGTATTCATAGCAGATTTATATATGGTAAAGCCTCTGACAATGTTCAGTCGGAGTACTTCATAAGAAAACAGATTGGCACTTATAGACCATAAATAATAATCGTGGTCAAAAAATGGTCATAATATGGCTCTAGTGTAACATGCTGAGCGTTTAAGCCCTATAGAAGCTGCGTGTTATCTGGGATATTTATAGCACTCATTAGCTCTCTAAAATATAACATGGCTGTAATTTACTGTATATTTGTCACTGTCAGCACTATTGAACATCGCCCGTTGCAACCGCTCATGCTAAACTAGCGGGCATGAATCCTGATAAGTGTGGCGATTCAAACGTTGTACTATATTAGTGGAATGTACTTAAGGTATCACTGAATAAAAATGCATTATAGAATAAGCCAGCGGTGCGCCTAACTACAAAATAGCTCATGAAAAAATAGACGCAGCAAATGTTATTCTATAAAGTAAGCCATGTTTTGCTGTATGCTATGGCACTGTGTCGTTATTGTAGCTCTTTTATAAAAGCCTTACATGTGATGCACGCCTTATTGCGTAACATGTTTACAGAGTAAATTTTTAATAAATTAATAACTATGTTTTTTAATGAGCATGTTTTTATAATAATACGCATGCTTAGTGATTGGCATGTAAAATGATAGACCATTATTGATGCACCAAGCATCGTTTTTTATCATCAATCTACTAAATAGTATGATAGCGTCGCTGCTATTATACGTCTTGTGTCGGAGAAGAAGTATGCAAGCTGTTGGCAATACGTTTATCAAACTGTCCTCAATCACTTTACTTGCCCTAAGTGTCAACTTAGTGGGTTGTCAAACCTTTAAAAACCTCACCGGCGGTAAAGACGTGGATGCAGTAGTCACTGCTGAGAAGTCAGAGCAAGCGTACTATAATGACGCGATTGCTCAGATTGATAAAGGTCGCTATACCCAAGCGATCGAAGATTTAACCAACTTGCGTACTTTTTATCCGACTGGACAATATGCCGAGCAATCTTTGCTCGATATGATGTATGCACAATATGCCAGTGGTAAATATGAAACTGCAGCTGCCAGTGCTGAGCAGTTCATTCGTCTGTACCCGTCTAACCCGCAAGTGAGCTACGCTTACTATGTGCGCGGCGTTGCCAATATGCAAGGCTCGTCTGAAGGTTTGAAACTGTTTAAGCTCAATCAAGCAGAGCGCGATACTGCTTACTACCGTATTGCTTTCGCCAATTTCCAAGAGCTGTTGAACAAATATCCAAACAGTCCTTACGCACCTGATGCCGCTCAGCGCATGACTTTTATTTATAATCAGTTTGCTGAAAGTGAGATGAGCGCTGCTAATTGGTATATTGAGCGTGAAGCTTATGTGGCTGCTGTCAATCGTGCCAAATGGGTCTTTCAATATTATCCACTCAGCGAATCTGTGCCAGATGCGATTGCCGTCCTTGCTTATAGCCATGAAAAATTAGGTCTAACTGATTTAGCAAACGAGTATAAAACTTTATTGCAAATTAACTATCCAAACATGCTAAGTGCTGATGGACGTGTGAAGCTCAATACCAAACGTGAGCGTTCTCTAGTGAACAAATTAACTTTTGGACAGCTGAGTCGTTTTGATAAAGACACTTCAGTTTCCACTGCCAACTATAGCGGTGCGACCAAAACTCAAGTCATTCGCAATGCCACTCAACTGAGATTGCCAAGCGACAATGCTGCAAATACAGCAGCCCCAAGCAGCACTTCTCCGCTGCGTCTGACTGATGACAATCGTCGTGTACGCTTAGGGGCGGTTGAAAATGACAGCATCGATATGACCGATAGCAATTAATCGTATTTTGGTATAATTGATTAACAGCGTTTATGCGCTTTAATCAATAACGCTGTCATGGCGTGAGACGTCAACTAAAAATAAGGTCAACGATACGGTTGGCCTTATTTTTTCTGTTTTGGTTTTTGCATTATTTTGAGCATCAACAATATTGCACCTATGGTAAACTGTTTTTCGCATGAGTATCCCAAATCACATTCTTGAACAATTAAATAGCCAAGCTGATTTAGTCAGTATCATTGGGCGTCATACTACGCTTAAACGTGCTGGTAGTGAGTTTAAAGGCTGCTGCCCTTTTCATGGTGAAAAGTCGCCGTCTTTTTATGTCAATCCACAAAAAAACATCTATCACTGCTTTGGCTGTAGCGTCGGTGGCAATGCCATCAGTTTTTTACGTGATTATGAAAACCTCACCTTTATCGAAGCGGTCAATGAGCTGTCAAAACAGACGGGCATTGAAGTCCCAAAAGAAGAACAGCAAAACGTCAGCTATCAGCGTGCCCCTATTAAATATAAAGCTAAGCCAAAATCTGCTGTTAAGCCAGCAACATTGGCAACGCATCTGCGAAAAAATGATAGTCAGCCAGTAACCAATAATCAGTCAGCCATAATCATACCAGCTGATGATACGCAGCCGCCAATTTATGATGACCACCATAGTTATGACAATTACCCACCGTTAGATACTTACGATGCCGTCCCTTATGTAATGGATGGTTATGAGGCTCATTATCAAGATGACAATGGCTATTCGCCTGCATGGTTAACCGGCGATGATAATACTGCTCTCTACAATGATAATAGTATCTCTGATAAAGATGGCAACTTATATGAGCTGCTAGAGCAGATACAGCAGTTTTATCAACATAATCTCAGTATTCACCCTCATGCTAAGCATTACTTCTTATCGCGCGGTATTAGCGATGAAATCTTCGAAACTTTTGGCTTGGGCTACGCGCCTTTTGGTTGGCAACATCTTGAGCATCAATTTCCACAAGATATCGAAGGTCTCAAAGCGCTTGGCTTAGTGCGGCGCTCAGAATCTGGACGCGATTATGACCTACTTCGTGATCGGGTTATTTTCCCTATTCGAGACAATCAAGGGCGTACCATTGGTTTTGGTGGTCGTGCGCTTGATGATGAGGTAAAGCCCAAATATATCAACTCCTCAGACTCGCCCGTCTTTCATAAGCAGCATGTACTCTATGGCTATTATGAGTCACGCCAAAAACGTGCAAATGACTGGCTAGTGGTTGAAGGCTATATGGATGTGATTGCCCTATATCAAGTCGGTATTTATGGGGCCATTGCGTCGATGGGCACGGCAATTAATGAGAGTCAAATCTCACGTCTATTAACGCTAAATCCAACATTAACCTTAAGTTTTGATGGTGATAGCGCCGGACAAAAAGCCGCTTGGCGTACGCTTGAAGTGGCGCTACCGGTGCTCAGTGATGAAAAAGAGCTGCGTTTTTTGACGCTGCCCAACAATCATGACCCTGATACCTTTATCAAAAGTCAGGGCGCGGATGCCATGCGTGAGCAGATCACCAACGCCATGCCGCTATCACAGTATATCTTTGCCTATCTAAGTGAGCGTCATGATTTGACCTTGGTTGAAGGCAAAGCCAAGCTCATGTCACAAGTACGCGCCTTGACTACTGCCTTACCAAAAGGCAGTAGCTTCCGCTACCTGCTCAATAATGACATTTATCAAAAGCTTGGCGGCAAACGTAGTCAAAACATCGAAGCCAAAGATGCCCTGCTGGATTTTGATGGTGAGATGACCATCAGTCAGCAGCTTCAACTGTGCTTTGTCTTCCAGCCGCGTGCCTTGATTGATGATCCTATCGAAGCCATTTGGCAACAAGCCGGTATTAATGACTTACACCTGCCCGCTCATCTTAAACAAAAAGCCTCGGCTGATGTATTACGCCCGCTGGCTTGGGAAGATATGCAGGACACGACATTACTTGATGTCGTCAGCACTATTAAGCGCTGCCTGAAATATTTGCCAAAAGATGCCAATGCGGCGGCGCACTTTATTCTCTCTAACGTCAAACCCTTGACCCAAGAGACGCTTAGTCGTGATTGGAGTAGCTTCTATAAAGCCCTGACCAGTCGTAATATCTTGAGCCTCGATGGTTTGGTCGAAGAGTTGGTCAGCCAACTGATTGAACGCCATATGAAGAAGAAAACACAAGATTTAATTAAGAATCCTGACAATATAAAACTGGCGATTGTCCGCAAACAATCCCAGTTATTAAATGACTGGTTACGTGCACAGCAAGCAGAGCAATCAGCACAAATGGCGACGGTTAAATCTTAATATGATAATTAGATTTTATTTATAAAACAGCTGCCCTTTAAAAGGGTCGACATTGTCCCCACTATTAATGATTATGCACTGTTGTCTTATCTTATTAAAACTGCCTGTTATTAAAACTATGTTTAACATGGAATAGCTGGTAAATAATCAGTAAAAAACAGTTGGTAGATATCACTACCTCGTGCTTGATTACACTGGTCTGTGTTAAACTATGTCGCTAACTATTTATAGCATGGCTTAATGAATAACGACAAAATGATGATACGCCCGTATGATTGAGCACAGTTTTAGGTATAAATTTTTAAATGTTATCGTTAAAGCGTATTTTAAAATATTTATTTTTAGGTATTAGCCTTTTGAAAATTTTTGAGCGTTAGCGGTTTTATAACATTGTAATTGTAGTATTTTGAGCCTTTATTCATATCCACTCATTTTTGATATTATTGACTACCTTTACGCCATATTTTGATCAATCGATTGATAAGATCAACGCACTCAGCGAGCGATAGCCAGTCACAATATAAAAATGTCCGATGCAAGTAAGCGAGTATTTATGAACGATAAGTCAGTTTCTAAGTCCACATCTCAACTGGCCACCTTAATCCAAATGGGTAAAGAGCAAGGGTATTTAACCTATGCTGAGGTGAATGACCAACTGCCCGACTCTATTACCGAAAGCGATCAGATCGAAGATATTGTACAAATGCTAACCGACGTTGGCATCAAAATCTTTGAATCTGCGCCTGATGCCGATGACATCTTGATGAACGATGATTCAAGTGATGATGACATGGCAGCGGATGAGGCAGCAGCGGTACTAGCTTCTGTTGAGACCGAACCTGGTCGCACCACTGACCCTGTGCGTATGTATATGCGTGAGATGGGTACGGTTGATCTATTAACGCGCGAAGGCGAGATTGCCATTGCCAAGCGTATCGAAGAAGGTATTCGTGACGTACAGCATGCCATGTCTTACTGGCCGGGTACGGTACAATTCGTCCTTGACGAGTACCAAAAAGTCCAAGATGGCGAAAAAAAGCTTTCTGACGTTATCACTGGTTTCTTAGACCCTGAAACCGAAGAAGACAAAATCGCTGCTCAAGAAGCCAAAGAAGCGGCGAAGGAAGAACGCGAGCGCATCAAAGAAGAAAAAGAAAACCCGCCGATCATCAAAGAAAAAGCCAAAGTAAAATCTGGGCTTGATGATGACGAGGAGGACGACGAGGAAGTGGAAGAGGACGCTGAAGAAGAAACCAGCGGTATCGATCCAGAAGAAGTGCGCCTGCGTCTAGAAGAGATCGAGCATCTATTTATTAAAGCCAAGCAAGCCTTACTTGATTATGGTCGTGGTAGTGCACAAGCCAATGAAGCTTATGAGCAGCTGGCTAGCCGCTTTATGATGCTAAAGCTGAATAACCGTCTATCTGATCAAGTCATGGCTATTATGCATGATGTCTATGATGACGTGCGTAAGCATGAGCGTCAAATCATGCGCTTGGTGATTCGCCGTGGTCGTATGCCGCGCGAAGAGTTCCGTAAGACTTTTCCAAGTAATGAAACCAACGTTGATTGGTTGATTGAGCGTATTAAAGGTAAGCCTGCTTTTGCTGCCACGTTAGAGAAAGTCGCCGACGATGTTATCTTGTTACAACGTGCTATCCGTGATTACGAGCATAAGCTTGAGATGGAAATCCACGACATGAAAGATGTGGCGCGCCGTATGGCTATTGGTGAAGCCAAAGCCCGCCGTGCTAAGAAAGAGATGGTTGAGGCTAACTTACGTCTGGTTATCTCTATCGCTAAGAAGTATACCAACCGTGGCCTACAGTTCTTGGATCTGATTCAAGAAGGTAACATTGGTCTGATGAAAGCGGTTGATAAATTTGAATATCGCCGTGGTTATAAATTCTCGACCTATGCCACTTGGTGGATTCGTCAGGCGATTACCCGCTCTATCGCTGACCAAGCACGTACCATCCGTATCCCTGTGCATATGATTGAGACGATCAACAAGATCAACCGTGTCTCACGTCAGTTACTACAAGAAATGGGACGTGAGCCAACGCCTGAGGAATTAGGCGAACGCTTAGAGATGGACGAAGTCAAAGTCCGTAAAGTGCTTAAGATTGCCAAAGAGCCTATCTCTATGGAAACCCCGATCGGTGATGATGAAGACTCACACCTAGGTGATTTCATCGAAGATGGTACGATCTCAAGCCCTGTTGACGATGCGACGGCTGCTGGTCTACGTGAAGCGACACGTGATGTATTAGGCAACTTGACTGAGCGTGAAGCACGCGTGCTCAAAATGCGTTTTGGTATCGATATGCCGACCGACCATACTTTGGAAGAAGTTGGTAAGCAGTTTGACGTAACACGTGAGCGTATTCGTCAGATTGAAGCAAAGGCATTGCGTAAATTACGTCATCCATCACGCTCTGAGCATCTGCGCTCTTTCCTTGAAAATGACTGATAAGCCCCCTATAAAGACAGTAGCTTTTTAGCATACTGTCCTTATATATCGCAGAATATATATAAACCTAAAAGCTGAGCGCGTCTCAGCTTTTTTGTGGTTAATCGATAGTCGTTTGTTAAAATACCAGCCAATTTTAAGACTCAAGCCCCATTATAAAATAGCACTAAGGACTCACCCATGAGCGATAATCAACAAAATCCTAAAAAAGATGTCAACGTCTCTCAAATATCGTTAGGCAATGACAAAATTAAAGGCAAAAAAACCGACATTCAAAATCCTGAGTTGTGGGATTTTCCGATGAATTACCCGATGAGTATTATCGGTAATGAAGGTGAACATGAGACTTTGTTGAACGAAGTCAAACTCATTTTAGGCAGCCAGTTTCCTGATTTTGACTTAGCGTCTATGCAAGTCAAACCCTCAAAAACAGGACGCTTTCATTCTATACGGGTGAACTTATACTTAACGACTGCTGAGCAAGTCAATACCCTATATGCGTCTCTTGATGCGGCTAAGACCGTACGCATTGTGATGTAACTTATGATAGGGTTGACAGTCTCTTGCTGCCCTCTATCAAATCCTACTCTTATGGGCGTAAATTCACTGAAGATAATGACAATCGTCACTCATTTGGGTGGCGATTTTTTGTGGTTTGATGTACAATCTGCGCCCGCATTATTATTGCCGTGACTGCTTTTATTGGTCAACAATTTACGAGCAAATAAAAAGCAAAGAGTGATTAGATTTTTACAAAAAATTTATTATTAAACTCATTTGCGTCTAACCCTTATGCCATCGTCCTTTGCCCAAATTCGGACAACGTATAAGCCCTCAGCAACATAGTTTGCCGCTAAAATCAATATAGCATTTTCAAAATTTTCCCGCTATATTGTGTCCACCTATTAACAAACACGCTATATGTAGTGCTCAGTGATTTTAACCATCACCATGAGCCGTGGCTAGCTTTTGCCTCAAAAAACACTCTATCATGAGCATATATATCGCGTTATAAAGCATGCTTGGCGTCCTTACACCGCGCGGCATCACTAATAAGTCATTCAGTAAATAACTATCAAGCAATCAACTTACGAGGTCAGCATGACACATATCGATAAAATCCAAGTAACCAAACGTGATGGACGTTTAGAGCCTATCGAGTTAGATAAAATTCACAAGGTAATCGAGTGGGCAGCTCACGGTTTAGATAATGTGTCGGTGTCACAAGTGGAGCTAAAATCACACATTCAGTTTTATGAAGGCATCAAAACTCGCGATATTCATGAAACCATCATCAAGTCAGCTGCTGACCTTATCTCTGAGACGACGCCTGATTATCAATATCTAGCGGCTCGTTTGGCTATTTTCCATCTGCGTAAGATTGCTTACAATAGATTCACGCCGCCACATCTATTCGATCACGTTACAACCCTAACTGATGCTGGTAAATATGATGAGCATATCCTAGCTGACTATAGCCGTGCTGAATTTGACGAGTTAGAAGAATATCTGGATCACTGGCGCGATATGAATCTTGCCTATGCCGCTGTTGAGCAAATGGCAGGCAAATACCTCGTCCAAGATCGCGTGAGCAAAACCGTCTTTGAAAGCCCGCAGTTCTTGTACATGCTGGTTGGTATGTGCTTGTTTAGCCGTTACGAAAAATCAGAGCGCATGAACTATGTGAAGCGTTTCTATGATGCGACTTCAGAATTCAAAATCTCACTACCAACGCCTATCATGTCTGGTGTGCGTACGCCATCGCGCCAGTTTAGCTCGTGCGTATTGATCGAATGTGGTGACAGCCTAGACTCAATCAACGCCACCACTAGCGCCATCGTACGCTACGTGTCACAGCGCGCTGGTATCGGCATCAACGCGGGTCGTATCCGCGCCCTTGGTAGCCCTATCCGTGGCGGCGAAGCACAGCACACTGGCTGTATCCCATTCTATAAACTGTTCCAGACCGCTGTTAAATGCTGCTCACAAGGTGGCGTGCGTGGCGGTGCAGCGACTCTATTTTACCCACTATGGCATTTAGAAGTTGAGTCATTACTAGTACTCAAAAACAACCGCGGCGTCGAAGACAACCGTGTCCGTCATATGGATTACGGTGTACAGTTGAACAAAACAATGTACACGCGCCTCATCAAAGGTCAAGACATCTCGCTATTCTCTCCAGGCGACACTCCAGGCTTATATGATGCGTTCTTTGAAGATCAAGACAAATTCGAAGAGCTATATACCAAGTACGAGAACGACCCTGCTATTCGTAGCCGTCAAATCCCAGCAGCAGATTTATTTAGCTTGATGATGCAAGAGCGTGCCAGTACTGGTCGTATCTACATCCAAAACGTCGATCATTGCAACACGCATAGCCCATTTGACGCGACGGTTGCCCCTATTCGCCAGTCAAACCTATGTATGGAAATCGCTCTACCGACTAAGCCACTTAATAACATCAATGACGAAGAAGGCGAAATCGCGCTTTGTACGCTATCAGCGGTCAACTTGGGTAAAGTCGAAAACGTCAGTGACATCGAAGAGCCAGCCGAGCTAATCGTCCGTGCACTTGATGCCCTGCTCGACTATCAAGACTATCCAGTAAAAGCCGCTCAAAACGGCAGCATGCGTCGCCGTACGCTAGGTGTGGGCGTGATTAACTATGCTTATTATCTTGCTAAAAATGGCGTGCGCTATTCAGATGACAGCGCGCTTGGTCTAACGCATCAAACGTTTGAAGCGTTGCAATTCTATCTCTTGAAAGCGTCAAACAAATTGGCAAAAGAGCAAGGCGCTTGTCCTGCGTTCAATGAGACCACGTACTCGCAAGGTATCTTGCCGATTGATACGTACAAAAAAGATTTGGATAAAATCTGCCAAGAGCCGCTACATCTCGATTGGGAAACGCTACGTGGCGAGATCACTGAGCATGGTCTACGCAACTCTACCCTAACCGCTTTGATGCCGTCTGAGACCTCTAGTCAGATCGCCAACGCGACCAACGGTATCGAGCCACCACGCGGTCTGGTCTCTATCAAAGCGTCAAAAGACGGCATCTTGAAGCAAGTCGTACCTGAGATTGATAAGCTAAAAAATCAGTATGAGCTACTATGGCAAATGCCAAACAATGACGGTTACCTAAAGCTGGTCGCTGTCATGCAAAAATTCGTTGATCAAAGTATCTCTGCCAATACCAACTACGATCCCGTTCGTTATGAAGGTGGTCGTGTACCAATGAAGATATTGTTAAAAGATCTGCTAAACGCTTATAAGCTTGGCGTGAAGACGTTGTACTACCATAACACTCGTGATGGTGCGAACGACGCCCAAGCGGATATGGAAGATGATTGTGCAGGCGGTGCATGTAAGATTTAGGTTTGATGAATGGCGGGTTTGGCTGTTGAGGCTGAGTCCGCTGTTTGTGGTTATCTATCTAACATAGCTACATGTTTATTGAAAAATACTATTAACTATTTCTTTAAATAGAGAGGAAAATATATGGATATTACAGATATCATTATGATATTTGCTGTTTTTCTCGGTCCTATATTTGCAGTACAAATTCAAAAGTATATTGAAATCAAACGAGAATCTAGGAATCGGAAGCTATATATATTCCATACTTTAATGTCAACTCGTGCTACAACTCTAAGCCAGAATCATGTAACTGCTTTGAACATGATTGATATAGATTTCTATAGTAATAAAAAAGTAATAGATGCGTGGAGAATTTATTACGACCATTTAAACATCCAATCATCAAACGAAAGCATCATTGCTTGGAACGAAAAATGTGTAGAATTGTTAGTAGAGTTACTCTATGCCATGGCTCAATATCTTGATTATGATTTTGATAAAGTTCAATTAAAAAGAGGTTGTTATCGACCTATGGGTCATGACGATCTTGAATCTGACCAACGAAAAATACTGAAAGGATTGACTTCAATTTTAGATGGTGAGAATGCAATTCCTATAACCTTTAGAAGTGAGCATAATTTAGATAAAGCTTACGAAGCACAAAACTTTAAATAACTCGTTGGCCTTATGCCTCGACACCAACCTACTTACAACTTTAAAATTCAAAATAACAATTAAGACCTAATTTTCGTGCTAATATTGTCTCTATATTTAGAGCGCAATGTTAGCGGAGAATGAATCATGCAACCAATATTTACAACACAAACAGCCAGTATCTCAGAACTAAAAGCCAACCCGTCGGCATTGATTAAACAATCAGATGGTGAGTCCATTGCTATTTTAAACCACAATAAACCCGTGGCTTATCTAGTTTCGACAGATGTTTTCGAGCGCATGATGGAAGCCATGGAAGATATGGCATTAAGCCAAACCGTTAGCGCACGGATGAATGACGGACAAATACCGATAAAGGTAACGTTGGATGACTTATAATCTTGAGTTTCACCCTTTGGCATTAAAAGAGTGGAAAAAGATAGCGCCAAATATTCAACAGCAGTTTAAGAAAAAATTACAGCAGCGATTGTCAAACCCTCATGTGCCTGCGTCAAAACTATCGGGACATACGGATACTTATAAAATCAAATTACGCACCGTAGGCTATCGTCTGGTATATACCGTAAAAGATGATGTGGTGGTAGTTTATGTATTAGCAGTAGGCAAAAGAGAAAACAACAAAGTGTATGACAGTCTTGCGACGCGCCAGCCATGATGAAAGTTGAGACAGTCATTATAAGAGGCATCAAGCGCTATAACCGCAACACACAAATAGCAATAATGGAGGTCATGTGCAATATACCGCAATCATCAAAGACGGTGGTTTGTTTATCCCAAACGTATTTTCAGACCTAAACGATGGTGGCTCGCATATCGTACAAGTAGAAGTCGACATCGCAGACGTCCGTGAGCAATTAGGCGAAGGCACAGCAGCAAAACCAGAAGCATTGAAGAAAGTCGCCACAAAAGTATTGAAAAAACCAGTAAAGAGAGCGGCTAAAAAAGACGTACAGAAAGAAATGCAGCAACTATCAGATGATGATGGCTTGAGTGCGCTGCGTAAGAGTGCGATCGATGAATTGGAAGGTTTGGACGATAGCGAGCTGAGTGAGATGTTTAAAGCATATATGAATGATGGACAGATGCCAGAACAGATATCTTTAGAGCACTTGTAATATAATCCAATCAAACCAAATCTAGTCAAAACCCTATAAATTAATAACCATATCAATGATAAAGGCAGTCCCATGACTTATTCGATTTTTTCCCAAACGCCAAACAATGCGCTAACAGAGCCGATGTTTTTTGGTAATCCGGTCAACGTGGCGCGTTACGACCAACAAAAGCACCCTATCTTTGAGCAATTGATTGAAAAGCAGCTGTCGTTCTTTTGGCGTCCAGAAGAAGTCGATGTATCACGTGATCGTATGGATTACGGCAATTTGTCCTCACACGAGCAGCATATCTTTATCAGCAACCTAAAGTATCAAACGCTACTCGACTCTATCCAAGGTCGTAGCCCAAACGTCGTGCTACTGCCATTGGTATCGATTCCTGAGCTTGAGACGTGGATTGAGACGTGGACATTTTCTGAGACCATTCACTCACGCAGCTATACCCATATCATTCGTAATATTATCAATGACCCTGCTATCGTCTTTGATGACATCATGCAGAACGAGCATATCCTAGGGCGCGCGGCGGACATCGCCAAGTACTATGATGATTTGTATTACAGCTCATCGCTATATAACCTATACGGTGCAGGCACGCATACGATCAATGGTAAGCAAATTACCATCGATTTAAAATCATTGAAAAAGCAGCTTTATTTGTGCTTGATGGCAGTCAATGTCCTAGAAGCCATTCGCTTCTATGTGTCGTTTGCTTGCTCATTTGCCTTTGCTGAGCGTAAGCTAATGGAAGGTAATGCCAAGATTATTAAATTGATCGCTCGTGATGAGGCGCTACATTTAACGGGTACTCAGCATATCCTTAACCTCATGCGCATCGGTCGTGATGATCCAGAGATGGTCGATATTGCCAAAGAATGCTATGAAGAAAGCATCGAGATATTCCGTAAAGCGGCTGAGCAAGAAAAAGAATGGGCAGGCTATCTGTTCAAAGACGGTTCAATGATTGGGCTGAATAAAGACATTCTGTGTCAATACATCGAATACATCACCAATTTACGTATGGAGGCGGTTGGCTTGCCAGTGGCATTCCCGAACTCTAAATCAAATCCGATTCCGTGGATTAACACGTGGTTGTCGTCTGACAACGTACAAGTTGCCCCGCAAGAGACTGAAATCAGCTCGTACTTGGTTGGTCAGATTGACTCAGATTTATCAGACAGCGATTTTGATGATTTTGAGTTATAGAAGATAGTTTTTCAAGATTGAGCTTTTAATATAGTCGATTCATCATAGAATAAGTGTAGTGCTGCTGGGATAAGTTTTGCGCAGCCTATGTCTACGTAGGCGCAGCAAGCAAGTAAAATTTATCCCAGTAGCACGTTATAATAATTGTACTTATTTTATTTAGGATTGACCATATTATAAAAAGATAGGATAAAACTATGACTTGGGTAATGACGAGTAAGAAGCAATTTTACTTGCACGATGACGAAAGCTTGCTTGATGGATTGCTACGCACCGGACATGATATCAATTATCAATGTAAGGAAGGTTATTGTGGCAGCTGCCGCATCAAGCGCATCGCCAGCTCACATGTTATCGATTATCCTTTTGAGCCCTTAGCCATGATTGAAAAAGATGAAATCCTACCCTGCTGCTGTAGAGTACAAGGCGTGATTTATGTCAATCATGAGCTGATAGAAAAGTAGCTGCTAAATCAATAAATTACTAACTATTCGATCAATCAAAACTTATTAAAAAAGCGCGCTATCTTATAGATAGCGCGCTTTTTTTTATTGCTCTTAGAGATCAGAGAATCGGTAAACACCCTCTTTACAAAGGTGCACCATCTCTTTCGAACAGCAATAAAAGCTCTTCACGCATACGGTCACGCTCGGCTTCTGACATCATTGGGGTATCTTGTTCTGGAGCTTGTAAGCTTGGTGGCTGATTACCCCCAAGCGTTTCATCTTGAATCACAACAGGAACGGTGACTGGCTCTTCAACTGGACGCTCCTCTAGCAATATCTTCACTTGCGCATTTTTACCTTGACGTAAGATTTGAGCATGCAGCGTGGTATTAGGTGCTTTACGAGCGACATACTGAATCAAGGTATTGGCATCAGTCATCTCAACCCCATCAATGGTCAAAACAATATCGCCAACTTTTAGACCGCTCTTAGCAGCTGGGCTCTTAGGAACCACGTTAAGCACTTCTACGCCTGTTGACGATTCGAGCTGTGTGGGATCTCTCAGCTGTGATTGTATCTCAATACCCAGCCAACCACGACTAACCTTGCCATCTTTGATCAGAGCATTCATCACTTGCTCAACGATAGCGGTAGGAATAGCAAATCCAATACCCATAGAGCCCCCAGAGCGTGAGTAGATGGCAGTATTAATACCAATCAGCTCACCACGTGCATCAACCAATGCACCGCCCGAGTTACCCGGATTGATAGCCGCATCAGTTTGAATAAAGTCTTCAAACTTATTGACGCCAAGCCCTGTCCGCCCGGTCGCTGAAATAATACCTTGGGTAACGGTTTGACCGACGCCAAAGGGATTACCGATCGCTAATGCTACATCGCCTACCAGCGTTGGTTTTTCACGAAAGCCCAACGGTGTAAGCCCAGTCATATCGACTTTAATCACTGCCAAATCACTATCTGGGTCTGTGCCAATTAATTTTGCACGGCTTTTACGACCATCATTAAAAGCAACGGTGATTTCATCGGCTTTTTCGATCACATGGGCATTGGTGACGATATAACCATCATCCGACACGATAACGCCTGAGCCTAGGTTGGTATTGCCTTGCTCTTCTGACGGTGCGCCATGATATTCAAAAAACCGGCGCAACACCGGATCGTTCATATAAGGATGTTCTGCCATCGTCTGCGTGGTATAGATATTGACCACAGACTGGGAGGCTCGAGCCACACCATTATGATAAGAGGCGATAGGCGTTGGTGAGTCCGATACCGGCTCGGAAGCTTGCTGCTCAGCAGGTGTGGTCTTTGGCGGCTCCCATTTTGCCTCCGATGCTGTCTTCATACTCGCAAATAACCAAATAAAGGCGGCTGTGACCAATAGCAGTAAAATCCAGGGTAACCACTTTAAGAGACCAGCCTTGTTCTTGGCATTCGGGGATGACGACATATAAAAACCTCTATAATTTCACATGGACAATCGGTATTAAGGCATATCAGGCGTACGCCCTGATATAAGGCACTTTCACATGTGTAAATTATAGCTGTCCTCATAATACAATGGTAGCGCATCGTGTACCGTTTCAGTTATTGGGCTTGTCTATTCTTTTGCCGCATCATGTTAAAATAGTGATCACGAGAAATAATTCATTATTTATAAATACTTGAGCTACTACAACTATTAATTGAAATTTTTATAAGGGAATACTATGAGCACGCACGATGTCTTAATCACATCATCAAATACTATCATTACTGCACAATCCCTAACTGAATTTTGCGATGATTACTTATCAGCGAATGCCTTTAAAGATTATGCACCGAATGGTTTACAAGTAGATGGCGGTCGGCCTATTCAGCGTATTGTTACTGGCGTGACTGCCTGTGAAGCATTGATTGATGCCGCCATTGCAGATAATGCTGATGCAATCATGGTACATCATGGCTATTTTTGGAAAGGTGAACCTGCCCCATTGACTGGTATGAAAGGTCAGCGTATTCGCAAGCTTATGCAGCATGGTATCTCCTTGATAGGCTATCACCTACCACTCGATGCCCACCCTGTCATCGGTAATAATGCCACATTGGCGGCGGCGTTAGACATGATCATTATCGAGGCACTTTATCCGACTGAGACACATCCGGTTGGTAATATTGCCATCTGTACACCGCAGAATGCTCAAAGCCTTATCGCTCAAATTACTCAAGCATTGGGGCGCATGCCATTACATATTTCCGCTGAGTATAACGTCGATACTAATACCAGTAATAAGTTAATTGAACGGATTGGTATCTGTACGGGCGGCGCACAAGATATGATTGAGCAAGCATCATTAATGGGCTGTGATGCATTTATTTCTGGTGAAATATCAGAGCGTACCACTCATATTGCCCGTGAGCTTGGCATTGACTATTTTGCTTGCGGACATCATGCGACAGAACGCGGCGGCATTGAAGCATTAGGTAGGATTGTTGCTCAGCAGTTTGACTTACCAGTGACATTTATCGATATCGATAATCCTGCTTAAGCAGCAGAACCTTATTTTTCTCCTAAAAAAGACAGATAAGCAGATTTTTGCTTACCTGTCTTTTTTATTTTGGCCAGTAACAGAACAAACTTATATTCATTAAATCGAAATTATGCGATAGAAAACAGGCTAAATTATTACCTTCTATAGTGCTATTGTTAAGTTTTATCGCAATTTTCTTAACTACACTTGAATAATCAGATGAATATCTGCATATTACTATCTGTAGAAAGAATGTCTTGTCATGAGACTCCCCATTATTACAGCTTCCGGTTATGGCACTAAAATGATGATTGAGGTCTAAAATCCTATTATTTTTACTTTTTTAATAGGGCTGTAGATAGCAATCAATATAATATCACCTCGGCTTATACATTCTTGAGTAAGGTGATATTTCCTATTTTAGTGTTGCAGTAGCGGTACAGCAAACTGCTTGATGGTTTTTTAATCATTGGCTTTTATTGATCAGTCTTATTTATCAGACAGATTAACTTGCTTGTCTTTATTGCTGGATAAACGGTATGAGTGACCATTTACTCTTAACATAGTCAGAGTATTTGATTATCCATACCAGCGTAACAACTCTGAGCATATCCTGCTCACGCCACGTTTTTCCAATAATTTATTCATGACCTTACCGATGTTAAAGTGTCTTTTAAATAATGTCGTTTAAATAGTTCGAATCACAGCCAAGTCTATCATTGATGAAGGAATCATCTGATTTAGCGCCTTTGCGGTGTTTTGCAGCCTTTTTTTAGCAATCAGGTATTAAAGTGCTTTTTTATGCTCTTACACCCCTTGCTATAAGGTTGCCAGCTGAGACTGTACGGCTATATTTAAACGAGATGTTATGAGATTTATATGCTCAATAAGTATGTAAATTTTATAGTATTTAAAATGCACCTCTATTTATGCTGCTGATATTGGCGTAAATGAGCACGTATTTTTATGGTAAGTAGGATGGCTAAAATTAGGAGACATCCATGCAGCGAATTACTTATCGTGCGAAAGCATCTGCGCGAGGGGCTAAACGCCGTATCTCATATATATTGCGTCCATCTAAACGCTTGCTAAACACCGAAAGTAACATCGTTCCAGCTATTGCATCTATCAAAGTGACTCGTTTCGCCAAAACCAAGAAATTGGCGCAAATCTCAAGCATCGCCCTACTCTCACTCCCTGCTGAGAGTCTGACGACCATGAATAACCAAGTACCAGCTTATGACCATGTTATGCTGGAGAAGACCTTGACCATCGCTGCTGTTCCAGGCGATAGCACTTATTTTGCGACCGATGGCTTCCAACATGGATTTGGTTACGACTTAGTGCGTAACTATGCTGATGAGCTTGGGGTAAAAGTCACTCTCAAAGCTTATGCTGATGAGGAAGCTGCGCTAAGAGCGTTACAGTCAGGCGATGCGGATATGGCATTGACCACGGCCAGCACCCAATTAAAAAGCCAGCTGAATTTGTCTTCTATTAATGTCAGCTGTGGTTATGATGCCAGTTTGACCAAAAATGGCTTGCATCCTAAAGTAAGCTGGACGTTTAATTCTGCCAATGATCCATTGTCACAAAAAGCCAGCTATTTTTTATGTGATAGCATCAAGCTTGATAATACTCAAAAGCTAGCCGCCTTTTATAACCAAGACTTATTAAAAGATGCCTATAGTCAAGATCATTTCAAGACCACACTGACAGAAAAGCTTCCTGATTATCAGTCTTCGTTTGAAGAACAAGCGCGCAACTACAATCATGATTGGGAGCTTTTGGTTGCCATGGGTTATCAAGAGTCGCACTTGGATGCCAATGCAGTCTCTCCGACCGGAGTACGCGGCATTATGATGCTAACTAATAATACGGCAAAGGCAATGGGCGTCTCAGACCGTGTTGACCCTTACCAAAGTATCGGCGGCGGTGCTCGTTACTTAGAGCAGATGAAAACTGATTTTGCCGATGTACCAAAAACGGATCGTATTTGGTTTGCGCTTGCGGCTTATAATATGGGACCAAATGCTGTTAAAGGTATTCAGCGTAAATTGAGCGCCAAAGGTATCGATGATAAAAGTTGGGCAAATATATATGCCTATCTGTCTGATAATAAAGCGTCAAATAGCCGCTATGGTCAAGCCATGCATTATGTGAGCAATATCAGAAGCTATCTTGAAACAATAAAAACTGCCACGGTTTAATCAGATATTGATAATTGATACTGCCATAAAAAAAACTGCTCTTTGATAAGAGCAGCTTTTTTATTAATAACATTTATTCAAACATGCACAGATTAGCGATTAGGCACCGTTAAGCGTTGACCGCGTTGCAGCATGGTATCGACTGCAATGTCATTCATATCCGCAAGCTCTTTGGTTGAAACGTCGTATTTACGTGCCAAACCAATCAAGCTGTCTCCTGAGCCAACCGTATAGCTGACCGTTACTTTCGGCACTTTGATGGTCTGACCACGTTGTAATTGAGCTTTGGTCGAAATATCATTGGTAGCAGCCAAGTCTTCAACTGAAACACCGAAGCGGCGTGCTAAAACAATGAGTCCATCGCCAGACTGCACCTTATAGCTTTCTGTGTTACCGAGCTTTTTGCCGCTATTACTGGTAGCTGGCGCGCTATCAGACTTACTGGTGGTCTCTGTGCTCACCGAACTACTGCTCTTGCTACTGGCCGCAGCATTCGCACTAGTACTCACGCTACCTTTAGCAGGAATGGTAATCGTGCGACCTAAGATCAAGTTAGAATTGGTCTTGAGGTTATTAGCTGCTGCCAAATCACCCAAGCCAATATTATAACGCTGGGCAACACCCGTCAAAGTATCGCCTGATTTTACCTTGTAGCTGACTGCCTCATCATTTAGCTGACGATCAACCAATTCTTTGGATACAGGAACTTTGATCGTTTGTCCACGTTGTAAACGCGCCTTAGCATCAAAGTTACTGTTTACGGCAGCAATGTCTTCTGCGCTGACCCCAACACTATTAGCAATGCCAATCAAGGTATCCCCTGATTTTACTTTATAATTGCTAGTTGGTGCTGAACTTGAACTGCTGGCTTTGGTTGTGGTGTTATTGCTACTAGCAGTGCTCTGTGTAGCAGTAGGCGCACTGTTAGAAGTAAAGTCTACACTAGCAGGTACTTTTAAGGTCTGACCGACGTATAATGAATCTGTCGTACCAATATCATTAAGACTGGCCAATGTCTCAGTCGTTATATTAAATTGGCGGGCAAGTGCAATCAAGCCATCACCCGCTTTTACTTTATAGTTTTTGGTCGCAGTCGATGATTTCTTCGGTTTAGTAGATGGCGCGGCAGGAGTGCTGACTGGCGCTGTTACTTTGCCTGGGATAAGCCATAGTTTCTGACCTCTTAATAAGTCTGCACGGCTGCTCAAATTATTATAACTTGCTAACTGCGTCACTGATAAACCAAAGCGATTGGCAGTACCTATAAGAGTATCACCACCTTGTACCACATAACTTTCAGGCTGGCTCGCGACAGTGCTGCTGGTAGCGCTCAATGGCTCGATAGTTTTGGCATTATATAGATACAAAGTACTACCAGAGAGTAGCTTGGCACTGGCATCCATCTGATTCCATTCGGCAATATCACGCCAGCTCACACCAGAGCGACTGGCGATATTAGCCAAAGTATCACCGCGTTTGACCGTATAAGTGGTACGTGTGCCTTGTGGTTTTGGCTTACTAACTGAGGTTTTTGGGAAGCTCAGTTTCTTCTCTTGTCCCGTGGCTTCTAAGACGGACTGCTGCGTCTGCACGGCAGATAAATTGATATTACCATCGGCGTTAATAACATTGGTTTCAGGCGTATTAATACGAATTTGATTGGCAATAAAATCACGCTCCGCTTTACTTAGCGGCGGCTCTTGAATGATGGTATTGTTTTGAGTGATTTGTGCTGATGTGGTCGGTAAGCTGTTACTACTTTTCAGCTCAGCATTGATTTTTTTGGTCTCTGCTGAGGTTAAAGGTGGCTCTGTACGCACTGAGGCACTGCTGCTATAAACTGAGCTGCTGGTCGTTGATGACGATGGCGGAATATAGCTGGTGGTTTGCTGCGGGACGCTTGCACTGGCAGCATAATCAGCAAGACCCTTGCCAGTACCCGGCAATGATGAGCTGGTAGTATATGGCTTATTATTATAGCTTGGCGTTGTTGAGCCAGAGTAGCTTGGCGTAGTCGTCGTAACAGCATTGCTAGAAGCGAGAATATTACTACTGCCATTACCCCTCAAAGCGCTCAGCTTCACATCAGTGGTCAGACTGACATCATTAGGAATAATAATACGCTGCGGACCTGATGAATCGATACGTGCTGAGGTTAACGCCGTATTTAATCTTTCTAATTCATCGTAGCTAACACCCGTGACTTGCGATACTTCAGCTAAGCTTACGCCATAGTTGACAGGCACACTACGGAAATGCTGACGGTTAGCGATAGCCGGTAAATAGACACCGTATTTTTCAGGTTTGGCAACGATTTCGGCAACTGCCAAAAAGCGTGGTACATAGTTCATGGTTTCAGTCGGTAATCTGAGTGACCAATAATCGGTAGGTAAACCTTGAGCTCTATTGGCATCAATGGCTTTTTGCACACGACCAGGACCGGCATTATAAGCGGCTAATGCCAGCTCCCAACTACCAAACTGATTGTGCAATGCGGTCAAAAAGTCATAAGCGGCACGTGTTGACTCAATCACATCACGGCGACCATCATATGTACTGCTTTGATTTAGACCATAAATACGTCCCGTACTTGGAATAAACTGCCATAAACCTGCTGCTGCCGCACTACTGGTGCCACTTGGATCGTAGGAGCTCTCAATCACAGGCAGCAAAGCCAGCTCGGTTGGGATATTGCGACGCTCTGCCTCTCTTACTGTGTGATAAATATAGCGACTGGCACGTGCTGTTAAACGGTTTAGATAGTCCTGTCTACTGGTAAACCAGCCTTTTTGTGCTTCAATACGCTGATTATAAACAGGCTGTCCACCGTTCATCCGATACCCAGCACGCAGGCGATTCCATAAGTCACCATATTGTTGAATAGCAAGTTTGTTGCCCTCAACCATAGTCATATCAGTGGCTTCCAATAAATCAGCAAGCTCATCTAAGCTTTCAGCATCCAAAAATGCAGTCGAATAATCTGCATTTCCCGTTGGCTGAACTTGCGTGGTAGGACGCTTAACCACAGCTGTACTGCCAGTCGCACCCGTCTTTTTCACCGCTGATGTATTACTACACGCACTGATAAGAAGAGTTGACACCGCAAGCGTCAATGGTAAAGCTATAAATGAGCGATAGTTTGATGACACAGTAGACATGATAATGGAAGTTTCCTAACAACGAGAAGTGATGAAATAAAGTTGACCGATAGTATAGTACGCAATATCGAATAAAGACCAGCTCAATATAAAAGATAATGCACAAAAATTAATGTGCCCTATCATTGATGGCTAAAGGTTCTGCTTATTAGCTGACTTTATTATTGAACGAAGACTAATTAATCGTAACTTGGGATACAGCACGCAGAAGTATGGCGTCACCAGTAGACAAAGCCAGTGTCACTCTTGAAGTGGTAACAAAGGAGACCTTTTGACCATCTTTGACCCAGCTTTCATTGGTCGTTACATTGGCTTTTGCCTGTTCACCTGAAATTACAATGTTATCAACATTGATGTCATAGCGATAGTTTGAGGTATTGCCCCAGCTATTTTGCAGCAGTTTTAAATAAGCCTCTTTATCCAAACTGGTAGACTTACCTTTTCTTGACAATGAAATCAATGCCTCATCAGAAACCAAACGCGCCACCTGATTAATATTTCGATTATTAGCAGCAGACTTCATAGCAGTTGCGTAGTTTTGTACCAAGGCTTCAGTCATGGTTGCTGCTTGCGCAGTGATAGTTATGGTGCTGACAGCAGCAACGATTGCCGCCAAGCTGGCACCTTTTATCAATAGAGCCAATAGCCCTTTTCCCCATAGTTGTTTCATGATATTCCTTAATGGTGGCTTTATAATCATTACTATTGAACGACAATGAAATAGCTACGATTTAATTATAGAGTGCTATTTATATCCAATAAATCTTATACCCTAAACTTTTAACTACTAACGAACTAGTATCTTCAATCGATGTAGTAATTAACGAGTATTTCTATTGATAGGCATTTCTAGCAGCCTCTTATTAGGATACTTTTAGCCTATCACTTAATTCTCACAGCCATGTGACACCCTGTGTAATTATTGCGACTACCTCAGTAAAGTATGCTTTTTGAATAAATGAGCTATCTTATAAAAAGCATACGATAAACTATCAGTAGTTTACGCAATAAAAACTGATTAAATTTTTACTGCTTACTGCTTACTGCTTACTCTCAGCCGTATAGTCTTCATAATGCTCATCATCGCTCAGCTTCATACCCAAGCGCTCGACACGTCTGTCCATCATTTGCCGTGCCAATGCTTGCATGTCTTCAACGCGATCTATCTCATCGACAATCTCAAGACCTAAGAGAGTTTCAAACACATCTTCTAGAGTAACTAAACCTTTGACTTCCCCGTATTCACCGACCGTAATGGCAATATGGATACGGTTTTTAAGCATCAGCTCAAGCAAATCAAACAATTTCATCTTTGAAAAAACAAAAGTAATGTCACGTTTAAACTGCGTCAGTGGCTTATGTACGGCATGATTCACTTTTGCTAATAGCATGTCTGTTTTTAAGACAAAACCTGTAATATTATCCAAATCACCATCATAAATCGGTAGTCTAGAAAAGGTCAATTTTGGACGATCAACCAGCAACTCTGCTACTGTTTTATTCTCTTCAAAAGCCAGCATCACCGAACGAGGCGTCATAATATCTTCAACCTTAATAGCACCAAATGCCAGTAAGTTTCGGATAATACGCGACTCTAATGGATCGATTTGTCCTGCTTCTTCACCAATACTGGCAAGCGCGGCAAATTCGCGACGGCTAAAGGTTTGTGGCTCTTTACCACGTACCAGCAACTTGGTGAGTTTTTCTGAGATCCAAATTAGTGGATATAGCAGTAAAATAATACCACGTACAAAGTAGGCAACCATGCCACTGAGTTGACGCCAGTACATCGTACCTAAGGTCTTTGGAATAATCTCAGATAAGAATAAAATAGCAAGGGTCATGATGGCAGAAAACAAACCAAACCAAGCACTACCAAATACAATCGTCGCTTGCGCACCTGCGCCTATCGAGCCTAGTGTATGTGCCACTGTATTCAAGGTCAAAATAGCAGCCAAGGACTGATCGATATTATCAATCTTTAAGCGTCTTAACATATGGGCTTTTTTTGGATTGCGCTCTTGAACATCAGCGATATAAGACGGCGTCATCGTCAGGAGTGCTGACTCTGCCAGTGAACAGATAAATGAGATACCAATGGCAACGAGTACATATAGTATGAGCAGCAATATGCTACTTGTACTTGGGTCCGCTACTCCTTCAGCTGCCCAGACCGTTTGCGGTAGCAGCAGCGTTATCCAGACAGATAACGCCAACAATGATTTGATACTCAAGCGAGTATCGCCAAGCATCGTCGGGGGAGGTTTGGCAGAGGCGTCTTTACGACAAGCACGCGAACGATGTAAACGAGGTACAGACATAAAAGAGGTGAACAAGTTAGGTAACCTAAACAAAGAAGTAAAAGGAAGTCACAATATATCATGAGCAGAGCCAAGCAGATAGAAAATATTATCTGATATGGTCTGGATCTTTGATATATAAATGAGCACATATCGCTCAGCACAATGGCTTAAATCTTACTGTAAAGACTGGCGGCTATTTGCTTTCGATAGTAGCATTGATGCGCTTATTTCACAATAAATCGCTATATATTTCAATAATCACGATACATTTGCGAATGAGAGAAATACGGGTTTCGCTTGATGGCATGTTAACTATTTACTATTGGGCTTGTTTTATAAGTCAATGGATTCTATATAATGTAGACAGCTTAAAAAGTAAGATAGGCAAAGTAATGCGCTATCAACATGCCTTTAGCTTAAGAAAAACATAACCAGCTTATGATTAACAGTTACCAAGTCTGGTATTTTTTGCTACTATGCGTCTAAATTAATTGTTATCTATAACTTGTCGAGAGAAACTATGTTGTTATTTATCCAAGCCGCTCATGCTGCTGAAACTGCCGGTGCGGCATCACTGTTCGGTCAAATCTTATTACCAGTTGCTTTTTTTGCTATTTTTTACTTTTTGGTGATTCGTCCACAATCAAAACGTACTAAAGAACATCGCGCTATGGTAAGTGCTTTGACAGTCGGCAGCGAAATCATATTTGCTGGTGGTTTGATGGGTCGTATCAAACATTTGGAAGGCGATTATGCAGTGGTAAGCTTAAATAATAATACAGATATCAAGGTACAACGTGCTTCTGTTATTTCAGTATTGCCAGCTGGTACTATCGAAAGCGTTTAAACGTCATTGGCATCTTTGATAATTGATATATGTGATCGTTAAAGTTAGTCAGCACGATAATGACTGACTATTACTGTATCAGTATCAATTAACAGTTGTAATGATTATAAAATGACCGTACATTATTTACGGTCATTTTTGGCTTTATCGTTTTATGCTTTATTATCATCGCGGATGATCACAGTGGTGCACTATCATGGCTTCTATGGCAGCTAAATAAGCACCTCACCATTGTTATCGCTAACTTCCCATCTGCTAACTTGTGGCCTGCGTCGCCAGTAGTTTATCAACCTAAAGAAGTGATTATGCAATATCCCGCTTGGAAATACCTACTCATCACCGTCGTACTTATCATTGCCGGTCTATACGCTGCTCCTAACTTATATCCTGACGAACCTGCCGTACAGATTACCAGTGCTGCAGCAGGCACACAGTTGTCTGATGGCATTTTAACGCAGTCACAAGACCTGTTAAAAGAAGCTGGCTTGAACTACCATGATGGTACGTTTAAAGGTAACAGCGCATTGGTACGTCTTGACAATCCAGTCGATCAGCTCAAAGCTCAGGAAGTATTGAGAAAAAACTTGGGTGAGAACTATGTAGTCGCACTGAACTTAGCGCAGACAACGCCGCAGTGGTTGCGTGATATCGGCGCCAAGCCCATGAAACTTGGTCTTGATTTGCGTGGCGGCGTTCGTTTCGTCTTAGAAGTTGATATGGACAAGGCGCTCGAACAACGTCTGACCAGTGCCAGTCGCGATATTCGACGAGATCTAAGAGCTGAGCGCATTGCTGTTAAAGGTATTAAAAACGACAAGCGTAGCGTGGTATTGCATTTTTCCGATACAGACACTCGTAACCGTGCCCAAAACGTTTTGCAAAGCTCAATGGGTAACACCTTTGCCCTGCAATCTTCTATTGATGAGCAAGGCCCTGCCCTGATTTTGGCGTATAACGATGCAACGCTTGATGAAATCAACAGCTATGCGGTCAATCAAAACTTGACTACCCTACGCAATCGTATTGCTGAGCTTGGGGTAACAGAAGCCTTGGTACAATCACAAGGCGCTAGCCGTATCGTCGTTGAGCTACCAGGTGTACAAGATACCGCTGAGGCAAAACGCGTCCTTGGTCGTACGGCCAATCTTGAATTCCGTATGGTCGCTGAAGGTGCCGAAAACTATACAGGCGGTATTCCACCTGCCGGTACTGAAGCGTTCCCATTTGAAACCCTTGATGGGCCGCCAGTATTATTAGAGCGTCAAGCGATTGTCACTGGTGATAAAGTTACCAATGCTCAAACCGGTATTGATGAAAGTGGTTCACCTGAGGTTAGTATCACCTTAGACAGTGCTGGTGGTAAGCTGATGCAGAATGCTACCCGTACAGCGGTTGGCAAACAAATGGCAGTATTGTTTATTGAAAATAAACAGCGCATCGCTTATGAAGAAGACCCAGTTACTGGCGAAACGATTGAAGTTCGGACGCCATATGCTGAAACAAAAGTCATTAACCGTGCAAATATCCAAGCAGTACTAGGCTCATCTTTCCGTATCACTGGTCTGGATAGTAGTGCTGAAGCCGCTGAGCTTGCATTGTTACTACGCTCAGGCGCGTTAGCGGCACCGATGTATTTCGTTGAAGAGCGCACCATTGGTCCATCACTGGGTCAGGAAAATATTGATAAAGGCTTATTCTCTACGCAGGTTGGTTACTTACTAGTCTTTGCATTTATGATTATCTTCTATCGTCTGTTTGGTGTGATTGCCAATATTGCTCTAGCAGTTAACGTTATTATTATTATCTCTATTATGTCCATCTTAGGCTCATCACTGACGTTACCGGGTATCGCTGGTATCGTATTGACCATTGGTATGGCGGTCGATGCTAACGTTCTGATTTTTGAGCGTATTCGCGAGGAGATAGCTAATGGAGTGAGACCGAAATCGGCTATCGTGGCAGGTTTTGATCGCGCCTATAGTAGTATTTTCGATGCCAATATCACAACCTTACTGGTCGCCTTTATCTTATTTGCGATTGGTACAGGTCCGATTAAAGGCTTTGCGATTACTTTAGCCATTGGTATTGTCAGCTCGCTGTTTACGGCTATTTTGGTAACCCGTGCACTGATACAAATTGCTTATGGTAAGCGTAAATCTATCAAACGTCTGAGCATCGGTTAGGAGAAAACTATGGCAATCGATAATAACAATCCTCTAGAAAAACAGAACAATCCTGAACCGAATGGCTCAAATAATGAAGCAACTACGCGTCGCCGTAAAAAGCCGCGCCGTGATGGCAAAGGCAGCAATACCCAAACCAATAACGCCACTGCTAAAAAATCAGCTAATAAAAATCTGCGGAGTGGCAAAAGCGCTAGTAAAGACAGTCAAGTACTCGCGCCTGCTGCTATCGATCCTAACTTAGCATTGGGTGACGCTGCTGACGATGCCGCTGCCTATGCCGAAGGCGGTATCAAAGCCGTTGGTGATCAGCGTATCATCCCTTTTATGAAGATAGAAAAGCCAATGGGCATTTTATCAATCATTTTGGTGATTGGTAGTATCATTGCAATTGCGGTCAATGGCTTAAACCTTGGTCTTGATTTTACCGGTGGCGTGTCAGCAGATGTGCGCTATGAGCAATCTGTCGAGCAAGGTGATGTGGTTACTGCGTTGGCAGATAATGGCTTTGATGATGCAGTCGTGCAGTACCTAGGCACCTCGCAAGAGCTGCTAATACGTTTGCCACCTCAATCTGATAACATCGATGGTCTTAACAGCAGCTTGAGCGAAGCATTAGCGCTACCTAATAACGATGTTGAAATCAGCAACGTGAATATTATCGGTAGTCAAGTGGGTAATGAGGTTTACTTAAGCTCAGTCATGTCAATTGTGCTTGCACTAGCGTGTATGCTAGGATATGTTGCCCTGCGCTTCCAGTTCAAACTGGCACTTGGCGCGGTATTGTCCTTGTTCCATGATGCTATCGTGACCATCGGTGTCTTTGCCTTATTTGGCTTCCCATTCGATTTAACAGTACTAGCAGCCATCTTGGCATTGATTGGTTATTCATTGAACGATACCATCGTTGTCTATGACCGTATCCGTGAAAATTTCCGCCGTGTCCGTGGTATCAGTCCGCGTCAAACGATTGATTTGTCATTAACAGAGACACTACGCCGTACGATTATGACCATTTCAACCGTGCTATTAGTGGTATTAGCAATGCTGTTCTTGGGCGGTGATGGCTTATTCTGGTTCTCAGCGGCACTGTTTATTGGCTTACTTGCTGGTACTTATTCATCTACCTATATTGCAAGCTCGATTCCTCTAGCGATGGGTCTATCACGTGATGACTTTATCGTCAAAGTAAAACCTGAGTTTGAAGAAGAGATCGTGACTTTCAATGATCCAAAGATGTTTGAACAAGATTGATAATGGCACCCCTGCTCACTTGGTAAATTCTCTATTAAGTAAGTAGATAAGCGTGATCATGAAAAAAGCACCTAGACTCTAGGTGCTTTTGTTTATGTATAATGGTCAAAATCAAATCAATACCTAAAAATTTTAGCGCTACTATAAGTTATTATCCTTAGCACTACCTATGAGCATTCTTAATCTGCCTATCTAAGCGATTGCCTTATGTCATCTATCCTGCCGCCACGTCCTATGCCGCCTATTGATACTCGCTATACGCGTATTATCGCTATTGCATTGCCAGTATTATTGGCAAATCTTGCAATGCCACTACAAAGCGTCATTGATACGGCGATTATTGGCAATATGAATGATACGGCAAAACTTGCTGGTATCGGGCTTGCAGTACAACTGCTATCACTATTGCTCGTCAGTTTTAACTTTTTGCAATATGCCTCATCTGGACTTTCTGCTCAAGCTCTTGGGCAATTAGATAATAAAAATACCGCTCATAACGATACTCTAAAGAATAATCCTAGTCAGCAATCACCGCTGTTGTCCATCTTGCAACGCGCTTTGGTGTTGGCATTTATGATTGGTGCAGTTTTACTACTGGTAAAACCTTGGCTAATTGATTTTGGTCTACAAGCGCTTGCCGCCAATCCTGATAGCGGCGATGCAGCAAAGACCTATTTAGATGTGCGCTTTTGGGGTGTGATTGCTGAGCTAATGAACTTTGCTTTTATTGGCTGGTTTGCAGGTCAAGGCAAGACCCGTTATATGCTATATCAACAAGGTTTTATCGCTATACTCAATATCATTCTGACACTATTTTTTGTTTTTGCAATGGATATGGGCTTGGTCGGTGTCGCATTGGGTACAGCGATTGCCTTCTGGCTGGGCGTAGTATTGGCATTATGGTTAAGTCGTCTACATTTGAAAATCTCTTGGCAGGCGTTATTTACCGCTGACCCGCAGCATTTTAATAAAGATAAGATGCTTAGGCTATTTTCACTAAATAAAGATATTTTTATTCGTACGCTTATTTTAACGTTAAGCTTTGCTTGGATTACTCGACTCTCTGCTCAAAGCGGCGACGTCATACTCGCTGCCAATGCTATTTTATTACAAGTATTAAGCATCTCAGCCTTTGCCCTTGACGGGGTGGCAGTCTCTGCTGAGACGTTAAGTGGACAAGCAGCAGGTCGACGAGATTGGTCGCGCTTTCGCATTATCGTGAAGCGTACTGGCATTGTGAGCTACGGTCTTGCTATCCTGCTAAGTGCGATATGGTGGCTTGCCATGCCCACATATTTACAGTTTATGACCAATATCGAACCTGTTTTTACGCTTGCTTATGACTATCATTTATATGCTGTCCTGTTACCACTTGTCGGAGTTGGTGCTTACTGGTTAGATGGGATATTTTTTGGTTTAACAGCAGGTAGCATTATTCGCAATGCAGCCCTTATATTAGCGGCTATCTTTTTCCCATTGAGTTGGTGGTTTTATCAGCAGTGGGATATGACGGGCATCTGGCTCAGCGTATGGTGTTTATTGTTGCTAAGAATGCTGATACTTGCTGGATTTTTATACCGTGCTCATCAAACTGGTAGCTATGAAAAACTCCAACTTGACCATTGACCATTGACCATTGACCATTGAACGATCAGCATTACACTATTAAGCTCCCTTTAAAATTTAATAACAAACAAAAATGGTAAAAACTAGGATGTGACGTGAATACTCAATCAAATGAGATCAATCAAACTCAGGTACAGGGCTATGACTGGGGAGAAGGCTTTAAAAAAAGCTTACCAGTCGCTATGGGTTATTTGCCAGCGGGCATCGCCTTTGGTGTGCTTGCGCAAGTTGCTGGTATACCAGTATGGGCAACGATTATGCTCAGCGTAGTGTTATATGCGGGTGCCGCTCAATATGCCTGCCTACCAATGTTAAGTGCTGGATTACCGATTGGCAATATCGCAACCAATATTGCTGCTATTAACTTGCGTCATGTTTTTTATGGCATGCCGTTATTACAATATCTCCCAAAGAATAAAATAGCCAAGACCTATTGCTTGTTTGCTCTAACTGACGAAACTTTTTCGGTGATGACCAGTTTGCCGAATGAATCACGACAAGCATTGATAGTGCCCATAAGCTTATTCAATCAAAGCTGGTGGGTATTAGCAGGTGCGATTGGTGTAATGATTGGTAGCGCTCTCAGTGATTTGGTGCCACATTTAGACTTTGCCTTGGTCTGTCTATTTGCGATTTTAGCTTATGAGCAATTCCAAAGTATCAAACGCTATTTCCCTATTATTATTGCTGTTATTGCTTTAGTTATCGCCTCGTTTTTTACCAGTAACTGGTTATTATTGGTAGCGATTACGATTTGTATGCTTATGATTTTAGTCCGTGGAGTTTGGGTGCAGCGCAGTGTGCAAGGAGGCAGTAATGAGCAGTAGTTATCTGATTTTTGCAACGTTCGCGATGGCAGCAGTGACTTTTATTACCCGTGCCCTGCCCGCTCTGATACCTAAAAAACTGCTTGATACACCTTGGCTACATCGCTTAAATGAAAGTTTGCCGCTATCTGTGATGGTATTACTGATTTTAACCAGTTTGTCTTATCAAGGACTGTCACACAATATTGCTTTGAACAGTGCAGAGGTGCATTTATTAATGGCACAAATAGGCGCTTTATTATTGGTATTGTTTGTCTATCATATTAGCCGTCAATTACTGGTCAGTATGGTGGTCGGTATCGCTGCGATTAATGGCTTTTTATGGTTGTTTAATACATTTTTAATATAAAAAACCAATCTTGAAACCACATGTTTTAATAATAAATTTAATAGCAAAAAGGCTGAATTCATTGAGAATCCAGCCTTTTTTTACTTACTTTATTTTAAGATATAAAGAAGCTTAAAGTTCTTCTACACCCATCATATCTACTGGCGTATCAGCGACTATTTGTACCCCTTTTTTACCCTTTTTAGCAGTGTCGTTACGCTGCTCTTGCAGATGCTCAAGATACGCTTCATTGATTTGACCAGTGATGTAGCAGCCATTAAATACGGCACAATCAAAACCTTCAACTTTACTATGCTTAGTGTCTTTGACCGCTTCAATCAAATCGTCCAAATCTTGGAAAATTAAGCGGTCAGCACCGATGATATCACGCACTTCTTCAACGCTATGTCCTGAGGCGATAAGTTCGCTACGCACTGGCATATCAATACCATAGACATTTGGATACTTAACCGGTGGCGCTGCACTGGCAAAGAATACCTTGCGCGCGCCTGCATCACGTGCCATTTGGATAATCTCATGGCACGTAGTACCGCGCACGATTGAATCATCAACCAAGAGTACGTTTTTGCCTTTAAACTCAAGTGGCACTGCACTTAGCTTTTGACGCACTGACTTTTTGCGCTGCTGCTGACCTGGCATGATAAAGGTGCGACCGATATAGCGGTTTTTCATAAACCCTTCACGGTACTTGATATTCATCTTTAGCGCTAGCTCCATCGCTGAGGTACGCGAGGTATCAGGGATAGGAATGACCACATCGATATCATGATCTTCACCCCATTCAGCAAGGATTTTATCGGCCAGTTTTTCACCCATACGTAGGCGTGATTTATAAACGGAGATATTGTCCATAATAGAATCTGGACGGGCAAAATACACATATTCAAAGATACAAGGTGTATATTCTTTTTGCTCAACGCACTGATGCGTATGCAATTTATGGTCTAAATCAATAAATATAGCTTCGCCTGGCTTAACATCACGAACAATACTAAAACCTGAACCGGTCAGAGCAACCGATTCTGATGCCACCATATATTCTGTGCCGCCATTAGCTGCCATGCGCTTACCAAAGATAAGCGGACGAATGCCGTTTGGATCGCGAAATGCTAGCAAACCATGACCAGTAATCAAAGCGACTACGCCATAAGCGCCTTCAACACGGCCATAAACCGCTGTCACTGCTTCAAAGATGTCAGCAGGCGTTGGATGGGTTTTGCCTAGATTTTGCATTTCATGTGCCAGCACATTGAGCAAAACCTCAGAATCTGAGTCGGTATTTAGATGACGACGATCTTCTTGATAAAGCGACTTCGCCAAGCTCTCAGCATTGGTCAAGTTACCATTATGTGCCAGCGTGATACCGTAAGGCGAGTTGACATAAAAAGGCTGCGCTTCAGCACTGCTTGACGTGCCAGCAGTCGGATAACGCACATGACCGATACCGAATTTACCGACCAGCTTTAACATATGGCGATTCATAAAAACGTCACGTACCATGCCGTTTTCTTTGCGTAAATATAAACGTCCATCCTGTAAAGTCACAATACCTGCCGCATCTTGCCCACGGTGCTGCAACATGGTTAAGGCATCATACAAAATTTGGTTGACCGGCTCATGAGCTGCGACCCCAACGACTCCACACATAGTTGTATCCTATTTTGAATTTGAACCACACATTAAAAACACAATAACGGCATCACTTCTGATAAAGTCGCTTTAGTTTGTGACCTATCATATGCCGCCAAGCTGATGATGTTTGCTAAGATTAAAATCTTTTTAAGAAGAGAATGATCTATGACACAAACGGTTGATGATTAAGCTAATAATTAAGCACTGATAATTGATGGATGGTATTTTACGAATATTAGATGCGGTTGAATAGCTTTTTATTCAACCCTTATGATTGATTGACCTGATCCCAAGCCATCCCAAACATATCTGAGACGAGCGCTTTACCGACAGGTGCATAAGGTAACAGCTCAGGTGCCAGTACGGATGTCTGCCACTGCGGCATTTGTACCAATAGTGGCGCACTAATACTAAGAATCACCAAAACCATCAGCACATTTTTAGCAGCACCTAATAGGCCACCTGCCATCTTATCAAGTACACCCAAACGTAAGGTTTTTAAGACACCTGAAAAGACAAAGGCAACCAAGTGCATGATAGCCAATATCGCAATCACTACCAATAAAAAAGCAGCAGCCATCTGTAAGACAGGGTTCTGGATGATACTCGATAACTGCGGTGCTATGGAAGCGGCCAATCGACTTGCTGCAATAAGAGCGATAAACCAACCGACCAAACCAACTGCCGTCTTAATCAGACCCACTTGAAAGCCGCGCCATAAGCCTATTAGCACCACAACAGCAATCACAATGTCTAAACCACTCATGTATACCGCCTCGTTACTTTATATCTTTCGTATCAAGTGTTGAATTAAGTATTAGATAACAAGCCTTCATACTTTTAATGTAACCCATATAGCTTAAATTAATTTTCCATCGCGTCGTAATAACCACCGATAGACTGTATACAAGACTGTACAAGCCCAGGCCCTTTATAAATAAGCCCTGAATAAAGCTGAACCATATCTGCGCCCGCTTCGATTTTCTTGACGGCTTTAGCGCCACTATCGATACCGCCGACCCCAATCAATGCCACTTTACCATCCAGCTGATCAGAGAATTGTTGTAAAATCTGCGTACTAATGTGGCTGACCGGACGACCTGATAAACCACCTGCTTGATCGCCATCGGGCAAATCTTCAACGCCTACGCGGCTCAACGTGGTATTGGTCGCAATCAAACCATCAATCTCGAAATCCAGCAGTTGCTGAGAGATATAATCTACCTGTATTGGATCTAAATCAGGCGCGACCTTAAGAACCAATGGCACATAAAAACCGTATTCTGTTGCCAATTGACTGTGGCGGTTTTTGATCACATCTAACAGATGGGTTAATGCCTCTCCGCTTTGCAGGTCACGTAAATTTGCGGTATTTGGCGAAGAGATATTGACAGTGATGTAGGAAGCATGTGGGTAAACACGCTCTAAGCAGTAAACATAGTCATCAGCCGCTTTTTCAACTGGCGTTGCAGCGTTTTTACCGATATTAATGCCGATATTGCCTTTGTATTTACAGCGCTGCACATTTTCAATGAGGTAGTCGACACCTTCATTGTTAAAACCCATACGGTTAATAATGGCGTCTGCTTGTTTGAGTCTAAATAAACGCGGTCTATCATTACCGGCTTGCGGCTTTGGCGTGACTGTACCTACTTCGATAAAGCCAAAACCAAGCTCAGCTAAGGCGTCAATATAATCGCCGTTTTTATCTAGCCCAGCAGCGAGACCAACAGGATTAGAGAACTGCAAGCCCATGCAATCAGTTGGCTGCATAGATTGACCATAAACCAAACCTAAAACACGCGCTTTATGAGCTTTATCCAATAAGGATAAGGTCATTTCATGCGCGTGTTCAGGGTCCATATTAAACAAAAAAGGGCGAAGTAAGGCATAAGACATAGTAACGACAGACCCTGCTTGAAAGTGAAAATGAATAAAGAAAACCAATGTGGTCAAGCGCAGCGATTATATCAGCTTAGTCGAAATAAGACCAAAGTTTCATCAGCCAATTTTACTATAGAGAATATATAGTGAATTCAGTATTAAAACGGTACAGCGGGACTGGAATAAATTTTACGCAGCCTCTGTCGGCGTAGGCATAGCACGCCAGAAAAATTTATTCCAGTTCCGCGTTGCAATATAGCGTATCTATTTTATTTGGAATCGACTATAGATAGCTACTCTCTATAGTAAGATATAGCTCAATTATTAAGGGACAGGTCGACCATCCGCCAGAGCAATCCAGCCTCGCACGATACGGTATAAATGCCAAATAAAGGCAACACCCATAATAATAAAACCAATGCTTGCTAGTAATACCGAGCCGACAGCGATATTACCGCTATCCGCCATCATACTAACGCCAAAACTACCAAGAGCAAAAGTGATGATGCCAATACCCACGATAAACCATACGATGCTGTACCAAAATGTTTTAATTTGCCAGTCAAAGTGCGTGGCAAGCCATGTGCCATCAGCATCACGACGTTTGGCATAATTCATAAAGATAGGCACAATCCACAGCAAACCGGCAGTAAAATAACTGAGTACATATAATAAATACGTAATGTGGTTATACGTTACTAAAGAGCGGCTTTGTTTATTATTCATATTGTCACTCATCGGATTATTTATATGATCACCTGTCATGGCATACATAGCATATTGTGCTGATTATAAAACCCTACACATAAATGAGGCATGAATTTTAAAGTGAAACATTTGTTATAGCTATTTTATAGTGTCTAAGAAGTACTTTTTCAATAAGGTCTGTTGTATAAATGGGTTTGTTAGTATAAAAGCTATTGACTAATTTTGAGTAAAATTTATCCCCATAATGCCCCATGTCCCTTGCCCATTTATGATGAGGTAACGGTAGCCTGAACCTGAATCGCTTTAGTGAGAAAATCTTGCTGCATAGACAACTGAGTGAACTGCCAGCCTTGTTGTTCAAGCTTACCAAGGGCAGCACTCACCACTGCTTGACTCGGATTGTTAAAGCTCAGTTGTACCGTCTCACCATTAGCAATTACTTGCGCATCTACAATGCCTGAGTTAGTCAACAGCGCATTGACACTACTAGCAGCAGGTATTACCTCTGCACCATCAGTAGTATTGGCAGCCGCTAACGCATTACTATCGATATTACCTGCTTGAGCACGCAACCAAAAATAATCAGCAACCTGTTCTTGGTACTCGATTTTGCTATTATTGGCTGCCTGATGAATGCTATAACCGCCATAACCGCCGACAAACAATAGTAAAAAAGCAGACAGTAATAGCAAAGCCAACTGGTCACGAGAAGACAATGCTTGCCAGCGTACAAATAGCAGGTTTTGATAGCCTGTTATTCGCGCTGATAATGCACTTGTCTGCAGCATCGTTGAGCTACGTTTGGTACGGCGCTTTAGTATTTTCATCATTACCCTTTATTGCCGACACTGCTGTTGTTTTCTATGACATTGACCGTTACTTGACCGCTAAACTGCCCTTGCTCATTGCCATTCACTTGCTCTAGTTTTGCCGTTAAACCTTGCGCGACGAGTGTAGCTGTAAACTGATCAAGACTGCCGCGATCAGGAGCAATCAACGTAAAGCTAAGTGCTGAAGGCTGCATAACCAATGCTTGCGCCTTTAATGATGACTGTTTAATCAAAGGGGATATACGCGAAAGCACTGCCATGTGTGACGCCGGTGCTTGGCTATCGCTACGCAATTTTGGTTCTAATTGAACTTGTAGTTTGGTACGCGTACTGAGTGGCTCATTTGGAAACCAAGACTGATATTGTGTCGCAATCTCAGTCTTAGTCGCAATTGTTGCCTCATTATATTTATACCAATGCACCGCATCGGTCGCCATCTGCAATACCAGTGCCGATAACGCCACCATCAGCGCCACACGAAGATAAGGTGACAACTGCGAATTCGTGGACTTAACGAAAAAGTTCAGCGTATGACGCTCTGCGTTATCAAGTGGTTTTGGCGTCGTCACTAGTGTGGTTAATAACAGTTGGTGCTCAGCTATCATGTCAGCTGTAATCGCGGTAAAGCTGCCTGCTGCTATAGAGTTTTCAATCTCAGTTCGATTAGCAAGCTCATTATCAGTCGTAATGATATCAGTAGCAATAATGTCAGAAACGTAGCCGGTATCGTAAACAGTGTCATCAATGGCAGGTACTATCAAAACCTCGCTTAAATGCGGAAAACGCTCAAAGATTAGCGGTAAATAGCTGACTGCCATACCTTGATATAAAGATTGGCGAAGCAACACGGTTTCTTTGTCTTGATATAGGGTAATTTGCTGCCCAGCCCCTTCTTCTGGCAATGGCAGTAATAGAAAATCAGGCAATAAAGCAACGATATTCATGTCAGCAAGCTTTGCGCTCTGTTGCCATAACTCGATATCACTTTGTGCCAGCGCATACAGATGATGGGTGTTGTTATGACTCATTTGCCGAATAGCCAATTGCTCAACAGGCGTTAAAGAAGTCTCTTCAAATAAGTACTGCTTGCCACTACTGCCTAACTGCTTAAGCTGAGTGCTGTTTAGCTCCGTATCGACCTGTAACATATGAGTAGACGGAAAATAAAGACAAATGGCTTTTTGGCTATTTGCTTTATAGCGACTATAGATATCCTGTAGCTGCTGCCAACCCTCGACCAACTGCCAGTGTTGACTGTCTTCATGCCAGACCGCTAGTGGACTGTGCTGCGCTCTTAACCAAACATGTAACACCAAATGTGTCCTCAATTATTAAAGCTATAATATATCAAAGCTATCGTTTAGCTAAAATGCAGATGATCTAGGACCATCAACAGCAGCACTATTATTAACCATCAATAATAACCTAGATTAATAAGGCTGATCCGGTACAAAGCGGGCAATCTCGCGTGCCATACCTGCCATCACAAAATCCATCTCAAACACACGTGTTTCGGCCAAAGCAAAAGACTCAGGATAGTCATTGGTTAGTAACCCCGCGATATAAGCAACAATAGACATATGACAAACCACCACCAGACACTTAGCTTCAATGTCAGCAATCTCATTCAACGCTTGACGCGCATCGTCAGACGGTGTGAGATTGTCTTGTATGCTCGATGGAACAGTAGGCAATTGTGCCTGTAGTTCTGCCAGTGTTTGCTGTGCCCTCACATAAGGACTGACCAAAAAATAATCGGGATGATAATGCGTAGTGATATATTTTGCGGTCTGCTTTGCTTGCTGCTGACCAAAATCCGTCAGCTGGCGGGCGCTATCGGGACGCGTCTCGTCTTCTGCTTGACCATGGCGCATCAAAATAATTTTCATAAGTTATCAGCCTTTTTTATTGTTGTTATATCGCCAGTGCAAATTATAAGTAACTCTCTTTCAGTGACACACTATTGCTATTGCGCTAACAACCTCTTATTACTTATTACCCTGCTTACTTTTATCCTCTTTTGATTGACTGTTTGCAGTTTGCATTTGCGCGGTCAGCGAAGCATTACTGTGGTCGTGCTCCATGACAAATTCAACATCACTACGAAAGCCTGCTTCCATCAAATGCAGGGCAACACCAAGCGCCGCTTTGTCTTCATAAATGACGGCGTATAACGCATGAGTAATAGGCATATAAATGCCTTCTTTAGTGGCTTTTTCATGTACTTGCTGAATGGTATTCACCCCTTCAGCAGTTTGTCCCAATTTTTTGACCGCTGCATCAATCGTCATACCACGACCAAGCATATTACCGATACGATAATTACGACTTAACTCCGAGCTACAAGTGGCATATAAATCCCCCACACCTGATAGCCCTAAAAAGGTAAGCGGATTGGCACCAGCATGTACACCAAAGCGACTCATCTCTGCTAAGCCACGGGTCAATATCATCGCTTTGGTATTTTCACCAACCTCGTAAGCAGCTGCCATACCCATAGCAATGGCGTAAATATTTTTTAGCGCACCGCCAAGCTCAACACCGCGGATATCATCACTAGCAAATACTCTAAAGAATGCACTATGTAATGCCGCTTGTACGGCATGACGTAATGGTTCAGATTCACTAGCGATTACCGTAGCAGATGGCATATTTTTCATGATTTCTATAGCAAGATTTGGACCCGACATCACGCCAAAATTTACTTCAGGTAGCTCGTCTTTGATGATATCACTCATCAGAGAAAAAGTGTCTTTTTCCATCCCTTTGGTCAAAGAAACAATAGACTGCCCACTAATAAAAGGGGCGATACTTTTAAGCGTTTCGCGAAACGCCAATCCCGGTACGGCAATGAAGATAATATCCGTATCTTTGACTGCGGCTTGCAGCTCATGACTGTATTTTAGGCGGTCATCAAGCTTATAGCCTGGCAGGTATTTTTTATTCATTTGCGATTTTGCCATCGCTTTAACCGTACGCTTGTTGCGCACCCACAGCGTGGTATCGCAGCCATTGCGTGCCGCTAAGTTTGCCATGGCGGTGCCAAAGCTACCGCCGCCTAATACCACTAAACGCAGCTTGGTCGGATTTTTATGTATCTCTTCCATTTTTTTTGCTACGGCAGATTCCACCACACTTGGATTTAACTTTTTACGTCCAAGACTAGATTTGGTGGCACGATCAATGATACCAGACAACAATTTATTTTGTTTTTCAGCTATTTTTTGCTCAGCTTGTGTGCTGTCTACGTTGGTATCTGTGCTTTTGTCATTAGCGCTTATCATATGTTTTATCCGAATTGACTGACTTTGTGATAAATTCATTTATGCTGAGTATACAGTGAGCGCAGCAAAATGTATGAACAATTATTTGTACAAATTAACAGTATTCTTTAGGCTACTAGCTCAGCCAAACAGCCATTCTCGTTAAGTCATTACTTAGCTACGCTCTTGGTTGCCCACTATATTACTCAATAAAGACTTTTATTGCTCAAAGCGCGTCAGTGGTTCAATATCAATCGGCTTGCGCGTTGGCATGTCACAAGGGCTGCTGCCGGTATAAACAAAAGCCGTGACATAATCATCTGCACTTATATCAAAATATGCTTTAACAGCAGGCTCATTACAAAGTAACCCAGTACGCCACACCGTACTAAAACCTTGTGCCTTTAGCGCTAAGATAAGGTTTTGAACCGCCGCACCCGCACTAAGCATTTGTTCAAAGGGTGGTACTTTTTTATGCGCTTGCATTTGTGTGACGACAGTAATAATAACGGGTGCACGTAATGGCATATTATAAGTTTTTTGCCGATCTTTTTCAGATAGGGTATCGCCTTCTTGTGCTGCTTTGGCTTCAGCTGCCACCAAAAATGCACGACCTAGCTCATGACGAGCATTACCCTGTGTGACGATAAAGCGCCACGGCTGTAGTTTCTTATGATCTGGGGCTGTCACTGCACAATCGATAGCGGCTTTTATCTGGCTTTCTGTCGGTGCAGGGATACTCAGATTACCAATACTGCGCCTCGATTTAATCCAATTGATCAGTTGTTCATCGGTCACTTGTGAGTTGGTTACTATCGGACTTTCGGTATTGTTTGGCTCATCATTATTATGGTCGTGACTCTTTTCAGAGGTACTCATGGTCTATCCTTATTCATTATTATAAGTGTTTAGCAGTTAGGCACATTTGCCTATTATAGGTAATATTATTATAGTTTTATGGGATATAAGTAGAAGCAAACCAGCTGCTGCTATATTGTTATAGAGTAGCCAACAGTATTGGACAACAACTGGTTTTTAATATTTAAAGAATTGAATAAAATCTATGCTGCATCCGAATCTTCAGTACGATGCTCCATTTTCAGATAATCTTCTGACTGCATCTCAAGCAGGCGCGAACGTGTACGTTCAATCTCGAACGCCAGTTTTTGTCCTTGATATAATTCAAGAATCGGCTGTTGGGCGCGCACCAATAATTTGACACGGCGATCATAAAACTCATCGACTAAATAAATAAAACGTCGTGTTGGATCCCGCAAATCATCATCGAGCGCTGGCACTGCATTGATAAGTACAGTGCTGAACTGCTTAGCGATTTCAATAAAATCAGATGCCGACCGCGGCTCCATGCATAAATGACGGAAGTCGCAAAATAAGATGTCATCGGTACGCGCATTAATCCTGATTTCACGACCATTAACAGTGATAGGCTCATTACTGAATTTTTGATTGTTAGACAAGCTAGCAAAACGGTTGGCGAGCCAGTGATGATTGGCTTTTGTCATGGGCGACTCGTATAACTCGGCTTGTTGCAGTACACGCAAGCGATAATCAATACCGGAGTCGATATTCATAACGCTGGTATGCTTTTCAACTTCGGCAATAGCTGGCATAAAGCGATCTCGGTGCAAGCCATCTTTATAGAGTCCAGATGGCTCAATATTTGATGTCGCTACCAAGGTAATACCGCGATTGAATAGCATGGTGAACAAATCACCCAAAATCATCGCATCAGAGACGTTAGAGACAAAAAACTCATCAAAACAGATAATCACCGCTTCAGCATAGATGATATCAGCGACTTTTTCTAACGGGTCGCTCTCGCCTTGCAGCTTATGTAGCTCTTGATGTACCCGCTGCATAAAATGATGAAAATGTTGACGCATCTTGCGCTCAATGGTCAATGAATCATAAAACATATCCATCATCCATGTTTTACCACGTCCTACCCCGCCCCACATATACAAACCTTTGGGTGCAACAGGTTTTGCTTTTAAAAAACTAAAAAAGCCTTTTTTCTGTACCGCGTTATCATTGAGCTGATGGTAAAGACCATCCAAGTAACTCATCGCCAAATACTGCTGCTCATCACGAGTAAACTCATCCGTGCTGATGGCTTGCTCATAACGCTGTAAGGGAGATAAACTCATAATACGACTCATCATTAAACAAAATAAATATCAGAATAAAGTATTAATACCGACAATCGCTACTAACTTATGATTTTTACACTGAGATAGTAGCAACTGGTTTATCAGAATGGCTTATCATAACCATTCTTTAGGTTAACACAGCTTAAGGTTGTAAAAATAATCCGTTAACTCTTAACAATACTGATTAGCGCAAAGCTATTTTAAGTAGCTTAAAGAGTATCAAGCGATCTGTAGCTAATACTATATGTCGCCGTTATACGTATGCTGCTCCAAAAGCTTTTTCAGCTCAGACAAGCGCCCATGGAAAAAGTGTCCTGCGCCATTAACAACGCTCACAGGAATGCCCAGTCGATCAGCAAATTCTTGCATATTATCAGGGTCGATGACTTCATCCGCATTACCATAAATCTCAAAGGTTTTATCAGCAGGTAAATCTATATCACTGCTGTCATTTTTTTCGACTGAGGGAGCAATGAGAGCAATCTTAGATATCTCAAAATCACCCAGTCCCCATATGTGCGGCGACACTAGCACTTGCTCAGCCACACGCGCTGTCACATAACCGCCGAATGAAAAACCACCAAGCCATAATTTTCGTGCCGGAGTTTGCTCAGCAATCCATTGTAGCACGGTCATTGCATCAACTACTTCCCCATCAGCATAATCATGCTCACCGGTCGATTGTCCAACACCACGAAAGTTAAAACGTACTACGTGCATACCATTATCACGAGCAAAGCGGTACATGGTCGTCACCACTTTATTATTCATCGTGCCATCGAACAACGGATTGGGATGGCAAAGCAGCGCAACGGTATCCGTATTTGGATCATTAGAATTGTCTTGTTGCCAAAGCGCGTCAACTTCTAACACGCCAGCAGGAGCGGGAATCAATTGCATATAATACTTATTAGTTAAGAATGAATAGCTCAATTATCCTAGATATGGTTTATATTTCAAGTGATTTGCTGTGTATTGCCGCTATCTGTCGAATTTTTACTATTAATCATAGAAAATTGTCAAAAAAATATAGCAGACAGATATTGCTTCAGACAGACATTACTTATGACTTTTGGGCAAACTTAGCGCACCTTTATAGCTGTCTATTTCGGTAGGTAATACAAGCGCAATATCGAACACAATAACCGTCTAGACACTCAATATATCAATAGGGTAAATTCATCGTTTGATAAAAGCTTTAACGTATTTGTGTGTCACTTTTAGGTTCATGCTTTCATTTTTACTTTACCGGAATTAGGAAACCCTTATGAAGACTTTTAATAAAACGGCTACCTTAGCAGCCACCTTAGTCGCTGCCCTCACTTTGAGTGCCTGTCAAACCACGCCTTCATCGCCAGTTATTCAACGTGCCAACTCTATTTATGAAACAACTGGTATTGCCAAGACCAAGATAAAAGCTCAGCAAAACGCACTAGATAGTGCTAAGACTACTTGCCGAGGCAAACAAGTGATTATCGTTGAGGATCAAGTGAAATATAATGGCATCTTAAATGAGAGTACAGGGCGCATGATTGGTCAAGCGAGTGCCGTGCTCGGTACCATCCTTGGCACAGGCTCACCAAATTTATCACGTGATGATGACTATGAGTATATGATCAGTTTCCGCTGTCAGTAAGTCATGTCATAAAGCTGCAGTTATATATGTAGTGTATTAGCGATAACTTAGAGCCAATAAGCTTGCGATAAAGATACAATATCAATCGCTGCTTGTTGGCTTTGCTTTTTGTGTAGAGGCTTTTAGGTTAAACTACCCTATCTTATCTTTTACGTCACCTAACCCGTCTCTAAGCCCTCACTATCTTTGGTCTATTATTATGCGCAAACCCAACCTGTCAAATACCAAGCACACTAAAGTATTAGCGCCTGCCAAAGATTTAGCGACCTTGGAGGCAGAGTTGGCAGAACAAGAAAACAGTGTAGAAAATAACTTAGAAGATACTGTCCTGCGCCTTAGTGATTACTTATCAGCGGTCGATATGGTGATCAAGCAAACTTTTAATCACCGTGTTTGGGTCAAAGCTGAGATACGAAATTTATCTAGCAAAGGTGGGCATTATTATTTTGAATTGGCAGAAAAAGATGACGACGGCAAAGTCATTGCCAGCTGCCGTGGTAACCTTTGGCGCTTTAAAGCGGCGCGGGTTTTAGCCAAGTTTGAGCGCGCAACGGGTATGCCACTGGATCGTGATTTGACGGTTTTATTAAAGGTATCGGCAGGTTTCCATGCGCAATACGGCTTCTCTCTCACCATTGAAGATATTGACCCAAGCTATACGTTAGGCGATTTAGCGCGTCAATATGCTGAGATGGTTGACCGCTTGGCAGGTGAAGGATTATTAAACCTGAATCAGCAGTTGCCAACTCCGTTTGATATCGAGCATGTGTTGGTCATCGCTCCTGAAAAAGCCGCAGGGCTAGGCGATTTTCAAGCGGACGCCAATAGACTCGCTAGTACAGGCGCTTGTCATTTCCATTATCATAACGCCACTTTTCAAGGTAATCATGCCCCAGCGGAGATTCGTCAAGCAATCATCAGTGCTCGGCAGCAATTTGAAAATACTTATCAGCGCCTGCCAGATTTATTAGTAATTATCCGTGGTGGCGGCGCTGTTGGTGATTTGGCTTACCTTAACGATTATGAGCTTGCTGCTTTAGTCGCTGAGCAGCCTGTCCCTGTTTGGGTTGGGATTGGTCATGAGCGTGACAAAGTTATCTTAGATGAAGTGGCTCATACTAGCTTTGATACGCCATCAAAAGTCATTGCGGCTATCATGGCGCATTTAGCACAGCTGGTCACTCAGACACTGCAATATCAAATGCAAATCAAACAAGCAGCGCAGCGTCAATTAAATACAGCTGAACAACAAACTGCGCGCCAATTGAGCCAAATACAATCGCAAACCATTGGTCAATTAACGGCACTACAAAAAGACAGTGTTTATGCGTGGCGTAGTATCCAACAAAGTGCACATCGTCAAGTGAAACAAGCTGCCAGACAAGCAAGCGAGCTGCATATACAGACTCAAGCCTCTGCTTATCAACAACTTTCACTCGCCTCTACTTATAGTAAAAATCATCAGAAAATTATTATGCAAAGTGCTCAGCAGCAGTTAATACAAGCGCAGCGTGATAGCGCACATCTGCGTGATATTGTACTCTTGCATCGACCGTCTCGCGTGCTTAAGCAAGGCTATAGCATGCTGACTGATGAACAGGACCAACGAATACTGACCAGTAGCAACCAGCTTTACCCGGAGCAGACCATTCATATCGTCCTAAAAGACGGTAAAGCAAAAGCACAAATCATTGACATTAAAATGGATAAGAAGCCCACAGAATTTACAGAAGCTTCAACTTAACCCCATAATAATATTTCACAATTATTTATTACTTTTACTTTAGATATTAGGAAACCTTATGACTACCCCTATACGTAAACGCAAAAAAGCCGCCCCAAAAACTTTTAAGGCGGCCTACGATATCTTAAAAACCAATGCTGCTGAATTGCAGCAACAAGATGAGCCTGATATTGATAATCTCATGACCACTGTTGAAGAATCGATTGCCGCTTATCGCATTTGCGAGACTCGTATTAACGCAGTACAACAAGCATTAGATGCCGCATTTTCTGAAGAAAACGAAACGGTTGCAAGCGAGAGCTAAATAGCCGTTTTGTCGTGCCTAAATGGCTTTTAATGAAAGCTATTCAGGCTCGTCAACTTCAAACACTTGGCGCAGATAGGCAAGATAGGTATCATTATTGATCATTGTCTTGCCTGGACTATCAGACAGTTTAGCCACTGGCTGACCGTTGCATTCAACCAATTTCAGAACAATATTCAATGGCGTGATGCCCATATCGTTGGTGAGATTGGTGCCAATACCAAAGCTGGTTTTGATTTGACCTTTAAAATACTGATGCAAATCCCACGCCTTATTCAGATCCAAGCCATCACTAAAAGTTAACACTTTGGTTCTTGGATCTATTTTTAGCTTTTGATAATGAGCAATCGCCTTATCACCCCAAAGATACGGGTCGCCGCTATCATGACGCAAACCATCAAAAAGCTTGGCAAAATACAAGTCAAAATCGCGTAAGAACGCATCCATGCCGACGACGTCAGTCAGCGCAATACCCAAATCACCGCGATACTCGTGTACCCACGCTTCAAGCGCCGCTTTTTGCGAATCACGTAGGCGCACATCCAGTGCCTGAAATGCCTGCATAAACTCATGTGCCATCGTACCAATGGGCGTCATGCCAAGCTTTTTTGCCAAATAAACGTTGGACGTGCCGCCCACTATATTTGGCTCAGCTTTGTGCAAAGTCTCAACCACATGAGCTTGCCAGTCTTTATTAAACCGTCTACGTGTACCAAAATCAGCAACGATAAAAGGAGGAATATCACGGCTATTGTCTGCTTGTTCGGCAGCATAACGATGTAACAACTCTACTTTCTTCTCTAAGCGGCGCTGCCCTTCTTCAAGCACACTTGCATCCGTTAATACTTTAAAATATAGCTCATTGACAATGGCTAGTACGAATACTTCGAAGAACATGGCCTGAATCATCGGACCTTCGATATCGATAAATAGACGACCTTTGTCATCAGTAGTCACCGTGATAAAACGACGTTTTAATTTAAACAATTCCAAGTAATCAACGAAGTCTGAACGCATAAAGCGCAAGCCACGTAAGTATTCTAGTTCATCTTCTAAAAATCGCAATTCACATAAGCTGTCTAGTTGCTGCTCTAATTGCTCTTTAATATCAGCAAGTGGATAAGCGGCATCTTTGTTATTACGGCAGCGAAAGCGGTAGACACCATGGGTCTGAGGAAACTGATGTAGCATGGCTTGTAGCATAGTAAATTTGTACAAGTCGTTATCAAGTAACGAGGTAATAATAGGCTCAAAAGTAGGAGAAGTATGGGTAACGGTCATGTTACAGCCTTAAATACAAAAATGAAAAATCGCTAAACGAAGCAATCGACAAATAGATGGACATAACGATATAGTCAATGAAAAGTAATATCGACACATTATGTACTGCTGGTATCAATTTTTCTTGCTTGCTGTGCCTACGCAGACAGAGTCTACAAAAAATTTGTACCAGCAGTACCGTAGCGTTTCTAGAGTATTTTGACTATATATATTACTGATAGAACAATCACAAGCGTTTGAGTATAACGAACTTTAGATTATTTTTCAGAGTTCACTATGGATTGCAGCAAAATTACTACGATTCATAGCAGTATTCATCACATTATTAGCCGCCTATCACCTATAAAAAAGACGCTAAGAATACTCTTAACGTCTTTTTTATAAAATTATTAAACCATGTTATTTACTAAGGTTTCGCAGGTTTAACCAACTTCACTAGTGGCGCATAGCCTGACTGAGGCATCACATTGACTGGGATAAACTGCAATGCCCCGCCATTGATGCAATAACGCAGACCGCCACGGTCTTTTGGACCATCAGGGAACACATGACCCAGATGCGAATCCGCTACTCGTGAACGAATCTCAGTGCGTACCATATTAAATGCCGTATCGTCATGCTGAGTAATCACTTGCTTATCAATTGGCTTGGTAAAACTTGGCCAACCGCAGCCTGAAGCATATTTATCGGTTGATAAAAATAAAGGCTCACCGCTGACCACATCGACATAGATACCGGGTGCAAACAAGTTGTCATATTCATGACTAAACGCCCGCTCAGTGCCTGCATCTTGAGTGATATCATATTGTGCTTTGGTCAACGTATTTTTTAGCGCGCCTTTATCAAACCCAGCATAACGCTTAGGATCTAACGTCTCAGCGACAGTAGTTACTGGTGCAAGCTTAGTACGTGCCGTGTCTTCAGGCTTGTCATCAGCAAGGCTTAAATCAACATGGCAATAGCCATTCGGATTTTTCGCTAGATAATCTTGATGATACATCTCAGCTAAGTAAAAGTTGTCCAATATTTTGTTTTCAACGACTACCTTTTGCTTATATTGGCTTTGTACACGCTTAATTGCAGCATCAACTACCGCTTTATCTGCTTTGTCCGTGTAATAAACGCCTGAACGATACTGTACACCGCGATCATTACCTTGCTTGTTTAAGCTGGTTGGATCAACCACGCGGAAATAATACTTTAAAATCGTATCAAGGTCGGTTTTATCCGCATCATAAGTGACTTTAACTGCTTCGGCATGCCCTGAACCACGGATTACTTGCTCATAGCTTGGGTTGACTGTGTCGCCATTGGCATAACCTGATACAGCATCTACGACACCATCGACTCGCTCCATATAGGCTTCTACGCCCCAGAAACAGCCACCTGCTAGATAGATTGAGCGGGTATTAATCGACTTACCCTTATCATTATAATAAACGCCATCTTTTTGCTTAATAGTCTCAATTTTACTGTTGTTATCTAATGTTTGTACATTTGCAGGCTTAGCACTACCAGCTTTGAGTTCAGAAAAATCATTACTGGCATTCTCAGCAAGGGCATAGGCTTGCTCTGCTGACATATTACCTTTGACCAAATGCACCAAATTACCGTTTTTATCGAGTATTGCCCAGCTTGGATAAACCTGTACGCCAAGCGTATTAATCAGCTCACCTGAGGCATCAATCAATACGGGAAGCTTAGGGTAATCGGCTTGCACGCCAGCATACCAAGTGCTGAATTCGCCATCGGCTTTTTCATTCAGATGACCGGGACTTGCCACAGTGACGACATTTAAACCAGAAAATTTAGGATCCGTGCGCCATTCTTCAGTTTCTGCTAGAGTCCCTAAGCATAATGGGCACCAGCTCGCCCAAAACTTAACCAAGGTGGGTTTATTAGGGTCAATCACAGCAGCGCCATTTTTGCCCAAACCTTTAGTCAACTGCGGCAATGCTTGCATTGTTTTGAGCATATCGGATGGCAACATATCACGTGAGCTTTTTACCCCGCTATTTTGCTTGCTTGTGCTACTACTGACGTTATTCTCTGCACTACTCATCTGTCCACACGCTACCAATATACCGGCACTCAAGACCGTCGTGACACCAAACGCACTGATATTCTTTAACCAACGTGACGCAGCATGCGGTGAGGCTGTCTCTAAATCATTAGCGTTCTTATTTTCATGACTATTAGTATTATGATTATGATTATTCGCGTCATGATGGTTTTTTTTATGTGGCATGAGAGATCCTTTTGACGAAGTCTTACGACCATAAGCTAAAGGTTATAGGGCAGCTTATGGTCTTCTTGCGCTATTAGTTAAAGTAAATGAGTAAAGGTTTTGGAGCGATAAACATACTGTAAAAGGGTGAGTCAGGCTTAGTAAAAGCTATAAGACAAAATATAAATAGAGTGTGAGGCTAGAGTTGAAACCTAATGCTGTATCTGTACCTATAGTGGCTTCAGCTTAGATAAAGATATGACATGCTTTAAGTATGACTGCTATATTAGAGTATCTTAATAGTATATACTGATAATGGAGTTTTTTTTAATAGTAAAAGGCGCCCTGCTACACTTTTTTAACAGCATGGAAATAGTAGAGTGATAGAAGAATTTAGTCGAACTGTCTTTTTGATAAAATAATGATGATGATGACACAAGTCGCTATATAGTCAGTTCAAAATAAAAGCGATACGATTGTAATAACGTGCTATTGGCTATAAATTTTTTGCAGCCTCTGTCACGCCTGCGAACAGCAAGCAAGAAAAAATTATAGCCCATAGCACTGTATCTTTTTTAAAATGAATCGACTATATACACCTACTGCTTAGCACCCATAAATCTAGCGACATACTCATCAGTGGGATTATGACGTAAGTCGCTTGGTGTGCCTGTTTGCACCAAACGTCCACCATTCAAAATACTAATACGCTGACCTACCTTGATGGCTTCGTCAATATCATGGGTGATAAACACGATCGTCTTATTCAATCGTGCTTGTAGCTCTAATAACTGCTCCTGTAGTTGAGCGCGAATCAAAGGATCGAGCGCCGAAAAGGCTTCATCCATGAGCAATATAGGATTGTCCATTGCCAAAGCACGTGCCAGCCCAACGCGTTGCTGCATGCCTCCTGACAGCTCATCGGGATAGCTACGCTCTAGATTGGATAGACCAACTTCATTCAGCCAGTGCCGAGCCACCTCATGACGCTCCTTGATACTCATCTTTCGCACCCGCAAGCCATAGGCGACGTTTTGAATGACGGTCATATGAGGTACCAGACCAAAATGCTGAAACACCATACTGACCGTTTGCTGACGATAGTGCTGAAGCTCTTTATCATTGAGCGCTAAGATATTAATAGCAGAAGAGGGTTCTCCTTTCTCTATTAGCAAGGCATCTTTATTTGTAACTACTGAGTTAGATACTATTTTAGTCACAGAGTTTTTAGCATTGATAGCCGTGTTTACCAATATCTTGCCACTGGTTGGATCAATCAGACGATTGATATGACGTATCAAGGTTGACTTGCCGGAGCCTGACAACCCCATAATACAATGCAGCTCACCTGCTTTGACCGCCAAATTAATATCATAAAGCCCGACCGAATAGCCGGTTTGCTCTTTTACCGCAATACTATCCATACCCTCAGCCAGCAATGCCAATGCCATTTTTGCTTGTGCGTGACTGGCGTTATATATCTTACTGATATTTTCTAGCTGAATATGATTCATTGTCGTTCTCTTTGTTTTTATTTTTAGAATTTTTATCTATTAAGATTGATTGATGTAGTTGAGTTATTTTAAAACCGACACAAGGCATTATTATGTCTGCAAATAATCGTTAACCAATCGGGCGTCTACCAGCTTCAATGGTTTTTTGGCGCGCACGCTTACCTTGCCCAAACGCCTGAGTAATGCGGTCAATGATAATCGCCACAATGACAATCGCCGTACCTGCTTGTAAGCCTTGACCAATATTGAGCGTTTGAATAGATTGCAATACATCTTCACCAAGACCTGGCGCTCCGATCATGGACGCCAATACCACCATAGACAGTGACATCATGACGGCTTGGTTTACCCCTGCCATGATACTGGGCAGCGCTTGTGGTAGCTTAATCCAAATAAGTAATTGCAGATGCGTACTGCCAAACGAGCGTCCTGCTTCCACCATTTCATGATTCACTTGAGTAATACCTAAGGTCGTCAGACGAATAAGCGGCGGTAATGCATAAATAATGGTGGCAAACAGCGCTGGCACTTTACCGATTCCAAACAGCATCAGTACCGGTATCAGATAAACAAAGCTTGGCATGGTTTGCATCACATCTAATATAGGCGTCACAATCTTACGCAATAGCTTACTTCCTGACATGGCAATGCCGATAGGAATACCAATAACCACCGTCACCCATACTGAAACGATGAGCAATGCCAAGGTATCAATTAACGCGCCCCATAAACCAAATGCCCCAATCAAGAACAACCCAGCGCCGCATGCTAAAGCAAACCAAATCTTGCGTACAGCAAACCATGCCAATACCGTCACAAGGGCAATAATTAGCCATGGAGGGATAAGCGTTAACAGGCGCTCAATAGGGAGCAATAAATACGTTAAGGCGACGGTACTGATCGTACGGAATACGTCGCCATGATTGCGAACGACGCTGGCTAAGGTGTTATTCAGTTGAGATTCAAGTGACCATGAAGGGAAGATAGATGATGGGTCTGCTAGGTTCGTACTAGATGCTTTTTTATCAGTCACGATAGCAGCACCCGTTAAGCTAATACCTAATTTAGCTGCAAGGTTGGTAGCTGCCTCGTCCGATAACCACTGCTGCCAAACTTGGGGGTTATCACGTAGAAAAACAAAGGCTTGCTCTTCTCCGCTACGTTTGCTTTCAGTCATCTCTAAAATAGCACCATTAAGCTCAGCGGGGCTAAATTGGATTTTTTTGAAAACATCTGCAAGCTCAGGATTGGCATCGATAAACGGGGTAGATACAGCGATACCTAAAGGCGATACAGGGAATCCCGACACACAATCAGCGGTGCCATCAGCAAGTAATAAGTCTTGCCAGCAGGCATCATCATGGGCAGGAAATTCCAATGCGGCAAAATCGTATTTTGCCATCAAACCTGTCGGCTGCCAGTAATAAAATAAGAGTGGCTTATGCTGCTCAAAAGCAGAGGCAATTTCGGCATCAAGGGCTGCACCTGTGCCGGGATGGGCATTATTAAAATCACTCTCCAAGCCAGTATTTTTAAGCAATCGCGTATTAAAAATCTCACACGTCCAACCAGATGGACAGTTCATAAAGCGTGATTTGCTGGGGTTTTCAGGGTCTTTAAACAGCTCAGCGTATTTAGGCAGATCTTGATAACGGCGTAGACCCGGGTTTTCGTCCAGTACATATTTAGGAACATACCAACCTTGGGTTGCACCGCCCTTAAGCGTGTCACCAATGACAGCGACTTTATTCTGCTCAATAGCTTGTGTCATGATGGGTGAGCGCCCTATCCACTGCTCTCCAATGACTTGGATATCATCTTGCGACAATGCTGTTTCAAGTGCAGGACCTGCTCCCGGCACCTCCTCTACCTGACAGCCATAGCCGCTCTCAATGATGTATTTTAAAATACCGCTTGTGAACTGACCACTCTCCCATGTCAATGCCCCAAATTTAATCGGTGCTTGGCATGTTGGCACAGCAGCTGATACTGGCAAAGACAGTAAGAGCGAGCTTATAAGCAATAAGCTAAATGCAATCCATTGGCGCACGGCGTTATCCTATTCATTATCTTTATTATGAAAATAGCTGTCATTATCCTAATTTGAGCAATTAATAAGCCTATCATCTACTACTGATTTTTATCTAAAACAAACAAAACTATCGTTTAGTGTTACCACAAAGTGTAGCGATTTATAACACTGATAACAAATGATTCTTTAGACAAAAAAAATAGCACCTACTGTAGTAGATGCTATTGATGGATGAATGTGAATAAATACTATCTATTCAATAAGGCAACTATTTTAAACTACTATTTCAAAAACAGCGCCATTGCCTTTTTAAATAAGCCACCATAGGGCGGTAACAATATATTTAGCCCATTCAATTTGGATTGTACAAAGATAGGTTTCATATGACTCAAACGATCAAATCCAGCTTTACCATGGTAAGCGCCTGTACCTGAATCGCCAACACCGCCAAACGGCAAGTCATGCTGCGCTACATGCATAATCACTTCGTTGATACATAGTCCGCCCGATACCGTATTGGTGCGTACTTTATCGATATCACGGCTATTATCACCGAAGACATATAGCGCTAACGGTCGTGGACGGGCGTTAATAAATGCAATCGCATTATCAAGAGTGTCATAGTGCATGAGTGGTAAAACGGGTGCAAATATCTCGTTTTGCATCAAATCACTCTCAGGCGCAGGCTCGCTGACAATAACCGGTGGCATGAGACGCGTTTCAAGATTAGACGTCGCATCAGTGAGTCTATATACACCTTCACTGGATAAATTCTCTAAATAGCCTTTAACACGCTTGAACTGCTGAACATTAATAATGCGCGAGTAATCAGGATTGCTTTCAATATTGGGATAGTGTTTCTCCATCCACTCTCTTGCCAGACGCACAAATTCATCATGATATTGGCGCTGAATCAGTACATAGTCAGGCGCGATACACGTTTGACCTGCGTTTAAAGTCTTGCCCATCATCACACGATTGACAGCATTTTCTAGGTTAGCACCCTCTAGTACTATGACTGGCGACTTACCACCGAGCTCAAGCGTGACCGGTGTTAGATTGGGTGCTGCCGCTGCCATTACCTTTTTACCAACAGCAGTAGAGCCAGTATAGAGCAGGTGATCAAAAGGCAGCTCACTAAAAGCCGCTGCAATCTCAACTTCACCGATGACCACACAAACCATATCTGCTGAAAAATAACGTGAAATGGTTTCTGCAAACGTTTGCGCAAATTGCGGCGCCGCTTCACTCATTTTAACCATGATGCGGTTACCAGCGGTAATCGCGTCAATCATCGGTCCTATCGCCAAGAATAAAGGATAGTTCCAAGGTACCATGATACCAACCACACCTAATGGCTGTGGCAAAATCTCATTATGGGCTGGCATATATAGTGCTGAAATCGATACTCGCTGCGCCTTCATCCACCTCTTACCGTGCTTTTTGGCATGACTGATACCCGTAAAGCTCGGAAACAGCTCGGCAAATTGAGTTTCTGATTCACTACGATAGCCAAAATCAGCACTGATAGCATTAGCAAGTAGCTGTTGATTGTCACTCAGCATTAGCTCTAGATTATCGAGTTGGTCTCTACGCGTTGCCCAATCATTGATAGGCTGAGTACGGCTTAGATTTTGCATGCGTGAAAACTGTGACTGCATATCTGCCACGGTTTTGATAATACTAAGCCCTTCGTGCTCATCGTATTGAGGATGCATCGCTTGAACCTGATTGTTTTGATCGCTGTCTGTCATATATCTTCCTTGTCATATACGTGAGAGTCAGCACGTTTTGTCAAATTTAAGACTCTATAGCTATTATTAGACACTAAAAATCACTGATATCACTCTATTATCCTTGTAAACGTGTTATCTATGCAACAAAGCCTAATAGTGAATAAGGCTAAAACATCATTTTCTTAGATATTACTTTTGTTTAGTACCATTTAATGTAGCCCATTGATTCCTGAATGAACAGCATCTTTAATGCACCCATGGGTTTGTATACGATGCGTATCTGCTCACTACAAGGTGCCTTTTGTGACTATTTTATTCTTTTATATTTTTCCAGTTCAATATAATTAAAATTAAAATTTGGGCGACAATATGAAAACTGCTACACTCAATGACAGTAATATTAACAATAGATAGCCCATTTTACATAACAAAAACATAAGACAGCCACTCTCATGCCAAATACTATGCAGGCGCTTAATACGCAACCACTTAATGAAAATCTCATCACAAAGTCACTCACTGCTGCTGATTATGTGGCTACTCTTGATGCCATGTTATCACGCACGTTAGAGCGTATCGCTCTTAAAAAAGAGCAAGGACTGCGTACGCCTGACGAGTTATGGATTGTCGATCACAATGACGTTTATACTCTTGGGCAAGCAGGTAAAGAAGAGCATATCCTGCAACGTACTAATACGCCTATCATTAAGACGGATCGCGGTGGTCAGGTAACATGGCATGGACATGGTCAGCTGGTTATGTATTGGCTGTTTGATTTGGACAGTATCAGCTGGAGTGTGCGCAATATGGTCTCACACGCTGAGCAAGCGATTGAGGATGTGGTCAATGACTGTCTCAAGAGCACAGCATCAACTGACACCAACCATATCAGCGCCCGTGCCCGCCGTGATGCTCCAGGTGTCTATCTATATGCTGATATGGCTACAGAAACGGACAGCGCTCCTACTAGTGATGAGATAGAAGTTGATAATACCATTATGATTGGCAAAATCGCGTCGCTTGGCTTTAAAATCAAGCATGGCTTTAGCTACCATGGTATTGCCATTAATTTAGATTGTGATTTATCAGCATTTAATGCTATCAACCCTTGTGGTTATGCTGGCATGCAAATGTTGCGTTTGGCGGATTTTGTTAATATGAACCAAGCGACCAATATACAGCCAAATAACCTACCGCTTACCGATGACCAAAAGACCCTGAGCTACGAGCAATTTACGCAACAGCTCATCGACAATATCGCAAAACGTCATGCAGGAGACATCCCATTGCGTGAATTAGCGCCAAAATAGGTATTTTTTGTATAATCCTTTTTTGCATAATATCGTGCGCGCTTAGACTTAAGCATTGTGAGAAAATTTGATTCAAACTTGTTATAATCGCACACGGCACAAATTGGGCGCAGTAACGAACCTTGGACGCCGATTTTAACCCTTTACGATTCAAACATTCATAACAAAAGCACATTGGAGTATTTTATGGCAGATTTTAATAAAATTTTGGACGCAGGCGATGTTGACGGCGGCATTATTAATGTCGTAGTAGAAATCCCAGCTGGTAGTAGCCATAAAATTGAGTGGAATCGCGAGTTGGCCGTATTTGAGCTTGATCGTGTTGACCCACAGATTTTTGCCAAGCCTTGCAACTATGGTTTTATCCCACAAACTCTTGATGAAGATGGCGACGAGTTAGATGCGCTTATCATCACAGAACAGCCTTTACCGACTGGTATTTTCTTAAAAGCGAAAGTCATCGGTGTGATGAAGTTTGTTGATGATGGCGAAGTCGATGACAAAATCGTCGTCGTACCTGCTGACGACCGTGATACAGGCAACGCTTATAACAGTCTAGCGGACTTACCAAAGCAGCTGATCAATCAGCTAGAATTCCATTTCAGTCACTATAAAGACCTCAAAAAAGCAGGTACAACGGTGGTTGAATCTTGGGGTAACGTAGAAGAAGCCAAAGAAGTCATTAAAGAGTCTATCCAACGCTGGAAAGATCTATAAATTAAAATGAAATAAAATTGATAACAGTACCGCAGATATGATGATAACTGCGGTATTTTTTTGCTTGAATTTTGACTGTACAACAAGGTTATAATACCCCAATCTACTTATTATCATGCTCAAATAAGGACAGTCATGTTTGATTCTGATTCAGGCTTAGAACCTGCCAAAGTAAAATTACCGAAAACGGTTATCATGATGGTCGAAAAAGGCAATCTGGTCATGGCAATTAAGACGTTAGCCGCTGACGAAAATATCAGTATGGATGCTGCAAAATCTCGCATCGATGCATACGAGCTTGCTCTCAAAAATCAGCAGCAGCAAAAATTAAACAGTATCGCTAATAAACAAGGCATTCCTAGTCAAGCCATGAACTTTGATAGAGAAACAGTCGAAGATGATACTGAGCGCTTGATTAAGAGTAAAGTAAAAAGCACACCAACGGAGCAAAGCTTCCAAAGCCTACAAGAAGGCGTTGACAGTCAGCTCAATGATTTAGGCTATAAAAAACCCCTACTGCCCTACTGGGCAAAGCGACTACTCATCATTGCTATCATTATGGCTGGGTTATTTTGGATAATGTGGCGTGTGTTTGGCTAGTCTTTTATAAGTGGTTCCATTATAGCAGTCTGTTTTAAGTAGTCTGTTAATAGGTTTGAAGGGTGAAACAGTTGGTTCCCTTGGGGTATGCCTAAAATAAAATATTGAGGAATCTATCGGTAAAGTAAAGAACCGTCATTTTCCCCATAAATCGATTTTGTTTTAAACAGTTTTACTATTATGCTGATCAGATAGTCGACGTCTAATAAGCCAAACAACAATCATGACTATGGCAAGTAATAAGAAAACCTTAGAGTAAGGCGCTAGCATAGCTGCAATGACCTCATAGTTTCTACCCAAGTAAAATCCTGAAAGAGTCAATATTGTCGTCCAAATACTTGCCCCTAAAGCCGTTAATATTACAAAAGAAACCAGCGACATTTTATTCATCCCTGCAGGAATGGAAATTAGTGAACGAATACCAGGCACCATGCGACCAAAAAAAACCGCTTTTTTACCATGTTTATCGAACCAAACATTGGACGATAAAATATCCTCAGGCTTAATAAACACGTATTTGCCGTACCTTTTAGTAAAAATCACTAGTCGCTCTTCATTGAATAAAGATCCTAGATAGTAGAGAGGTAGAGCGCCTAAAACGCTGCCAAATGTACCTGCTGCTATGACCAATAGTATATTTAAATCACCTTTAGCTGACGCAAAACCTGCTGCTGGCATAATTAGCTCAGAAGGTATAGGTGGAAAAACATTTTCAGCAAACATGGCAAATATAATGCCAAGATAGCCAAACTTTGCCATGATAACTAGCACCCATTCACTCATTTGATGCATTGGTTTACCTTATCTTGTTAGTGATTTATTTATCATTTAAATAGGTTCAAATAGTAATATGTCATTAGCTTTTCTAAACTAAAATTGGTGTAGATGAAAAGAAATAAAATCTGTATATTAGATTTTCTTCTTAGGGCTTTGGCACTGATATAACGGCATATCAATTGCAGCTAAATATCATAGCGACCCCTATTATTATACTTGAGGAACATTGTGGAAACCATCGGCACCCCTTGGCTATATGCCATTTTTTTTGTAATAGTCGCAGTCATGTTACTGATCGACTTTTTAGGTTTTAAGCACAAACATACGCCAGAGAGTTCTGATGTAAACGCAGTACAAGAGAACCAACCTGTTTCTATTAAATTGGCTGCGGTATGGAGTATCGCTTGGGTCAGTGTATCTGCTTTATTCGCAGGCGGATTATGGTGGTATTTAAATGCAAATTTGGGTACAGCAGTTGCTAACCAAAAAACTTTAGAGTTTGTGACTGGTTATTTAATCGAAAAATCACTAGCGATTGATAACGTGTTTGTCTGGCTCATGATTTTTGGCGCGTTTGCTGTTCCACCTGCATTACAGCGTCGTATCCTATTATATGGCGTGATCGGAGCTATTGTTTTAAGTACTCTTTTTCTTCTTGCCGGCGCATGGCTCATTCAAGAGTTTTCATGGATACTTTATATATTTGGTGCGTTTTTGGTTTATACCGGCTATAAGTTTTTAAAAGGTGGCCATGACGAACCTGTCGACCTTGAGGAAATGAAGCTATTAAAATGGCTACGTAGACACATGCGCATTACGTCCACGCTACGAGGCGAAAAGTTTTTAGTGCGTGAAAACGGTCTATTGTGGGCGACACCCATGTTGGTAGTATTAATTTTAGTCGAAATCTCTGATGTTATTTTTGCAGTTGATTCTATTCCTGCTATTTTTGCCATTACCACCGACCCATTCATTGTATTAAGTGCTAACTTATTCGCTATTTTAGGTCTGCGTGCTATGTTCTTCCTATTAGCAGGCGCAGCAGCCACAATGCACTACTTACCATATGGGCTAGGCGTGATAATGACATTTATTGGTATAAAAATGCTTCTACTTGATCTTTATCACGTTCCAATAGCAGCTTCTTTAGGCTTTATTGCAGTAGTGCTAATTATTACTGGATTGATGTCATGGCGTTATGCCAAAAATAATCCGCAGGCGCAGATATAAATCAATATAGTACTAACTTGGTAAGCGCTTGATGCCAAGTTGGTACTACATATATCAAGTCCCTCTAATATTTTCTAAATACTAAGAATTGAAGCAAGGAATAAAGCTTACAGTAATAGGAATTAAGATAGTCATGATGCATGTCTTAATTTCCATTACGTATATGCTTAAGAGCACATCTGCATTTTTTTAATGAGTTAGTTCATCAACATATCTCTTGTAACAAAAGGCTTAAGTTCTCATTAGGAAAAACCGTCCTTCTTCCCATAACGAGCCTTATGTTAAATAGAAATCCACTGCTGCCTACCCGTCTGTATCATTATCAATGCTTTTAAGGCACTAAAAAAGGATACCGAAGTATCCTTTTTTGGTTATACATAATAAATACAATCTAGTGATGCTCACCCGGTAAGATTCTGGCAAAGGCACGTTGAGCAAGGTTTGGTTTTTTATCGGTGGTTTGAGCGGCGCGAGTGCTCGGGAAAATGCGATAACCCATCGATTGAATACCAACGTTAATCGCTGGTGCTAATGAATAAGTAGCCGACGCAAACTTGCCCATGTTGCTGGCAATACTGTTTGGTTTATGAACGATCGCTTTGGCGACCATCATTGCGGCCTCATCTGGCATAAGCGCTGGCATATAACGATAAAGCTTAGTTGGCTCAATCATCGGCGTGCGTACCAATGGCATAAAGATATTGGTTATCGTCACATTATCGCCTTTGACTTCTGCAGCTAGACAACGGCTAAAGGCATCCAAGGCCGATTTTGAGGCGACATACGCGGCAAAACGCGGACTGTTTGCCAATACACCAATTGATGAAATATTCACAATTTGACCCGTTTGACGTTCAATCATCGTCGGCAAAAACCCAAGAATGATTTTGACTGCGCCAAAGTAATTAATATCCATGGTACGCTCAAAATCATGGAAACGTTCAGTGGATTCGTGAACCGAGCGTCGTATCGAGCGACCGGCATTATTTACCAAGACATCAACGTGACCAAAGTCCGCCAAAATTTGCGTGCTAACTTTTTCAATGGCATCCATATTGGTCAAATCACAAGGATAATAACTTGCCTTACCACCAAGCTCTTCGATACTTTCTTTAACCGCTTTTAGCTTCTCTTCAGTACGTGCCAACAAAATGACATGAGCACCGCATTCACTAAGCAAAAAAGCAGTACGCTCACCAATACCGCTTGATGCCCCCGTTATAATAATATTTTTGTCTTGAACTGCTTTACCGATTGCTTTTTTTGAAGGGTTAGCCATGAAACATCCTTTTAAAAATTAGACTTCCGTTAATATTTACCTAAATCATAACAAAGAAATATAGGTTAAAGGAAATAAATAAGCAATAAAGCCAGTTTAACTGGATAGACATTCTTACTAGATGAAGTATGGATCACTTTGTGCTCGACATATGCTCTTCATTGTTTATTCATGAGCATTCAAAAAATCCTCTACCACACGGAACTGTCCGGCGGTACTTTCCTCACCATACATGGCTTGCCTAAAGGCGTTAGAGTTCGGAATACCGGTGGTATACCAAGCAATGTGCTTGCGAGCAATACGGCAGCCTGAGTATTCACCATAAAAACCGTATAGCTCTTCTAAATGTGTCAGTACAATTTCTTTTATCTCGCTAACACTGGGCGATGCCAGCGTCTCACCTGTGCGCAAAAAATGCTCGATATCGCGAAATATCCATGGTTGTCCTTGGGCAGCGCGTCCAATCATCACCGCATCGCAGCCGGTTAGCTCATAAACACGCTGCGCTTTTTGCGCGCTGTCTATATCGCCATTTGCGATGACTGGAATGCTAATACTTTCTTTGACCTCACGTATCAGCTCATAACGCGCCTCTCCGGTATACATATCTTCACGCGTGCGTCCATGGATGGCAATAGCAGCTATACCCGCTTGCTCTGCTCGCTTTGCAACGCGCAAAATATTTTCACGTCCATTCTCATAGCCCAAGCGCGTTTTTAAAGTAACGGGCGCATCGACGGCATTCACCGCAGCATCTAGCAATCGAGCAACCAAGTCTTCATCTTGCAATAGTGCAGAGCCTGCCAATTTACGACAAACCTTTTTGGCAGGGCAGCCCATATTAATATCAATAATTTGTGCACCATTATCAATCTGATAACGCGCCGCTTCTGCCAATTTATCAGGTTCAGCTCCAGCAATTTGTGCCGAAATAGGCGCGATTTCATTATCAAAATTGGCACGATAGAGCGATTTTTTGCGCGCATACAATGCCGTATCAGCGATAATCATTTCACTGACTGCATGACCTGCACCAAAAGATTTGCACAATCTGCGAAAAGGATTGTCTGTCACGCCAGCCATCGGTGCAACTATCAAACGGTTCTCAATCGTCAAGCCGCCAATCACGAGTGGCTGCAATAAAGGATGGTCTGAGGTAGGATTAGACGAAAGTAAAACTGGAGAATCAATAGACATAAAAAACGGCTTGATTGGCAATGAAAACAAGCCGTTATTCTAAGGATTCGTGCGCATATTGCAAGGGATTACGTAATCATTTGCTCAGCTCATAAAGTTTATCAACATTGAATGTCCTGTTTAATATACCTATTTATCAAACACACTGCCCTGCTCAAGCGTTATATCTTCATCATGCTCTTGCATACGCCACGGTAAAATATCTGGTGAGACATTGACAAAGTGTAGATATTTCTCAAACTGATCGATAATGTCATTAATAATCGACACTGATTCATAACCATATAAATCATAGGTCTGACCACCACGGCGCAAATACACTTCAGCACGGTAATGGTGCTCTTGCGGCAATTTTTTTGCCATATCTTCCGTATAATAATCAGGAATATCATGCTCTGATAAGCGAACCTCGTACCAGAACTCCACATTATCGCCACTTCTCAATTCTAATACAGCGCGGTTATTGATCTCATCATAATTCACATCAGGTAACCAACCTGTATCAGCGAACTTCTCAGCCACTTCGTTCATAGAAGATAAAATCGTTCCTCTGATATAACTAAGTACTTTATCGCGTGTTGGCTGCTCAGTCATATAATCAATACGCTCGCGCCAAGCCTCTAGTTTCAGTAGATGCGGCGGCAAATGGTTATCGTTACCTAAACTCTGGTTACGATGACCTTCAATACGTAGCGCTCGCCACATGCCAAATATCGAAATTAATATAATAACGGCAAAGGGTAAGGCGCTGACAATAGCGGCAGTCTGCAATGCTGTCAGTCCACCAGCTACCAGTAAAGCCGCGGCAACTGCCCCTTCAGTCACTACCCAAAAAGTACGTTGCCACCATGGCGTATCACTACGTCCACCCGCTGCAAGAGAGTCAATCACCAACGACCCTGAATCCGATGAGGTCACAAAAAAGGTAATAATTAATAGTACTGTTAATGACGACACTATCTGAGTAAAAGGCAAGTTCTCTAATAATTTAAATAACGCAATTGCTTGGTTGTTCTGCACTTCAGTAATGAGTGCATCGTAGCCATCAACCATAATCATATGGAGCGCTGTATCACCAAAAACCGCGAACCAAAAGAATGTAAAGAAGGTTGGTACTAACATCACGCCCAATACGAATTCACGGATAGTACGACCCCGACTAATCTTGGCAATAAACAATCCGACAAAGGGTGCCCAAGCAATCGTCCATGCAAAGATAAAGAGTGTCCAACTGCCGATCCAATCACTCGATTGATAAGCTTGTAAACTAAAAGTACGCTCAACGATATTGCCTAAATAGCTGCCCGTGTTTTCCATAAAAGCGTTTAGAATAAAGATGGTGGGACCCACGATAAAAACAAACAGCATCAGTCCCGTTGCTAACATCATGTTCAAAATTGAGAGTCGCTTTACCCCTTTATCCATGCCAGCGAGAACAGATGCCAAAGCTGCTAGTGTCACCAGCGCAATGATAATCACCTGAACTGTAATACTAACAGGTATCGTATTTGGTAATAGATAATTTAACCCGGCATTGATCTGTGATACAGAAATCCCCAAACTGGTCGCAATACCGAACATCGTGCCCACAATGGCAAACACATCAACAGTATGTCCAATCGGACCATAAATTTTATCACCAATGAGTGGATATAGTGTTGAGCGCATTGACAAGGGCAAGCCATGACGAAAAGAGAAATATGCCAGCGACAAACCTACCACACCATAAATCGCCCAAATATGAAAACCCCAGTGAAAATAGGCAATTTGCATCGCTTCTTTGGCAGCCTCAATAGTCTGTGGCGTTGAGAGTGGCGGACTGGCAAAGTGTATGACTGGCTCTGCTACGCCGTAAAATAATAAAGCAATCCCGTACCCTGCTGAAAATAGCATGGCAAACCACTCAAGAAAATTATACTCAGCCTGAGCATGATCTGGTCCCAGTTTAATACTGCCATAAGACGAAAACGCCAAGACAATAATAAACATCAAAAATATGGCGACTGCTAGCATATAGAACCAGCCGAAAGTCTCAGTGGTAAAATTCAGAACGGTGCTAAATAGTTCCCCAGCAGACTCAGGATTAATGGCAGTACCAATCACTAATAGCAGCATAATGGCTGCTGCCGGCACGAAGACGGGCAAAAGAATAGTGGAACGGGAGGATTTGTTCTTCATAAGCAGATTCTTATATTAACGATCAAGTAGACTTAATGTTTACCACAAACCGATTACTAACCCCAGTATTGCTGCCCATTTGTCACATTACTTGAACTATTGTTACAGCACTATTACCTAAAAACAAAAAAGGCAACTTGTTAGTTGCCCTTTTATTATTATCTAAAGAGTAAGTACTATCTGTTCTTTTAACTCAGAACAACGATAGACGTTTTTAAAATTACGCAGCAATAATCGCTGCCAGTTGTTCAGCTGTTTTTGCAAGCTCGGCGTGATCTGCTTGTGTGACGGCATGGCGACCAAGCTCATGAATACTAGAAGGAATCAGGTGCACATGATAATGAAAAACCGTTTGCCCCGCTTCTGCACCATTTAGCTGCATTTGGATAATGCCTTCACGATTAAATACCTGACGCTGGGCTTCCATAACTTTTTTAGCCGTCATCAACACAGCTGCCGCATATTCAGGTTCAAGATCAGCTAAGTCCACCGCTTTTTGCTTAGGAATGACCAAAACATGCCCCTTTGCTTGTGGCATGATATCCATAAAAGCAAGAGTCTTATCATCTTCATAAACTTTATGATAAGGGATATCGCCATCGAGCATTTTGGCAAAAATATTATCGTCTTTATAAGTAGTTTGCGGATTGGCTTGGCTCATTATCTTATTCCTTTAACCTGTATTATTATTGAATCAAAGTTAGTATTGATTGGATAGCGAGTATTAAACGAATACTTACACCATTAAATATAGTGGACGAAATCTCACTTAAGTACAAGTATCAGATAATCACTGATTGATCTTCATGAACTAACTTGCTGCTCTCGTTGATGATTAAATTATTGACGAGTCATGCGCGATAAATGTTATATTAATCTACTCTCTCGATGACCTTACCATGATGGATTTGACTGCCTTGCCAACTCAATTATCTAATAATACTGACGCTCATACGCAATCTATCAATGACGCTACCATAAACAATGATGAGCATGAGCAAACGCTTGGGGCAAATAACCCTCCAGCTACTGACCCAAATGCCATTATATTAGCGCAAGCATTGACTGATAAAGCCATCAGTTGGCGTATTCATAACTGTAAAATCAGTCAAAAGACCATCACTCAAGACTTACCGCTGCCATTTTTATATCATTATGACAGTTTGGACGATGTCGTTAAGCAGACCTATCCTTTAACCCCAAAGCTACTGGCACAATTTAATACACCGATGACAGCGCAAGAAGCTGCCAAGCTAATTGGTATCGATGAAGCACTCATATCCAATCCGTGGCATGTCAAGGTGATTGGCTCATTGGTGGTATTTAGTGAAGCATTACAACTCGCTGTCCGTTTGCATTGGACCAATACGGGTAAAGAGACGCAGCAGATTTATACTAAAAATAAAGATGATGCTATCATTGCAGCCTTTAAAGAATGGCAGTTTTTTGGTCGTATTGATATCCTGTATAAAAACAACAAACAAGCGCTAATTAGTATTGACGAACAGAGCATTGATACAGAGACCAATAAACCGCTGCCGTTGACGATAGAAGCCAATATGGAGTATCAATACCTACCAGCGACTCACGCCTTAGTCGTCATTGCCAAGCTAGAAGCAGATAAAGATGAGCTCCCTTGGTTTGAAACCGCTATTTTGGAGCGGCTTGCATAAATGATTGACCCTTAAGTCTTGTTTGTTATAGGTTAATTATTTTCAGTTACTCATATCTAATGGTATGGTAACGACTTAGTATTATTCACTAGTACTCTCCCGGTATAAAAAGCACACTATCAACATTGCAGCGGATGCTGCACATATTAATAAATCTCGCTCATTTGTAAGGAATACCACATGGATTACAATTCAAAAACCTCTACCGGCGGTCGTAATATGGCAGGTGCTCGTGCTCTATGGCGCGCAACTGGCATGACTGATGGCGACTTTGGCAAACCTATTATTGCCATTGCCAACTCTTTTACCCAGTTTGTACCCGGCCATGTGCATTTAAAAGATTTGGGACAAATGGTTGCACGCGAGATTGAAAAAGCCGGTGGCGTGGCAAAAGAGTTCAACACCATTGCCGTCGATGACGGTATTGCCATGGGTCATAGCGGTATGTTGTATTCACTACCGAGTCGAGATTTAATTGCTGATTCTGTCGAGTATATGGTCAATGCCCACTGCGCCGATGCGCTAGTATGTATTTCTAACTGCGATAAAATCACTCCGGGTATGTTGATGGCAGCCATGCGCCTCAATATTCCCGTCGTCTTTATTTCAGGTGGCCCAATGGAAGCGGGTAAAATTATCGCCAGCACGGTCGCACACAGTCATAATAATGATGGTAGTAGCGACGTCCATAGCACTGACAGTAAAGGTAATGCCATTCGTAAGCTTGACCTCGTCGATGCGATGATGGACGCGGCCGATGATAGCATTAGTGATGAAGATGTCGCTGCTATTGAAGCCTCAGCGTGCCCGACTTGTGGGTCGTGCTCTGGCATGTTCACTGCCAACTCGATGAATTGCTTGACCGAAGCATTAGGATTGGCATTACCGGGTAATGGATCATTATTAGCAACCCATTCGCTACGTCGCGAGCTATTCCTAGAAGCTGGTCGTACCATCGTGTCACTAGCCAAACGTCGCTATGAGCAAGATGATGATTCAGTCCTACCGCGCTCTATCGCTACTAAAGCCGCGTTTGAAAATGCCATGACTTTAGACATCGCCATGGGCGGCTCTACCAATACTATTTTGCATTTGCTTGCTGCTGCACATGAAGCCGAAGTCGACTTCAAAATGCACGATATTGACCGTTTAAGTCGTGGCGTCCCTTGTTTGGCTAAAGTTGCCCCTGCTTCACAAAAGTATCATATGGAAGATGTGCATCGTGCTGGTGGTGTCTTTGCGCTATTGGCCGAGCTTGACCGTGCTGGTTTGCTGCATACCGATTTGCCAACTATCCATAGTGCCACGATGAAAGAAGCGATTGATAAATGGGATATTATGAATCCTGACAATCTTGAAGCACGTGCACGCTATATTGCAGCCCCTGGTGGCGTACGGACGACTGAGGCTTTCTCACAATCAAAAGAATGGTCAAATCTGGATGTGAACCGAGAGTCAGGCTGTATCCGAAGTGCCCAACATGCTTATTCAACTGATGGCGGTCTTGCCGTTCTATACGGAAACATTGCTGAGCGTGGCTGTGTGGTCAAAACTGCCGGCGTTGATGACAGCATCTTGGTTTTCACCGGACGTGCACGCATCTTTGAATCACAAGATGACGCAGTAGCAGCGGTGCTTGATGATCAAATCGTCGCAGGCGATGTAGTTATCATCCGTTTTGAGGGTCCAAAAGGCGGTCCTGGTATGCAAGAGATGCTCTACCCGACGACTTATCTAAAATCTAAAGGCCTAGGCAAAGAATGTGCGCTGCTTACAGATGGTCGCTTCTCTGGTGGGACATCAGGCTTGTCTATTGGTCATGCCAGCCCAGAAGCCGCTGAAGGCGGCGCCATTGGCCTAGTGCAAGAAGGCGATACTATCCATATTGATATCCCAAACCGCACCATCAATATGCAGGTCAGTGATGAAGAGTTAGCTGCTCGCCGCGAAGAAATGGAAAGTCGTGGACGTGATGCTTGGAAACCCGTTAGCCGTGAGCGTCATGTCTCTCCTGCTTTACGTGCCTATGCTGCAATGACCACCAGTGCCGATACGGGCGCTGTACGTGACGTCAGCCAAGTTGAACGTTAGACAATAATATTTAAGTACCCTTCTTGAACTGAATTTATTAAGCCTGCGCAATGCAGGCTTTTTTTCACCAAAAAACAACGTATCTGTCTATTTAATCACTATCTGATAACGATTTTTTGCGATATTTAGATGTTTTTACCGTCATTATAAACGGCTACTAAGTGTGACTTTTTTAAACTTTAAATTAAATATAACAGCGTGCACCAACCTCATGATTGAAAATTACAATTTATTCTTATTGGTTTGCGGCATTGCCTTCGTATTCGGTGCGCTATTTCCGATTATCTTTAAACGCACGCCTATCTCCTTGCCCATGCTGCAATTAAGCTTTGGTTTGATGATGGGCTATTTTTGGACAAGTTTGGCATTTTTGAACCCTATCGATAATGGACTGATTATCGAAAAACTGACTGAAATCGTAGTGTTGGTTTCTTTGGTCGGTGCGGGTATCAAGATTGATACTGAGCTGTCTTGGCGATTATGGCGTCCGACGATGCGCCTACTCCTGATTACCATGCCCATCGGTATCTTTGCGATGGCAGTATTAGGTTACTATGCCTTTGGTATGACGATAGGTGCTGCGATTTTACTCGGCGCTGTCCTTGCCCCAACGGATCCGGTATTGGCCTCTAGCATTCAAGTTGGACCGCCCAATACTGGAGGTGAAGATACACCACGCTTTACCTTAACCTCAGAGGCAGGGTTAAATGATGGTCTAGCGTTCCCTTTTGTATATCTTGCGATTAAGATCGCAGAAGCCTATAGCGAAGGAGAGCGTTTTACGGGGGATATGCTGTGGTCTTGGTTTACCCATGATGTATTGTGGAAGATTGGCGCAGGGTTACTGGTCGGCATCTTCGTTGGCAAAGTCATGGCAAAGTTGGTGTTCTCAAAGTATAGCCGTGAGACGACTATGTCTCAAGGTTATGTGGTCATTGCCCTAACTCTGGTGGCATATGGATTGGCAGAATACGTCCATAGTTATGGCTTTATTGCTGTATTTGTCGCGGCATTTGCGTTCCGTCGTTCAGAATCTGAACACACTTACCACCATAAATTGCATGATTTTGCTGAGCAATCAGAAGGTTTACTCATGTCACTGGTGCTTGTCATCTTTGGCATGTTCCTTGGACAAGGTCTACAAGCTGGCGTTGAGCTAACATGGCGCGTCTACATTGTCAGCTTTACTTTTTTATTATTGATTCGTCCGCTTGGCGGCTTTATTGCCTTATCAGGGCTGAATCTACCACGCACTGAAAAATACGCCATATCAGCCCTAGGTATCCGCGGCATCGGTACCCTGTACTATTTATCTTATGCACTCAACCAAGGGTTTTTTAATGATGAAGATGCCCTTAAACTTTGGATAGTGTGCTCAATTGTGATTTTGGCGTCTATTTTTATACATGGTTTAACAGCAAAACAGTTGCTTAAAATGACACCAAACAAAGCGCAATAATAAGATAAACAGTATTTCTTTAACTAAAAAATGCTATTTATAAATCACTAACGCTGATTAAATTTCAGTATTAATTAGATCCAAGACTGCTTCCGTCAGCGCAAACTGGCGGATATCGTTGAGCATGGTCACATCAAAATTATGGACAAAGGCAAACGATAGCTGCTGCTCGGGGTCGCACCACGCAACCGAGCCGTTATAGCCCATATGTCCAAAACTTTGTGGCGCATGAAATTTTGTATCGTGAGTGTTTACCTCAAAATTATCGCTATTACAAATACTAAAGCGGCGATGATAACCCAAGCGCCAATCCATATGGGCTGGCATAACGGCATCCATACCAGTGACTTGCGGCGTTGATAGCTGCTTAAAAGTTGCCTCATCAATGAGTGTTTTCCCTTGCCACATACCACCATTAGCCAACATCGCATAAATCGTCGCCAGTGCATGTGCTGATGCGACGCCATTGGCAGCAGGGATAGTAGCTCGTAAAGTCTGCGGATGATAATAGTCAATCGGTTCTTTGCTCGCAAGTAACAGGGCTGCTTTATAGTTTTTAAGATTCAGCTGACTGTTATCAAAGTATAAAAGGTTGATTTGTGCCGTATCCAATGTTGGCAATACTTTCCCTATCTGCTCTTCACTATCAGCTGTTACTGATTGGATTGCATACTGATTGGCTGCTTGTTGTTGCCAGCAGGCATAGCTCGGTAAATCGCTATAAGTTTGCAAGGTATCTACTGAATCTGGTTTTAAAACTGGTTTATGACGGCGGGAACGTGGCTGCGGTTGTGAGCTTTCTTGTGCATTTTCTGACACTTCTTCTACTGACTCAAAGTTTTTAACCAATCGCGCAACCTTGTCGACCTGATTTTCTGGTACACCAAAGTAGCAGCTGTTGGCAATACCTAATGGCTCTGTTAGATAATGGCGTAACGCTTGAGCCAGTGGCATCGCAGTAACGGCTTCTATCACGCCGCCCAGCACCCAACCATAGACCAAGGCACTGTAAGCACTGTCGTATAATTCCGCCTGCTCAGGGGCAGTCACAGGCATTGCTGCAATTTTCTCTAGCGTCATATTCCAATCAAGGACGGTTTCATTATCGAGGTCAATACTTTGAATCGAAAAAATATTGGCTTGATGCGACATTACGCTGCGTAAAGTGATTTTCTCTTTATTTTGCGCGCCAAATGCTGACCAGTAATGGGCAATCGGTAGGTCATAATCCATTTTTTTCTGTGATACCAATACATGAACCAGTGTCGCCAAGATGCCTTTGCCAGTCGAAAAGTTCAATGATAAAGTATCTGTATTCCATGATAAATCAGCACGTGCCAGTCCCACACTTGCTTGTGCGATACATTTGCCAGCTTGATAAACCACTAATGCGCCTCCTGCCGGCGCATCATCAAGCTGCAAATCTGTTAGCAACTGTTGAAGCCGACGTTGGATATGATTGTCAGTATATGTACCTGCGGTAGCGTTTTGCTGGGTAGCTGTAGAGATGCTTTCATTATTATTGTTCATAAGTGCCCTGTTCTATTTTATATTTATGAAGTTATTCAGTTTAAAGCCTGTCATACATCTTATCAGGATAAAAAATCTCTATCCTCCAAAATATTTTTATAATGTATCACACAATAAAAAAGGCAACCCTAAGGTCGCCTTTTTTATTGTTAGGGATATTTATGATTTAACGCGGTACTAGCAATCGATTATGAACCTCTTCTGCAAGTTTAGTCAAACCATGACTACGCCCACGCTCCATAGCCGTATCCATTTTACGTCCACGTAACCAACCAGCCCGTAGGGCTATGGCAGCGCCAACACGATTGCCAGAGCCACAATGCATGGCAATTTTTTTGCCATGATGCTGACGTAGTATGTTATCAAACGCCAGTATTTTAAGCTGTTTCAAGTCAGCAGTGCCATTGATAGGTAAATGCTCGTATTGCATGCCTGCCTGCTCTACAGCTGTACTTTCATCGAATTTCAGCTCTTCATCAGGCTGCAAGTTAATAACCAACTCAACTCCAGCTGCTGCCAATGCGGCCACCTTTTCATCATCAAGCGCACCGCATACGATGGTATTTTCATCAGGACGAAAATATGGATCGAATATGGTGGCAAGATGGATGCCATTATCGTTGCTACTAGTGTCGGCACTGCTAGCATCAGCAACTGTTGCTTTGTCTACGTCTACCGCAGCTGAATGATCAGAGTATTCGGTGCTTTTTGAATTTTCATGTAAAGTCATAAGGATAAATGTGTTCAATAATAATGATTTTTGATATAAAAATTATATTTTACTTCGCTTCATCCTGCAAGGTAATCACACCAGCAAGATGCGGCTTGTCATTTTTTGCACTAAACAAACCAAACTGGCAAGTATCTTCTGCGCCTTCTAACTGAACAAGTGGATCAGCGATAAGCTCTACTTCAGATGGTAAGAAAATAGGCAGCTTAAATGACACCTCAACCGTACAAGCATCAGGCAGCTCGCCCATCATCGCCAAACACTTAGCTTTTGACCACATACCATGAGCAATAGCTTTTGGAAAACCAAAGGCACGTGCTGATAATGGATGCAAATGTATCAGGTTAAAATCACCAGAGACAAACGCATAACGGCGACCGATATCTTCTGGCACTTCAAAAATACTGTGAACACCCTCTTCATTGATTGATGGCTTAACGGCTACTGGACGCGGCGTACTCTTTTTGTCCTTACTGCTGGCAGGTTTTTTGCTGCGTGATAGATAAGTCGACGTGCCTTCCCAAATGATTTCGTCTGCTGCTTTTACCGTGGTGACAAAATCAAACTGCTGACCTTGGGCATGGTCACGCAAATTATCAAACATCACTGACATAGCAACCGTTTCACTCTGCTTAATGGCACGATACTGGGTCACGCTGTTATCGACGTGAACCAGTCCTAGCATAGCAAATGGAAATGGCTCTTTGACCATCATATTCATCTGTAACGCCTGTGACAGCACCGAAAAATACGTAATTGGCACATTGCCATCGTCTGCAAAGCCGCAAATTTTACGATAATCATTTAGATTGCTTTGATCAATATGCAAATCATCTACAAAATATGTCGCTTGCGGCAACTCATCGCGGCTGACTTTACCATTATTACCGATAGGCAATAGGCTTTTGACAATATTTGCATAAGTAGTATGCGCTTTGGGCAACGCATCATAATGTTTGTCTGACATAATACATCCTAAGTTGGGATTGAGTAGTTTTTTGATGGCATTTAATATGCTATGAGTTCGATGACTAAAATATAAGATGAAATCCTAAAATAGGCGCAACGGTATTTGGCTTATTGTCACTTTGTTTTTATCATAAAAAAGCCACCCTTGGGCAGCTTTATTACAATTTATGAGCAGTTTTTTCGTAAGCATATGTGAAGTAACGTCAATACCTTGTTTAATAAAGGCAATCAGCGACCAGCTTTATGGCTCAGATAGCCTTCGTTATTCTCTGCATTTTCATCTGATATAAGAACAATTATGCACCTAATAAGCTTTGACCGCAAACGCGGACAACGTTGCCATTTAGACCACCAGAGGCAGGTGATGCAAACCATGCGATGGTTTCTGCAACATCGACTGGTAAACCGCCTTGACTCATCGAGTTCATACGACGACCTGCTTCACGGATAGCAAATGGAATCGCTTCAGTCATTTGCGTTTCGATAAATCCTGGCGCAACTGCATTGATGGTCATGCCTTTTGCATTGTCTTCTAGCTGCTTGGCGGTTGCATTGACCAAACCAATGACACCAGATTTTGAAGTCGCATAGTTGGTTTGACCCAAGTTGCCAGCGATACCTGAGATTGAAGACACACAAACGATACGTGCAGCATCTTTTAGTACATCGTTATCTAGTAAATAACGGTTAAGCTTAGCGATGCTGCCCAAATTGATATTGAGCACCATATCCCACTGTTTATCATCCATATTTGCTAGTGTTTTATCGCGGGTGATACCAGCATTATGAATCACTGAATCCAAACCACCCCGTTTTTGTGCAGCTTCTGCGATTTCTTTACCAGCATCAGCACTGGTAATATCCACTGTCAAAGCCGAACCACTAATTTCATTTGCCACTTTCTGCAAGTCAGCTTGCTGCTGTGGTACATCTAAACAAATAACATGTGCCCCTTCACGAGCCAATACACGGGCAATTGCTTCGCCGATACCGCGACTTGCGCCAGTGACTAGCATGGTTTTGCCACCTAGTGGTTGGTTCCAATCGACATCGACATTAGAACCATTACTGACACGTACGACCTGTCCTGACACATAAGCTGAACGCGCTGACGTAAAAAAACGTAGCGTTGAGTCTAAATTCTGCTCTGCGCCTGCTTCAACATAGATAAGCTGTGCGGTAATACCACGTTTAAACTCTTTACCAACTGATTTTACAAAACCTTCAAGGGCACGCTGCGCCAATGCGGCTTCGATATCAGTCAACGCTTCTGGTGGACGACCAATGACGATCACTCGACCTGATTTTTCGACACGGCGCGCAACGCTATGAAAGAACTCGTACACTTGTTTGAGCTCTTCAGCACTGCTAATATTGCTGGCATCAAACAATAAAACTTTAAACTTATCATCACTGCCAGTATTGGCTTTGGCTTTAACGCCTGCATCCGACAGGGTATCTTTTACGTCATCACCACTATTTACAAAGATTTCCGTATGCAGCTCTGACAAAATACGAGCCACTGACGCACTAACTGCGTTATCGCCACCATTAGCACGACCAACCAGCACGCTGCCACGTACCAAAGGTTGACCACTATCAAAACGGTCAAGATCTACTGGCATTGGTAAGCCTAAATTCTTTGCAACCTTTTTACCAATAGACGACTGAACAAAATCACCATAACGGTCTGACATAATATAATCCTTTAATTGATGAATAAAATAATAGTAAACAAGAATAAAATGTATCTATGATGAAATGCGCGCTATTAAAGTGCATTGATTATAAAAAACACCTGTATAAAGCGGCATTAATATCATCATTTATAAATAATAAGTACTTATTAAATAGGTTAGAAACGGTCTTAACTATACACATTCATACCGAATAAGTCCAAAAACCACTAATGTCCATAGCAATATGTAGACAAGCCAGTATACAAGATGGACTATTTTTCTGCCGTTAAAGGATTTTAGTTTGTGCTAAGCTAAGACCTATAAGTTATAGCAAATCCATTTATCGATAACAATATATTATCAAACCTACGATTATGCAATGCTTTTAATCAGTACTAGCCAGTTTATAAAGCTTGTATTTATCCTTGTAAACACTGCAATATCCATGGTTAAGCGTCACATCGTTTGCTAAAGATATACAGTAAGGTTATAAAAAGCGTCTTATGCTGTATGACAATAATGTGTAATATATATCGCAATAAATGGTAATACGTATCTAAAGTATTTTAGGTGTTTTTAGAATAAAGACTTCTATTATTTAAATATTTTTTTGATAACTTCCCTTTTCTATTTCTACCCATATTTTTTAAGGATAATATTATGAGTAACAAAAGCAATCACCCAGATAGTCCTGTTGTTGAGACCACCGTGGTAAAAGCCAGTGATGCTAAGAGCACCGATACTGCTGTAAAATCAGACATCACTGATGCTAAAAAAACAGATGCCAAAGCAGCAGAACCAAAAGCTGATAGCGCTAAAAAAGAAACCGTAGCAAAAGATAGTAAAACCACTGCTACGAAAGATGATAACGCAGCTAAAGAAAGTGCGGCAAAAAGTAACAGTGATAAAAAAGAAGCATCTAAAAAGGCTGACGCGACTCCTGCCAAGAAAACAAATACTGTGGCTAAAAAAGCAAGTACGACTAAGCTTAGCTCAGGTCAGAACCGTGTGGCTATCCTAGGTGGCAACCGTATCCCATTTGCTCGCTCAAACGGCTCATATGCTGATGTTAGCAACACGGATATGCTCACTGCTGCGTTAGATGGTTTGGTCGAGCGTTTTAACTTACAAGATGAAAAAATCGGTGAAGTCGTTGCTGGTGCAGTTATGAAACTGAGCCGCGATATCAACTTGACTCGTGAAGCGACATTAAATACTGCACTTAACCCACATACCCCAACGTATGATATCTCTCAAGCTTGCGGTACTGGCTTGCAAGCGACGTTTGCTTCTGCCAATAAAATCGCGCTTGGTATCATCGATTCAGCTATTACTGGCGGTGTTGATACTACTTCTGATGCGCCTATCGCAGTCGGTGATGGCTTACGTAAAGTATTGATTAAATTGGGTGCAGCTAAAGACAATAAACAACGCCTAAAAGCATTGATGGGTCTAAACCCGAAAGATTTACTTGATACGCCGCAAAATGGTGAGCCACGTACTGGTTTATCTATGGGCGACCATCAAGCGATCACTACGCTTGAATGGAACATCAGCCGTGAAGCGCAAGATGAGCTTGCCTTCAATAGTCATCAAAACCTAGCACGCGCTTATGACGAAGGTTTCTTTGATGATTTAATTACCCCATATAAAGGTCTGACCCGCGATAACAACTTGCGTCCAGATACCACTTTAGAGAAGCTAGCTAAGCTCAAGCCTGTTTTTGGTAAGAAGAATGCCAAGCCAACCATGACTGCAGCTAACTCTACCCCATTGACTGATGGCGCATCTTGTATCCTATTGGGTACTGATGAGTGGGCGGCAGCACATGGTCTAAAACCATTGGCTTATATCGTCCATCAAGAAACAGCGGCTGTTGATTTCATCGGTAAATCTGGTGATACAGAAGGCTTGCTCATGGCACCGGCCTATGCCGTACCGCGTATGCTTGAGCGTGCTGGTTTGACGCTACAAGATTTCGATTTTTATGAAATCCATGAAGCTTTTGCTTCACAAGTATTATCAACGCTTGCTGCATGGGAAGACGAGAAGTTCTGTGAAGAGCGTCTAGGTCTTGATGCGCCACTAGGCTCTATCGATCGTAGTAAGCTAAACGTCAACGGTTCATCACTTGCTGCAGGTCATCCATTTGCTGCAACCGGTGGTCGTATCCTAGCCACTGCTGCCAAACTATTAGATCAAAAAGGCTCAGGTCGTGCACTTATCTCTATTTGCGCCGCTGGCGGTCAAGGTGTGACCTGTATCTTAGAAAAATAGTGATATGTAAATATAACGTGTTAGACTGACTCAGTTTTAAAAATACCCTTTAATCTATTGATTAGAGGGTATTTTTTTATCTAAATAAATATTGGCTACTTTATTAACACAATAATGAAGCTTACTCTACTCATAGAATTGAGCGTGCTATGCTAAAGTAAAGATGGGTATAAAACAGAATAAAGATATTTGTAAAAACGACACTTATATCGACGTACTTTTGGATTTAATGGACTATAAGATAGTAACGGCATAATAAAAATATTTATCAGGAGCGCATCATGGGTAAAAAACCCTTAATAATTGACCCGACATCTTTAACCGAGCAAGAACGCAGTAAATTAACCACACCTGAGCAAGTGACATTCATAGAGCGTATGGATAAAGATCTTTTGAACGATGAGTTAAAACGCAAGATGCATCAAGACTTAATTGACAGTTACGATGAAGAGCTTGAGAATGAAATAGACGATTATGTACGCGATTTCCGGTTTGATGGTCGCGAGATGAGTGAGCAAGAGCGGTTAGATCGACGTACCTACTTTCAAGAGCTGGTACGTTTACAACGTGAGCTGATTAAACTGCAAGATTGGGTCGTTGATCGCGGTGAGCGCATTGTGGTGATATTCGAAGGACGTGATTCTGCGGGTAAAGGTGGGGCGATTAAACGTATCACCCAACGATTAAACCCCCGTGTTTGTCGAGTGGCTGCGCTACCTGCACCTACTGAACGTGAACAATCACAGTGGTATTTTCAGCGTTATGTGGCGCATTTACCTGCTGCAGGCGAGATTGTCTTATTCGATCGTAGCTGGTATAACCGCGTGGGCGTCGAGCGTGTCATGGGGTTTTGTACGGATGCGCAGTACGAAGAGTTTTTTCAATCAGTACCAGAGTTTGAGCGTATGCTGGTACGTTCGGGCATACGTTTGGTAAAATATTGGTTTTCAATTACTGATGATGAACAGCATTCTCGATTTATGAGCCGGATTCATGACCCACTGAAACAGTGGAAGCTGTCAGCGATGGATTTGCAATCACGGCGACGCTGGGAAGATTATACAAAAGCAAAAGAGACGATGTTTGAGCGTACGCACATTCCTGAAGCGCCTTGGTGGGTGGTTGAGGGCAATAATAAAAAACGTGCAAGGCTCAATTGTATTGCCCATTTACTTGAGCAAATTCCGTATAAAGAAGTGCCACGCGATGAGGTGGAGCTACCTGATCGTAAGCGTGATGATGAATATTATCGCGAGCCTATTCCTGATGATATGTATGTGCCGCCGCGCTACTAATTATTAGCATTCACACTATCTAAAAAATATTGCTCATAAATATTAAAACTACATAGTATAAGTAGCCTGCAAACTGTCGATCTTACCTGCCAATAGACGCTCAACTTCGTTCTTTATTCTTAATCCCGTAATGTCCGTGCCCATTTGGACTGCAAAACCTACTGGTCGACCACTTTGAGCTTTAGAATTAATCCAAACTACCTTGCCGTTCATAGGCAAACGCTCGCTAGAATTGGGCAAAGTAACAGCAATAAAAACTTCGTCACCCAGTTTTTGCGCTCGATCAGACGGCACGAACAATGCCCCATTGGTAACAAAGGACAGATAGCTTGCATATAGCATATCTATGTTTTCAATATGACAGGTTAAAATCCCACCACGTCCTGGCATTGCCATAGTCAGCTCCCTTTATCCATGAGGTTTACAGTATTTTTTCACACAGGGTTATCTTGTATAGTATTAGAGTATAAATACTGATAATAAGTTTAGTGGCATACACTGATATGCGAGAGTATCTTTAAGCCTTGTTGTCTATTACAAGCAAGCCAAATCTTGCATCAGCTTATCATAGGCGAATTTTTCTTGCACGTTTTGTTGCAGCGCAATTTTTGTCTGTTGTAAGCTATGCGCAAACACCTCTAACCCACTATCAATAGGTTGATAATCATTTAAATTGATTAAAAAATTAATGTCTTTTTGCTGCGCTTCAAAGCCCAAACCAACACGGCGGATATCGATTATCATGAGTTCAGACAGCTGGATAAATTCGACAATACCAAGCTGGGTTTGCCAATAATCACTTGCCGCCACGCTACTGCGCTTACCGCTACGTAATGCCTGCCATGTTGTCAGCCATAGCGCGCGCTTGCTATACCACGGTGCCTGAGCCAGTGCCACAGCTGCTAAAGGCGCACCATTTGCTAACTGGATAAGCTGCTCAATGGCATCTGTACCAACTGCTTCACGATGAACATTGCTGCCCAATGCTTTAGTCACATAGTCCACTGCGACAGCAGGGTCAATCGTCTGTAATGCCAATTGCTGAACGCGGCTTCTAATCGTTGGGAGCAGCTGCGCAGGGGCATCACTAATCAGAAATAAATGGACTTGGGCTTGGGGTTCTTCCAAGGTTTTAAGTAGCGCATTGGCGGCGGCAATGGTCATTTTCTCAGCATGATCTAATACACAAATACGCATTCCCTGCCCGCCTTGATAAATAAAAGGCTGCAAGGCACGAATATCATCCACCTTTATTTTTAATGATGCGTTACTAGCTGTCTTAGCAGATTTTTTATCTTTTGTACTATTAGTTAACGCTTCTTTTTGAGCGCTACTATCAGCATTGACTGGCAGGCTAACTAGCGGTAGCACTTGTAAGCTTGGATGCGTACCTGATCTAAGCCATTGACAGCTCTCACAATGACCGCAAGCGCCGAGTGGATGCTCATCACGCGCGCGGCATAATAACCATGCCACCAATCGCCATACAAAAGCGCGCTTGCCCATGCCTTGCATACCAGCTGCTAACAGCGCATGAGGTAGAGATTGCTGCGGCGCTAGTACCCGCATTGTCAGCTGCGACCAAAGTTCGTATTGCCATGGCAATAGTGGCGCAAAATACATATCATCTGTCATATTTGTCAGCTCACTCATGGCACTCACTTAATATCTTTCAATTAAAAATCTGTGTTAGAGCATAATTTCTAAGAGTAATTTGGAATAAAAATAATGCTATAAAATTTAATTAAAACTATTTTAATAGAAACTGTATTTTTATTGCTTAGGCTATTCTACATTAATAATCTTGGAAATCTGTCAAACTCATGGCATTTAAACGATCCAAATCTTCTTGCGTATCGACACCTGCAGGTAATGAGCAGGCAGCTTTAGCAATGGCGATATGTCCACCATTTTCCAACACACGTAATTGCTCTAAGCTTTCTAGTATTTCAAGCGGCGTTTGTGACCAGTGAACAAATTGCTGTAGCAAACTGACACGATAAGCATATAAGCCTAGATGACGATAGGCATTTTTTGGCGGCTGTTTATTATTCTCACTGGTTAATACAACGTCACGATTACAAGGAATCGGCGCGCGACTAAAATAAAGTGCGCGCTGTTGGTCATTGGACTTCTGACTGACCACTTTAACGACGGATGGGCGCATAAAGGTATCATAGTCCTCGATTGGCTCACACAAAGTGGCCATGACGCTCTCTGCATCTTGTACCAATAATGTTTTAACTTGCTCTAACAATAATGGCGGTACTAGTGGTTCGTCACCTTGCATATTAACCACTATATCATGGGCAGCCCAGCCTTTGATGGCAGCTACTTCAGCCAAACGGTCCGTGCCTGAAGCATGTTCACTGCTTGTCATCACCACATCAAAACCTGCATCTAGACAAATTTTTGCAATCGATTCATCATCGGTTGCAATACACATATCATCGGCAAAATCCGCCAATCGTGCTTTTTCAGCCACCCAAATTATCATGGGCTTGCCATGAATGGTTAATAATGGCTTGTTAGGTAGACGCGTACTTTTTAAACGTGCAGGAATGACGATATGAGTTTTGACGGGCATAAGGGCTGATGACATAATCTGTTCCTATAAAACCTTTTAAATCTTTATATGATAAACGCTATATTATTGCTTTCTCATGCTTATATCGATGTCCAAGGTTTGCAATTGCTGTTGTAAACTCTCGTAACAACTGTCTGACAATACTGCGGTCACTGGCAATACCCATAATCTGCTGACCAGCTCTTTATACTCATCACTCAGCGCTTGATTAATAATTGCTTGCATTATCGAAGTTCTTATTTTCACGGCATCTTTACTGGTGACAATAATAGGATGGTCAGTATACTGCAACAGTTCATCCAGACTAAAGTCATAATGATCAGGATAAGGATGCGGAATAACTTCAAAACCAAGCGCATTTAAAGTATCAAAAAAACGCTGAGGATACCCAATGCCGCTCACCGTATGTACCTGACTGCCTTTCTCAGGTGCCATGGCTACTACGGCTAAATTATCCATCTGATTATTAGATGACCACAACAGTTCTAAATCATCTGGTTGTAAATGCATCGTTAAATGCTCAGTTAGAAGGGTATTATGATCAGATTTATTGTATATCGATGATGCGTCTGGCTTGTGATGATAAATGACATTAGCACCCTTTAATCGTGAAATGGGTTCACGTAAAAATCCTGTCGGTAGCAACTGTTTATTCCCAAACCCTCTCGCCGCATCTACCACAACCCATTCAATATCACGTTGCAGCGCATAGTGTTGCAAACCATCATCAGCTATAATCAGCTGTAGATCTGGATAAGCCTCTAGCAAAATAGCAATCGCTAGCTGACGATTAGGAGATACGGCCATGGCTGTCCCTGTCGTATTAACAATGAGACATGGCTCATCACCGACCACATTAGGGAGGCTCTCTGTAGTAACCAATGCTGGCATCTGGCTGCTATCACCGCCATAACCTCGACTGATAACCCCTACTTTAATGCCTTGCTGCTGCAAATGTCGAACCAAAGCAATAATTAATGGTGTCTTTCCGCTACCACCCACCGTGATATTACCAATCACCATAACTGGAATAGGCGCACGGTAACTGGAAAAAATACCTGCTTTATAAGCTTGGCGGCGCAGTACCATCAACAGTGCATACAGCCAACTTACTGGCAACAGTAGCCAAAGCCAAGCCGCTTCACGTTGCCATGCACGTGTTATTATCGTTTCAATATTCATAATGATTCAAAATCACGCGCATACATCTGCGCATAATGACCATGCAATTGCATCAGCTGAGTATGGGTACCAAGCTCAACAATCTGACCACCATCTAGTACAGCAATACGGTCAGCGGACTCAATCGTCGTTAATCGATGTGCAATAACCAGTGTCGTGCGATTCTTCATAATATTATCGAGCGCTTTTTGTATATAATATTCTGACTCATTATCTAAAGCACTAGTAGCTTCATCCAATATCAAAATTGGCGCATCTTTTAGCAGAGCACGTGCAATCGATAGACGCTGACGCTGACCGCCAGAGAGTTGTAAACCTTCAGCACCGATTTCACTTTGATAGCCATTTGGCATTTGCATAATGAAATCATGAGCAAAGGCATCTTTTGCTGCTTGCTCAACTTCAGCTGGGGTTTTATGAGCCAAACTGCCATAAGCAATATTATTAAACACAGTGGTATTAAACAGTACCACTTGCTGATTGACCATCGCAATCTGGGCACGTAAGCTTTCAAGCTTAATGTCTTCAATGGGCATACCATCGAGCGTAATCTGCCCTGAAGAAGTGGTTAACGTGCGTGTGAGCAAATTGACTAAAGATGATTTACCCGCGCCACTACGTCCAACGAGCGCTACTGTCTCGCCTGCACGTATATCCAAATTAAAGTCGTGTAGTGCCACAGTTGAATCTGGATAAACCAAGCCGACATTATCCAGTTTAATCTCACCTGCCAAGGTAGGGCTAAGCACACCAGTATCTGCTTCTTCCGGCTCATCTAGTAAAGCAAATATCGATTCACCAGCCGCCAGCCCTCTCTGTAACTGTTGATTGACATCCGTCAATGAGCGTACTGGCTTACTTAAAAGACCTGCTGCTGCGATATAAGAGATAAACTGACCTGCTGAGATATCGTCTATCACCGCAGGGCGTAATGCTAGCCAAACCACGACTGCCATTGCCATTGCCATCAATAACTGTACTGCTGGGGTATTGATACTATTGGTCACAACAACCTTCATGCCTTGGCGCAGGTTTTTCTTAGACGTCACATCAAAGCGCTTAGACTCGTATACTTGTCCGCCATAGTTTTTGACCACTTGATAACCATTGATGACTTCATTGGTGATATGACTGACATCACCCATCGTTTCTTGAATACCCTTGGAAAGCTTCAAATAACGCTTTGAGGCAACCCGGATAAGCCATAAAATCGGTGGCAGCACAACGAATAAAATCAGAGTCAAACGCCAGTTGCTATAAAGCAAAAAGCCCATCAAGGCAACCACGGTCAGACCGTCACGTAATAATGTTTTCATCGAATCGGTGCTAGCAGCGGTCACCTGCTCAACATCAAAAATAAGCTTAGACGAAATCGTCCCTGCCGGATTGGCCAAATAGAATGAACTTGGCAAACGCAGTAACTTATTAAACACCTCTACGCGCAGCTCATAGACCAAGTTTCGCGATACCAATGCCGTGTAGTAATTACCCAAAAAGCTACCCACACCGCGCACAAAGAACAACATCACAATAATAAACGGAAATAAATCTTGCTTACTTTGATCGTTCTGATTGATAGCATCAGTGATGTATTGCAAGAGTTTGGCAATCCAAATCTCGGTGGCGGCATTAATAGCAAAACCGATAATGGTGAGTAATATTGCCCACCAGTATGGTTTTAAATAAGCCAGTAAACGCATGAGCGTCTTGCGTTTAGGCGGATTTAAGGTCACCACTGTTGGTGCTACTGGTGTTTTAGCAGAAGTTTTTGTAGAGTCAGGTTGGTAAGCTTGGCTCATAAAAGCCTCAATATAGGTATAAGAACGAGAGTGAATGGCACTGATAAAGCAGTAACTTGCAATGATGTATATAGCCATAAAAAAGAGTGATGGTGCTTAATACTGAAAACACGCTATAAGCCAAGCTTATTCAGATTTATTGCGGTAACGCTTGACCAAGTGGTACCACGGTACTAATGTTTATATTTAAAAAGCCCAATTTACCAGCGATATCCATCACTCTTACCACTGATTGATGTGTGGCATTGGCATCAGCGGCAATCACAAATAGCATATCACGATTACTGCCCGCCTCTTGCTGCAACATACTGGTGAGTTCAGCTTCATTGCTGCTGGCAAGGGTAATACCATTGACCAAATAGCTGCCATCTTCTTGCACGGCTACCTCAATACTGTTTTTATCGTCGGTCAGTGCCACACCTTCCGCTTCAGGCAAAATAATATTTAAGCGGCTAAAGTGATTGAACGAGGTTGCTAGTAGCAAAAACACGATTAAAAATAATAAACAATCAATCATCGGGGTCAGATTAATTTCAAGCGGCTCAACGGTTGGTTTTCTAAAGCGCATGTCACTCTCTTCAATAGTCGTGATATTCGATACTAATCTGACCAATATAGCGTTTTCACAATGCCATTATGGCGCTGCTAAAAACATAACTATAGAGTGGCCGTTGCCGTTTTATCTAAATCAAATCCGTCAATTGAGTGCTGATCTCTTATGCTAGCATCTACTGCAGCATGAGTAACTTGCTTAGATGTATTAGGAATATGGGTGTTTTCTAACAATTGATAATCGTACAACTCTTGAACCATCAATCCTGCTTGGGTTTCAAATTGCGCATTGATATCGATGATACGGCGCTGAAAATAGCGATAGGCTACCAACGCTGGGATGGCAACTATCATGCCAGCCGCAGTCGTAATCAGAGCTTGCGACACCCCTGCAGCAAGCATCGTTGGGTCTTGCATCGCACCATCAGTAATCGCTAAGAACGATGAGATAATACCCAGTACTGTACCCAACAGGCCTAGTAAAGGGGCAATCGCTCCGATAGTACCAAGCATATTGATGTTTTTTTCTAATTGATGGACTTGTACGCTGGCACGATTTTGCATATGCATCGTCATCGACTCTAAGCCGTATTGACGATAGAGCAAACCCGTTGCTAGGATATCACCTAGCGCAGTCTTTTCTTTGACATTCATCAGCTGCGTACGACCAATGTCACCATTTTCACGAAGGCGAGTAATCAGCTGCTCACGCAATCTATTTGGGGCAACCTTGTTAAACTGTAAGGTATGGCTACGCTCAATAATAATCACTAATGCTAAAATAGAGCACAATACAATAGGTGTCATCAGCCAACCACCCGCTTTTACCAACTCCCACATATCAACTCTCTTTTATATTTTGATAAAAATAGCGGTCATCAAGATTATTTAAATAAGCATTAGATTAAATACACACGCAATATTTTAAGCCTGTGCTTCCATATGCTTAATTAAAGCGGCTAATTGATCTTGACTGTGGAAGAATATCTCAACACTACCCTGCCCGTCTTTTTTGTGCTTAAGTTTCACTTCAGCCCCAAGCATATCTGTTAGTCGCTGCGTCAAACGCTCGACATCACGAGATTGCACTTGTTCGGTGCGACTGGCTTTTGGCGCTGGATGCAAAATAGATTTAACAAGCTTTTCAGCTTCACGTACCGTCATACCACCATCGATGATTTTTTGAGCGATGATAGGCTGCTGCTCAGATGATAACGCTAAAAGCGTACGCGCATGACCCATATCTAAGGCGCTAGTAGCTAGATGATCTTTGACCGTGTCGTGCAACTGGTTTAAGCGCAGAAGGTTTGATACGGTAGTACGTGCTTTACCCACGACTTCAGCAATCATAGCGTGACTCATACCAAATTCAGTATGAAAACGCTGTAATGCTGCTGCTTGCTCAATCACGGATAGATCTTCACGCTGGATATTTTCAATTAATGCGAGGGCAATCGCCAGCTCATCTGACAAAGCACGCTCAATCGCTGGAATGACTGACTTGCCTGCCATTTTCGCCGCACGCCAGCGGCGTTCACCGGCGATGATCTCGTGCGTAACAAAAGCTTCGCTTTTATCTTCTGTGGCGAGTAATGGACGAATAACAATAGGCTGCATGACACCATGCTGTTCGATAGAAGATGCCAATTCTGCCAGTGCCGTTTCACTCATGTCACGACGCGGTTGATACTTACCAGCCTGCAAACGGGTAACATCGATTTGCACCAAACTGATTTGGTCTTCAGATCCGTTACTTTCACTCACGTTTACACGATTGCCATTGGCAGTATTTTTACTTATTGTGCGCGGTGTACGAGCTTTACGTTGATTGGCATCTTTTGACTCAGAAGCGGCAGTAGATTTTGCATTAGCGGCAGTTTTGACCGTCGCTTTTGTCTCTATTGGATCAGCTGGTAAAGCATGCTCGCGCACAGCTATATCGTCTTGCAAGGCAGAGGCGGTGATTTGCTTTTCTTTTTTGATTGACCCTAATAAGGCGTCTAAACCTCGATTGGCAGCCAACCCTCTTTTCTTCGCCATGATTACCTATCCTCTAACGCTAAAATAAAAGCCAAATGTTTTAAATTCAATAATAAATACGATGTGCACAATTTTTTTATCTGGCTGATTACTCCAGTGATCCATTATTTTTTATAATCGATCATTTTCTCTTATAACCACATAACTATCGACTTTGTTTCATGACTTCAGCGGCCAATTTCTGATAAGCACGTGCGCCCTTTGACCATCTCTCATAAGCAATAACCGGTAGACCATGCGCAGGCGCTTCAGCCAAACGGATATTTCTTGGAATGATGGTTTGATACATGATCTCACCAAAGTGCGCTTCCAGCTCAGCAGACACATCACGGGCGAGCGTATTGCGTGCATCAAATAATGTTCTGACCACACCGCGAATATATAACTTAGGGTTCAACTCTGTTAAACGCTCTATCGTTTGAGACAAATCCGCCAAGCCTTCTAGTGCATAATACTCGCATTGCATCGGAATAATAACGCTATCAGTCGCTACCAACGCATTAATTGTCAATAAATTTAAACTGGGCGCGCAATCTATAATCACATAATCATAGGCAAGTTTTTGTGCCGCTTTTTGAGCTTCAACTAAATCTGCCATTGCCGTTTTAAATAACTCATGGCTGTTGGTTTTGCTCATCAAAGTGATGTCCATACCCGCCAAATCACGATTGGCACCGATGACATCGAATCCTGCCGGACTGTTAACAATAGCGTCAGATAAAGCCACCCCATCAAGGAGCACATCTGCTATCGTCAGTGCCAACTCATTCTTATCGACACCCGTACCACTGGTCGCATTACCCTGTGGGTCTAAGTCAATGAGCAGTACGTGCTTGCGTTTGGCAGCCAAGCTGGCGGTCAAATTTACCGCCGTTGTGGTCTTACCCACGCCGCCTTTTTGATTCGCAATCGCTATGATTTCCATACACTCACTCAATTTAATTAGGATCTGTTACTAATTTTATTAACACGCGCTTTCGCTAAAAACATAAACATGAGCACAGCATTTACCATAAAAAAGATAGTTTCATGGTAAATGCTGTGCTCATAGCTTAGACATTTTTATAAGACAATTCAATTAAATGACGACTATCATGTAAACGTGGCACGTTTAATTTAATGGTCTTAAACTGCCAATCGTTACTTAAAGCGTCTAACTCTTCTTCACTTGGCGCTTTGCCTTTCATCGCACATAGATAGCCATTATCTGCCAATCGCGGCTCGGCAACTGCAACAAAATCTATCAAACTGGCAAATGCTCGAGAAGTAATCACATCATAGCTTGCCTCGTGCGCTTCAATGCGCGATGCGATAGGCTGCATATTACTCAAACCAAGCTCACTGCTCACTTGCTTAATAAAGCGGATTTTTTTCTGATTGCTATCAAGCGCTGTACATGAGCGCTCAGGCTGACAAATAGCAATAATCACTGCCGGCAAACCGGCACCCGTACCAATATCGAGCAGCGACCCCGAGGGTAAATGGGTTATAATAGCCAAACAATCGATAACATGTTTGATAAGTGCTTCTACCGGATCAATAATCGCGGTCAGATTATACGCTTTATTCCATAATAAAAGCTGGTCTAAATACAATAATAAGCTGCGCTGCTGCTGGGCATTCAATGTTAGACCCAACTCGTCTATTGCTTGCGCTAAGATATTCGCCAATGTCGGTAATTGTGCGCCAAGCTTTACAAAGCCTGTCGGATCAATATGAATATTACCCATGTTAGCAGAGGATAAAGAAGCTTTAGTGGAGTCTGACATACAAGGGTTTATCCGTTTTTGACATGTGAACCGTCTATTTTATCATGCAGGCTGCTTATTGAATAGTTGCAGATTGCGCCAATGTGCGTCATCTTATACTATCTACGGCTATACTGAGCTGTTATTCTTCTTTAACTGTTCTACTATTATCGTTTTATAATTACTATTAGTAAACTTTTATTGGCTAAGGCATAATCGCCTATGATACAAAATTGCGCTCAATGATTGCTTCAAAAAACAGCGATATCTTGTAAGATGTTCTATTACTATAAATGCTAATGTATTCATTGCCCCATCAAAAAAACCAAAATCAATCATCATTTAATACTTTTAAGCGACTGACCCTATTCCTATGACAGAACAGACAAACATACCCCTGAATAAAGACCAACAAGACATTAGCGATAATACCGCAGAGGCTATGATGCCTATTAGTGACTCAAGTAACAAGCATCCCCATAAAGAGCCCTCAGCCAATAAGGAATCATTGGATAAGAATTCCTTAGATAAAAAGAAATTGGATAAAAGCTTAAAACGTAAAAAAACGGTCCGTAAGTCGGTAGAAAAAGAAAATAACCCTAACGCTACTGATGCGCCTATTACACCTCACCCTATATTCATAGAAGTCAGTCAGCGCTGCCTCGTCGCGACAAACCAGCTTAAGCGCTATAGTAAACCCAGTCTGCTGCCAGCCGATACTCGTAGCGCACCCGATTTAGATATTGGTTTTGGGCAACAGCGGGCGCTTAAGGCATTGCATACGGCACTCGATATTCATGCTAGTGGCTATCATGTGTTTGCGGCTGGCGAGAATGGTTTGGGTAAACGTACGGTGATTAGTCGCTTGCTCAGTCTTATCGCAGCCGATGCACCGACGCCGGATGATTGGGTATATGTACACAACTTCACTGACCCACGGACGCCACTGGCACTGCGCTTACCTGCTGGTCAGGCCGCTGTCTTGCAACACCAAGTCAATACTTTGTGGCAACAAGCCAAAAAACGGCTGAGTCAACGCTTTCGCAGCGATCAGTATCAAAGCAAGATAGAAGCCATCAAAAATGACACACATCAAAAGGAAAGTCATGCCTATGATGTGCTCAATGCTGAGGGCAAGCAGTATGATCTAGCGTTAACGTTTCGGCCGTTTGATAATAAAGCCGTTTTTGTTCATCCAAGCCAGCTTGCAACAGAAACGAGCGATATGGATGATAAAGAAAACAAACTCTCTAATAGTCATAAAAACAATACCCTTATCAATGACAATAAGGAAGCGGCGACCGCTAGCACCGATGAGAGTGATGTTAAGGCTAATGATAGTTCATATAGCAGCGAATATGAAACTGAGCTAAATAATTTCGCTCAAAAAAATCATATGCAAAAACGTCTGAGTCAGCTGACGATTGCTTTAGAGCAATTAGAAGATGAAGCCAATGATGCCATCGAGTCGCTACATCGCAATATTGCCAAGCGAGCACTACAGCCGTTATTTACCCCTATTTATGAGCAGTTCAGTGCTCAACCACTGGTCGTTGAGTATCTAAAAGTAGTCTTTGCCGATATGGTTACTCATGTCGAGCGTATCGTTAATGGAGATGATGAAGAGTTTGTAACGGCATTGCTCGCCACGACGCCTAGTAGATATGCGGTCAATGTTATTAGCAGTCATGAGCCTGATAGTGGTGCGCCCGTTATCTTTGAAGACTTGCCTACTCACTTAAATTTATTAGGTCATGTAGAGCAGATCACTCAATTAGGTACGGTTACGACCGATGTCAGCATGATTCGTGCCGGCGCTTTACATCGCGCTAATGGAGGTTACTTACTGCTTGAAGCCAGTCATCTGCTTGAACATCCTTATGCATGGCAAGGTCTTAAGCGTGCATTACAGTCTCGTAAAATTAAACTCTCAAGTCTTGAACAAATGCTGACCTTAACAGGTAGCTTATCCTTATCGCCTGCGCCCATTGATCTTGATATAAAGGTCATTTTATTGGGTGAAGCTGATTTGTATTACGAATTACTGGAGCTTGAGCCAGAGTTTGATGCAGTATTTAAGGTACGTGCTGACTTCCACGATGATGTAGTGCGCACTCATGAGCACGAACTCGCGTTGGTCGGAAAGATGGCAGACATCATCGATTACGCCAATCTTTATCCATTTGATAGAAGGGCACAAGCTGCTCTACTTGAGCATTTAAGTCTGCAAGCAGAAGACCAAGACCGTCTAAGTCTGCACAGTGATTTGCTTATTAAGCTGTTGCATGAATCCAATCGCCATGCGCGTTTGGGCGGACAGGATATCGTCAGTGCCAAACATGTGGTACAAGCTATTGAAGATATGGATGAGCGCTCAGGATATTTGCGCGACCTCTATTGGGATGAGCTCAAAAACGGTCAGCAGCTTATTCAAACTCAAGGAGAGGCAGTTGGGCAAGTCAACGCCTTAACAGTGGTAAGCTATGCCGATAGTGAGTTTGGCATGCCTGCCCGTCTCACAGCGGTCATTCAGCCAAATATCGGTACGGGTGAAATCCTAGATATCGAGCGCGATGTTGATTTGGGCGGTAGCTTGCACGCCAAAGGTATGCTGATTATGACGAGCTACTTACGAGCGTTATTTAGTCAGCACCATGCGCTAAATTTTAGTGCCTCACTGGCTTTTGAGCAAAGCTATGCACATATTGATGGTGATAGCGCGACTGTCAGCGAGGGCTGTGCCCTATTATCTGCCTTAGCAAACGTACCGATCAATCAATCTCTTGCGATTACAGGTTCTATGAATCAGCTTGGTGAAGTACAAGCCGTCGGCGGCATCAATTCCAAGATTGCAGGTTTCTTTGATGCGTGCCGCGAGCAAGAATTGACTGGACAGCAAGGCGTGGTCATTCCTATGGCAAACGTCAAACAGCTTATGCTGCGCGACGATATCATTACCGCTGTCAAAGCTGGTAGCTTTCATATATATGGGGTGCACACGCTCAGTGAAGCGCTCACATTAATGACGGGATTACCTGTCGATACAGTGAATAAGAAAAGTCGCTACCGTAAAGAGACGCTGTTCGGTAAAGTCTTAAGTCGTTTGATGCTATGGGATGAAAACCAAAACACAGATGATGATATTGACGATAAAAAATCAAAAAAGAAAGCCAAAAAGAAACGCCAAGCCAAACGCCAAAAAAAAGAAGATAAGAATAAAGTCTCTAAGAAAGAAAAGGCTATTAAAGAACAGCTTATTAAAGGGGACAATGACACCATCATAGAAGAAGTTATTATAGATGAAGCACGCTAGATATTAGGGTGCTCTCTGCAATGCTATATAATAACCATCTGCCGATGTCCTTTCATGCTCATACTAATGTGAATAACCCGCTGACTTTATAATCGTGACATTACAAAGGTTATCTTTTCATGACTGTATCTCATACCGACATTGCTCATACTGACAACGATAATCGCGACACTCAACAGGCTACTGATGAGCAAGCAAACGCTGTTGCACTTTCAGACAATAAAGCCGCTGATGATGCAGCCGATAGTCGTCATGGCGCTGCGACAACAGCGCGGCAGTGGCAAGTGTTGTCGCAATTACAACGTAATCGCTGGGTCGGCACCACTCATGTCTACGAGCAGCTGATACTGGCAGGTTTTGATATCAGTTTGCGCACAGTACAGCGCGACTTAAACGCCCTTGCCAAACGTTTTCCTATCGAAAAAAATAACGCCAATCCACAAGGTTGGCGCTGGGAAGACGATGCGCCGCTACAAAGCTTGCCGCATATGAATCTATCACAAGCGGTTGCCTTTAATATGGTGGAAGCCAATCTAAGCCAGCTGCTACCGCCAGTTATTTTAGATGAGTTATTTCCTTGGTTTGATTTGGCACGTCGCCAACTTAAAAACAGCAAAGTAACCCATTCATGGATTGATAGGGTTCGTATTGAACCCGCGACCCAGCCTTTGATTGCGCCACATATTGATTTGGACAGTAAAGATAATATTTATCATGCTTTATTTTATCAATTACAAATCAAAGCCAGCTATACCCGTAGCAACAAATCCCAAGCCAGCGAATATACCTTAAACCCTATTGCCATTATCCAACGCGGGGTGGTTATTTATCTGCTCGCGACCCGCACTGATGATAGCGAAACTATCATTCGCACCTTTGCCCTACATCGATTTGCCAGTGTTGAGATATTAGAGAGCGCAGCAAAAACGCCTGATAATTTTCAGCTAGATAACTATCTGGACGCAGGTGGTATGGGCTTTAGCCACCCCTTATTCCGCCAACTGCCCAATCATGGCAAATATACAGCGATTGAGCTACAATTTACCAAACAAGCAGGCAAAAGCTTAACAGAAAGTAAGCTCAGTGATGACCAAATTGTTATTATCAACAACGATGAAACCTTAACCATACAAGCAACGGTGAATCTAACTTCTCAGCTGGTTTGGTGGTTACGAGGTTTTGGTAATGGGCTGCTAAACGCCAAACCAGAGCTACTTTATCAAGCGGTATTAGATAAAGTAGTGGAAGATATCTAATTTTTTACGCCATTCTTACAAGCACTTTTATAGCTTCTACATCTACCTAATTCATTCATAAAAAAACCAAGTATCAAAAGGATTATTATGTCGACCACTACCCCATCGCCACTACTTTCAGACAGCTTAAGAGGGTTGGGGTTGGACGCAGGAACTTTGTTTTTTGGTCTCAATTATGAATTTACCAAGGTTGAGCAGACAGGCTTATTTAAAAAATTGAAGAAGCGTTTTAATAAAAATGCAAACTCCATGGATCTTGATTTGGCTTGCGTGTTATATGATGACAACTGCACCATCAGCGATATTGTTTGGTTTAAACAGCTGCGCGACAAAGCCGAATCGATATGCCATCAAGGCGATAGTTTGAATGGTAAAGACCGCGGCGACCAAGCGATGTATCTTGCACCGCTTGATCAAGAGCAAATCAGACTATATCTGGATGAAATCCCTGCTCATATCACGCATATTGCTTTGATTGCCAACTCCTATTACGGACAACCTTTTACCAGAGTTAAAAAAGGCGAGATTCATCTCAGTGATGATGAAGGTAACCGCTCTTTTGAGGTCAATTTAAAGCAGCTGCCACGTGATTGCGTGACGCTGTGGGTCGCCCATTTGCGCCGAGAAGTAGATGACTGGCATCTAACGTTACAGAACCTGCCACTCCCTGTAACAGATTTGGCAATAGCGGCGCAACAAGTGGCGCATGAATTGGCTCGTGCCCTACCGATCCCGCAAGCCATCTATGGCTAAAAGGATGTGCCGCGCTTAATTAAAAATGGTCAATCGCTATACAAAGCCATTGACCATTTTTTATTTTATATATAGGCGATTCGATACAGAAGAAAGCCTGTGATAACTGGCATAGTTAAAATATCTTAAAAACGCTACAGTACTGCTGGTATAAATTTTTTGCAGCCTCTGTCTGCGTAGGCACAGCAAGCAAGAAAAATTAATATCAGCAGTACTTGATGTATCAATATTACTTTTCCCTGACTCTAGTCCTTTACTATAAGCGCTCACCGCAATGTGGACAAAAATTCTTTTGCTGCACGTCTCTTTCACGGCGCTCAAGTTCTTGCTCACGCAGCACTTGCAGCACAATATCCTGCGCTTGCTCTTTATCTAAGCCAAGCTCGCGGCGAATTTTTTCAATCATCATTTGATTTTGCACCAAATCAAAATCACTATCAATCAGCTGTCCCCTGAAATCCTGCTCAAGCTCTTCACGGCGCTGACTGAGCTCATTTGCCAAACCAGTTGCCAAAATACCAGCAGGTAACGCTGCTAAACCAACGCCCAATATAGTAATGATAGCGCCTAATATTTTGCCAGCATTGGTAATCGGCGTCACATCACCATAACCTACCGTTGTTAGAGTAACTACCGCCCACCACATGGCTTTTGGTATCGATTCAAACTCCTCTGGCTGTGCATGATTTTCTACTAGATAGATACCACTAGAAGCGGTCACAATCATAATTATTAAGATAAAAATAACCGCTTGGAAGGAACCTTTTTCCTTACTAATAACCACCAACAAAATACGCAATGAGGCAAAATAACGAGTCAATTTAAGAATACGAAACAAACGTAAAATACGCAAGAAACGCAAGTCTATACTGACAAAGAAGTTCAAAAACGCAGGTACAATGGCAATCAAATCAATCAATGCAGATGGACTTCTTAGCCAATCCCAGCGCTGTCGCCATGTAGTATTGCTTGGCTTGGCTTCAGCAACGCTCCATATGCGAAGCAAATATTCAATAGAAAATATCACAATAGAAAAATTTTCAAACCACGTAAAGTATTCTTGATAAGGGTAGTACCAAGTATCAACAGACTCTGCAATCACCGCAGTGACATTTGCCATAATCAAAAAAATAAGGAAATAATCAACACAGCGACTAAAGAGCGTATCATGCTCATCGTTTTGCAAAATATTATAGACAAAAAGACGCAAGCGCCGTATAGATTGAAATAGCATGCCGTCCCTATGCGGTGTAACACCGAGCTTGGATGAACAAAAAAGCCGTTATGAGAGTCTGATTATACTAACTTTGTATAATAAATATAGACAACCAAGACCAATATGATAGCAACGGCGAAAAACGCTATGCGCAATAACCGCTCTTCAGCGCGCCACTCATGACTACGTTTTTGGGCAGGTAACAAGGATAAGCCACAGATCGGGCAACAAGAATCTATTTGGTCTAACACTATCAATGAGAGAGCGTTGTCACAGCGCAGTGGAGAATTACTACAGTAGCCAAGCATAATAGATAACCGATCCCTTTATAAAATAATGGCATATCAATAATAGCAAAAACCTACAATCAAAATAGGTTATGCCATAAACTTTAACGTATCCAAACCTTTCTCATTGTAACTTTACGCATAAACATCTGAACGTTCCGCTTAAAACCTTACTACTAGTAAGGTATTTGTACTATAATAGATAGCAGATGTTACAGGTTAATCCCTAGCCTAACATTATATGTTGCTAACTTATGACATCCCTCATGAGCTAGCGACCATTATCTAAACGTTGAGGAATTAAACGATGAAACTACAATCCCTAGTTTTAGCCGCTGCTACTGCACTTACTATGACCACTGCTTTTGCTGTACCTGCAGGCACTTGGACAGTTGCCGCTGGTGCGCATTATGTTGATCCTAAAAATGATAATGGTGATGTCACTATAGGTGGCACAAACTATGCTGTAGATATTGATGGCGATGTCCGTCCAACCATCAGTGGTGAATACTTTATCGCTAATAACGTTGGTGTTGAACTACTCGCTGCCATTCCATTTCATCATGACTTTACCTTAACTGATGCCTTAAATAATGAGATCACTGGTAGAACTCAGCATTTACCACCAACGCTTTCTCTACAATATCACTTCGATGATTATAACCTACCTATGAATGTAAAACCGTTTGTGGGTGTTGGTGTAAACTACACGATGTTCTTTAAAGAAAAAGCAAATGTTACAGGTACTGAATTAAAGCTTGATGATAGCGTTGGTGTTGCTGGTCATATAGGACTTGATATCCCATTTGCTGCCACTGAGTCTTTCCGTATTGATGCCCGTTATATGGACATCAAAACTGACGCTACTTTAAATGGTACTGACATTGGCAAAATCGACATCAGTCCTTGGGCTTATGGCGTTGCCTTTGTAAAACAGTTCTAATTTAGCAGAATTATGAGCTAAATATCATAAATAGAAAAAGCCAGCTTAGTTGCTGGCTTTTTTGTGTCTATTATTTATCTATCATTTGTTGCAATAACAGCTATAAAAAAGACCATCCGCAGATGGCGTATTTTGATAAAGCCTGATAAAACCTGATAAGCTCAAAGCCTTTATTTAACGTGCTTTTAGTGCTAATATGTCACTTGTGATAACATTAGTGCAAGTGTGAAAAAGCCAATTAAATGGCTACCAAAATGGCTACCAGTTTGCAGGTGATAAGATGACAATCAAAATAGACTTAACAACCGATACCCAAATCAAACGGGCAATCAAAGACACTATCAAAGCTGGCAAGACTATCAGTTATCCTATAGCTGGCTATAAAGGCTTAGAGGTACGCATAAGACCACACAAAGATAGCCCAGACGCTACAGCCGATTTTAGACACCGTTATACCCACCCCATCACTAGCAAACGCCCTTACATGACGCTAGGACAATACCCAGCGTTAAGCCTTGCCGATGCCCGTCAATATCACAGCGACAATATGCAACTGTTAGCCAAAGACATAGACCCAATAGAGCATAGAGAAAGTGAAAAGCAAAAAGACATAACAGATCGTCAAAACACGTTAAATCATTTCATCAATGAATGGTTAGAAATCCAGCACAGCAAAAACTTATCACCTTCTAGTATCAAAAATATTAACATTGCGATAAAGCCAATCCAGCAAAGACTTGGCCATATGAAAGTGACAGATATCAGCCCTAGTATCGTCATTAAGTTTATTAAGGACATACAAAAAACATATTCATATAAAGGCTTGCAGGTCAAAACCATATTAAAAAGTATTCTACAGATTGCTAAGGCTCATATGATTATTGAGTACAACCCAGCCAGCGACCTACAAGGAACACTTATTAATCACAAAGTAAAACATCATGCAGCACTAACAGACCCTAAAGAGTTTGCCGAACTGCTAAAAGATATTGACCGCTTAGACAATGCAAGCCAGCTACACAATAAGCGCGTATTGCAGCTATTAGCATTAACGTTTGTTCGAGTTGGTGACATGTGCGCTATGAAGTGGGCAGATATTAACTGGTTTAAAAAACAATGGGAACTTAAGCCACAAAAAGCAGGTAACAGGGCCGACATGGTAGCCAGTATCGTTATACCACTAGCACCGCAAGCCATTGCCCTATTAGAGCAGATGAAGTCGCTTACAGGTGATAGCGATTATGTATTTCATAACCCTAGACGCACAAAAGAGCCTTACCACCATACACAAGAAATCAATAAAGTATTGAATAGTGATCTAATGAACAACGGACAAGGCTATAAAGACATTCATAGCCCACACGGCTTTAGAAGTAGCGCAAAAACTATGCTAATGGAGCGACTAGGCTATGACGAACTGATAACCGAACTGGCACTAGGCCACCGCATGCTTAACGCATATGGCACAGCATACAACCGTATGACAGGCTTAGAACAAAGAGCAGACATGATGACAGCATGGGCCAACTACTTAGACGATATTAAGGCTGGCAAGTTTGATAACGTGATCCGTGCAGACTTCAAAAAAGCAGCCAAACAAAAACACGGCTAAAGCCAAGTAACAGACAGATAAACCAGTTTTGATAGCTCAAGGGCTATCAGTACCAATTGCAAGGCTAGGACTAATTACCCGAACGGCAGCTATTCACACACCTTAAAGCAGCCAGCGCCTTGCACCTTATTTTATATAAAGGTGTGTAAAGGTGTGTAGAGTATGAAGCAATTATATAACCTCCAGTCACTAGATAACTTACAAGATATAATCGAAAATGACATAAGTATTCAAGCTATGGAGTTTCAATTTGAAGCGCCTAAACATAATTGGCCTATGCCCTATGGAGTTTTTTTAGGTGAAATGTTTAGATGTCTAGATGAATATGTAGAGGCTGGTAATATTGAGCCAATACAAGAGCTGTCAACCACTGCTATAACAGGCTGGCAAGATGACACAATAATTAATAAATATATGGCATTTGCAAATCTGCAACTAGCTGATAAATTCCTAAAGGCTAATAATATTTACAAGGCTATGCAATATTATAAGCGTGGCATAACTTACAAAAACTTAAAAAGCACTACAGATATAGAAAATGACATTATGGCCAGTAAGTATAAGGACGCAGGTAAAAAAGCAGCTGATGCAAGATGGCAGGGTCATGTAGAGCAATTGAGAATTAAGTATCTAGAATTAGATCAAAGCCGTCAAAATGAACTAGGCAAAAACCTAACTATTAAAGCCGTGGCAAATTGGATATATGAGTACCATAACGATCAAGACTTAGAATTTGAAACTATTAGAGATCATTTGAGCAAAGCACGAAAGGGAGTTTTTACTAATTAATCGACAGAAAATACAGTATGCATTGCAAACACTACTAAATGCAGCGTAAACAGTATTGCTTACGCTGTATAGATATTCCCCGTAAACACCCACACCCCTACTATATCAACTGTTATTAACCATTAACTAACAGGTGATATTTTATGACACAAGTCAATGCAACCATCAATGACAGCAACCAAGCTAGAGATGAGCAACCAGCCCCATTAAACCCGCAAGGCTATTCACGCATTCAGCCAACAGCCGAACTAATCGGACTTCATCACCAAACACTAAGACGCTGGTGGAAAGCTGATAAATTCCCTAAACCAATCAATATAAACGGTATTCCAATGTTTAGGAATAGTGATATTTTGCGCTTTATTGAAAATCAGCAATCAGTTAGCGAAGGGGTTTAATTATGACTATTACAGCCACCACCGCCGCCCCAGTGACCAACCAGCCAGCACCTAAAACACAGATTGACACTGTTAGAGCACACCTGATGACAGGGGCAACGATCACCACATGGGACGCATACCGCCTTTATCAAATCACATGCCTAGCACAGCGCATACATGACCTAAGAACCGCAGGGCTAACCATTCAAAGCGAGATGGTAACGCACAATGAAAAGCGTTTTGCCCTCTATTGGCTTGATGAACAAACATTACTTGAAAGCGAACTATCTAACAGTGAGGTGAACTAAATGAATAACCACCCTAGCATATCAATCGACACCCCAGCCAGCCGCCTAGTAACTGTGGATAGCCTTTACTTACGTCTTATGAATGACCGCGTACAAGATATTTATAACGATACCGACCACCTAGCCACCGCGCTAGATGCTATCAATACAAAAGACGATGTTAGCCAAGGCGTACTTGTGGCGGTCAAAGCAGCACTTTATGCCAATAGTGAGCTGGCAGGTATTGTTAGCGACATGTTTTGTGAGCACGCATTACCGTACCAAGCGGAGGCAACAGACCATGAATGATAACGACTTTATAAACGAAGTTATGGACGGGCTAAAAAAAGAGGGTTACCTGATGATACCTGATGACTTTATAGACCAGTTAATCATTACCTTACACGCCAATGTGACCCTCATTAATACCATGACCCAAATAGCCGAATTAGAAACCAAGATGTTAGGCAGCTTGTTACCTACAGGCAGCCGACAAGTGAAGTCGCTAAAAAATCTATCTGTAAAAATAGCAGAAATCGCCTTTAACGTGGAGGACGTAAGAAATGAGCAACGATAACAAAACCAATCTAAAAACCACATTCAAGGCAGGTGACAGCGTTCTATGCCCGTCATTAAGCAACAGCCCTTTTATGCTAACAAATGACCCATACGGCAAGCGCAATAATTTGACGCTAGAATTTGAAGGCAGTTATTTTTACTATGATAGTAACGGTTACTTTGTACGTGCCAGCCAAAACGAAACAGACGACTTTCAGCCAAGTCTATACCAAAATACCCCAGCCAATCAGCAAGCGATTAATACGCTATACAGTGGCATACCTACCAGCCAACGCACAGTAATAGACACCACCGAAGCAAACGATAAAGAAGTGATTTTAATATCTGCTTTTGATTTAAGAGATATTGCTTGCGACATTGAAAGCGCGGCTATTGTCATAAGTGATATTGGTCAGTTACTAGGACTTATTCACTACGAGAAAATAGACACTCACACCGCTATATCAATGGCACGATTAACGCATGACGCTACCGTAACGTGGTATGACCTATTACAAAGACAAGTAAATTCAATCAAAGAAACCCTAGCAATGACAGGTTACGGCAAGGAGGGAAAATAGTGAAAACCTACCCACCAAAGCAAAGCCGTAAACACGCCAAGCGCAAAAGCTACTATAAAAAATATAGAGAGCAGCGCAAGCCGAACCAGTTGCAAGCAAGGGGGACTAGATGAACACTACACAGCAAACAGACAGCCAAGAAAAAACCCGCGGCAAGGCGGGCTTAGTTAGCATTTTAGGTGAACATCAACCAGCAACGGCGCAAACGCTACAAGATGACGAACTGCTAAAGAAATTACATGATATTTTAGAACCTAACAGACTACTAGATATTAAGGCTAATTTGTCAGTAAATCAAGGTGAACTGCTAACCACTGGCATGGTGGGCCTAGTATTGCATAACAAAGACTATGAGCCGGTAAACTTGTTATGCATGCCACCAAACGGCAAACCCAAAGACTATGTAATTACTGATCCTTTTGAAACGGCCGCTTTTATCATTGGCACGATGGATAACACCCACGAACGAATAGCCGTTAATAATATAGCTGATGCCGTAGAACTGTCTTATTTCATGCTAGGTGAACCGGTAACGATACTAGCTAGCCGTGATGAGTGGTCATTTAATGACATGGTTAAACATTTCTCACAAGATGCACCCGTTACCGTTATGACCACAGCGGACGTTAAAGACAAGTTTACCAAGCCATTGATAGGCTCAAATGTGAGGGCCATTATTACCAGTGAACGTACCGTATTAGAGCACTTAGAATATGGTCAATTAAGCTATGCCGCCATGCTAGCCCTTGATGATACACAAATTATTGACCTAAAAAGCACAGCATGGCCCACACCTGAACCGCTATCAAGTGACCCCAGCAAACCGACACGCTACCCAATAGAAGCATGGGACGGACTGCTACAAAAGGTCATTAAGAAAATAGCTTATTATCAACAAGTACCTGATGCTATGGCCGGTCAATGTATCTTAGGAGCACTAGCCCACATGGGGCAGGCCCACGTTGATGCACCTATTGGCTATAAGCACATGCCGGCAAGCCTGATTTTAATTACTGAGGGTGAAAGTGGCAGCGGCAAAACGCAAGCTATGGACTTAAGCCACCATAAAATAAAAGAGTATGAGCAGAAACAATATGAGGAATATATAACAAGGCATGAGGAGCACAAAGCACAGCTTGCCAGCTTGAAAGGTGCAGAGCTCAAAGAGTATTTAGCAAACGAGGCAGCACCCCATAACCCCGAACGGCTATTCAAAGATGCCACTATTGAGCCGGTACTCGATAAGTTTGTGAATGGTGAAATAACAGACGCATCATGGTCAACTGATGACGCGGCCCAATTCTTTAATGGTCATACAATGAAAGGTGACACAGCCGGTAACGCACTGGCAGCCATTACCGACCTTTACAGCGGCGGCGAAGTGAACCGGACACGATCACAAAAGAACGCTTATGCCAACCCACGCACCAAAGCCTATAACGTGCGTATGACATTAATGTTAATGGCTCAACGCATCATATTAGAACCGGCCTTAACTGATGACATGATGAACCAGCAAGGCTTTTTAGCAAGGGCCTTGATTGCATGCCCTAACAGCTTGCAAGGTTATAGAACATGGGACAATATAGAACGCAGACAGCAAAGCCCACTTATGGATAGTGACCTACAAGCTTACTGGGACAGATGCAAAGACCTACTAGACCCCGTGGACAGTAACGCGCCCACCGATGACAAAGGAGCACCTAAACGCTTTAAGATGCGCTGGCAAGATAAGCAGACAGAACAAGTATTCTATGAGCATATGCAGGCAATAGAGAACCAGCAAGCCAAGAACATGCCGTTAGAGTATCTAAAAGCGTATGCCTCACGTATGGCAGAAAATGCCAGCCGCATAGCCACCTTGATAGCATTCTTTGATAAGCGTAAGACCATTACTACAGATGACATTAAACGGGCTTTTATGTTGGTGGAATACTCAACGGCCGAACGCTTGCGCTATCAAGATGCAACGCCAACCGGTGAACAAACCGACATTGAAAAGCTAAGCATATGGCTAATAGACAAAGCCAAAGGTAAAAACCCAGCGGTATTAAACAAGTCTTTTGTGACACAGCATGCACCCAATGCACTAAGAGGTAAAAAGCTAAACTTCTTACTTGATGATCTTGAAAGCATGGGACATATTAGACTTGAAAGCGAAGGCCGCAGGCGTTTAGTGTATGTTAACCCCAAGCTTATTATAGTTTAGCGACCAGTAAAAGCCGCTAAACTTGCTAAACTTACCTACAGCCCTTACCAGTTAAGGGCTTTACTTTAGCTGAGCCGCTGCTAAGCATTGCTAGACTTGCTAATCTTTAGCTAAACTTAGCCAACACAGACGAACTTTAGCGGAACTATAGCAACTTTAGCGACCCTTAGCAGGTCGCAAGCTAAGCCAAGCACCTTATAAACAAAGGGATAGAACGAACTTTAGCAACTTTAGCGACTTTTTGTAGGTATAAAACTATATTGGCAGTCCAAAAAACCCATCATTAAGCCCTTGTTATAATGTAAGAACAAACGACACAGCATAAGAGTAGGATAAGATATGGCAAGGTTAACAACGCTCAAGACAAAGCTACAGACATTAAAACAAAAGCCAACCACACCACACGTACAAACTTCTTTAAGCCGTTGGGGTGCATCACGCGGTCATGCATGGCGCTTGTTACGTGAAAAGATACTATTGCGAGATAGATATACGTGCCAGCATTGCGGGCTAGTATCAATGCAAAAAGGCATTATGGAATGCGATCACATAGTGAATGAAGCACAAGGAGGGACAGACGACCCCAGCAATCTACAAGTATTATGCAAAGATTGTCATAAAGTGAAGTCATCAAACGAAGCACAGGCAGGCAAGTATTGAGCAGGCATTATGATTGACGGGGGGCTATGAATTGAAATAAAACAACCGCCCCGCATATCAGCACACACCATGACACGCTCAAGAAAAAAACCGTTTCAAAAAGAAGTTAAAGCGATCAGTATAGCCAAACACTTACAGCGCATACCTTAGCGCCTATAACTGGTTAAATAAGCATGTTAATAAAGTTAAGAGAGGTTAAAGCAGAAAGTCATAGCTAAACTTTTAATTACGCGCTAGTAAAAATATGCATATGGAGGCGGTCACTACTCACAAAGCCATGAACTCTACTACCGCCCTATGGCTACCAGTAACCAAAAATTAAAGCTACTGGCTACCAAAAAGGCTACCAAATCAAACCGACATAACAATATTATTAATAATAACAATTACTTAAGGTAATAAAAAAGACCATCCGCAGATAGTCTTTCTTTTATATAAAATTTAAATAAGAAGAAAACCTATAGCAAAATACGGCGCGGGTCAGCAAGCAATGTTGCGACATAACGCGTGAATACTGCCGCATCAGCCCCATTAATCACACGATGATCATATGATAATGACAATGGCAACATCAAGCGCGGCTCAAAAGTTTGCTTGGCAGCATTCCATTTCGGTTGCATCGTAGCTTCTGATGCCCCCAAAATACCAACTTGTGGCCAGTTTACCAATGGCGTAAACGCAGTACCACCTAAGATGCCTTGACTTGAGATGGTAAAGCTTGCGCCTTGCAAGTCTTTAGTACTTAGCTTTTTATCACGGGCTTTGAGTGCCAATTCGCCGATTTCAATGGCGATTTGCTTAATGCCTTTTTCATGAGCATTTTTAATCACTGGCACGATTAAGCCATCATCTGTTGCTACTGCAATACCCATATTTACGCTTTTGCGTAGGATGACTTGGGTATTGTCGTCGCTTAAATGACTATTAAAGCGTGGATGCTGGGTCAATGCATAAGCGGTTGCTTTGACGATAAAAGCCAAAATCGTCAGCCCAATACCTTCAGCTTTCATACCACCTTTAAGCTCACTACGCAGATTTTCTGTCTCAGTAATATCAGACAAATCAAACTGCGTCACTTGCGGCAGGTAAGTGTTGTAATTCAGCTGTGGAATCGACACCTTTTGCAAGCGAGTTAAGTCTTGGGTTTCTATTTCACCCCAAATCTCGACGTTACTCATATCAGGTAAGCTTGGTAAGCTGGCTCTAGATACACCGGCTCCAGTAGCGGGTGCAGCTTGTTTTGTCGTCAAGCTTTGCTTCACATGAGCAAATAAATCTTCTTTTAAGATACGTGCATTCAGTGCTGAACCTGTTACTTGGCTAATATCCACACCCAACTGACGGGCAAGTTTACGCACGGCGGGACCAGCATAGACATCAACCATTTTTTCATTGACTTGTGCTTCGGTCAGCTTATTACCTGTACTGCTTTTTGCAGTAGTACTAGCAACTTGTTTAGGCTCAGTCGTAGCTTGTTTAGCAGCTTCCTGACTTGAATCAGTCTTTTGCTCGCTCACTGCTGGTTTTGAATCTTGCGATTGAGCGACTGGTGCTTTGGCTTCACTCGTAGCATTAGCATTGTCTGAGCTTTGAGCGATGATGACAATAAAGTCTTGCCCATTGGCAACCATATCGCCTACTTGTATCAGTATTTTCTCAACTTTGCCGGCTTGTGGCGCTGGTACTTCAACCGACGCTTTATCTGACTCGATCAGCAAGATAGACTGATCAGCAGTGACCATATCGCCAACACTGACCATAATCTCAGATACTTGCGCTTCATCGACGCCTAAATCTGGGAGCGCATGCGTGGTCGCTGTTGCTTCTTGCTCAACAGGTTGATCGGTATTTGACTCAGCTTGTGCCTTATCACTTTGCTCTTCCTTTTGCGGTTCTTCTTGCTCAGCATCAAGAGATTTCTCTTGAGTGTCAGCAGCAGGTGTTTCTACGCTTTGATTGTCATCTTGACTGTCAGTTTCGCTTTCAAGCTCGATTAGCACCATACCTTCACTGACTTGATCACCAATCGCAACACTGATTTTAGTCACTTTACCAGCAGCAGAGCTTGGCACTTCAACTGAAGCTTTGTCTGACTCAAGTAGAATAATATTATCGTCTTTTGCAATGACATCACCAACTGCAACCATAATTTCACTGACTTCGGCGCTATCGACACCCAAATCGGGGGCTTTAATGTCCATGTTTCATTTCCTTGTCTTATGGTTATTTTTCTTCGACATCATCATTATTAAGTAAGGTTGCATCGGCTTGATCTTCGGCGCGACCTTCACTGCTGATTTCATCATCATCTTCAGCGACAAACTCAGGTACAGGAATCGGATTGATGTTACCAGGTGCTGGAGCGTCTGGAGAATAGTCATAATATGGCTGTTGCTGCCATGCAGGCGGATGATCGATATCGATATTTAAGCTAGAGATCGCGTCTTTAACCAGACGCATTTCTACTTCGCCTTCATCAGCCAAGCGTTTTAGAGTAGCGACAACAATATGAGCGGCATCAACGTTAAAGAAGCTACGGAGATTTTCGCGGGTATCGGAGCGACCATAACCATCAGTACCTAAAGTGGTATATGGACGGCTATCTGGCAACCAAGCACGGATCTGTTCTGAATAGTTGCGCATATAATCCGTTGCGGCAACGACCACACCTTCGTGCGGTGCAAGCTGTTCAGTAATCCATGGCACGCGCTCTTCATCCATTGGATGTAGACGATTATAGTCATCACACGCCATACCATCACGTGTCAACTCATTAAAGCTGGTAACGCTCCAGACGTTCGATGTGATATTAAACTCGTCTTTTAAGATACGTGCCGCTTTTTGCACTTCACGTAAAATAACACCAGAACCTAATAACTGAACTTGCGCAGAACCATTATCTTCTAACAGATACATACCACGTTTGATGCCTTCTTCAACGCCTTCTGGCATTGCAGGTTGCTCATAGTTCTCATTCATCACGGTGAGATAGTAATAAATACGCTCACCTTCAGCATACATGCGGCGTAAACCATCATGCATAATCACTGCCAACTCATAACCAAAGCACGGATCATAGCTCACACAGTTAGGAACGACGTTGAATAAAATTTGCGAATGACCATCTTGATGTTGCAAGCCTTCACCATTTAACGTCGTGCGACCTGCTGTAGCACCCAATAAGAAACCCTGTGCTTGACAATCACCAGCGGCCCAAGCCAAATCACCAATGCGTTGGAAACCGAACATAGAGTAGTAGATGTACATCGGAATCATCGGTAGCGCATTCACTGAATAACTGGTTGCCAGCGCAATCCACGCACTCATTGCACCCGCTTCGTTGATACCTTCTTCTAACATATGACCATCGATGGCTTCTTTATAACCCATCAAGGCTTCACTGTCTTCAGGCGTATACTTTTGACCAACGGCAGAGTAAATACCCAATTGACGGAACATACCTTCTAAACCAAAGGTACGCGCTTCATCAGGTACGATAGGTACGACGCGATCTTGGATGTCTTTGTTCTTTAGCATTGCTGATAATAGACGCACAAACACCATGGTGGTTGATTGCTCTTTACCGTTACTACCTTTTAAAACCCGATCAAAGATAGATAAATCAGGGATATTCAAAGGAATATGACCACTACGGCGATTTGGCAAATGGCCACCCAAGGCTTCGCGGCGACCTTTTAGATACTTCATCTCTGCTGAATCTTCAGCTGGACGATAGAACGGTAGCGTCTCTAACTGCTCATCAGTAAATGGCAAATCAAAACGGTCACGGAAGTACACCAATGCTTCTTGATCAAGCTTCTTGACTTGATGCGATTTGTTAACCGCTTGGGTGGTGGATAGACCATAGCCTTTGACAGTCTTCACTAAAATAACCGTCGGCTGACCTTTGGTTTTCATGGCTTCACTAAACGCGGCATAAACCTTCATCGGATCATGACCACCACGGTTCAGACGTGAAATATCTTCATCTGTTAAGGCATCTGCCATCTCTTTTAATTCAGGATACTTATTAAAGAAATGCTCACGGGTAAATTTGGCATCGCGCGCTTCATATAGCTGATACTCACCGTCGACTGTCTCTTCCATACGGTGTTTAAGGACACCGGTATCATCATTAGCAAGCAGACTGTCCCAGTTACCGCCCCAAACCACTTTAATCACTCGCCAGCCGGCACCGCGGAATACGGATTCAAGTTCTTGAATAATTTTACCATTACCACGAACAGGACCATCGAGGCGCTGTAAATTACAGTTAACGACCCAAATCAGGTTATCCAGCTTTTCACGACCAGCAAGAGAAATAGCACCTAAGCTTTCTGGCTCATCTGTTTCACCATCACCTAAGAACGCCCAAATCTTACGACCTTCTGACTCTAGCAGTTTGCGGTTTTCCATATAGCGATGTACATGGGCATGGTAGATTGACATGATAGGACCTAAGCCCATCGAAACCGTTGGGAACTGCCAATAGTCCGGCATCAAATAAGGATGTGGATAGCTTGATAACCCTTTACCACCGACTTCACGGCGGAAATTATCCAACTGATCTTCAGTCAAGCGACCTTCTAGATAAGAACGTGCATACATACCTGGCGCTGAGTGACCTTGATAATAAATCATATCGCCGCCGAAATGATCGCTGGCAGCACGGAAGAAATGGTTAAAACCAGTTTCATATAGCGTCGCACTAGAAGCAAATGAGGCTAAGTGACCGCCCAAATCGTCATCGTTTTTATTGGCGCGCATCACCATTGCCAAGGCATTGTAGCGAATCAAGGCGCGAATCTTGCGCTCGATCGTCAAGTCACCTGGGTACATCGGCTCATCTTCAACGGCGATAGTATTGATATAGGCCGTATCTAAACGGTTAAATGGTAGGCCTTCTTGCACCCCCATATTATATAAGGCTTTCAATAAGAACTGCGCACGATCTTTATCAGCATGCTTAATCACAGACTCAAAAGCTTGCAGCCATTCCTGCGTTTCGCTGCTATCAGCATCCTTGTAATAATTCATCTTCTCTAATCCTTTTTTATCAGTCATCCCTACACGGTGGCAGGGTATTATTAAATCACAGAGTTATACATATTTTCGTAAGCAAACGATTTACCTAATGCCTTCCTTGCTGCATCTCGTCATTCCATTATATGTCTTGGCTATTACAGACCAGTTGCTCATAATCAGCAACTGTAGCTTGGCATGGGGTTCAAACAGACATCGTAGTAAAAGTAAACGACAGCCGATATGCGACTTTCATCATCAAATGATATTGACGCTCTATTATAGGGGTTTATTCACGTATTGTTTATAGCTATAAAGAAATGCCAATATGACAAGTATTTTTAAAATAAATAGTGATTATGTTTTTTGAGATATTCGGGAGGTTTGTTGGGAGATACTTTGTAATGAGTGATAAATATAATATTTAGCAGAAATATATGTATTTGGTCATATTAAATCTGCCATTCATCCGTTTTCTAAGAAATTTACAAAATTATTGCTTAATATGATGAATTACGTAATATACACAGGTTTTTGGTTATATTTATCGTGCGTATTTACATAAATGATTGTTAGTGAATATCAGTTTATAGGGATAGCAATATGTATCAGACTCAGCGCTTCGTAAATGCAATAGCTTCACAATTATTTGGTACATATCTATATCGAATATTGGCGTTGATGACAGCGATGGTTTTTCTTGCGATCAGTCATTCATCATTTGCACTTGCCCCCAATCCTGGATCTAACCTAGCATGTCCAGCTGGTTCAACCAAAGGAATATTCGATAACAGCAACTACACCAAGCTCAAAGAGAGTTTTGATACAAATACTTATCAAGCCATGACAAGCACATCAAGTTTGTCTATTCCATTGAAAATCAAAATGACCATTGAAGAGATCAACGTTAATACTTCTGGTAATACTACTATGGTTACAGGAACCAGTGCCAATCCTGCTATAGATATTAATAGAAACTTCAAAGACCTGACATCTCGTTCTGAGATCACTTTAGACTTTCAAAACACCGGGAATAGCGACTCTCTTTATTTAAATAATGTTGCCATAAGCGCGTTTGATATCGATAAGAACATAGGCAGCAATAAGACAGGTTGGGATGATTTAGTCAGCATCACTGGCATAACTCGAAACAATACTAAGATTAAAGGGACTTTTCAAAGAATATCTGGATCTAGTGTCGTTGAGCTAGGAAATGGGCTTCAGACCTCTTCTACAAATGCGTCATTTAACTGCACTGCTGCTCTTGATACAAATTGTCAAGGATCTGTCTTATTTAGCGAGGATATCAGATCGGTCACTTTTAGCTACACTAATACTAATAATGTAACTACTCCTACAAGTCAAAGGTTTCAGTTTCGAGTAGATAGCTACTGCTATACGCCACAATATACTTTCTCAGGTATTGTTTTTAACGATAATGGTGGTATCACAGATACTAATGCTACTAACGCCAATATTACAACAGGTCCTTATGCTAATAACGCTAATTACTTTAACGGTATATTCGATAGCACTACACCTAATGCTGAAGCTGGTATTGCTAGTAGTACTGTTGAGCTTACTCACTGTACAAATGGATCTGTTTATGGTTCACAATTGGTTGATGGTAGCACACCTACTATCGGTCAATATAAGATAAATGTTCCTATTACTACCATCAGTGGCAATACCAATAATCTCTGTCTAATAGAAAAAAATAATAATACAGGTAATGTCTATACTATCCGTACCAATAGTGATAAGAAAGTGATTGCATTTGCAAATACCACTTACCATTATCCAGATAATAACTTCGGTAGAGTCATCGCTGCGAATGCTGCTTTGGTATTACAGAAATACCAGTTTGTAAATGACTGTAATGCCAGTACTTTAAATTATACTACAGTACCGACTACTTCTGATCCAAGAACTGGATTTAGCATGGACTCTATTTTAGGCAATATTACTCCACAGCAATGTATTGCTTATAGAATTACCGCCACCAATCGTGCAAATATCGTGATCAGCGATTTTGTGATGCGAGATGTGCTGCAGAAAAAAGGGGTAAACGGCGCTCAAGTCACATCCGTACTTGCCAATCCACCACTTTCAACCACTGATTATAACGCTGCAGAAAACCCAGCTATTGGAGCAAATGGTGAAGTCAAAACCAGAACCCTTACCATCAATGCAAGAACCAATCGCGTTTTTTACTTCAATACCAAATATGGCACCACAGCAAATCCTTAGTCATCGTTTTTTCTTGCATTATTCCCAATACTGAAAATTCTGCCTTTTTCAACAAAAGCCCTATCTTGAAAGATGGGGCTTCTACCGTTTAGTCACTTCAAAATGCCGTTTGTCTTATTTATAGTGAAATTTTGTATTTAGTTTGTGACAATAGCTTTAATAAAAAATCTGACATTACCTAAACTTTTATAGATTACTGATTACGATTTTTGAATCATATAAGATGACATTTAAGTCTCATTAATAGCAATAGTGTAAACAAGGAATACTATATGAAAGGTTTTAATGTTTTACGCAACACATTACTAGCTAGCTTAGCGTCAGTATGTTTGTTAAGTACCGCTCATGCCGATGACGCTTTAAAAATGGATCTAACCGCCAATCAAGTCATTAAAAACGCTGCGGGCAAAACCAGCTATGTGCCCGTTCGTACTGCTCCAGCAGGTACTGTTATTCAGTATAAGGCCACTTATAGCAATATCATCAATAAAGATATTCAAGACTTAGCAGTTGTCTTACCTATCCCCGCCAATATGACCTTTACTGGTGAAGCAAATCCATCAAGTGCTCAAGCCAGCATCGATGGCAAGAACTATATGGATATGCCACTGATGCGTAAAGTCGATGGCAAGATGGTCAAAATTCCGTTTTCTGAATACCGTACCCTACGTTGGAATATCAAGCTATTACCCGCACAGAAAACCGCCGTTGTATCACTAAATACCATCGTTGAATAGCAAACTTATAGCGCTTTTTACTTAAATACTCTAGGAAACTTACCTTATGAAATCTAATTTATTCAAATATTCCATGTTAACTGCTGGTATTGTTACTGCAATGGGTATTACTGCTGCCAATGCTGCTACCCCAACAGGTGGTACTTCTGGTTCTTTTAACGTGACAAACAAAGCCACCGCTTCATACACTGTCGCTGGCAGTACAACTTCACAAACTGCAGAATCAAATGTAGTCACCGTGAATGTTTCTGAAACGGGTTCTTTTAGTTTAATTTCTACTGTTGTTGATAATACTCCTAACGATGATTTTGGTAGAGATCGCCCTATTAATGCCCAAGCAAGCTCAACGGTCGATTTCACTCATACCCTTACTAACGGCGGTAACGTCAACGATACTTATACTGTGAATATTGCCAACATTCCAAATGGAACTGGTGATGATTTTGATTACAGTCTCACCACCAGTGTCATCAAGTATCAAAAAGTCAATGCTGCTGGTACTAATGTTGGTGGTGCAGTAACTGTTGCTAACGGTGGTACGATTGCATTGGCGCCAGGCGAAAAAGCGTTAATTACTGTTACAGCCCAAGCCGATACTAAACGTGTTGCAGATACTAATGGTATTCTAACCGTAACCGCTGAAAGTGCTTACCTAAAATCAAAAACTGGTAACACCGCTGCCACTACTTATACGGCAACTAACACTGATAATGCGTTAACCAAAACGCCACTTTATGCTATTACAAAATCGGCTACTACCAATCTTGGTACTAAAAACTTAGATTTAAACAATACCAACGCTTATGTTGATTACACTATTACTGTCAAAAACGAAGGTAACATCGATGGTACTGCAATAACCATCTCAGATGATCTACCTACAGGTTTAGTAGCAATAGCGTCAACAACAGAAGCTAACTATGTAGCGCCTACTGTTACTGCCTCTAATGGTAGTGCAGCAGGTACAGCCGTCCTCTCGAACAGCAATAAAACAATCACTGTAGCTGGTCAAAATGTCAAAGTCGGCGAAACCATCACCGTCACTTTCCGTGCCAAAAAGGCGACTGGCGCCACTGACGCCAGCTCATTTATTAACTATGCTGTTGTTAGAGATAACACTAAAGACGATGCGACTGCAAACAATCCTGACATCATCGATAGATCTGATAACGGTCTAACGCCAGGTGGCCTTACTCAAAGTACTTATGAAGATCCAAGTAAGCCATTAATAGGTAAAGATGACAATACCAATGCGTCAGTAACAACCAGTAATCAAGTTCGCGCGATTAATATTACTCCTGGTGCCAATAAAGAAATTGCTCTCGTTACTCCTGCAACCAGCAATGTCATCGGCAATACTTATACTTATACTATTACCAACAACGGTAGTGGTGTGACAGAAGCATCGGAGTCTGGTAACACAAACAATGCCGTCAAACTATCTATTCAACCGACTGCAACTAGAAATAATGGCATTGCTGATGATCCTAATATTAGTATTACTCGCGTGTTCGTAGATGCTAATGACGACGGTATATTTAATACTGGAGAGATTGAACTTACTGGCGTAAATGGTATTTATGATCTTAACGCTGCTACTCCTCTTGTGAATGGCACGCGAGCAGGCCTAGCTCCAGGAGCCTCTGTCAAAATTGGCGTACAGGTTTTATCGACAGGCAAAGGTAGCAATGATCCAAACTCTACAACAAACAATGTAAATAACATTGGTGATTTCGAAACCATAGCAGTCGCGCTACAGCCTAGAGGTCCGGTTCAAGGTACAGCAGCACCTACTAGTACTCCTGGTAACCAGCTGTCCACAACTTCTACTACGACCTTGCAAGGCGTTAATCTGAAAAAATATCAGATAGCTGCTGATTGTAATGCTAACCCTGGTGTTGCTGCTGCTTGGTCGACTGACCCTGCAACTGCTAATGCTGATCAGTGTGTCTTCTATAAACTAGAAGCCAAAAACACTTTTACTGATACTACAAAAATCGTTAACAATCTTATCGTTTCAGATACTTTAGATAGCAAACTTACTTATCAAGCTAATAGCTTTTCAGCGTCTCCAACAGCCACTAGTCAAACCCTTGGTCAGTCGTTACAAGTTACCTTTGCAAGTATCGCTGCTAATACAACAGCCAACGTTGTATTTGCTGCAAAACCTTCGCAAACAGGTACTAATTAATAATTAAATAATCTATGAGCTTCACAAGATGCTTATAGACCAACTCTCTAGCTTGAACCAATCATTTTTAACTGGTCAAGCTAGAGACGCTCCATTCTGTTACCCCTTTATATTTTATTGGATAAGCGACTTATTATGACCTCTAGTGTAATCAATACGTCTAAAAGCTTAATATCAGGCACAGCCAAGGTTTCGGCTCTGACGCTTGCTATGTTGCTTATGCAATCAAATATGGCTTTTGCTGCACCTAATACTGCTGTACAGACTATCACTAACATCGCTAACGCAAGCTACTACGTCGATAGTCAAGCTACCATCGTTATCTCTAGCACTTCTAACCAAGTGAGTGTTCAATCGTCTGCTTTTCCTCAATATGGTATTAGCCTAACCTCGCCATTAACAAAGACTATCGCCCCTGGCTCGACCGTTAGTTGGAAAAATCTCCTAACCAATACCAGTTACAGTGATCAGACTATCGATTTGAACCTGACTGTACCTAGTAGCTTATCGAACATAAAACTCTATCAAGACTTGAATAACAACGGACGCTTCGATGATGGTGTTGATAAAGAGATTAAGTTAAATAACAATCTAACTGCTCAGATTACTTTAGGTCAAAGTGAGAGCATTGAACTTACTATACAAGCATTATCTGATGCCAATGCTGAAGCCGATGATACTGCTAGTATTAAGCTTGGCGCTACTGTTGTCGAAGACCCTTCTATTACCGCTTTAGTAGCTGACGATCTTGTTATCGTTGAATCACGACTCGATTTTATGCTTTATTCATGGGATGGTTACAGAAGAACATCTCAAGCAGGTGAAGATGTTTATCTTGAAGCCAGCTGTGCTAAATGTAACGTCCATGATAGCGCACGAGATGAAATATGGATAACTATTACTTCCTCTAAAACGGGTGATAATTATTCACTTAAAGCTATTGAGACTGGCAATAATACTGGCAAATTCCGTCTAGAAGCACCGACAGAAAATAATGCTAATGCCATTCATGACAATATTATTCAGACGCTAGAAGGTGATAATTTACTCGCTACGTTAGATGCTTATATCGACTCAAATAGTATACGACAGGAAATTAAAGAAGCTATCAGTAGCAATATCGCCATCGTTAATGATAGCCCAACCCTGCAAGTTACCAAAGAAGGTGATGTCAAAACTGCCTCACTCGGTGATTATGTTAACTATACGATTAATATCAAAAATGATGGTACCAGTACGGCTTATAACGTTGAGTTAAAGGATGCTTTACCGCGCGGCTTTGACTACGTTGGTGGTAGTGTGAGCATTGATAAAGCGCAAACCACTGAGTTTAAAACCGATGGCAAGTATCAAGTTTTAAGTCTGGGGAATATGGATGCCAAAACTAGTAAAGATATTACTTACCGCGTCCTCATCGGTTCATCAGCATTAGGCGGTGACGGCATTAACCGTGCGACTGCCATTGCTAAAACTGAGCAAGATCAAAGCCTCGTATCAAGAGAAGCCCAGTGGAAAGTAGAAGTCGATCGCGGTGTTATGAATACAGACGGCATCATCGTTGGTAAGGTCTACCACGATATCAACCGCGATGGCATCCAGCAAAAACAAGATGGTGAGCTTGGTGTTGCTGGCGTGCGACTCTATATGGAAAATGGTAACTTTGTAGTGACCGATCCTGAAGGTAAATATAACTTTTATGGTATTAGTGCTAAAACCCACGTCCTCAAAGTTGACCGCACTACTATTCCAAACGCTACAGAACTGGTTACTCAAAGCAACCGTAATACTGGTGATGCTGGTAGCCGTTTCGTTGACCTCAAATATGGCGAGTTACATCGTGCCGATTTCGGCATCGTTGGCGGTATGGCGGACAGTACTGAACGCTTAAACGCAGAGCTTGTTGCGCGTAGCAAAAGTATCGGTGCCAAAAACGATCGCTTAGAGCAAGCGGTTAAAAGCGAGCTAACTTTAGATCCTGACTATAACCGCGACAATAAAGACAATATCAATGCCAGCGGCTGTAAATCTAACGATGTTTTAGATGCAGGGATTCAATGCGATTCAGCCATCGTCAATGAAATGGTCAACCCATCTGCAAATCGCGTTGAGATGGCGATTACTAAAATTGCACCTCCTGTAGAAAAAGAGTTAGAAGAATACCTTAAAGAAGTGGCAACTAATAATGTCTCTTTCATTAATTTGAGTGAAGGTCAGCAGCTCAGCACTTATAAACAAATGGTACAGGTACAAGCCCCACTGGGCTCTATTTTCACTCTATATGCCAACGGTAAAGCCATATCAAGAGAACAAATCGGTAAAACGGCTGAACAACAAAAGCAAAATGTCACCGCATTTGATTATTACGCGGTCGATTTAAAGCGTGGCACTAATACTTTACGCGGTGTCGCAACCGACGTGAATGGCAAAGTTATCTCTGAGCAAACTATCAAGGTATTAACACCGGATATTTTACAATCTATTAGTTATCGTACCCAAAAACAATTGGTGGCAGCTGACGGCGTCAGCGATTATCAAATCGTTATCAGTCTAAAAGATCGTGATGGTCGTCCTTATATAGCATCAACTCCTATCACCATTGATACCAATATTGGTCGTATCAACTTGGCAGACAGCAGTAAAGATCAAGCCGGCACGCAAGTTACTGTCAATGGTGGTGAGCTGTTGATCTCCGTGACTGCGCCAAGCGTACCCGGTAAAGGTGAGATGATCATCGATACAGGCAGTACTAAGCAAGTAATTCCGCTACAGTTTACAGCTCAATTGCGTCCATTAATAGCTGTTGGTATCGTTGAAGGCGCGATAGCACTCAAAGACTTTGATGGTAGTAATATCACTGACGCACAAGGTGCATTTGAAAAAGAATTACGCGAAATAGCCGGTAACGATGATTACTCAGCGACGGGTCGTGCGGCAATGTTCTTAAAAGGCAAAGTACGCGGTGATTATCTATTAACGCTTGCTTATGACAGCGACAAAAAAGGCGAGCGCCTGTTCCGTGATATCGAGCCGGGCGAATACTATCCCGTTTATGGCGACTCATCAGCCAAAGGTTTTGATGCGCAATCGACGAGCAAGCTATATGTACGTCTAGATAAAGGTCGCTCATTTGCCATGTATGGCGACTTAAAGACTCAAATTGACAACGATGAAGGTATTAAGCTCGGTCAATACAATCGTACACTGACTGGTGTCAAAGCCCAGTTTGAAGATAGCAACACGCGTATTACTGCTTTTGCCGCTGAAACCAGCACCTCCCAGCGTGTCAATGAAACTCGTGGTTTGGGCATTTCAGGTCCTTACCCGCTTGCTAATGATTTTGATGCAGTATTAGAAAATTCAGAAACTATAGAAGTAATCACCCGTGATGCTAATAATCCTGGACGTATTGTGCGCCGTGAGACCTTGACGCGCTTTGCTGATTATGAAATTGATCCTATTAGCCGTAGCTTATATCTAAAATCACCGATTGCTAGCCAAGATATCGATGGCAACCCTATCTACTTACGCGTTACTGTCGAGGTTGATGAAGGTGGTGAGAAATATTGGGTAGGTGGCGTCGCTGCTAAACGACAATTGACTGATAAAATCACTATCGGTGGCAGCTATATCAATAGTGACGATCCACTTAATAAAGAAGAGCTTGCTAGCGCTAATACTGTGGTTAAGTTTAATGACAAGCTAAAACTGGTCGCAGAATATGCCAAAAACAAAGCTGAGAATCCAAATTTCGAGCCAAGCAATCAGATCAATGCGGACAAACTAACAGGCGATAATGCTGAGGGTGACGCTCTACGTATCGAGCTTGACTATGATGATAAGAAAAATACTCGTGCAAAAGCCTATCATAACGATACCGATATCGGTTTTGTCACTGGCGCGTCACCACAAACTGCTGGTCGCACCGAATCTGGCATCGAAATCATCCACACTTTAAACGAGAAAAAGACTGCGCTTAAACTTGAAGGCGTGCGCACAGAAGATCATATTACTGATGCAAGTACTGAAGGCGTACAGGCCAGTATCGAACAGCGTTTAAGCAAAAATATCGTTGGTGAAGTCGGTGTACGTTATTACAAACAAGAAGGTGCTTCACGTAATATCCAAGCAGCAACAGATGTGGTGGATATTACTAATGATACTTTTGCAAATGATGACATCATCAATCAATCTGCGCTAAGCAACGTCAGCAACACTGAAAAAGATATCGAAGGCACCACTGCCCGCGCCCGTCTAACCGCGCATTTGCCAAAGCTAAATAACTCATTGGTATTTGCTGAGTATGAGCAAGATATTGAACACAGTTCACGCAACGCAACCTCTATCGGCGGTGAAACAGCACTGGGTAATTTAGGTCGACTTTATGCTCGCCATGATTTAATCAATAGCTTGTCTGGCAGCTATGGTTTAGACGATTCTGAAGAGCGTCAACGCACTGTTGTCGGCTTTGATGCCACTTATATGAAAGATGGCAAGGTTTATAGTGAATACCGTCTACGTGATGCCATCAGTGCTCGCGAAGCGGAAGCTGCCATTGGTCTAAAGAATAAATGGTATGTGCAAAAAGGCTTGACGCTTAATACCTTACTCGAGCGTGTCGAATCTTTAGAGGGTGAGAAAGACAGTACCTCAACTGCAGCAGGTTTTGGCGTTGAATACCTTGCTAACGAAAATTACAAAGCATCAGGGCGCCTAGAAAAACGCTGGGGCGATACCAGTGACACCTTATTAGGTAGTGCTGGCATTGCTTATCGTTATAGCGATGAAGTTACTTTATTAGCCAAAGATATTTATTCAAAAGTTGATTATGATGATGGTCATCGGACTATCAATCGCTTTCAACTTGGTGCTGCCTATCGCGATTACGATAGCAATCAGCTTGATATGCTGGCCAAGCTTGAATATCGCTTAGATGATAATGCCACTGGTGATGACCCTTATCAAAAGGATGCTATTGTTTGGTCATGGAGCGGTAACTACCATCCAACGCGCCCATTAACGTTATCAGGTCACTATGCAGGTAAATATACCGAATACGATGCTCAAGGTATCGCAAGTGACAATACCGCTCATGCTGTGTACGCTCGCGGCTTATATGATATTAGCGAGCGCTGGGATATTGGTTTACAAGCAGGTACTTATTGGAATAAGCAAGCAAATGACCTAGCCTATTTAGTTGGCGCTGAAGTTGGCTATAGTCCAATGAACAATTTATGGTTATCGCTTGGTTATAACTTCATGGGCTTTGAAGATGAAGACATCGCTTATGACGATACTACCATCGAGGGCGCTTACTTTAGACTACGCTTCAAGTTTGATGAAGATCTATTTAAGCGTGAAGACCGACGTAAAAATAAACGTGCAGCACCTGTATCCTCTACATTATAAGACGGTCAATTAAAAAGGCACCATCTTGAATGACGTTTTTCTGGAATCGTTTTTCCTTATTCACATGCACTAAAGCAAGATAAAGACTTCAAAATCTTATTCCAATAGCACTATATTTTTGAAGTAAATTGACTATAGCATTTGATAAGCGATAAAATCAGTCTCAAAATTGCCAGCACCGATACTTATCAGCTTACTACAAGGTTTTCGCGTTATGCTTTACTCTACTATTAAAGTAGCTACTTATAAAAATCCAATATGTGCTGCGTTTTCAGCTGTTTTGCTATTATCAACGACTTCATGCGTATCAACCACAGCTACGACTCTTCAAAAAAGTGGGAATATCACTACTATAGACACCTCTGATTACTGCCAGAGTCAGGATTTAAAAGCGACATATAAAAACCAAAATTCGCAGCAACGGGCGATGAGCTGTATGCTAGCAGAACTGCAGCATTATCAGCAAAAAGATAAAACTGCGCAGCAACAGTACTTTGCTTATAAAGCCCAAGCTTGGCTCAACTATGCCATCCATAAAGACAGTATGAATAGTCGCTCACCTGCTGGATTAGAAGCGGCAAAATCTGCAGAAGCTATTTTGCAAGCATTAAAAAAAGGCTCAGAAAACGATCTTGTTCTTATCCAAAATATATCTGCCTCATCAGCGCTAATGCGACCTGATTTATGGGCAACATTAAGTGCCCTCAAAGACAGCGGTGGTATTGCAAGCGCTCCCCGTGAAATAGCATTTAGTGAAGTGGCATTAATCTGGGCAGCGACCGACCAATGTGAACATAATTCACGGCAGGCAGGCAGTCAATTTCGCATGGCTGACCGCTGGCTTGAACAAGCACGTGAAGCTTTTGTTAATGCTCACAATTCTAAAGAAAACGTGGCATTAGAAGGGCTTATCGTACGTTATTATGAGCAATACTCGCCTTTCGATGCAAGTGGTGAGCGCTGTAATGGACAAGTATTGCCGACACTTGATCAAATGTAGAAATTTTATTCACTATAAGTATTTTATAAAGCTTATACATAAAAATTTAGCAAAAAAATCCGACATATAAATGTCGGATTTTTTTAATGTCTGTCTTTAAAACTTAATAGACAGACTAACGGTCTTTACGCGGTAGCTTCTCTGGCAAGTAACAACGCAGATAAGCGATAGATGCCGTATTAGCTTCTTGCAGATACTTATCGGTAATACGCTCATGACGACGATAAGAAACAGTAAAGATCGCATTCACGATACTAAAGGTAATCAATAACACATCTTGAATATCTTCAAACTTAGGCACTTCATAGCGTTCAGCCAAACGATCATAGACCAATTTTACTACTTGGTGATCCATATGCTCGCCAAAACTGTCGCCTTCAAAATCAGGCGTATTGGTATCATAAATTAATTTGGCTTTGGTTTGATCTTCATCAAAAATTTGTACACAGCGATCAATCAGCGCTGTAAGATACCCTTGCCATCTATCATATTTAACCGTCTCAACGGTTCTCAATACATCTAAAATATCAATAGCATTTAAAAAACGCAGCGCCAAAAATATGGCTTCAATATTAGGGAAGAAATGATAAGCAGACGCCCGTGGAATACCCGCTTCTTCGCAGACAGCGGCAAGCGTAATATCATTGATAGATTGGGTTTCACTCAACTTTTTAGCACCCATCAACAATTTTTGACGGCGGGCGCGTCCTTGCTGGCTAGTAAACTTAAACTTATTCGGCACCAGCTTTTTTGCCAGCTCCGAATCTACTAGTACATCTTCAATTTTGTCGTCTTTATTTTCACTCATGATAAATCTCTTAATGTTATGTCATATCTTTAAAAATATAGTGTTCATCGGATAGTATGCGCCCTAAATCAAAGCACCATTTCTATCAATCATATATGGATTGATAACACCGCTACTATACTCAACGAAGAGGCATAATAAACGCTTGTACACTATCAAGCAAGGAACAAGAATAGGTTAAAAACAATTCACTAATTAATTATAAAATAGTGTTAATTGTGAAGCTTTATTTTCGCTCTTATAATACCATGGTCGATCACTCTATCTGCATAATCCCACTTTAAATGGTCATTAAAGTAGTCAACCCGTTCAACCTGACCGAGCGAAAACTTACTATCAGGTAGAAATTCTTCAGAGACAAATAACTGATCAATCACTTCTGGCATACCTTGATAGATATGAGTATATGCTACATCTTTCATCCAACCATAACGGGCTTGAATACGAGCAGCATCAAACAGCGCGACGTCTCGCATGCTCTTGTCATAGTTGACCTCGCCAATCTCAGTCATCAGCTGGGTGGTTACGCTTTCAGTCACATCATTCATATCACCAAGCAAAATCAAGGGCTCACGAGTATGCTGTAACCTATCTATGATAGAAAGCCTGATAGAAGCCGCTTCTGCCGCACGCATACACAAACTACGCAACTTGGCACGAATACGAATATTTGGATCATCCATATCTTCTAATAAATTACCGGCCTCATCACGTAAGAAAAAAGCACGTTTACTTTTTAGATGAGCGGTAATAATGGTTATCGGCTGACCAAATGCATCTACGCGCAATACAAGGGGCGGACGATTAAAGCGCTGATAAGGACCAACATCAGGGATATCGATGACCGCTTTTGGGGCAATCTCTTCAAGCAAACTGGTCTCTAAGTGCGCAAACCGACTAATAATACCGACAGCAGGTGTATTTTGCGCCCCTTTACCTTGCGTATAGGAATTTACGCTGTCATTACTTGCCAGTGGAATAACGACATGTTCAGGCTTAAAGCCCAATGATACTGCTAAAGCTTCGAGCGCTTCACTGTCCCATACTTCTTGGACCGCAATGATATCAGCATGTGCCTTTGACAGTAGATCTGTGATACCGCGTAACTTATGTTCGTATTCGTGATTAGTATATGCAGGTGCGTTTGGATAATAGAGACGATTGGGATTGGCAAAATTGAGCAGGTTGGCAGTTGCTATATAAAACTGCTTATGATTACTTTCATTATTATTGGTCATAAACTGCCTATTATTCTATAATTGTTTTTACATAAGGTTTCTAATTATTACTTATTGGCTAATTTTAACAATAAAGCATATTATATATTCATACATAGTAATATACAGTAAAAAAGCCTCCAAAGAAATCTTTGGAGGCTTTAAAATAGCATAAATTCAAATTATTGCGTCTGTTAACAAAAAATGTCTACAATCGAACTAAACCCAGTAATAAGACAGTAAGCTTTAGTCGTGTTTACTTACTTGAAGCAAGTATACTATTAGCAGCACTTGCATATTAATCGCTGACTACTTTTCATAAACTATCTGACCTGAGTACTTAATATCTTATTAAAATCAGCATAAATACATTAAGAAATGCGGTTCCATGCATCACGAGATGCTCTACGTGCCTCATTCCATTCCATACGTGATTCACCTTTCACATTGTTCCATGAGCGCTCTAAATCTGACTCATGATCTTCAAAGCGGGCATCAGCGGGATAACGTGCACGGTTAGCATAGCCTACCGCGTAAGCTGGATGCAAATCACGATCGAAATCATGACCTTCTTGATAGTAATCGGCATTGGCATACTCTGCACGCCAATATGCTTCTTCACGCGTTGGATCAATCGCTTCGGCTGCTGCATGACCTGCACCGCCACCGACAATTGCACCAATTGCTCCACCAATAAGCGTGCCTAATGGGCCTGCCATCGTGCCAATAGCAGCACCTGCTGCTGCGCCGCCAATACCACCAATACCTGTACCTACAGGGTGCGAGCCTGGCTCGCCTGTGATTGGATCAGCATTCAGATCACTTCTTGCTTCTTTCGACATATGCTTGACAGCAGTACGATCAATCGCATCATGATCCTCTATAATGTTGTCATTTTCATGTCTAATAACAGTATTGTTGATTGTCTGATCATTACCAGTCAATCGGCGCTCATTATCATCGATAATACGCTCTCTATCACCAACTTCAAGATAGTCATCAGTAATCACACGGTTATTCGAGTCTGTAATACGGCCATCGTTATTCATAATATCTTCCTTAATTGATTTGTTATATATTCTATTTATCATCAATCCACTTAATAGCAATATAAGCCAGATTAAGCGTTTTATTAAATCTTCTAAAGTATAGGAACTGAGTTCAAAGACAGATAGGTCGAATATGTAAACTGTGTCAAAATCACGATGGTATTGCGTTACAGTCTGTATCTGTACCAAAACTTTGTCAACTGACATAGTCTCTAGGCAAGTCGATTACATAATATTGAAAAACGGCTATTAAGTAATAAGCAAAACACTATCTATCATGGTAATCAAGGCACTATTAATGCTCTACTGATAGCTTGTTGCCATTTATACAGATGCTTTTCACGCACATCTATAGACATATTAGGCTCAAAAACTCGATCTACCTGCCATGAGGCCTTCATCGTTGTATCATCATATAAACCTGTTTTTAAGCCAGCAAGTAAAGCGGCTCCTTTTGCGGTAATCTCTGTGTCTCTTGGACGCAGTACCGGCACATTCAATAAATCTGCTTGGAACTGCATCAACAAATCATTGTTTGCCGCGCCCCCATCTACCCTTAATTCAGTGAGTGGATGCGGGCTGTCTTTTTGCATGGCAATGAGCACATCGTATGTTTGATAAGCAACCGCCTCGAGTGCTGCTCTTGCAATATGGGCTTTGGTCGTACCGCGACTCATACCAGTAATACTGGCACTGATATCTGAGCGCCAATAAGGGGCACCTAATCCCGTAAATGCTGGCAGCAAAACCACCTCTTCACTGCTCTCAACTTGCCGAGCCAAGTCTTCTACCTCGCCGCTTTTTTGAAACATACCTAGGTTGTCACGCAGCCACTGTACAATTGCACCCGCCATAAAAACACTGCCTTCTAACGCATAAGTCATTTCTCTACTTGGAGGCTGTAGCATGCGTCTGCCAGATTGGACGATTTGTTCGAACGAGAGATTGTCTGGGCGAGTTGGTGCAGATTTTCGTTGCCATGCGATAGTTGTGAGTAGCTTATGTTCACTAAGCAGCGGCTTTTGACCGATATTCATTAGCATAAAACAACCGGTGCCATAAGTATTTTTAGCCATGCCCGTCTCAAGACAGCCTTGACCAAAAAGTGCTGCTTGCTGGTCACCCAATACTGCATGAATTGGGATTTGTTTGGCAAATAATCCCTTTTTGGTTTTGCCAAAGTCGCCATCGGATGGCAGAACTTTGGGCAAAATATTCATGGGTATGCCAAATCGGGCGCACAACTCCTCCGACCATGCCAGCTTATGGATATCGTATAGCAAGGTACGAGAAGCATTGGTGACATCGATGACATGCTCACCACCTGTGAGCTTATATATCAGCCAGCTGTCTATGGTGCCAACTGCTATCTCACCTTTGCTGGCGCGTATGCTTAATTTAGGATTTTGATCTAGTAACCAAGCAATTTTACTGGCACTGAAATATGGATCTAAACGCAGACCTGTAATACGTTGCACTTCGCTTGCCATATCACCTTGGCTATTATTACTAACCGTACCACTTTGTGGCGTGGCGGTTAGGTTCTCAGCAGCAAGCGCTTCACAGTAGCTAGCGGTACGCCTGTCTTGCCAAATAATAGCGGGGGCAAGTGGCTTACCTGTGTGCTTATCCCACATGACAATAGATTCACGCTGATTGGTAATAGCGATACTGCTAACATCGGTGGCGAGTAGCCCTGCCTGATTGATGACGTCATGAGCGCAGCTGATTTGCGTCTGCCAAATTTGCTGGGCATCTTGCTCAACAAAGCCTGCTTGCGGTGTCTTTAAGATCGTTGGCTGCTGTGCCATTTTGATTGGGCGCGCATGATCATCGTACAATATAGCCCGACTTGACGTTGTCCCTTGATCTAACGCTAAAATATATCCTGCCATTACTCACATCCCATCTTGTCTTATCTTATTTGAGTCTAATATTATTATTTATTAACTATAAATTTATAAAATCTAAAATTCAGTATAGATAATGCTATCCATTTTATAGATGGTACTTACAAAAAATTTAAACCTATGCAATTAGGAAAATCAGAGGAAAAACAAGTTACTAGCCTATATCAGCCGTTTATTAAATGATGCTATTATTCGCTATAGTTAAAAGCGTTACCATAAACCCTTTGCTGATACAATGCAGAATAAGCAAATAGTGAGCATTGACCCGTCACTATTGTGGCACTACAGTGTACGCTTTGTCATCCATGACAAATTTTAGATCGAATTATATTTGATAATTTAGTCTATTTAGCAGCACATTTTGCATAATATTTAGCTTAGATTATCTCTAGCATAAATAGTACTCAGCATGACTAATACTGTTTATACATTGCGTGTGATTCTAGACACCTTTTAACTTGTACCTTGTATTCTAATTAATGGCTTACGTGACCTATGAAATTTGCTCTATCGACTCTGTCCACTGCCGTGATGACGATTACGCTCATGAGTATAGCGGCGACTGCCTCTGCACGCGCTAGTGAGCATATGAATGAGTCACAAAATGAGGTACTAGCTGTCAATGTGACACAGATTATCGACGCCGACAATCAAAACAATGCATCAAGTGCACTTGATATGGTCAATCAAAATATCACCTCTAAAACGGTATCCTCTAAGCATGCAGCTTCTGCAAACAAATCTTCTATAAACGAAGCTTCTTTAAAATCAGCGATGATACGTGTCGACAGTACAGCCGAGGTCTCTGGACATCAAGCAGCTCTAAGCACGCTTATCGATCCTATTACTCATAAAAGCATAGAGAACAGCTATCCGTTAGAAGTGTCTAGCTTGTTAAGTCTTGAACAAGCGCAAAGTATTTTGTTGCAAGTATCCCCAAAAATCGCTGCCAATCAAGCCGCTATTGCTGCCAGCGAGTATCAAACGGATGCCCTCAAAACTATCGACCACCCACTTGTATTTGCTCGTGTTTCAGCCACTACCTACAATTTGGATGCGGACATTGATCTATCGTCGCTAAAAAACGGCATCGTTAATGATATTAATAATGGGGTTGGTGACATTATTCCGCCCATTCCAGATTTGCCAAATTTTGGTGAATTGGTTGGTGAGCGTATCCCAGATAACTACGAGTTAAAACGCTCAGGCTCTACGGCGGGCGCAGGACTTGGGGTAGTATGGCCTATTTATACCGCTGGACGTACTGCCGCTCTGACAGGCGCGTCCAATGCTCGTACTCAAGAAGCCGTAGCTGACAGTATATTGGACAAAAACGAGCTTTATAACACCTTGATTGAGCGTTATTTTAAAGCGCAATTGGCAATCATTGCCGCCTATTTACGCGACGATGCCTATGATACCTTGCAGCAGACTGACCATATGGCGCAGCGGCTTTTTGAAGAAGGTTTTATATCGCGGGTTGATCGCTTAGAAGCGCAATCGGCACTTGCTGATGCCAAAAGTGAATCTGTCAATGCCAATAATGATGCACGTCTTGCTATGATAGCTTTACAGCGTCTATTGCGCACTGAGTATCGCATTAAACCTCGCACACCTTTGTTTGTCTCAAGCCGACCCTTACCTGATGTCAGCTACTTTCAAGATTTGGCACTGACCAATCACCCAGGTCTACAAAAAGTCGCCGCCAAACGTGCTCAGGCTCAGCAATTGCATGCGCTATCGGATACTGGTTACAAGCCGACTGTGATGCTGTATGGCTACGGGCAAATTGAAAAAGACCCAAGCTGGGTCGCTGGCGTATCGGCGAGTTGGAAATTATGGGGCGGTCTGGATAAAACTGCGTCTCTGGCATCAAGTAATGCCAAGATACGTCAAGCTGATTTGTCTGAGATTGAAGTCAGTGACAACCTATTATTACTGGTTGAAAAAAACTGGCATGATGTGAATAACGCCCAATCACGCTATCAAGCTCTACAAAGCAATGTAGAGCTTGCGGCAGAAGTCTTGCGTTTGCGCAGGCTTGGATTACAAGAGGGTTTAAATACGCCAGTCGAGATTGCCCAAGCGCAAACGCAGTCGTTAAAAGCACGTACGGAGCAAGCGCAAGCAGCTTATAGCTATGTTCAATCACTTGCTGCTCTTATGCAAAGCTGTGGTACGCCCCTTGCCTTTAATGCCTATCTCAATGCCGCCGATATTCGGCTACCCACTTTATATGACAAATAACATCGCCCATTTATCGTCTTAGCAATATCAGACGACAAACGATTTATTTTGCTTATTACCGACTCTATTGCTTTAGGAATCTCACTGTCATGACTGAATCTACCAACGAATCAGGCGACTCGCGCAAACTAGGTGGCTTAAATACATCGACTGGATCGACCAATACTAACGATAATCCAGCGCCCACGAACATGGATTCTACGGTCGATGCAAATGATGCTGATGCGTCTAAGACTGATATGAATAACAGCACTGATGCCGATAGGGACACCAATACTGATACTAGCATTGAGCCGGAGCAAACGGTGCCAAGCTATAAGCGCCAGTCAGCAAAAGATAATAAATCAACAAAGATTAAAAAGGCGATTTTGGCGCTGGTGATTTTAGTTATTTTGGGTGTGATTGCTTATGGTTTATACAAGAGCAATCAGCATAGCGAGCCGCAAATTATTACCCTCCAAGGGCAAATGCAAATGCAGCAAACGTCTATCGCAGCAAAAGTACCGGGGCGTATTGCAAAAATATTGGTAACAGAAGGTGATGCCGTAACGGTCGGTCAACAGCTAATAGAGATGGATTCGCCTGAGATTAATGCAAAAATCAATCAGGCACGTGCTGGCAAACAGATGGCACAAAGCCAGCTAGATAAAGCAGAAAATGGGGCGCGCCCGCAAGAAATCGCTCAAGCAAAAGCAGCATGGCAAGCTCATAAAGCAGCATCTGACTTGGCAGAAAACACTTATCAGCGTGTTAATCGTCTATATGAAGAAGGACTAATGGCGCGGCAAAAGCGTGATGAAGCCTATGCACAATATTTGGCAACTCAAGATCAAACTGAAGCAGCACGCTTACAGTATGAGTTAGCGATGGAAGGCGCACGTAGTGAAGATAAGTCAGCGGCGACTGCACAAGTTGCGCAAGTCGATGCGCAATTAGAAGAAGCATTGGTAGCGAAAGAAGAAGCCAACTTAAAAAGCCCAATCTCTGGTGTCGTCGATAATGTCATCGTCAATGCAGGTGAAGTGATCGGTCAAGGTGTGCCGCTGCTAACCTTAGTCAATACCAATGATCAATGGGTCGTCTTAAATGTCACGGAAACCTACTTAAATCAGTTTGCGATTGGTCAGCGGTTCATGGGTACTATTCCCGCTTTATCATCACCTGAAAAGCCTTATACCAAGCAATTCACTGTTTATGCTACTTCAACCTTGTCTGACTTTGCCACTTGGCGACCGACTAATAATGATGATGGTTTTGATGTTCGTACCTTTGAAGTAAAAGCCCGACCCACTAACCCTGATAGACGTATTCGCTCAGGTATGAGCGTAGTTGTACGTCTCAATCCTGCCCTCGTTAATCAGAACCAAGAGTAAGCTATGCGCCTGACGAAGCTAAAGGATGCTTTTGTACGCAGTGCAGCTTACGAGCGACGTTTTTTGGTAAAAAATCCGTGGGACTTGGCGATGGTGTTCTGGATACCGCTGGCTACTGTGCTATTAATTTGGTGGATTTTTTCACAAATACAAATCACTGATTTGCCTATTGGCGTGATTGATAATGATCGGGGGCCTGTTGCCAATACGGCATTACGGTATTTGGAAGCCAATCCTAATTTGACGGTAAAGCAGCTATATCATACGCCTGCTGCGGCAAAAGCTGCTATCTTGCAGCGTGATATCTATGCAGTCGTCATTATCCCTGAAGATTTTTCTCGTAATATCTTATTAAGTAAGCCTGCTCCTATTGTACTCCAAGTCAATGCCCAATATGGCACCCACTCTGGCATTATCCAAACCAGCGTACAGTCTGTCATCGGCACCTTATCCGCAGGCGTTGAGATGAAGCGCTTGGTCAAGCAAGGGATGGCTCCATCACAAGCTGCGATTGCCTACTCTCCTATTAGCATTCAACGTATTAGCTTGTTTAATGCTGCGACTGATTATCAGCAATTTTTGGCATCGACAGTCATTCCTGCTCTGTTGCATATTTTGGCAATGGTCATTGGCGCAACGACGATCGGCCGTGAATTGCGTGACAAGCGAATCGGACGCTGGTATCACTTTATTAATGGCAGTCATGTTTCTTTAACATTACCACCTAAAGATGATCAACCTAATAATGACAGCCAACCTAGTCCATTAGATAATGTCTCAGCCAGTCAAAACCAAGCACCAGAAGAAGTAAGTATACCGGTATTGGTAGTTGGTTTATTGGGCAAGTACTTTTGGCCGCTACTGGCTTATAGTATTTGGTCGATATTGGCTTTATGGCTGGCAGCGCCGCAACAATCGATTGCTATTAGCGCGCTCATGGTAACCTATATAAGCCTTATATTATTAATGATGTTATCTTTCTGGCTTGGCGCTATATTTACCTTAGGCTCCTTCTCATTGCGTATGGGTTTATCGGCGACGGGTTTTATCTCAGCACCTTCTTATGCGTTCGCTGGGGTGACGTTTCCTTATGTCGCTATCAGTAAGAATGCCCAGCATTGGTCAGATGTGTTGCCGCTTACCCATTATCTTAAGCTGCATATTGCACAGTTACAGATGCAAGCGCCTGTCATCATATCCTTACCAATTGTTTATGGGCTGACGCTAGCAACACTCGTTACGCTATATTTAACGGCCTTACTAAGCAAACGCGCATTAGCGCATCCTGAACGCTGGGGAGCACGCTGATGTCATCCAATTCAAATCATAAATCGTCTACTAAAATAGTAGTATCAGAGGAAATTCTGGCATCACCAAGCTTCTTTGGCAGCTTTTTACAAACCATAAAAGACGTGTTTTCTGATAAAGGTGTGCTGTTACTATTGATGATTGCACCGATTATCTATGGTTTCTTCTATCCTTGGCCGTATTCTACCGAAGTTGTAAACCACGTGCCTGTTGGCATTGTTGATAAAGACAATAGTCCTTTATCGCAAACCATCGTTCGCTATGCCAGTGCCAGCCCGCAACTAGATACGAAACGCTTCTTAAATGAGCAGCAAGCCATCGATGCCATATGGGCGGATGACATCGCAGGCTACATGATTATTCCAAGCGGACTTGAACAGCAAGTGTTGTCAGGCAAAGCCGCTAGCGTCAGCGTGCTTGGTAATGGCGGCTATTTTTTATTAAATAAAAACGTACAAATGGGATTTTTGCAAGCGGTTAGTACCGTCTCAGCTGGCATTGAGGTAAAGAAAAACGTGGCACAAGGGGCGTACTTAGCGACTGCTTCTGCCAAAACTCAAGCCGTACCGTTAAAGATTATCCCTTTATATAATCAAACGGAAGGTTATGGCGCTTACGTCGTGCCAGCGGTATCTATTCTTATCTTGCAGCAAACGCTTTTGATGTCAACGGCGATGTTGATCGGCACTTGGTATGAGCAACGACGCCATAGAACTAACATTCGTGGCTGGCTTGGGCGGATTGCCGCGCTAAGTATGTTTAGCTTTGTGATTGGCTGTTTTTATTACGGCTGGGCATTTGAGCTTCATGACTATCCGCGCGGGCAAAACATGCTCGGCAGTTTATTATTCTTGCTGCTATTTTGTCCGACAGTCGCCACACTTGGTTGCGTGCTTGGACTTTGGTTTCGCCAGCGCGAGCGTAGTATGCAAATTTTAATTTTTAGCTCATTACCGATGTTTTTTGTCAGTGGTTATCCGTGGCCTGCCCATCAGCTTCCTGAATTCTTGCAAATCATTCGTTGGTTATTGCCAACGACACCAGGTATCAATACTTCCGTGCAGCTTAACCAAATGGGCGCTAGTATCGCGCAAGTAGCGACAGGATTTTATGCGTTGGCAGGATTGTGGATTTTTTACTTTATTCTACTGTTGCTATTCCGCTGGTTAACGTCAGAACGTAAAAATGCTTATTAAAGTTAATAACATATTAACCATATTAACCATGATAAAAAAAGCGCCTGTATAATTACAGACGCTTTTTTATTGACTCAGTTTAATATCATTAATCGTTAGAACACCCGATTAAGACCATTCAATGCCGCAACGCGATAGGCTTCTGCCATTGTTGGGTAGTTAAAGGTGGTATTGACAAAGTATTCAAGCGTGGCATTACATTTCATCACGGCTTGCCCAATGTGAATAATCTCTGAAGCATGATTGCCGTAGCAATGAATACCTAAAATCTCTAACGTCTCACGGTGGAACAAGATTTTTAGAACGCCTGAACGCTCACCAATGATTTGCGCGCGCGCAAGATGCTTAAAGAAAGCCTGACCGACCTCATAAGGAACTTTAGCATCGGTTAACTCTTGTTCCGTTTTACCGATACATGAAATCTCAGGTATCGTATAAATACCTGTTGGTACGCTCGATACGGGCTCTGCATCACGGTCACCGACCATAAATGCCGCCGCACAGCGCCCTTGATCGTAAGCGGCAGAAGCTAATGAAGGCCAACCAATAACGTCGCCCGCTGCATAAATATTTTCAACTTCGGTACAGTAAGTATCATCAACTTTCAGCTGACCGCGGCTATTCGCTTCTAGACCTAGGCATTCTAAATTTAAGCCTTCTGTGTTACCTGAGCGTCCATTCGACCATAAAATAGCGTCTGACTTGATTTTCTTACCACTTTTTAGATGCAAAATCACACAGTCATCGTGCGTTTCTAAATGGTCAATCTCTTCATTGCTGCGGATAACCACACCAAATTGACGAAAGTCATGAGCGATGGCGTCACTGATTTCACTATCCAAATAGCTTAGCAGTTGGTTTTGGTTATTAATCAAATCTACTTTATAGCCAAGACCGGTGAAGATAGACGCATACTCACAGCCAATCACGCCAGCGCCATAAATAATGATTTTCTTAACCACATAATCCATCTGTAGGATTTTATCAGAATCAAATACGCGTGGATGATTGAAGTCTAAGATATCAGGGCGGTATGGACGGCTGCCGACCGTAATGATAGCTTTATTAAAGGTAATCGTTTCAAAGGTATTTTCATCAATTTCGATACGTATCGTGTTTTTATCGATAAAATTTGCCCAACCATGAATCACTTCGATTTGGTTGCGCTCATAGAATCTGGTGTGCGTCTGAACCTGTTGCAGAATCACTTTTCGAGCTTTAGCTAACACGATATTCAGCGGGACTTGATGATAGTCCATGGCCTTAGTAAACATCTGGTCACGGCGAAAGTTAATCAAGTTAAAAACCGACTGGCGCAAAGCTTTACTTGGAATCGTACCAACGTGGGTACAGTTACCGCCTACTTGCTCGCGCGGGTCAATGACCACCACTTTCTTGCCCGATTTGGCAAGTTTCATGGCAGCAGCTTCACCTGCAGGACCTGCACCTAATACGACCGCATCATATTCAAACTCATGCTTATCGCTTTTTAGACGTTGTGAATCCTTAGTAAAGCCCGATTTTACGTCGATACGTGTATCATCTAGTGGATTGACCAAATCTGGATGATGCATGATGTCTTCAGTAACTTGCTCATGCGTTTGTTCGATTTTCTCTTTCTTATTTTTACCCTCAGTATGCTCGGGGTTTGGCACACGACCACTTTCCTTATTAGACACCTCAGTTTTAATATCTTTACCAGTATCATTGGTCGCGTCGCCTATCGTTTTGCTTCCCATCGTGTCCTCTTTATTCATTTATGAATCTGTTTTTTAGCTCGCGGACGCCTTCATCTTTATAAAAGTTTAGATAAAAATATCCATGGTGCTAAAGTGTGTCCACCATACGTGGTGATACGTTATTTTGCAATACAGCCACGACTACAACTGTTTTTTTCAAAAGTATTGTTTTTCAGAAAAATAGAGGCCGAGCTCAATTAACCAATGCGGCGTTTGAGACCAGTCATCTGCAATATACGCGTGGCAATCTCTTCAACGGACATCTCTGACACATCAAGACTTGGAATCCCCTGTGAGGTATAAATTCCTTGTATTGCACGCTGTTCTTGCTGACATTGCTGATAACTTGAGTAGCGACTACCCGCGCGGCGCTCTTGGCGGATTTTCACCAAGCGATCCGTATCGATAATCAGACCAAATAACTTGTGTTTATGCTCACGCAATGCTTTAGGTAGCTGGTTGTCATTTAGGTCTTCTTCGGTTAAAGGATAATTGGCCGCTCGAATACCAAATTGTAGTGCCAAATACAATGACGTTGGCGTTTTACCAGAGCGCGAAACACCAATCAAAATAATATCTGCTGCATGATAATGACGGGTACGCGCGCCGTCATCATTGTCTAATGCAAAATGCACCGCATCGATACGCTCTTTATAAGTCTCAGAGTCAACATTATCATGTGCATGACCTGAATGCCCATCTGGCTCCACCCCAGTCTCTTCTGCTACGCGACCGATGAGACCTTCATACATATCCAAATTACAGCTGTGCGCTGAATTGATTTTCTCACGAATCTCAGGACTAACAATAGTATCAAACACCAGTGGCAGCAAACCATCTCGCTGATAGGCGGTATTGATTTGCACAACCGCATCTTCAGCACGTTCTAGATTATCTACATAAGGCAATACTCGAGTCTCAAAGGGCACTGAAGCAAATTGGCTTAAAATAGCACGCCCAAGCGTCTCTGCTGTAATCGCCGTGCCATCAGAGATAAAAAACGCCGTTCTTATGTTCTGAGCGTTATCAACTTCTAGTGCTTTCATATTTTGAATCGTAGAATTGGGTTGTGGTGACGAATGATTTACATACATAACGTTGATACCTTATTTTTAAATCCTTGGTTGAAACCTCAGTAGCAGCCTTTCATTTTTAGCATCTAGCGCTTCATAATTTGGTCATATGCGTCTTAAATTTTCACCTTTATTATACGCATAATAGACGCTTAATAGTAATCAATGTTACAGGCGCACACTTAGACTTACATAGATTTTTAAGACTTGGCTCACTGTAAGATCGATATTTATCGTACCAAAATTTATGGTCTATCCTAATAAATATGTAGCAAATCTCACAATTTGTAGCTTTTTCATCATTTTTTTGCTTCAAGCTCTCGAATTTCTCAAAATATAGGGGTATAATCGACCATTATAATCTTTACTAAATAACCTTATTTTCTGGAGTTATCATGGCAGCGCAATCTACAGCACTTGTAATTAACCTTGATCAGTTAGGAAAAGACGACATTGAAATGGTCGGTGGCAAAAACGCTTCACTTGGTGAAATGATCAGCCATCTATCTGATTTGGGCGTTAGTGTTCCAGGCGGCTTTGCCACAACTTCAAATGCTTTTTACCAGTTTCTAACAGAAACAGGCTTACTTGATAAAATTAACAACGAGCTTAAAACCTTAGATGTTAACGATGTCAATAAACTTGCTGAAACGGGCAAAAAAATCCGTACTTGGATTATTGAGCAAGAACTGCCGAAAGATCTCGAGCAAGCGGTTCGTGATTCATTCGAAGCAATGAGCGATGGTAAAGAAATCGCGGTTGCTGTACGTTCTTCTGCGACTGCTGAAGATTTGCCAGACGCCTCATTTGCCGGTCAACAAGAAACGTTCTTGAACATTCGCGGTATTGATAACGTCCTAATCGCGATTAAAGAAGTTTTTGCTTCTCTTTATAATGACCGTGCCATCTCTTATCGTGTGCACAAAGGTTTTGAGCACGAAGGCGTAGCGCTATCTGCTGCCGTACAGCGTATGGTTCGCTCAGAAACTGGTGCTGCAGGCGTTATGTTCACACTAGATACCGAAAGTGGTTTTGATCAAGTGGTCTTTATCACTTCAAGCTATGGTCTAGGTGAAATGGTTGTACAGGGCGCCGTAAATCCTGATGAATTCTATGTGTCAAAGCAATTACTTGCCAACGGCAAACCTGCGATTATCCGTCGCAACTTAGGTAGCAAGCATAAGAAAATGATTTATGGTGATGAAGGTAGTACTACCAAATCAGTTAAAGTCATTGATGTTGAAAAAGAAGATCGTATGCAGTTCTCTTTGTCTACGGAAGAGCTGACGTCACTTGCCAAGCAAGCGATGACCATTGAAAAGCATTATGGTCAAGCAATGGATATCGAGTGGGCAAAAGACGGCGACACCAATGAAATCTTTATCGTTCAGGCTCGTCCTGAAACGGTTAAGAGTCGCCAAGACAGCAATGTCATGGAACGTTATATCATCGACACGACTAACGCTAAAGTATTGTGTGAAGGTCGCTCAATTGGTCAACGTATCGGTTCAGGTAAAGTCCGTATCGTTAGTAACCTAAATGAGATGGATAAAGTACAAGAAGGCGATGTATTGGTATCAGACATGACGGATCCGGATTGGGAACCAGTCATGAAGCGTGCTTCTGCTATCATTACTAACCGTGGTGGTCGTACTTGTCACGCAGCGATTATCGCTCGTGAGCTAGGCGTCCCTGCTATCGTTGGTTGTGGTAATGCCACTGAGCTGTTGGTTGATGGTCAAGATGTGACTGCTTCTTGTGCTGAAGGCGATACTGGCTTCATTTATGAAAGTCAGATTGATTTTGAAGTACAGACCAACTCTGTAGAATCTATGCCTGAGCTTGCATTCAAAGTAATGATGAACGTTGGTAATCCAGATCGTGCCTTCTCATTTACCCAAATGCCAAACGAAGGTATCGGTCTTGCACGTCTTGAGTTCATCATCAACCGTATGATTGGTGTACATCCAAAAGCCTTACTGAACATGAACAGCTTGCCACGTGAAATTGCACAAGCCATTAATGAGCGTATCGCAGGTTATGCCTCACCCGTTGACTTCTATGTGGATAAATTGGTTGAAGGTATCTCAACCCTAGCCGTTGCTTTTATGGATCAGCCGGTTATCGTTCGTATGTCAGATTTCAAATCAAACGAATACGCTAACTTGCTTGGTGGTAAGTTATACGAGCCATCAGAAGAAAACCCAATGCTTGGTTTCCGCGGTGCGAGTCGTTATGTGTCTGATAACTTCCGTGATTGCTTTGAGCTTGAGTGTAAAGCACTGAAGCGTGTCCGTGACGAGATGGGCTTGACCAACGTCGAGATCATGATTCCTTTTGTACGTACCGTCGGCGAAGCCAAACAAGTCATCGAATTGCTTGAGAAAAATGGTCTAAAACGTGGTGAAAACGGTCTACGCATTATCATGATGTGTGAGCTACCAACTAACTGCTTATTAGCAGAAGAGTTCCTAGAGCATTTCGATGGTTTCTCAATCGGCTCGAACGACTTGACTCAGTTGACTCTAGGTCTTGACCGTGACTCAGGTATCGTCTCACATCTATTTGATGAGCGTGACCCTGCGGTTAAAAAGCTGTTGTCAATGGCAATTGATGCTTGCCGTAAGCAAAACAAATACGTCGGTATCTGTGGTCAAGGTCCATCAGACCATCCAGATCTAGCTTTATGGCTCATGGAGCAAGGCATCAGCTCAGTATCATTGAACCCTGACTCAGTACTAGATACATGGTTCTTCTTAGCGGGTGAAGAAGCGAAGTAAGCTGTAACCTTACGTCACAACGTTAATTCACACCGTCATTTAAGATACAATTACTAGGGTCTATTTGATTTTTTCAAATAGACCCTAATATAATGTATGATCAATAGTGACTGAAAAGCAGTTTTTTAAAACAGTGACTTAAGACATGACTAACTATGCAGGCAATTATGCAGATTTTCCTTGCTCGAAATAACGTACAAGCCGGTCCATATACTTTGGATCAGCTCAATATTATGCTCACCTCTGGTGAAGTGCTATTAGATGATTTGGTCTGGCATGACGGCTTAGATCAGTGGCAGCGCGTGGGTAACTTAACTAATAATCAAGCCTTTTATCGCCCAACTCATGTAGCGATGCCTGAGGTTAATGATTCTATCATCAACAACGTTACTATCTTCCCAGAAGACGATGCAGCAGATACCAATAAAGACAAACAATCGGTATCGCTAGATCGTTTATATGGCAAGCCTGAACGTTCAAAAGACACTGCTAAAAACACCAAAGCAGATATGACAACCAATCGTCATCACACGCCAAATAGCAACGTGTCATTAAATAAGTCTAACGCGACCAAGGCTGCTTCAGCGAAAGATAAAGTAGTGGGTAATGTGATACTCGCTCCTATCATGTCACGGATATTGGCAACGGCGCTGAATGCTTTACTGTATTTATTAGCGATTTTTCCACTAGTCATGGCATTGACCAAGATGGATGTCGACTATACCAAGTTCCAAAATATCCAGGATATGGACGCTGCTTATCAGTACTCAGTGACATTGATGGAGAGCTTGCCTAGCAGCACGTTGATGATCTCGCAGGTCATGGTCTTTGGTTTGTTTGCCTTGCAATTGTTATTTATCATTTTGCGTGGTCAATCATTGGGCAAAATGATTACAGGTATTCGCGTGGTTGATCAAACCACCCATCGTCTGCCATCATTTTTAAAGCTTATTGGTATGCGTACCTTTTTGCTGTTTATCATTTATAACTTACTATTCTCGTTTACCAGCTTTTTAGGCTTTGTCATTGTTGCTATTCATTATTATATGGCGTCTAAAAGCCCTGAAAACATTGGTTGGCACGACAAATTGGCCAAAACTTTGGTGGTTAAAGCAGATAGTAGTCAATTGATAAAAGAGCCAAAAATAAAATAATCCTATTTTTGATTATTCATAATATCTCTTATGTTTGTCATGGAAAGCGACGTATCAGCGTTGCTTTTTTATTGATAAAGAAACAAGGTATTCGATTAATAATTTTTATTAACAGTTGCGCATTGATTAACCTTTGTGTTCATCAGTGACTACTGTTATAATACGGCGCTTTATAAACTAAGCTTATTCTCTGTTAATTATTTATAATAATGGGTAGGATTTGAGCTTACCTTATAAATCTCCTTGCTATTAACATAGGGTTAATAGCTACTAATCCGTAAGGAGTCATAATGCGACATTACGAACTGGTGTTACTTGTACACCCAGACCAAAGCGACCAAGTGGTCGGCATGGTTGAACGCTATATCAAGTTAGTTCAAGACAACAACGGCACTATCCATCGTCTAGAAGATTGGGGTCGTCGTCAACTTGCTTACCCAATTAACAAGATTCACAAAGCTCATTACGTTCTTTTCAACATTGAAACTGACGGCGAGACTTTAGCTGAACTTGAAGAATTATTCCGTTATAACGACGCGATCATTCGTAGTCTAGTTATGCGCCGTGATGATGCTGTCACTGAAGAGTCGCAGTTAGCCAAGAATGCCGATGAAAAACGCGCACGCAAAGCTACTACTCGTCGTCCAGACAGTAATGATGACAACGACAACCACAGTGATGACTAATTAAAGGAGCATAATCATGGCACGTTTTTATCGCCGTCGCAAATTCTGCCGTTTCACTGCTGAAGGTATCACTCACATCGATTATAAAGATGTTGAATTGCTAAAACAGTATATCAGTGATAATGGCAAAATCGTACCAAGCCGTATTACCGGTACGTCTACTAAATATCAGCGTCAACTAGCGACTGCTATCAAGCAAGCTCGTTATTTATCGCTACTTCCATACACTGATAACCATCAGGGTTAACCGTTAACTAGGAATGACTCATGCAAATTATTTTGTTACAGCGTATCGTCAACCTTGGCAAACTCGGTGAAACTGTCGATGTAAAACCAGGTTACGGACGTAACTTTCTTATCCCTTTGGGTAAAGCACTACCTGCTACTAAAGCTAACATTGAAAAGTTCGAAGCACGTCGTGCTGAGCTTGAAGCTGAAGAAGCAAAAGAAGTAGCGGTTGCTCAAGAACGTGCTGACGCATTAACTGACGTTAATGTTATCATGCGCGCTAAATCAGGTGACGAAGGCAAGCTATTCGGCTCTATCGGTACACGCGATATCGCTGAAGCATTGACTAACTCAGGTCTAGAAGTTGACCGTGCTGAAATCAAGCTACCTGAAGGCACTTTGCGTCAAATTGGTGAATATAATGTTGATATTCAACTACATCATGACGTTACGGCTACTATTCTAGTTACCATTCTTTCTGAAGATGGCGACAACGAAGATTTAGACGAAGACAATGCTGCAGACGAAAACGAAGACTATTCTGAAGAGTAATCTTTAGCATACTAAGTTTTAGTCGCAATAAAAAACCAGCAACTTTAGGTTGCTGGTTTTTTTTGTGTTGGATTTGGACTTCGTTATTTATATTAGTACTGATACAGACAATAAACACTGTATACGCAATGACAAAAGACTATTGCTAACGTCTGTTGTATTCTAATCCTACTAGTCACTATGCTGACGATATATATTTTATGAATGAAATCTAGGATACCATGATAAATACTGATGACACTTTACGATGTACTCAAGGCAATGACTTTTATACCGAAGGCAAAACTTATAAGGTTGGTAGAATCGTTAATAATAAATACTTCCAAATATTAACCGATAATAATACTGACCATTGGTATGCGACCTTAGATGACAAAGGCATTTATGTGAGCTTTGATTCGGCTATAGCAGAAACTGAGAGAGCATGTTTTGAGAAGATCAATGATCTATCAAATGACTGTCAGTAGCATTTCAACACTTTTAAACTATAATTAAATATTAAAAACGGTCATTATAATGACCATTTTTTTGGTTAAATATTAATACGATTACAGGACAGATATGCTACAGAGCGCGGCCACTCAACGGCTGTTTTCGGCACTTCTTGGTCAGCAGCCATTATCTTGGCCGCACTTATCCAGCCTGCATGACCGATGACTAATACTGGGCTATCTTTTTGTTCAGCTGCAATTTTATCCAACCAGCTCTCCGCTCGATTAAACAGCTGTTGCAAACTTTCACCATGATCAGGCGCAAAGTGGGCAAAATTATTGCACCATTCATCAATTTGTTGTTTCTCAATCTGTTCCCAAAACTGACCATCCCAATCACCGAAATGAATCTCAGCCAATTCAGGTGCGACTCGACACTCAAAACCGCGCTGTGCCAATATTTCCCCGACCTTTAGTGAACGCTGTAAGGGGCTAACCCAAATCACTTTTGGTAATTGCTGTAGACGTACAAAGCGCTGTATTTTATTAGCAAGGCGTTTTAGTTTACGTTTATCGACCTCTACATCTGTCTGTCCGATACAGAGACCACCAGCCGTAATAGGTTTTGGATGACGCCAAATATACAGAATCATGAGTGCGAGTATCCTTTCTTAGCATCAATTTTAACGCTTTGGCTTAAATTAAGGGCAATGAAGCGGCCAGTCCAATGTAAATAGCAATTTCGCTAAGCTGCTGCGTGGCTCCTAAGCCATCACCCGTATAACCATCTAAACGTCTACGTAATAAGCGCCGCATATAATCTGTCGCGCCTATGCCTAGCAATAAAGCCAATAACCATTGCCAAATACCAATCTGTTGCATGGTATTAGGGAAAACCAGTGTGACCAAAGTAATAGCCAATATTAGCCAACCACTGCTATATATAGCTTGTAATGGTGTCAGCTGCTGTGCCATCGGTTTTGCTTTGGCATGTTCAATCTCTCCGCCATAAGGCAATAGCGTCAGTAAGCTAATACAAAGTAAACGTGATGCAGTATGCCCAATAATGAGTGCAACGATAGCAACGGGTGTTGGCATCGTAGTAAGTAAGCTAATTTTAAGCAATAGCGCTGAGACCAAACCTAATACGCCATAAGTGCCTAGGCGTGAGTCTTTCATAATCGTGAGTGTACGCTCGCGAGTTAGCCCACCACCTAAACCATCGCAGCTATCGGCAAGTCCATCTTCATGAAAAGCACCTGTCAGCTTGATACCAAAAGCCGTACTTATCACTGCCGCAACTAGCGGTATGAATAAGAGACTGCTAAGCCAAAACACGCCAGCACAAAGCAAACCTATCAGTAAGCCTACCGCTGGAAAATAACGGCTGCTTTGGTGCAGCCACTGCGGATCATAATGTCTAAAAGACGGGACGGATATACGGGTTAGAAACTGAACAGCAACCAATATCAATCGGGCTTCATAACGAAGGCGCTGCAATACAGACAGCTTTGAGGATGAACTTTGCATCACTTGCTTTGCTCACTGATACCAGCATCACTAAAACTTGCCATCTCATTGATAATGGCACAGGCAGATTGTAATAGTGGATACGCTAATGCCGCACCACTACCCTCGCCTAAGCGCATACCCATATCAAGTAATGGCTTAGCATTCAGCAGTTTTAATAAATGCGCGTGCCCTGGTTCAACTGAGTGATGAGCAAAGATAGCATATTGAGCAACACCCGGTGCTAAGCGCTCGGCGACAAGCAAAGCACTACTGGCGATAAAGCCATCAATTAATAAAATACGACGTTCACTGGCAGCCTCAATAAGCGCCCCCACCATCATAGCAATCTCAAGCCCGCCTAATGCAGCAAGCACATCGAACGGCGCTTGTACTTCACTGTGACGCTCTAATACTTGCGTTAAGATAGTTGCCTTGTGCTGCAAGCCTGCATCATCAAGACCTGTACCGCGACCGATACAATCAGCAAGAGACAAGTCGCCAAGTCTCGCCAGCAAAAGACTTGCTGCTGAAGTATTACCGATGCCCATTTCACCGACAATCAATAGATTACCCGCCATGTTCTTAACCACGTTCATACCGCTTTCTAACGCAGCTAAACATTCTACTTCTGTCATCGCAGCTTCTGTTAGCGCATCACGGCTACCATGTCGAATTTTATAATCTAGCAGTTGCGGATGGTCTTTAAAAGGAGTATTGCCAAAATCCGCATCTACCCCAGCATCGACTACTTTTAGCTCAATATTATGCTGACGTGCTAAGACATTGATGGCAGCGCCGCCTTGCAAAAAGTTATAAACCATCTGTGCAGTGACTGCACTAGGATACGCAGACGTGCCATGCTTGGTTAAACCATGATCGGCGGCAAATACTCGAATTTGAGGTTGCTCAATCTTTGGCATAATTGTGCCTTGAATCATACCTAACTGCAGAGCGAGCGTCTCTAAACGTCCAAGTGCGCCAATTGGTTTGGTCTTTTGGTCAATGATTTGCTCTAGCTGCTGGCGTAGCGCATTATTTTCGATATTGGGAATTATCGGGGCATTAAATATGTTCAAAGGAAGTATCCTAAATCTGGTACATGTCAAACAAAACCCACATACTAGCAGAGTATCTAAGCTTTACCATGAATAAAATCAAATATGAGCCGAATAGATTTCCTAGCAACGTAGATTTACTATAGAATATGCCCCTTTAAAAATTCATATGACTATTGATGCTTCATGAAGTGCACGCTGCATGAGCCTCATAATTTTTCATAAGACATTAACAACTATATAGAGACAGTGATGATCGTATTTTGGCTGGTGCTGACCATTCTTTTTATTATTTTTGCCACCGCAAAACTCAAGTGGCATCCTTTTTTAGTATTGATATTATCTGCCTTTTTGGTCGCACTATTTTACCAAGTACCGCTTAATACGGTCGCTAAAACCATCTCTGATGGCTTTGGGGGCATCTTAGGATATATCGGTCTGGTCATTGTATTTGGTACCATTATCGGCTTAATACTTGAAAAAACGGGTGCCGCCATCGTAATGGCAGAAACGGTCATTAAAATCTTGGGACCGCGCTTCCCTACTTTGACGATGTCTATCGTAGGTGCCGTGGTATCTGTACCAGTGTTTTGCGATTCAGGCTATATTATTTTAAACTCGTTAAAAGAGTCTTTGGCTGAGCGCTTAAAAGTATCAAGCGTGGCGATGAGTATTGCCTTAGCAACTGGCTTATATGCCACTCATACCTTTGTACCACCGACACCCGGTCCAATTGCAGCAGCAGGAAACTTGGGGCTTGAGTCAAATTTGGGCTTGGTCATCATGGTCGGTGTAGTTGTGACAACTGTTGCAGTACTTGCCGGTTGGTTATGGTCCAATCGCTTCCTGAATGCCACTCCTGACAATATTGATGCAATCGACGCGCCAGCTGCAACTGTGCCAAATAACATGAAAACTCGCGACGACTATAGTAAGCTACCGTCAGCGACCATGGCATTTTTACCTATTATCGTGCCTATTGTCTTGATTTGCTTATCGTCTGTTGCCAATTTACCCAGTGCACCATTTGGTACTGACATCATCACAGATGTCTTAGTATTTATTGGTAATCCACTAACTGCCCTACTGATTGGTTTATTTCTATCATTTTTACTGATCAATACTGAACAAAAAACACAGCAAATCAGCGACAGCATTTCTCAAGGCTTGGTGGTCGCGGCGCCTATTCTTTTAATCACCGGTGCTGGCGGCGCGTTTGGCGCTATGCTAAAGGTCACACCAATTGGCGATTATTTAGGAACGACTTTATCTGCCTTGGGGCTTGGTATTTTTATGCCATTTATCGTCTCTGCTGCACTAAAAACAGCACAAGGCTCAACTACTGTTGCCTTGGTGACCACTTCTGCGATGGTCGCACCACTATTGGGTCAAATAGGTCTCGATAGTGAGCTTGGTCGCGTATTTTGTGTGATGGCAATTGGTGCAGGCGCGATGACTATCTCGCACGCTAATGACAGCTTTTTTTGGATTGTTAGCCAATTTAGCCGTATGAGTGTGGCTCAGGCTTATAAAGCCCATTCTATGGCGACTGGTATCCAAGGCGTGACCAGCATCATCTTTATCTGGCTATTAACCTTGGTGTTTATCTAACGCCTTAGTTAAATTATTGAAAATAAAATTATTAAAAAATAGTTTCAAAGAAACATTCAAAGAGAAAGTCATGAAAATTTTAATCGCCCCTGACTCGTTTAAAGAAAGCGTAGAAGCACTAGATGTTTGCCTCGCTATCCAATCTGGATTCAGTAAAGTATTCCCTGACGCTGACTATAAGCTGCTACCTATGGCAGATGGTGGCGAAGGCACCTCTGCAGTATTGTCTTACGTGTTAGGTGGGCGCTGGAAAGAAGTGGTAGTAAATGACCCCTTGATGCGACCCATTAGCGCAAAGTATTTACTATTGCCCGATGCGACTGCTGTCATCGAAATCGCTCAAGCTTGCGGCTTACATCTATTGACTGTGGCAGAGCGAAATCCTGTCATCGCCAGCAGCTATGGCGTCGGTGAGCTGATTGCCGATGCTTTAAACGAAGGCGTCAAACGTATCATCATTGGTCTTGGTGGTAGTGCCACCAATGATGCGGGACTTGGTATGCTAACAGCACTTGGTATGACGTTTCATGATAGTGATGACAATACATTAGCCCAAGGCGGCGGCGCGCTTGCCAATTTGCAACGATTAGACGCGACAAGCTTTCATGCCAGCGTGTTAGAGACAGTGTTTGAAGTAGCTTGTGATGTGATCAACCCTCTATTCGGCGAATTGGGTGCCAGTGCAATATTTGGTCCTCAAAAAGGCGCTAGTCCGCAGCAAGTCAATGATTTGGACCAAGCATTAAACCATTTTGCAAGTATATGTGAGCAGCAGGGCTATCAGAATTATCAAGAGATAGCGGGTGCTGGCGCAGCAGGTGGACTTGGCTATGCGTTAATGAGCTTTTGCCAAGCTGAGCTGAAATCAGGTTTTGATACAGTGGCAGAAGTTGCTAACTTATCACAGCACATCGCCGATGCAGATTTAATCATCACCGGTGAAGGCAAGCTTGATGCTCAGTCTGCCATGGGTAAAGTAGCTGGCGGCATTAGTCACATTGCCAAAGCCCGCCATACGCCAGTGATTGCGATTTGTGGCAGTGTTGATGGACTAAAACCGGCTCAAACCAGTCAGTTTGATGTCATCATGCCCAGTATCCAAAAGCTAGAGTCCATCGAGAACATCTTTAAAAATGCTTATCATAATGTTGAAATCACTGCCACCAATATTGCTGCGGCAATAAAACTGGGTCAAAGTATCAAGTAGGCTTTATACGGCTACTTAAGATACTCTATTAGACGTTGTTATAGCCATTTTTTTACCTCATTGAGGACGATTTGCATCCTATTCGGCAGTACCTGCTGGCGGCGTACAGCAAAGTACAGGGTTTCACTAACTGAGACTGGCAGCTGATGACATTTAAGCAGCTGCGGGTTTGGATACGCGGCAACTGCGTGCGCTGGTAATACGGTAAATCCAAGCCCCCTACTTACCGGCTCTAAAATCATACCTATCTGATTAGAAAAGCCTTTTTTAATAAAGTCATTGATGTGGCTAAATTCAGAATAATTGGCGCTCAACAGCAAACTGGCATGATGTGCGCCATCAGGATGATCAATAAATCCAAGCTTGGTAAGTGCTTCCCATCTAGGCTCCATCATCGTGACTGGTGTCACCAGTTGTAGCGCTTCTTGAGCCACCGGCTTGCAGCTGACCGTCTCATCATCCGAGATAGTTGTCATAAAACCTATATCAATCTCATGCTTGGAGAGCGCCTGCTCTATATCTGTATTGGGGGCAAAACGGTAATCAATCACCAGCTGTGGATGCTGCTCTTGTAATGTTAACAGATTAGGATAGAGCTTTAAACCAACGCTGCCAGGCGACATAATTCGCACCAATCCCTCATTATACGGATCGTCACCGATACGCTGCTCTAAGCGTGATAAGCGCTGCAAGATATCCTCTGCCTCTCGATACAAATGCTCACCTGCATCTGTTAATGAAAACTGCTTACCTTGACGAATAAGCAAGTCCATCCCCAACTGATTCTCAAGCTTACGTATATGCTGACTAACCCCTGACTGCGTCATATATAGACGCTCAGCCGTTTGAGTAAAATGTCCGACTTCCACCAAGGTGCAAAAGGTACGTAGCCATGTGGTATTAATCATTACAATACATACTTATCTTTATAATAAACGATAATTTTACGTAATAGACTTAACTTTGTAAACTACTCCCATATCAAAAAGGAGTACAAACCATGAACAATATTTATCCAAGAAGCTTTTCACATATTGGTCTTTCAGTACCTGACCTCGATGCCGCTGTCAAATTTTATACTGAAGTGATGGGTTGGTACACCATCATGGAGCCGACTGAAATTACTGAAGATGACAGTGCTATTGGTGAGATGTGTACCGAAGTCTTTGGTGCAGGTTGGGGCAGTTTTCGTATTGCTCATTTATCGACTGGCGACCGTATTGGTGTGGAGATTTTTGAATTCAAAAATCAAGAAGACCCTGACAATAACTTTGAATATTGGAAAACTGGTATTTTTCATTTCTGTGTTCAAGATCCGAATGTTGAAGAGCTTGCCGAGCGTATGGTTGCCGCAGGGGGTAAAAAGCGGATGGAAAAACCTCGTTATTACTACCCTGGAGAAAAGCCATATCGTATGATTTATATGGAAGATCCGTTTGGCAATATCGTTGAGATATACAGCCATAGCTATGAACTGATTTATAGTGAAGGCGCTTACTAAAGGGCGCTAACAGTAATTAACGCTTTGAAACGATTGCCTTTAAAACATAAAAATAGCGCTCTTATATGATAAGGGCGCTATTTTTATATGGGCTATATTCAGTATCACTGACCTCTTGCTTAACCAATTAAGCATGCTACTATTTAGGTTGTTATTTAATTAGCTTTTGCGCTTTTACACTAAGTTTAAATACACATTATCAAGGACGATAAATGAGCCAGTTTAACCCCATTCAATCAGTGACTCCTTCGACCAACACCAATGAGCCATTGGTTATTAGAAAAAATTCAGGCAGTGTTGTAACGTTGACACTTAACAGTTCCAAACAATTCAATGCTTTATCTGTTGAGTTGCTAGCTGCTATGCAAGCGGAGCTGGATAATATTGCCCAAGACAAGACCATACAAGTACTGGTGATTGCCGCAAATGGCAAGGCATTTTGTGCTGGACATAATCTAAAAGAGATGCGCGCCAATCCAGATGTCGCTTTTCAGCGCGCTTTATTTGAGCAATGTAGTCAGATGATGCTCACCATCAATCAAATGCCGCAAGTTGTCATTGCCAAAGTACAAGGCATCGCTACCGCTGCTGGTTGTCAGCTGGTCGCAGCTTGTGATTTAGCTGTTGCCTCGGACAATGCCAAATTTGCCACCTCTGGTATCAATGTAGGGTTATTTTGCTCCACCCCTGCAGTAGCAGTCAGTCGCAACCTATCTCGTAAGCAAGCATTTGAGATGCTTATTACTGGTGAATTTATAGATGCCCACACTGCACTACAGCAGGGACTGATCAATCGTGTGGCAAGCGCTGAGCAATTAGACCAGATGCTACAGTCTCTGATAGACGCTATTACTAATAAATCTTCAGTCGCTCTTAAAACTGGCAAAACCATGTTTTATAAGCAACTGGATATGGAATTGGCAGATGCTTACGAGTATGCCAGCGAGGTGATGAGCTGCAATATGATGGCGGACGATGTGAGTGAAGGGATTGACGCCTTTATCGAAAAGCGTTCTGCCATATGGACAGGACGATAAGAACAATAGAGTTATTCGATAATGCAAAATGTCTCTGTTGACGCTGCCAACGCCACTTTTTCAAATAAGAAATGGCAATAATTAAGATTGATCAGCTAATAATCCGGCAAGCATCTTATTTATCTCACTTTTGAATGCTTTATCGTCGAGCTTACTGGCAGTAGTTTTAGCACTCTGTAAGCTCTTAATCGCTGCCTCTGTCTGTCCAAGCTCGCTCTGTAATTCAGCCATCGAAAAGGCTATCGATGATAAATGCTCTTTTGATTGAATCGCTGCTGCTTTATCCAAGGCCTTCTGGTAAATAACTAGCGCTTCATCCAAATCTTCCGTAAAATCAGCCAATGTCTCCCACTGCTCTGGATGATCCTTATTGCCTTTTTCGTTTTCAATGCAAAGGTCTTTTAGCTGTACATACAACGTATCAAATGTCTTTTTATCATTGGCACTGTCCGCTTCTAATAGTTTTTCTGCCAACACATAAATTGAATGATAGATTTTAGTATTAATCATTTTTTATAACCCTTTTTTGCTACTTATCAGATAAATGTCAATAAGGTTAATTATAGACTATTTGCATGGGTCGCTCATCAAAAAGGGCATGATAGTCATATCACGCCCTCTTATCGTTATTCAGTTTCAAGCAGCAGATACTGGTATTTACTCAGCAGCGATGGCAATCATCTCAACCAATAGCTCAGGACGTGCCAATGCCGACTCGCCACAAGCACGAGCTGGCGGCTGTACGCCTTCAAACCACTTATCCCACACTTCATTCATTGCGGCAAAATCTGACATATCTTTTATCCAGACAGTCACTGACAGTAGCTTTGATTTATCGCTACCCACTTCTTCTAACAAGGCTTGTATCTTTTCTAAACAAGTCAATGTTTGGGCTTTGATATCATCTTCAGCGTTACCCACTTGACCACATAGATAAACAGTCTGGTTATGAACCACAATTTTACTCATACGTTGATTACTATGGAGCTTTTGCATGGATTATTATCCTTAATTTTTAATGCTTTAAAATGTATAAATGACTCAAGTTTTATGAAATCTTACTTAGCGAGAAAAGCGATCAGCGCTAAATGGCTTGATATCGACCAATAGCGGTTTTTCATGAATCATCTCTTCAACGAGACGACCGGTCATTGGTCCTAATGTGAAACCTTGATGACTGTGACCAAAGGCAAACCATAATTTTTCATGGTTACTTGCAGGACCAATAACTGGCTTCATATCTGGCATACAAGGACGCGAGCCTGCCCATGCTTCACTCTCAACTGCATCTTCTAATGGCAGGATTTTTCGCGCCAGCTTGAGCACGGTCTTTAACTGTCCAAAATTCTTTGGTGCATTCATGGTAGTCATCTCAGCACCGGTAGTAATACGGATACCTTGCTGCATCGGTCCCATGACGAAACCTTTATCCATGTCAAACATACTATGATGGATGGTGTTCTTTTCGTTGACTTTAAAATGCTGATGATAGCCACGCATCGGGAATAATGGCAAATCATAACCAAGCGGCTTGATGAGATCATTAGACCAAGGTCCTGCTGCGATGACTAACTTATCACTATAAAAGGTATCGGTATCGGTGACAATCTTCCAGCCGCCATCTTCTTGTACGATTTCTTGAACGCCAGTCTCTTTAATTGTCCCGCCCATTTCTTGGAAGTTTTTTGCATAGGCTTTAACCAGAAAGCTTGGGTTTGAGACCTGCCAAGAATTCAACCAATGAATTGCGCCGACGAACTCGTCAAAATTGGCGCTAGGCTCCATGACTCTTAATTCTTCAACTGTCAATACATTATGTTCCACACCTTGATTGCGAGCATCGATAGCTAGCGCAATAGCTTCTTTAAAAGTGTCTTCAGAGCGATGTAATTGCAACCAACCATCGCGGGTAATCAGCTCATCTGCACCAGAGGCGCTAATCATGGTTTGATGTTCGCTGGTGCAATGCTCAATCAGTGTTTGCCACTCGCCTTCGATTTTTTTAACTGAAGCAGGTGTAGAGTATTTCCAGTATTGCAACAGCGCCTGATGATAACGAAGAATAGCTGGTATGCGATAGCGGATATCAGTACCTTGGTTTGGCAATACACGTATCATTTCAGTCAGCTGGCGCGGAAACGGATGCGTATGAATCGCCTCACGCTGAATCAAGCCAGCATTGCCGTATGAAGTCTCTGAGCCCGGTAGCTTTTTGTCTATAAGCAAAACTTCAGCATTGTTTTTTTGTAGATGCCAAGCAACCGAGGTGCCAACCATACCTGCACCGATAACGATAACTTCATGACGCATAACATATCCCTTTTTATGGCTTTGATACAGAGTGTTAAATAGATGAATATAACGGGTAAGGTGGTCATAGTAACGCATTGAAAGATTTTTTAAACCCTTATCTGTTAAATATTTTTACGAATAAACACTTTTGGTTATATGTTTTTATGCAAGGTATTTTTGATAGGAATAGTGACAACCTAATGAAAAACAAAAGTCATTTTTTAAGCTATTTCCAACGTTTATAGCATTTTTTATCACCACCAAACTGGATCATCACTTTCTTCTAAAGGCTGTTTTACCGTTAGCACCGTTATCTTATCGGCAGGTATTTCAGCGATAAACCGTGACACTTTATCAAAATAGCCTGAATAGCTGGAAAAATAATCGGGCGCAGTTAAAAATAGCCTGCTTTTTGCACGACTACAAGCAACATAAAACAGCTTACGCTCCTCTTCTAATTCCTCAAAATCGCTTAGTGAGCGGTAATGCGGCGTCATACCATCTACCAATGAATTAACAAATACCACTGGCCATTCAAGTCCTTTGGCACTATGAATGGTAGAAATGGTCACTTTGTCCCTGTTTTTGTCGATACCTTCTTCGCCTTTTTCAGGCTCCCCTGCGGTGGCAACCGAGTCATTAGGTGGATCAAGTGCCAGATTTTCTAAAAATTTATCTAGGCTATCATGCTCTAACGCTAGATTTTTGAGCACACGGAAGTCTTCGCTACGCTCACGCCAATTGTCTTCATTGATTTTTAAAACGGGCATATAAAAATCTAGAATCAGCTCAATAATGGCTTCAACCGACTCTGCTTGGCTGGCTTGACTTAGCATTTTATACAGCGGCTCAAGTTGCGTGCTTTTTTTGGCAAACTTTGTTGTTAATAACGGCTCAAAAGAGTTATTGTCAGCATTAATCGCTTGGGTTAAGCGCGTGGCAGTCACTGACCCTACCCCTTTAAATAAGGTCAAAATACGGTGCCATGCAATGGTATCATTCGGGTTATAAAGTATCTTAACAAATGCTAAGACGTCTTTGATATGGCGCCGTTCAATAAAACGAATACCGCCTACGACAATAAACGGGATATTACGTTCCATAAATTCTAGCTGGACGTAGTTAGATTGAAAGGAGGTTCGGCACAATACCGCAAAGTCTTGATAATCATAGTCTGATTTTAATTCGATAATTCTATCAGCAATATACTTTGCTTCTTTGCTCTCATCGCTAAGTCGGCGAAATATTGGTTTTACGCCTTCTATAGAAACCCCAGAGTACAGCTGCTTTTGGTAACCCAAGGTGATCTGAGCAGACAGAGCATTGATATAATCAAGCACTGCTGGCGTACTACGATAGTTTTGCTCAAGTTTAATCAGCTTAGCTTCAGGGTAACCCTCTCCGAATAATAAGATATTTTCATAATTGGCGCCGCGAAAGGCATAAATACTTTGGTTGTCATCACCGACGACCATCAGCGACACTGACGTAGGCGCACAGATGAGATCAATCAGCTCTTTTTGCGGAATATTGGTGTCTTGATATTCATCAACCATGACATAACGATATTGCTTTTGTAGCAGTTGGCGAAAGGTATCATTATGCTTTAAATGACGCACCACTTGGCTAATGATGTCATCAAAATCGTATAGATGGTTAGCGCGCTTGTACTCATGAAAGTCAACGGCCAATTGCTCAATAACAGGAATATGCACAGCAATATCAGGATAGCTGTTTTCAATTAAATCGCGGATATGAATACGGCGATTTCTAGAGGTTGAAAATATGTTTTGCAACGTTTTTTTGCGCGGAAATGCCTGATTGGTTATTTTGGTCGGATACTTTTTTTCCTTATGAATTAAATCGATGGCGTCTTCACTGTCGCCTGTATCTAGAATGGTAAATCTCGGATTAATACCAAGCAGACCTGAATATTGGCGCAAGAGCATATTACAAAAAGAGTGAAAAGTGCCACTGGTAATATCATTCAGCGCTTTATTCTTTGGCAATTTATCTTTTACCAAATCTTTATTTAACCCTTGAGCAAAAGATGGTGTGCTTGCCAGCAATTTTTTAGCCCGACCTTTGATTTCGTTGGCTGCTTTACGAGTAAAGGTTAATAGTAAAATCTCTTTTGGCGATACGCCATTTTCTATCAAGTAACTGGTTCTATAGGTCAAGGTTTTAGTTTTTCCAGAACCCGCACCGGCAATCACCAATACCTTGCCCTCAATAGTCGTGGCGGCCAACAATTGATTGGCATTAAGCTCACTGGCATAATCTACTTGCAACCCTAAATGACTGGCAAGCCTTTGCGCTAATACCTCAGCATTCGCATTTATCAGATTGGCTTCGAGCTTCTTAATTGCCTGTTCAAGCCGCGTAATCTTGGGTTTCATCTCGATAAAATTTTGCGGATAATTATAATGGTGGGTAGCAAAAATGGTCGTGGTCATTATAGGATATTACCTTTGATATGGTTTAGCGTGCCATTCATTATAAAGTAAGATAATAATTTTAGGGGCTGTCTTAGATAAGTAAGACAATCTAGGGCAGCTTACAGATAGGTTCAACCCTGCTTGACGCTTCACCACTTTCAATACACTCATTGACTATAAGTAAGCCGACTGCTTAAATGATTTATCCCTAGGAGAATATCATGACTGAAAAAACCGAAGAAAACGCTGCTACTCACAAACGCAAATTAATTGATAAATTTTTGATAAAACTGACCAAAGAAGAACCGCAGATGTATTACGCCACGACATCTGAGATTGCACGCAGTCTTTATAGCATGTTAAAAGAACATACGAATCGCCTAACCGTTGAGGAACAAGCGCTTATCAGACATATGACTATCGAAGAAATACAAGGGTTATTAGGCTTTCATGCTAAATGAGAAAATAAGATTCTTATGACTGCACAAAAAAGACTGCCCTATAGGCAGTCTTTTTTATTAACACATCAAATTAGAACTTTAATAATAAACGCTTAAAAAGGATAATCGCGCGGCGTATGCTGCACTGAAATCCAATGCAAGGTAGTAAACTCTTCTAGTATCCATTCACCATTAAAGCGTCCGATACCCGAGTTTTTCTCGCCGCCAAATGGCGCGTTGCTTTCGTCATTCACTGAGATATCATTAATATGGGTCATGCCAGCTTTGATACCACGAGCAAAGCGCAAGCCTGTTGCCATATCTTGGGTAAACACTGCACTCGATAAGCCATACATAGAGTCATTAGCAATCGACAGCGCATCGTCTTCATCTTTGGCACGAATAATACCAACCAAAGGACCAAATACTTCATTACAAGATAGGTCCATCTCACGTTTGACGTCGCTAAAGACGTGCGGTGGCACCACTTGACCTTTTATCTCACCACTCAATAGCATTTTTGCGCCTTCATCTTGCGCTTTAGCGATTTTTTCTTTTAGCGACTCAACTTGTTTTTTATTAATAATCGGACCAACTGCCGTATCAATTTTGCTAGGATCGCCAACATTCAAGGTCTTAACGTGTGCCACAAAACGCGTAACGAAATCGTCATAAATCTCATCTTCGACAATGATACGGTTAATCGCAATACATATCTGACCTTGATGCAAGAATTTACCAAAGGCAGCAGCTTTTACGGCTTGCTCAATATCAGCGTCTTTTAGCACGACAAACGGGCTATTACCACCAAGCTCTAACGCCACTTGCTTGATATAGTCGCCGCCATTTGCCAACTCACCGATATGCTTACCCACAGAGGTCGAACCGGTAAAGGAAACCAAACTCGGAACATGATGGGTGACCATCGCATCGCCTATCTCACTGCCGCTACCAACGACAACATTTAATAACCCTTTTGGCAAACCGGCTTCTTCGAATATTTTTGCAAGCAGCAACCCACCGGTAATCGGTGTATCACTAGCAGGCTTTAACACTACGGCATTCCCTAGTGCCAATGCTGGCGCAATAGAGCGCTGGGTTAGATGTAATGGGAAGTTCCATGGGCTAATCACGGCAATCACACCCATCGGTTCACGATAGATAAAGTTTTCTTTACCCGGTGTGTTCGACGGGCGAATCTCACCATGGACGCGATTGGGAAAGCTTGCGGCTTCAAGGGTAATCGCCCGCGCACTGCTAAACTCGACCATCGCCTTAATACGGGTACTGCCCGACTCTTTGATTAGCCAATCGACAATCTCACCTTGACGCTGATCAAAGATACTAACTACTTTATAAAGGATAGCAGCACGTTCGTTCGGAGTTTGCTTTGCCCACTGTTTTTGCGCCTCGCTTGCAGCTTGATAAGCTTCATCAAGTTGTTTATCCGTTGCTTGTTGAATCTCAACCAAGGTTTCACCGTTAAACGGATTGGTATTGGTATTGATACTATCGTCATCACCCTTTTTCCATTCGCCTGATATATATTGCAAATGAAAATCTGTATAAACATTTACCTGCGTATTTTTAATTTCTGTTGACATAATTGTTCCTATTTTTTATTTAATAATATTATTAGAGTGTGGCTATAACGTATCATGGCCGTCTATCAGATTCCGTAACACGTTTAATAAGCAATAGCAGCATACGATAACAAACGTAACTTGCTAGACGACTGGTCTAATGCTAACATAAACACTATAAAAATTAGAATCTTTTAAACCTGTTGTTTGTTGAACAAACGTAACTTGCCAATCAATACTTATAAATTTGTTAAACCATCTTAAATAATTAGTCTCTCTAAGGAGAACATAAGTCATATGTCTATACCCAATGCTATAAAACATACTCAACCAGACAGTTCGCTATCTAATATTGCATTATCAAACACCAGAGACCATCTGTTAACGACGGGCTATAAGCTCATCGCACAAAAAGGCTTTACCGCAGTTGGCATTAAGCAAATATTAGATACGGCAGGCGTGCCCAAAGGCTCTTTTTATCATTATTTTGCGTCAAAAGAAGCCTTTGGCGAGGCGATTATCAGCCACTACTTTACCCAGTATAAGCAGCGCCTTGATACTATTGGTTCACAAGATGTTAGTGCTCAGCAAAAATTGTATGACTATTTCCAAAACTGGTATGACACGCAGCAAAGCGGCTGCGCTCATGAGAAATGTTTGGTGGTAAAGCTTAGCGCTGAAGTGTCAGATATGTCGGAGCCAATGCGTAAAGTCCTATATGCGGGCTATCATCAAACGATTACATGGCTTGCAACTCAAATCAAAGCCGGCTGGGCAGACGGTTCTGTGCCTCATCCCGCTAACGTGGCTGCTGAGAGTATGGCAAAACGTTGGTATTTTGCATGGCTCGGTGCCAGCTTAGTGACCAAAATTAGTCAAACGGATACCCCATTAGCAGAAGTATGGCTGATGACTACTACCGCTATGGGTCGCTAGTTTTTTCATTTTATAAACGATCTCTTTACATTATGTAGCTCTCGTTTTGTCTATCCTTCCCCGTCTTACTCCTCCTTGTTTAACTTACCATGAACTAGTGTTAAACAAGGATATCTTCTTAATATTTTGTTTGAAGAAAATATTAATTACTACTATTAAAAGTCCAACTGAATAATTCGATTAAATTAATATCGGCTGAAATGCTTATACGATAGTTTTGTAACTATTTACTATAATTACTAGACGACCGGTCTAATTAATATATAATGCGGACAGATGCAAATAAGTTGCAGACTTTATTTTCAGTTTTTAAATCTCTTTTTCATACTCGTAAAACATACTAGGAATATTATGAATAACTTTCAATATTACAATCCCGTCCGTATCGTCTTTGGTGAAGGTCAAATCGAGAAGTTGGCCGAGCTTGTACCAACAGATGCCCGCGTACTGATTACTTATGGTGGCAGCTCAGCACAGCGTACAGGTACGTTAGATGAAGTTAAAACGGCATTAGCTGCCAGTGGCAATCGCGAAATATTCGAGTTTGGTGGTATTGAAGCCAATCCAGAGTTCACAACGCTATTAAAAGCGGCTGATATGGTTAATGAGCACGATATCGACTTCTTATTAGCCGTTGGTGGTGGCTCTGTACTTGACGGCAGTAAGTTTGTCGCGCTCGTATCGTCATTGACTGAAGAAGACGGTACAGTATCACGCGATAAAGCATGGGATGCACTCACCAGTTATTGCAGAGATATCGATTCAGCAGTTGATTTGGGCGCGGTATTAACCATTCCAGCAACTGGCTCTGAGATGAATTCAGGCGGCGTGATTAACTATAGTGAACGTCAAGCAAAACTGCCGTTTGGTAATCCACTTGCCTTCCCTAAATTTTCAATTTTAGATCCAACCAAAACCATGACTTTACCTGAACGCCAAGTAATGAATGGTGTGGCTGATGCCTTTGTTCATGTGATGGAACAGTACCTGACCTATCCGGTTAACGCGAAAGTTCAAGATGCCTTTGCTGAGAGCTTATTAAAGATTCTGATTGAGGAAGGCGCAGCGGTAAAAGCCGATCCGGAGAATTTAGAGACCCGCAAAAACATTATGTGGACAGCGACTATGGCGCTAAATGGTCTGATCGGTACTGGTGTACCGCAAGATTGGACGACGCATATGATTGGTCATGAGTTGACCTCATTGCACACGATTGACCATGCTCGCACGCTGACCATCGTATTGCCATCAGTCATGCGTGAGCTTAAAGACAGCAAAAAAGACAAATTGCTTCAATATGCACGTAATGTTTGGAATATTACAGCTGACGATAATGGTACTGAATTAAATGATGATGCCATCATTGAAGCGGCTATCAAACAGACTGAAAACTTCTTCCGCGAGCTTGGACTGCCGGTCAGCTTAGCAGATGTCGAGTTAGATGCTGCTGCCATTGATCCTATTATCAAGCAATTAGAAGTACATGGTATGGTGAAATTGGGTGAGCATGGTAAAAACGACTTGGCAGTATCACGTCGTATTCTAGAGCGTGCCATTACTAGCAACGCTTAACTCTCTGAGTAATTATCTATAGTTATATTGTCGTTATAGAAACCACTAGCCTGTCACTTCAGAGTGGCAGGTAACTTTAAAATCAAAAATAAATAAAATAAGGCGCTTTATCATGAGCTTTAACGAACAACAAAATCAACAACAAAACCGTCAAATCAAACTTGCCAGCCGCCCACATGGCGCACCAACTGCCGATAATTTTGAATTGGCTACTGGCGAGATTCCAAAACCCAATCAAAGCGAGATGCTATTACGCACCGTATATTTATCGCTTGACCCTTATATGCGCGGACGTATGAGTGATGCCGCAAGCTACGCTGACCCATTAGAAATTGGCGATGTCATGCTAGGCGGAACGGTTGCCCAAGTTGTTGAATCTAATATCGATACATTTGCAGTCGGTGATTTGGTAGTATCGAACTCGGGCTGGCAGGACTATAGCGTCAGCGATGGCGAAGGCGTACTAAAGCTCGATAAAAATATGGCAAACCCTTCTTATGGCTTGGGTGTGCTTGGTATGCCCGGCTTCACAGGCTACATGGGTTTGACCGATATTGGTAAACCAAAAAAAGGCGAAACTTTAGTCGTCGCGGCGGCAACGGGTCCTGTTGGCGCAACTGTTGGACAAGTCGGTAATCAATTAGGCTTACGTACTGTTGGCGTCGCTGGCGGTGCTGAGAAGTGTGCTTACGCAGTTGAAGAATTAGGCTTTGATGTTTGTCTTGATCATAAAGCCGATGACTTTGCTGAACAACTAGCAATCGCCTGCCCAGATGGTATCGACATTTATTATGAAAATGTCGGTGGTAAAGTCTTTGATGGGGTATTGCCGCTATTAAATGCCCATGCACGTATTCCAGTATGTGGCTTAGTATCACAATATAACGCCACTGAATTGCCAGACGGTAAAGACCGTTTGGGTGTCCTGATGGGTAATATTTTAAGCAAACGTCTAACCATCAAAGGCTTTATTATCTTTGAAGAATACGGTGATCATTTCCCAGAATTCTTAGCTACGATGAGCAAATGGCTTGAATCAGGTGATGTTAAAACCAAAGAGCATCAAGTTGATGGTTTAGCACAAGCGCCACAAGCTTTCTTTGACATGCTTGATGGCAAAAACTTTGGTAAAACCGTGATTAAAGTGGCTGACGTTAAATAGCTAACATAAAAAATCAGGAAAATAACCAGTTAACAACATAACTTGTTAAGACAGCTACTGAAAGTCATTCTTAAAAGATGAATACTGTCAGCAGTCGGTTTTTTAGCGTTATTAGTTTTTGATAGCGTTAATAATTTTCAATACCGACTGCAACACAGTACTGATAGGCTTTAATAATAAACCTCAATAATAAACCTCAATAATAACTTTCAACAATAAACAGGGACAATTATGAATATTTTAATGGTACTAACTTCACACGATAAATTGGGCGATACTGGTAAGAAGACAGGTTTTTGGCTAGAAGAATTTGCCGCGCCTTACTATGCTTTTTTAGATGCCGGTGTCAATATCACGATTGCCTCTCCTGCAGGCGGTCAACCACCACTTGACCCAAGTAGTGACACGCCGGATGCTCAAACCAAAGATACCAAACGTTTTAAAGAAGATTCTGCAGCCCAAGAACGCCTAGCAACGACTAAAAAACTGGCAGATATGAAAGCGGAAGATTTTGATTCAGTATTCTATCCTGGTGGTCATGGTCCAATGTGGGATTTAGCCGTTGATAAAAACTCGATTGAATTAATTGAGACGTTTATCAAACAAGATAAGCCAGTTGCTTTTGTCTGCCATTCTCCTGCCGCGCTCAAAAACGTTAAAATCGATGGCGAGTACCTAGTCAAAGGCAAAACGGTCACAGGCTTTAGTAATACCGAAGAAGAAGCGGTTCAGCTCACTGACGTCGTGCCTTTCTTATTAGAAGATGTGCTAAAAGCCAATGGCGGAAACTATGAAAAAAGCTCTGATTGGGAATCGTTTGTGGTCGAAGATGGTTTGCTGATCACGGGGCAAAATCCAGCGTCATCAGAAGAAGCCGCCAAGCGTTTAATGGCTAAAATCCAGGCTTAGTAGCATCAAATCCACTGCAAAAAGGCTAACTAAATGATTCGCTTACATCACCTCAATCAATCACGCTCATTACGGACGTTATGGCTTTTAGAAGAATTGGGACAACCTTATGAAATTATTAGCCACCAGCGTGATGCCAAAACGCATCTAGCACCAGATAGTCTAAAAGCGGTACATCCTCTTGGTAAGTCTCCGGTTATTGAGATGGATGGCGAGCTTTATGCAGAGTCAGGTGCGATTACTGAGCTATTGATTGAGCGGTTTGCACCTGATAATCTTCGCCCTGCTATCGATAGCGCAGATTATGGTCATTACTTACAGTGGATTAACTTTGCTGAAAGCTCGCTGATGCTGCCGCTTTTGCTTGAATTATTTACCAATAAAGCAGGTGCTGGTGATAATGCATTTTTAAAAGGGTATATCGCTCAAGAAAAACACAGGCTACTGAGCTATCTAAATGACGAGGTGGCAGGCAAATCCTTTATCGTGGGTAACAAGCTAAGCGGTGCAGATTTTATGCTGTCGTTTGATTTGATTATGCTTCTCAAGCGTGAGGCGTTAGAGGATTATCCTCACATTAAAGAATACGCGCTACAACTGGCAAGCCTTGATAGCTATCAGCGCGCCATGCGTTTGGAAGCAAATTATGATATGACTACTCTGACATAAATCCCACGGTTAAGCGCGTAGATGCGAACGATAATCAAAAACTATGATAAAATAGCTCAAGCTTTTCTTGAGCTATTTTTGCTTATACAGCATTGTTAAGTATTAGAGTTTTTATATTTTTATGCTTTTATTGTTCTGTGACCTATTTTTTACAGCGCTTTGAATGAGTAAGCGCTAAGAATAAAACCGTATGATGAGCGCCGACCACGCTTATTAGCGCTGATCAGACACCGCCTGATAACTGGGAGCGTTACCATGAATTTACATTATCCATCGTTACCGATGATAGATAGCCCATGAGTACCGACTATCAGTTTAAACCTCATGAACAGCCGTTTATGCTGGGCTCTCCTGCCACACCCGATCATCCTACTTATCGGAAAGTATTTTACTTACTGATCGGTATTTTTATCGGTATTACTGCCAGTTTTCAAAACGGTCTGTTGGTCGCCAACCTCTCTCAAATTCAAGGTGAGATGGGCTTAACCCCTGTTGAGGGTGGCTGGATATCAGTCGCTTACAATATGACCAATGCCTGTATCACGGTACTGCTCTATAAAATTCGCCAACAGTTTGGTATGTCGTTATTTAGCAAAATCACCCTATTCTTTTTGCTCTCAGCGACCAGTATGCAGTGGTTAGTCAGTAGTCATCTATTGAGCTCAACCACCGGCATTAGCATTGATCCTTATTATTTAGAGCTGATTGCCCGTGGCTTTAGCGGCGTGGTCGCGAGCGCTATGACAGTATTGTCTATCTTTTATTGTTTGCAAGGCATGCCAGCAGCTCGGCGTATTAGTGGACTGATTTTGGGCTTTGGCTTGGTACAGTTTGGGGTGCCTTTGTCTCGCATCATCTCGCCTTATCTTGCCGCCGATGGTCAACTTGAAGGCTTGTTCTTATTCCAAGTAGGCTTAGCTTTGATATGCTTTGGCTTAATTAACCTTCTTGAGCTGCCACGCGGTAATATGGAAAAAGTCTTTGAAAAGCTGGATATTGTCAGCTTTGTTTTTTTTGCGACTGGTCTTGCAGCATTGGCAGTGTTTTTGGTACAAGGGCGTATTTTATGGTGGACGACTCCTTGGCTCAGTTATCCACTGATTATTTCCGTCGTCACCATTTCTATTGCGTTGTGGATTGAAACCCATCGTAAAAATCCAATGCTACAAGTACGTTGGATGCGCAGCCGGACGATTATCGCCTTTATGATAACGGGCGCTGTGATGCGTATCTTGCTGTCGGAGCAAAGCGTTGGCGCGGCAGGGTTATTGGCTAACCTCGGTTATGGCAATGATCAGCTGATTATGTTCTATGCCATTATTTTAGCCGCTAGTGCGCTGGCATTGGTGCTTAGTATTTTTACGACCAATGCGATGGACCTGCGTCGACCGGTGATTTTTGCCGTGGCATTGATTGCGATTGGTGCATGGATAGATACGGGTGTGTCACTGAATTCTACACCTGTCATGTTTTATTTTAGCCAGTTTATCATTGCGTTTGCTGCCGTATACTTTATGGGACCGATGGTATTTGAAGGGATGTTTCGTGCCATTGCCAATGGACCTGCCTATATTATTAGCTTTTCGGTGATTTTTGGTATTTCACAAACGGTTGGCGGTTTAGCAGGTGCGGCCGGTATTCAAGCCTTTACCACTATCCGCACGCAGATGCACTATGCAGATATGGTCAGCTCGATGACTGCTGGCAACCCTGCTCAAATGACCCAAATGCTGCAAGGGGTTCAACGCCAAGCGACCGTTGCCGCTTATGATGATTTATTTCTTTTAATGGCAGTGAGCGCTACGATTACCGCGATCTATTTATTAATGGTTTATTTCTATTATCTGTATCATAAGCGCAATCCTCTTGGTAAAGAGCTTGCCGTGTTAGCAGAAATGATGGGCAAAAAATAGCAGATAGTGCAAATGCTATTGTGTATTCTATAGCGCCTATTCTCCCTTATTATTATTGTAACGTTATCTATTATGCTTATTAAACCCTTTAGGAGCGTGTCATGAACGAAGACGAACCGAATCGCGTTGATGACGCAAGCACCCCTAACAAAACAGCTAAAACTGTTGAAAATGCTCAAGCTAGTGAATCATTATCAAATCAAGCGGTTGTGGATACACCATCACAGTCACACATGGCTTCCAATAATGACACAAATACCAATATAGCAGCCATTCAACCTGAACCTACTATGCCTGCAACTCGGATTCAAACCGACCCTTCTGATGACTTACCTACGAATACCAATGAGCATATAAACGCCGCTGATACAAATAAAATAGATAGCACTGAGGCAGGCGATGGCAAAGATGATACACCGATGCCACCCACTGAATCTATTCCTGCGCCAGCAGGTTGGTCGCCCAAAAAGAAGTCATTTTTTAATTTAGCCTTACTGATTGCGCTGATTGTTATTGGTGTGGCACTCATTCTCTATGCGTGGAAACTGCCACCTTTTACTCCAACCATGCAGCAAACCAATAATGCTTTTGTTAAAGGACAAACCACCATTATCAGTCCGCAAGTGTCAGGTTATGTGACAGAAGTAGCAGTAGAAGATTTTGCGAATGTTGCAGCTGGTGACTTATTGGTAAAAATAGATGACCGTACTTTTCAGCAGCAGCTCGAACAAGCGCAGGCGAATATCGATATTGCGTTAACCAATCGCTCTAGTAATGCGCAAGATACTGGTACCAGCCAAGCACAGATTCAGGCACGTGAGGCAGATGTTTATAGCGCCAAAGTGAGTGTCGACAGTGCCCGAGAGGACGTCAACCGTTATCAGGGCTTGATTGCCATTGGTGCAGTATCAAGTGCAGATGTTGCCCATGCTGAAGCTCAATTAGCAAAAGCACAAGCTGGTGTCCAACAAGCGGAAGCCAATTTACAAGTGGCAGTCGAGGGCAGCAAAAAAACGACGGCTAGCCGCTCTTCATTAGATGCCAATATCAAAAATGCTGAAGCTGCCGCAAAACAAGCGCAGATTAACTTGGACAACACCATAATCCGTGCTCCTGAATCGGGACAACTGAGTCAGTTGAGCGTTAAAACAGGACAATATGTCACTGCTGGTACGCAGCTTATGTATATCGTACCAAAAGGCATATGGATTATTGCCAACTTTAAAGAGACGCAAGTGGCAAATATGACCATTGGTGAAGCGGCCACTATTCATGTGGATGCCTTAGGTGGCACACGGTTTAGCGGACGGGTCAGCAATATATCACCCGCAACAGGCAGTGAATTCAGTGCTGGCGCTGCCAATCCTGCGACAGGTAACTATATTAAAATCGCTCAGCGTATTCCGGTACGCATCGACTTAGACTCTAACCAGCCAGACCTTGCCCGCCTACGTCCTGGTATGTCTGCTTCGGTAGATGTTGATACCAAATAGCTCCACTATTAAAGAAATAAAAAAAGCCACTTTTTTTGCCGTATGAATATGACAGGTAAAGTGGCTTTTTTATAGATATGAACTTCTTCTAAGCCCATATCATGCGCTATTGATTACGTTTAAGGCAATAAGCGTTTGGTACTAAAGCTACCATCCGCCTCTTTATGATAGACAATACGGTCGTGCATTCGATTGGCGCGACCTTGCCAAAACTCCATCTCATTGACAGTAATCTCGTAACCACCCCAAAACTCAGGCGTTGGTACGGCTGAGCCTTCTGGATAGTCTGTTTTCAATTGCTCAAACGTCTGCTCCATTACTTCGCGATTAGCAACTTCACCGCTCTGTGGTTGGCTAACCCATGCGCCTACCTGACTATCATGCGGACGTTTTTGAAAGTAAGCAGCAGATTTATCAGCATCAATTTTAGCAATACTGCCGCTGATACGAATCTGACGCTCAAGCTTGTGCCAAAAAAACAGCGCTTCGGCATTGGGGTTTTCAGCGATATCTTGACCCTTGGCACTTTCGTAATTGGTATAAAAAACGATACCTTTATCTGTAATCTCACGCAATAGAACAATACGCACGCTAGGCTTATTATCCGCCCCACAAGTCGCTAAGCTCATAGCATACGGCTCTTGCACGTTTTCTTCTATGGCCTGCTGCATCCAAACATTTAACAGCTCAAACGGTGATGCTGGTACTGACTGTTGGTCTAGTTGACCTTTTTCATATGACAAACGCTGATCGCTAAAATCCATACTCATGATTGTCCCTTATTTTGCTATTCTAGTGTGTTTATATCAAAGACTATTAACCCAATATGGCTTTTATTTTATCTGCCAAATCATTCGCCATTACATCACACTCTATCTCATCATCTGATTCAACCATGACTCGAATCATCGGCTCTGTGCCGGATTGGCGAATAAGCAAGCGACCACGACCCTCTAGAGTAGCACGTGCTTTATCAAAAGCGGCAACCAGCTCTTCATGCTCAAACGGATCTTGCATTTGAGACAAGCGTACATTGACCAGTTTTTGTGGTAATACTTCAAAGCCTTCAGTTAAATCACTTAGCGCTTTGCCTCTTGCTTGCATGACTGCAAGTATCTGCAAACTTGCAATAATAGCGTCGCCAGTCCGGCTCTTGTCTAAGCATAAGATATGACCTGACGGCTCACCGCCCAATATCCAACCGTTGGCCTCAAGCTCTTGCATCACATAACGATCGCCTACTTTTGCCCGTGTAAACTCAATATCAGCCGCTTTTAACGCCAACTCTAAACCCATATTGCTCATTAGGGTGCCAACGACACCTGCCACCTTTGTTTGACCTTGAGTAGCGAGCACATACAAGATACCATCGCCGTCAACCAAATTGCCGGCTTCATCAACCATCACAATACGGTCGCCATCACCATCTAAAGCAATGCCCACATCGGCTTCGTATTTTAGCACTGCTTCTTGCAGACCTTCAGGATGGGTTGAGCCACAATCAGCATTGATATTGATGCCGTCAGGCTTATTATTAATGGCGATGACATTGGCGCCCAGCTCACGCATGACACGAGGCGCCACGCTATAGCCTGCACCATTTGCACAGTCGACGACCACAGTCAGATGATCTAAGTCATATTGATAAGGAAAGCTGCCTTTACAGAATTCAATATAGCGACCTTTCGCATCATCGATACGGTTATTTTTACCCAATTGTGCCGGATCAAGAATAGGCATTACGGCATCGTTATTACCGTCAGCCGCCATAATAGCGTCCAACTTATCATTGATAGCATTTTGCATTGCATCAGTTAATTTTTTGCCGTCGGCTGAGAAGAACTTGATGCCATTATCATAGTATGGATTGTGTGAAGCAGAAATAACCACGCCTGCATCGGCATTAAAGCTACGGGTTAAATGTGCGATAGCAGGTGTGGGCAATGGCCCTAACATATATACATCGACGCCAGCGGCATTAAAGCCGGCTTGTAGTGCGCCTTCGATCACATAGCCTGACAACCGCGTGTCTTTACCGATCACAACACTTGGCTTACGCGGCGAATTTTGATTATTTTCTATCAGCACCAATCCTGTGACATAACCCAATTTCAAGATAAAGTCTGGCGTAATTGGCAGCTCACCAAATTTACCGCGAATACCATCAGTGCCAAAATAGCTCATTATTATTTTTCCTTAAGTCTAAAAGTAAAAGCCCCGACGTGGAAGCAGGCTCAGTAGCTTCAATGATTCACTGTCATCAATGGTTTTGATAAGACAAACAGTTATCAATTATTAGAATAATCTATGATTGTATTTTACAAAAAAAACAGCCAACAATAACAAGGCATTGTTGGCTGTTTGTATCTTAACGTCGCTTGACACTGTACAGCTGCGAGTCATCGCATCCTATAACGGCAAAGACATAATTAGTCGACTCGATAGTTAGGTGCTTCTTTGGTAATCTGCACATCATGGACATGTGATTCTTTCATACCCGCTGAGGTAACTTTGATGAACTGCGGTTTGCTGCGCATATCTTCAATCGTAGCACAGCCAGTATAACCCATAGACGAGCGCAAGCCACCTACCAATTGGTTGACGATACCAGCGACTGGACCTTTATAAGGTACACGACCTTCGATACCTTCTGGAACCAGTTTTTCTACGCCATCTTTGGCATCTTGGAAGTAGCGATCTGATGAGCCGTTTTGACCTGACATCGCGCCCAAGCTACCCATACCGCGGTAAGCTTTATAATAGCGACCTTGGAATAGCTCAACTTCACCTGGCGCTTCTTCTGTACCTGCCATAAGTGAGCCAACCATGATGCATGACGCACCAGCAGCAATGGCTTTTGCCATATCACCTGAATAGCGAATACCACCATCCGCAATCAATGGAATACTGTCTTGCAAAGCGCTTGCAACACTATCAATCGCCGAGATTTGCGGTACACCGATACCAGCGATGATACGTGTGGTACAGATAGATCCTGGACCAATACCAACTTTGACCGCATCAGCGCCAGCATCACGTAAGGCTTTTGCAGCATCACCTGTCGCGATATTGCCGCCAATCACTTGTACATGCGGGAAATGTTTTTTAATCCAAGATACTTTATCAATAACGCCTTTTGAGTGACCATGCGCGGTATCAACAACGATGATATCGACGTCAGCCGCAATCAATGCTTCAACGCGTGCTTGAGTATCAGCGCCCGTACCAACTGCTGCTCCCACACGCAGGCGACCTTGCTCATCTTTACAAGCATTTGGATTGTTTTCAGCTTTAGCAAAGTCATTGACCGTAATCAGACCACGCAAACGGAAATCATCATTGATAACAATAACTTTTTCGATCCGGTGTTCGTGTAGCAGTCTTTTGATGTTTTCGTTGCTCTCACCTTCTTTAACGGTGACGAGCTGCTCTTTTGGCGTCATGATATGGCTGACAGGCAATGATAGATTGGTTTCAAAGCGCCAGTCACGATGGGTGACGATACCGACTACTTTATCAGTACCCTTCTCAACCACTGGCACGCCTGAGATATTATTGTCTTGGGTCAGTCTTAATAACTCACCGATGGTCATCTCTGGATGCACAGTAATAGGATCAACCACAGTACCAGCTTCGAATTTCTTGACGCGGCGCACTTGCATTGCCTGCTTATCGATATCCATGCTCTTATGCAAGATACCTAAACCACCAAGTTGTGCCATGGTAATGGCCATCTCAGACTCAGTAACCGTATCCATAGCAGCAGAAATTAGCGGTAAATTTAGCGTGATACTTTTTGTTAGGCGGGTCGTTAGATTAGCAGCTTTTGGCAGTATTTCTGAATAAGCTGGCAATAATAAAACGTCATCAAAGGTTAAGGCTTCATCGACAATTCGCAACATACAGACCCCTATTAGTGGTTATTTTGATGGGTGGGCAATACAGCATCAAGACAATCAACGAACGTTTTATCAAAATCTTCAGACTATCAAAACCTAGTAGAGAATAATAAAACCGTGGGGAACAAATACTAAATACAAACATTCGTTCGGCACATCATCAATTTATCATTGCTCATTAAATCATTGGCTCAGCAGACTGGCTAATACAGCACCCTTTACCTGCCCCAAAATCTAACTATACAATGCTTAACAACTGAATTATCCCTTAAAAATAACGCCATATTATAACAAATAAGCAAGCAAATCGCATGCTATATTTGTCAGTGGGTTTTACCCAAAGCTGTCTATCGATAGTGACGCTGTACATTCAAATTTTTTAAGCGCCAAACCAATAGATATTGACTATTTTTGTCTCAATACAAGGTGCTCAGCTGGTAAATAATGCTTTTGTTCACGGTACAAATAATCAAGCATCTGCTCACGTATCTCACAGGCCAGTGTCCATGCTTCTACAGGGCCTACCGCTGAAACAGCGCCACGCAGTTGAATGGTCTTTTCAGTCACCTCAACGACAAATATTTCAGGCTCAGTCTTGTTGTCCCAAAGCTTATTGTCTTTCACCACCGAAATAAACTTCTGCCGAATGGCGTCAATATCTGCGCCGTAATCGATATATAAGAACACAGGACAGGTCTGATGCACTTCTGTATGCGACCAGTTCTCTACCATTTCGGTGATCAATTCGCGCATCGGCACGATTAATCGACGTTCATCCCATGTTTTTAGTACCGCATAAGTGTAACGCAGGTCTTCAACGGTACTAAAGTTGCCATCCATTATCACACTGTCGCCAATTCGTACGGGCTGTGTCACTGCTACCTGTACTCCAGCAATGATGTTACCCAATATTGGTTGAGCAGCGATACCAATGACCACGCCAGCAATGCCAGCCGAAGTCAGTAAGGTTTTGCCAAAGCCTTCCATGTTGGCAAACTCACTCAGACCTATCCAAATACTGCCCAAGACCATGACAAATACGAAGACGCGGCGAAATATCGATACGTAAGTTCGACGACGGCGCACTTTGTCAAACTGCTCCTCTCCTAGATTTTCAATCTGCATATCTTGATAGCGGTTGGCAAAAAAGTTGATAACACGTATACCGAGCCACATGGCGCTAAAGACCAATCCAATCCAAATAATCGGACGTGTCGAGGAAGCGACTGCATCCAGGTAAGGAAAGCCGCCCGATACCAAGGTAAATACCGATGAGAAGCTGATGGTAAAGGTTAGCGGTACTGTCAGCTTATTGACCAAATCTTCCACGCTATTGTGGTGAACCGTACTCAGCCGATTGCCGGCTTTATCTTTGACATACCAATTGAGAAGCTTGCCAGCACCTTTGCTGAGTAACCAGCCTACTCCCATGGTAAAAGAGAAGAAAACAAGTAATGCTAAAAACTCCCAGATGGCGATGCTAAATAACTGTAATTTTGTCCACGCCGGTAAATAACGCTCAAACTTTGCCGGATGATATTGCTCATAGAGGTTATCGATATTACCAACCGTTTGGGCAGAAAATACCCAAAAAGGCGCACTATCATCAATGCGCACACGCTCTAGATGTATGGGTACACGGCGCTCACGATAATCGATATAACCAAGCTGAATAGAGCGTCTAGGAATGCCTTGAATACTGTTCGTGCTACCAAGCGGTGGCTCAATCAAACCGTCAGGACGATCTGGCAATTCATCAAAAACATAGAGCTTTTTTTCAATCAACAGAAAATCAAGTTGTTTGGCCAGATCTATCGCCCGACTACGCTGTAACTTACCATCAATCAAGTTCATATTGAGCGCATAAGCTGCCAAATCATATTGCTGATTCATGACCGCCGATTGGAAAAACTCTAATGTGGCAAGGGGTGTCGACAAATTTGGCGGCTCAGACAAAGGCGGCAAACCTGCATTGAGCTTATCTAACGCATAGTAGTTTTCGTTGTAATCACCAGTGAGACCAGAATCTCCTTGTAGCACACCTGCTTGCTGCACTGTCCTTTTTTCTAGCGGGCTAATTACCTCTGCTGCAACGGCAGAAACAGTCACTCCTTCTTCTTTTAACTTATCGATTCTTTGCGCAGCATACTCCACCAAATTTTCTGGTTTTGTAGTAACTGTCTCTTCAATATTTCGACTGTCTATTTCCTCAGTACTGCTTGCTGCATAAGCAGAAATGCACGCCATATTTAATAGGATAAATAAGCTGCCAATTATAAAGAGCAGTCGCGATAGAAACTGGGCATGAGACTGTAGAGAGTGAGTCCTGAGAAATCCAAAAGGAGTTTGCATACAAAAACTCTTGCTAATAAGTATGATATTAAGCTAATGCAGAAGACACAAAAAAGCCAGCAGATAGCTGGCTTAATTTATTATTGTTTGTGAATGAACAAGCGCAAAAAACTAATGCTTACATTAAGCACGGCGCCAAGTGGTGCCCGCACGACTGTCTTCAAGCTCAATACCAGCCTCTTTCAACTGCACACGTATCTCATCAGCACGCGCAAAGTTTTTATTGGTTTTGGCATCAGCACGCTCGATGATTAGCTCATCAATGGCTTCGTCGGTTAAACTATCTTCAGCTACTTCACCAATGACGGCTTGCAAGAACTGCTGCACAGGCTGCTGTAAAATATTAAGCGTTTGCGCCAAAGCCTTTAAGCACTCAGCCAACTGCCAAGCAGTCTCTACATCTTGTGCTTTACTCGCTTTATTGATATCACGCGCCAATCCAAACAGCACACTGATAGCCGTTGAGCTATTAAAGTCGTCATTCATGGCTTTGATAAAGTCTTGTCCCACTGCACTGGCGTAGGCATTATTAATCAAGGCTTCATCGATAATAAGTACTTCACCTTTTTGTTGTTCAGCAACTTTTAATGCTTGATACAACCTGCTTAGGCTATTATGCGCTTCGTCCAAGGCACTATCAGAGAAGTTTACTTGACTGCGATAATGACTCGACAATAAGAAGAAACGCACCGTTTCTGGTAAGTATTTTGCCATGACATCACGAATGGTAAAAAAGTTACCCAATGACTTAGACATTTTTTCGCCATCAACATTGATAAAACCAACGTGCATCCAGTTACGCGCGTATTCACAGCCGGTTGCTGCTTCAGATTGGGCAATCTCGTTTTCATGATGCGGGAACTGCAAATCATGACCGCCGCCATGGATATCAAAGGTATTACCAAGGCATTTGGTCGACATCGCTGAGCATTCAATATGCCAGCCTGGACGCCCTTGACCCCAAGCTGATGCCCATTGCGGCTCATCAGGTTTCGCCGCTTTCCATAACACAAAATCAAATGGATTGCGCTTGTCGTTTTCGACTTCAACCCGTGAGCCTGCCTGCATATCGTCAAGGTTACGTTTTGACAATTTGCCATAATCTGCGAAGCTATCGACTGCATAATAGACATCACCATTATCACCCGCGTAGGCATAGTCATTACTAACCAACGTCTCAATCATCTGCTGCATCTCATCGATATGATCGGTCGCACGCGGTTCTGCATCAGGGGACAAGCAGCCAAGTGCTGTCGCATCTTCATGCATGGCAGTAATAAAACGTTGGGTCAATGTGCCAATCTCTTCACCATTTTCGGCAGCACGAGTGATGATTTTGTCATCAATATCAGTAATATTACGCACGTAATTTACGTTATAGCCCAATTGTGCAAGCCAACGTACTGCCATATCAAAGCCAACCATCACTCGAGCGTGACCGATATGACAATAATCATAAACCGTCATGCCACACACATACATGCCAACTTTGCCCGTGGCAAGCGGCTTGAATGCTTGCTTGCGTCCAGTAAGTGAGTCATAGATGACGAGCTGAGACATCGCGTCTGCAAGAGGTGTGGTCATAGTCATAAAGCCTTTAAATTAAAAGTATAAGAGAAAACAAGCCTAGCAATCATGTACGCTTAGCCAATAAAAAAGCGCTTACATAAGCAAATCACGCATAAATCAAGGGTAAAGAGAACATCAATATAAAACTTAACCCATTATCTTAGCGAAAATGCTCGTAAAATACTACAATGAGCGCGCAAGTAAGACTCTGTAATGATAAAAACATTGATAGTTAAGGATAAAAATATGGGCAATCGTTTAAGCAAAATTTATACGCGTACTGGCGATGATGGCAGTACCGGCATGGCAGATGGTAGTCGCGTCAGTAAAGCGGACATCCTATTTAGTGTGATGGGTGATATTGATGAGCTCAACTCGCACATTGGCTTGGTACGTGCGCAGCTTACTCAAGCGTTAAGTGCGCAAACCAATAATTCAAGGCACAGCCAACAGCTACCTGAACGCTTGCAAACAAAGCAAGAAGTCGACTTTGCCCAAGCTTTAGTGATTATTCAACATTTATTATTTAATATCGGTGGTGAGCTTGCTATGCCAGAATATGAAGGCGTAAATACGATTCATATTGATTGGCTTGAGCAGCAGATCGATGCGATGAATACGACGTTACCACCGCTAAAAGACTTTATCTTACCAACAGGCTCATTATTGGTCAGCCAATTGCATGTGGCACGTACTGTTTGTCGCCGCGCTGAGCGCCAAGCAGTATTACTAAAACAAGCGCAGCCACAAGCCATTCGACCGACAGCGGTCAGCTTTATCAACCGTTTGTCTGATTGGCTCTTTGTCGCCGCACGTTTTTGCACAGACCCTGAACAGGTCTCTGAAGTCTTGTGGGACAGCCAAGTATTACAAAAATTCGCTGATAGTTGAGCCATTTAATAAACCATAAAAAAACGCCTGCAATAAATATGTTGCAGGCGTTTTTTTATTGAAATACTGAAACGATGCTTATCGATATTTAGTAGCAATAAGATTAATAAGTTGCTTCTTTATCTTCAATAATGACCATATCAATGCTTTCATCTTTAGGCGTTGCTTTTGGCGCTTCTGGAGCAGCAGGTGTAGGAGTTACTGTACTAGGCGCAGTAGTGCTAGGTGTTGGCGCTGACGGAGTACTACTTGGCGTCTTTGTACTTTGACTGCTGTTTTGATTAACAACTGGTGGCTTAGCAGGTTGTGCTGGGCGCACAGGCGCAGCTGGCGTTACCGCTCTTGGCTGACTAGTATTATTATTGCTCTGTGTATTCTGAGCTGATTCACGGCGGCGTTCAGGTTGCTGAGTGGCACGTTGGGCGCGCTGCTCTTCCATTGCTGACTGGAGCGTTGAGCTGGCGACCACTTCTGATACCACTGTTAATAATGCTGGCTGTCCTGCGATACGTGTACGTACTTGACCGCCTTGCGTACCAACAACATAGGTAAAAGCATCATCAATGAGCATATTGTTATTGATACGAATATTGTCATTGGCTAAGCGCGATTGCAAACTTGGCTGATTATTAGCGGCTTGCACTTGGCTGGCTTGATATAAGTCTTCACTTGGCAGAGTCATGCTGACGCTTGCCTGACAGGTAGTCAGACCATTTTCATTGGTTGCTTGCAACACGGCGGCATTTTGTATATCGATGATAATACCGTTTGCTTTAGTAGAAACCACACCGCTGCCTAAACCAATCTCTGCATCGTTGGCATAACTGACTGCTAAAGTTTGGGCTTGTTGATTGAGCGTATTTTTCAAAGCGGATTTGAGGCGGTCTTGTACCATAGGATCATCACAGCTCACCGCCGTGGCAGCAGCGTTTTCACTAACCTGTGTTTCTTGCTCAGTCACTTCTACCGTTTCGGCATCGTCTTTTTCTGAGCGATCACAACCAGCAAGCGCTAAACCACATACCATGCCGATACCAGCAACTTTATACCATTTGCTCACACTTTTATTTGCTACGCTCATATCTCTTTTGCTCCAATTTACTGATTCGTACCGTCGCTCACGGACAGTATTTGACATTTACACTATAAAACTCAAATCTAGCAGAAACCGGCATTGCGATAGATTTGAAAACCACATTATTATACGGTGTTTGCAGGAGATGGTCATCTATGTAGCCTACTGATGTACAAATAACGTTCAACATTGTGTCCGAAATATAGCTTTAGTTGCAAAAAAGCTACAAATATATATTTACTTAAACAAATATTAAGATGATGACAGAAAGTTTTATCAGCATAAAATTTTTATAAATGCTTTATTCAATACGCTTTGATACGTGATAGCGTTGGATGCAGTTAATAACAGACGATATAATATTTCCATTATAATGCTCAAAATATGTGATGGTTACTGGTTATGATAGATCTTAAGAACACCTTGCTACTTGGTCATCGCGGCGCGCGCGGTGAAGCATTAGAAAATACCTTATCAGGTTTTGAATATGCGCAAAATTTGCAAAGCTCTGGTTTGGCAGGTGTAGAGTTCGATGTACAACTTAGCCGAGATGGACAGCTCATCGTCTTTCATGATGAAACGCTTGAGCGCATGTGCGGGCAGCAATCACGTCTAGATCAGCTAAATGTGAGCGAAATACAGCGTCATCATCAGTTTGGTCAGCCAATTATCACGTTGCCTGACATTGCTTCTGCTCTAAATACCTATACTTATATTGAACTTGAGGTTAAAACCCATAGTCGCACTGATTATGCCAAACTCGTAAAAGCCTTGATGCGTGACCTCATTGATAGCCCACTTGCTAGCCTACCGATTGTACTAACCAGCTTTGATGTTGAGCTGCATGCCCATTTACAATGCAGTACTTTCATGAGGCATATACCACGTGGGCTGCTTATTCGAGAGCCTAAACTACTGAAACAGGCTCCCAATACTGCCTTACAACTTGGCTGTAAGCAATTAGGTATCCACTATCCGCTTTTGAATCGTGAAGTCATACAGCATTGTCATCGCTATGACTTACCTGTAAGTGCATGGACGGTCAATGATATTGAGACTATTAAGCAGCTTATAAACTGGCAAGTTAATGTGATTATTACCGATTACCCAAGCTATTTATTACTACCTTAACGCATTACTCCTATTTCTAAACTCGCTTTTGTGGTGTACATATTTATTGTTTTACTTACATTTTTACCTTATAGCTGATAAGTCACGGCTTATTTGCCATAACACCTACTATAATCCATACAAGTTATTGTTATTTAGCAATATTTTTATAGTGTATAAGTGTTCACTTTACTAAGTATTTAAGGTAATATAGACGCTTAAATTAATACCGTTAGGGATATTATATGATTGCAAAAAAAGCACTTGGCTTACCGCTTAAAGGCTTACGTTTCGCTATCAAATCTGGTGACACATTTGTCAAAAATGCCAGCATTCAAGTCACACGTTTTAAAACACGTTTTGATGAGAATAAAGCAAAAAACTCACTCGATGAGATGCCTGTTGCCAAACGCAACTATGCAAGCGCCTCTGAGCAGACTGAACTGCCTACCGATGTAGATAATATCGATATGCGTGAATTTGAGTTTACCAAAGCACCGATTAACTGGATTCCAGCGACTATTCTGGTAGCCACGCCTATTGCTGCAGCAATTATTACGCCATGGTATCTGTTCACCCATCAAGTCAGCGCACCGGTTTGGGGCGTATTTGGGGCGTTTATGGTATGGACGGGTATCAGTATCACAGCTGGTTATCACCGTTTACTATCGCATCGTGCTTATAAAGCGCATCCAATCGTCAAAAACTTTTTATTGCTAGGTTCTACCTTTGCGGTACAGGGTTCAGCGTTTGATTGGGTTTCTGGTCACCGTACGCATCATCGTCATGTCGATGATCGCTTAGAAGACCCGTACTCAGCGAAACGTGGCTTTTTCTTTAGTCATATGGGCTGGATGCTACGCAATTATCCTAGCGGAAAATTTGACTATAAAAATATCCCTGACCTGACCAAAGATAGAACGCTGCAAATTCAGCATAAATATTACGGTTTATGGGTTGCTGCATTGAACATCGGTGCAGTCGCCGCGATCGGTTGGTTATTGGGTGATGTTTGGGGTACTTTGGTCATCGTCGGTTTGCTACGTCTGGTACTGACGCATCACTTTACCTTCTTTATCAATTCGCTATGTCATATGTTTGGGTCGCGTCCTTATACCGATACCAACACTGCACGTGATAACTTCTTCTTGGCTCTATTTACGTGGGGTGAGGGTTATCATAACTATCATCACTTCTTCCAGTATGATTATCGTAATGGCGTAAAATGGTGGCAGTATGATCCAACCAAATGGCTTATCGCTGGTTTATCGAAGCTGGGCTTGACTACTGAGCTACGTACTGTTGATGACACCACTATCAAGCATGCTGAAGTACAAATGCAATTTAAAGCAGCGCAGCAGCAGATTGATACGGTCACATCAAGTGGTATTGATATTCCTCATGCGATGAAAAGCTTCCAAGATCGTATTAAGTTTGAATATGATGCCTTTACGCAAACGGTTGAAGAATGGCAAGCATTAAAAGCAAAAACCATTGAGCTGAAAAAGACCGAGTTTGCTGATCGCTTGCATGAAGTTGAAGATGAGTTAAAGCAAGATTATGCCAAGATTGAACAAAAAATATTGGCACATAACAGCAATCTGAAAACAGCATTTCGCTCTATCGGTGAAAGCGCAAAAGCGGCTTAAGTATTGATAACTGTTTGATTATTTAGTATTTTATTGTGACGTTTCTCCTTCCCTCTATCTGTAAAAGATAGGGGGATTTTTTCGTGCGGTATTAAATCTCATGTCTATTGATAAATAGTAATGTGATAAACAATGATGTGATAATTAATCATGATTTACAAGAGACGGACAGAGTGCAATGCTGCTATATCAAGGCTATGTTATAGTGAGTTTACTCTATTCATATCTTAAATTTCTTCTCCCAGCTTTTATCTTTAAATTGGAACGGCTCTTATGCGCTATCAAAACACCTATGCTCAATTGGACACCCGTCTTTATAATGAGCAACTGCCAAACCCATTAGACAATCCTCGTGTCGGTCATTTTAATATTCAAGTTGCTGAGCAGCTGGGCTGGACGGAAGATACAGATTTGATGACTCGTTGGGTTGAAATACTTGGTGGACAGTATGTGCCAGCTGAATTTCAGCCTTTATCAATGGCGTATGCTGGTCACCAGTTTGGGCAATGGGCGGGGCAATTGGGCGATGGTCGCGGCTTATTAATGGCGCAAGTACTCGATAAAAACAATCAACTACAAGATATGCATCTAAAGGGTGCAGGCTTGACGCCCTATTCACGCATGGGTGATGGGCGTGCGGTATTACGCAGTACCATTCGTGAGTATTTATGTGGTCATGCGCTCACTCAGCTTGGTATTGCCTCCTCTAATGCCTTGGGATTTGTGGTATCAGATACCAAAGTGCGCCGCGAACGAATAGAAGCAGGAGCGGCTTTAATGCGTGTGGCTGACAGTCATATTCGCTTCGGTCATATTGAGTGGATTGCCAGCTTTGCGCCTGACCTACTTGGCGAATTTACCGACTATATGATTGATACTTATTATCCAGAGTGCCGTGATAGTGATAAGCCAGTCTTAGCATTTTTACAAGCGGTGGTTGAACGTACCGCACGCATGATAGCTGATTGGCAACTGATTGGATTTGCGCATGGCGTTATGAATACGGATAACTTGTCTATTACCGGCAGTACTCTAGATTTTGGTCCGTTTGGCTTTATGGAGCGTTTTAACCCTGCTTGGATCAATAATCACTCTGATCATAGCGGACGCTACGCCTATCAAAATCAACCTGCTATTGGACATTGGAATCTAAATATTTGGTTACCGCACTTTATGCGTCTAGACGGTGTGACGCGCGAGACGTTAGCAGATTGTCTAGCGCCTTACGAAGCGACCTTTATGCAGCATTATCAGCAAGGGCTATGCCGTAAGCTTGGGTTGCCGCATCAGCGTGAAAGTTTAAGCTTAGCGTTTGAATGGTTGACACTGCTAGAGGATAATTTACTCGACTATACCAATAGTTTCCGAGCGTTATTAGGCTTAATCGCACCGGACGAGCATCATTATGAGCAGCAGTTGCTTGCAACCTTGACGGCCGAGCTGAATCCTGAAGCACAGCAAGTCTGGCAAGCATGGTCGATCCGTTATCTGGCACAAGTAAAGCAGGTATCGATTACTCAAGCAATTGAGGATATGCAAGCCAGCAATCCTATTTATGTATTGCGTAACAGCATGGCTCAGCGTGTTATCGTTGCCGCAGAGCAAGGACAGTTTGAAGAACTAAATAGAGTATTCGAGTTGCTTGCTAGCCCTTATACGCTACATGATAGCGCCATTGACCTTGATACCTTACCGCCTGCGCCTCATGCACCGCAAATGCCAATCAGCTGTTCGTCTTAATATATATTTATTCTGTAATATTTTGAAATATTTTGCATTTGGGGTTGATATTTGGGTCATTTTTTTGGCATTATCAACTAGCTAAATAATGAATATCAATTTATTATATTGTGTGCGCAGTTCATAGTCCTTAGCTAGGCAAATTATTGGCGATAATGTAGACTATCTATTTTGCACTATTGTTGTTTTTTGCTGATGTTTAAGCACCGCATAGCACCCCTTAACAATCAATGTACACTCATGATCATATTCAATGGTTATTGAGAATTAGGCATTAGTTTTTATCACCATTTAATTTATTCCAATTTATCCTAACCATGGCAATTATTATGAATGACGATATCACTTTGAATACGGACACCCCTAGTACGGAAAAAGAGCAGTTTGAACAAGCTGCCTTACATTACCATGAGTTCCCTCGCCCTGGTAAAATCTCAGTTACTCCTATCAAGCAATTGGCAAACCAACGTGATCTGGCGCTCGCCTATTCACCAGGTGTGGCAGTACCTTGTCTTGAGATTCAAAGAGACCCATCTCTTGCGGCAAAATATACCGCACGTAGCAACTTAGTTGGTGTTATTACCAATGGTACAGCGGTGCTAGGTTTGGGAAATATCGGTCCATTGGCATCAAAGCCTGTGATGGAAGGTAAAGGGGTTCTATTCAAAAAGTTCGCTGGTATCGACGTTTTTGATATTGAAATTGCACAAAACGATCCGGACAAATTCATTGAGGCAGTTGCTTCTTTAGAGCCTACGTTTGGTGGGATTAATTTAGAAGACATCAAAGCACCAGAGTGTTTCAAAATCGAGCGCGAATTGCGTAAGCGTATGAACATTCCAGTATTCCATGATGACCAACATGGCACGTCAATCATTGTTGCGGCGGCGATGCTTAATGCATTAATCATCACGAACAAAAAAATTGAAGATATTAAAATCATTTGTTCTGGTGCCGGTGCTGCAGCGATTTCTTGCTTGGATATCATTTGTGCCCTTGGTGTGAATAAAAACAATATCTACGTATCAGACTCACGTGGCATTATCTCTACTACCCGTGAAAACCTTGATGAAACCAAACAGCGCTATGCTCGTGAAACCACTGCTACGACTATTGAAGAGTTGATGGATGATGTCGACATGTTCCTAGGCTTATCTATGCCTGGTACATTGACAGAAGACATGGTTCGCCGTATGGCAAAAGACCCTATCATCTTTGCGCTTGCTAACCCAACGCCTGAGATCATGCCAGAAATCGCCCATGCCGTCCGTCCAGACGTTATTATGGCAACCGGTCGCTCTGATTATCCGAACCAAGTAAACAACGCATTGTGTTTCCCTTATATCTTCCGCGGTGCATTAGATGTAGGCGCAACGACTGTCAACGAAGAAATGAAAATTGCATGCGTACGCGCCATTGCTGCTATGGCACATGTTGAAGCGACGCCAATGAGCAACGTCAAAAACGTTGAAAGTACGCCAAGCTTTGGTCGTGATTACCTGATCCCAGGACCACTTGAGCCAAACCTAATCATTGAAATCGCCTCTGCAGTCGCAAAAGCAGCTATGGATTCAGGCGTTGCAACGCTTCCTATCGCAGATATGAAAGCCTATCGTCAGCGTCTGTCTGAGTTTGTCTATAACTCAGCGTTTGTAATGAAGCCTATTTTTGCTCGTGCAAAAGCAGATCCAAAACGTATCGTTTACTGTGAAGGCGAAGACAGCAACGTACTATTAGCGGTACAAGTGGTCGTCGATGAGCAGTTGGCTTATCCAATCTTGGTCGGTCGTCCTTCAGTGATCGAAAATAACATTGCAAAGCTAGCACTACGCTTGAAAGATGGCGTGAACATTACTATCGTCAATGTTGATGATGATCCGCGCTATAACGATTACTGGAAAGGCTACTACGAGAAAAACAAACGTACTGGTGTCAGTATCGAGCTTGCTCGCCGTGATGTGCGCCGCAAAACCTCTTTAATTGGTGCGCTTTTGGTTGAAAATGGCGATGCCGATGGTATGATTTGCGGTACATTCGGTCACTATCAGCTGCATTTAAAATATGTTGGCAGAGTAATCAATAAAAAAGAAGGCATTAATGATTTTTACGCGATGAATGCGGTGCTCATGCAAGATCGTAATATTTTTATTGCTGATACCTATATCCATGAAGATCCAACGGCTGAGCAATTGGCTGAGATGACTGTATTGGCAGCTGAGCAATTGTGCCGCTTTAGCATTACCCCACGTGTGGCTTTGGTGTCGCATTCAAACTTCGGAACTTCTGATCGTGCCAGCGCGGTCAAAATGCGTAAAGTACATCAACTGCTGACCGAGATGAATGTCGATTTTGAGTTTGACGGTGAAATGCAAGGTGATGCGGCACTTGACGAACATATCCGTGCCAATGACTTGCCTTCGAGCAATCTTAAAGGTTCAGCAAATCTACTTATCTTGCCAACGTTAGATGCGTCGAACATTGCCTTTAACCTGCTTAAGACGGCAACCGGTAGCGCGTCTATCGGTCCTATTTTGTTAGGTGCAAGCAAACCTGTACATATTCTAACGCCATCAGCCACAGCGCGCCGTGTGGTTAATATGACGGCACTTGCGGTCACTGAAGCTCAGGATTTAGACAACGAGAAGCAGTAATCGATTACGTTCTTCAGAGTTAAAGTGCGCAATTAAGACAGTCTCTTGCATTTTTTATAGAGACCGTCTGCTATACTAAAACCAGCCAATGCTTAAAGTATTGGCTGGTTTTTTTTGACAAAATTTAGGTTAATTGGTAGTAAATATAAAGAGAATATTATGCAAGTGTATCTCGTCGGCGGTGCGGTACGTGATCAGCTATTAGGGCGCCCTATTAAAGATAAAGACTTCGTTGTCGTTGGGGCAACAGTTACTGAGATGCTTGACGCAGGTTTTCAGCAAGTAGGCGCAGATTTCCCTGTATTTTTGCATCCAGTAAGCCGTGAGGAATATGCCCTCGCACGAACTGAGCGTAAGCAAGGTTTGGGCTATCAGGGCTTTAGCGTGCATGCCAGTATTGACGTTAGTTTAAAAGACGATTTGCAGCGGCGCGACTTGACAGTCAATGCCATGGCCATAGAGGTTACTAGCTTAACCGACGATACACCGATAAGTGGTGACGTGATTGATTACTACGGCGGATTGCAGGATATTGAAAATAAAACCCTACGTCATGTCTCAAGTGCCTTTAACGAAGACCCTTTACGGGTGCTGAGAACGGCGCGCTTTTATAGCCGCTATTACGATTTGGGCTTTACTATCGCTGATGACACGTTAGTCTTGATGCGTGAGTTGGTTGCTTCAGGAGAGCTTACCCATTTAAGTAGCGAGCGTATTTGGCAAGAATCGAGCCGTGCAATGATGCAGCTCTCCCCTCAGGTATACTGGCAACAGCTATTTGATATCGGCGCCCTTGCAGAGTACTTTGCACCGTTACATCAGGCTTGGAATGATGATCAGATACGAGAGACAGTGCAAACATCGCTATATTTCGCCGGTCAGATGCAATTGAATCTATCACAGCGTTGGGCGCTATTAATGGTTAGCCTTAAGCCATCGTTATTTCAGTCTAAGCCTACTGAAGCCATAACAGCTGTCAAAAGTATTAACGATATAGGTGATATGGCTAAAGTACCAAAGGCACAAACACAATTTGCTGGTTTATTCGTACAACAAGCTGATAAATTAAGCGTTATAACCCAACTCAGTGCTGCCGAGAAAATTGATCTTATTCAAGCCTGCAGCGCCCATAAAGAGCCTGAAAAACTCTCGCAGCTCTTGGTCACAAGCCAAGTATTGCAGTTATCTATACAGCACCGTCAGATGATGTTGGCATTAAATAGCTTTCACAGTATTGGTATGAATGATATTGATCAAAGTCTCAAAGGTCCAGCGATTGGTAAAGCCTTGCGTCAATGCAGAATTGAGCATTTACAAACGCAAACAGCCTGACATAAAAAGATTAAACACTCTTTAAAATTTTAAAACCATATCCTAATTAAAACTCTATTATGACTCAAACATCTAAAAATACTCAGCCTATGATGGCATCTGCCCCCGTTATGCTTGTCACAGGTGGTGCTAAGAGAATTGGCGCGGCTATTATTCGTGCGGCTCATAAGCAAGGCTATCGCGTCATTATCCATTGTCATCATAGTGAGCAAGAGGCACATGCATTAGCAGACGCGCTGAATGATACTTGCGCTCATAGTGCTGTGGTTATTGTCGCGGATTTGGCAGTGGTAAATCAGGCAGACACTCTCAAGCACCTGACCCAAACTATCATGCAGGCATTTGGGCAACTAAACGTACTGGTACATAATGCCTCTCGCTTTTACTCTACCCCCCTTGGCAGTATTAATTATGACCAATGGGACGAGCTGCTGTTGACCAATGCCAAAGCGCCTTTATTGTTAAGCCAAGCACTACTACCTTATCTTAAGCAACAACAAGGTTGTATTATTAGTCTGCTTGATATTCATGCGCATGATAAGCCGTTTGCCAATTATACGGTTTACAATATGGCAAAAGCGGCGCATCGGATGATGGTGCAGTCTTTAGCACTGGATATGGCGCCTGGTGTACGCGTGAATGGGGTCGCGCCTGGGGTCAATATTTTACCCGATGCAGATAGCGATCAAGCGATTGATAGCGAGCAGCAAAGTAAGATTATAGGTTCCATTCCTATGCAGCGAATAGGCATCCCTGCTGACATTGCGCATAGCGTGCTCTATTTGGCGCACGCCAGTTATGTGACGGGTGAGATAATAACCGTAGATGGAGGCCGAAGTTTGACGCTGGCTGGTGGTAATTAGTGATAATTCATCAAATAGTATGCCCTATCTGCTAACTTTTACTTGAAAATATATAAAAATCAGGTATCATTGTGCGTCTAAAGGGCCCATAGCTCAGTTGGTTAGAGCAGAGGACTCATAATCCTTTGGTCGTAGGTTCAAGTCCTACTGGGCCCACCAAATTCAAACCCCGTAAACGCAATGTTTATGGGGTTTTTTGTTGTCTAGTGTTTTTAGCTGGCTTGTTAGAGTGTGCGATAAACCTCTGAGGGTGGATTTGCCTATCCCCAATGAATCAGCACCGTCAGGTACTTTACGTTTGTGTTCAACGACTAAGCTGATGGCTTCTAATTTGAATTATCAGGTATATTGATTGCGTTTGTTGGTCATACTATGTTCCTTCTTTTGTTTAGTACAACCTCTTAGCAACTGTCCAAATTTATTATGCCACTACATGCTGGCATGTCTTAGCAAGTCCTTACTGCTTTTATGAGTACTCAATTGGCTTAATTAATATCGGGGTTTGCTTTGCAAGCACCCTTGTTTATGCTTTCTGAACTTAGCAGCACACCGCTTTCAATGTAATCGTTTTAATCCTCTTAGACCAGACACTTATGGTGCATAGAAAATCATAAAAACCATCATGGTGCGAAAAAAGTGCAATATCTCCTAAAAAGACCGATATTGGTGCGTTTATTATGTATTTTGGAATGGCATAAATATTGAAGTGTTAATAGCAGTTAGAAATGGTTTGTTAACTCGGCCTACCAAGCTGCTACTTTATCTTTTTGGAGAAATATATGTCTTTATTGCCAACGCTTATCACTGCTACTCCTATCAGTACAAATTATCGTATCGACTCAAAACTCACATCACGTTTGTCTCTACTAGCAGTAGCCGTCGTAGGTAGCTTAAGCCTTATAGGTTGTCAGAAACCTGCAGAAACTAGCGCTGAGACCAATTCTACAGCCACAAAAACCGAAACGGCCGAGACCGCTACTACCCCTGCGGCAGATGGTGACACCATCAAAGTTGGCATCTTGCATTCTTTATCTGGAACGATGGCCATCTCTGAAACATCCTTAAAAGATACTGCTCTCATGACCATTGATGAAATTAATGCCAATGGCGGTGTGTTGGGTAAGCAGTTAGAGCCAATCGTCGTAGATCCCGCTTCTGATTGGCCGTTATTCGCTGAAAAAGCACGTCAGCTGTTAACTCAAGACAAAGTGGATGTCATATTTGGTGGTTGGACGTCGGTGTCACGTAAGTCCGTGCTGCCTGTCGTTGAAGAGCTAAATGGTCTTATGTTCTACCCTGTTCAGTACGAGGGTCAAGAACAGTCAGAAAACATTTTCTACACTGGTGCTGCACCGAACCAGCAAGCTATTCCTGCCGTTGAATACCTAATGAGTCCAGAGGGCGGTAGCGCAGAACGCTTTGTCTTACTTGGGACAGATTATGTCTATCCTCGGACTACTAACCAGATACTGCGTGCTTTTTTAAAGTCTAAAGGTGTCGCTGAAACAGACATCATGGAAGAGTACACCCCTTTCGGTTTTAGCAACTATCAGACTATCGTTGGCAACATTAAAAGCTTCTCGACGGGTAAGAAAACGGCGGTTATCTCTACCATTAATGGGGACTCAAACGTACCCTTCTATCGTGAGCTTGCCAACCAAGGCATCAAAGCCTCTGATATCCCCGTCATGGCATTCTCAGTAGGAGAAGAAGAGCTTCGCGGTATCGATACCAGCTTATTGCAAGGGCATTTGGCGTCATGGAACTACTTTATGTCGGTTAAAAATCCTGTCAATAGCGGCTTCACCAAAAAGTATAAGAAATATGCGCTAGATCATAAGCTACCGAATGCTGAAAAGGTCGTGACCAATGATCCTATGGAAGCCACCTACGTGGGTATCAATATGTGGAAACAAGCAGTCGAAAAAGCAGGTACCACTAATGTCGATAAAGTGCGTATTAGTATGGGAGGTCAGACTTTTGACGCGCCATCAGGGTATACATTAAAAATGGATGAGGAAAACCATCACTTATGGAAGCCTGTCATGATTGGTCAAATCCGTGCCGATGGTCAGTTCGATGTGATCAGCAAAACGCCAAAAGTCATTCGTGCTGAGCCATGGAGTCAGTACATTCCTAAATAAGATTGTGGTCACCTAAACCGCAATCCTTAGCCCTTAGCCCCTTAATGGTATCAATACCAGCAACCCTTTAGCTCCTCTACTGATAAAACAGTTTTCAGTAGAGGTTAGAGGAGTGTTGACTGCAAAAAAGGAACCATCATGTCACATTCTCCTTCCTATTATAAAAGTGACGCGCAAGCCAATTATTCTAATAAGACTTTTGTCATCGCCTTACTATCTTTACTCCTCCTCATTGCTATCACATCAGCTGCTCATGCTCACGAGACGCCAATAGCCCACAGCCATGGCGAGAAACTATCTACTAATACTGTGGCAGCGACATCCAATGCTGTAAGTGAAGAGACCTTACTTGCTCAAGACGACACCTTACTTGCTCAAAACAAGCAGTCTCTGACTACGCCCGCTAATCTTACGGTAAGTAAAGGGGACGCTATCGAACAGTTCGTTGCTGCTGACTTCACCATGCGCCAAACCATGCTCAATCAGTGGCCGGGGTCAGTTGAGAGTTTGGATACTTTAGTTGAGCTGATAAAAAACGATGAGCTATACCAAGGCAATGGTGGGCAAACTTATCTACTTAACAGCGAAGATGAGCTATTTACTTATCCTGTTAAGCAGCTGACCACCGAGTGGCCGAGTGACTTGGCGCAAGTGACTTTGACCAATACGCTACGCTCAGCCTTAGTATTTGGACAAGCCAAGGTTAAGCTTGAGTCAAACGATCCTACGCAACGTGTGCAGGCAGTTGCCATCTTAGCGGACAATATCGAACAGCTAGATCCAGCACTCATAAGTACTGCTGCCACTAATGAGGAAGACGACGACGTCAAAACGGCGTTGAGTACTTTACAAGCGAGGATTGATTTTAGAGATGGCGACGTCGCCAAGCAAATTGCCGCGCTTACCGTGCTCGCCGATAGCGATAGCCCGCAAGTCTTAGTTGATGTCAAAAAAGCATTGGCGGCAGATGATATCGATCCTGTGCTCAAATCTGCGCTGTTAGATGCTGAGGATAGTATTGAGCAGCGCATTACCATCAGTACTTGGATAGGTCATCTATTTACGGGGCTTAGTACGGCAAGTATCTTACTACTCGCGGCATTAGGGCTTGCCATTACCTTTGGGCTACTGGGTGTCATCAATATGGCTCACGGTGAGCTCATTATGATTGGTGCTTACGCCACTTATATGGTGCAAAATCTCTTTCAAGCGTATTTTCCTAGTATGACTGGATGGTATCTGGTTGCCGCTATACCCGTCGCTTTCTTAGTCAGTGCCATTATCGGCATGATTATCGAACGAATCATTATTCGCCCGCTTTACGGTCGTGAGCTTGAAACCTTACTGGCAACCTTCGGTGTCAGTCTGATTCTTATGCAATTGGTTCGGATGATATTTGGTGCGCAAAATGTCGAAGTCAGCAATGTCGACTGGTTGAGCGGTGCCTATCAAGTGTCCTCGAGCCTTGTACTCCCCTTCAACCGTATCGCTATTATCGGCTTTACCATCATTATTCTTATGCTACTGGTGTACTTACTTAACAAGACTCGCTTTGGGTTGTTTGTGCGCGCTGTGACTCAAAATCGGCAAATGGCACGTGCAGTGGGTATCTCATCTGCTCGCATCGATATGTTGGCTTTTGGACTTGGCTCGGGTCTCGCAGGTCTCGCTGGCTGTGCCTTAGCGCAAGTAGGCAATGTCGGACCCGACTTAGGTCAGACTTATATCATTGATGCGTTCTTAGTCGTCGTGGTTGGCGGTGTTGGGCAAGTATGGGGCGCGGTATTGGCATCTTTAGGTCTTGGTGTCAGTGGTACGGTGCTAGAGATTGGCATTGGTGCTGTGATGGCTAAGATTGTATTACTGGTTCTTGTGATTTTGTTTATTCAAAAACGTCCACAAGGTTTATTCGCCCTCAAAGGCCGTTTTGTGGATTAAGGAGAACCTCATGCGTTTGACTCAATTATTATCTGATTCCCCACGTAATGCCATTTTGATTGGTTTGTGTTTTTTAGTGCTACTGATATTGCCTTGGCTCCATTTACTACCTGAAACCTCTAGTTTTCACCTGTCTGCTTACTGGATAACTTTGATTGGTAAAATAATGGCGCTCGCCATGGTAGCCCTAGCTTTAGACTTGGTCTGGGGCTATGCCGGCATCCTAAGCTTAGGTCATGGTCTTTATTTTGCGCTAGGAGGTTATGCCTTTGGTATGTACTTGACGCGTGAAACTGCTGGCACGGGCTTACCAGACTTTATGCGTTTCTTAAGTTGGACCGAGCTGCCGTGGTATTGGGCAGGCACTCAGCACTTTTGGTGGGCGATGGCTCTAGTGGTATTAGTTCCCGGTCTGGTCGCTTTTATCTTTGGTTATTTTGCTTTTCGCTCCAAGATCAAAGGGGTCTATTTTTCGATTATTACTCAAGCCATGACCTATGCGGCAGCCTTATTATTCTTCCGTAACGAAACAGGCTTCGGTGGTAACAATGGCTTCACAGGTTTTACCACGTTATTAGGCTATGACATCACTGCCTCTTCAACGAGAGCTGTGCTGTGTTTTACGACTGCTTTGGCGCTGCTACTGTCCTATCTTGGACTACGCTATCTGATGAGCCAGCCTTATGGGCGCGTGCTCGGTGCCATTCGTGATAGTGAAAATCGCTTGCAGTATTTAGGCTATCGCACGCTTTGGTACAAGCTTTCTGCTTGGGTATTGTCTGCAGTCATTGCTGGTATCGCTGGTGCTCTATATGTACCACAAGTTGGCATCATTAACCCCGGTGAGATGAACCCCGTCAACTCTATCGAGATGGCAGTATGGGTGGCTGCGGGAGGCAGAGGTTCACTCATTGGTGCTATCGTAGGCGCAGGTGCCATCAATGCGATTAAGACTTATTTTACCGTTGCCTACCCTGAGTTTTGGTTGCTTATCCTAGGTGGATTATTTGTGGTGGTTACTTTATTTCTCCCTAACGGCATCATTGGCGTACTTGATCGTTTTAAAAAGGAAAAAGAATAATGTTAATAACTAATGCTGCTACTTCCCAAAAAGTTACTAACGATACGCTTGTTAAAAACAATCCTAGTATCAATAATCCAATGAAAAACTCTAAAAATATACCACACATAACGGTCGCAGAAAACACGCCTACCCGACCAGTCACTACTCTGGCTGAAGATTACGGAGATAGTGGTGGTTTAGCGCATCCTGTTCCCAAATCAGGGCCAGATATGAGACATGGTATTGCGCTGTATTTAGAAGACGTTAGCGTGTGGTTTGACTCGTTCCGTGCACTCAATGACTTATCTTTATACATTGAGGCAGGCGAGCTACGCTGCATCATCGGCCCTAATGGCGCAGGTAAGACAACTTTAATGGATGTCATCACTGGTAAAACGCGTCCTACTAAAGGCAGTGCATTTTTCGGTCAAATACATAATTTAGCCAAACTATCTACCGAAGAAATCGCGGAAGCAGGCATTGGTCGTAAGTTTCAAAAACCTACCGTATTTGAGAAATTTACTGTACTTGATAACTTAATGCTGGCCGCGCCAAAGGATAAGCGAGTGTCAAAAAGCTGGTTTACTCGTATTGACGCAGAAATCCAAGATACGCTTGACTCAACGCTTGATCAAATACGCCTAAAAGATCTGATTAACAAGCCAGCAGGACTGTTATCTCATGGTCAAAAACAGTGGCTAGAGATTGGGATGTTATTGATGCAAAGACCAAAGCTTATTTTGCTTGATGAACCAGTGGCAGGCATGACAGATGCCGAAACCGAACATACCGCTGAGTTATGTCTGCGCCTCAAAAAGAATCATACTTTAATCGTGGTTGAGCATGATATGACTTTCATTGATGCCATAAGTGAGAAAGTAACGGTCTTAGCAAATGGCGCTATTTTGGCTGAAGGCACATTAAATGAAGTACAGAATAATGAGGCCGTTATTGAGACTTACTTGGGTCGATAATTGATAGTAGTGCTTAGAAATAGACCTAAAAAATAGAGGTGCTTATATGTTAGAAATTAATGCCATAAATCAATATTATGGTGGCAGTCACATTTTACGTGATGTCACCCTCGCCGCCCCTGTAGGAGAATGTAGCGTGGTACTGGGTCGTAATGGCGTCGGTAAAACCACCTTGCTTAAATGCTTGATGGGCATCCTACCAATAAAATCAGGTGAAATTTTATTAGACGGTAAGGACATTAGTCAGATGACGCCTGAGCAGCGTGTACGCGCAGGACTCGCTTATGTACCTCAAGGACGTGATATATTTTCCACCTTGACCGTTGAAGAAAACATTCTGATTGGCATGGCGAAATTCTCTCAACGAAAAGCAAGCAAAGTACCCAAACACTTGTATGATATATTTCCAGTGCTGGACGAGATGAAGCATCGGCGCGGCGGCGATCTATCTGGCGGTCAGCAGCAGCAGCTCGCTATTGCTCGTGCGCTTGCCTCCGAGCCATCTGTGCTGGTACTCGATGAGCCGACTGAAGGTATTCAGCCCTCTATCATTAAGGACATCGGGCGGGTTATTAGGGATTTAGGTTATCAAGGTGAAATGGCCATTATACTGGTCGAGCAGTTTTATGAGTTTGCAGAAGAGCTTGCCGATAACTATACCGTGCTCTCTAGAGGACAAGTGGTTGCTCAAGGGGCTGGAGTTGACATGGCAAAAAACAACATTCAAGAGTTGGTGGCAATCTAAAAGGACACTTTATAAAAAGACACTTTATAAAAGGGAACACAATTTTGACTTGGCAATCCTCACTACAGCTTCATTTCGACTGCGCCTCTAATACTGCAAAAACTCGGCTGTGTCATCGTGCCCATACTGGCGCACTTATGGTGCAGCGCGCACTGTATCCTGAGCCTGATAGTACTGATAACAGCCAAGCAGGGATTTGCCATATTTATGTGTTGTATCCTCCTGCTGGTATCGCCGATGATGACCGCTTAACACTGGAATTTAACCTACACTCTAATAGCCATGCGGTGATTACCACCCCTGGAGCCGGCAAATGGTACGGGCAGCGCAAATCGTTGCGACCCTCTAGACCCAGCGATTCATCAAAATTTAACAACGGTACTCAATCGGCACATAGCAACACTTCTAACGACTGTTTTAATGATGTTGTCAGCGCAGAACAGCATATCGACGCCCGCCTCGATGACCACGCTGTCCTTGAATGGCTCCCTCAAGAAAGTATCTATTACGATCATTCTGTCTCTACTGCCAATAACCGCTTTTATTTAGCTAAGACGGCAAGTTTATTGACTTGGGATATTGCTGTGTTCGGACGTCAAGCGTATCAAGAGACGTTTGCTAATGGTCATTATGCCAACCGCTTAGAGGTATGGCGTGAGAGTGATTTATTGGTCAGTGAGTGCACTTCCCAGCAAGCCAATACGCGCTGGTTTACCTCACCATTAGGACTGAACAATCAACATGTGCATGGCTCTTTTTGGGCAATACCTAGCACAGAGGTCATTGCGCCTGAGTTACAGAATAATCCGCTCAAGCTTGGTCAATATTTAGATATCATTATTACCGAGATACGCCATCTCATTGATACGCAGTCACTACCCATTCACTGTACTCACAATTTTCAAGGTATCAATTGTCGTTATTTAGGGGCAGATGTGCGTGCCTGCTTTGAGGCTTTTTACCAAATTCGAGAGCTTATCAGGTCTAAATGGTACAAGCTTGAGCCTCATCGACCAAGGATTTGGGACACTTAATATCATGTGCTCCCACTTAATCTCATCCTTGAACAATGCTGAACCAAACCAGAATGACTCTACTTAGTACATTTAACTTAGTACATTTACTTTATGAAGATTAAAAACGGTTAATAGCCTTTAAAGCACAATAATTATTAAGGAAGCTTTATGCAATTAAATCCTACAGAAAAAGATAAACTCTTACTATTTACAGCAGGCATGGTAGCGGAACGTCGTAAAAACCGCGGTGTAAAACTCAATTATCCTGAGTCTATCGCTTACATTAGCATGTTACTAATGGAAGGCGCGCGTGATGGCAAAACCGTGGCGCAACTGATGAGTGAAGGAGCCACTTATCTTTCTGCCGATGACGTCATGGAAGGCATCGCAGAGATGATACATGATGTCCAAGTTGAAGCCACTTTCCCCGATGGCACTAAGCTGGTGACGGTACATAACCCCATCGTATAGCTTGTTTGCTATGAAGCCGTATAAAACGATATTGAACTAGAGCCATTGCCGTAAGACGATTAAGGATAATAAAAATGACGATGAAAGTAGGCGAATATAAGATTAAAGCAGGCGATATGGCATTGAATGCTGGTCGCTGCGTGCAAACCATAGCAGTAATCAATACAGGCGACCGCCCTATTCAAATCGGTTCTCATTATCACTTCTATGAAGTCAATGCAGCACTGAGCTTTGATCGAGAGTCGACGCTTGGCTATCGACTCAATATCCTATCTGGCACTGCTGTACGTTTTGAGCCGGGACAAGCGCGCGAAGTGGAGCTGGTTGCCATCTCAGGTAGACAGCATATCTATGGTTTTGCGGGCAAAGTTATGGGCGCTGTAGACCCTAAAACCTCTCAAAACACCTCGAAAAAACGCATTGACCGACGTATTTATGCCGAGCATTTTGGCCCTACCACAGGGGATAAGGTACGCTTGGCAGATACTGATTTATGGCTTGAGGTTGAGTATGATTTGACCAGTCATATTGATCACCAGCCTGACATTGATAGTGTCAGCATTGGTGAAGAGGTTAAATTTGGCGGCGGTAAGGTTATCCGCGATGGCATGGGTCAGTCACAGCTGCTGGGTGATCAAGTTGCCGATACTATTATTACCAATGCTCTGATTGTGGACTATAGCGGTATCTATAAGGCCGATATCGCTATCAAAGAGGGTCGTATCAGTGGCATCGGTAAAGCTGGCAATCCTGATATTCAGTCTAACGTGACGTTACCTATTGGTGCGGCTACCGAAATCATCGCAGGAGAAGGTAAAATCTTAACTGCTGGTGGTATCGATAGTCATATTCACTTCATTGCACCGCAGCAATGTGAGACGGCGTTGATGTCTGGTGTAACCACGATGTTAGGCGGTGGTACGGGACCTGCTGAAGGTACTCTTGCCACCACTTGTACGCCTGGTGCTTATCATATTCACAGCATGCTAAAAGCCACTGATGCTATTCCGATGAATATCGGATTCTTAGGTAAAGGCAATGTTAGTTTACCTGCCCCCATTGTAGAGCAGATTGAAGCGGGTGCTATCGGGCTTAAGCTTCATGAAGACTGGGGCTCCACGCCCAAAGCCATTGATAACTGCCTTAGCGTGGCTGAAGAATATGATGTACAAGTGGCTATTCATACTGATACGTTAAATGAAAGTGGCTATTTAGATAGCACTCTAGGCGCGTTTAAAGACCGCTGTATTCACACCTTCCATACCGAAGGCGCTGGCGGCGGTCATGCCCCAGATATCTTAAAAGCTATTGGCGAAACCAACGTCTTACCCTCATCAACCAACCCGACACGCCCTTTCACCATCAATACCATTGACGAGCATCTCGACATGCTCATGGTTTGTCACCATCTAAGCCCAGCCATTGCCGAAGATGTCGCTTTTGCAGAAAGCCGTATTCGTAAAGAAACCATTGCCGCTGAAGATATTTTACAAGATATGGGTGCCATCTCCATGATGAGTAGTGATTCGCAAGCGATGGGACGCGTGGGAGAAGGCATTATTCGCACATGGCAAACGGCTGATAAGATGAAAGCCCAGCGTGGTCACCTTGCTCCTGATCAATCAGCTAAAACTGAGCAATCCTTAGACAATATCATGCTAAGTCCTACGGATTCTGATAGCGGCAATGACAACTTTCGTATCAAACGCTACCTCGCAAAATACACCATCAACCCCGCTATTACCCATGGCATTAGTGATGAAGTAGGATCACTGGAGTTGGGGAAATGGGCAGATTTAGTGTTGTGGTCGCCTGCATTTTTTGGTGTTAAGCCTGATTTAATTATAAAAGGCGGTTTGATTGCAGCGGCACCTATGGGCGACCCCAATGCTTCCATATCCACCCCACAGCCTGTGCACTATCGCAGCATGTTTGGTAGCTTCCCCAAGACAGTGGCGCAGACTTGCATCACCTTTATGTCAAGTGCGGCTATTGATAAAGGTGTTGATAGGCAATTAGGATTAGAAAAGGTCATCAAAGCAGTACATAACATTCGTAAAGTACGTAAACAAGACATGAAATTCAACAGCTACTGTCCTCAGATGGAGGTCAATCCTGAGACTTATGAAGTGTATGCCGATGGTGAGCTGCTGACCTGTGAGCCTGCCGACTATCTACCGATGGCACAGCGCTACTTTTTATTCTAGCTGCTTTTTATTGTCGTGCTGATAATCCCCAGTCAGCTGTAAATCATCTATTTTAACGGACTATAGACATACTTATGAAAATTTATACGCAACGCCTTGATAAATCAGACCTGAACGCTGAACAGCAAGCCGTGATTGATAGCCAAAAACAGGCAGAAAAATTTTTATATTTAGATTTCGACACCCGTCAGCGTAGCCGTTTTAAAGCAGAAACCCAGCATCAAGAATCCATTGGTGTTGATTTGCCACGTACGGAAACCATTAAGAATGGCAGTGTGCTAGCAGACCATCAAGGCAATTTAATACAGATTATGGCCGCTAAGCAGGGATTAATCGAAGTAACTGCAGATAATAACTTTGACCTTATGAAAGGCGCTTACCATTTAGGCAACCGCCATGTGCCTTTAATGCTGACCCCTACTGCCCTCTACTTTGAGCCTGACCATGTTTTAGAAGCGATGTTACATCAACTTGGCCTACATACCCAAGCTGTACAAGCGCCGTTTGAGCCAGAGACTGGTGCTTATAAAGGCAATCAAGGCGGACATTCTCACTCTCATAGTCACAGTCATAGCCATGCACATAGCGATAACCATCAGCATAATCACTCTGACGCTCACAGCCATAATCATAATCATGACTAATCACGCCACACACTCACAGCAGACTACCCGTACCGCACAAGGTATAAATGATCTGAATAATACAGAGGTAACTGGACGTTTGCTCATGCTGGCGTCAAGCAACTTGCCTATTGGCAGTTATACCTACTCGCAAGGCATAGAACCGGCTATTGAGTCAGGGCTTATTCATGATGAAAGCAGTAGCATGGACTTTATGAGTGATTATCTGGAGCTGGCATTATGTCGTTATGAGCTACCGCTACTAGCGCTCATGATTGAAGCCATTATGATTGAGGACGTCGCACTTGCTGATGCTTTAGGTGCAGATTACCACGCTAGCCGCGAAACCAAAGAATTCGTCTATGAGTCAAGTCAATTAGCACTGTCTTTATCCGCATGGCTTGATAATGTCCTTGAGCTCAATGTGCCTGATAGCTTACTCGCTCATGGGTTTTTGCCACTGTTTGCCCATATCAGCTCGCACTGGCAATTTAACCCTGTACAAGCCATGACCACTTACGCTTTTGGTCAAATCGAAAATATGGTGCTGGCTGCGGTCAAGACTGTACCGCTTGGACAAATGGCAGGACAGCGAATCATTTGGCAGCTGCAACAGCTACTAAGCCAACAAGTACAGTCACTGGCTGCCAACGTCCAGCAAAAATTTTCGCAAGTTCAAAGCATGCCGTTAGTGGCAGATACGCCTGACATAGCGATATCAAGGCTAAATCTACTTTATCAACAGTTACAAATATCCGCTAACTTACCAAATTTAGCCATACTGTCTTGCCAGCATGAAAGGCAATACAGCCGCCTATTTCGCTCTTAATCGCTAATATACATAACTCTCATCAAGGAACTTTATCTATGGCACTAACACCCAAAGTCGAAAACAAAAATTTAGAAACGACGCTCTCTCCGCTACGTTTAGGCATTGGCGGCCCTGTAGGCTCAGGAAAAACGGCATTAACGCTGAGATTGTGTCAACGCCTGCGCGATGAAGTCAATATGGCAGTGGTAACCAATGATATTTATACCAAAGAAGACTCTGAATTTTTAACGCGTCATGAGGCCATGCCAGCTGAGCGTATTCGAGGTGTCGAAACGGGTGGCTGCCCGCATACTGCCATCCGTGAAGATGCCTCGATTAACCTATCTGCCATCGCCGAATTACAGCAGCAGTTTGCAGGTCTTGAGCTTATTATCATCGAGTCTGGTGGCGATAATTTGGCAGCAACTTTTAGCCCTGAATTATCCGACTTGACGCTATATGTCATTGATGTCTCAGCAGGCGACAAAATCCCTCGTAAAGGCGGCCCTGGTATCATGAAATCGGACTTACTCATCATCAATAAAACCGACCTTGCCCCTCTCGTAGGCGCGTCACTTGAGGTGATGGCACGTGATGCCAAAAAAATGCGCGGCGATAAGCCTGTGGTTTTTAGCAACATGAAAACAGGCGAAGGCGTTGATGACATCGTTGCTTTTATCCTTGATAAAGGCATGATAAGCATAGCGTAAGACCATGCCTCTAATGCCACATGCTAGGGCATAAATAGGTGTTCTGCAAACTACTGAATAATAAGCAGGCTATCAGACAGTGATCATATCGATTGGTTTACACATTAAGGATTTATCATGACCATAAAAACCTCACAAACCATGATATAGTCAATTCCAAATAAAACAGATATGTTATGTTCCAACGCAGTACTGGTATAAATTTTTCTGGCGTGCTGTGCCTACGCCGACAGAGGCTGCGTAAAACTCATTCCAGTCCTACTGTATCGCTTTAATACTGAATTCACTATACGTAAAAATTTCATCAGCAAAACGTCAACAGCTAGTGGATTAGCATTGTTATCATTAAAAAAGCCGAATGCTACTTCTAATCGTAGCATTCGGCTTTTTAGTCGGATTTTCTAACCGTTAGAAAGAAGTACGGCGATAGTCGCGGTATTTAGGTAACCAGAAGTTAGCTTTTAATCGACGTTCTAAGTTTTCTGCCGTGACTGGTAATGCCAATTTATCTTCAATCGCTTGCAAGGCAACTGCATAGGCTATTTTTTCACTGATTTCTCTAATGAATTTAATGGGCGGCAATATGGCACCTGGCGCTTTTTCATATTCTACTGAGATATCTGCAAGTGCTTGGCTTGCTGCCGTCAGCATATTATCACTGATACCCGTCGCACGTGCTGCTAAAACCCCTAAACCAATGCCTGGGAATATATAGCTGTTATTACACTGAGAGACTTCAAAAGACTGACCTTCAAAAGTGGTATTAGGAAAAGGACTGCCGGTTGCAACAATGGCCTTACCACGACTCCAGTTAGTCACTTCTTGCGGTGTTGCTTCAACACGAGACGTTGGATTTGATAGCGGCAATACAATAGGATGTTCAGTATTAGCACATAAAGCTTCGACGACCTCTTGCGTAAAGAGACCTTTTTGTCCGCTTACGCCAAACAAGACAGTTATTCTTGCTTGTTTAACCACTTGTGCTAACCCAAGTTTTTGACTCTTATCCCAATGCTCAATATCTGATTCTTTTTGCACTAACGGTGTTTGGAATTTTTGTAGCTCTGTCATGCTATCGGTTAGCAGACCATAACGGTCAACCATAAATACCTGTCTGCGAGCTTGCTCTTCTGTTAACCCTTCACGCTGCATCTGACGAATAATGTGCTCAGCGATACCGCAGCCTGCAGATCCTGCACCCAAGAAAGCAATATTTTGTTGACTAAGTTTCTGGCTTTTATTTAAACATGCTGCAATCAATGTACCGACTGAAACAGCAGCAGTTCCTTGAATATCATCGTTAAAGCAACAGAGCTGATCACGATATTTATTCAATAATGGGGTCGCATTTTCCTGTGCAAAATCTTCAAATTGCAATAACACCTCGGGCCAACGACGCTTAACAGCCTGAATAAATAAGTCTACAAATTCATTGTACTCATCGCCAGAAATTCGTGGATTTCTCCAGCCCATATACATAGGATCGTCAAGCAACTGCTGATTATTGGTACCGACATCTAACAAAATAGGTAAGCAATAAGCGGGACTAATACCACCACAAGCGGTGTATAAAGCCAATTTACCAATTGGAATTCCCATACCGCCAATACCTTGGTCACCTAAGCCCAAGATACGTTCGCCATCAGTGACCACGATAACTTTTACGTTTTGTTTGGTGGCGTTTTGCAACATGTCATCGATTTTATGACGTTCAGGATAAGAGATAAATAAACCACGTTTACGGCGATAAATTTGAGAGAATTTTTCACAAGCTTGCCCAACCGTAGGGGTATAGATGAGCGGCATGACTTCCTCAATATGCTGCTCAATCAAATGGTGAAATAATGTCTCATTAGTGTCTTGTATATTACGCAAATAAATATGCTTATCCATATCACTGGTAAATGAGCGTAGTTGAAGATAAGCACGTGATGACTGCTCTTCAATCGTCTCAATATTATGAGGTAATAGACCGGTTAAATTAAAGCTATCACGCTCCTCTGATGAAAAAGCACTGCCCTTATTCAATAAAGGGGTTTCTAATAGTGCAGGACCTGCAAAGGGAATATATAACGGACGTTGGTTTAACATGATAAAATCTTCTTATTAAAAGTATGGGGTGGTACAAGGTTAATGGGTTAATGGGTTAATGGGTTAAATATTTTTATCGATTCATTAAACAAATGAAGTTATTTAAATTTATGTTTTACTCTAGCTTGCTCAAATTCGTTCAAGCTGACATATTAAAGAGTTGATATCTATAATAAATACAATGTTTTTTATAAACCCTTAACATTGATAATGAAGGGTTTTTTATTGTATTTTCTTAATTGAATAAGTTGTTTTTAGCAAGTTAGAAATTGAGCGATGCTGAAGAAACTGTAAAGATAAACTTAGTAAACTAACCACTGGACGAGGCGCTTACCATGACCAAAAAATTGCAGAGATATAGTACAGAATGTAAAGCAGAGGCTATCTAACAGATAACTTAAGTGTGATGGCTTAGTAATCAAGAATAGCGATACAAACGTTATCCAATTGATATAACCAATCAAGGCAAAGTTGTCGGCAAGAATCCCTATTATACTGAAGTTATAGCAGCTCTTGAAGACATCATACAACTGAAATAGCAATCATGAATTATTTCGATCAAAGCATAAAAAAATAAATAGGACTAATGTCGGCTATTTACGCAAAACAGTCACTGTAATAGTCTTGAGAAGTCTAGCACAAAGGTTATTTAAAAACACCTTGTTACAACTTACTATTAGTGCTATATTTTAACCAGTTGATGAGTATCTAGACTTTTTCAACCAAAACCTCTTATTTTATCCTTCGTAAAAATCGTTACCGCAAGAACACCATAATAAGAACGCAGTAAGTAGTAAAGTGACCAATCACCTGCAACTCCTTTCTTTGACATGGTTAATTTTTTAAATCTTAAAAACACAAAACCCAAACTGTATGAGTCAGGAAGACTCTTGCATTAAATTCGCATGAACCCCTGCTTATACAACAATCGTGCCCCTTTATATGCACTTACAAGGATGTCAATCATGTCGCTACAAAACCCAATTTTTATTCCTGGCCCTACCAATATTCCTGACAGATTACGTCGCGCGATGAACGTGCCGACGCAAGATCACCGTGCGCCTGATTTCTCAGACACGTTCTTACCAGTGCTTGCTGATTGTAAAAAAGTATTTGGCACCCAAGATGGCGAAATCATTCTATTTACCTCTAGCGGCACAGGTGGCTGGGAAGCTGCTATTAGCAATACCTTGTCACCTGGTGATAAAGTTCTGATTGCACGCTATGGTATGTTCTCGCATCGCTGGATCGATATGTGTCAGCGCCACGGACTTGATGTGCAAGTTGTGGAGTGCGATTGGGGAACAGGCGCACCTGCTGATAAATTCCAAGCGATTTTAAACAAAGACACTGCACACGAAATCAAAGCCGTCATGGCCACACATAACGAAACAGCAACAGGTGTTTTAAGTGATATTGGCGCCGTTCGCAAAGCTATGGATAGCAGTGACCACCCTGCTTTATTATTCGTAGATGGTGTCAGCTCAATTGCTTGTGTCCCTTTTGAAATGGATGCTTGGGGCGTAGACGTTGCTGTTGCCGGCTCACAAAAAGGCTTTATGCTCGCAACGGGTATGGCAATATTGGGCGTCAGTCAAAAAGCTTTGAATCATATGGATGAGGCGAAGCTTCCACGTACTTATTTTGCTTTTCGTGATATGTTAAATGCCAATGCCAACGGCGGCTTCCCTTATACGCCACCATTAAATCTCATCTATGGCTTAAGAGAAAGTCTTGAGATGTTGTTTGACGAAGGCCTTGAGAATGTTTATGCACGTCATTACCGTCTAGCCGAAGGCGTACGACAAGCGGTCAGCGCTTGGGGTATGAAACTGTGTGCAAAAACACCTGACCTTTATTCTAATACCGTCAGCGCCATCTTTGTTCCTGAAGGCTTTGACAGTAACAAGCTGACCGATCATGCGTTTAATAAATACGGTATCTCATTTGGTATTGGTTTGGGCGAGATGAATGGTAAAGCATTTAGAATCGGTCATCTAGGTTCATTAACTGAAGTTATGGTACTAGCAGGGCTTGCAACGATTGAGATGGCAATGGTTGATTTGGGCTACCCTATTAAACTTGGACAAGGCGTTGCTGCTGCGCAAGAGTATTATCGCAACAGCGCACCAACTAAATAAAATTTATTAGATAACAAGCTATTAAATAGCAAGAGTTAAACAAAAGATGAAGGACTATTTTTTATGATAACAAATGATAATGGATTAGTGATTCCAACCCTTGATGATATGTTAGAAGCGCATGAGCGCATCAAACCATATATCCATCGCACCCCTGTTTTGACCTCTCGCTTTTTAAATGAGCTGGCTGGCTGTGAGATGTTCTTTAAATGTGAGAACTTCCAAAAAGCAGGTGCTTTTAAAGTACGTGGCGCATCAAACGCAGTGTTTGGTCTCTCTGACGAAGATGCCAAAAATGGTGTTTGTACGCACAGCTCAGGCAATCATGCCCTATCTTTATCTTATGCAGCGGGCCAGCGTGGTATACCATGTAATGTGGTGATGCCGCATAGCGCGCCTGAAGCTAAAAAAGCCGCGGTACGTGGCTATGGCGGTATCATCACTGAATGCCAGCCATCAACCACATCACGTGAAGAAGTCTTTGCCAAAGTTCAAGCAGAAACAGGCGGCGATTTTGTCCATCCGTACAATGATCCACGCGTTATCGCTGGACAAGCCACTTGCTCACGTGAGTTTTTAGAACAAATGGAAGAGATTGGTGAAAAACCTGATATGGTTGTGGCACCCATTGGTGGTGGCGGTATGATTTCAGGTACTTGTTTGACGTTGTCGAACCTAGCCCCTGATGTCAAAATCTATGCAGCAGAGCCATTAAACGCTGATGACGCTGCACGCTCCTTTAAAGCCGGTCATATTATCGCTGATGATGCACCAAACACGGTTGCCGATGGTTTAAAAGTGCCGCTGAAGGATTTGACTTGGCATTTTGTTAGCAATTATGTGACTGACATTTTGACTGCGACTGAAGAAGAAATCGTTGAAGCGATGAAACTGACTTGGACGCATATGAAGATCGTCATTGAACCAAGCTGTGCCGTGCCGCTTGCTGTTATTTTGAAGAACAAAGACGTTTTTGCCGGTAAAAAGGTTGGCGTCATCATCACTGGTGGTAACGTTGATCTCGACAAGTTGCCTTGGAATTAATGATCGGCAACTAAATATCGATAATTAGGTATCAATAATTGATTACAAATGGAGCGTTAACTAAGCGCCAGTAATGCGCAAGTTTAAACGGCTTTTTATAACACTAACTAATAACATGGAAGAATTAAAATGACAATGACTGCCGAATTAGAAGTAGGTTACAACGTACCCGCCGCTGTTGGTATGGACGAAGCTGACATTCAAACCCCTTGTTTGATCTTGGATCTTGACGCCCTTGAGCGTAACGTCAAAAAAATGGGCGATTATGCTAAAGCCCATAATATGCGTCACCGTAGCCACGGTAAAATGCACAAATCAGTTGACGTACAAAATTTACAAGAAGAGCTTGGCGGCGCTATTGGCGTTTGCTGTCAAAAGGTCTCTGAAGCAGAAGTATTCGTACGTGGTGGCATTAAAGACGTGTTGGTATCGAACCAAGTCCGTAATCCAGCTAAAATTGAGCGTTTAGCGAATCTACCTAAGTTGGGTGCAACCATCACCGTTTGTGTCGATGATGTCGATAACGTCGCTGAGCTATCAGCTGCTGCGACCAAAGCAGGCACTGAACTGAACTGCTATATCGAAATCGACTGCGGCGCTGGACGTTGTGGTGTAACGACGACTGAAGCGGTTGTTGAGATTGCCAAAGCAATTGATGCCGCTGAAAACCTAAAATTCACTGGTATCCAAGCTTATCAAGGTGCGATGCAACACATGGACAGCTTTAGCGATCGCAAAGCGAAAACACAAATCGCTATCGATCAAGTACAAGAAGCAATCGATGCATTAACTGAAATCGGGCTAAAACCAGAATTTGTATCGGGTGGCGGTACAGGTAGTTATTACTTCGAAAGTAATTCAGGTGTTTTCAACGAATTACAGTGTGGCTCTTACGCATTTATGGATGCCGATTACGGTCGTATTTTAGATGAAGACGGCAACCGCATCGATGCTGGTGAGTGGGAAAATGCGTTATTTATCCTAACGTCTGTGATGAGCCATGCCAAAACCGACAAAGCCATCGTTGATGCTGGTCTAAAAGCTCAGTCAGTTGATAGCGGCCTACCGTTCATCTATGGTCGTGACGATGTTGAATATGTTAAATGTTCAGACGAGCATGGCGTAGTCAGCGATCCAAATGGCGTACTGGAAATCAATGAAAAACTAAAACTGGTACCTGGTCATTGTGATCCTACTTGTAACGTTCATGATTTCTATATTGGTGTGCGTAATGGTAAAGTTGAAACCGTATGGCCAGTATCTGCACGCGGTAAAATGTACTAAGCACTGTATTAGGAACTATAAGCTAAATTAGTATGATTCTATCCGTTTAGTTTAGATGGGCTGTTGTAGCTTTAGCCTACAGCAGCCCTTATTCATTTAAAGTATTCAAGAATTACAAATCAAAAAGTATAAAAAGGAATTTATAATGAGTGAAGCAAATAGTGTTAATAGTGACGAAGGTTTATTGATCGTATCAGAAGACGCTTGCAAATCGGTGATTGATCGCCCTTCTGCATTTATCGCCGTTGAAAATGTTTTTGCGTCAATGTCACGAGGGGACGCCTATAACTTCCCTGTTATCCGCGAAGCCATTGGCTATGCTGATGCGTTATACGGCTTTAAATCAGGTTTTGACCGTGCAGGAAAATCACTAGGTCTAAAATCAGGTGGCTACTGGCCAGGCAATGCGGCTAAAGGCTTGACCAATCATCAATCCACGATTTTCTTATTCAATCCAGATAATGGTAAATTGCGTGCACTGGTCGGCGGCAACTATTTAACTGCCGTACGTACCGCCGCCGCATCGGCCGTATCAATCGCCCATCTAGCACGTAAAGACAGCAAAGTACTTGGTATGGTCGGCGCCGGTCATCAGTCTACTTTTCAGCTGCGTGCCGCTCTTGAGCAACGCAATTTCGAAAAAGTAGTCGCTTGGAATAAGAATAAAGATCGTCTCAAAAACCTACAAGCCGTCGCTGAAGAGTTAGGCGTACCGTTTGAAGCCGTTGAGCGTGAGCAGTTATGTAGCGAGGCGGATGTAATCATTACCATTACTTCAGCGTTTGAGCCATTACTGATGAAAGAGTGGATCAAACCCGGTACACATATCGCCTGTATGGGTACCGATACCGTTGGTAAGCAAGAAGTTGATGTCAACTTAGTAGCGGCTGCTACTGTATTTACAGATGAAATCGCGCAATCAATCAGTCTTGGTGAAGCCCAGCATGCGATTAAATCTGGTGCTATCAAAGAGAGTGATATCACCACGCTTGGTGATGTTATTAATGGAGATCACCCAGGTCGCAGCTCAGATGATGAAATTACCTTGTTTGATGGTACAGGTGTTGGTTTACAAGATTTAGCAGTAGCCTCTGCTGCCGCTAAGCTTGCCCTTGAAAAAGGCAAAGCTCAGCATATCTCTTTATAACTCTCGTCGCAATTAGGACATTAGCTATTGTATTTTAGAACCGCCAAATAATGAGTGTATTTGGCGGTTTTTTATAATACTGATATAAGCAGAGGACAACTATCACTACCTTCTTCTATATCACTTTAAGATTTGTCTCAAGCCATTCACAATACTATATTTGAACAATCGCTCAATAACGATTACAATGGATAAATGTCATATTTTACGTATATCTATGACTAGATTTTGAACAGTCATTTATAACATAACTATATGAAAAACTAGCTTATAGTAGGAATACAGCGTTATTCTTTGCTAAGTGATTCTTTACTACATGATGTTTTATATTATTTATCTGGATAACCCATGATTAAAAAAATAGTGTTGATATTCGCGGTCTTGATTGGCGTCATTGGCTTTTTTTATTTTGACCTCAATGAATTATTAACACTTGAGGGCTTAAAAGGCTCGATGGATCATTTTGAGCAATATAAAACACAGTCGCCATGGTTAGTCATCGGCGGCTTTTTTGTAGTCTACATCTTAGTCACGGCATTATCCTTACCCGGTGCCGCTATTTTAACCTTGGCAGCCGGTGCTTTATTCGGTTTAGTACAAGGTATATTGGTCGCCTCATTTGCCTCAAGTATCGGTGCCACCCTCGCTTTTTTGACCTCGCGTTATTTGTTACGCGATACCATCAAACAGCGTTTTCCTGACCGTCTTGCCTCTATCGATGCTGGGGTAAAAAAAGAAGGCGGATTTTACTTATTTACGCTTCGCTTGGTACCGATATTTCCCTTTTTTCTTATCAACTTATTGATGGGGCTGACTGCTATCAAAGCACGGACCTTTTATTGGGTCAGCCAAATCGGTATGCTTGCCGGCACCTTTGTATTTGTGAATGCCGGTACACAGTTGGCACAAATCGAGCAGTTATCTGGCATTTTGTCCTTTAATCTGCTGGCTTCATTTGCATTATTAGGGTTATTTCCGCTGATAGCAAAAGGCATATTAACGATACTTAAAAAACGCCGTGTCTATAAAAACTATCATAAGCCCAAAAAATTCGATCGTAATATGATTGTGATTGGTGCTGGTGCTGGCGGACTTGTTACCAGCTATATTGCTGCGACCGTCAAAGCAAAAGTCACATTGATTGAAGCAGGTGAGATGGGCGGCGACTGCTTAAACTATGGCTGCGTCCCCAGTAAAGCGCTGATAAAAAGCGCAAAAGTGGTTGAGCAGATACGCCATGGCGAGCGTTACGGACTCAACAATACCCAACCGGATTTTGCATTCAAGAACATCATGGCTCGCATTCATAAAGTCATTGCTGATATTGCTCCAAATGACAGTGTTGAGCGTTATACAGATTTGGGTGTCGAGGTATTAAAAGGCTATGCAAAACTCATTGATCCATGGACGGTTGAGATTGCCCTCAATGATGGCGGTACTCAGACATTAACTGCTCGCTCTATCGTTATCGCGACGGGCGCACGCCCCTTTGTCCCAGACCTACCGGGTTTAGAGGAGACAGGTTATGTGACAAGCGATACTCTTTGGGATAAATTTGCAAAACTTGATAAAGCGCCGAGCAAGCTGGTCGTACTTGGCGGCGGACCCATTGGCTGTGAGCTGGCACAAGCCTTTGCTCGTTTAGGTTCTGCTGTGACCCAAATCGAAAGAGGCACGCGGCTGATGAAAAAAGAAGATGTCGACGTTTCTGTATTTGCGCAAGAATCACTGACTGAGAGTGGCGTTACTATCCTAACCTCACAGCAAGCAATTCGCTGTGAAACTCGTGATGGCAAAAAATATATTATCGTCGCACCAAAAGGCAGCACTGATGATCAACAAGAAACTGCCATTGAGTATGATGAGTTGATTTGTGCAGTCGGTCGTAGTGCGCGCCTAGAAGGCTACGGGCTTGACACCTTGGGCATCGATACTGAGCGCACCATCAGTACAGATGAATATCTTGAAACGCTTTACCCCAATATCTATGCGGCAGGTGATATCGTAGGTCCTTATCAATTTACTCATGTCGCTTCCCATCAAGCATGGTACGCTGCGGTCAATGGCTTATTTGGTCATCTTAAAAAATTCAAAGTAGATTATCGAGTGATTCCATGGACGACGTTTATTGACCCAGAAGTAGCACGAGTGGGCTTAAATGAGCAAGAAGCGATTGATAAAGGTATCGACTTTGAAGTCACACGTTATGACTTTAAAGACTTAGATCGGGCGGTAACCGAAAGCGCCAATCATGGCTTTATCAAGGTCATTACCCCAAAGGGCAAAGATAAGATATTGGGTGTGACCATCGTCGCTGAACATGCCGGCGACTTGATGGCTGAGTTTGTATTGGCCATGAAACACAATCTAGGGCTGAATAAAATACTGGGTACCATTCATATCTATCCAACATGGGCAGAAGGCAATAAGTATGCAGCTGGGGAATGGAAACGCAATCATGCGCCTACAAAAGCTCTACAGTTGCTTGAGAAGTATCATACTTGGCGTCGAGGTTAATTCATGCACCCTGCTAGCTTGCCCGCAGCTTCGATGATACCAAAAAAACTGAGCCGCTATAGCGCCTTTATCATAGTGCTTGGTATATGTGTTGGCATCTCTGCAAGTACCGCTTCGACTCTCACTGCCATGGATAATAAAAGCACCTTGCAGTGGCAGCAGATGGTACAAGCGGGTGAAAATCAAGACGTTTACTTTCATACTTGGGGCGGGGATCCACAAATTAATGCCTATATTCAGTGGGCTGCAAAAGCGGTCGATAAAAAATATAATATTAACTTGGTTCATGTCAAATTAAGCGACACCAGTGAAGCTGTCAGCCGTGTCCTTGCAGAAAAATCTGCCAATAATAATGATAAAGGTAGCGTTGATTTAATTTGGATCAACGGTGCGAACTTTGCCGCTATGAGTGAGAATAAATTACTGTTAAAGGACTGGGCATCTACTCTGCCAAACTTTGCGCTGACTGATCCTGATAACAACCCCTCTGTCACGCTTGATTTTGGTTTACCTACTGACGGTATGGAAGCGCCATGGGGACAAGCATCACTGACTTTTTATTATGATAACTTAGCGATAGATAAACCGCCTGCTACCTTGCAGCAATTAAGGATGTGGGCACAGCAGAACCCCGGACGTTTTGGCTACCCAAAGCCGCCTGATTTTTTGGGTATGAGTTTTTTGAAGTATGCTTTGGTCATGCTGCATGAGCAAAATGACAGTAAGAATGGAACCACTCTCAGAGCAGAGCTTAACCAGCCGGTAGATGCACAAAACAAAGATTTGATACTCAATCCGCTGTGGGACTTTTTGGATGAGCTGCATCCCATGCTATGGCGAAAAGGTGAGCAATTCCTGCAAAGCGGCGCACAAATGCGCCGTTTGGTAGATGATACGGGGCTAAGCTTGGCCTTTACCTTTTCAGGACCCGAAATACCAGCTGCCGTTCAGCGCTATGATTTGCCGCCCAGTATTCGCAGTTATGCCATGACAGATGGCAGTTTGAGCAATACTCACTTCGTTGCTATTCCTTATAACGCAAGCCATGCAGCTGCGGCACAATTGGTAGCAAACTTTTTATTAAGCCCAGAAGCACAGGCACATAAACAAAACCCAGCTGTCTGGGGAGATAAAACGGTGCTGATTCAATCGACACTTAGCGCCGAGCAACAAGCACTATTTAAGGCCAATAAACCGCATGCAAGCGCCCTACCTTTTGATGCCATTAAACGAACCGTCAGTGAACCACACCCCAGCTGGGTTGACGGCATTATGCAAGGTTGGCAAGCGCGCTACGGGGTTAGCGAATGAAAAAATCCGTTCATAAAAACGAGGCTGATACTGATAATAACAATGCTGATGGCGTGAATTCTGATACTCTCCATGCTGCTATCGTTCAGTCTAATTCAAGCAATCAAATAGCCACGACTTATAGAACTGACCTTTTTACGCGTTTAGTGACTCTAAGCCCCAGTCTTTTACTAATACTCCTTATTCTTCCTGTATTAGGAGGTTTAATAAGCGTCATCCTGCCAGCGTTTGGCTGGGTGCCTGCTCTAGAAACAACAACATTTGGTCTACAAGGATTTAAAGCGCTGGGTCAAACACTGGGGCTTAAGCAAATGGTTGCGCTTAGTGTAGCGACCGGATTTCTCAGTACCCTACTCGCCTTTGTCATTGCGATTATGATATTGGCGACGTTTTTTAATAGTCCTTGGCTCACACGTATTGAACGTTTGCTTAGCCCTATTTTAGTAATCCCGCATGCCGCAGCGGCGATTGCCGTTGGGTTTTTGATTGCACCCTCTGGCATGATTGCACGAATGATATCGCCATGGCTCAGTGGTTGGGAGTTAGCACCGCAAGGGATACTACCGCATGACCCTTATGGCATTAGTATCATCTTAGGTCTAGTACTTAAAGAGCTGCCTTTTCTATTGTTAATGGCACTTGGCGTATTCGCACAGCCTGAGCTTGGTAAAAAGCTGCGCCAACAATATCAAGTTGCCCTAAACTTGGGCTACTATCCCATCACTGCCTTTTTCAAAGCAGTATTTCCTATACTGTACCCCTTCTTGCGTTTGCCTATTTTGGCAGTACTTGCTTACGCCAGTGCCAGTGTTGAGATGCCATTAATTTTAGGACCCAATACTCCGCCCACGCTTGCTGTCACTATCATGCAGTGGTTCAACGATGTTGATTTGAACTTACGTATCAAAGCCTCGGCTGGGGCAATATTACAGCTACTACTGACAGGCAGCTTAATTGCATTATGGCTTGGCGGTGAGCGTATGGTCAAAGCGCTATGCAGTGACGCATTGGTTAATGGAAAACGCCAGTATAAGGATGTTATTTGGCAGAAACTCACTGCAAGCGCCACAGTACTCATCATAGGGTTTATCGCCCTCTCGCTCATTGGTCTGCTGATGTGGTCTTTAGCTGGCTATTGGCGTTTCCCTGCCGCCCTGCCAGAGCAGCTTGTGCTGTCACACTTTCAAAGTGCCTTGATGCAAATAAGCACACCATTATTTAACACGCTCACCCTTGGTATTGTCTCAACGCTTTTTGCCATTGCCATCACTTTATTGTGCTTAGAAGCAGAGCATCTGAGTAATAAACCCATCTCAAATTTTACCAGCTTGATTATTTACCTGCCACTTCTGGTGCCGAGCATTGCTTTCTTATTTGGCTTGGTGTGGTTACAGCAACTTGCCCATAACCAAGCGGCATTTTTTAACGTCGCTTTTACCCATGTCTTATTTGTACTGCCCTATGTATTTTTATCCCTTGCCAGCAGCTATAGAAGGTTAGATAAGCGCTTTGCCACTGTAGCAGCCAGTCTTGGAGCGCCGCCTATGAGAGTATTCTTCCAAGTTAAGTTACCGCAGTTATTTGCACCGCTACTCATCGCAATGGCACTAGGATTGGCGGTGAGTTTTGGTCAATATCTGCCAACGTTACTCACGGGCGGCGGACGTATTGCTACCATTACGACCGAAGCGGTGACGCTTGCTAATGGTGCCAGCCGCCGTACCAGCGCCGTATATGCCATTATACAAATGGGGTTACCACTGATTGGCTTTATGGTGGCATGGCTGCTACCGAAGTATTTTTTCAGAAGTGGCGTGCGTTAGAATGTTCAATCATAAAAAAATTTTTAAACTTCATTTATCTGTGTCTCTTTTATTTTGAACTGAAGATTTTTTTAACTGGCTATATTTTTAATTGACTACATAAAGGCTCTTTAATGCAATCATCTTTAGAGATAAAAAATCTACAGCTCTTTCGAGAAGATAAATTGCTCCTTCAGTTAGATGAACAGATTGAAGGTGGTGACATTCTCACTATCATGGGTCCATCTGGTAGTGGCAAGTCAAGTTTGTTAAATTGGATGACTGGCACCTTGCCGAGCGGCTTGAGTGCCACGGGTGAGGTTTGGCTACATGGTCAAAACATCAGTCACCTGCCCGCGCATTTACGCCATATCGGCATTTTGTATCAAGATGCGCTGTTATTCTCGCATTTATCGGTTGCAGGAAATATTGCTTTTGCAATGCCTAAGGGCAATAAAGAGCAGCACTTTGAACAAATAGCAGACGCACTTGATCAAGTGGGTTTGGCAGGTATGGAAAATCGACATCCCGATAGTTTGTCTGGGGGTCAGCAAGCCCGTGTTGCGCTGCTGCGTACTCTGTTAAGCGAACCTAAAGCGATATTATTGGACGAACCTTTTAGCAAACTTGATAGTCAGCTTAGAGCGGAAACCCAACAATTGGTATTCAGTCAAATCCGTCAGCATAAGTTACCTACCATCATGGTTACCCACGACCATAGCGATGCTGAAGCAGCAAACGGCAAAATCATTCGCCTTTGATAAGAAATTGTTTGTCTGATAAACAGCCTTTAGCTTTTGATAAAATAAAAAGCTTGATAAACAATACTTAGAAACCAGTATAAAAAGTGCGACTGCTTGCTTCTAAAAGAATGACGATACAAAAGGCAAAAATATGCTCGATAAGTTTATTACCCCCATCATCAAGCCTCTATTAGAGCCATTGGTCGTACTATTTTATAAGGGTGGTATTACCGCAAATCAGTTGACTGTCACTGGTTTTCTCATTGGTATGTTGGCGTTGCCATTGATTGCTTTTGAGCTGTGGAATGCAGCACTAATTGCTATTATATTGAACCGTGTTTTTGATGGATTAGATGGTGCACTGGCACGTTATGCTGGCCAAAGCTCAAGTGCGGGCGGCTATTTAGACATTACCCTAGATTTTTTATTCTATGCAGCGGTGCCACTCGGCTTTGTATTGGTTAATCCCGAGCAAAACGCTATTGTAGGCGCATTGTTATTAGCCGCCTTTATTGGCACTGGCTCTAGCTTTTTGGCCTTTGCTATTGCAGCTGAAAAATTCCAATTAGATAAGCCGCAATTTAAATATAAGAGCTTTTATTATCTAAATGGTCTCACTGAGGGTACTGAAACCATTGTTTTATTTATCGCCTTTTGTATTTGGCCACAGCACTTTGTGGTATTAGCAAGTATTTTTGCAGCGGCCTGTGCGGTTACTATTATGACTCGTATATATGGCGGTTATCATACGCTTAAACGGCTCGAAACCGATATACATAAGCCCATTAAGGAGGTCAGTAATGGCGAATGAGATGTGGTGGCGTTTGGGCTTTTTCTTTAGCATATTGGTCATTATGATGCTCATTGAGCATAGGCATCCCGCACGTCAATCACCAATTAAGAGTAGCACACGTTGGTTTGCTAATCTTGGATTGGTATTTGCCTCTTCTTTTGTTGCGCGTTTGGCAGTCCCCATTGGGCTGACAACGGTCGCCATTTATAATCAAGAAAACGGTATCGGTTTATTTAATTTAATTGAGATACCGAATATCGCGGCTATTATTTTAAGCTTATTGTTGCTTGATATGGTTATCTACTGGCAGCATCGTTTATTTCATCGAGTGCCGATTCTCTGGCGCTTGCACCGTGTCCATCACGCTGATTCGCATATCGATGCCAGCACTGGGCTTAGATTTCATCCTATCGAAATTGTCTTAAGCATATTGCTTAAGCTTGTTGTCATTAGTGTGCTTGGTGTCCCTGCTATCGTGGTACTTATATTCGAGATTGCCTTAAATGGGTTGGCTATGTTTAATCATGCCAATATTCGTCTGCCACCAGTGATTGAGAAGCCTTTACGCATGATTCTAGTCACGCAAGTCTTACACCGTATTCATCACAGCCAACGGGCCAGTGAGACCAACTCCAATTATGGCTTTAGTGTGACTTGGTGGGATTGGCTTTTTGGTAGTTATAAAAGCCAAGGATTCAAACCTGATCAAGCATTAGATATTGGTTTAAAAGAGTATCCCGATGCCAAGCAAAATGCCTCGCTATGGGGATTGTTGCTCATGCCTTTTAAAAATAAACCTTCTATAAATCAATCCAATCAAAAATAAATGCAGCATCTAACCATCACTAAACGGGTAATATGGACTATTAATTGCTAGCAAAACCTTTAATTGTTAACCAGCGTTACAAATATTTGAGCAATCATTCAATTTATATTTGAGTGATTGCTCAAAATCATTTATAGTGGTGTCAGTTATCAAGTAGAAGGTAATACCTTTACGATAATAAGTTTTAACTTTAATCACATATCATCATTGTTTTTCAACCTGAATGATTGAATAAAATTTTAATACTGTTACTAATACCAAATAGGAATTATATATGACTGACTTTACATTACATGACAAACAAAGCGCGCCAGCAGAAAGCACAGCATTACTTGATGTCTCAATCAATGCATTTGGTATGGTTCCAAACTTACATGCCGTAATGGCTGAAGCGCCTGGATTGCTTGAAGGCTACCAACGTCTACATCAACTGTTCTTAGACAGCAGCTTTGATGACGAAGAGACTACGGTAGTATGGCAAACCATCAACGTCGAGCATGAATGTCATTATTGTGTGCCAGCTCATACTGGTATTGCCAAAAGCATGAAAGTCGATGATGCTATCACTGATGCATTACGTGACGAGACGCCACTACCAACTGCAAAACTAGAAGCTTTACGTGACTTTACTCTATCTGTGGTTCGTGATCGTGGCAACGTCAATGATGACACTGTACAAACGTTTTTGGACGCAGGATTTACTAAGCGTCAAGTGCTAGAAGTGGTATTAGCAACAGCACAGAAAGTAATGAGTAACTACACCAACCATCTCGCTAATACACCAATCGATAAGCCTTTTCAAAAATTTGAATGGCACAAAGCAGACTAACAGCACAGACTAGTTGAGCAAAGAATTTCGTATAAAATCGAAGGAGATATTGTGATGAGTATAATAGCCCCACTGCGCATCGATATTGTATCGGACGTGGTTTGCCCTTGGTGCGCTATAGGCTATGGACAGTTGGCCGAAGCACTCAAAAAAACCAATACTGAGTACGAGATTCATTGGCATCCGTTTGAGCTTAATCCTGATACGCCGCACGAAGGACGAAACTATCGTGAGCATATCGCTAAGAAATACGGCTCAAGTCGAGAAGAATCTGATGCCAGCCGCGCTAAAATGACTGAGGCTGGTCGTGAGGTTGGCTTTGCATTTAACTTTACTGAAGAGAGTCGCACTTATAATACCTTTGCTATGCATCAACTACTGCACTGGGCCGATCAGCAAGGGTACGCGCATGATTTAAAGCAAGCCTTGTTCGCGGCTCACTTTACTCACGCTAGAGATATTTCTAACAAAGAAGTCTTAGCCGATATCGTGGCAGAGATTGGTTTAGATCGTAGTGAGGCGCTAGCGGTATTAGCAGACGAGCGCTTTGCTGAAGACGTCCGCCGTGCTCAGCAACAGTGGAGACAGCAAAGTATTCAAAGCGTACCTTCTGTTATCTTTAACCAAAAGCATCTGGTTAGCGGTGCTCAAGGGGTCGAGAACTTCAAAAGTATTTTGCAGCAATTAGCGGACATGCCACAATAGATGTATCTCTAATTAATAATAAAAACACACTGCAAAATTTAAAACTAAAAAGGCTACTTAATCTTTCAAGTAGCCTTTTTTTACACCTGCTATTATACAAATGACCGTTAATATCCATACTCATGTTCGATTTTTAGCTTAAATGACCATCATACTAGCGAACGTAAGCTTGGCCACTAGGCATCGTTTTAACCAACAGACTCATTATTGCGCAAGCTTTCTATAGAATACGCCATATCCTCTGCAAGCGCATGAACCGCCGCACTGTCAACATCGCGCTGAGCAAAAGCACGTAACCCCATAACCTCGGCTTGTAATCGACGGGCCAACCTCAGTGGATCGAGTGTGTCATCCAGCTCTCCTAGCTGCTGCGCTTCCACAAAACATGCGGCAAAACGCGCCTCCATACCCGCTAGTAATTTTTCAACTTTCTCTAGCGCTAACTGTTCACGGGCACCAAGCTCAAGTAAGCTTTTGACCAACATACATGCCCGACTGGGCAGGTTTTTTTCGCGGATACCGCCAAGCTGACGCATGTAAGCTGCCAATCCTAATAAAGGGGATTCATAGCTGGCTAATGTACGCTCAAGCTCCTTTAGCCCTGCCTGCGCATAGTAATCAAGCGCTTCTTGAAACAATCCGTCTTTATTACCAAAAGCGGCATAAATACTGCCTGGTCGCATGTCAAGCGCTTGCTCGATATCCTTTAAAGAGGTTGCATGAAAGCCTTTTTGCCAAAACAGCTGTATGGCCCGCTCTAATGCTTCATGACGATTATATAATGTGGTACGTGACATAATATTCCAATTTTTATCCCATGATTTTAGACAATAAAGTAAACATGGTTATACAATTTGAGTGACTACTCAATTTTATCTTGAATGATTACTCAAGTCCAGCTAAAGTAAGTTTACCGAATGTCTTTATTATATTATCAAACCTCACTATAGTCGGTCCTAAATAAAAGAAATACAAATGTTATAAGGTACTACTGGGGTTACTTTTTCTTGCTTGCTGTGCCTACGCAGACAGAGGCTGCGAATAATTAACCCCAGTAGCTCTGTACCCTTTTAAAAGTGGATTAGCTATAGTAAGGCTTACTTTTATTGCAAAAGGAACTTTTATGTCCTATATCTACTCAGCTCCGATTATCGTATTCGATGTCAATGAAACCTTACTCGATATCGATACGCTCACGCCCTTATTCACGCGTTTATTTGGGGATAATAACAGACTCCGAGAGTGGTTCGCGCAATTGGTACTTTATTCGCAAACCATGACTTTATCTGGTCTTTATACACCTTTTGGCGAGCTTGGCGTTGGTGCTTTACAAATGACCGCAGATATTCATGCCGTTACGCTAACAGAAGAAGATGTTCAGGAGTTTAAGCAGCGCATGAGTGAGATGCCAGCTCACCCTGACGCTATCCCTGCTTTGACCAAACTACGTGATGCAGGATTTAGATTGGTGACCTTGACCAACTCAGCACCCAGCGCCTCTCCGACACCGCTTGAAAAAGCAGGACTGAGTGAATTCTTTGAGCGGAATTTTAGTGTTGCAAACGTCAGCCAATTTAAACCTGCACCGGCGACATATCAGATGGTCGCTCGCGAGCTGTCCGTTGAGACCTCAGAGCTATGTCTTGTCGCCTGTCACCTCTGGGATGTCATCGGTGCTCAAGCTGCTGGCTGCCAAGGGGCTTTTATCACTCGACCTTATAACGCGCTACTTTCGGCACCCAATGTACCAAAACCCGACTTTATCGCTTCAGACCTCATCACCCTCGCTGAACACATTATTAAACATCAAAGCTCTTAAGCGGGTGAACAAGAATCTACGGCAATTATTCTAAAAAGGTATGTGACTCAATTATCTGACAAACGATTTTTCAATAAAAACTTTGGGATTGCCGTATTTGATGACATCTCTTGGCAGAATTTGTTACCATGACTGAAGACAATTTAGATCATTTCACTTAGTTAGTTTCATTTAGGTAATGCAGATATGGCAAAAAACGCCCTACAGGCTCAACTTCTAAAAGCAGGCTTGGTTGATAGTAAGAAAGCCAACAAAATAAGTAAACAGACGCAGCACGCTAAGCGCACTGGCGATGCATCGAATATCGAAGCTAAACAAGCCTTGGCAGATGCTCAAGCTAAGAAGCTAGAAAAAGACCAAAAGCTCAATCAAGAAAAGCAGCGCATTTTAGAAGAAAAGATGCTAAAAGCCAACATCATCCAAATGATTAAGCAGCATAAACTGACTGAGACAAACGGCGATATCAGCTATCAGTTTGTCGACGATGCCAAAGTCAAAAAAATCTCTATCACTCAAAAGCTATATGATCAAATCGTGGCAGGTCACGTGGTCATTGCTCGCTTAGATGACAGCTATGCCCTACTACCGCGCCCACTTGCTGATCGTATCGATTCAAAGATGACAGGCTTTATGGTGGTATCAAACGATACTGCAGAAGATGAGCTGGCAGAAGACGATCCATATGCCGCTTATGTGATTCCAGATGACTTGATGTGGTAATCACTGCTGTAGATAATACTATTGAAAAGCGCTATTGATTATCAATAGCGCTTTTCAATAGTCATCCCAGTCCCACTGTATCGTTTTAATACTGAAGTCACTATAGCAAAAAATCAAATCGCTTTAGCAAACTCCAAGTGCTTTAAACCAATCGTTCTTAGCTTTCCTTTATCGTCCACTTCTTTGATGACCAATGACCACTCATCACTGATAGCAACCGTATCGCCTGATACTGGCTTCATATCCAAATTGTCTATGACATACTCAGCGACCGTCTGCTCCCACATAATTTTTGAAGTATTTTCAGGTTTTGCCTTTAGCTTATCTACAAGAGACTCAGACGCCATGATATCGGTAAAAAAAGGCAGATCTCCAAGCTTCACACTGGGTGACAGTAACCAATCGCCATAAAAGTCATCAATGGCTTTACGATCGAGTGTCGTATCATTAAAAATCTTGGCAATTTGACTGGCATGATTACCTCTCATCGCATACCAGACTCTATCCCCACATTTGAGCTTGGTCGTTTCTTCAACCATCACAATGTGTTGCCGACGTACCAAAGCAAAGATACTAATCTCATCAGGGCTGACACGGTTAGAGATGCCCATCGGATGACGGTCAATCGCAAATGCACCAGACTTTACTTCAAATTCATATAAGGTAATGCTCGCTTTATCAGACACCCAGACTTCATGCTCTTCTTCTGGGTCTTTATTATTCGGAATACGTACTTTAAACAAATTTGCCATAATAGGAATGGTCGTGCCTTGCAAAATCAAAGACAACACCACCACACCAAAAGCAATATCGAATAGCATAAAGGCACCATCTATGCCTGCCATAACTGGCAATATCGCAAGGGTAATAGGGACTGCCCCGCGTAAGCCAACCCAAGAGATAAAACCAATTTCTCTGTCTTTGAATTTAAAAGGTTTAACGCTAGTATAAACTGCAATAGGACGAGCAACTAAAATCATAAAGGCGGCAATCGCCACTGAATAATACCAAACATCGATAACGTTCGATGGCGTCACGAGTAAACCTAGCACCACAAAAAGCACCGCTTGTGATAACCAAGCAAAGCTATCCATCACCCGCATGACATGCTCGGTTGAGCGTACCTTGTGATTGCCAATCAGCACACCAGTGAGGTAAATTGCCAAAAACCCACTACCGCCAATAAGATTGGTCGCGGCAAAGACTGCCAAGCCAGCAGACATGATCAAAATGGCATACATACCTTCTGCCAAGTGTATTTTGGGTAATAGTCTTGCCAATAAATAACCAAACAACAAACCCATGCCCAAACCGAAGCTAAGCTGCTGTAATAGCAACCCTAAGAAGCCGAGTACTGTTTGCCCAGCGGGATCGACATTTAAAGCAATCAATCCTGTCACAAGCAAAATAGCCAAAGGATCGTTGGCGCCTGACTCTAGCTCCAATGTAGCTTGTACACGATCATTAAGCTTGACGCCGCCATTACGCAGCAATGAAAAGACCGCTGCTGCATCAGTTGAACCAACGATCGCCGCCATCAATAGACCAAAACGCCAATCGACATCGAGTAGCCAAGTCACGAATACGCCCAGTATCATGACAGTAGCGAGGACACCCCAAGTAGCGAGTGTAACGGCAGGCTTAAGACCAACCCGAAACGATTTAAAAGAGGTGCGCAAACCACCATCTAACAAGATACAGGCTAAGGCTGCTTGCCCAACGAAATTGGCAATAGCATATTGAGAAAACTCAATACCTAAAATACCCTGCTCACCTGCCAACATCCCTACCATCAAAAACAACAGCAATAATGGAACGCCCAAACGCGCGGATAACGTACTGGCCATGATACTGGCGAAAATTAACAATGCCCCTACAAGGTATAGGATATTTAAGGTATCCATCTTTTTTTAAGCCCTATTTTTATGAATGACGACAAATACAATTATCGTAATAATGTTGCTCTGATTTCGTTACGGTAAAAGCCGCTCCTAAGCATAACATCCACATCCGAATTCATAGAAAATATTTATAAGAACATGCATCCAATTTCAGATATGTAATTACTATCGTGTATTTTTGCATGATCTAAGTGGTCTTGCTTAGTAACACCTAAGCCTGAATGTATTGCCAAGTAAGTACTAAAATTGCCGCTGCCACTGTCCAAGCGATAGTACCCAATAAAAGTGCCTTATATAAGCTGACATAGCTGATGCTAAAAAAGACCACACAGGTATAAATAAGATGCGGGATGACGCCAAGCATACTAAATATCAGTGCAACCTTTAAATCAGCAGGGCTACGCTCAGTCCCCACAATAAAGTGACTAATCAACGTAAAAGTGGGGAAAAGTGGCGCAAGTGCAGCTAAATAGAAAAATCTGGTTTGCGCGAATAATTGAATCGCCAGTACCATTAAAGCGCCAATAAGCATTTTCAGCCAAATCATAATAAGGTATGTCCTTTTAAGTGTTAAGGACCGAATACAGCCCAACCTACCATGATACTAAAGTATGCAAATCGACATAAGCAGTATCTCTAGTTAGTTAATCGATATCGAAAAAAATCCTCAAAAAAGCCCATTGAGTTTAGTGACTCAACGAGCTTTTTTGATTAAAACTTATTAAGTAGAGTTAATTGGCTTTTGGCTTAAGCGCAGCACTGATATCGGCTAATAGTGGCGGGATATCATGCTTGCCAGCGATAACCTCCAACATGACCAGCTTGTCTTTTGCAGCAGCCGCTTGCTTGAGAGCCGTTTTTAACTCGCCTGCTGTCTCTGCTTTTAGTAGCAGACTATTATCATCAGTGGCACCAAACGCTTTTGGCATCAACTGCCAGTCACATTTAGGAATGTCATTATAGTACTGGTTTTCACCATGAATCGCGCGCTCAACGGTATAGCCATCATTGTTAATCAGTACAATCACCGGGTTGATACGTTCTTGAATCATTACCGCAATTTCTTGAATGGTTAATAAAGCAGAACCATCACCAATGAGTAAAATACTACGCTTATGCGGTGAAGCAATGGCACCACCTAAACTCGCAGGCAAAGTATAACCAATAGAACCCCACATCGGCTGACCATAAGACGTCACGCCTTCTGGCAGACGCACATCACTGATACCAAAATAGGCAGTACCTTGTTCTGAAAACACCAAGTTTTTATCATCGAGCGCATCGGCAATGATATGCCATAAATCATCTTGACGGATAGCTTCGTCATCCTTGCCATGTTGCTCATGCGGCTTCACTTCTTCACAGAACTGCTTCGGTACAATATTAATATCTGAAGTCATTACCTCATGCAGTGTTTTTAGAGCATCTTTTAGGGCAATGGGCGCAAAGTTTTTGCCTGCGATACTTGCACGCTCATAATGCAGATCAACCACCACGTTTTCATCAATATCTTGGCTAAAACCTGCAGTAGTAGTATCAGTATATTGCACACCAATTTTTATCAAACACTCACAGTTTTCGACCATATCCTTAACGACAGGACGCGATGCCACGCCTGCATAGGTGCCTGCCCAACGCTCACTATTTTCATCAAGCAAAGTTTTGCCCCACGATAACGTCGTATAAGGAATGTCAGTATCGGCAATCAAAGCCTTAAGCTGATTTTGCAGACCCAAACGATGCACCATCAAATCTGCCATGAGCGTCGTGGTTTTATTGGGTAAAAATTCTATCAGCGCTTGTTTAAAGTCTGCTAACGCCGCTTGGCTAGTAATATCTTCCTCACTATCGATAAGTTTGGTCGTCGGTGGATAAATTGGCGTTTTTGCTACATCTGGTGATAGTAATAAATAGCCTGGGCGATGCTTTTTGAGAATCAAGCGAATCACGCGGTCAATCTCTGAGGCAGCATTTTCAGGCGTAATTTGCGCCCGTGCTACCGTAACCGGTTCTACCATTTTAATAAAATGATTGAACACGCCATCACCAAGTGAGTGATGGATGCGACGCTTTGAATCTTGTAATGCTGTACTTGGCGCGCCTACGATATGAAGCACTGGCGCATACTCAGCAAACGAGCCTGCGGTGGCATTGATAGCGGACAGCTCACCTACTCCAAAGGTCGTCACCATCGCCGCAAACCCACGCTCACGTGCATAGCCATCTGCTGCGTAACCAGCATTTAACTCATTGGTATTACCTACCCAGCGTAATTTATCTGAGGCAAGTACATTATCTAAAAACGTTAGATTAAAATCACCAGGTACGCCAAATACCTCTGACGCACCTGCTTCTGCGACACGATCAAACAAATAATCAGCGATGGTGTATTGTTGACTCATACTACTTATCCTTAAGTGTTATGTTTATTAATCATAAATATGATAAAAGTAATTATAAAACTGCATTCCAGCCTATTTATAGAAAGCAAAGCTTTTGGAATATAGATTATAACAATCTGTTATAACATAGATAGACGATGCGATAATATGCCAATTTACTATCTTTTGCTTTTTTTCATACTAGCTGTTGACACACCAAAAAAACTGCGTATAATACGCCATCATCAACTGACGATAGTTAATTGATAATTAGCGGGAATAGCTCAGTGGTAGAGCATAACCTTGCCAAGGTTGGGGTCGAGAGTTCGAATCTCTTTTCCCGCTCCAAATACTTAAAAAGCCTCACTTAACAGTGAGGCTTTTTTTTGTCGAATTTTCAGGGTTTGTAGAGAAATTCTCGAAATATCTTTTTGAATATAGTTAAGTCTAACTACTCAAACAGAAATCCCATTTTCATGGCGGTGCCCATGTGGTGCCCAAACTGTGCCCTGCCCTAAAACCTCACATACATAACTGAACCATTACTTGAGTAGACGGTTGAGCTCCGCCTGGGCTTCAATCCCAGCAGCCTTACGTACAATCTCATTGGCTTGCTTGAGCTCTCTGCATTCGTGTTCAAGCTACTTTATGCATTGATCTTGGCTTTGAGCTTATACCGAGGCAGGAATAGTTTGCTCGATATGCTTTTTATGCCATAAGCGCAGGGTCTCAGGCATACAGCCAATCTTTGACGCTATGGCTTGAATGGCTGACCATGTGTAGGGATAGTCGCTCGACGCTTCAATCAGCATGCGAACTGCACGTTCTTTAATCTCAGGAGTGTAGGTTTGTCTTTTTGTTGTCGTATTCTCTCAGAATGTTGAGTCTCCGACAATCCCGAGGCGGTTTATTAACTATCTAAATTTTGAACTTCTAAATTAGTTTTCTATATATTAATAAGTAGTATGACCCGAATTGACACAGTGAACACAATAGTTGACCCGAATACATCTACTGGATAAATACCCCTCATGTTAAATTTATTATGTTAGCCAGTAAAAGGCTGAACAGGGACGTAATAATGATAAACAGGAGTATTTATGCTTAATCTAACAAAGCTTACTTTAACCACTGCAATAATCATTAGTATGGGATTATTGACCGCTTGTAATGATGACGATAATGGAACTATTACCACTATTATTCCAGATCCTAATTTACCTGAAGAGGATGTTAAAGGTTGTTTCTGGGGTGGACCATATAGTATCGACAACCCAGATACTAGCTTCGCCTATCTTGACTCAGGTGCAACATATTGGCACGCGAAATACAGTCTGCCTGAAGGATCAAGTTTAAAACTCAGTGGCGAATTTCCTTTCGCCCGTTATATGTCTTTCAACAGTTATCGACAAGACGATACTCCTGCATTCGCCTTGAGAGACCAGCAAATAAAGTCGAATATCGGATCAACCAATCCGTTCATTCAAGGCGCTCAGCGTAATGGCGATAAGCGCAGTTATCAAATTGAACTGGCTGCTGGCGAAGCACCGATAATACCGCTAGATAATACTCTATACGACTACACTCACGAAAATGGTGAATCACTATTATTGTATCGCGTTTACGTGCCAGATAAAGGAAACGATGCTACTGGTGGCGTAGGCTTACCCACTCCAGAACTTACTTTAAGCAATGGTGAAGTGTTAAAAGGTCAAGCGGTGTGCGACACCCTTAAATCTGATCAAGAGCCAATGAGGAATCCCGTAATTCCCGAACAAACTTACGCTCAGCTTCGCCAAAATAATCCTGCGAAAGAGAACCCTATCTGGCGTGCACTTTATAGCGTTCAGTTTAGTCTCAGATGTGGATTTTTGGGACAGTGTGATGGCAATCCACCAAGACAAGTTGGTTGGTTCGCTAATTTGGACAATCAATACGTTGGCACTTATATAGATAGAGACATTAAACCTGTTGTCGTCATACGCGGTAAAATTCCAAAAATAACCTCAACATTAAATGGTAATGAGATATTCGATGAAAGCGAGTCTCAGCTACGCTATTGGTCTATGTGCCAAAATGAGTATTACTCTCAAAAAGTAACGGCTTGTTTATACGATGAACAAGTCGATATAAATCCTGATGGTTACTATACGATGGTTACTAGCTTACCTTCTGATCGCCCTGTTAACGCCACTGATGAATGCGGCGTAGGCTTTTTACCTTGGTCTGAAAAAGGCGATGGCTTCTCTATTATTCCTGGTAGACAAGATCATAAAACGGACGGTCTATTACTGATGAGACATATGCTGCCCGCTGCTGATTTTGAGAATGCTATTCAAAATACCTCTGTGACTGGAGACGAAGCAGAAGTGTTAGGAGAGTTCATGCCAGCTATCCAGTATTTTACCAAAGCAGAGTTCGAAGCATTAGGTTGTGATGCTTATGCCTCATTGCCTCAGTAATTGACTTAGCTTATTGATTTAGGAATCACTCCGATGGAGTTTTTGATAAGCCATCGGGGTCATTGCATACCACTGCTTAAATGCTTTAAAAAATTGACTACTAGATTGATAGCCTAATAAAAAAGCAACCTCGGTGACTGATAGATGCTGCTCTAGCAAGTATTTATCAGCCATTGTTTTGCGAGTAGCTAATAGTATCTGTTGAAACGACATATCTTCTTCTCGTAAACGCCTCTGCAGGCTACTGACGCTCATATTCAATACTTGTGCAACTTGTTCACGAGTAGGTTCGTTCAATCCCATAATAGTGGTTAATATATGTTGGCAACGTTCTGTATAACTTAAGTTAGGAAACTCTTTATCTAACATGTTGTGCAACGGACCAATAAAAAAAGTGTTTTCTAATATTTTTCCAGACTGGGTAACCAATATGGCGTTAGATGGGGAATTGGTTTTTAGAGTGTAATATAAACTATTCGTTGCGCCAAATAGTTCGGCAGATACTCCTAATAGTTTTTTATAAAGCTCTATATCATGCGAGGATCGACGATAGAATAGCGTTAATTTTGTAGGCTTTACTGGGCTAAAGCTAGCTAATATTTTATGCACAGCAAGCATCACGCCGTCAATCTGATGATGACTAAACTGCTCTGGCATACTTGGCTTAAAATCTAAGCGTAAGAGGTTTCTCTCCTCAATTAAGCATACCTGTATGGACTCAGTAATTACCTTAAAATATCGAGCAACCAAACGGCAAAGTACAATAAATGGAATCTGTATATCAGCGTTTAATAAAGGATTAATGCACAGTTTTATACCTTGGTATAAAGGTAAAGACTTTATATCGACCAGATCCATGACCTTTAAGCCCAAATAATCCTCCTGCAAAGTATGTGCAGCCAAATTGATCTCTTTGGTTACGACCTCAAGAGGGACTCTGTCGCCATCGAATTTATCTAAATCAAGGGCTTGTAACATAATTTCAGGTATATCGTGAAAACGGTTGATTTTAAATAAATATAAAGCCAATGCTTTTCTGTTAGAGAGAACCATACTTTTATGAACACTGAATTGATTGTCTTTCATATTGGTTCTCTGAAAAATTTTTGGTCGGGCTGATTTATTGTGCCACTAAACGTCAATCTAACAAAGATAACTGAATAGTGCTATTGGTCATGTATCAACTGATGAGTTTAATGAGGTCAATGTACCTCTGTGTCATTTATCAAAAAAAGGAATTTATAATGGTAAGTAATACCTTCTCAAGCACAGCTCACACTAGTATATTGAGCTCAAGCCGTCTCCTACTATTATGCAGCAGTTTATTACTGGTGGCCTGCAACAATAATGCACCAACGACAAAAATAGCGGTTAGTGATGGTGAACGTGCGGCAACTGCCAGCACGATAGAATTCAACCGTCAGGTTGCTAGTGAGCTGAACTTGGCCGACCAACAGGACTTTGAAGATGCGCGTCGCGGCCTGATTGCCAGTGTAAAATATCTACAGATACCTTCTGCAACGGATCCCACCAAAAATGTTTGGGACATGGTCGCCTATGATTTTATTCAAGGTGAGGCTCCCGACACTGTCAATCCTAGCCTGTGGCGTCAGGCTAAGCTTAATAACATTCAAGGCCTGTTTGAAGTTACACCTGGCATCTATCAGCTACGTGGTTTTGATTTATCTAACATGACGCTAATTAAAGCCGATAGTGGCTGGATTGTCGTTGATGCGATGACCTCAAAAGAAACCGCCCGTTACGCTTTTGATTTTGCTATGAAGCATTTGGCTAAGCGTTATCCGAATACCACCAACATCAGTGCTATTATTTTTACTCACAGTCACATTGACCACTTTGGTGGGGTTTTAGGCATTGTCAGTCAGGAAGAGATTGCCAAGAAAAATATTCCAATCATTGCTCCTGGTGGCTTCATGGAAGAAGCAACCAGTGAAAATATTCTTGCGGGTACGGCGATGAGCCGTCGTGCCGTTTATATGTACGGTAAGGATTTAGCACGTGATGAATTCGGTCATGTTGATACGGGTTTAGGTAAGGGTCCAGCCTTTGGCCAATTCAGTATTGCTAAGCCGACGCAGTTAGTCAGCGCTACCCCAACTGACTTAAAGATAGATGGTATAGATTTCGAATTTCAATATACCCCAGAGTCTGAAGCTCCAGCAGAACTGACCTTTTATTTACCAAAGTACAAGGCTTTTGGTGGTGCAGAGTTGGTCTCACGTAATATGCATAACCTCTACACCTTACGTGGCGCAAAAGTTCGTGATGCGCTGAAATGGAGTAGCTATATTGAAGAGGCGCGTAACCTATTTGCTGATGCCGATATTTATTTTGCTAGTCATCATTGGCCTATGTGGGGTCAAGAGAGAATTCAGACCTTTTTAACTCAACAGCGTGATACTTATAAGTTTATTCATGACCAAAGCGTACGTCGGATGAATAAAGGCATGACGCCGGGCGAAATTGCAGAAGACATCAAGTTGCCGCCCAGTTTATCTAAAGTATTCTCCAATCGTGAATACTACGGCACGGTTAAGCACAATGCCCGAGCTGTTTATCAGAACTATTTAGGTTGGTATGATGCCAATCCCGCCCATTTAGATCCCTTACCTGATGCGCAACGTGCAACTGCTTATGTTGCCATGGTTGGTAGTGAGAAGATGCTATCACAGTCGCAAACGGCGTTTGATAAAGGGGATTATCGCTGGAGTGCTGAGCTACTAAATCATTTGGTATTTGCTGAACCTAGTAACACTGCTGCGCGAAAATTGCTAGCCAGCACCTATGATCAGTTAGGGTATCAAGCTGAATCCGGTCCATGGCGCGATGTTTATTTGACAGCAGCATTAGAATTACGCCAAGGCACACCAAATGCAGGCATTGATATGGCCTCTTTAAAAGATGTGTTTTTGCAAACGCCAGTATCAAACTTTTTCGATACCATGTCTGTCCGACTAAAAGCTGAGGACGCAGCCGATAAAGACTGGCGCATTAAGATCAACTTTACCGATTTAGATGAAAGCTATCTACTGTGGGTTGAAAACGCTGTTCTTCATCATAGGTTGTTAGATAATAAGATACCATTAAAACAAGAGGTTAACGCCACACTAAGCCTGCCTCATCCTTTATTTATTGATATGCTAATTGGTGAAGCGGGTATCAAAAAAATACTGTTATCCGATGAGTTAACTATTGATGGCAGTAAGATAGACTTATTGCGATTCCTAAGTCTGTTTGAGAAGCCACCAACCTCCTTTGGTGTAGTATTGCCAGATTAGAAAGAGATATAAAAACTATTGAACGAACTTATAATAACTAGTTTTTTATTTATCCAGCTTAATAACAGAATATACGACATATTTACAATAATCACTCTTATGGGAAAAATAGGCGGTCCCCTAGTGAGGACTTGAACATTAGGCTGTAGGCGAATGATAGCAACGATTTTAATCCCTGAGATAGTTTTAGTGTACTTCGTTGTGTATACGCAGTGAGCTTTTGGATCATTATTTTTATTTGCCATAAGCGCTGTTATGGAAACAACGGACATTATTAAGCCGCCTGATCAACATAACTCAAGTTTGTTTGTAAGGATTTGACGGCAGGGTTCATAATTAATGTAGGTAAAGATAAGTAAAATGTGTATATTAAAGTTTCTTTTTAGGGCTCTGTCGCTAGTATGAGGACATACCAATTGGAACTAAATAGAATAGTGATCCCTGTTGTCTATACTTGAGGAATATTGTGGAAACCATCGGCACACCTTGGCTATATGCCATTTTTTTTGTAATAGTCGCAGTCATGTTATTGATCGACTTTTTAGGCTTTAAACACAAAGATCTCCCAGAGAATTCCGACGTAAACGCAGTACAAAATGAGCACCAACCTGTATCTATCAAGTTGGCTGCACTATGGAGTATCGCTTGGGTCAGTGTATCTGCAATATTTGCAGGCGGATTATGGTGGTATTTAAATACAAATTTGGGTACGGCAGTTGCTAACCAAAAAACCTTAGAGTTTGTGACTGGTTATTTAATCGAAAAATCACTAGCGATTGATAACGTGTTTGTCTGGCTCATGATTTTTGGCGCGTTTGCTGTTCCACCTGCATTACAGCGTCGTATCCTATTATATGGCGTGATAGGCGCTATTGTTTTACGTACTATTTTTATTCTTGCAGGCGCATGGCTCATTCAAGAGTTTTCATGGATACTTTATATATTTGGTGCGTTTTTGGTTTATACCGGCTATAAGTTTTTAAAAGGTGGCCATGACGAACCTGTCGACCTTGAAGAAATGAAGCTATTAAAATGGCTGCGTCGCCATATGCGCATTACGCCCACGATGCGAGGCGAAAAGTTTTTAGTGCGTGAAAACGGTCTATTGTGGGCGACACCTATGTTGGTAGTGTTGATTTTAGTCGAAATCTCTGATGTTATTTTTGCAGTTGATTCTATTCCGGCTATTTTTGCTATTACCACTGATCCATTCATTGTATTAAGCGCCAACTTATTCGCTATTCTAGGTCTACGTGCTATGTTCTTTCTATTAGCCGGCGCAGCAGCCACAATGCACTACTTACCATATGGGCTAGGTGTAATCATGACCTTTATTGGTATAAAGATGCTTCTACTTGAGGTCTATCATGTACCAATTGCAGCTTCTTTAGGCTTTATTGCAATAGTGCTCGTTATTACTGCATTGATGTCATGGCGTTATGCTAAAAATAATCCGCAGGCGCAGATATAAGTAAATATGGGAATAACTCGATAAGTACTTAATATTGAGTTGGTACTGGACGTATTACTGGTTCCCTGAGGTATATCCCAGCGGAACCAGCTACTTCACTCTCTAAACCTATTAGTAGACCACTTAAAGTAGATCGATATAAAGGAACCACTATAAACCAAGCTGATTGGGATACTCTCAAAAGAATGCTATCAGAAAAGAAGTTGGCTATAGTCTCAAAAGAGCTGCCCGCCTCTTATATTGCTTTGCAAAGTGAGAATAGCACAAAGTTTATGAGCAGGATCTTATAAGCCATTAATTCAATGCTACTTGATATGTTAGCTGCGATTGCTAGAAAAGACTATGAAGATAAATAGAATACATAAGCATATTTCTTTATATTATTGTAATGTATCTTTAATTACCTTTGTTGCATTTTTGCATTACAATGCTGTTGTTGTGATTCTCGGGGTAAAGCATGTTTGAAAAATTAACGATTGTGGCTGCTGTGACAGCTCTCTTAATACTTACAGCCTGTTCTGATAGTGCTGTAGATACTCCTGATGCGGCGGCATCAGAAAGTACAGTTACTGATGCTAGTGGATCAAATAACGCTGCTACTAACGTGCCGTCATATAAGATTACAGAAGATGAGGTCAAAGGCAATATCAAGCGTACTGTAGAGGTGCAGTTATCCTCACGAACAGATGAGAATACTCTTAAGACAATAGCAGAAGAGATATATGCTCTTTCAAATAAAAAAGTTGAGCGAACCTTTATAGGCTACCGTATTGCAGGCGAAGGCACAGACCAAGCTTTCTGGGCGAAAACGGACTACGATCCAGATCTTAAAGTGCACATTATGGGAAAGAATGCTGCGGATTATGAACAATTAAAAAATATACCTTTTCCAGAAGGCGTGATACTAGGAAGTTGGATGGTAGCTAACGGAATAGATTATAGAATGGTTGCCTATATAAAAGATGGCAAAGCTTATATGCAGACAACGTATGATACGAAGAGTTCAGATGAAGAGTACAAACTTACCCAAATTGATAAAGGCGTAAAACTTCAAATTGAAGGTGAAAAAAGCCTCAATGAGTATTTCATTGTAAACGGAAAAGGTAATTTAGAGTTTTGGAACGAGAACGGTAACTACTACACAGCTAAAAAAATGTAGCGTCTTTAATAGATAAGGATTAAATATCACACCATTTTTTCAAAGTTTTAAGCTGATTAGAGGGTGACCCATAGTTGAACCTAAACTCGCAATCTTTTAAGAATAAAAGGAAGTGCTTTTTATCGAACCCATTATATTTTCTGAGTGTTCGTTTAGACTGATTCCAAAATTCTTCAATACCATTATCGATATTATGAGTTAATGTGCGCTATGAGTAAGTATGGATAATAGTAAAAAAGGTCGCCAACGCTCTAAATAATAGAGTATTGGTGACCTTTTTATGTTTAATTTTTACTCAGCTAATATGATAAATATTGGGGCTTAATCACTCAACTAGAAGCGATCAAGATACTTCAGATTTTCAATAAACTAAATCAACATTCAATACTAATCTATAAAACATACACTTTATACTTAAGGAACATTAAGTCCAATATCTTTAGGTGGATACTTTTTATAAGTGCCTGCATGATATTTGGCTAGACCGACTACCCGTGGATAACCCCACTCAAAGCCAATATGACTAGCTTGTTGCTCTTTTGGATCCATGTACAGATTATAAACCCAAGGTGCTGGAGAGGCAGTCTGTATCGTCGTTTGATCGATATTCTTTCTAGTCGCTGAGGTTTGCATTACTTTAAAATGAACTTTGTATTCATTCCAGCGCAGCGCTGTAAATTGATTGAAGGCATAAAAATATGCCGTTTCGCGATTTGACTCACCATTATCAGCTAACAAAAAGCCAGTTTGATCAATGCCATCTATATAACGATCTTTAGGAATCTTATTACTCTGTCCTGCAACAGCAACTGAGGTATTGAACAGATCTAAAATATCGATAATTCCATCGCTCACCCGTCCTGGTTTTATCATCCCTGGCCAATAAGCAATACCAGGTACGCGTATACCCCCTTCCCATGTGGTACCTTTACCACCTTTCCAAGGATGGAAGCCTGAATCTGGCCAGACGTCTTCATTCGCGCCATTATCTGAGGTAAAGAACACTAGAGTATTTTCAAGCTGTCCAGTATCTTTTAAAGTTTTCATTAAGCGACCGACGATATCATCGACCTCTATAACCCCATCTTTATACGGGAACTTGGCGGGGCTTTTACCTTTATAACCCTCGGCAGGGTAATTGTCATTGTGTAGTCGTGAGAATGAATGCACTAAATAAAAAGGCTTATCTTTGTTTTGACGGATAAAACTATCTGAATAATCAGCGAACTGTTGATCGAGCTCTCTGATGTCATCTAAGTTTTTAAGCTTTTGCTCTATCTTTAAAGGTCCACCTTCGACACCGCTGGTAATCTCAGGAGGCTGAATAGCTTTTAATTTCGCATTTAGTTCAGGATTGTTGACTAAGTTTGGATAGATACGTTCATCTAACATCTCAGTCATGTTGGAGACCACAGGTAGGATGCCATAATATTCATCATAGCCATTTTGATGAGGATAAGTGCCATCGCTCTCACCTAGATGCCATTTTCCTGACAAGGCGGTTTGATAACCTGAATCGCTTAGAATACCAGCGGCAGTTTTTTCACCTGCCCATGGGTTCTGTGTAATCTTTTCTCCTGTGAGTATCGGTCTAGTCAGTCCTGTACGATTTGGCATGCGTCCAGTCATCATAGCGGCTCTTGAAGGCGTGAACCGCCCCGGTATTGTCGGAGACTCAACATTCTGAGAGAATACGACAATGAAAAGACAAACCTACACTCCTGAGATTAAAGAACGCGCCATTCGCATGCTGATTGAAGCGTCGAGCGACTATCCTTCTACATGGTCAGCCATTCAGGCCATAGCGTCAAAGATTGGCTGTACGCCTGAGACACTGCGATCCTGGCATAAAAAGCACATAGACCAAACTATTCCCGCCTCAGTGCAGGCTCAAAGTGACAAAGAGCGTATCAAAGAACTTGAACGAGAGAATAGAGAACTCAAGCAAGCCAATGAGATTATACGTAAGGCTGCTGCTTTTTTCGCCCAGGCGGAGCTCGACCGTCCACCCAGATAATGGTTCAGTTTATTGATGACTATAGAGGTAGTTATGGGATCGAGCTGATTTGTAGAGTACTACCGATTGCCCCGTCAACCTATCACCGTGCTAAAGACCTAGAGTGCTGCCCTGAAAAGCGTTCACTGCGCAGTCAGCATGACGACTACTATCTCAGCGAGATTAGACGTATTTGGCAGAATAGCAAGTGCCGCTACGGCGCTCGCAAAGTCTGGCAGCAGATGAAAGCTGACGGGTTAAAGGTTGCTCGGTGTACCGTAGAGCGTTTAATGAGCCATCATGGCCTACAAGGTGTCTGGCGCGGTAAGGGTAAGATTACCACCAACAGCCGTGACGACCAAAAGCGTGCTGATGACTTGGTCAATCGTAACTTTAATGCCCATCGTCCTAATCAGCTGTGGGTTGCAGATTTTACTTATATCAAGACATTGAGCGGCTGGGTCTATACCGCTTTTATCATCGATGTATTTGCTCGCGCTATTGTCGGCTGGAAAGTATCAAAGCGTATGAACACTGATATGGTAATGGCAGCATTAAATCAAGCAATAGCAGACAGAAACAATCCCAAAGACGTGATTCATCATAGTGATCGAGGGGTTCAGTACTTATCTATTCGCTATACCGATAAGATGACGGACTCTAGCGTGATTGCTTCTGTTGGTACAACAGGCGATTCATACGATAATGCACTGGCTGAAACGGTCAATGGACTCTATAAATCTGAGGTTATTGAATATCTAAAAGAACAATGGAATGGTGTTAATGATGTTGAATTAGCCACGCTTGAGTGGGTGGACTGGTTCAACAAGAAGCGGCTGCATAGCACGATTGGATATGTGTCACCCTTTGAGTTTGAAAAGCAGTATTATGATAATTTAATCCTGTCAGGCATTGCTGCCTGACTCAAGTAGATCAGCCTTCGATTATGCTTAAGACGTTCTAAATTGGTGAACCTCTACTATGATGAGTTTGCCAAGTTTACTAATAGACTTTTTTAATATAGATCAACACAGGTTGCGCAATATTTATATCGTTAGTATCATCTCAGTTTTGAAACGATTCAATTACAATTAGGAAAAACCTTATGGCAAAATTAGAATCAAACATCGAATTAGAAGCAGCGGCATTTCGTCGCTTATTAGCTCATTTAGACGAGCGTAAAGATGTACAAAATATTGAGCTAATGAACCTTGCCGACTTTTGCCGTAACTGCTTATCCAAATGGTATAAAGCGGCTGGTGAAGAGCGAGGTATTGAAATCGAATACGAAGATGCGCGCGAGCTTGTTTATGGTATGCCTTATGCTGAGTGGAAAGAGAAGCATCAACAAAAAGCAACACCAGAGCAATTAGCACGCTTTAACGAGATTGAAGCAGCTAAGAACGAGATTGATAAAGGAAAAGACTGATTAATAGTAGCAAAGGTTGCTCGAACTCAGTCAGCGACGCTCAGAGCAAACCATAACAAACACGACAAAAACCCAAGATAAAACCAAAAATTGCCACTAGATTAGCGGCTTTCTATAGATTTGAGTATGCTACTAAACCCTATGGTTCCTTGTTTCTGCATTTGACGGTCAAATAGGCGACCGAGTAATGGCAATGGTACAGTCAATCGACCCTCAGATACCCAAGTCACGTGTGTAGTGCCATCGCCCAAGTCTTTTAAATCAATGACGCCTTTATCATGTTGCATTTTTATAGGTTTAGATTTTTCGATTTGGTATTGCATATGAGTAGGACGCTCAAATGCCGTAATTCGCTCCCAAAACTTAACAGGTCCCGTTTTAATGGTACGTAAAGCCCCAACGCCATTGCGCTCCTCGTCACCTTCATTCACCAACTTAGCTACACCGACCGCTTTAAATGAGCCATAACTGGCATGGTCGCTCAGTGCTTCAAATACCTCATCAATTGGTTTTTTGACAATGCGCTCTACTTTTATTTTAAACATAATATTATCCCGTTAAGACTAAAGTTCTTTAGCTTACTGCCATTTCAGAAATAAACAAAGCAGTCACACTGTGAAAACTTACTATCGCGAAGAACCACGACCTTTTGAAGGGCGTTTGCCATTTGTAGCAGGTTTGCCATTGCCTCCAGACTTACCATTACCCCCTGACGGCTTACCACGACCAGCAGGACGCCCATCTCTACCTTTAGAACCCGCTGGTTTTCTAGCATCATCCTTGGAGTGTTTTTTATTTCCCTTTGCCGCACCCGCTGGTTTCGAAGACGACTTTGCTTTTGACGAGTCATCGGCACGAGGGTTTTTTCGTGGTGCATTACGAGATTTCTTAGCCGGTTTACTGTCTTGCGAAGAAGAATTTTCTATAGAGTTAAGTAAAACAGACAACTCTTTTGGCGTCAGGTCTCGCCAGTCTCCAACGGGCGTACCCTTAAGGCTTACATTCATAATCCGTGTACGCTCAAGCTTCACAACTTCATAGCCAAAATGCTCACACATACGGCGAATTTGACGATTCAGACCTTGCACTAGCGTAATGTTAAACACGTTAGGCGACACCTTAGTGACAGGGCATTTTTTCGTCATCTTCCCAAGCATTGGCACGCCACCAGCCAAACCTTCGATAAAATTATCCGTTATCGGTTTATTCACCGTCACCAAATATTCTTTTTCATGGTTATTCCCAGCACGCAATACCTTATTGACTAGATCACCATTACTGGTCAAGAAGATTAAGCCCTGAGAATCTTTATCCAAACGCCCAATCGGGAAAATACGTACGCTATGTCTCACAAAATCAACAATGTTGTTTTTCTCGGAGCTTTCCGTGGTGCTCACAATGCCGACTGGCTTATTTAATACAATAAAAACAAAGTCATCAGCTTCTTTCGGCTCAATGAGCTGCCCGTTGACTTTCACCGTATCTCCAGCAACCACTTGCGCGCCTACTGCAGCACGCTTGCCATTGAGGTATACATTACCTTGTTCAATAAAGCGGTCAGCGTCTCGCCTGGAGCAAATACCGCTTTCACTGATGTATTTATTTAAACGAGTCGAGGAAGCGTTAAACATAAAGCACCGTTTTTACCTAATAAAAAGCCTTTCTTGTTCAGAAAAAAGCCTAAATTGAATGGATCATCAACAACGAGATGGCTCGTATTATATAGGAAATTCAGTGCCCATTTGAGGGGAGATGGGAAGAAACCTAGAAATATATCCAGAGTCCTATAGATTGCGATAGCTTCGATAAAGCTTATTAATGATGTCAAAAGTTCAAAAAGCTAAAGAAATAGCGAGTAATATCTCGATAGAATTCAATGCTTTTAATAAAGAAATATTCTTACAAAAAGTGCCAATTAATAGATATACACTGTAGCGTGATTGAGTTAATACTAAGACTTTATACAAGCGATTTATCTAAAGGCTATAAATACACAAAAATAACCGCTCATCTATACAAGGAAGAATAGAATGACAGGGATGGAGTTTTATACTAATGGACACATCGTTAGCGAAGCTGACAGTATGCGCCAAAAGCTAGGGGGTTTAGCAAAACAGTACGACGCGACATCTGCCATTATTATTACAGACGCTGGTATCTCTGATTTAGGCTACGTCGATATCGCACAAGAGTCTTTAGAGCAGGCTGGTATTAATGTTGTTGTCTTCGACAGGGTTGTTGCTGATCCGCCTATTGAAGTCGTCGAAGAAGCTATTGAACTTGCCAGGGCGAACCAGTGTAATCTGGTCATCGGTTTAGGAGGCGGCAGCCCTATCGATACCGCGAAAATTGTCGCGCTATATTCCAATGACTTTCAGTCGGTTAATGAGCTTTTAGAGGCAGATATTAGTGGTTTTAAAAAAATGCCGTTGTTTGCGATCCCCACCACTGCAGGTACTGGCGCAGAGGCTACCTTTGTATCTGTAATCACAGCAAAGGATGGCAGCAAGAAAGCCATATACACGCCTAAAATCCTACCTGATGTCGCGATTTTAGATGCGACGCTAACTCTCAAGCTTCCTCGCCATATTACTGCTGCCACTGCCCTAGATGCGATGGTTCACTGCATCGAAGCTTACACGAGTCGCACCAAAAAGAACCCCATTTCAGATGCGTTGGCTGTTAAAGGTTTGCAAATGCTATGGAGTAAATTTTATACAGTGCTCCATCACGGCGATGATATTGATGCTCGTGCTGATATGTTATTAGGTTCAACGCTAGCTGGTATCGCTTTTGTCAATGCTTCCGTAGCAGCTGTACATGGACTCTCCTACCCACTTAGCATTAACTTCCATGTGCCGCATGGGCATGCTAATGCGCTCGTGATGTGCGGTGTATTTACTTTCAACTTACCAGTAGCAGCACCTCTTTATGCAGAACTCGCTCGTGCGGTGATGCCTATCGACACTTCGGACATGACTGACATAGAGGCTGCCCATCAATTTATTAATCAACTAAAAGACTTCTTGAAAACAAGCGGTCTAAAATATCGCTTAAATGAGCTAGATATAACGGCAGAGGATATCCCCGCGTTAGCTGATATGGTCATTAATACCTATGCTCGTCTCATTGAAACCAATCCAATGGATATGTCTTTAGAGGAAGTAAAAATGATCTACCAAGAAATACTCTAATAAGCAGCAAATTTCTTAAATAATTTTGTCTATAAATCAAGGAAGATAGTTATGTCAAAATATGAGTTAGACGTGGTGGTTGATGGATTCCATTACCTAGAAGGACCGCGTTGGTACAAAAACGCTTTATGGTTTGTCGATTTTTATACCAAAAGCGTTTATCGTGTTAATGATGAAGGCGTTGCAGAAAAGATTGTCCATGTAGAACAGCAGCCATCTGGCTTAGGCTGGCTTCCTGACGGTCGTATGCTCATTGTCTCTATGAAAGATCGTAAAGTGTTACGTTTAGAGGACAATGGCGAATTAGTTGTTCACGCTGATATCTGGAAGCATTGTGAGGGGCATGCTAACGATATGGTCGTTGCGCCTAATGGTAACGCTTATGTTGGAAACTTCGGTTTTGACCTGATGGGTGGTGCTGATCATAAACACACTGGTCTTGTATTGGTGAGACCTGATGGTACCTCTCAGGTTGTGGCAGAAGGTTTGGCCTTTCCAAATGGCATGGTCATTTCTGCGGATGAAAAGACATTAATCGTTAATGAGCTATTTGGTAATAAAGTCTCACAGTTCGATATTAATAAAGACGGCACTTTAGGAGAAAAACGTGACTTTGCTAACTTTGGAGAGTTAGGAGACGAGCCAAATTTAGGGGTACGTATAGAGAACGCCAGTATCTTACCTGATGGTCTTGCGTTAGATAGCGAGGGCGCTGTTTGGATTGCAGATACCTTGAACCAACGTGCTGTTCGTATTAAAGAAGGGGGCGAAATCTTAGAAACCGTTGATACGGCACCTGACGGCATTTTTGCGGTCGCTCTTGGCGGACAAGATGGCAAAACATTGTTTATGTGTGCAGCACCTGACTGGAATGAAGCGTCACGCACCGCTGAAACTAAAGGGCGTATGCTATCTACACCAGTTAAAGTGGGTCATGCTGGTACGCCTTAGTTTAAGAATACGCCACTAAAAATATTGAGTCAGTATCAAAAATATATCTATCTACTACCCATTTGTAATAAGAAACTAGAATCGATACCAATTTTATCGATTCTAGTTGTGTTAATCGAACCAATGAACTTGAGTGCGAAGAAAAGATAGTTAACAACAAGAATAATTAAACCACAGGAGTATGTATGTCAGCGACCAAAGAAGAAATAGCAGCCTTTATGGCATTAGAATTCCCTCAAACCAAGTGCAAAGTTGAGGCAGTAGGCGATGATAGTTCGACCTTATCGCATGATATCGGTATAGATGAGCTACGTCCTGGTGGTACGGTCTCTGGCCCTGTATTGATGAGCATTGCTGATGTTGCACTCTATGTGGCGATACTTGGTAAGATTGGCATTGTAGCGTTAACAGTAACAACAAGCCTTACCATCAATTTTCTGCGTAAACCATCAGCAGAAGCGCGTATTATTGCTGAGTGCACCTTGCTAAAGGTAGGGCGTACGCTCATTGTAGGTGAGGTTTCCTTATACTCAGAAGGCTCTAGCGACTTGGTCGCGCATGTTGTTGGCACATATTCTGTACCGCCCAAGCACGACTAAGCTACTGTCTCAACATTGTTTTCTAGATTGTCATGCTTTGGATTATTTAGATCATGATAATGCATTTCACTATGTGCTTTTTGGGTAGCTCAGTTCGCAAGCTTTGCCTTTTAGAGGAACGACTATGAATACCTAAATCAGCCCTTTAAAAAGAAAATAACACCCAACCACGGTTAATAATACCGCAAAGCATTTCTTTAAAAGCTCTGGTGATAGTATATGGGCGACTTTTGCACCTAGCTTAGCGGTGAAAAAGCTCATGATACTAATCCCTAAAAAGGCATAAATGTGGACAAAGCCAATGGTATTGGGCACATTGACTTGCTGCTGCATCCCAAAGAACATAAAGCCTAACGCTCCAGCAATGGCAATGGGCAAGCCACACGCTGCTGACGTGCCGACTGCTTTTTGCATGACCACACCGTAACGAGTTAAATAAGGCACCGTTAAGCTGCCGCCGCCAATACCAAAAATGGCAGAAGCAATACCAATAACCCCGCCTGCCGCTAGCTGCTTAGGTTTTGAAGGCAGTTCCGTATTGGCGCCATGGACATCATTAGCATGATTAACGACTTGTTTTTTGCCATCGAAAAACATCTTATAAGCGACCCACAGCAAAAACACCCCAACGATAAGCTGAAGATACAGCCCAGATATCTGTCCTGCAATCCCTGCCCCTAAAAAACAGCCAATCGCTAAACCGGGTGCTAGGTTTTTAAAGACCGGCCACATGACGGCGCCCTTTTTATTGTGCGCCATGAGCGAGCTGATAGAGGTTACAATGATGGTCGCCAGTGACGTACCTAACGCCAAATGCATAATACTGTCAGGACTGTAATCCATTTGGGTAAAGACGATAAATAACAGTGGTACGATAATCGTGCCGCCGCCCACACCAAAAAGCCCCGCAGCAAATCCTGCTAGAGCGCCTATTATTAAGAAAATGATTAGTTCCACAGGATAATTACTTCTCGGTTGAATGATAGTTTTATAGTCGATACAAAATAAAATGGATACGTTATCTGACAAGGTGAAACTGGTACAAATTTTTCTAGCTTGCTGTGCCTAAGCCAACAGAGGCTACAAGAAATTCATTCCAGTTTCACTGTATCGGCTTGATATTGAGCTGACTATAGTTAGATGACAATTACATAATCAATGTCAGAAATTCAGCTTAAACGATTTCTACCTGACCTACTTGATGGTAAGCACGGTTGAAATAAACCAAGCTTTCATCAGCACTGCTTTGTTGATAGCCTTGTTTTATGGCGACAACTCGGCACATAAAGACACTGTGCGTACCAACTTGCTGAATATCCTCAATCTCACAGTCAAAACTGACCAATGCATCTTCTAAAATAGGCGCACCTGTTGCTAACTCAGTCCAAGCACCGTGCCCAAAGCGCTCTTCTGAGCATAATTTAGAAGCAAAGGCATTAGATATAGGCTCATGCTGAGCGCCCAACACATTGACACTTAAGGTTTTATTTTCAAGAAAGTAGCCATGTGAGCGAGACGTTTGATTCATACAGACCAGCAAGGTTGGCGGTGTATCGGTGACGCTACATACCGCCGAGGCAGTAAACCCATGTAGACCAGATTGCCCTTTGGTGGTGACTACATTGACGGCGGTCGTCAACAAAGACATGGCATCTCTAAAGTCGGTTGCTTCAATCACATCTTTACTCATTGCTGCAATCCTAAATGTTAAGTCAGTATGTACATTGATAACTGAGGTCACTCATGAGTTTAAACAAGCTTTTATAGGCGGAGTTAAAGACCCAACCTATAAAAGCTAAATTTTGCATAAGTTTAGTCGGTAAATCCTAAGCTGTCAGCTCTTGACGCACGATTGCAGCGCCTGCACTTAACGCGTTCAATTTACCGCGTGCCACTTGGCGCGATAAAGGTGCCATGCCGCAGTTGGTCGAAGGATAAAGCTTGTCCGCATCGACAAATTGCAGGGCTTTGCGTAGTGTATCTGCAACCTCTTCAGGAGTCTCAATAGTATTGCTTGCCACATCAATGGCACCAATCATCACTTTTTTACCGCGAATGAGTTCTATCAAATCCATCGGTACATGTGAGTTTTGACACTCTAAAGAGACAATATCGATATTAGACTGCTGCAATTTTGGAAAGGCTTGCTCATATTGACGCCACTCTGAACCCAGTGTCTTTTTCCAATCGGTATTGGCTTTGATGCCGTAGCCGTAGCATATATGCACCGCCGTCTCACACTTTAGACCTTCTATGGCGCGCTCTAAAGTAGCGATGCCCCAGTCGTTGACGTCATCAAAGAACACGTTAAACGCTGGCTCATCGAATTGAATGATATCTACACCCGCCGCTTCTAATTCTCTGGCTTCTTGATTCAATATTTTAGCAAACTCCCAAGCCAGTTTTTCACGGCTTTTATAATGACCATCATATAAGGTATCAATCATCGTCATCGGACCAGGCAGTGCCCATTTGATCGGCTGATCGGTTTGCTGACGTAAGAACTTCGCATCTTCAACGAATACTGGCTTTTGACGGCTCACAGCCCCAACGACTGACGGCACACTGGCATCATAACGATCACGAATTTTAACGGTTTTTCGATTCTCAAAATCGACGCCATCAAGATGTTCAATAAAGGTAGTGACAAAATGCTGACGCGTCTGCTCGCCATCACTGACGATATCAATCCCTGCATGACGCTGTTCTTGCAATGTTAAACGTAGCGCATCTTGTTTGGCTTCAAACAATTGCTCCCCTTCTAATGCCCAAGGTGACCAAATTTTCTCAGGTTCGGCAAGCCAAGAAGGTTTTGGTAAACTGCCCGCTGTTGATGTTGGTAATAATTTTTGTGTCGGTAATAATATTGTCATGAGATTCATCTTCTTATTCATTCGTATTTTATATTTTGGCTAGAGTTAGATTGCTTAGGCTGCCTGTTTTTTAACAGCTTTTTCTTTGACCGATTCTTTTTGAGCAGTCTCGCTTGCAACATCATAGCTTTCCGCCCATTCTTCAAGAATGTCTTTATATGGCTTGATAAACTGATCTTCCGTAAATTTACCTTGTGTCACTGCCATCTGGCTGCGCTCCGCGCGATCATACACAATTTGCGTTAGTGAATAATCTTGGTATTTCAAACTGGGTTGATATATTTGAGCGGCGGTTGAGTTGGCATTGTAAATTTCAGGTCGATAAATCTTTTGGAATGTCTCCATGGTACTGATCGCACTGATTAGCTCAAGATCGGTGTAATCAGTCAGCAAGTCACCAGAAAAATAAAATGCTAAAGGTGCAGCACTGTTGGCAGGCATAAAATAGCGCACCGTCAAGCCCATTTTGGAAAAGTACTCATCAGTCAATGACCCCTTGTTCAAAGCGCAGCCATCTTGTCTATATTCAATCCCTAATACAGGATGCTGATTGCCCGTACGATGATAGGTTTTACTACTTGAAACGCTTAGGCAAATCACCGGTTGTTTATTAAAATTGGCTTGGTACGCCTCTGAGTTCAATAAATGTTGAAACAGTTTACCGTGCAAATCGCCAAAATCGGCTGATGGTGGCGATGCAGGATGGTTATCGAAATGTGCTGGCAATACGATGCTAAAATCATAATCACGCACATAAGAGGAGAAGCTATTGCCGATCATACCGTCAATACGTTTGTTCTCTTTATGATCAATAATCGTTGTTTTTAGCGTTTCGATGACTGGAAATGTATGACCATTGCCTTCAATATCCAAGTCTGCAGAAATGATATCAACTTCAACAGAATAACGGTCGGCTGTCGGATTATCCCAATGTGCTAGATCATTAAAACGATTATTTATCATAGTCAGCGTTTTGCGTAAGTTCTCTTGACGACTCTCGCCACGAGCCAAATTCGCAAAGTTAGTCGTCAGACGCGTGCTGTCTGCTGGCTGATAATTTTCATCAAAACGAATGCTCGAGATGGAATATATAAATTGTTTACTCATGATAATTCGCTACCCTAATCTATTCTCATTATGTGAGATAAAACCAAATTTGTGTATGAGATGAATCATACCTGAACCAAATGATGAATAAAAACGATACTATTTAAATTAAAGATGAATAAAATTCATGTTTCTAGTTTTATAGTAGAAAAAGGAGGGAGTAGCGGATGTTTTGACGACAGACTTAATAAATATTAAGCCTGTAAAGGAGGTTAAAGATGTGGTCTAGTGCGTTTAAAAGCTACGTTTCTTAAAAGCTACATTGCTTAAAAATTAGAATCAAAGCGCTTACTACTAAACGGCTCTACATCAATAAATAATGGCTTACCATGAATCATCTCTTCAATAAGACGTCCTGTCACCGGTCCAAGTGTCAGACCTTGATGAGCATGACCAAAAGCAAACCATAAATTGTCATGTTTTGATGCAGGCCCAATAACGGGCTTCATATCTGGCATGCAGGGTCGTGTCCCACACCAGGCTTCAGATTCAACAGCAGCATCAAGCGGCAACACTTTTTTTGCAAAAGTCAGTACAGTCTCTAACTGATTAAAGTCTTTTGGATCATCTAACAATGCCATTCCAGCGCCAGTCGTGATTCTCACGCCTTGATCCATTGTGCCCATTACAAATCCTTTATCTACATCAAATAAGCTGTGAGAAATTGCGTTTTGGTCTTTAATCTTAAAGTGTTGATGGTAGCCACGCATAGGAAATAAAGGGATCTTATAACCTAATGGTTTAATAAGATCCGCTGACCAAGGACCGGCAGCAATGACCAAATTCTGACATAAATAGGTTTCGCTATCGGTAATGACCTGCCAGCCGTCTTCTGTCTGTATCATATTTTTTACGGTAGATTGTTTTATCTCTCCTGCCATTGCTTCAAAATTTTTAGCATATGCTTTCACAAGACTGCCGGGATTTTTTATCTGCCAAGAGTTTTTCCAGTGTATACCGCCGATATAATCTGTAAAGTTCACATTTGGCTCTAGCGCTTGGAGCTCTGCTAGCGATAGCACCTGATACTCCACGCCTTTATCCGCCGCTTTTACCGCTTTATTAATTGATTTTTCAAAATTGCTTAATTTACGATGAAGCTCAATCCAACCTATTTTACTGACCAGTTCATCAGCGCCTGACGCTCTAATCATAGGCTCATGCTCGTCTGTGCAATGCTGAATGAGCGTAGCCCACTCGTCATCGATCTTTTTAACGTTTTTTGGACTTGAGTGAATCCAATACTGTAATAACGGGCGCTGAAGACGATATATTGCAGACCAACGGTATCGAATATCAGCACTTTTATTGGGCAATACTCTGGATATTTCTTTAAAACTTCTAGGGAACGGTTTTGTATTTACCGCCTCTCTTGTAATGATACCGGCATTACCATAGGAAGTTTCTTCTCCTGGGCATTTTTTATCTAGCAAGAGAACTTGAGTGTTGTTTTTTTGCAGATGCCAAGCAATAGAGGTTCCTACTATGCCGGCACCAATCACAATAACGTCATAGCGCATATCACTACCCCCAAGTAATAAGCTGACCCAGACCTTCGTCTTTAGCTTTTTGAGCAACTTTCAAAGCGACTGCCGCATCAAAACTGGCGGCCCCAACAGATTTGAACAGGGTGATGCCTTTTTTATCTTGATCGATAGTAATATTTTTTGTGACCAAGTCAGCTAAATCGCCACTTAAATCCTCCCAAGTCCAACCACAACCCTCAGCAGCATCCGCCTGAATCAAATCACCCGCTTCATGACGTCCGCCTGCGATATCATCGATGAAAACGTGTGAGCAGGCTTCAATGACGGAATCACTGACTTCTTTCATCTCAGATTGATAAGCACCTACCGCATTAATATGTACATCGGCTTTAATTTGGTTTATCTCAAACAAGCCTTCGGTTGCACGTGTCGCCAAGTTAATCACATCGGCATCTTTTACAGCGCTCGCGATATCTTCGCAGACTTCGATGGTGACCGACCATTCTGGATACTGTTCAGAAAACTGTGTTTTAAAGGTATTTGCACCCTTAGCAGCTCGATTCCATAGCGTTACCTTTTTGATATTTGGACATACAGTGAGCACAGCATTCAGCTGCTCATATGCCATCCCGCCACAGCCGATGACTGACACTTGCTGGCTATCTAGCTTTGCTAGATACTTGCTCGCGATACCTGATAGCGCTGCCGTACGTACTTGAGTGACATAAACACCATCCATAAAGGCAAGGATTTCACCCGTATCATTGTTTGAGACACTCACCACAGCGGTAGTCGTCGGTAGATTTCGCTTTGGATTATCTGGACAAATGGTGACCAGTTTAACGATAGCAAATTCTTCATGACCGTCGAACAATACTGAAGGCATCGATAGATGTGACCCACTGTTTTTATCACTGGCAGTGAAAGTCGGAATGACCAAGCGCTCAGGGCACTTAATCCACTCTGGATGCTGCGCTTGTAGGGTCAACAGCTGCTCGATTGAGTCGATAGCCATGGTCATTGTCAATTGACTCTTTACCGTTTTGCTGTCTAAAATATGCATGAGAGTTCCTTATAGTTTTTATTAAAAATAAATCCTAATTGATTACGATACCACTCAACTAGAGATCAAAAATCTTGCCGCGATTCATAATACCATTGGGATCGAGCACTTTCTTAATCTCACGCAGATAATCAATCTCGGTTTCGCTACGGCTGTAGCGTAGATAAGGCTTTTTAGTCATACCCACGCCATGTTCTGCTGAGATCGAACCGCCATACTTCTGCACTACCTCAAAGATAGAGTCATTCACCGTTTGGCATTGCCCAAAGAATTCATCTTTCGATAAATTCTCGGGCTTTAAAATATTGAGATGCAAGTTGCCATCGCCGATATGTCCAAACCAGCAAATCTCAAAATCTGGATATTTGGTGTTTACGATCGTTTCTATATCATGGATAAAGTTTGGCACATGGCTGATGAGTACTGATATGTCATTTTTATACGGCGTGAATACTGAAATCGTCTCAGAGATATACTCGCGCAGCTTCCACAAATCCATCGCCTGAGCCATACTCTGACTCATCACCCCATCGATTATCCAACCATTATCCATACAGTATTCAAAGATAGCCATCGCCTTATCCATAATCGGCTCATACGGCGCTTCGAATTCTAATAAAACGTAGTATTTCGTTCGAGCGTCAAACGGCTCTTGCACATGCCCAGTCGCCATTAATTTATCAATCGCCACCTCATCAAAGAACTCAAACGCAGTCAAATCAATTTGTGCTTGAAAAGCCGCTAACACCTGCATCACATGGTCAAATTCATCCATGCCGAGCACCATCACGGTCAAATCTTGGGGTGGACGGTCGAGCTTCATTTGTGCCTCGGTGACGATACCTAATGTGCCTTCAGCGCCAATAAATAATTGCCGTAAATCATAACCAGTAGCGTTTTTAATCATGCCGCGGTTTAGTTTTAGGATATCGCCTTTGCCCGTCACGACGGTGAGACCCATTACCCATTGACGTGTCATGCCATAGCGAATCACCTTAATCCCGCCAGCATTGGTACCAATATTACCACCCATCTGACTCGAACCTGCTGAGGCAAAATCAACCGGATAATACAAACCTTGCGCTTCGGCAAACTGCTGTAGATGCTCAGTAATCACACCGGCCTCCACCTCTACCAAACGATCAGCCGGATAGAACTGACCAATTTTATTCATCTTATCTAGGCTGACAACTATCTCGCCATTGCTAGCGACTGCACCTGCGGATAGTCCAGTACGACCACCACTCGGTGTGATGACAATATTGTGCTCATTTGCCAATTTTACTAGGGCTTGGACTTGCTCAGTAGATTTCGGAAATACGATCGCAGAGGGTGCTGGCGCAAAATGTTTGGTCCAGTCTTTACCCCAATGCTCTAAGCTCACGGCATCTGTCTTAATCTGCGATATATCATAACCATGCTGTTCTTGCAATATAGACAATAGTTGCTGAGTTAATGCTAGCACGGTTGAAGCATGCTCAGATTCTGTATGCGCAGCTTCTATATGTGCAGCTTCTAAAGTAGGCAGTGCTGAAAAATCAGTCACAATATACACTCCAAATAAATAAAAGCAGTGTGCCGTTCACTTAATCTCTCCGCCAAATCAGCGGCGGCAATAAATAAACACAACGCCCTGCGTCAAAAAACTAGGCTATGATTTTGAGACATTGACCCATATGATACAAAGTCAGCCCCATCTCCGTATAGCCTGAACGCAAGCCAGACATACTTACCTTAGCCTCTTTAATCATCTTAAAGGGTAATGGCAAGACGTCGCGGTCACCTGAGATAATATAATCGGCAAAGCATTTACCAATCATAGTACCTGTAGTAATCCCACGCCCATTGTATGCAGTCGCGGCAAGGATACCGTCTTCTGGCTCAAAGATACGCATGATATGGTCTTGCGTAAAGCCAAAGTGACCGTACCACTCATACTGCCACTTAAATTTAGGCAGATCTGGGAAATAGCTCTTTTGTACGATATTCGCCCAGTTTTGATAGAAGGTTTTGGACTTCATGGCTTTGCCACCGACCGTGCCAAGGAGCAGACGACCCTCGTTATCACGGCGAATACTGGACAATGCCAATCGCGTATCCCAAGCGCCTGTTTTATAAGGCAATATTCGATCTGCCACTTCACCGGTCAATGGCTCAGAGGCAATCTGATAGTAATCGACCAAATAGAACGTCTTTTTAATATCTGTCCATTCGCCTTCAGTATAAGCATTGGTCGCGATAATAACTTTTTCAGCTTTCACCGCCGCATCAGCCGTGCGCACATACCAATTACCATCAGATTTCTCAACTGAGGTTACTGCCGAGTGCTCATATATACGTACGCCCAGTTTAGTCGCGGCTGCCGCTAAGCCATTGACGTATGCGGATGGGTTAATAGTGCCCGCACGATGATCGAGCAAGGCTTTATTGATACTGGTTGTACCACAATATTCATGGCAGCGCGCACCGGTTAATACCTCTGCATGAACACCACGACGTATCAACTGATCGTAGCGGATATCTACATCGGCTTCACCCTTGGCATTGTGTGCCATATGGATATTGCCCGTACGCGTATCCTTTGCCTCAATATGATGGCGATCGATGATGTCAAACACGAGACTTGGCGCATGACCGAGCGCAGTTCCTAAACGTTCACCAACCTCTTCTCCCATGATTTTATTGAGGTCATCAGGACGGGCCCAAGTACCTGCATTCACAAAACCCACATTGCGTCCTGAACCGCCGCTACCGATAACCTTACTCTCTAGTAACACCACCGCCACTCCTTGCTCTGCCAGATGAATCGCAGCAGACAGTCCAGTATAACCACCGCCGATGATACAAACTCGTGTTTGCGTTTCGCTTGTTAGAGTATCGTAGTGGTGAGTTTTGGGCGCAGTGACGCTCCACAAACATTGCTCTTGCAACATCTCAAGTTCCTTCTAAATTATACGTTTTCTACGGTAGAGAGCGTGCTTGTGTTATCGATGACAGTCGGTTCTTCACGAGGAATAAATTTATTTAAGACGACCCATAGCAAGCCAAACAATGGTGATAACCAACAGGCAAAGGCGAATGGCGCGTAAGTTAAGGTCGCAATACCTAGGGTTGCCGCGACAAAGCTACCGCCCATGTTCCAAGGAATGAGTGGCGATAACAGCGTACCCGTATCTTCGATAGAGCGAGTAAGCGTCGTGCGCTTGTAACCCATCTCTTTATACTTATCTTTGAGCAGACGACCCGGTAAGACTAGCGTGGTATAGACATCACCGATAAGCGTACCAACACCGATGGTACTGGCATAAGTCGTAATCACTAAACCAAATCTCGACTTCACCATGTTGTTGATTTTGGCCATGATGGCTTTTAATGTACCGTAATGCTCAATTGAACCGACAAAAGCTAGTGCAAAGATAGTTAAGGTCACGACCCAAGTCATGGACATCACGCCGCCTTTAGACAACAGCTGATCGACCACAGCAAAGCCAGTCTCACTTTTAAAACCGTTTTGTAGGACGTTAAAGATGTCATGGACACCGACACCTTGCATAAAGAATGCGACAAGACCTGCGACTACCACACCTGACAATACCGTTGGAATGGCTGGCATTTTCATAACAGCTGCAATGACGACGACAACAGCAGGTAATAAAGTAATAATGCTCAGGTTATAGTTCGCTGCTAATGAGGTTTGTATTTCTTTGATTGAGGTGAGATCGACATTGTCTGCGCCGTAGCTCATACCAATCCAAGCATAGAGAATCAGAGCTGTAACCATGGCAGGTACAGTCGTCGGCAACATGCCACGGATATGTTCCCAAAGATCCACGCCGGCAGCAGCTGGTGTTAAGTTCGTGGTGTCAGACAACGGAGACATTTTGTCGCCAAAGAAAGCACCGGAGACGATAGCACCACCTGTGAGCGAAGGAGGAATACCTAATCCCAGACCGATACCCATCATAGCTAAACCGACTGTACCAACCGTGCCCCACGAGGTACCCGTTGCTACTGAAATAATGGCACAAATAAGACAAACAGAGACTAGGAATGAGGAGGGAGAAAAAACGCTAAAGCCGTAGTATAAAATAGTGGGTACAGTGCCGGCGATAATCCAAGCACCGATGAGCATCCCTACACCCATCAAGATAATCATGGCAGGCAGACCGATTTTCACAACCTTTAAAAAACGCTCTTCCATACCGTCCCAGCTGCGCCCACGCAACTTCATGAACAGACCGGTGATCAAGATGCCACATGCTAGCGGAATATGCGGAGTAAAATCTTTAAAGACAAAAAATTGCACCATTAGAATAATGGCAGTCAATATCAGTGGGGCAATATCTAGCAGGAAGCTAGAAGAAGGATCATAACCTTCGATATCAGGGTCATGCGGTTTGTGAGGTTTATCTGCAATCATAATATATCTACCTATCCTAGTAGTTAAAACCAAATCCATTGGTATATAGTTATCGTACGATGTTGCTCATTGGTCAGATGCAAACCAATCTAGTGACCTAAGTCACTTCTCTAAATGCATTTATATTAAATAATCAATTAAAACAATAACTTAATAGTCATGTTAAAGAATAAAGTATTGCCATCAATCAAAATAGATATTTGAAAGATATTCATTAATTACTAAAGGGATTAAAAAAATAAAGCGTTAAATAGTAATCTTAATCAAACGGTAATCCGCTATTTTTGCGGCTTATTGACGGTTTAAAAATAGATTCAAAGCAGAATTTAAAAGGATACAAGTAATGCTAAGGGCAGTTAAGCGCACATAACGCGCGCTTAACTGGATAAAAACACACTTTTACATTAGAAAATATGGCTTGCATTAACCGAAATTAATACCTTGTGCTAGTGGTAGCTCAGTTGAGTAGTTGACCGTATTGGTCTGACGACGCATGTAGTTTTTCCACGCATCAGAGCCTGACTCACGACCACCACCGGTTTCTTTTTCGCCGCCGAATGCACCACCAATCTCAGCACCACTGGTACCGATATTGACGTTGGCAATACCACAGTCACTGCCGCGGGCACTTAAGAACAGCTCAGCTTCACGCAAGTCATTGGTAAAGACGCAAGAAGATAAACCTTGTGGTACGTCATTTTGCAGCTCTAAAGCTTCGTCGAAGTCTGTATAGGTCATGACATATAAAATAGGCGCAAAGGTCTCATGACGGACGACGTCATTTTGCGCATCCATTTCAACGATGGCTGGCGTCACGTAGTAAGCGTTTGGATACTTATCTTGTAAGACGCGCTCACCACCAGTGACTGTACCGCCGGCTGCACGGGCTTTGGTCAAGGCGTCTTGCATGTTATTGAAGCTATCTTCGTCGATAAGTGGACCGACCAAGTTGCCTTCTAGTGGATGACCAATGCTCACTGTTGAATAAGCGGATTTTACGCGTGGTAAGATGTCGTCTTTTACAGATTCGTGGACGAACAGACGGCGTAGCGTAGTGCAGCGCTGACCTGCCGTACCAACAGCTGAGAACAGAATGCCACGTAAAGCTAGGTCTAAATCAGCACTTGGCGTTAGGATCATGGCGTTGTTACCACCAAGCTCAAGTAGAGACTTACCGAAACGTTCAGCGACTTTTGGCCCTACGATTCTGCCCATACGTGTGCTGCCCGTCGCACTGACGAGAGCCACATCTTTATGCTCAACCAACGCATTACCAACATCGGCTTCACCCAATAAGAGCTGAGATAGATTGGCAGGCGCATCGCCAAATTTGGCTAGGGCTTTCTCAAACAGCGCTTGGCAAGCGATGGCAGTTAAAGGGGTTTTTTCTGAAGGTTTCCAGATCACAGGATTACCACAGACCAAGGCTAGCGCCGTGTTCCATGACCAAACAGCAACGGGAAAGTTAAAAGCTGAGATGACCGCGATGACGCCTAATGGCTGCCAAGTTTCGCGCATGTGGTGACCAGGACGCTCTGAGGCGATAGTCAAACCATAAAGCTGACGAGACAGACCTACTGCAAAGTCGCAGATATCGATCATCTCTTGGACTTCGCCTAGACCTTCTTCTTTGATTTTACCGGCTTCTAGAGAAACTAGCGCGCCTAGATCTTCTTTGTGCTCACGGAGCACTTCGCCTAAAATACGGACCAATTCGCCACGCTTAGGAGCAGGCACTGTACGCCATTCTTTGAAGGCTTTTTTAGCATCTTGTATTTGTGTGTCGACATCGCTCACTTGATGCAAAGCGACCTTACCGATGACCTCACCATCGATAGGGCTATGAACTGCGAAATCGCCTGCTTGGTACTGGCTTTCGTCGACGCCCATGGCTGACATGTATTGCTTAATCATACTGACTCCTTTGTATAGTATTTCGTTACGTCCGTGCAGATCTATAAACTACCCTGCCGTCGCTCAAGTTGCAAAATAATAAATTTCTTGCTGTCATTCATTTTTGGAATGGCATTCTAAACTTAGTGGATAAAGTCTTAATGAATCAATATATTGACTGATATCCTTTTCACTGTATTAAAGCGGATTAATACTCACTGGCCTAAAACAATTTTTTAACTGCGCCACTGTTTTGTCTTTTAACCATAAGTTGCTTTAAGCCACTTGTCGTAATGAGGCCAAACACGCTTGTAGACTCTCGTTCTGCCGCTGCGCATATAATGCCAATTCATCTTGCACACGCATGCCTAAGGCTTGCTCGAATTCTTGCTTATTGGACTGACCGTCATAGCTGTTCTCGCTATCACTATGAAGATTGGACTGGAAGATACCGGCTGCACTCACAGGCAAAAAGTCTTCATAAACAATCGGCTCAATAAGAATAATATCTTGCTCAATCAGGCTTTGCAGGTCGGAAGTAGAGAGCTCGTTCGACGATGAATCCACGAACTGATTTGCAAAAGCTTCCTTGTCAGCTACCTGATAGAGGAAATAAGCGAGCTGGTCACGATGCAGTGTCTTATAATCGTCTGGAAAAGCGGCAAAAGATTCGCTTAATAATCGATAATATTGCTCAGCATTGTCTTCATTTGGGGTTGTACCCAATTTTTCACGAGCTTCGGTTAGCAATTGGTCGTAAAGGACACGGCCTTTTGGGGTCAGGGCTACACCGCGCTGCTCAATCTCACCAAAGCGAGCGGTATGCTGACCGGATTCATACTGACCGTCAGCACCTTTAAAACTCACTGGCTCTACTAATGCCTTAAAGCTGGTCTGGCGCAAAAGAATAGGACAGTGACGGCGTGGCGGTCCCTCAATGATCGCTTTTGGCGTAATCCCACGGCTCTTCATACCTTGTTGGACGGCATCAATATCTAGCGTCCTTGGGGTCAAATGATTGATATGTGGTCCTTTAAACCCAACCACATCGGCAATCAGTTGATGCTGACCTACCAACTGCTCATATACGTCTTTCGAGATAGGCGACTGCTCATGCCAGCGGAAAGTTTCTAACGCTTCTTGGACAAATTGCTCACCCTGCTCATTCGTTAGACCGCCCTCGTTTTCATAAATTTTAATCAGTTTGATTGCGTCATCGGTAAAAATACAGCGTGCATCCAATGCCGCTTGGGCTTGTTGCTTGAGCGTCGCATCGCCAATCAAATCTAAACGCAATAATGAGGTAAATACGCGAAACGGGCTATTATTGAGCGATGCCGTATCAATCGCGCGAAACGCTGTAGAATGCACTGGCACGCCAGCAGGCGCTAGGTCATAGTAACCGACCGGATGCATGCCCATAACTGCAAACAAACGACGCATCATCATAAGCTCTGTCGCCGTACCCAATCGAATCGCTCCATGGCGCTCCATGCTGAGTCTATCGATTTCATCGGTATTCTTAAGCTGTTCAGCAATCTCAGGTTGCTTGTCCAATACATCCTTATTAACTTCAGCGACCAGATTCATAAGATCAGTATATAGCGGCACTTCTTTTTGATACATCTTTGACATAGCGAGCGAAAAACGATGACGGATATCATCACTGCTCATGTCTTGTTGGTTTGAGCTTAGATGATCTGAACTCACGGTTATTCTCCTTAAACTGGTTATGATGACAGATGAATAATAGTTAAAAATGATGGCTGCTTTATGTAGCCAAATAGAAGCTACAAGCAAAAATACTCATTGAATCGGCAGCTCGTTTGGGATGGATGCTAGGATGACTTTTATGATATCGAGGCCTTCTTGTAGGGTTTCAGGCTCAATCGTTAATGGCGGTAATAAGCGAATAATATGGCGGTATTTACCACTAGGCATCAATAACAATCCTTGCTTGCGAGCTTCCACTAAAATATAGGCCATCACGCTTGAGTGCGTACCATGAGATGGATGACGCAGTTCAATACCGCGCATAGCGCCGATACCCGTTAAACCATACAACCAAGGCGTTAGACCCTCTTGTTGCCACTGTTCAATAGTGGTTTCAATGGTTTGCTGATAGTGTTTTGCTGAGTCCCATACGGCATCTTCTGCCATGATATCCAGCGTGGCATTGGCAGCAGCACATGCCACTGGGTTACCAGAATAAGTACCGCCCAAGCTGCCCTTTGGTAGATCATTCATCACACTAGCTTTGCCAATGACTGCCCCTAATGGTAAACCTCCGGCGATACTTTTACCCAGCAATACCATATCGGGCTCGATACCTAGATGACTAAAGGCAAATGGTGTACCCGTACGCCCAAAGCCTGACTGAATCTCATCCATAATGAGTAAGATGGCATTATCATCACAGAACTTACGTAGGTATTGAGCAAATTTTGGTGACATTAATTGAAAACCGCCCTCGCCTTGCACCGGTTCTGCGATGATAGCGCCGATATTACCAATATCCGTTTCGACTTCGAACAGGCGCAGCAAAGCGTCAATGGCTTGCTGGTCACTGATGTTATTGTCAGGGCTTGGGAATGGGATATGATAGACACTGCCGGCAAGAGGGCCAAGACCACGTTTATACGGGGCCACTTTACCATTAAGGTTGACAGCTGCGAGGGTACGGCCATGAAAGCCCCCATCAAAAGCGATCACACCGACACGACCGGTCTTCATACGGGCAATTTTGATCGCATTTTCGGTCGCTTCGGCGCCGCAATTGGTTAACATGCCTGCAAGCTCGCCTGCAATGGGAACTAAATCGCAAAGTCTTGGCATAAGCCTTTGGTAAGGCAGGTGACCTGCCGCATTGTAGGCGTAGTGAATGAGGCTTTGTGATTGAGCGATGATAGCGTCAACGATATGTGGGTGGCAATGACCAAAATTTAATACGCCGATACCACCGACGAAATCAATATAGTGCTTGCCATTCGTATCCCAAACGTGCGCATTTTTGCCTTTGCTCAGGGTTACTGGATGCACCATGGTGAATGCATCGGTAACGTTATACAACGAATCCATGAACGTCTCTCATCTTCCTTGAGTTAGACGCTTATTTCAACAAAAACCTAGGATTTGGGCAAACGAATAATAGTTGGGCGGGCATTCCTTTTTGTCATCGTGGCTGATTGGAACGGTTATTTTTTTCACCACTGGCTTTTAGCAGTTAATCATCTTACTGTCGTTATCCGTGGCTGACACTCGTACAAGTGATGCCAAGCAAACTGGCTAATTCTACTTGACTCTGACTGGACGTCTCTAAGTAGCGTGCAATCCACTCTTGCATCACTTTGGTCTTGTGCGAGTTGCCAAGCGATAAAGGATAAGACATATAGTAAGCCCCTCTCCCCTTGGCTGCATAACGCCAAGCCATAACCAACTGACCTGATTGCAGCTCAGGAGCCACCAAACGTAACGGCACCAAGGCAACGCCATAACCGGTTAATGCTGCCGAAATACAGGCATGAAACGTATCAAAGCGTGGACCTACAAACGTACCGTCTAAGTTAATCTGCTGCTGCTTAAAGTACTCGTACCATGCGCTAGGACGTGAGCTCAGCTGTAGCAGCACATAGCTGTCCGACTGCTGCGGTTGCAAGTCTTTACCTTGCAAATAATCAGGCCGACAAACCGCCACACAGTACTCATCAAACAATTTAACATTTTTCATGCCCGACCACGTCCCTTCACCGTATAAGAACGCAATATCGATATCATGCTCTTCGGAGAAAAATGGGCCCACCTGCTCTTTAATATCCAGCCTAATTAAAGGATTTTCCTGACTAAAGCCGTGAAGCGCAGGAATCAGCCAACGTGCACAAAAGGTGGGATGCGAGACCATTTTTAGCACTTCCAAATTACTGCTATGCGACATCAAATTGGTCGTCGCAGTCTCGATATGCTTAAGAATACTTAGTACATCGATATAATAAGCTTTGCCGGCAGGCGTTAACGAAATACGCTGCGAGGTACGATAAAACAAAGAGATATTCAGCATCTCTTCTAACTGCGCCACTTGCTTACTTATCGCACTTTGCGTCATATGCAGCTCTAAGGCAGCATTAGTAAAACTTAGGTGACGAGCCGCTGTCTCGAAGCATTGCAGAGCAGTCGTCGAAGGGTATCTTCTAAACGCAAGTGAAGGATTGGTATCAGTTTTCATAGTCTGTTTTTATTTTCTTCCATGATAATAGGTGTGACACTTGCTCAAATAATAACGGATTCTCAGGCAGCAATTAAACCTACAACTATCTTGTCAAAACTGTAGCAGCGAGCTAAGGCAGGTGAAGCGATCAGATCCAACCTGCTTCCAAAAGCTGCTCGGTATTACTTACTTTAAAGTCATGATATAAGTTAAAAAATACTGCTGGGTCTTCAACATTATCGAGCAACTCTCTTTTATGAAGCGCTACAAACATAGCCAGCGCATAAGCTGCAGAGTGGATAGATTTTTTTGGATTAAACTCCATATCAGTAAAGGCTTGATATTGCATCACCTCTTCATGCAGCTGAGGGTTTTGCTTTAGCGCATTCACATACAACCAATCATAGAACGTCGTTAATGGCTCTACGCTCCACTCCATACCGAAATAATTATAGCCAATGAGTTCACCCGAGGTGATTAATCGCTCGTCCTTTTTGGCTTGTCTTGGCGGTGCACTTAGCAAGTCAATATAGGGGCCACCGTACTCAAAAACACCACTGCTTTGAAAGGCGTTTTCAACACTATACTGTTGACCATCATGCTCATTCTTTAGCTTTAGGCTCAATGGGCTTAGTAAAAAACTCAGCTTATTGCCAGATTTACTCGATAGTTCTAAGACGTGATTAAACCCATACTTTTTGCGAATAACTTGATGCATATCGTTGATAGATTTTTTCTTTTGCCGACTCGCAAATCCCACATGACGCTCAAACCTAACCATATCCGTTTTTACCAGATTGTCACTGTTGACTCTAGGCATGAATACGGGTCTTTTTTCTACCGCGTTTTGTGCTTGTTCCATAATGATGTACCTTATAACAATGTTCTTTTATAAATGGTCTTTTATAACTGATTAAGTGCGTCTGCCCAGTCCGAAATATATCGAATCCAATCAGCGCTCGCGGGGCAGTTTATCTTATTATGGGTCATTTATCCTGCTCTATTTTAGCGTTATCAATAACCTTGAGCTATGCTGCATAAACGGTAAAGATAAATTTCATGAATTTCGGCTTTACCGTTTGATATGGATGTTGAGACGTAACTTGATGTGGTGACTCTTGAGAGAGTTAAACCTTCCAAAATCAGAAAAAACTGCTTAATAATAAGCAATTTTTAAAATTAGAAATTTCTGAATGTATTTGCTCGATATACAAATAGTTGTCTGTCATTAGTACCACCTCAATTGCCATCTTATAGTGTTAATAACCATCCAGCAGCTCCGCAGCCAATCACTACCAGCCAAGCAGGGAATTTCCAGAACATCAAAGCAATGAGAGCAACCAATGCCAAACCAAAATCTTTTGCTTCAACAATAGCGCTTGTCCATACAGGCTGATAAAGCGCTGCCAATAACAAACCAACGACCGCTGCATTAATACCAGATAGTGCGGCTCTTGTGCGCAGATTTTGGCGTAGACTCTCCCAAAATGGCAGTGCGCCCATAACCAATAAAAATGACGGCGCAAAGATTGCTATCAAGCAAATCATCCCTCCTAGCCAGCCACTAGGAGCTTGATTCATCGAGCTACCTAGAAATGTTGCAAAGGTAAATAAAGGTCCTGGCACTGCTTGCGTAGCTCCGTAACCTGCTAAGAAAGTATCGTTACTTATCCAGCCTGCGGGAACAATCTCAGCCTGTAATAATGGCAATACTACGTGTCCGCCACCAAATACAAGTGATCCTGCACGAAAAAAGGTATCTACCATAGATAGGGTTTGGCTTGGATATAATGCAGTTAGCAGTGGCAAACCAATGAGCAATGAAAAAAACAAGAACAACCAAACAAGCCCAGTCCGACGTCTTACAGTAATAGGCAAAGGGTCATGAGCAATCACTTTTTCAGGTTTGAACCATAGCAGCCCAATAATGGCGGCAATCGCAATAACGCTTACTTGAGCTAATGCAGAAGGCACCAAAAGTACAAAACAAGCAGCCAGCGCCATGATAGAGATTCGCGCAACATCGGTACAGAGATTTTTCCCCATACCCCATACCGCTTGCGCAACCACAGCCACTGCCGCGACCTTTAAACCATGCAATACACCAAGTGGAACAATATCCCCATAACTGCTAATACCTATGGCAAACAACATAAGCACTATGGCAGAGGGTAAGGTAAAACCAGTCCAAGCAGCCAGCGCGCCAGTATATCCTGCTCGAGATAACCCGATAGCAATGCCAACTTGGCTGCTGGCAGGTCCTGGTAAAAACTGACAAAGCGCGATTAAATCGGCATAGCTGTTCTCAGTCAGCCACTTGCGGCGTATTACAAACTCATCACGGAAATAGCCCAAATGAGCGACAGGGCCACCAAATGAGGTCAATCCCAATCTAAGGAAGATAAGAAAAACAGCCCATGCTGATTTGCTTTCAATATTGGCGTTATTATGATGTACCACGTGTCACTCTCCTTGGCAGACCGTATAAAGAGAAAGTGTTATAACTTAAAGTCACATACAAAATTTGATTGGCTGTTTAGTATTATTTTTACTTACTACTCAGCATCATCTAATAATTTATTAAGGGTTTCTATCATTGCATCGTCTATGATGTGGTCTTCTACATAATCCACTATCTGATAAATGGTCGCCAAATCCATTGCGCGAATACCTAAGTCAGCTAACTGCGCATTGATAGTCCCTAAGCGCTCGTTGTCATCAGTACCGTCACTCGCGAACCAATACATCTGCTCTAGCAAGGTGTCTTGTTTGGTTAATGTTGAATAGCTATCGCCCTGAATAAATAAATTAAAATAATAAGGCATCTCTATATCATTAATAAAAAAGGTACGCTTACACTCTAGGGTATAGGCTTGTGCTTCTTCACTGTCGTTGCTGTCAACACCATCAATACCTGCATCATTTTGGTCGTCTTCGCCACGCTCAAGCTCTTCTTTTACCAAGCCTTCTAGGAGTTGGTAGCGCCCTGCTTTTATTTTGTGATTGTAAATAATACTCGCATCCGCGATTGCCTCGAAAATAATGGCGCTAACATCTAGAGTGTGATTATCAATATCATAGAAGCTTTTTAGCGCAGGTAAAAATTCGGTCAACTGCTCTTCAGGGACTGGTATGAGAAATTGCTGCTCGTATATCTTGATCATGTCTTCGGGCACGTAAGTATTGGCAGTATCAGTCTCGTTTCTACCGGTAGGCTGTAATGGTAAAAAATCATATGGGTTATCATTGGTCATTTGGGACGGCCTTTTATATATGTTAGATTTAATAAATGTCTGCTATCAAAAAAATGAGCGTCTCTAAGCGCATATATCACTCTTAATATACACTTAAAATTTATGCGGGTATTGTCGCTTATTTGGACAATTTTAGATAGACAGCTAGACATACCCCCTGAATTATTCTCATAAAAAAAGACCTTACCCATCAAATAGGCAAGGTCTAAACGCTAAGTCGTACCAAAAAAGTTAGGTTTTAATTATAAAAACAATAGCCCTAAACCAATCACAACACCACTAACAATCAGGACGATGACACAAAAACCCATGATATCTTTGGCTTTGAGTCCCGCAATTGCCAAGGCTGGCAATGCCCAAAACGGCTGAATCATATTTGTCCATGCGTCACCCCATGCAACTGCCATAGCAACCTTTGCAGGATCGCTGCCCAGCATCTCTGCCGCCTCTAACATAATGGGTGCTTGCACTGCCCACTGTCCGCCACCTGAAGGGACAAAGAAGTTAACAAGTCCTGCGCTTAAGAAGGCGAAAAGTGGTAATGTCTCAGCTGACGAAATATTGACGAATGCTTCTGACATCACGCCTGCCAAGCCTGACGCTGTCATCATACCCATGATTCCTGCATAAAACGGAAACTGGACAATAATAGCACCGGCGCCTTTGACCGCTTCTTGAACGGCAATCAAATACTTACGAGGCGTTCCGTGAAAGATAATCCCAAGGAACAAAAACATAAAGTTGACCAAATCAAGCGTCAAGGCAAAGCCATTTTGTACAAAATAATAGACGATAAAAGCAATACCTAATGCGCCAATGATCATGGATAAAATCCAGCTATTTTCCAAACGCTCTGCTGGTGCCATGTCCGATTTTTCTGGCAGCACTTCATCAATTGGTTCAACCAGAAGTCTCGGATCTACCGTCACCGTATCTTCTTTTTTCGGCATCATCAAACGGTTGAGTAAAGGAACGATGACAATCAATGCCACAACGATTATTAAGTTATAGCTGGCAAAAATGGTTGCACTGGTCGGAATAATACCAATCTTATCAGCGAAAGGATGACCTGCTGTCGCAATGGATAACGGAATGGAGCCCGAAAACCCAGCATGCCAAATAATAAAACCAGAATAAGCACTGGCAATCAATAAACGGTAATCGACATTCTCTACACGCTTTGCCAATTCTTTGGCGAATAATGCCCCAATCACCAACCCAAATCCCCAGTTGATCCAGCTTGCTGCAAGGGATACTAAAGTTACCAAGATAATGGCACTGCCCGGCGATTTTGCTAAACTTGCAAGCTTTCCTAAACCTTTTTTAAATATCGGACTGCTTGCCAATACAAAACCTGTGACTAATACCAACACCATCTGCATTGAGAATGCGAGTAATGCCCAAAACCCTTCACCCCAAAACGCCACCATTTGTAACGGTGAAGAGTCAGTTAATCCTAAACCCAGTACAAAAATAACCACTGTTAAGATAATAACGAACAAAAATGGATCCGGTAAATACTTCTCCATCAAGCTATTCGAAAAACGGGTAATCCCTTTCATTTTATAATTCCTTTTTTTAGATATACATTCCCTGAATGCTACTGCTAGCTAACTATAGTCCATTCAATTTCGAAACGCTACAGGGCTAACATGAATGACTTTTTTAATTTAGACCTTACGCTTCTTGTCTTCTTTTACCTATTTAGTTATATCTTTCACATATAAAAAGGCTTCCAAATAGTTGAAAGCCTTTTTTATTTTACTTAAGTGATGAATCATGGCTTGATTATGACGCTCTAGCAAACGTGCGTCAAACCAATTGTTATGGCAAAATCTGAATGACCACTATCTTACAGGTGGCGTACCTTCAGCATTAGAGAACACTGCATCGATTTGTATCAATGAATCCATAGGAATTGCTGAAACCCCAAACACTGTTCTGGCAGGCAGCTCACCGTCAAAGAACGTAGTATAAATATCATTGACCTTGTCAATATCGCTAATGTCCTTGAGTTGGATAGTTACTTTAACGATGTCATCCATTTTATGATCGATACTCTCGACAATGGCTTTGATATTATCTAAGCACTGCTGAGTCTGCGCCTTTATATCACCATTGATGAGCTTACCTGTATCAGGATTGATAGGCAATTGACCTGAAAGGTGATTATAGTGAGAAAAAGCAACCGTCTGCTTGCTTAACGAGTGCTTTGGCGCTTGCTCTGTATTATTGGCTTTAATTACAATGCCATGTCGATCTTCAACGGCTTGTGGCGGTGTGCCATCTCCATGTGATACCACGGCTTCAACTTGTACCAAAGCACCCATAAGTAGCCCTGAAACCATAGTCACTGTGCGCGCCGGTAGATAATTGACGGCTCTTGCAATAGCAGTATCTGGGAAAAAAGTACTATAGACGTCATCGACGGCTGCGATATCAGTAAGGTTGGTTAGACTAATATTTATTTTAACAATATCATCAATACCGACATCGATACTATTCAAAATCGACTTGATATTGGTTATGCATTGCGCCATCTGCTCTACTATGCCGCCTGCCACTAGTTGTCCTGAAGTAGGATCGATTGGTAATTGTGCTGAGACGTTATTGTAATGAGAAAAAGCAACGGTTTGGGTAGATAGAGAGTCGATTGGCACGTTATCGGCATTTTTTGCCACTTTTACTAGCTCGCAAGGTGCTTGTGGGTGAGTACCTTCGCCATTTGAAAGTAATGCATCCATTTGTACTAAGGCACCGTCCATAGGCAGCTCTGCAACCATCACTACGTTACGTGTCGGCAGATAGTTGTTAAAGAAAGTACGATAGACAGCATCTACTGCTTGCATATCTACAATATCTTTTAAAAATACAGTGATTTTAATCACATCATCCATGAGATGATCAGTACTTTCTACAATCGCCTTGATATTATCCAAGCACTGTTTAGCTTGTGCTCCGATATCAGCAGAGGCTAATGTGCCAGTCTTCGGATCAATTGGTAATTGCGCTGAGATATTGTTGTAATGAGAAAAAGCGACGCTCTGAGTTGATGTTGAGCTAATCGGCGCACGGTCAGTGTTTCTAGATAATTTTATGATGGTATCATTCATATCGTGATAATCCCTATTTGATATATTTATTAATGCAGCAGGCATCTAGCCCGCTGTCGTCGCTTTAAGATCTTTACTAGATACGAAAAGGAATATGAGAAACTAAAAAAACCGTAGGAAGTCCCTACGGCTTCTTAGCTTGATGCGAAACGAGATTTTTTTTGATTAATACATATTAGCCCGCAGCCAATACCCCACCAATAATAGCAACCACGCCGCCTAATGCACGGGTAATACGGTTATCGGCTTTGAGCATCATGGTACCTAGACCGCGACCGGAAAAAGTAATGGCTAAGGTTGCGACAACGAAGCCAGCCATATAAAGCAATAAGCTTGAACCTTGTGTCATTTCAGTACCATGAGCATAACCGTGGGCGACCATAAACAGCGCAACCAAGGTTCCACCAACAGCAGTCGGCAGTTTTGCTAACGTGGCGATTAGTACACCGACTAGCAATACTGACATGGCGATGCCGGTCTCTACCCCAGCCAAACTGACACCCGCCCAAGCAAGGCTCGCGCCTGCTATCATGCCGCCTACGACAAATAACGGCGTGCCACGTTTCATCGTGGTGTTTTGGCGGATACTCCAAAAACCAATCGCGCCCATGGCCAATAAATGGTCAAGGCCCATCATCGGATGCAGTAAGCCGCTAAGGAAACCATTGCTCACCTGCTCGCCATGGCCAGGGTGGGCCATCGCCAAAGTAGCTGTCATCATCAGCCCTACTGCCAGCAGCAATTTAGTCATTTTATTCATCTTTCTCTCCTATTTTTTTTGTTTTCTGTTGTCTGATTGATTGGTCTAGTTAATACTTTGAAGTACTGTCCGCCTACTTATAGTTGATCCACTTTTAAAAGAGTACAGAACTACTGGAGTTGATTATTCGCAGCCTCTGTCTGCGTAGCCACAGCAAGCAAGAAAAATTAACCCCAGTAGTGATTGATAATATTTGCATTTTTTTATTTAGGACTGACTATAATTATTAAATGCGAGCAATTAAGCATTAAGCATTGGCGCTTAGCTTTCCAGGACGACGCTCAGGTAACATACCCTGCTTTAAGATAAAGCTAATAATTTCTTCTACGCCCACGCCGTCATACAGATTAGTGAATATAAAAGGACGTTCTCCGCGCATTTTCTTTGAGTCACGCTCCATGATATCTAGCGAAGCATGGACATATTCAGCGATGTCAATTTTATTAATAATTAACAAATCAGACTTAGTGATACCTGGTCCACCTTTACGAGGGATTTTGTCACCAGCAGCGACGTCAATGACATATAAGGTCAAATCAGAAAGCTCTGGGCTAAAGGTCGCTGCCAAGTTATCGCCGCCAGACTCTACTAACACCAGCTCCAGATCAGGATGGCGCGTTTGCAAATCATCAATTGCGGCCAGATTCATCGAGGCATCTTCGCGGATAGCCGTATGTGGACAGCCGCCCGTTTCTACACCCAAAATACGATCGGCAGGCAAGGCGTCGTGCTTTAACAAAAAATCAGCATCTTCACGCGTATAGATGTCGTTAGTAACCACAGCGATATCATAGTGATCTTTTAGCGCACTACATAACTGACGTAATAGAGCTGTTTTTCCAGAACCAACCGGACCACCAACACCTACTCTTAAACAATGTTTCATGTATATTTTCCTTATCTAAAAACGAAGCAATAATTCAGCTTCGAAATAATCGTGAATATTGAGTTTCATGCTGAGCACTACCCAGTGCTAAGCCGGGTAAAATCGGACCCAACTGCTCATCAGTTAAGGTTAAAGCCTTATCAACTGCCGCCACCAGTTGTGGACGTAAGGTCTCGTTCAAACGTTGTGCAGCGGTATGACCGAGTGGCAGGGCTTTACAGGCAACCGCCAGCTGATTTTCTAGCCAGCCCCAAGCAAATCCCAGTAGAGCTTGACGTATAGGTACTTGCCTTTGATGGGCAGTCCATGCAAACACAGTGACATAACCTGGGTCTGTTGGTAGCTCGGCATGACCTAAAGCTGTCTGTGGCTGCAACGCTAAACTGTTTAGTAAGCGCATCAATGCTTGACCTAAACGTGTATCTTCATCGCTCAGCTCAGCCGTTTCCCGATTGGCGTGTAGCCAGTCATTCCAAAAAGCCAAACCATCACCGTCGTTATTGGCCCAGCAGCTCTGTATACGCGCTAAGACAGGCAGTTCACAACGCGTCAAACCGTCACCTAAAACACCTTCCAACCATTCGCCCAGTTGAGCTTCATTATTGACCCAACCCAGCTCAAACGCACTTTCCAAACCTTGTGACCAAGCAAAAGCACCAATAGGTAATGCTGGGCTAATTAATTGCATCAAACCTAACAATGCTAGATCGCTCACAGCATTTGAGGGCTCATCAATGCGCATGGTTATGACCGTCGTGTTCAGAATGGTCATGAGAATGAGAGTGAGAATGCGCATGACTATTTGAGTGCGAGTGCTCGCGACCAGCCTGCGCATAAGCACCAGATTCAGGATCAAATGGTGCGTCGTGATGCCTTAAATCTGCTCCCAATAGTACTGCTAGCTCCTCAAGCACATGATCTGGAGGAAAACGTACCCAATGACGCCCATCTTCATCGCTACCAAGGGCGAGTGACACATGTCGATTACCTAAGTGGTAGCACAGTCTAGCGAGTGGTAAACCGCTTTCGATATAAGCAGTAGCCACTGGCTCATCAGCTGCAAGAACCTGAATCACCTCACCACTATCGGCTTGTAGCAAATCACCATGACGAAGCACAGGACCTCGGTCAAGAAACAGACCCATATCACGTTCGTTATCACTAACTGCCTTTAGACGGCCACGAATACGTAGCTCATAAGGCAAGGTCAAGGTGTCATAAATATCAACCGAAGCATTACCATCCATTCTTTTTATTAATTCAAGCATATTATTATCCTTACAAACGATTTAAAACAAATGACCTAAAACAGATGATAAAGCTGAGCTAATGGCAGTTCAGAGAGCGGCTCACACGTTAAAAGTACACCGTCTACACGAACTTCATAAGTTTCTGGATCTACTGTTATATTCGGGCAGTAATCGTTCAGCTTCATGTCTTTTTTGCGCATGCTACGAACGTTTTTACACGCGACCAATCGGCTTCTTAGCCCCAGTTTTTCTTCAAGTCCCGTGTCCATCGCAGCTTGGCTAACAAAGGTAACGCGAGTAGCAGAAACTGCACGTCCTAGCGCGCCAAACATACGGCGGTAATGCACTGGCTGCGGGGTCGAAATCGCTGCGTTAGGATCGCCCATTGCAGCACCAGCAATCATGCCGCCTTTTAATATAATGGACGGCTTAACACCAAAAAACTTAGGACGCCATAGTACCAAGTCTGCCATTTTGCCAATCTCTACCGAGCCCACTTCATGTGATACACCATGGGTGATGGCAGGATTGATGGTGTATTTGGCAATATAACGTTTGACTCGGAAGTTATCAGTACCGCGCTCTTGATCTTCTGGTAGCAGACCACGTTGCAGGCGCATTTTGTGCGCGGTTTGCCACGTACGGCAGACCACTTCACCAATACGGCCCATGGCTTGAGAGTCCGATGAAATCATTGAAATGGCACCAAGATCATGCAAAATATCTTCTGCAGCAATGGTCTCACGGCGGATACGCGAGTCAGCAAAGGCCACATCTTCAGGAATATTTGGGTCTAAGTGATGACACTCCATCAGCATGTCTAGATGCTCGTCAACAGTGTTGATGGTGTACGGGCGTGTTGGATTGGTCGATGACGGTAAAACATTTGGCTGACCACAAGCGACAATAATATCTGGCGCATGACCACCACCAGCACCTTCAGTATGATACGAATGGATACAGCGGTCTTTAAAGGCCTCTAGCGTATCTTTGACAAATCCGGACTCATTTAAACTATCAGCATGTAACGCTACCTGAATATCGTAACGGTCAGCAACATCAAGCGCATTACTAATGGTTGCTGGCGTTGCCGCCCAATCTTCATGAACTTTTAAACTCATAACGCCAGCTTTGACTTGCTCTTCAAGTGCTGCAGGCGTACTGGCACTGCCTTTACCCAAAAATCCGATGTTAATAGGCAGGTCATCCACGGCTTGCATCATTTTGCCAATGTGCCACGGTCCAGGCGTGTTGGTGGTAGCGACTGAGCCAGTTGCAGGGCCAGTACCGCCACCAATCATAGTGGTAAGACCGCTCATTAACGCCTCATCTACTTGCTGCGGGCAGATATAGTGCACGTGTGTGTCTACCGCGCCTGCGGTCAATATTTGGTTTTCACCAGCGATAATCTCAGTACCTGCGCCAATGATAATATCAACATCCGGCTGCGTATCTGGGTTGCCGGCTTTACCGATAGCTGCAATGCGCCCGTCTTTTAAGCCAACATCGGCTTTTAAGATGCCCCACCAATCAATAATAATAACGTTGGTAATCACGGTATCCATCACTGAGTCTGAGCACAATTGGCTTTGTCCCATACCATCACGAATCACTTTACCGCCACCGAATACTACCTCTTCGCCATAATGGGTGTGGTCCTTTTCAATCTCGATCCAAAGCTCAGTATCGCCTAAACGGAGGCGATCGCCAACGGTCGGACCATACATATTGGCATAGGCGTCGCGAGATATTTTCATCGTGTTTCTCCTGAATCTGAATTGTCATCTAGCGCACCCATCACCTCACCTCTAAAGCCAAAGATGCGGCGCAGTCCGGCATAAGGCAGTAACGACACCTCACGTTTTTGACCTGGCTCAAAGCGCGTAGCGGTGCCAGCAGGTATCGCTAGGCGATGTCCATAGGCTTTTTTGCGATCAAAGCTCAGTGCGCTGTTGGTTTCAGCAAAGTGATAGTGAGAGCCCACTTGTATAGGACGATCGCCGGTATTGGCCACTTCAATCACAAAGCTGTCGCGCCCTACGCACAGTTCAATATCACCTTTCTTTAATTGATATTCACCCGGAATCATCATGCTCTCCTTAAGCTTTATGCTCTTATTAGATAATAGGACTGTGAACAGTCACCAGTTTGGTGCCATCAGGGAAAGTCGCTTCGACCTGAATACTTTCAATCATCTCAGGTACACCTTTCATCACATCGTCACGAGTTAAAATTTCGCGACCGGCGCCCATCATTTCTGCCACCGTGCGCCCTTCTCGTGCGCCTTCCATAATCTCACAACTTATCAGAGCAATCGCTTCTGGATAATTAAGCTTCAGCCCTTTTGCCTTACGGCGCTCGGCTAAAAGCCCAGCAGTAAAAAGCATTAATTTGTCTTTGTCTCTGGGGGTTAATTCCATTATTGTCTCCATTATTATTGATATTGTTGTGCTGAAAACCGATTTATTTGCGGCTTGCTTTTATGCGTAATCGAAAAAAAATACGCAAAAGAATTATTAGGTTAACCAAATGCGCGGCGTCACTGCCTCAACATCCATCAGTCTTGGGCGCAGAATTTCCCTCGCTTGTTGCAATAAATCCCATGCTTCATTGCGCTCCATACCCAAGTATCGTAGTAAGAGCACACCGCGGCGATAAGTCACCGCCCAATTGTGGTTGGCAGGTATTTTGTCGCGTAGTTCGGTAATGGTGTCAGCAGGGTCACTCAGTCCGACAGCCCAAAGGGTAGCGTGAACCGTAGCACCGCCTTGTCCCCATTTACCTAAAAAGCGAGGATGTGTTGGGTCAATAGCTTGGCGCTCTAACCATAGTGGCTGACCTTTTCGGCTAAGCTGAAAACGCTGTTCAATGATGCCGCTGACATAAGGTAAGTCGCTGGCTGGGCGGCCAAGGCCAATCATTTCCCAGCCCAAGCATTTAGCCGTTTCAGCCAAATCAATAATCACCGTTTGCTCACCGCGTGACCCATCAAAAGCCAGCGTTTCTTGTGGCAGCCATTCAAGCGTGGCACCGTCTTCGATTTTAAGATGAGTATGCTGTGTCCAAGCGACATTATTGCTATCGGCTCGATACAGTTTGTTGGCAGCTGGGGTGGTTAATAAAGCGTGGGCGTTTTCAGACACCGTAACATCGATGGTTAAAGAATCACCGCTGGCAATACCGCCGGGCGGATGCAGAAGATACACATGACAGCAGCCATCACGACCTTCAGGGTAAAAAGCGCGCTGTACCCGCAGTGGACCATAGTGACGTGCGACATTCATGCGAGTAATGCGAGTGTCCGCTTCAGGATAAGCTGCAAACCCTAAAGTTAATGAGGCTGGCCAATGGCGGCTGGCATCAAAACGATGCCCAGAATCTATGATTGGCTGCGGATGCACAGGCATAGAAAATAAAATCGTCATGCGATTGGAAACCTTTTTTATAGGCCCAGCGCGACATACATCGCTGAATCGTCAGCAAATTGGCTGACAATAGCAAAATGAGAAAATACATTCACGTGCGCGGGTGAGGTTAGAGTGACAGTGGCAGCCTAGTAGCTGTCAGCGAATGTCATCAGTTGGGCAATGATTGCCTAAAAACCATAAAACGAGTAGTGCAGATAAATTGCGATGTACCATCAGGGTAGAAGATGCTTCCCTTGATATGTGTATGAGCTTAATTAATGCAAATAGGCGCTCTAAAAAAGCACTTATGGGCAAACAGCCATACTGTTTATCTCTTATAAGCCAACCGTACATAATTGTCAAATTGTTTCTTTACACATTGGTAAAAATTATGGCAGCTTAATCCTATTTTTAGTTAATCTGTACTGTGAATCTTGTAGTAATTCAATAAGATAGATAGCTAGAAGATAGTAACCCTAGCAAACATGAGACGAAAATTTCAAAGTATTAACACTTATTAAATATTTTGGAGGAAGTCTCAGCAAAAAATTACTGCTTCATCCCCATCCTGCCACGGCTGAAATTTGGTCATCGTTTGCAAAAAAAACGGATGCTGCAGCCAATCTTGTAACCATCGCTGTAGATTTGGATAAGGGAGGCTATAAAAAACATCGCGATCGACATGAGCGAATTGACGGACAAAAGGCATAATACCAATATCGGCAATCGTTACAGTTTTCCCTAGCAAATAAGGATTTTTAGTCAGCAACTCCTCTAACACTTGTAAAAATATTTCACCCTTCTGTTGATACTCTGTCTGGGTCATGTCTATATGACGATCGGCATATTTATAGCGATCGAGCCAATATTTAAATTCGTTGTCGTTTTTATCAATCAAAGCATTTGCCTGCTGCAAAACCTCTGCATCCAAAAGCCCTTGCGGATCTTGCTGCTCAAGCGCCCATATCATTATCTCTGTACTCTCTTCAATCACCGTCCTATCTACAAGTTGTAAAACAGGTACCGTACCTTTTGGGCTAATGGCTAGCATCTGACACGGCTTATTTTTCAGTGTTATTTCGCGCAGCTCTACCTGTAGCTCAGCAAATAGTATGCCGAGACGGGCGCGCATGGCATAAGGGCAGCGACGAAAAGAATACAGGCAATGATAAGAGGAAGTCATAGGTAGGGTTCGTAGTTGAATTGAGATTAATAAGTTTAAACGCGGAGGTTGATTATTACTAGGGCGTGTCATCATTTTAAAAATACTAGGGACGATACCTTCATTTACACATCATAACAATGCAAGTAATTGCATTGTTATGATGGTCTGGATAATTTAGAAGATAGAGCACTAGGTTAGAACGATATTTACAGCACCATGGTTAAAATTTTTATACTTGTTAACTTATCCAACTTATATTGGGATTTACGATAAATTCGATTGCTAGGATTTTCTAAAGCAGTTACACTTCCTTAATAAACCGCTACATTCACGACAAGGAAGTCGATATGCCTCGTAATATCTCTCACGCTATTGTTAACCCTACCACCCTTAAAACATTGACCAAAAGTATGCTTGGCAGGTCTAGCGCATGCTGAGCTTTATAGCAGCGTGACATTTTTCGGCGATAGCTTGACTGATGGCGGTTATTTTAGTCCCATTACCCAAGGCAAGCTCGGTATTAAAGAGTCAGGTCAATTTACAACCAATCCTGATAACGTATGGGCAACGTCATTCGCTGAGCAGCTAGGTACAACAGCTGTTCCCATCGTTTATCTTGGAAATCAAGCTGGTAATAACTATGCTATTGGTGGTGCAAGAGCAGGCAAGGATATCGTTAATACGGACTTTGGCGTTAACGTTCCTGTTGCGTCTGTGAACACTCAAGTAAATAGTTATCTTACTAATAAAAAAGTTGATTCTAATGGTATGTATGTGGTGTGGGGAGGCGCAAACGATTTACTTGCGGCAGCTGCAAACCCTGCTAATGCGATAAATACGATTTCATCAGCGGCTGGCAGCCAAGTCGCCGCTATTAAAGCGCTCAAAGATAAGGGTGCGAACTATATTTTAGTACCTAATATCCCTGATATAGGTCTAACACCTACTGCTATCGCTGCAGGAGCAGGGTTTCAATCGTCTGGTACGATGTTAGCAAATTTATATAATCAAACTATGTATAGTGGCGCAGTAGCTACGGGTGCTAATATCATACCGCTCGATACTTTTAGCTTATTACAACAAGTCGCTGCCAACCCTACGGCTTATGGCTTTACAAATATGACTCAAAAAGCTTGCAACACTTCAAGCTCGCTTTTATGTGGATCAAGTAATTTAGTCGCGCCAGGTGCCAATGAAAGCTATTTCTTTGCTGATGGCATCCACCCATCAGGACGTGCGCACCAGATGATTGCAGATTACGCCAGTGCCGTCGTTACCGCTCCTAGTCTTATTGGCGTGTTGCCGCACATTGCGACGACAGCAGGGCTAGCAACTAGCGAGCGCTTGCAATCTCACATCAATCAAATCCAAAGTAGTGAACAAAAACCTGCCCGTAAGTTATGGGCAACCGGTGATTTTGAAAATCAAGATATTGCAGGGTTTGAAGGCGATAGTAATACCCAAGTATTATTAGGTGTAGATTTTGCTCATCCTAACTCAGCACATGCGGTAACAGGCTTGTATGGCAATATCACTCAAAAGGATTTTGAAAATTCCGGGGTTCGCACTGGCTTAAGCAATATCGACTTAGAAGAAGTGGGCTTTGGTGTCTATCATAGCAATACCTTAGATAAGCTTGGCGGCGTGCAAATCAATGGTGCGGTTGGCTTTGGTAATCTAGACGTTGATGTCACTCGTGCGGTTACACTTGGCGGCAATAAACAAGAATTTAACTCTAATGCTGATGGTAAACGTTACTATGCTAACTTGCAGGCAGGATATCCGATGCAGTTCAGCAGCCTTGCTATCATGCCATATATCGGTGCAACGGCTAGCCGTGTGAGATTGGACGCGCTAAAAGAGCAAGAAATGTCTGGTATCGCCATGCAGTTCGATGAGCAAAAATATACTACTACTTATGGCAAACTTGGTGTGAAAGCCAACCATAATCTAGGCGATTCACTTAATGTATTCGGGGATGTTCATTATCAAAAGCAGTTGAGTGACAATCGTGAAGCGGCTTCTGCGCGTCTTAACACCATAGCAAATATCAGCTTTGATACGCCAATGGTGCAGACCGACGATGATAATTTTGGTATGACACTTGGCGTATCTAAAAGCTTTGGTCAATTAAATGCCAATGCTGGTGTTACGCACTCGCAAGGTGATGATGACAAATCAACGAGTTTGTTTGTCGGTCTTAGCAGCACTTACTAAACGGTTTGAATCAAGCTTAGTTGCTGATAGTTTATATATTGAAGCTCAAAAAAACCGCCAAACGCTAAAAAGTGCTTGGCGGTTTTCTATTGAGATGGATTTTAAATAGGCTTTTTAAGATTTTTTCTTACGTCGTTATGAGTACTATCATGATTTAACTGGCAGCCCATATTCCACTTTGCTAATAACCTCACCATGCTGCTCAATCGTTAGCCAGTAGCCTTTAATCACGCCGCCATATGGCAAGTTGCCATTGTAGTTTTTGTAATGCTCATCAATACACTTTTGTACGATGACCTCACGTTCTGTCTCAGTCATTCGAGCAATATTTTCAGGCAAGTGAGTATGAGCCAATTGAGCCGCGCCGCCACGGGACATCCAATTTGCGCCGGCAGTAAACTCAAAATCAACATCTGCTCTTAACCGATATTTAGGCAAAGGATACGCATAATGCGCCAAATCATACTTGATTTGAGCGATGTCTTCTTCAAACGTCTCATCCTGCATATCAAGTACTGAAACCAGCTTTTCTAAGAATTGCTCAGGAGTAAAATAAGCATCGATATAACTGCCATCCAAGCCCAATTTTTCGCTAGACAGTACATGACGCAGGCGATCACAGGCAGGAATAGTATGCTTAAGCGGATAGCCCATGGCTCTGGTAATATCTTGGGGACGGCGCTCACACGTATCGATTTGAGTAATGATACGGCGCGCCAAAGAATGCTGCGGTCTATAATAGCGGGTATATTTGGAATGAGTAGCAGGAAGATTAAACAAGTGAGACTCCTATAACTCCGACAATAAAAGTATAATAATAAGCCAAATTCGGCAAATCAAATAAGGCATGGATGACTTTGTCGGAGAAAAGGCTCATGCGCTTTACCAGAGTTATTTTATATCGTGCTGGAAGTTGCAAGGCTTGTAGCGCTGTCATTGATTGATTCACAATGGCAAGTGAAAGCTACGAAACCATTAAACCCACGATAGGTCTGAATGATAATTCTCAATAATGATAGCACATCAGATAATGGTAATACTGTTAATCTTCATTATAAAACGTAGCAGTATATATCCTATTCCTTTTAGAGTGAATCGACTATAATACTGACATTTAAAAAAACCTATAAGCTGCATTCAACTTATAGGGTCAGTGTAAAGTCGAGTATATTACTTAGCTATTAACGCTCTAAATGTAGATACTGCAAATGGCGCTCGTACTGATTTAAGATATCGACCAATACTTGTTCTTTGGAGTAGCCAACCAAGTCATACTCTTGCGAGCCTTCACTTAAGAACACTTCTGCACGATAATAGTACTCTGCATTCTTAGTTGAGGTGCTCAATGTAAAGTTAGGACGCTCCGCTTTGATCAAATTAACTTCATAAATAAAGTCGTCTTCATCACCATGTCCAACCCGTAATTTCAGACCATCTATTTGACCGCTACTCTCATCCATACCTTCATCTATATCTTGTCCGATATGTTCAGGGTTACGGATATCCAAAGACGTCTTTAGACCGCCTGCGGCAAACTCTTTTTCAACTTCCGTCATGGCAGGTCTGACCACATTTTGTAAAAACCGTTCAACTTGTGCATGGCTTGGGAAACTCACAATACGTTGCAAGCGTGCTTTCCAGCTTTTACCACTATCAAGCACATTAGCCGTACCAATCGTACTGGCTTTACGCTTATTACCTTCCTCTTTGAGCGACTTCCACATCGACATCATATAGAGTACAAGGATAAGAGAGAATGGCAAACCTGCAATCACAGATACTGACTGTAATGAGGCAAAACCGCCAGCAAACAATAAGCCTAAGGTAATAAGACCGGTCGCTGCTGCCCAAAACAAACGCAACCAAACTGGTGCGTCGGTATCATTGGTCATTCCTCTTGAGCTCAAGTTTGCTAATACTAACGCGCCTGAGTCAGCTGAAGTCACAAAGAATACTAACCCAATCACCACACCTGCAAATGACAGCACTTCGCTGTAAGGAAAATACTCAAACAAGGCAAACATGCCCATTGCCGCATCATTGACTGCGATTTCACCAAGCTCAGTGGCACCATTGGCAACCAAATCTATCGCTGAGTTACCAAAGATAGAGAACCAAGCAAAGATGAATCCAAGTGGGATAAACATCACACCAAATACGAATTCACGCAGGGTACGACCACGGCTAATACGCGCAATAAATAGGCCTACGAACGGTGCCCAAGCGACCCACCATGCCCAGAAAAATATCGTCCAGCCTGACTTCCAGTCAGCGCCAGCTTGACCATCATAAGCATAAACATCAAAGGTTTTGAAAACGATGGTTTGGAAGTATTGACCAATATTTTGGGTAAAGGTATTCAGCAAATAAACCGTGTTACCCATCACCAATATGGCAATCAGTAGCAATATCGACGATAGCATGTTGAATTCGGATAAACGGCGGACACCTCTTTCCACACCAGTCATCGCAGAGATCGCCGCGGCAGCGACAACACCTATGATGATAAAGGTTTGAACCATTTTGCTAGATTCAATCCCAAACACATGAGTCAGACCAGCATTGGCTTGCAATACACCTATACCCAAACTAGTAGCGATACCCATCAAGGTACAAACAACACCAAAGGTATCAATACCATCACCAAGCCAGCCTTTAATTAAGCGCTCGCCAAAGATAGGCGTCAGTGGTGAACGTAACGCGAGTGGCATGTTTTTACGATAAGCAAAGTACGCCAATGCCATCCCGATTAAGGCATAAATGCCCCAGCCATGTAGACCCCAATGTAAAAAGGTCTGCGCAAGTGCTTCACGCATAGCCGCCTCACTGGCAGGCTCGAGCCCCGTATGCGGCGTCAGGTAATGCATCAACGGCTCAGACGCACCAAAGAACAGTAAATCAATGCCGATACCAGCGGAGAACAGCATCGCTGCCCATGCTAGGAAAGGAAACTGGGCTTTTTCGTGGTCTTGACCAAGCTTGATATCGCCATACTTAGAAAAGCCAACAAACAAGGCAAATATACTATAAGCGGCAACTACCAGCATGTAATACCAGCCAAAACTCTCTGATACCCATGCCATACTTGAGCTTAACAATGTCTCACTATAATCTGGAAACGCAATCGTCCAGATAATCAATAAAATAGAAATAATAGCTGAACCTAAAAAAACCGTCTTATTTAGGGTCAGGGGTTTCGTCGCATCCTTTGATGACGAGCTGTACATAAAAGACCTCAATAGGTAAATTAAACAGGGTCTGATATTGCTTTGTCCGTCATAATCTTATGACTGATAACCACATGACATACAAATAACTGCATGACGCACAAAGCAGTACCAATAAATGAAATTTGCTAAATCAACAATGTGAAAAAATAGCAAAGCAAACGATAAACAGAGGCGGCCTTAACGGCACTCATCTTCTTAAACGTTAGCGCTGATAAAAAAGACCTTTACTGTAAAAGGCCTTCTTATTAAAACTGTCTTATATAATTGATGATTCAACCGCTTATACCGTAGAACTATAACTCCGCATCGGCTCTGCTCTGAGCGGTGCACCATTAGCGACATAATAATCTACCGTCGAACGTGGCAACTGCACACCGCGCATTTTATCAACGATTTTTTCTGCCAACATAATAGTCGTCGCGTTTAGATTGCCACTGATGATATTTGGCATAATTGACGCATCAACCACGCGCAAGCCATCGATACCATGTACCAGACCTTCACCATTGACGACCGAATCATTGTCTTCGCCCATCGCACAGGTACAAGAGGGATGATAAGCCGTCTCGCTGTGATTACGGACATATTCGTCCAACTGCGCATCAGTCACTAAATCATCCGTTGGTGCAATCGAGCGACCACGATAAGGGTCAAGCGCTGGCTGATGCATAATCTCACGAGTGATGCGCATGGCAGCACGGAACTCTTGCCAATCTTGATCATGAGACATATAGTTAAACAAGATACTTGGATGAGCACTTGGGTCTTTCGACGTCAGCTTGACACGACCACGACTTGGCGAGCGTAATGAGCCCACGTGTGCTTGGAAGCTATGAGACTTCACGGCACTACGACCATCATAACGTACAGCCAATGGCAAAAAATGGTACTGAATATTAGGGTGGGTGAATTTTTCATCCGTGCGAATAAAACCGCCCCCTTCGAACTGATTTGACGCGCCAAGACCCGTGCCGTTGAACAGCCACTCCGCACCGATGGCTGGCTTATTCCACCATTTATTGGCAGGTGCAATCGACACTGGCAGCTTACATTCATACTGCATATACAGCTCTAAATGATCTTGTAGGTTATTACCAACACCCGGCAAATCCATAATTTCATTAACACCCAAATCCTTTAGCCATTGACCGGGGCCAATACCAGAACGCTGCAATAATTGCGGTGAAGCAATCGCACCTGATGACACAATCACTTCACGAGAGGCATGAAAGTTCTTGGTTTGACCTTGATGCTCGACTTTGACACCGATAGCACGCTTACCATCAAATAAAATCACATCGGTCAGTGCACCCGTCAAAATCGTAATATTACTGCGCGGTTTAGCACGGTCCAGATAGCCACGGGACGTTGAAGCACGGCGACCATTAGGCGTCACGAAGCGATCCATCGGCCCAAAGCCTTCTTGCTGATAGCCGTTTAAATCGTTGGTACTTGGATAGCCAGCTTGCACGCCTGCTTCAATCATCGCTTGAAACAGTGGATTGACCCCTGGTTTTGAAGTGGTCATCTCAACAGGACCACCCACACCATGATAGTCATTCTCGCCAGCATCGCGGTTTTCTAACTTTTTAAAATAAGGCAGGCAGTCCAAATACGTCCAATCTTCTAAGCCTTTAATCTCAGACCAATCATCAAAATCTAGTGCGTTACCACGGATATAACACATACCGTTAATCAATGATGAGCCGCCAAGTCCTTTACCGCGACCGCAGTCCATCACACGATTATTCATATTCGGCTCAGGATCGGTTTTGTAGCCCCAGTTATAAGTCGTTCCTTGTAACGGCATGGCGAGCGCCGCTGGCATCTGCGTACGAAAATCTAAGCGATGGTCTGGACGACCCGCTTCTAGCAGCAGCACCTTAATGTTGGCATCTTCGGTCAAACGCGTGGCCAGCACATTGCCTGCTGAGCCTGCGCCGACGATGATGTAATCATACTCAGGTGTGGTTGATATCATAAAACGCTCCATAATATTAAAAAATCCATCATTTCATATCAGTAAGGCGGTGCCAAAAGGACAAATTAGTCCTAATACGCAAACCTTACCGTTTTAAAAGTTTCACAGCACAAGTGATTAAAATACCGATTCAAACTTGCCAAGCTCTACTTGGATAGATTTGGTCTGCGTATAATGCTCAAGGGCTTCAATGCCGTTTTCGCGGCCAATACCCGAATGCTTATAACCGCCGACTGGCATTTGAGCGGCTGATTCGCCCCATGTATTTAACCAGCAGATACCCGCTTCAATTTGAGCGATGACTCGATGTGCTCGGGTCAAGTCAGCAGTCACGACACCAGCTGCCAATCCATATTCGGTATCATTAGCACGGCGAATCACTTCTTCTTCAGTCTCATAAGTCAATATCGACATCACTGGGCCAAATATTTCCTCGCGCACGATAGTCATATCATCGCTGCAGTCAGTGAATACCGTCGGAGCAACGAATGCGCCATTTGCCAATTCGCCTGTCGTCACACGGTCACCACCTGTTAGCAGTCGTGCGCCACTTGCCTTACCTTGCTCGATATAACCAAGTACTCTTTCCATATGCGGGAAGCTGACTAGCGGGCCCATGTTGATGTTTTCATCCATTGGATCGCCGAGCTTAATACGCTCAACACGCGTCAAAATCGCTTGCTCAAACTTAGCTTGCATGGCTTTAGGAATGAACACACGCGTGCCATTGGTACATACCTGACCACTGCTATAGAAGTTCGCCATCATTGCGATGTCCGCAGCTGTATCGATGTCCGCATCATCAAAGATAATTAATGGCGACTTGCCACCCAGCTCTAATGTCACGTCTTTAAGAGACGATGATGCCGCGCTCGACATGACTTTTTTGCCCGTCGGTACGCCACCGGTAAACGATACCTTTGCGATATCAGGATGCTGAGTTAATGCCTCACCCACTTTATAATTGCCTTGTACGACGTTAAAGACGCCATCTGGCAAACCTGCTTCTGTCAAGATTTCTGCCAGTTTCAATGCGGTCAATGGTGTCACTTCTGATGGCTTAAAAATCATTGCATTACCCGCAGCTAGTGCCGGTGCGGCCTTCCACATCGCAATTTGAATCGGATAGTTCCATGCACCAATACCAGCGACTACGCCAAGTGGCTCACGGCGAGTATAGACAAAACTGGTATCACGTAGTGGAATCTGACGACCTTCAATCATCGGTGCCAGACCCGCATAATATTCAACGACATCCGCACCAGTGACGATATCCACATATTTGGTTTCAGAGTAAGCTTTACCTGTGTCTTTGGTTTCGAGCAATGCCAGTACGTCGTTGCGCTCGCGTAATATCTCAACCGCCTTTGATAGAATTCGACCACGCTCAACTGCTGTCAGTGCTGCCCAAACTTTTTGACCTTTTTGTGCCGCTTTTACCGCTTCATTAATCTGCTCATCAGTCGTTTGCTGAATGGTTGCTAGCACTTCACCCGTCGTTGGATTGATATCTTCAAAGGTAGTTAATGAGTCATCAATAGCTAGGTAACGGCCGTTAATATAAGCAGTTTGAACTTGTTCTAAGTCGATAATGTCTGTTAAGTTATTTAGCACTGTTTTTGAATCTGTCATGTGTTCTTTCTCCTTACGACGACTGGCAAAAGCTTTATAAAAAAGTTAATACCAAATAATCTCGTCATGGGTTAAGTATTTAAAATAAATTTATCTCGTCTATTTCTATAAGCTGTTTGTTCAATGCTTCTATAATAAAAAACGCTTCTTCGATAAATCAGTTGAGAGCAGCGTCTTACTCTTACTCTTTCTCAGATTGCGTCATGCTTATCAAGCGTTTATGAATGGATGTTTTATCTGAGATATTAATTCCTGAAAAATCAGAGAGCCAAATACCATCAGCGACTAAACGCACCATACATAGTGTTTCGGTATTGTCGGTTGCTTCATGTTTCTTTAATTGTACATTTGCCCACTCTGCCCATAAGTCACGTAGCTCACTATCGCCTAGCATCAATGCATATAATGTCGCTTGGCTATTGAACTCATGCTGCCCTTTTTCGCCCAAACTAATCGTGGCATTGATATAAGCACGGGTAAAAGAGCCAAAACGTACAGGGTCTTTTGCCATAGCCGCGTCAACCTCTAGCTCAAACTTTTTCATCGCGTCATGAAATACTTCCATGACCAAGGCGTTTTTGGTGGTGAAATGATGCATCACGCCGCCTTTGGTTACTCCGACTGCATCAGCAACCGCTTGGAAGGTCACCTTGGCCAAACCTTGCTCTAAAGTGATGCGTGCCGCTTGGTCAAGTAATGCCCGACGTACTACTTCTGGTTGTTTTTTGCGCTTATGCGCGTTTTCAGCTTCCATTTTTATCTCCAGATGCACAACTAATGCCCGACAGAATTAGATAGTAAATTCATCACGACGACACCGCCCACAATCATCGCAATACCAACAACCGCTGCTGTATCCAGTGTTTGCTTAAAAAACACCAAGCCTACCAATGAGGTCAATACAATCCCAAGTCCAGCCCATAACGCATAAGCGATACCAAGCGGTATGGTCTTGATAGTCTGTGTCAATAAGTAAAACGAGATGGCGTAGAGCACACCCATAATCACTGTCGGCACCAAACGCGTAAACTGCTCTGACTTAGCTAAAAAGGTGGTGCCAATGACTTCACAAATGATAGCAATGGCAAGGTAACCGTAAGCAATCGTGGTAGGACTCATAATTAGGATACCTGTCTCAAATTGAGCACATATTAATAATGTATATACATTAAAGAAACCACACGGTCGGTATTTTATAGAAATAATCTAGCAATGTGAAGGGTTAATATGTATTTTGTTTATTTTAGATGAGATAAGGCTAGATGGAATTATAGGGGCAAGGCGGAATGATAAGGCGGAATGATAATGTGGCTTTACTTGACGCACCGCACTTTGCATTAAGCTCGAACCTTTCCTTACTATAAAGAGCGAAACGACCGTATAGAAAGGAAAGAGCTGATCCAAAAACGACTGTTTAGAGGCGGTTCTTTATATTGGTATAAGCAGGATTAATTAAGTCAAGATTGACTCAGGAAGGTTTAGCGTCCCTATGCTAGCGGCATCAATCGCCCCAGCAAGGTAACCTGGGAATTGTGTTGACCATTCGCTGCCAATACCCGTCAGACAATTTTCCCATACGCCAGATGTTGCTTTAGACACAGGTGCTGACGCATGTTGACCATTGCCACTCGCGTCAGTAGCAGTCGCTGTAAACGGTTCTTGCGCCCAGTCTTTGAGATATTCTCTTTTAGGATTCTCTGCCTCTACACCAAACAGTCTTACCAACTGTGCACGGCAATGGATTTTTAATTGGGCTTCAGAAATATTTTGACGTATTTCTGCAGGTACACCTATAAAACCAAACAGCGCACCACTACCGTCTGTCACCGAAGCATCATGAATCTCAACCATAGGACCTTGGGCGCTTCTCGCCGCTCCAGAAAGACCCTGTTTTTGCCAAAAAGGCGTGTCATAAACCGCCACATATTTGGCGTGTGGCGCCATCCAAGTGGCTGTCTGCTGCCACTGCACAGCTAGATTGGAAGGTAAAGCAGGTTGAAACGTAATGCTTTCTTGTACCAAACGTGGCGGTAGCGCTAACAGCACATGTTGTGCCTGCCAAGTCATTACTTGCTCAGATATATCTTTACTAGTAAGTTCAATATATTGACCAGCATGATTAAGTTGATATACGATTTGGCCAGTCAAAATACGTGAGGCATCAAGATGAAGATACAGAGCCTCTATCAATGCTGCCATACCGCCTTTAAGTCGCATGGATGGTGGCTCGCTTTTATAGCCGTGGGTACGAATAGCAGGCATATCAGGCGTGCGCTCGACCATCATATCGCCGTCTTCAAACTGCGTTACGGTCTCTAATTGCAGTTCTGCAATAAGATGCGCCAACTGCTGCTGATAGTCTGGCCAAAACCAAGAAGGCCCCAAATCAAAGCTATCTATATTTTTATTATCTCTCGAAAATTTCGCAGTAACGATACGACCACCTAGCGTCGGACGCGCCTCTAACAGCACATAATCGATGCCTTTTTTCTCCAATAAATAAGCCGCATACACGCCGCTTAGACCGCCGCCAATAATCGCTACCGATGCTTTTTTCATGTTATTTTTCTCAACAGTACTTATAAACTCAGTGAACATCGATTCCGATGATTTGTGATAAATGTCCAGTTTTTAGATAAACCGTGGCGCCATTCTCTCCTGCTGTTACTTGCGATATCGCATCGACAGGCAGACGTATCCAACCACCGCGCTGATAACTCTGTCCCGCTTCTATCAAAGTACCCTCTAGCACCAATAGCTCAGCACCTCCTACGATGGTATCTGCAAACAATGCCTCACCTGCATTGATACGTTGCAAGCTCACCTGCTCCTTTGCATCCGAGTATAACTGGCAAACCTCACGGCCGCCTTGTTCTTGCCAGTTGTCAGCATCGTTGGTATCGATAGCGACATGACGGGTCTCGTCGACTGTCATCTGCCAAAGTTTGACAAAAATAACAGCCCCCTCATGACTATAAGGCTGATGCCCTGAAGTCGGTGGATTGCGTAGATACCAACCAGCAGGATAATCACTATTATCCGCAGAAAAAGTGCCTGACAATACCAGAATCTCTTCGCCACCTGGGTGCAGATGATGCGGAAAATTTGACTCAGGGGCATAGCGTACGATACTGGTAGCACGTGCTTTTTCGGCGCCAACTCGGTCAAGCATCACGCGCTCGACGCCGTTTTGTGGTGATTGGACCCACTGATAGTGTTCAGGTGCTAAGGCAGCACGGCATGAAAATTCTGCATTGATGAGCATAATATAACTTCTAAATAAGTATGATATTGTTTGGAATTATCCTCTGATTTATCCATTTTGACAAACCAGATAAACCTATTGTCGAAGTCAGTATTTATCATTAAAAGGCTAAGCATTAATGACATTAGCAAAAAACCCCTTTAACTAAAGCCATTGACTTGCTATCTTGCTTAGCTTTTCTATGAACATCTCACTTCCTGCCCCGTTTTTACGCTAATTTTTTAGCATTCTTTCTGACCGTTGGATCATATGAAACATAACCTTGAGGTGAGCTCAGAAGCTCGCCGCACTCAGTATTTCCAAGTATTTTTGATGGGGGTTAGCGCCTTTATCATGAATACCACCGAATTTGTCCCTGTTGCCCTATTAAGCGACATCGCCCAAGATTTCTCTATAACCACGGCAGAAACGGGCTGGATGTTGACCCTGTATGCGTGGATTGTCGCGGCCATGTCATTGCCATTGATGCTGCTGACCAGTCGCTTTGAGCGCAAGCGTTTGCTGTTGGCGTTATTTGCGGTATTTATTGCCAGTCATGTGTTGTCAGTATTTGCTTGGAGCTTTGAAGTGCTGCTCATCAGCCGAGTTGGCATTGCGCTCACGCATGCGATATTTTGGTCCATCACCGCAGCGATTGCGATACGTGTGGCACCAGAGGGCAAAAAGGCGCTGGCGCTTAGTGTGCTTGCGACTGGTACGTCATTAGCGATGGTCTTGGGTGTGCCTTTAGGACGCGTGGTCGGTCAATGGTTTGGCTGGCGCGCGACTTTTGGTGGTATTGGCGGGCTTGCCCTTATCGTATTTATTCTGCAAATGAGACTGTTGCCCACGCTGCCTAGTATGTTTGAAGGGTCTTTTAGAAAGATTCCAGAGTTGCTCAAAAACCCTTTATTGGTCAGCCTATATGTACTTATTTTGCTTGTCTTTACCGCACACTATACCGCCTACTCTTATATCGAACCTTTTATGCGGCAGGTTGGGGCAATCAGTGAAAACGCTGCGACTATTGTGCTGCTATTGTTCGGTGTCGCAGGGATTGCGGGTAGTGTAATTTTCAGTCGTTGGGGTGATAAATTCAATACCAGATTAATGCTGATATCGACGATACTGATACTATTGTCTATGCTCATGCTGTTATTTGCGGTAACCTCAATATGGGCGCTCAGCTTGATTGCCCTACTCTGGGGCGCGGCGCTCATGCTGCTTATCATCTCCATGCAAGCCAAGGTCATCATGGTCGATGTCAATGCACAAGACATGCTGATGTCGATGTTTTCAGGGATTATCAATTTAGGCATTGGGACGGGTGCACTGTTCGGAGGCTATGCAGTAACGCATATTTCACTATCGAGCGTGGGCTATGTAGGGGCGGCTATCGCGGTTATGGCATTGCTACTGATGCTATTTATGATAAAGCGCTTTCCTGAGTTAAGCAGAAGACTTGGTTAGCTAAGGGCAGATTAACCAAAGTTCATTCAGCGCACAAAAAAATGCCAGCCACTTAGATGGGCTGGCATTTTGCTTTTTGATTAATTGTGAAAATCCACCTTCAAATCAGTCTATTTAAAAATCCACCTTACCGCGTAATACTTTTGTTTTACCGCGCTGAGTTTTTTGATCGACACGTTTACGCTTAGCATTTCTGCTCGGTTTGGTCGGCCTGCGTGTTTTATTGACGTAAGTAGCTTTGGTGATAAAACTTTGTAAGCGCTCAAACGCATCAATTTTATTACGTTCTTGGGTACGAAATTGCTGCGCCTTAATAATGAGCACGCCTTCTTTGGTAATTCGGCTATCTTTACTATCAAGCAAACGCTGCTTAATGACATCGCTTAAGCTTGAAGCATGGATATCAAAACGCAAATGAATCGCAGAAGAGACTTTATTGACGTTTTGCCCGCCTGCGCCTTGCGCACGTATGGCGCTAATCTCTACGTCACTGTCATTTAAACTAATGGTATTGCTGATAAAAATCATAGGATGCTTTTATAAATAATTGATAGTTATGATTAATGATAAACCATTATCAGCTACCTCGCCACTTGCCAGCTCTCCCACTTCAAAAATCCGCATGTCTTAAAAGCAGTTTTTCAAAACTTACAAGCCGAAATTCAGAGATGAAACCTTATAAATGTTATTGTTTGGCATTGCTATGTCTGTCATCTGTCTGTAAAGCGTAAGCCTATCTAAGGATTCGATATTGACATGCTAGGATGGTTTTAAGTTGCCAAGATACTGCTTAAGCCAAGACATTGCTTAATTAGCTAATTATTTAGCAAGCAGTTTCTTGGCCAAAACTTTACCCGTCTTTTTCAAAATAAAGCTAAAAATACGATTTGATAGGAATAACTGTTTTATGACCACTAAAAATAAAAAAGTAAAACCCACTGCAAAAGTTGATGACAATGCCACTAAAAATATCGCTTGCGACCCTGCTCACAGCATCCAAGTCAGAGGCGCAAGGGTTCACAATCTAAAAAACGTCGATGTTGACTTGCCACGTAATGCCCTTGTGGTATTCACGGGTATATCAGGCTCAGGCAAATCTTCACTGGCATTTGGTACTCTTTTTGCTGAGTCGCAACATCGCTATCTTGACTCCGTATCGCCCTATGCTAGACGGTTAATTGATCAAGTGGATCAGCCTGACGTCGATTCGATAGAAGGCTTACCACCTGCCGTCGCCCTGCAACAACAACGAGGTACGCCATCTGTACGCTCATCGGTCGGTAGCGTGACGACGATTTCAAATGGTTTGCGCATGCTCTACTCACGAGCGGGCGAATACCCCGCTGGTCAAGACATACTCTACGCCGACGCGTTTTCTCCAAACACGCCAGATGGCGCTTGCCCTACTTGCTCCGGTATTGGCCGCGTGTTTGAGGTGACAGAAGAATTACTAGTTCCTGACAATACCAAAACCATTCGCGAACGCGCCATTGCTGCTTGGCCGCCTGCATGGCAAGGGCAAAACCTAAGCCGTATACTGACCTCACTGGGCTACGATATTGATAAGCCGTGGAATACCCTGCCCCAAAAAACCCGCGATTGGATTCTCTTTACCGATGACACACCAGCAGTCCCTGTCTATCCAGAGTACAACATTGAACAAGTACGCGAGGCGATTAAAAAAGGCGAAAAGCCCAATTATAAAGGGACGTTTACCAGTGCAAAGAATTTCGTCTTGCACTCTTTTGCTAGCACTCAAAGTCCGCGTACCAAAAAGCGCGTTTCCCAGTTTATGCAAATTTCTGAATGTCCAGAATGCCATGGCAAAAAACTCAAAAAAGAATCGCTATCGGTGAAGTTCGCGGGTCTTGATATTGGTGAACTGTCTCAATTAACCCTGACTGAAATGGCACTCAAACTTCAGGATGCTGCCAAGACCAAACCAACTGACAACATGCCAAACCGAGAAAAGGCCATCGTTGCTCAACGTATTGCCAGTGACATTCTGTCTCGAGTTGAGGCTCTGACCACACTAGGCTTAGGGTATCTGTCACTTGAACGTACTACACCTACTTTGTCTCCGGGTGAGCTACAACGCCTAAGACTTGCTACCCAAATTCGCTCTAAACTGTTTGGTGTGGTCTATGTGCTTGACGAGCCGTCTGCTGGATTACATCCTGCCGATACTCAAGCGTTATTGGGCGCATTGGATGAGCTGACAGCGGCTGGTAACTCGTTATTTATTGTTGAGCATGATGTCAGCGTGATTCGGCACGCCGATTGGATTGTCGATGTGGGGCCAAAGGCTGGAACCCATGGCGGCGAAGTTATTTACAGTGGCCCTGTAGCAGGCTTGCGGGACGTTGCGCAATCACGCACAGGACAGTATCTTTTTGAGACTGACGGGGCGGTTGAGCATACCCCAAGAAAAGCAAAAGCCTCGCTACAGCTGGTCAATATCGAACGCAATAACTTGCAAGGGCTAGATGTTGCGTTTCCATTGGGAGTGATGACAACGGTGACGGGCGTATCAGGTTCGGGCAAATCAAGCCTAGTCAGTCAAGCGCTGGTCGATCTCATTTATAGTGAATTAGGGCAGAAGACAATCATCGAAGCACCGACTGGCGAAGCTGATTTACTAGAGCAAGAGCTAGAAACTCAGACCAGTGGTAAGATTGCTGATGGTATGGAACATGTGAGTCGACTGGTGACCGTCGATCAAAAAGCCATCGGTCGTACGCCGCGCTCAAACCTTGCCACTTATACCGGCCTGTTCGATCATGTGCGCAAATTATTTGCCGCAACGCCAGCAGCAAAGGCACGACGTTACGATGCCGGTCGCTTCTCGTTTAACGTTAAAAAAGGCCGCTGCCCAAATTGCGAAGGTGTTGGTTTTGTCAGTGTTGAGCTACTATTTCTGCCGAGTGTTTACTCGCCATGCCAAGTGTGTCATGGGCAACGCTACAATGATGAAACCCTTGAGATCACTTATCGAGACAAAAACATCGCTGAAATCCTCGATCTCACCGTCGAATCTGCTTATGAATTCTTTGTAGAAGAAGCACCTATCCTACGAGCATTAGACGCGTTGCTAAAAGTCGGGCTTGGCTATCTCAGGCTTGGTCAACCCGCGACCGAGCTTTCGGGCGGCGAAGCACAGCGCATTAAGCTTGCCACCGAACTGCAACGAACACAACGAGGAGACACGCTTTATATCCTTGATGAACCAACAACTGGCCTGCATCCTTCGGATGTGTCGCTATTGATGGCACAATTGAACGGACTCGTTGACGCTGGTAACACTGTGATTATGGTCGAACACGACATGCAAGTCGCTAGTAACAGTGATTGGATTATCGATATTGGGCCGGGCGCTGGTGATGAGGGCGGTCTTATTGTGGCAGAAGGCACACCAGCAGAAGTCGCAAAATCAAAAGCCAGTCGTACCGCGCCTTTTTTGCTGTTTTAGTCTGTTAGAGCGCATTCTATTAAAAAACATCTTATGAACTCAGCAACTGACGGCAGCGCTCAATTACGGGCGCGTCGACCATTTGACCTGCTATTTTAAATACCGCTTGCCCGCTCCGCTCGTATTCTTCTATCACACGTCTTGCAAACTCAATATCGGCGTCAGTCGGTTGCAGAGATTGCTTAACAGTTGCTACTTGCTTTGGATGGATACAAAGCATTCCGGATATGCCCATTTGTGACCATAATTGCACTCGCTGCCCAAGCCCCTTACCATCGTTAAAATCAGTATAAACTGTATCAATAGGCGCTAATAATTGATGTACTTTTGATGTGAGTAAAAGCTGATAACGAATTTGATTGGCAATAACATCTGCTGCCGCTGTACCTACGTGCACCTGTAAATCATTGCATAAATCTAAAAACCCATAGCTAAATGCAAGCAGTCCAGCAGATTTTGCCATACTATCGATTTGATATAAACCAAGCGCTGTCTCTATTAATGCAATGACGGGCAAATCCGTAAGTTGATGCACACTTTCAATATCTGATGCTTGCTCAGCTTTGGCTAGTAACACGCCAGCGAGATTGGGCATTTTCTGACATAACACCACGTCTTTGAAAAACTCCTCGCTACCTGCTTTATTGATGCGTACCCAAATCGGCTGATAAGCCTGACTATTATAATAAACTTGTAAATCTTTGCGAGCTTGCACTTTGTCCGTTGTAGCAACCGCATCTTCTAAATCCACAATCACTGCATCTGTCCCACTGGCAAAGGCTTTTTCCACTCTATCTATGCGAGTGGCTGGAACGAATAACCATGTTTTGATATTGGAAAATTTTTTAACAATAGATGCTTGCATGCTTTATTCCTTCCTTAAATACTATTATTTCAAACAATGTTACTTAAAATATTAGTACTTACTATAACCAAATAAAAAACCGTATGCCATTTATCAGCATACGGTTTTAGAAATGGCTCTACTTTTAGAGGGCGAACGGCTAACTAAGCCAACATCCCGCCATCAACGACTATCGTTGCGCCCGTGGTATAACTTGAGGCGTCAGACACTAGGTACAATACCGTGCCAGCCATCTCGTCAGGATTAGCCACGCGTCCTAATGGAATCGCATGGAGCGCCATTTTTAAGACTTTATCATTGGTAGTCAATGCTGAGGCAAACTTAGTATCGGTCAGACCAGGCAGCAGCGCATTAACACGAATGTTTAATGGGCCACATTCTTTGGCAAAAGATTTGGTCATGCTAATGACAGCAGCTTTAGTGATTGAATAAATGCCTTGCTTGTCACCCGCGACTAAGCCATTGACCGAAGCCGTATTTAAAATTACTCCGCCGCCCTGCTCGCGCATCATCTTGCCTGCTGCCGTCGACATAAAGAAATAACCACGAATATTGACTTCGACAGTTTTATCAAAAGCCGCTAAGTCCGTATCTAAGATATGCCCGTAGTAAGGGTTGGCAGCGGCATTATTGACCAAGATATCGATTTGACCGAACTCACTTTTGATGTGCTCAAAAATCGCATCAATCTGATCCATATTTCCGACATGGCACGCAAAGGCACTGGCTTTGTGACCATCAGCGACAATGCTATCGGCGACCGCTTGGCAAGCATCAATCTTGCGACTAGAGACAATGACGTGCGCGCCTCTAGAAGCTAGTAAGCGTGCAATAGATTCGCCAATACCGCGACTAGCACCTGTGACCAAAGCAATCTTACCCGTTAAATCAAATAAATCTTTCATTATTATTCCTTATGTTTTGAATTAGCTATTCAGTCTTTTATCGTAGATACTTAATAAATTATAGTCAAAAAACTGCAAATCCATTACAAGGCAGCCGAGCGTAGATAGTACGCATAGTACATCGAGCGAGGCTAACACCGTAATGATTTAGCAGTTATTTGACTATTAAGCCAACATGCCACCATCAAGGGTAAACGCATGACCATTCATAAAGCTACTTTCATCGCTCGCCAGCCATGCAATCGCACCGGATACTTCATCAACTGTCCCTAAACGGCGTAGCGGGCTGGCATTAATTGTTGCTTTTTGCGCGCGCTCGCCCATCTTCGCCATGGTATTTTGTACCATTGGCGTATCAATAAAGCTTGGACAAACGGCGTTAAAACGAATATTGACGCGCGCATATTCATGAGCAGCAGACTTCGTCAGTCCCATCACGCCATGCTTCGCGGCGCTATACGCTGACAGTAATGGTGCAGAACGCAGCCCTGCGATAGAGGCGACATTAATCACATGACCGCCGCCATTGGCTGCCATACAAGTAACAGCCGCACGCATGCAATGCCAGACGCCTTTTAGATTAACGGCAATATTACGGTCAAAATCATCATCACTTAGCTCATGCATCGGTGCAGGCTGATGGTCGATGCCCGCATTATTTACCACGACATCAAGACCACCCAGCGTTTCCATGGCAAAGGCAAACAATGCACGTACTTCATCACCGCTAGTGACATCGACCTTTTTAAAGACGATACTATTGCCAGCATCTTGACCTTGCTTGGCAACGGCTGCGCCCATCTCTTCGGCCATATCACCGATAACGACTTTTGCGCCGCGACTGGCTAACAATAATGCACTTGCCGCACCGATGCCAGACGCACCGCCCGTGATTAAAATACGTTTACCAGAAACGTTACTGGCTACGTCTGATGCAATTCCATTTGTATTCAGTGTCATGATTTATCCCTCTACCTTAAGTACCAGTTTGCCGAAATTTTCACCTTTAAAGAGCATCATCAAAGTATCAGGGAACGTCTCGATACCTTCAACGATATGGTCTTTTACTTTCATATCACCTGACTGAATCCAGCCAGCAATCTCTTTCATCGCGATTGGATACTCTTTGATATTATCAAAGACAACGATGCCTTCCATACGGGCACGATTGACCAATAATGACAGATAGTTTGACGGCCCTTTTACCGCTGTGGTGTTGTTATATTGGCTAATCGCACCGCAAATCACGATACGCGCGCGCAGATTAATTTGCGTGAGGACGTCATTTAAGATATCGCCGCCTACGTTGTCAAAGAAGACATCGACGCCGTTTGGACAGGCTTGCTTTAAGCCTTTTTTGACATCCTCATTTTTATAATCTACCGCAGCATCAAAACCTAGCTCATCGACTAAGAATTTACATTTCTCAGCACCGCCTGCGATACCAACGACTCTGCAGCCTTTTAGTTTGGCAATTTGTCCAACTAAGCCACCAACCGCACCCGCAGCACCAGAAACAACGACTGTCTCGCCAGCTTTTGGTTGACCAGTTTTTAATAAGCCAAAGTAACCGGTCATACCCGGCATACCGAGCACGCCTAAGTAATAAGATAAGGGTGCAAGGTTTGGATCGACTTTGTATAACCCAGTACCGTCACTGACCGCATACGACTGCACGCCATTATGACCACAGACATAATCGCCGACGGCAAACTTCTCATGCTTACTTTTAATCACTTCGCCCACGGTACCCGCACGCATCACCTCACCAATCTGTACCGGTTCGATATAAGATTTGGCATCGTTTAACCAGCCACGCATCGCTGGATCCATCGAGATATATTCAATTTTTATCAGTAACTGACCGTCTGTGATGGTCGGTAGTTCTGACTCAGTATAATCCCAAGTCTCCGCACTCGGTGCGCCAACAGGTCGTTCTTTTAAGCGCCACTGCTTATTCATTGTTGTCATTATTTATTCCTTTAAATTTTTATAAAAAGCCATTGGTATCGTTTACTTAAAAAGAGTTTATTCAAAATAAGACAAATATATTAAAAAGCGTTCTTCTGGGATAAATTTTTCTCGCTTGCTGTGCGCTTTGCACTCCAGAGGTTTCGAAAAATTCATTCCAGCATCACATTGGTCGTATTATTCAGGCATGTTCTTATGTTGAAAACATTCCAAACAGTCACTTAAAACCATTCTGCTTGCATATTGGTACATACCGCATTGTCATTATTTAACAGTTCGATATCGCGATTGATTAACGGCAATTCCCAATCGATAAAGTATTTTGCTGCTTGTAGTTTGCCATGATAGAAGTTTTGTTTCTCAACGTCGGTTGTATCACTTAACAACTGTTCCGCTTTGCTAGCTTGGCGAATCCAAATCCAGCTGACCACGATAGAGGCAAAAATATTCATTAGTGCTTGTGCGTTGCCAGTCAGCGTTAGTGCTTTTTCCGTTTGCAGGATTTTGCTTAAATGCACCAACACTTCATGCAAATGACCCATATAAGGCATCAATTTACCGGCAAGTTTGGCGGTTTCTGGTGTGCTGATACTTTCTAAGTCTTGAGTGATTTCACGTTTGAGAATTTGAATACCAAGACCCTTGTTTTGCCATAACTTACGGAATGACAAATCTAACGCTTGCACACCATTTGTGCCTTCATGAATGGGATTAAGACGATTGTCACGCCAAAATTGCTCGGCTTGATACTCGCGCGTATAGCCTGCACCGCCCAATACTTGAATGCCTAAATCATTGGCTTTTGGACCATATTCAGAGGGCCATGCTTTTAATACTGGGGTTAATAAATCTAGCAGTTCTGATAGCTCAGCTTTTAGTGTTGCATCTTCACAGGTATTGATACGGTCAATCAGATTTGAGCCATATAGACAGAGTGATATGCCGCCCTCGCTGTAGGCTTTTTGCGCAAGCAACATACGTTTGACATCACCATGATTAATAATCGCCGTTGCCGCGTCTTCAGGTTTGTTATTCGGTGCAATTCTGCCCTGCGTTCTGTCTTTGGCATAATCAAGCGAGTATTGATAACCACGATAGCCAATCATCGCAGCACCAAAGCCCACCGCGATGCGCGCTTCATTCATCATCTTAAACATGTAGCGCAAGCCGAAATGCTCTTCGCCGATAAGATAGCCATAGCACTCGCCTGCATCACCAAAGCTTAATGCGGTAGAAGTCGCGCCTCTATAACCCAGCTTATGAATGAGACCCGTTAAATGCACGTCATTGCGCTCGCCAACCGATGCATCATTATTTAGACGATACTTAGGTACGGCAAATAAAGAAATGCCTTTGACGCCACCAGGACCGCCCGGCACTTTGGCTAGTACCAAATGCACGATATTGTCAGACAATTCGTGATCACCCGCTGAGATATAAATTTTGCTGCCTTTTACGCGGTAAGAACCGTCGTCTTGTTTGACGGCAGTGGTTTTGATATCGGCAAGCGATGAGCCAGCATGTGGCTCAGTTAACGCCATGGTGCCGGTAAATTCACCCGTCAACATGCGCGGCATAAAGGCATTTTTAATCTCATCACTGGCGAAATGTGAGATAACATTAATCGCTGCAGTGGTCAAAAACGGATAAGCCGTCGTTGATGGGTTGGCCGCCATAAAATAGCCTGCCACTGCGGTCATAACCGTTTCGGGTAATTGCATGCCACCATCGCCAAAGCTATAACGACCAGCGATGAAGCCCGACTCACGAAACGCATCAAAGGCAACTTTTACGTCACTTATCATGCTGACTTTTTTGCCATCGAACTGTGGCTCGTTTTTATCTGCTACGTGGTTGTGCGGTAAAAATAGCTGAGTCGCGATTTTATTGGCGGTGTCGAGTACCGCATCAAAAGTTTCGCGGCTATGTTCTGCAAATTTTGGATGCTCGGTTAAATGTTCAGTGCCCAATACATCATATAATTGAAACGGTAACTCAAAGTCATTGATAAGCGTATCTGCTGCCATAGTATTCTCGTTAACTCATTAAATTTGGTGATGCATCGATATTAATCTAATTTTTCGCCTTGCCGTATTGTCATTTATGACATAATTATGGTCAAATAAGACATAAATAACACTTATTCTTAGAAAAATTAGATGGAAAACGTTATTTTCAATAAGCGTTTCTAAAGGAAATTACACAATCATGCCCTACTTCAAACCGTTTAAAGTCATCATTGTTGGTTTCGATGGCGTGCTTGGCAGCGTACTAGCTGGGGCGCTGGATTTATTTTCATTTACTGGGGTCAGCTGGCAACGCTTTTTGGATGAGGAAGTAGAACCCAGATTTAATGTGCAGATTGCTAGTCTGGGCGGTGTAGATATCAGATGTAGTAATCGCTTAATTATGCAAGCGCATTGCGATATTCAGGAAGTCACAGAGTGCGACTTACTATTGATTCCAACCATTGGCGATTCAATCGATAAAGTACTGAGTCAAAATAGCGATTTAATTCCACACATAAAGCGACTGGCAAATACCAAAGCGGATATCGCTAGTAATTGTAGCGGGGCTTTCTTTTTAGCAAAAACAGGCTTGCTCGATGGCAAAGTAGCGACTACTCATTGGGGCTATGCCAGTAAGTTTAAGGCAGATTTTCCACTGGTTGATTTGCAAGAGAATCAATTTGTCACTCAATCAAAGAATCCATCAAAGAACCAATCAAAAAGCCAGCCAAAAAGTGATTCAGCACACCAATCAGGCAATATATTTTGTGCGGCAGGTGGTAGCGCCTTTTATGACTTGGGATTGCTATTGATAGAGCGTTATTGTGGGCGTGAGATTTCTACCCAAGTGGCAAAAACCCAGATTATTGATAGTAAAAGAGGCAATCAAAACAGCTATACCAATGTGACGTTGCATAAACCACATTCAGATCAACTGGTTAAACAAGTACAAGAGTTTATCGAGGAAAACTTCAAGCAATCTATTCAAGTTAGCGGCTTGGCAGCCATGGTAAATATCACCCCACGCACGTTAAATAGACGCTTTCAATCCTGCGTTGCGATGCGCCCGATTGAGTATATTCAAGCAGTCAGAATTGAGCAGGCAAAGCGCTTACTGGAATTGGGCGATGTGACGATAAAATCGTTAGCGGAGCAAGTTGGTTACGATGATATTTCCTCATTCACTAGGCTTTTTAAACGCGCTACTGAACTGACCCCGAAAGAATATCAGGATAAATTTTCACGCTTGGCGATTTAACTTTATAGTAGATTTTTTAGAAGTAATACGTTGCTGCAACAAATGTATCACAGCAACAATTTTATATAATTAATTCGATATAAAAACGATACAGCGAGACGAAAAGTTGTTTTTCGCAGCATCTGTCGGCGTAGGCACAGCACGCAAGAAAAACAACTTTTCATTGAGCGATTTGATAGTTACGTATCTGATTTATTTAGATTCGACTATAGACCTAAATTTTATTGCCATAAGCCTTCGACATGAATGGCATCGGCTTTAATCGTTAGATAATCACTAAATACTAACTGATAGCCATCGACTGTATTTGGACTAATCTGACACATCGCGCCAAGTGGAAAGCTGTGCTTTTGTCCAATATGACCAAAGCGCATGCCGCTATAAATCGGCAATCCTGTCAGCTTATGCAATTGACGAATTACGGTGGCGACATCATAACGCTTGTCATAGCTATCCTCACCGCTACCCGATAGCGCGCCAAACACGATGGCTTGCTGATCTTTAAATACGCCTGCTAAATACAAATCATACAGCATGCGCTCAATACGATAGGCTTGCTCACCGACATCTTCTAAAAATACGATACCGCCAGCAATTCGTGGCAAATACTCACTGCCTGCCAGCGCTGACACCACGCTCAGATTGCCACCCCACATAGTGCCCGTTATCGTTTTTGGCTCAGAGGTCGCCAAGATACTCAGTAAATTCGGACTGGTTAAAGAGGCGTCTGGTATGTTGATAGCCAGATTTGGATTGGTTAATGCTTCCACAAATTGTCGACAGCTGACTTGGTCGGGTTTGGTTTTGCCAAACTCACTATAAAGCATCGGCGCGGCAAGCGAGCTCATGCCTCCTTTTGCCAGTAGCGCACACTGAATAGCGGTCACATCACTAAAGCCCGCCAGTATCGTGCCACGCTCCTTCATAATGCGTCCCAGCGTTGACCAATCAACCATTGGCAATAGACGCACAGCACCATAGCCACCGCGTACACCAAGTAGCAGCTTTGGCGCTTTGATCGCACCCGTGGCGATATTTTGCAGATCACTTGCTCTTTGCGAATCCGTACCTGCAAAGCGCAAATACTGCCGAGTGGTAATCGTAGGATTATCGACTTTAAAACCTGCACAAGCCATGCGATCTAACGCCAATTCATTACGCTCGTCACTACCACCGACATTAGAGCTGGCAAAAAGCCGAGTCTCAATATTCGGCGTGATACAACTCGTTTGCGCCTGCAATGTTTCGGCCGCTGCTTGTTGTGATGCCTGTCCTGATGGCAAATCATCTTTGGTCAGTTGCGTGCTGTTATCTTGCTCAGTCGTATTAGCAGCCAGTGCTTGAGTGATGCTTTGGGTCGCTAACAGCCCTGCCCCTGCGCTGATTCCGACTTGACGTAAAAACTGACGACGATTAAGTCCAGAAGATATCTTGGTCATTATTTTACCTTTTGTACTATTCAGTTAATGCTTGTTTAACAAGGATACTTCTTTAGCATTGATGGTTTAAATGCACGCGATTTCATTTAACATGCGCTAAGCCTTTATCTTTGAAACATTGCATTATAACGGAAGTTGAGACGGCAATTTGGTTTAAGATTGTCTAGGGCAGCTCAACCCATTGTTAGGCTAGTCAACAAAACAATACAGAATCACCCATCGTCTTATTTGGATGAAGTCGCTACTCTTGTTATAGTAAAGAACGATTAATCGCAATAAACCATAAATACATACTGATACAAAAGGATCATAAGCATGGCTGACGAAGAGAAAGACAATAAAAGCCTAATGGATAGTATTAGACTCATCTTGGGTAAAGAAGACAAAATAAAAGACCAACTTGAAAACGGTCGTGGTCTTGAGCGTTATACCAAGGATTTACTATTGCTCATGAGCTTGGTAAAAGACTACTACCAAGGTAACTATCGTAATATCCCTTATAAAACTATTTCAGCGGCAGTGGTTGGTCTGCTCTATGTTATAAACCCTATTGATCTTATTCCAGACTTTATCCCCTTTATCGGTCAAATCGATGATGCCTTGGTACTAAAATTCTGTCTTAAGCTCATGGAAAAGGATTTATTGAAATACAAAACTTGGAAGGATAAACAAAGCGCATCTAAAGATAAAGACTCAAAGCCTACTAATAAAAAGCTCAAAGATAAAAGTACGGAAAAAGCAGATAAAGACGAAGAGTCTAAAGCGGAAGACGATAAGGTAGATACTAAAAAGTCGTCATAGCTATTTAGTCATCTATATTAAGTGATATACCTAGCATAACTTAATATAGCATTTGTTATAAAGACACGGTCAATGAGGTACACATTGACCGTGTCTTTATATGAGAGCAACCATATCTTTATGGAGTTTACCTATCTAATAAACCATTAATCCGGCACATCATAACGGGCTTTTTCTGGATTGAGACCGAACGAATAGACAAAGGTCGCAACGAGGCTGTTTATAACGATGAACGGCAAATCAATAGTGGTATGTCCAAGCACGTAGCGACCGATGAGCCATGAGACAATCAGCATAACAATAAAGAACCCGCCCAAATATGCCAAGATAACTGGATGCTTAAGATTGTAAGGCTGCTCAGGTTCAGGTTTTTTGTTTAATACATAGGTTCTTATCGCCCAACCAGCCGCATAAGAAAATCCACCCAACACCACATAACTAAAAAAATTCATATTACCTGACTCTAATGATACGACGGTTTATAACAAAATTGTATTGATAAAAAAGCACTTTTTATCATAAATAACAGATATGTAGTATTGACTGATAATACCTAACTAAATAGTCTCTTTAACATTATCAATGACAATATTGGCATGAGGATTGGACAAAATATCAGTATTAACGTCATCACATTCGACTCTATAAATAGTGTTTGCCCCTTTATAGATATAAGACAAGTACTCACTATCAAGTAGCGGGTCGATATTGGCATAAACAGGCTTAACATGAGCTAATACCAACACTCTATCCGGACGACCAATCACCGCATCGACATTATCAGGGTCTATAGAGAAAAACTGTGGTATGTCGCTATTTTCAATCACCTCTAACGGCTCAGCATCATCCCAAACACGTTTGGCACTTGCAGGCTCTTTCATCTGCATGACCCATGCGCCGCCCTGTTGGCTGACTTTTATTTGCGCCGGCTCATCATGACTGACGGTGTAACAGCCCTCAAAGATAGATAAATCTGCTACCTTCTCAACCTTTTTGGTATCCGCTTGAGTATTACTATCATTACAAGCGCTCAAAAGCAGCATACTGCTCGCAGCCATCGCAATCATCAAATGGCTAAGATTTTTAGAAGAAGATTTTGAGGCTAATGACATCATAGGGTAATCCTGAATTCGAGCATTGAAAGCTTTAGTTAAGCAAATTATAGTTAATGTCTGGCTAGACATATCCTTACAACCGCTCTATTTTAACAGAAAACGATAAGCTTACTATTAGGATATCTGTTTTTGGTTTTTTGTGCATGGCAATTGCCCCTATTAACGCTGGATTTGTTATACTCAATTCCAACATAGGTAGCTAGAATTAACCTCCAATATATCAGTGAAATCGCTTCGCTATATCCTGTATTTATTCTCTATTAGGTCAGTAAATTTTTATGTCAGAAAATCGCAGCGCAGCGCAGCCATTTAACACCAGTAATGCCATAAACCCATTGGCTGCCAAAGCAGACACTACGGTTGCTTACACAGATGGCGCGTGTAAAGGCAATCCTGGTGCTGGTGGCTGGGGCGCTCATCTGATATTTAGTGATGGACGGACGCAGGATTTTTATGGCGGCGATAAAGAAACAACCAATAATCGTATGGAATTGATGGGTGCGATACAAGCGCTTACTCATAGCTCACATGAGCAGAAACTCGAGATTTGGACAGATTCAAGTTATGTCAAAAAAGGCATCACTGAGTGGATTGAAGGTTGGAAAAAAAGAGGCTGGAAAACGGCCAGTAAAAAACCCGTCGCCAATCAAGACCTATGGCAGCGACTCGATGAGCTCTGTCAGCGACGCGATGTTGATTGGCATTGGGTCAAAGGTCATGCTGGACATGCTGGTAATGAAAAAGCGGATGAGCTTGCGAACCTAGGTGTGACCTCACGTAGTGAAGATTTGATAACAGACGTTCAAGATAGTACTAAAAAAAAAGAGCCAATAATGGCTGATAAAAAGCCATCAAGCAGCGATGATTGGCTAAATTTTGATCCATTAGGTTTTGATATGATGGATGATGAGCTTGATGCCGAACTACTAGAGAATCAAAGTTATAATGACAGTGTAATAAATACTCATGCTTTCGCTGAAGAAAATATTAGTCCGTACAATGCCACCAATTCAATGAGTGCTATAGAAATGCCAGACGCCAAGACGCCCTTGATTGACACAAGCATCAATAACCATGCGTCCAACATGGTTACTAATGTTGAAGCAGATACGCCAAAATTCGATGGTGATACCAGCCGTGCCAATCCGTATTTTATACCGCTGCTACCCAAGCCAATCCATCGTCATGAATCAGATCGTCAGCTCATTATGGATACTGAGACCACCGGTCTTGATCCGCTAAAAGGCGATCGCATTATCGAAGTCGGTATTGTAGAGATGATCGGACGTAAGTTCACCGGCGAAAAGCTCCACGTCTATATCAACCCACAGCGCGGTATGGATGAAGAAGTTATTCGAATTCACGGTATTTCTGAAGCGTTTTTAACGGACAAACCAACCTTTGACCAAGTCGCGCAGTCGCTCTATGATTTTATGGACGGTGCAGAAGTCATCGCTCATAATGCTTCATTTGATATGAACTTCTTAAATATGGAGTTTGCCAAAGTTGGTATGCATGACTTTGCCGAGCGCGTAAAAGTAACCGACTCGCTGGTCATGGCAAAGCAGCAATATCCTGGACAAAAGAATACCTTGGATGCGCTCGTGCGTCGTTTAGATGTGGGCAAGCAAGACCGTACTTTTCACGGGGCATTACTAGATTCAGAGATTTTAGCTGAAGTCTATCTGGCGATGACTGGCGGACAGGTAACGCTAGGCATTGAGGATGACGCGCAAGCGGATGGCGGACACACAGCCCATGCTAGCTTTGCCAATTTAGCGGCTTTATTGCTTGAGTCACCTACTGATGAGAGCGCCAATCAAAGCTGGTATACATCGCTTGCAGAAGAATATCCTGATCTAAAAGCCAAAATGTAACCGTCTTTAAAATCGCTTCTTATATTGGCGATTAGAGAATATAGTCTTGATTATTATAACGATAAAAAGTAAAACCTTATCTAGCGCTATTTTTTAATTTACTCTCTAACTATTTGCTATTTTCGTCAGTATCTTATGGAAAAAATAATTATGAACCACTCTACGCAAATAAAATTGACCGCGCCAACGCTTAGCGTTACTGACTTTAATTTGCCATCGCTGCACTTATTGCACGATGAGGTCAAGGTCATACTCAAAGATACTGAGATTCATTTAGGCGAATTTAATGACGACAATAGCCAAGCGCCCTTATTATTAGACTCTATTATTGTATTAAAACAGCTTTCTTGTATTTTTGAGCTGATATCTTTGGTGGGTGCAGAGGCACTCAATAATGCGATTGTACACGGTTTACAGGAGCTTTATGACAGTGGCGACAATAGTGATATTGACTTAATCATGGATCTGTCCGAAGCGATCATGACGCTTGATCGTTATATTGAATTTGTGCTACTGACTGAGTCGGTAGAGCCTGCTTTATTACTACCTATTATTAATAAGCTGAATACTCATAGCCAAATAGCGCCTATTGCTGCTGATTATTTTTCTGCTTTTGGTAATAGTAGCGTCATTATCGCCAATCCTGAAAAGAATTTTCAGCCGCTAAATGAGCTCAACCTTGATCAAGAGCTACTGACCTATGCTTATCGTAGTGGGCTTGGCGTTACTTTGGTCAATCAGGATGGCAACATCAATCAAGATGATCAGCAAAAATTGGATGCTATGTCAGCTGCCTGTGCTTTGATAGCGAAAAATACCAGCAGTCTATTTTGGCAAGCAGCGTCCGCTGCGGTCACTGATATCGCAGCCATCCTGCCGCTTAATGTCACTCAAAAGCACACGCTTATTTATGTTGAGCAGCAATTCCAAAACTATCTGCCTGTCATGGATACGCGTTTTGCTGATTTGGTCAGTTTTGCCGGACAACGTGATACTGACGCGGCAAAAATGCTGCGCGATCAATACGCCGCCAACCGTTTAGAAGATCCACAGCGCCAGCAGATGGAGCGCTTCTTGTTTGGTCCAAACCGTGAGCTGACGGATACTTTGAATATCATTATCCAGACTCAAATCAATACGATTAAAGAAAATGTCGACAGCTATGCCCGTGGCGACTCAATCAATCCAGTCGATATGCAGACCTCGCAAATTATTGAAGAAATCACTACTTTAAGCTCTGCGTTGCATCTTCTTGGTCTATCTAATGCCGCCAATAGCCTGATTAAAGCGTCAGAAGCCGTCAGCACATGGCGCTCGCCTACTCCAGAAGATTTTGATCATTTATTATTGGCACTCATGCATGCAGAAAACGCGACCATCGCCATGGCTGAGATGCATACTCCAGGTGCAATTTATCTGCCGTTGAACAATCCTCATATCTCACTACATCAGCTGAATACCGCTTATGATACCTTGATAGAAGAGAGTCGTACGGCAATTGCCAGTGCTGAACAAGCAATCAATGACTACCTTGCGGAGCCTGAGCGCGATATTCTTAATATTCAAAATACCCCTGAAATGCTGCGTCAAGTAAGCGGTGCGGTGCGCTTCTTGCAATTGCCAACGCCTGCCAGTATGCTCAGTCAATTGGCAAATTATTTACAGCAACGTATCAATAGTGGTAATCGTATCGATGATGGCACCTTATCTTATATTGCTGATGTTATCATGGCAGTTGACCATCATCTAGACGGTTTCGAGAACAATCGCCCTGTCAGCAAACAAGCATTGGATGTTGGTCAGCATAGCTTAAGCCAATTGCTTGCCGCTTAATCGTTTATGTAAATTTTTATACAAAGACAAGCTGATATGAGCTTGTCTTTGACCGTTTGGAAACCTATATGATGATCTGCGCCTTTGTCCTATCTGATGAAACGATCTTATGTCGTCAAACGCCTAATGGCTGGTGGCCTTTACAGGTTGAGCTAGCACACTCTGATGTCAGTAGTGAGCAAGCTTATCAATTAGGACAGGTTACATTGTTTGATAGCGTAGCGCCCAATAGCTGGCTGCCGAGTGATGTAGATGATACTGATAACGCTAATGCTGTCACTGTACAAGCAAGCCGCGCTATCACTTATGATTATGCAATAGCACATAATATCGCCTTGCCCAGTATTTTAGACAGTGATGAATTAACAAGTAGTGACTTGGATAGTAGCGTTATTAGCAATGTAGAGAACAGTATTAACACTTTTATACCTTATCGACAGCTTATCACGCATCTGCCCATAGCATTAGCTGCTCAGCTTAGCCAAGCCATACAACTACTTCGTTGGCAAGCAGATACACGGTTTTGTAGTCGCTGCGCGGCACGCACTGTAGCTGCCAAATGCGGCGAGCGTGCCATGGTTTGTGACGTTTGTCGATTGCGTCAGTATCCGCGTGTACAGCCCTGCGTCATTACCGCCATTACTCGACCCAACCCGAAAACGGGTGAAATGCAAATTTTATTGGCTAATCATCATCGTTACGGTCAGCAAGAAACAGCCTCTCATTTATTACAGTCGCCCCAACCGTTACTATACGGTTTGATTGCAGGCTTTGTAGAAGTAGGTGAAAGTCTAGAGCATGCTGTGGTACGCGAAGTGGCAGAAGAAGTGGGTCTTAGCTTGTCCGATATTCGCTATGTGAACAGTCAACCATGGCCGTTTCCGTCTAATTTGATGTTGGGCTTTCGAGCATCTTATGCAGATGGCGATATCGTTATACAAGAAGATGAGCTATCACATGCAGATTTTTTTGATCTATCAAAGCTGCCAAAAATACCCTTTAAAGGTAGCATTGCTTATGAGCTGATTGCGCAAATTGCCAATGAGCAAGGTATTTTGCTTTAATCTATCATATCAACGCCTCATTCAGCATTTATCCTTACCACTATTATCCTATTTATTTTAATATCAGCATCTAGCACTGATATAAAGGTTTTACATTAAATGCAAAGCACCATGAATAAAAACAGCAATCATATCCGTTTAACCAATCTGCCAATCTTGTTCGATTCGCTGAAGATAGAAACATTGCCTGCTGATGTTCAGGAAAAAATTGCGCGCATTGATGGCAGCCTACCGCAAACACAGTGTGGTCTATGCGACCATGCTGATGGTTGCTTACCTTATGCAGTTGCTATCGTGATGGATGGTGAGCCACATAATAAGTGTGTACCGGGTGGTCAGCCAGTGACGGATACTATCGCGCAGATTATCGATGCTGATATGCCAACACTAAGCGCTGAACCTTCAAAATGGCCACTAGATGGTACTTCTCAGCGGCCTGTTGAAGTACGTGCCGTTATTCGTGAAGATGATTGCATTGGCTGTACCAAATGTATTCCCGCCTGCCCTGTTGATGCCATCGTTGGTACTGGCAAGCATATGCATACTATTTTTACAGATTTATGCACGGGCTGTGAATTATGTATAGCGCCCTGCCCTGTTGACTGCATCGATTTGGTCACGGTTGAGCGTACGCTTTCGACACCTGAGCGTACCCTTGAGCAAGAGGATTTGAGACAGCGTTATCATACCCATTTAAATCGTGTCAGCAAGCAACTTGCGGATAGCAGCAATAGTAGACCCGTGGTCAGCATGGTGGAGGCAAAACTGAATAATGCCGCCAGTCAGTCGTTAAATATCAGTGAAGCTCAAGCAAAAAACACTATTGCAGCGGCAAAGCTGCGCAGTAAAATTAAAAAGTTAGAAAAGCAGCTTAGCGTACGTCCCAATGAAAACAAACAAGCAGAGTTGAATGAATTAAAAGCTGAGCTTGCACAACTTTAATAGCCAATATCTACTTTGAATAACCAACGAACAAAATAATGGTAAAAATACCATGAGTAAAACCGTCAAACATAAAACTGCTGATACTCCGCCATCGAGGCACATGCCCAACCGTGATGTGCGTCCATTTTTTGAGAAGTTGGCGGCGACGATTGATGAGCCAGTGACTGAGCTCAATTATAGCAGTAACTTTGAGCTGCTTATCGCAGTCATATTATCAGCACAAGCGACTGATGTCAGCGTCAATATTGCCACCAATCAGCTCTATCCGGTGGCGAATACGCCTGAGGCGATACTCGCTTTAGGTGAAGAAGGTTTGAAATCCTACATTAAGAATATCGGCTTGTTTAATGCCAAAGCCAAAAACGTCATCAAAACTTGCCGTGACTTGATTGAGAAATTTAATAGCACCGTCCCTGATAACCGAAAAGACTTAGAGTCTCTAGCGGGTGTCGGGCGGAAGACGGCGAATGTAGTTCTAAATACAGCCTTTGGACAGCCGACGATGGCGGTCGATACCCATATCTTTCGAGTGGGTAATCGTACGGGACTTGCCACTGGCAAAAACGTCTTAATCGTTGAGAAGAAACTGGTCGAACGTATCCCCGATGACTTTATCGTTGATGCTCATCATTATCTTATTTTGCACGGGCGCTATACTTGTCAGGCTCGTACCCCAAAATGCGGCGCTTGTCCTGTTTATGACGAATGTATGTTTAAAGATAAAGCAGTATTTTTAGAGTTGTAATGTGAGCAGATGATAATGATCGCAAAGCATATCGACCAATATACTTATGCTAAATTATAATAATGTCATGATTGAGCATTACTTATAATAGAACGAGTGCAGCTCACTAGAGTTTTATTGCGTTTCGAGTTAGAATAAGCGTATTTTTAGGCAAGTACGTCATATTTTTGATCCTGCTGATAATCAGGTGATAGACGTATGATTGGCGACAGCTTCAAGCACGTTGTCAGTTAATAATTTGATATATTACAACGTAAAGCTATCGCTCTCTTAGCCTGACCCCATATGATTTATAGAAGTCTGTGCCTTATGTAAATTTATATAACACATGCATTTATGAATAAGTGAATTAAGTAGTACCAATTAAACACCAAGCTATACATTGTTTGGCCAATACCAATTAAAGCAGCGCCCAGACGTTATGCTTTTTCCTATCTTTATTGATTCAATTAAGCGATCCTATTATGCGCGAATACAACTTATTTACCTCAGAATCTGTGAGCGAAGGTCATCCTGACAAAATGGCTGATCAAATCTCAGACGCTATCCTTGATGCCATCTTACGGCAAGATTTACATGCACGCGTGGCATGTGAGACCCTAGTCAAAACTGGCGCTGTCGTATTGGCAGGTGAAATAACCACCACGGCAAATATCGACGTTGAGCGCATCGTGCGTGATACGGTTAATGGCATTGGTTATCATCATTCAGACTTGGGTTTTGATGGCGAGACATGTGCGGTTATTAATATGCTTGGTAAACAATCGCCTGAGATTGCCCAAGGTGTTGACCGCGCTGACCCTGAAGAACAAGGCGCTGGTGACCAAGGTTTGATGTTTGGTTATGCTAGTAATGAGACTGAAGTATTGATGCCTGCCCCTATCGAGTATGCTCATCGCTTGATGGAGCGTCAGTCGGAGTTGCGCCGCGCAGGTGAACTACCTTGGTTACGTCCGGATGCCAAAGCACAAGTCACGCTTAAATATGATGGCAATAAACCTGTTGCTATTGACGCGGTCGTCTTATCTACGCAGCATGATCCAAGTATCTCGCAAGCCGATTTACAAGAAGCGATCATGGAGTCAATTATCAAACAAGTACTCCCAGCAGAGCTACTACATGCTGGTACACGTTATCATATCAACCCCACTGGCAAATTCGTCATCGGTGGTCCTGTTGGTGATGCAGGACTGACCGGTCGTAAGATTATTGTTGATACTTATGGCGGTATGGCGCGTCACGGTGGCGGCGCATTTAGTGGTAAAGATCCCTCAAAAGTCGATCGCAGTGCGGCCTATGCGGTGCGTTATGTGGCTAAAAACATCGTCGCTGCTGGTATTGCCGATCGCTGTGAAGTACAAGTAAGCTATGCCATTGGCGTTGCTGAACCGACTTCTATTTCGATTAATACTTTTGGTACTAACAAAATCAGCAACGATGAAATCATTAGCTTGATTCGTACGCATTTTGACTTACGTCCGTATGGTATCACCCGTATGCTGAATTTATTGCAGCCGATGTATCAGCAAACCGCCAGTTTTGGACATTTTGGTCGCCAAGGTTCTGAAACCGCCTTTACGTGGGAAAAAACTGACAAAGCTGAGATTTTAAAAGCGGATGCTGGCTTATAAAATTTTTGCTAAAACCCTTTTTGTACCTATTATCTTATCCAGTTATTAGACTGCTGTGATACATTTAAATTTACCTACCATTATTAGGAGTCGTTTATGTCTCAAGAGAATGCTCAAAACAATGAGATTGATGCAAGTCTTGAAATCACCCCTGAAATGCAGTCGTTTTATCAACGTGCTGATGCCATTATTGGTGTAGCAAACAGTCAATTAGGTCCTGATGCGCACTCAGGTCAAGTAGGTGCGTCATTACTTTATGCCGCAGCACGTTATAGCGCATCGGTCGCCTCAATCGGCTTTGTAAAGGGTGATGATTTTGCCAAAGAAAAGGATGATATTGTCGAATTTTATACCAAACAATATCGCCAAATGCTGAGCGACAACTTAACTGATTATGCTCAGAACTTTGATAAATATATTCAGCTTAATCAAGATGATAAGCCTGCTAAATAAAACAGTTATGCTTGGTTAAAGATATTTATCTGAGCATCTTTAGTGGCAGAAATTATCTTTGAGCAAATAAAAAACCCCAAGCTTAATAGTAAGCTTGGGGTTTTTATTTGCTTGTAAATGATAGAAAGCCATTAAAGCCAACAATGCTATTGCTATGAAGTTTTTGCAGCTTTTCTCACGCATTGAGCAAAATTCATAGCAGTAGTATAGCTATAGTTAAAATATCTCAAAAACGCTACAGTGCTGCTGGTATAAATTTTTTGCAGCCTCTGTCTGCGTAGGCACAGCAAGCAAGAAAAATTAATATCAGCAGTACTTGATGTATCGATATTACTTTTCCCTGACTATATATACATGTATAATTTTCTCGATTTTATTTTGTACTTATCATATGATGTGGTGGATGACTTCCCCTAAATAAGTTACTATCCATTTGTATCATTCTATTTCTGATATGGTTGTCGTTGACTGTTGATAACAGGAAGTTATCGAGCGCTATTTATAAGGAAACATCACTATGAATCATTTATCTAAACCGTGGCTGTCAATACTAGGGCTCTCAGTAGCCATCACATTATCTGGTTGTAATAATCTTCCAATCAGCACCCATTCTGAGCCGCCTATTCATAGCACTGAAAACAACAAAGACCACAGTGCTAGCAGTAATCAAGGCTCAATTAACAATCCTTTCAATAAATGCCCACCCTTTAATCCTGAGCAAACCATGTGTACCGCACAGTATGATCCTGTCTGTGTCACTGTAAAAAACCAATCAGGTGTCAGTTATCGTACTGCGGGCAACGCCTGTTCAGCATGTGGTACTACCTCTGCAGTCGGTTATGTAAAAGGACAATGTGTGTAGTTTACATCCTACCTCTGGTAACTCTAATCAAATACTTTTCATCATAATATAGCCAGTCCTAAATAAAATAAGTACAAGTATTATAACGCGCTACTGGTATAATTTTTTTTGCTTGCTGTGACTGCGCAGACAGAGGCGGCGCAAAACTTATCCTAGTAGCGTTGTGTTTGATTTATAGTGGATTGACTATAGATAGATCAGTAGAAATGAAAAAGCCCCAACTTGTGATAAAGCTGGGGCTTTTTGAATTATTTTTTAGCTTAAGTACTATTTAAGCATTGTCTAAAAAACTCTTAACCTTCAGGCTTTTCAATATCAGGTGGACCTGTGAGCAAGTCTTCATCACGAAATTCATTGGCTGAATTGTGCTCAGCAGATTCCTCGGTGACAAACCATTGCTGATTGCGATACAGTATCAAACGGTCACGACTTAAGCCACGTAGTAGCGAATACATCATTACGACTATCACTATCGCAAAAGGAAAGCCTGATACAATGGAAGCCGCTTGTAGCGCACTCAAGCCACCTGCTGCCAATAGTACCGCTGCAATAACACCTTCGGTACCTGCCCAAAATAAGCGCTGAATTTTCGGTGGATTGGCATCGCCCCCTGAGGTCAACATATCAATGACGAAACTGGCTGAATCCGATGACGTGACAAACCAAAGAACAATCATCACCACGATGAGCAAGTTCACAGCCGATGTTAGCGGATAAGACTCCATCAACTTAAAGATGGCACTGCCAGTATCTGCTTGGACGGCCTCGATCAAGCCAGGACTGATAATATTGGGGTCCGCCGCCGACATTAGCTCCATATTAACGGCTGAACCACCAAAAGCGGTAAACCATAAGAACAATATGGTAATAGGAATCAACAACACTCCCAATATGAATTCACGAATCGTACGACCACGAGAGATACGAGCCACGAACACCCCAACGAAAGGCGACCAACTTATCCACCATGCCCAATAGAAAATCGTCCATGATGCTTGCCAGTTTTCTTCACCGTTATAAGACTCTGTCCAAAGACCTAGTGGCACAATCTGATGTAAATAGTTGCCGATGTTCTCTACAAAGCTATTTATAATAAACTGAGTCGGTCCTAAAATAATCACAAAGCTTAGCAATATCACAGTAAATAATATATTGGTATCACTTAAGCGCTTAATCCCTTTATCTAACCCCATAAACAGAGATAGACCAGCCAGCATAGTGATTAAGGCAATCAATATAATTTGCACTGTAATATTATTGGGAATACCAAATAACGTCTCAAGACCTGAGTTAATCTGCAATACCCCAAGACCTAACGTGGTCACTACCCCAAACATCGTCCCAAATACCGCCAGCGTATCGACCGTATGACCCCAACCACCATAGATTTTTTTACCCAATATAGGATAAAGTGTCGAGCGGATGGCCAGTGGTAAACCCACTCGGTAGTGAAAATAAGCCAATGACAAAGCAACCATGCCGTAGAGCGCCCACACATGTAAGCCATAATGCAGGAACGAGATATTCATCGCTTGCTTGGCGGCGGCGATCGTTTCGGGCTCTCCCAATGGCGGCGCCATAAAATGGTACAAGGGTTCAGCGGTGCCCCAATAGAGCAGTCCAATACCGATGCCAGCTGAAAACAGCATGCCAATCCAAGAGACTATATTATACTCGGGCTTCTCGTTCTGATGACCAAGCCTGATATCGCCATAGCGACTGAATATCATATAAATACTCATCACTAGCGTTAAGTTAACCACCACAATAAAGAACCAGCCAAAGCGCAAAGACACGAATGCTTTTGCGTGACCAAATACCAGTTCTGCTTGCTCATTAAAAAAAGCACCAAAGATGATAAACACCAGAATTAATAGTGCTGAAGTTAAGAACACAGGTTTACTCACCCGTGGAAAAGGGCCCAAGCGGCCAACTTTTACATGATCCATTTAGTCGTCTCAGTTTTTGAAGGGGCTCACCTTAACAAGATATTACACAACTATCAAATCGAATTAGACACTTTATAACCTTGCTATTGGTCAACAAATAAAAAAATCCTAAGATAACCATGCATCTTAGGATTTGATATTACAAGTATTTTATCGTCTTTTAATAAATAATAAACAGATATAGTGAGCTGCCAATCATTGAATGAAACGACTGTCAGCACACTCTTGATCTTTCTTCGCTTAATCACAGCTTGCTTATCTAAGCCCTAATTCATGACTATTAATCAGCATCGCGTTGATTAATCACCCTTTACAATTTTAGGTGGGCCTTTCAACAAATGCTCATCTGTAAACTCATTGGCTGAATTATGATCTGCAGATTCTTCAGTAATAAAGTGCTGTTGAGCTCGATACAGTATCAATCGATCTCGACTTAAGCCACGAAGTAACGCATACATCATGACAAATATCACCAAAGCAAATGGCAGTCCAGCCACAATAGCAGCGGCTTGCAATGCGCCTAGTCCGCCTGCCGCTAACAATATAGCGGCAATCAAACCTTCCATCAACGCCCAGAATAAACGTTGGATCTTGGGTGGGTTGGTATCGCCACCAGCCGTCAACATGTCGATCACGAAACTTGCTGAATCCGATGAGGTCACGAACCATAAAACAATCATAATCACGATAAGAAAAGTAATTGGTTTTGCAAATGGATAGTACTCAATCAATTTAAAAATAGCGCTACCCGAATCTGCTTGCACCGCTTCTACCAATCCTGGACTGGCCATAGCTGGATCAAGCGTCGCTAAAAGCTCCATATGGATAGCGACACCACCAAAAGTGGTGAACCAGAAGAACAAAATTACCATCGGAATCAACAGCACACCCAATACAAACTCACGGATAGTACGACCACGACTGATACGAGCAATAAATACGCCTACAAATGGTGCCCAACTTACCCACCATGCCCAGTAGAAGATCGTCCAACCACTCTGCCAATCGGTATTACTATAAGCTTCGCCCCATGTTGATAACGGCACCATAGCAACAATGTAATTACCGATGTTTTCTATAAAACTATCAAAAATAAATAAGGTTGGCCCTAAAATGACCATAAAGGCTAAGAGCACACCTGTAAAACCCATATTGATATCACTTAAGCGCTTGATACCTTTATCAAGACCGAGCATCAATGAGCCACATGCCAATGCAGTCACAAAAGCAATAATAATAAACTGTACGGTTAAAGAATTTGGTATACCAAATAAATTTTCAAGACCTGAATTGATCTGCATAACCCCTAGACCTAAGGAAGTTACCACACCAAACATCGTCCCGAATACGGCTAGGATATCAACTGTATGACCCCAGCGACCATATATCTTCTCGCCTATTAGCGGGTATAACGTCGAACGGATAGATAGCGGCAGTCCACGGCGAAAGTGAAAATAAGCCAGTGCTAATGCCACTATGGTATAAATCGCCCAAGCATGTAACCCCCAATGCAGAAATGAGATGCTCATAGCTTGCTTGGCAGCTTCTACCGTTTCAGCTTCACCTAATGGCGGTGCCATAAAGTGGTATAGGGGCTCAGCTGTTCCCCAATAGACCAGTCCAATACCAATACCAGCAGAGAACAACATGCCAATCCAAGAAAACAGACTGTACTGCGGTTTCTCTGTTTGTTGACCTAAACGTATGTCGCCGTAACGACTTGCCGCTAGATAAATACAAAAAACCAGCGCCACGTTCATTAATATAATAAACATCCAGCCGAACTTATCGGTGATAAAGTCCTGCAAAAAGCTAAATAGCGCGCCAGCGGTCTCGGTAAAGAAAGCACCGAAGATGATAAATCCAACGATAAGTAACGCTGAAGTAATAAATACAGGTTTACTCACCCGTGGAAAAGGGCCTAACCTGCCAACTTTTACATGATCCATTTGTTTGTTAGCCTTAGTTTTTAGGAAGGTAACCTTAACAAGATAGCTGCCAACTATCAAATTTAATTAAGTATTTACGCTTTTCTCATTGATAGACATAAATCAAAACTCTCTGGTCACGCAAACCACAATACCGTAAAACCTCAGAAACTTAGCAAGTAATTCCTATATTTATTCGCTTATCAACTTCGTTAGAAGCGTTTAATCTTTCTTAAGTAAAAAGAATAGTGGAGATCAATTGCTACTGCGGTAACAACTGCACTAAATCACCATCGTTGCCGTCTTCTAGCGCCCAAACCTGCCCATCTACGACTAGTACACTACGAATACGCTCGCCCATATCATAGCGATAGCGCTCAGTCGCACCATTATTTTCATCGAAACTAACGACTATCAATGCCTTAGAGGATAAACCACTGATCAGCGCATTACCTTGCCACGCCGGAAAATCAGCATGTGTACCAGTCGAATACATACTGATTGATGAAGGGGATATGACTGGTGTCCATGTGATTTTGGGGGCTTCAAGCTCAGGACGTGTACTGTGATCAGGAATATCCACACCAGAATAATTGCGACCATTGGATACGATTGGCCAGCCGTAATTCTTGCCTTTTTCAATCAAATTGAACTCATCACCACCTCGTGGACCCATTTCATGCGCCCACAACTGCCCTTTACTATCGAATGCCATCCCGAGTACATTACGATGTCCTATGCTCCAAAATTGAGCAGCGATGTCATTATTACTCACAAATGGATTGTCCATTGGCATCGAGCCGTCAGTATTTAACCGTATTATTTTGCCCAAATTGACAGTCATGTCTTGAGCAGGGGTTTTTTCCTGACGTTCGCCTGAGCTGATATATAAATATTGCCCATCAGGTGAAAATAATAAACGGTGGCTGTAATGCCCTTGCCCATCTACCTTTGGCATCTGCTGCCAAATTGGAGCAATCTCCCGCAAACTTGGCTTATCAGTATCCAAACCTGACAGCTTGGCTTTGATGACTTTTGCACCAAATTTATTACTATCAATCTCTTTGCCTGCCTCTACGTAGCTGATATATACATAGCTAGAAGTCGCAAAATCCGGTGCAAGAATAATATCGCCAAGACCGCCTTGCCCGCCATAAGCGACTTTAGGTATGCCCACGACGGCTGTCTTGGCGCCAGTCGCTGTATTGACTATAAATAACTCACCTGTCTTTTGTGTTACGAGTAGTCTTAATGGTTTATTATCAACTTTTGGTAATGCAGTCATTGCCCATGGCTCATCAAAGGTGGCAACGGCTTTTGTGGTAAAGGCAGGTTTGTCCGTACTTGCAACATCTGCTACTGAGGTTTCAGCTTCTTGATATCTTGCCAAATCGGCATTGGTATCAGTTGCAGATTGATTGGAACAAGCAGAAGCACTAAACAGTAATGCTGTGATAATTATCGGTAACGTTAATGGTTTACTCATATACTGCCTATTTATTATTATCATTCTTTTATCTCCATAAATTTTATATTTATATAATTAGAGCTTAGCTTATTTATAACATAATCTAAGTATGGCAAGAGTAAAAATAATGATGGCGCAAAAAGCAAAAACCCCTTACTTGCCTGTATAAAAAATGGGCAAATAAGGGGCTTAGTTTCGGATCAAGGGCTAAAATGAACGATTAGCTCATTCTAAGCTTATCAAATGTCAGCTTATCATTCACACCGATATCGACTTTGATGATATCACCAGCGACAAAGTCACCCGCCAGCAGCTTCAATGACAATGGGTTTTCAATCTCTTGCTGAATGGCACGCTTGAGTGGACGCGCGCCATAAACAGGATCATAACCAACCGCAACCAGCTTATTCATCGCTTCTGCTGATAACTCGATATCTAACTCACGCTCATATAAACGCTGACGCAAGCGGTTTAACTGAATCGCAGCAATACCTGCCATCTGCGACATACCTAATGGATGGAATACCACGATCTCATCGATACGGTTGACAAACTCTGGACGGAAATGCTGTCCAACTGAATCCATCACTTCAGCTTTGATATCCTCGTAGCTTTCGCCGACCATTTCTTGGATTTTATGCGAGCCCAAGTTACTGGTCATAATGATGACGGTGTTTTTGAAGTCGACCACGCGACCTTGCGAATCGGTCAAACGACCATCATCCAACACTTGTAGCAAGATATTAAACACATCAGGATGCGCTTTTTCAACTTCATCAAACAAAATCACACTATAAGGCTTACGACGTACCGCTTCAGTCAAGGCACCACCTTCTTCGTAACCGACGTATCCTGGAGGCGCACCAACCAAGCGGCTGACACTGTGCTTCTCCATATACTCACTCATGTCGATACGAACAATTGCATCTTCAGAGTCGAACAAGAAATTCGCCAATGACTTGGTCAGCTCAGTCTTACCGACCCCAGTAGGCCCTAAGAATAAGAACGAACCTGAAGGACGATTCGGATCAGACAAGCCAGCACGACTACGACGTACCGCATTGGCTACTGCTTCGACTGCTTCATCTTGACCGATGACGCGCTCATGGAGTTTTTCTTCCATCGCCAGCATTTTATCACGCTCGCCTTGCATCATTTTACTGACCGGAATACCCGTCGCAGCCGCTACGACTTCGGCAATTTCATTATCCGTGACTTTGTTACGCAGCAGTTTTACACCACTATTTTCACCAGTCTGCTCTTTTTGCTCTGCCAAGTCAGACTCATGGATACGGCGCTCTAACTGCGGAATCGTCTCGTATTGTAGCTTACTCATGGTCTCATAATCGCCTTCACGACTGGCTTTATCATAAGCAATACGCGCTTTGTCCAGCTCGTCTTTTAGCTGCTGACTGCCTTTGACCAGTGCTTTTTCTGCTTGCCAAATCTCATTAAGATCAGCGTATTCTTTCTCTAACTCTTCAATTTGTGCATCAAGCACTTTACGCTCTGCTTGCGCGCCAGCATCTTCTTCATTTTTGAGTACTTCGCGCTGCATTTTTAGCTGAATCAGACGGCTATCGAGTTTGCCAAGCGATTCAGGTTTGCTGTCCATCTCCATACGTAAGCGACTGGCGGCTTCATCAATCAAGTCAATCGCCTTATCCGGTAACTTGCGATCAGTGATATAACGATGACTCATACGAGCAGCAGCGATGATGGCACTGTCTTGGATATCGACCCCATGATGAAGCTCATAGCGCTCTTTTAGACCACGCAATATCGCAATAGTGTCTTCGACCGTTGGCTCATCAACCAATACTTTTTGGAAACGACGCTCAAGCGCCGCATCTTTTTCGATATACTTACGGTATTCATCTAAAGTCGTCGCACCGACGCAATGCAGCTCACCGCGAGCAAGCGCTGGTTTTAGCATATTACCAGCGTCCATCGCGCCATCCGCCTTACCAGCACCTACTAAAGTATGCAACTCATCGATGAATAGGATAACGTTACCTTCTTGCTTCGATAAGTCGCTAAGTACTGCTTTAAGTCGCTCTTCGAACTCACCACGGAATTTTGCCCCCGCAATTAACGCACCCAAGTCCAACGACAGCACTTCTTTGCGACGTAAACCTTCTGGTACATCACCATTGATAATTTTTTGAGCCAAACCTTCTACAATGGCCGTTTTACCAACACCTGGCTCACCAATGAGCACAGGGTTATTTTTAGTACGGCGCGATAACACCTGAATGGTACGGCGAATCTCTTCGTCACGACCAATCACAGGATCAAGCTTACCTAGCTCTGCTTGCTCCGTTAAGTTAATCGTATATTTATTGAGGGCATCACGCTGATCTTCAGCGTTTTGATTATTCACGGTATCATCACCGCGTAATTGCTCAATCACGGCTTTCAATTTATTGGCTGTAACGCCCGCACTTTCAAATATCTTTTTGGTATCGCCTTGTTCAGCCAGTGCCAACATTACCCATTCGGTGGCGATAAAATCATCACCTTCTTTTTGTGCTTGGCGGTCTGCCAAGTTCAGAATTTTGACTGAATTTGGGTTTAGATTAACGTCTCCTGTTGGCTCACTAATCGTTGCTTGGTTGTCGAGCGCTTTTGCCACGCCATTTTTTAGCGCAGGGATAGACGCGCCCGCTTGTTGGCAGATAGACAAATTAGACTCATCTTGTAACAAGACTGCTAGCAAATGCACAGGGTCTATTCCCGTATGGTCACGACCTAACGCCAAACTTTGTGCTTCTTGAATGGCAGATTGCAGTTTTTGGGTAAATTTCTCAAATCTCATAGTAGTATCCTTTTATCATTTATATATCATCAGGCAGCAAACTTATGCTGTTCACTTGCCTTCGTCTGCCTTTATATATGCGGTATATATAGAGGAATTTCAACCTACTTACTACTAAAACCTTATTAATAGTAATGATATTAATTGCTTGAAATTGAGTTACTAAATCGCGCTTACACTCAATATATAATTCATTCAATTTTAGAAAAAATACGCCTGTAGATACAGCTTATTTAAGATTTTCATTCCACGATTTCAATAGCGGTACCGACCTTGACCATCCCCATGATTTCATCCATCTCTTCATCAGTGACGGCAATACAGCCCTCGGTCCAATCGCGTAATTGATTGACCGACGCCAGATGTCCAGAACCGTTCTTTTGACCATGAATCATAATATCACCGCCCGGATTGACGCCCATCTTCTTAGCATGTGCCTTATCAACCGCATTAGGATAACTTACATGAATAGAGCGATAAAATTTGGATTTTTCATTCTTATAATCGAGTGTATAAGAACCTGACGGGGTACGCTTATCAACCTGCTGCTGCTTGTGACCAATAGGATTGCCACCAAGCGCTATATGATAAGACTTGATAACAGTGTCACCACTTAATAATTGTAGAACACGCGCTGATTTATCAACGAAAACTTTGTCGATAATGGCAGTATCAGGAATAGAGGGGGTAGATTTTGAAGTATTTTCCATGTTTGACGCGGCATTGGTACTCATGAGAGTCACGAGGCTAAGACTTATTGCGCTTACTAACCAAACAAGATACTGACTAAAATCTGCACGAAAAAATGGCATGGTATTACTTCTTATTATTAATAAATAAAATTATTATCTATAAGATAGCAAAAAACCATGCCAAGCGTTGTGCGAGTTGTACGAATGAGACTTAAAACCGCGATATTAAATCCTTAGCATTCTATTACACCATACGAATCGCGCCATCCAAACGAATCACTTCGCCATTGAGATAGGCATTATCAATGATGTGCATGACCAATTTGGCAAACTCATTAGGATTACCCAAGCGCTTAGGATACGGTACCGCAGCCTCTAGTTGCTCGCGCGCCTTTTCAGGCAAACTTTGCATCATAGGCGTTGCAAATACCCCAGGCGCGATAGTCATGACACGGATACCATGACGAGTCAGCTCACGTGCGAGCGGCAACATCATACCAACGACGCCAGCTTTAGATGAAGCATAACTCCCTTGTCCGACTTGCCCATCAAAGGCAGCAATAGAAGCCGTATTAATAATGACGCCGTTGTCAGCGTTCTTCTCTATGGAGCTGTCTGCGTTATTGGCATTAGCTACACGCTTCGCAATACTGGCTGCCACCAAACGCGCCACGTTAAAAGAACCGACAAGATTAATATTGACGCCGCGACTAAAAGCATCGAGATCTGCCGGATTGTTTTCACGGTCTAAGAGCTTCTGTACGACAGCGATACCAGCACAATTAATCGACCCCTGCAGACCACCAAATTCGCTTTCAGCCATATCCACAGCCGCTTGTACCTCATCGCCACTGGTCACATCACAGCGTACAAAACGAGCATGGTCACCCAATTCATCAACCAGTGCTTGCCCCATCGACTCATTAAGATCAGCGATGACAACATTGCCGCCTTGAGCCACGATAGCACGCACTACCGACTCACCCAGACCTGACGCACCGCCCGTGACCAAAAAGCTGTGTTGTTCAATGTGCATAATTTTTCCTTTAATTAATATTTTTACTGTTATTTTTATCAGTTATCGTTTTTTATCTTAACCTGACGATATAAATGCATTACTTTATCAAGCCGCAGATAAACTGCGCAGCAAAAAGCGCTGAATTTTACCACTTGGGGTTTTTGGCAACTCTTTCACAAACTCAACCTCACGTGGATAAGCATGCGTTGATAGACGTCTGCGTACCAAGTCTTGAATCTCTTTAGCAATCTCGTCTGTGCCTTCGATCCCATCTTTTAGCACCACATAAGACTTAATGGTATGACCACGCACTTCGTCTGGCACCCCAACTGCCGCTGACTCTGCGACTGCCTCATGCTCCAGCACGGTGTTTTCAACATCGGTTGGTCCAACGCGGTAACCTGCTGTAATGATAATGTCGTCATCACGCCCTGAAAACCAATAGCTGCCATCACTATGACGCTCAACCACGTCACCTGTTAAATAGTAATCATCAGCGAAGGCATCTTTTTCATTCCAGCTATAACCACGGAAATAAAATGCTGGCGATTGACTGACCACTACGGCAAGCTGTCCTTGCTCGCCGTCAGGTAATATGTTCATATCATCATCTAACACAACGAGTGTATGCCCCGGTAGCGCCATACCCATCGAGCCAACTGGGCACTCATGTGCTAACGCATGATGCTCACAGCAGGTCATACCCGTTTCTGTCTGTCCGTACTGATCACAAACTTTACAGTTTAAGTAGGTCTCAACCCAATTGACCACTTCGGTATTTAAGGTCTCGCCTGCTGAATTGGCACAGCGCAGTGATAGTTTAGCCTCATTATCATTACTATTGTCATTGTGAGCAGCTTCAAACACGCCACTCGATTTCATCATCCGAAATGCAGTCGGTGAGGACGCCAAATTGCTAATTTTATGGCGTACCATAAAGTCGCGGGTATTGGCAGCATCGAAGCCCGCTTCATTAAAATAGGTAGTAATACCTAATAATAATGGCCCAGTAATCGCATAATAAAGACCGTATGCCCAGCCTGGATCAGCCATGTTCCAGTAATTATCATCCGCTCGCAAGTCAATCGCATAACGCATATACAGATAAAAAGCCGAAAGTGCGCTTAGTGGCACACTAACGCCTTTTGACTTACCAACCGTACCTGAGGTAAACATCTGTAAAAATGGTGCATCGGTATTTAGTAACACTGGTTCTATAGTTTGTGGCTGCTTTGATATCTTGTCAGCGTAGCTATCATCACCCCAGCTTTGCGCATCTACCTTGCTACCAACCAGCACCATTTTGGTTTGCTTTGCTAAGTCGTCAAACTTGCCACGATTTTCTTGATTGGTAAAAACCACTTTGGTATTGGCTTTGTCCATTCGATACTTAATCGAATCATAACCAAAGGCGGTAAACAGCGGTTGATAAACTGCGCCAATCCGCCAAGTGGCTAATACAATGGTGAGTAACTCAGGGGTACGCGGTAGCATAGTTGCCACTTGGTCACCCGCTTGCACGCCATAAGAAAGTAGTAAACTGGCAACCTGTGCACTTGCTTTATCAAGCTCAGCAAAGCTCATACGCGTGACATTGCCAGCCGTATCTTCATGAACTAGCGCAATATTATCACCGCGACCGTCACGTACATGACGTCCACAGCACGCCATATAGGCGTTTAAACGATCATCTACATTTTCACCAAATATCTCTGTCAGTAATGTGTTCATATCAAAATTATTATAATAGTCACTATAACTCGTTAGCGCCTGTGAGGTATTTACAGCATGATTTGAAGGGGTGTTTAAAGAGGTAGTACTTGAAGGAGAGGTATTCATAAGCTAATCCTTTAGCAATCGAGAATCACTGACAAAATCAGAGAGTTAGAAATAATAGAATAAATCGTAAAACAGCTATATTTGATCAACCATTTAAACATCTTAAATGGCACATGCTCTATTAGTAACGTATTTTTATACTTATTTCAATACATAACGTATCATTTTTATTATTCCCTAAAAACAGTTACTTAGTAATGGTTTACTGTCGCGCGCTCAAAAACCCAAGTAACGCCTTCTCTTCACAGCTTTGATGCCGTTTGGTACGTCCACGGCGCGCTTGTTTATAAGGCTCAAAAAACTCCCCTGCTAAAAACTGCTGGATAATAATAGGATTGATATAAGAGGATCGACAGACCGTTGGGGTATTGCCGAGCTCATCGGCGACGCTTTTTACCATATCAGTCACCAGTTGCTGACGCTCTTTACTATCGAGCGCACTGGCTAAAATCAATTTACCAGATTTGGTTTGCAGCTCATCATAAAGGTAGCTTGCTGCCAATACACTTGCCATCCAAGTACGAAAGTCTTTTGCACTGTATAAATTGCCGCTATAACTTTCACACTTGTTACCACAGGTATGCGTACGCAGATAATCATTGATATCAGCGCTATCAACGACTTGCTTATTGCCCTCTTCATCTAAGTATTTGAATACTTGATAACCGGGCAGCTCAGAGCACGCTTGGATGATGTCAATCAAACGCTCATCTTGCAATTCTATATGATGCTCTTTGGCACTTTTACCGACAAAGTCAAATGCCAGTCCAGTATCCGTTTCGCTGACATGCTTACTGCGTAACGTGCTTAAACCATAACTTTTATTGAGCTTGGCGTAGCGACTATTGCCGATACGAATCAAAGTGGTCTCAAGTAATTTGACCACTGCTGCCAACACATTGTCACGTGATAAGGGTTTGGCTTCTAAATCTTTTTCAACTTGCGCACGCAGATTGGGCAATGCTTCAGCAAAACCTATCATGGCATTAAACTTGGCTTGGTCACGTACCCGATCCCACTCTGAATGATATAAATACTGCTTACGCGCTTTATCATCTCGACCTGTCGATTGTAGATGTCCTTTATCATCTTGGCATATCCAAACTTCTGACCACATCGGCGGTATGACTAAAGCATCAAAGCGCTGACGCAAGGCTTTATCTTTGACCGTTTTGCCAGTGGCATCTCGATAAGTAAAGCCACGCCCAGAACGCCGACGCCCATATCCAGCATCGGTATCGCTGACATAACGTAAGTTTGCGAGGCTCGCCAAGTGCTCATAATCATGGCGCACATCTTGTATATTGGTTGGTTGATTTGACTTCGCCATAAAAAATACTCATTTACTAATATCGTTGTTTTAGCATAATCAACCGCCATTATCATTGCTGTGTACTTGCCATGGACAATGTGTAATGCTGTGTAAAATAAAACCGATAAATGGCTTGTAGATTTTGGGCGCTACGGCATAATTTAAGACAAACTGACTAAAGACACCATTAATATGACAAACGCCACTCCTATAAACCCAACTAATGGCTCTTTAAAAATAATGCCATTATCTCAAAGTGATTACGATGCTTGGTTAAGCCTATGGCAAAGCTATCTGACGTTTTATGAGAGCAGCTTGCCATTAGAAACGACAAATGCAACGTGGCACAGTTTGCTCGATAGTAATGTGCCGATTTATGGTTTTGGTGCTTGGCAAGACGACAAGTTGGTAGGTATCACGCATGTGGTGCTACACCCCAATACTTGGAATAGCACTGAATGCTGCTACTTAGAGGATTTATACGTGAATCAATCTGTGCGCGGGCAAGGCGTAGGACGTGCATTGATTGAACAGGTTTATGAGTTTGCCCGCCAGCAAAACTGCAACCGCGTTTATTGGACAACCCAAGAGGGAAACACCACAGCGCGCAAACTCTATGACACAATCGCCACTCAAACAGATATGGTGCAATACCGTAAGAACTTATAGATTGTATTAGCTTGTTTTATTTTTTGAAATTAGTCGAGGAATAAAGTACTCATAAAAAAACGCCAAGCATCAACTTGGCGTTTTTTTGACGACTGTACTCATATGGGAAATGGCTATTTACCGTAAGTACATAAATAAGCAGACTCAACTTCCACTTTTACTTGAAACTTTTGGTTGGCATCAATGGTAAATTGCTCGCCAGCATTAAAAGTCTGCCACTCATCACTCTCTGGCAGCTTGACCGTCAAGGCACCGCTAACGACTGACATGGTTTCAAATTCACTGGTGCCAAATTCGTATTCACCAATTTCCATTACACCGACAGTAGCAGGCTTAGTTGCGGTTTGAAAGGCGATAGAAGTCACTTTGTTTTCAAAATAATTATTAACGCTTGGCATAATTTTCCTTAATTAAGTGTTGGTTGATATTTTAAATCTGTCTTTATATTCTATTTTTACAGTCCAGCTTTATAGACCCGCTTTTAGGCTCGCTTCGATAAATTGATCGAGATCGCCATCGAGTACCGCACCGGTGTTAAAGGTTTCGACGCCAGTACGCAAGTCTTTGATACGAGAGTCATCAAGCACGTAAGAGCGGATTTGACTGCCCCAACCGACGTCGGACTTGCCATCTTCAACCGCTTGCTGGGATTCCATACGCTTTTGCATCTCTAGCTCATAAAGCTTGGCACGCAACATTTTCATCGCCGTCGCTTTATTACCATGTTGGCTACGCTCGTTCTGACAAGTGACCACCACACCACTTGGCTCGTGGGTGATACGTACCGCAGAATCAGTCGTGTTCACATGCTGACCACCCGCGCCCGATGAGCGATAGGTATCGATACGCAAATCTGCTGGATTGATATCAATTTCAATATTATCATCAATTTCAGGCGACACAAAAACGGCAGCAAATGAAGTATGACGACCGTTATTACTATCAAATGGTGACTTACGCACTAAGCGATGGACGCCGATTTCGGTACGTAACCAACCAAAGGCATAATCCCCTTTAATCTCAATCGTGGCCGACTTGATACCAGCGACACTACCTGATGATACTTCAATAACGTCCACTTTAAAGCCATGCGCTTCCGCCCAGCGCGTATACATACGCAGTAGCATTTCTGCCCAATCTTGCGCCTCTGTACCTCCACTACCTGACTGGATGTCCAAGTAGCAATTATTTGGGTCCATCTCACCGCTAAACATCCGGCGAAACTCTAAATCGGCAACGCGCTTTTCAGCGTTGTCTAATTCGGCTTGCACATCCGCCAGTAAGGATTCATCCTCTGCTTCTAACGCCAGCTCCAGCATGGCAGATGCATCTTCTAATGTGGTTTCAAGCGAAACCACCACATCAATCACACCATCAAGCTGACTTTTTTCTTTATTAATCTTGGTCGCACGTTCTGGATCATTCCATAGCTCGGGATTTTCTAACTCTAAATTGACTTCTTCTAAGCGTTCTTGCTTACCATCGAAGTCAAAGATACCTCCGCAAGTCCTGCCCACGTTCAGATAAGTCTTTAATTCGTTCTTGATACGGATTGATTTCCATAAATATTCCTGTCTGTTTTAAAAAATACGATGGCGCTATTTTAAATGAGATTTAGGTGAAATGTTTGGCTAATTTTAATCGCTATTTTCATCTTTTAAATCGACCAATCCTCAACCGCCCAGTGGTGTGCCAACGCATGGGCATGTAGCGCATCATCAGGCGATACACAAATCGCCACATCTGCCCACTCTAGTAAAGGAATATCATTTTTGGAGTCTGAATAAGCATAAGTCTTGTCAAAATTAATACCTGCCAGTTGCTGTTTGCCAATCCATTTATCCAAATGATAAATTTTACCTTCTTTGAAGTTTGGCTTATCAGTCAATTTACCCGTATAGCGCTCATCTTTTATCTCAAGAGGCGTTGAGAGCACATTGCCGTCTTCAATCCCAAAACGCTTAGCAATCGCCGAAACGACAAAGTCATTGGTCGCTGAAATAATCACCACATCGTGACCTGCTTCAACATGTTGACACAGGACTTCCATCGCTTTTGGGCGAATGTGCGGCTCGATTTCACTTTTAATATAATCTTCTCGCAGCTCATGCAACCTATCCATTGGTAAGCTGCTTAAAAACTGTGCCACAAACTCGTTATATTCCGTCGCATCAAGCGTACCTTCAATATAATCATTATAAAATTTCTGGTTGGCAGTGCGATACTCGGCTTCGTCGACAAGATTATGCTTGACGATATATTCGCCCCATAAGTAGTCGCTATCGACATCGAGCAAAGTATGGTCTAAATCAAATAGTGCTAACGTACGTGAGACAGTCTGACTAACAGTGCTTGGCGTGCTCATAATAAAATACTCATTAATGACAATTGATAATAATTAATAGTAATCGGTCGTTAGTAACTGTTGATTAGTGATTGTTCATTAGCAACTTATTCTGGTTGCTCAATCTCTCTAAGACCCGTTTTAAACTTCTGACAACGATCGCTATAATGTAGCGCTGACAGTTTCATCATGACTGCCTGTTCATCTGTCAATGTTTTCACCACTTTTGCAGGCGCGCCCACAACGAGAGAATTATCTGGTATCTCTTTGCCTTCGGTGACCAAGGCTTTGGCACCGATAATACAGTTTTTGCCGATTTTGGCATTATTCAAAATGACCGCGCCAATGCCAATCAAGCTATTATCACCGATTTCGCAGCCATGCAGCATCGCTAAATGACCAATGGTGACATGATTACCGATTTTTACCTCGATACCAGCATCAGTATGAATAACACTGTTTTCTTGCACGTTAGTATAGTCACCGATATGGATGCGTTCATTGTCGCCACGAATCACCGCGCCAAACCAGACGCTTGACTGATGACCCAAATACACGTCGCCTATCACGCGTGCTGAGTCTGCAACCCAACCATTAAAGGGTACAGCGAATGTAGGCACTTTGTCTAAATATTGATAAATCATACTCTATCCTTGATAGGTTTTATTCAGTTGTTATTATTAATAAATGTAGTTGAGACAGATATCGGCTATAAAACTGACCTGTAAATATGTGAGCGCTGAATTTAGGAGCAAGCATTTGTAGTATAATGCGGTTTTCATTCATCTGCCCTATAAACCCTCTTTAGGATTGCCGCAATGATCAGCAAAAACGCTTCCGCTATCATTTTATTACCCAGTAGTTTTTTATTATCGAGCAGCTTGCTTGTCGCTATGCCAGCTCACGCCAGTAGTAGCGATAATATCGACAAGGCGGGTGACATTCTATCTTTCGCTATACCAGCAGTTGCTTACGGTAGCACTTATTATATGGATGATAAAGAGGGACGAGAGCAATTTTATTATTCATTTGCAACCAATGTTGCAGCCACTTATGCCCTAAAATCTGTGATTGATAAAGAGCGCCCAGATGGCAGCGATGATGATTCTTATCCATCTGGTCATACCTCAAGAGCCTTTCAGGGTGCCAGCTTTATTCATAAACGCTATGGACTAAAATATAGTGTTCCTGCCTATATTGGCGCAGGTTTTGTGGCTTATAGCCGCATTGAAGCCGATGAGCATGACGCTGTCGATGTATTGGCAGGCGCTGCCTTAGGTATGGCGAGCAGTATGTATCTGACGAAAAGCTATCAAGATGACCAGCTGCATATCGCCACCAACTTATCGCCAGATTACTATGGCTTATCAGTACATTATAATTTTTGATCAATAAATCATAATCTTCATACCTATTTATATCACCTCCTAGTCACTACCTATAGCCAAATCTACTATGGCTGCTCATAATTGAAGGTTAAATAAGAAACATCTTAAATTTATTAGTCAAGCATCAGCTTAAGATGCTAGCCCTTAGTGCAAAACTCTAGTATAATGCGCAAAATCTGTGCCAAAGCGAGCGGACATGATGTAAGTTACTTATTCACCACCTAGTGAATCCTGTACCTTTTCATCTATGATGTCTTCTCGCTTTTTTGTGGAAAAATTTTGGCGCTGTCTCTTTTATTATGGTTATTTAGCCGCAGTTAAATAGCAATAATCAAAAAAGCAGCGCTTTATTTTAACCAAAAAATAGCACAGCACTCACTAATAACAGCGGAGGCAACCCTTGAATTCATCGGCAGAAATACAAGCAATTTTGGCACTAGCAGACGGTACGATTTTTCGCGGTTTGAGTATCGGTAGTCTTGGTCATCGTGTCGGTGAGGTGGTATTTAATACAGCCATGACAGGGTATCAAGAAATCCTAACCGACCCAAGTTACGCACGCCAACTGGTCACGCTTACCTATCCGCACATCGGCAATACCGGTACCAACGCTGAAGATGTCGAGTCTGGTAATGGTCATCAAGTATGGGCTGAAGGTCTTATCATTCGCGATGCGACCATGGTGACCTCAAACTTCCGCAACTCAGAGTCACTGACTGATTATTTACAGAGCCATAATACCGTCGCCATTGCTGATATTGATACCCGTCAATTGACCCGCCTATTACGTGATAAAGGTGCACAAAACGGCTGTATCATGACGGCTTCTAACGGCACAACGATTAGCAGCGAAGATGAACAGCAAGCGATTAAATTGGCACAAGAATTTGCTGGTATCGAAGGTATGGACTTGGCAAAAGAATGCTGTACACCGACGATATTTGAATGGACCGCCGGTAGCTGGGATTTATCAGACACCCTACTTAACCGCGATGTAGCTGGTAGCCATGATAGCGGTACAGGCGGCTTCTTTAAGCATTTGGGCACGCACGTCGAAGCAAAATACAACGTTGTCGCCTATGACTTCGGTAGCAAAACCAATATCCTACGTATGCTCGTTGACCGCGGCTGCCATGTCACTGTCGTACCCGCGCAAACGCCTATCGCAGATGTCCTCGCGATGAATCCAGACGGTATCTTCTTATCAAATGGTCCTGGTGACCCTGCAGCCTGTGATTACGCTATCGATGCGGTACGCCACATTATTGAAGAAACGGACATTCCAACCTTTGGTATCTGCTTAGGTCATCAGCTCATTGGTCTTGCCAGCGGTGCAAACACCATCAAGATGAAAACCGGTCATCATGGTGCCAACCATCCGGTACAAGACTTGGCAACTGGCACGGTTATGATTACCAGTCAAAACCATGGTTTTGCCGTTGATGAAGACACGCTGCCTGCCAATGTTAAATCTACCCATCGCTCATTATTTGACGGTACCAACCAAGGGATTGAGCTGACCAATAAGCCAGTCTTTAGCTTCCAGGGTCACCCAGAAGCCAGCCCTGGCCCACATGATGCTGCGCCACTGTTCGATAAATTTGCCGATATGATGGCAGCAGCGAAAGCTTAATACCTAGCCATAAATAATAAGTATAAAGCTTGAAGCACAGATGGTGATTCAAGCTGCACCATGCCAGACACGATAAGCGTTATTGAACATATCGTTAAAATGCAGATTACTCAAAATATCACTCAAACGAAGGTAGCCCTAACTATGCCAAAACGTACCGACATAAAAAGCATTCTTATCATTGGCGCAGGCCCTATCGTCATCGGCCAAGCATGTGAGTTTGACTACTCAGGCGCGCAGGCGTGTAAAGCGCTAAAAGAAGAAGGCTACCGCGTCATCTTGGTCAATTCAAACCCTGCGACTATTATGACTGACCCAACCATGGCGGATGCGACCTATATTGAACCGATTACGTGGCAAACGGTTGAACAAATCATCGCTAAAGAGCGTCCTGACGCTATCTTGCCAACCATGGGCGGACAGACTGCCCTAAACTGTGCATTGGAATTAGACAAGCATGGCGTCTTGACCAAATATAACTGCGAATTGATTGGGGCAACCAAAGACTCAATCGAAATGGCAGAAGATCGCAACTTATTTGATAAAGCCATGAAGCGTATCGGCCTTGAATGTCCTCGCGCTGAAACCGCTGAGACCATGGAAGAAGCTTTTGCGACCCAAGAGAAAATGGGCTATCCGTGCATCATTCGTCCTTCATTTACGATGGGTGGTTCAGGCGGTGGTATCGCCTATAACCGTGATGAGTTTATCGAGATTTGCGAGCGCGGCTTTGACTTATCACCAAACCATCAATTGCTTATCGATGAGTCACTCATCGGTTGGAAAGAGTACGAGATGGAAGTGGTCCGTGACAAAAACGACAACTGCATCATCATTTGTGCCATTGAAAACTTTGACCCAATGGGCGTACATACCGGCGACTCGATCACGGTTGCGCCAGCACAAACCTTGACGGACAAAGAATATCAAATCATGCGTAATGCTTCATTAGCAGTACTGCGTGAGATTGGTGTAGAAACGGGCGGCTCAAACGTGCAATTCGGTATCAACCCTGAAACGGGTCGTATGGTCGTCATTGAGATGAACCCACGCGTATCACGTTCATCAGCATTGGCCTCAAAAGCCACGGGCTTCCCGATTGCAAAAATTGCGGCAAAATTAGCAATTGGCTATACCCTAGATGAATTGCAAAATGACATCACGGGCGGCAAAACCCCAGCCAGCTTTGAGCCTGCGCTTGATTATGTCGTCACTAAGATTCCTCGTTTTAACTTTGAGAAATTCCCACAAGCCGATAATGTTCTATCAACGCAAATGAAGTCAGTTGGTGAAGTCATGGCGATTGGTCGTAACTTCCAAGAGTCGATGCAAAAAGCATTACGCGGCATGGAAACTGGCAATGATGGTTTTGATGAGCAAATTGACTTAGCAAAAGTAAGTATTGAAAAAGCGCGTAGCGAAATCACCAATCGCTTAACCATTCCAACGCCTGAGCGCATTTATTATATTGCGGATGCTTTCCGTATTGGCATGAGCGTCGATGACGTTTTCAAACTAACCAAAATCGACCCATGGTTCTTGGTACAAATCGAGGATATCGTAAAAACCGAAGCACAAGTTAAAGCGTTAGGTTTTGGCGGCTTAACTGAGCATAATTTACGCAGCTTTAAGCGTAAAGGCTTATCAGATTTGCGTCTTGCTAAATTGCTTGGCGTCTCACAAAAGCAGCTACGTACCAAGCGTTGGGACTTAAATGTCTATCCAGTTTATAAGCGTGTCGATACTTGTGCAGCAGAGTTTGCTACCAGCACCGCTTATATGTACTCAACATACGATAGCGAATGTGAAGCCAACCCTACCGATAATAAGAAAATCATGGTTATCGGCGGTGGTCCTAACCGTATCGGTCAAGGTATCGAGTTTGACTATTGCTGTGTGCACGCAGCCCTTGCCATGCGCGAAGACGGCTACGAAACCATCATGGTCAACTGTAACCCTGAAACGGTTTCAACCGATTATGACACCTCTGACCGTCTCTACTTTGAGCCAATCACGCTTGAAGACGTGCTAGAAATCGTCCGTATCGAAAACCCTGATGGGGTTATCGTACAGTTTGGTGGTCAAACACCATTGAAGCTCGCCCGCGCACTTGAAGCCGCTGGCGTCAAAATTATTGGTACGAGCCCTGATGCCATTGACCGCGCTGAAGATCGCGAACGCTTCCAGCATATGATTCAGCAGTTGAATCTTGTGCAACCAACCAATGCCTTAGCGACGAGCTTAGAAGATGGTTTGGTCAAGGCAAAAGACGTTGGCTATCCATTGGTAGTACGCCCATCGTATGTACTTGGTGGTCGCGCGATGGAAATCGTTTATAACGAAGATGAATTAAGACATTACTTGCGCACTGCGGTACAAGCATCAAATGAAGCGCCGGTTCTATTAGATCGTTTCTTAGACGATGCGATCGAAGTCGATGTTGACTGTGTTAGCGACGGTACAGATGTGGTGATTGGCGGTATCATGCAGCATATCGAACAAGCGGGTGTTCACTCTGGTGACTCAGCCTGTTCATTGCCGCCTTACTCGTTGTCTGATGATCTGTGCGATGTGATGCGCGCGCAAACTGTCGCCATGGCAAAAGAGCTTGGTGTTGTCGGCTTAATGAACGTCCAGTTTGCGGTAAAAGGTGAAACGGTTTACATCTTAGAAGTCAATCCACGTGCCGCGCGCACCGTACCGTTTGTCTCTAAGTGTATCGGCACTTCTTTAGCACAAATAGCAGCACGCTGTATGGCTGGCACGTCGCTCAAAGACCAAGGCTTTACGAAAGAAATCGTTCCTGCATTCTATGCGGTAAAAGAAGCGGTCTTCCCATTCGCTAAATTCCCTGGTGTTGACCCAATCTTGAGCCCTGAGATGAAATCAACCGGTGAAGTGATGGGCGTGGGTAAAACCTTTGGCGAAGCATTCTACAAAGCGGTTATCGGTAGTAATGAGCGTTTGCCCGGTTTGCCAACTGAAGGTGAAACCAAAACGGTCTTTATTTCAGTACGTGATAGCGATAAAGAGCAAATTTCCCCTATCGCTCGTCAGCTGATTGACTTTGGCTTTAACATTGTAGCGACTACTGGTACGCAAAAAGTACTAAGTGACAATGGTATTGAATGCAAGCAAATTAACAAAGTCACCGAAGGTCGCCCACATATCGTTGATGCCTTAAAAAACGGCAAAATCGATATTATTATTAACACGACTGAAGGTAAGCAGGCACAAGAGGATTCATTCTCTATCCGTCGTAGCGCGCTACAAGGTAAAGTGTTCTACGTCACGACTTTGGGCGCAGCAGATGCCGTTTGTAAATCTTATGCGATTGACCTACCTTTTGAGGTGTATAAATTACAAGATTTACATGAGCAAGCAAAGTCTATTGTATAGCTCTATTGACTTGGCTGAATAATTTCAGTAGATTAAGCATAACCGTTAGGCTTGCCTAGGAGCTTATTTGAGCATAGTGTAGCGTTTAATAATGTAGACCATGCTTGAAATAAAATTTAAATGATAGACCTAAAAAGCATAGTGGCTAAACTGCGACTATGCTTTTTATTACGTAAGCTTAAACACCCAGATTATTGAATTGATATCAATGAATGATAGCGACCTGACTGGTTACGCTGTCTGCATCATTATTCTTTTTTTATTTTATACCCATTGCAACAACTCTGACACCATCTCACTATTCACTAAGAGTAGGAGATGGTGCCCGTGTTATTGGTTTAAGGAAAAAAACATGCAACGTTATCCCATGACTCCGCAAGGACATGCGGCTTTAGAAGCCGAATTAAAACAGTTAAAAAGTATTGACCGTCCTCGCATCACCGCCTCTATTGCTGAAGCACGCGAACATGGTGATTTGAAAGAAAATGCTGAATATCATGCAGCGCGTGAACAGCAGGGATTTTGTGAAGCTCGTATCCGTGATATCGAAGCCAAACTTGGCGGTGCGCAAGTGATTGATCCTACGACGTTACCAAAAGATGGCCGTGTGATATTCGGCGTCAGCGTCGTTATCGAAAACATGGACACTGAAGAAGAAAAGCAGTACAAAATCGTTGGTGACGACGAAGCGGATTTCAAAGCCGGTAAAATCTCTGTTAACTCACCGATTGCGCGTGGTTTGATTGGTAAATCTGAGGGCGATGAAGCACGTATTGAAACCCCAAAAGGTGTGGTTGAATACGAAATTATGAAAGTCATTTACGATTAATATAGTCGTCTTTTGTAGTGAATCAAATAGTAACTTTCTTAAGAAATTAGATAAAGTAAACCACACAAAAAGTCATCGTTTATAGGATAGCAGTTACACAACGCTGCTTTTCTACCTAACTCGTTTTAGCGCATAATTGTTGAGTTGAGATTGCTAAGTGTATGCTTAGCAACTAATTAAAATAATCACGGATAAATCAATAGTTTGATAGGACGGTTTGACAGATAGCTTTTATCGTCTGGCTATTTACTACTATTATCAGTAATGCTGCCCCCGTTATTTGACCTCCCCTGCAGCGTCAATTAACGGGGGTTTTCTTATCTGGGCTTTCTTATTTAAGTGTTCTCTATTTTTGTGTTACTTATTATCATTTTAAAGGACTTTATTATGACCACCAGTATTAATCGCTCATTCGTTGTGATGCAAAAAACAGCTACATTCACGGCAGTATCCGCACTGTTGGCAGGCACTGTTATGGCTATGTCTGCTGCCAATGCCGCCACTGAAGTGACCGTTCTACCTTCTACGGGCGGTAGTACCACCGTGGTCGAGCAGTATTCTGATGGTAAAACAGCTGTCATTACTGCTACGCCTAATAGCATTGGTATGCAAGATGGCATGCCGTTTGCTGTGACGCAGGTTACCAATGTACCGCGCTACGTGGTTCGCCAAGTAGCCAGTAATGGTGTTAGTAATACTGTCGTCACTCAAGGTAGTGCGACTGTCACTAGCGTACCGGTGACCAACCAAATAACCAATCAAAGCAGTCGTGTTGATGTCATCGCAGTGCCAACCAGTACTGTCACTCAAGTATTACCGACGACTCAAATACTGCCTGTAACCACAGCAACTCAGCTGCCAGTCATAAATACGTCAGTAATCAATGCACCGGTGATCACTACCCCTGTGACAACAATTACTTCTATAGAAGCCTTGCAGCTCAAACCAACTTTTAGTACGCCTGATGTGGTCAATGCGCAAACTAAGGTCATGAAAATCCTGAAAAATAGCGATGGACGTGAAGTTGCAGTACCTGCCAACCATATCGCGCCTGGTGATGTGATTGAGTATCATACCGTTTATACCAATACCACAGCGCAACCAGTGACTGATATCAATGCCATGGTTTCTTTGCCAAATGGCGTCAGAATGGTGTCATTGAACAGTCCACTACCAACGCTTGCGACCACTGGTGGCGATAGCTATCAAACTATCCAACAAGTTGGCAATACAGTAGTGGTAAAAGAAAATTACTCAGGTCTTAAATGGAACTTAGTAAATCTTAGTCCTAAAGCTGCACAGACTGTCGTGATACGCGCTAAAGTTCAATAAATACGGCAGTGAAGTTATAGTATTGAAACTTAAGAAATACTAAAACTAATAAAAGGTCTTGTTTGCTAAGTCTCTAGCCGGCAAGGCCTTTTTTGTGGCTATTCATAAACCATAGTCAAAACACCTTAAAAACGTTACGGTACTGCTAGTATAATTTTTTTGCAGCCTCTGTCTACCTAGGCACAGCAAGCAAGCAAGCAAGCAAGCAAAATTAATACTAGCAGTACTCAATGTATCGATATTACTTTTCATTGACTATATTGCTTCAAGTTTAAGCGCTTTTATAATCGTATAGTGCAGCTCAGAATAGACGACAACAGTTGTCGTCTATGATTTCTATTTTACTCATAAATACAATGACTTAACGCTAATTTTGCTAAAATAGTCTTTCATTACTGACATGGTAAATACCGCTTATGGCAACCATCAATTATGAACGACTACAAGGTAAGCTCAATATTTTAGCGGACGCTGCTAAATATGATGTCTCTTGCTCATCCTCCGCTGGTACGCGGAAAAACCAAGGCGGTGGCCTTGGCGATGCCTCAGCAACCGGTATTTGTCACAGCTATACCGAAGATGGTCGCTGCGTCAGCCTGCTGAAAATCCTGCTGACCAATCATTGTATATACGATTGCGCTTATTGCACCTCGCGCAAAAGCAATGACACCCCGCGTGCCGCTTTTAGTGTCGAAGAAGTGGTGGATTTGACCATGCAGTTTTATCGCCGTAATTATATCGAAGGCCTGTTTCTTAGCTCAGGTATTTTTAAAAGTGGCGACTATACGATGGAGCGACTGGTTGAGGTCGCTAAGATATTACGTACCCGTGAGCGTTTTAATGGTTATATTCATCTAAAGACCATTCCCGGAGCCTCAAAAGAATTATTATTAGAAGCTGGATTATATGCTGACCGTTTAAGCGTCAATATTGAGATTCCGACTAAATCAGGATTGGCGTTACTGGCACCAGAAAAATCTCACGAACAATTAAAAGCACCGATGGAGACGGTCAAAGAAGAAATCATCACCATTCGTGAGAGCCGTAAAACGCATAAAAAAGCGCCGAAATTTGTGCCTGCAGGTCAGACTAGCCAGATGATTGTTGGCGCAAGTAACGAGACCGACTTGCAAGTGATTCAGCTATCGAGTCATTTTTATAAACACTATGATTTAAAACGAGTTTACTATTCTGGCTATGTGCCAATGTTATCTGACAGTCGCCTGCCAGCTATCGGTACGCCTGTGCCAATGATACGCGAAAATCGTCTCTATCAAGCGGATTGGCTGATGCGTTTTTATGGTTTTGGTGCGCACGAAATCGTTGAACCGGACTCGCCATTTTTAGATTTGGACTGCGACCCAAAGTTAGCATGGGCAATCCGCCACCGTGAGCATTTTCCGGTCAATATCCAAACAGCAAGTTATGAGATGATTGTACGTATTCCCGGTATCGGTACAAAAACGGCTAAAAAAATAGTCAAAGCCCGCAAGTTTAATCAGCTGACACTTTATCACTTGAAGAAAATGGGCGCGGCGGTCAATCGTGCCAAATACTTCATTGCGACTACTGGTAAAAACGAGCATCTCGCACACTTAACCCGTGATAACTTTCGTCAATATGTGCTGGCGCAAACGCAGACGAAATTTAAAGATCAACGCAGTGGGCAATTGGCTTTGTTTTAAATATTAAAATTATTGATAATTTAGCTACTATCATGAAGTTATTTTAGGACAAATAATGTCGCAATCACTGTCAGAACTTGCCAAAAATCAAAACTACCAGCTGGGTCAATTGACGCCCAGTATTGTACTTTATGAGCCAAGTTTTGAGGGGTGGCTCAGTGCAGTATTTTACGTCTATTCCAATCACTTACAGGACGATACATCGCTACAGCTTATTGCGCAGGACTATTATGTGCCGTCATTACTCGCTCACGCCATTAGTGTAGAGACCAATGCCAACCATGCCGAACGAGTACTTACGAAGTTGAATCAACTCCTAGGTCGCTCGGGTATGCGAAATTTACTTTGGGGTTTTTTGTCAGAAAAAGACAATATTGGTAGCACATTGTTTCAAGTGGTCAAATACGCTATTAACTACCCAAGTCGCCATATCATGGATGATTTGGGTAATCTCAATGTTTTAGAGCTCGTGCAAACGGTCAAGTCTGTCGGTCGTGAAAAACACCGCATGGAAGCCTTTGTACGCTTTGAGCATACAGTTGAAGACATTTACTTTGCCCGTGTTGAGCCGGATTTTAATGTTTTGCCTTTGATTGGGGAGCATTTTCGTCAGCGTTATCAAGATCAGCATTGGGCAATTTATGATTTGGCGCGTGGCTATGGTATTTATTATGACAAAAGCCGAAGCACGCCCAAGCGCCCCGCAGCCCTGCAAACCATTACTGAGCTTGATGAGGCAGTACTGCGCAATCCTGCCAGCATTCATAGCGAAGATGAGCAACGTTATCAGCGTTTTTGGCAAGGTTATTTTACCAACGTTAATATCAAAGAGCGTAAAAATCCACGTTTGCACAAGCAATACTTACCGCAGCGCTATTGGAAATACTTGAGTGAAAAACAAGTCCTGCCAAATGCGCAGCACCTCAAAAAACAGCGCTAAATATTTGATTACTGTCATTTATATTACCTGTATTTATTGACGACAAATAATAGTCATCGTCCCATGCTATCTTTTTATCTTGGTGGTTGAGTTTTCAGCACTTTTCACTGACAATAGCAGCTTGATCTCCTCTAATAGTGACCCACGCCATTATGAAAGTTATGCGTTTACTGTCGTCTTTGAAGCATGATGAATCCGAGCGCGGTATTTTTCATCTTGGGCGTGCTTTGGTCAAAAACGAGCATACCTCAATTATTATCTCTAGTGCCAGTGAAGACAATGACTTGGTCAGACGCCTAAAGCGTGATGGCAACCATTATCACCAGTTATATATGAACAAAAAATCTTGGCTGTCTTTATTACAGGTCGCGCCACTGCGCCGTCTGATTGAAAAATATGACCCTGATATCATCCATGTGCATTCGCGGACACCGGCATGGGTACTGCATTTAGCGCTGCGCCGTGCACGGGTAAAACGTCGACCAAAACTGGTATCAACCATGTATGGCTTCTATCCTATCAATAAATACTCACAAGCCTTACTTGATGTTCACACCATTATTACTGTGTCTGATAGTGTGACTGATTACTTAAAAAAAGGGCTGCGCCGTGAGGAGCTGGACCCCAGAGTCATTAAACGTATCTACCGCGGTGTTGATACGCGTCGCTATCCTTATCGTCATAATCCATCAGTATATTGGCTACGTCATACTTTTGCTGAATACCCTGAGCTTGAGAATAAAAAATGGCTGGTATTTCCAACCATCATCGGTAAGGAATATGGTCAAGAATGGCTGATTGATATCTTGGGCAATCTTCAAGAGCAATTCCCTAATATCCATGCCATTATTATGGATGATGATTATCGCGCGGGCGATGTCGCCCATGAAGATTTTCGTCAACGCAGCAATACTTTGGGATTAGCCGATCGTATCACTTATGTCGGCAGCAAACGTAATGATATGCGTGAGTGGTTGTCAGCGGCCAATGTCGTCATGGCACTTGCCAATCAGCCTGAATCTATCGGTATCAATGCCTTACAAGCCATTCATTTGGGTACGCCTGTCATTGGCTGGGATCAAGCGGCATTTAGTGAAATTCTGCGCCCACTCTATCCGCAAGGTTTGGTCAGAAAATACAATGCCAACGCACTGTGCAAAGCGGTGCGCAATCAGTTAGAAAGTGTGACTCGCCCTGAGATGACCAACAAATTTACCATGCGTGAGATGATTGATGAGACAATAGGCGTCTATAAAAATCTGCATGAGCAGGCATTAGCAGAAGAAAAAGCGGCAGCGGATGCTTTAGCCGTAAGAAGACACAAAAAAGTCTTTGGCGTAACTTCTAAGCCCATCGTTAATAAAAAAACAGCCAATAAAGTCAGGTTGGTCAAAGACAAACCCAACACATCTTATAGTACTAAAGTAACAGAAGAGCCAAACGATGCTTAATTGGCGTCAATTCTAATTTGACTGCTTGCCTATCTATTATTAACTTTCCTCTTATCAGCTCGCTTCAAAGACACATACAAAAAACGCTACTTTCTAGTAGAAAATAGCGTGAGTAAAAGGCAATCCTGTATGTTCAATAATCATACGCTTTTGAAAATACATTAATATATGGACCTATCACTGTATAAAAGCTTATGCTGATTTTTGTTCAGTAAGTCGTTGGCGTATGCGCACTAACGATACGAGTCACGCCGTCAGTAGGATTGATAAAAGTATGCGGTTTAATCGTATCGATCACATAACTGTCACCTTCATTTAATAAGTAGGTTGTCTCTTCAATACGAATCAACACTTTACCTTCGATGACGGTACCGATTTCTTCACCTTCATGAGCAATTTTTTCTTCCGTTGAGCTGTTTGGCTGATAAGTTTCGATCAAAAAACCCAGGTTCTTGGTGGTGCTACAGTTATATACCTGCTTTAGAGACACTCTACTGCTCGGCTCGCTCAGCTCTATCAAATCTTTTGGCGTAACCACCACTCGAGCTTTAGGCTCTTTCCACTCATCGCTAAAAAAAGTCGTCAAATAAGGTGCTCTATATGTCATTATTACCGAACCGATTAATCACTGGCTCAACACCACAACAAGACGGCTTTTACATGCCAGCAGAATTTGAGCCGATACAAAAAATATGGATGGTATGGCCTTACCGTGCTGATAACTGGCGACAGCAAGCCATTCCTGCTCAGAAAGCTTATGCTGATGTTGCATCGGCAATCAACAGATTTTGTGAAGTTGGTGTACTGGTCAATCCTGATGATTATCAATCATGCCGTGACAGTCTACCTGCTGATATCGACCTCATATCGATGCCCAGCAACGATGCTTGGGCGCGTGATACTGTCCCGACATTTTTAATCAATGATAAAGGTGGGCTACGCGCTTGTGATTGGACATTCAACGCATGGGGCGGCGACTATGATGGACTATACTCGCCGTGGGATGACGATGATAAGTTGGCTGAACGCTTATGTGACCATCTAGATATCAAACGCTATCGAACGGATGACTTTGTCATGGAAGGCGGCGCATTTCACGTCGATGGTGAAGGCACTGTTCTGACTACACGCATGTGTTTGCTAAGCCCAGGGCGTAATCCGCACCTAACCGAAGATCAAATTGAAGACAAGCTAAAAGCCTATCTTAATGTGCAAAAAGTGCTGTGGATTGATGACGGTATTGATCCTGATGAGACTACAGGTCACATTGATGATATCGCCTGCTTTGCGCGCCCTGGTGAAGTGGTTTGCTTGTTTACTGACGACCCTAAGCATCCGTTTTATGAGGCAACGCAAAAAGCCTATGAGCAGCTCTCAAATATGACTGATGCAAAAGGCAGACGTTTAAAAGTCCATAAGCTTTGCTGTACCAAAAACTCTGTCACCTTGCCTGAACATTATGATATTGAACAATCTGATGATGCCAAGGCGCGCTTAACGGGTGACGTCTGTATTGCCTCATATGCCAATTTTTTAATTTGTAATGACGCTGTCATCGTACCGCAATATGATGATATAAATGATGCACTCGCTATCGAGCAGCTTGAAAAAGTCTTTCCTCAACATCAGGTAGTGGGAGTACGAACGAAAGAGATTGTGTTTGGTGGCGGCAATATTCATTGCATTACGCAGCAGCAACCAAAATCATCAATTAAAAGCAGCAACTAAAAGTATTAACTAAAAGCAGCCGCATAAAAATATAGACCCAAATGGATTTTGAACCCAATAATATTTTAAAAAAGGACATAACTATGAGCGATTATCAAGTCAATAACCCAGCCACTGGTGAAGTAGAAGCCACTTACCCTACCGCCACTGAACAAGATATCCAAAACGCTATTGAGCAAGCAAATAATGCTTATCAAGACTGGCAAAAGACCTCGCTTAGCGAACGTAGTGCATTATTAAATAAAATAGCTGACATCTATATTGAGCGCCAAGATGAGCTAGCACGTATCGTTGCCAACGAAATGGGCAAGCCTCTCGCACAAGCAAAGGGTGAGCTCCAACTGGTTGCTCAAATTTATCGCTATTATGCAGATAACGGTGAGCAACTATTAGCACCAAATACCATTGATGTGGATCAAGGTTCTGCCTCAGTCAAAAAACTCCCTGTTGGCGTTTTACTTGGCATCATGCCATGGAACTACCCGCATTATCAGGTAGCTCGTTTTGTGGCACCAAACGTGATGGCAGGTAACACCATTATCTTAAAACATGCGCCGCAGTGCCCTAACACCGCAGAAGTTATCGTTGATATTCTAAAAGACGCCGGCTTACCTAGTGGCGTGTATAACAATGTCTTCGCTACCAACGATCAAGCAGCGACTATTATTGAAGACACCAGAGTGCAAGGCGTCTCGTTGACAGGTTCTGAACGTGCAGGACAAGCAGTTGCAAAAGTAGCTGGTGGCGCCCTCAAAAAGGTCGTTTTAGAGCTTGGTGGCTCCGATGCTTTTATCGTTGCGGCGGATGCTGATATCGAGCAGGCCGTACAAGGTGCAATCGTAGGTCGTTTTGGTAACACTGGACAGGCTTGTAATGCTGCTAAACGCTTAATCATCGTTGAAAGCGTGTACGACCAGTTTGTTAAAGGCTTTACCGATGCCGTACGTGGCATGACCCTAGCTGATCCACAAAATGAAGATACTTTCATTGGCCCGATGTCTTCGAAGGCGGCAGCAAACAATTTGCAAGAGCAGTTAGACAGTGCTGTCAAAGCCGGTGCAACGGTATTAGTCGAGGGTGGCATCGTTAAAGACAAGCCAGGTGCTTGGTTTGCCCCTGCGGTATTGGCAGATGTCGATGACTCAATGGATGTCTATCGTCAGGAGCTATTTGGTCCTGTCGCCGTTATCTACAAAGCGAATGACATTGCGCATGCTATCAAAATTGCCAATGACGTACCATTTGGTCTAGGTGCTTCAATTCAAACTCAAGACGCAGCATTGGCAGCAGAGATTGCTGAGCAATTAGATGTCGGTATGGTGACTATCAACGCGCCTTCTGGTAGTGAGGCCAATACCCCATTCGGCGGCGTTAAACGCTCTGGATTTGGTCGCGAGCTTGGTACCCTTGGTATCACTGAATTTTTAAACTATAAGTTGATTCGTGATAAGTCTTAATTGACAGAGTAATTTTTAGAATAATAAAAAGCCTAACATTGAATGTTAGGCTTTTTGTTGAATGATCATTAATGAAAAAACATCTTATCGAAAAACTTAGCGCTTAGGTGGGTTATCTTTTAACCACAATTGATTGACGATTTTTAATTCACGCAGCTCTTCTGCCATAATCGATTCACTAATACCTGGATATTTAATCCTTGCATAGCTATATAACACAATACCTAAGACGGTCCAGCCAAAGAAAATCCACCATTCAACAGCAGTCAGTGCTGATGGCATACCTGGCATATATAGCATCAATAAACCAAAGCTAAGCGCAATCGTTATCATACCGACAAGCTTACCTGCTGGTATCTTAAAGGGACGTACCATATCAGGCTCGCGGTAGCGTAGTACCAAGAATGAAATAGCAACACAGGTATAAGCAATCACGATACCAAAACCGCCTGCATCAACGATCCAAACCAACATCTTGCGACCAAACAAGGGTGCTAGCGTTGCTAAACCACCAATGAGGAGAATCGCATTTGAAGGTGTATTGTATTTTGGATGTAATTTACCTAAAAAGGCTGGCAACATACGGGCTTTAGACATAGCATAAAGCAGGCGACTACCGCCGATTAAGAACGCATTCCAGCTAGATAAAATACCAAGTACACCGCCAATAACCAGTAAAATACCTGCCCATTTGCCTTGCCAAGCATTGGTCATGGCATCAGCAGTAGCCAGGGTTGAGCTTTCTGCTTGTACCAGTGGCAACGTCGTACCCACGCTCCAAGCGATACCCACATACCACATCACCGCAACGACGATAGAAATAATCAAAAACTTACCGATATTAGGACGAGTTAAATCAATCTCTTCTGCCGCTTGTGGAATAACGTCAAAACCCACGAACATAAAGGGCACCATGACAATGACGGCCATCATGCCACCGACACCACCAATGAAGGCTGGCGATTGTATTGCTGTAGAGGTTTCAGGGTTATAAAGCACTGCACCAATAAATAGCAAGGTTCCGACAAATAAAATACCTAGTACTGCAGTTTTTTGGAACCATGCACTGACTTCCATACCGCGTATATTTAGCCACGTTACAATGACGGAGCCTAGCATCCCAACCCCTACCCATGTGGCATAAACATCCCATCCAGCAATGGTCCAGAGATAACCTTGATTATAATTGGGGATAAAATATTCTACGACTGTCGGCAAGGCAACCGCCTCAAAGGCGACCACAGAGAAATAACCAAATAGGATACTCCATGAACAGATAAAGGAGACATTGACTCCCAGCGCGCGATGGGTATAAGTATGCTCACCACCAGTGATAGGCATCGATGCCGCAAGCTCAGCATAAGTCACACCAATCAGTATCACTGCCAGCCCACCTATGAAGAACGCTAACATCGCACCCCAAGTACCAGCAGATAAAATCCAACCACCCGCCAAGACGACCCAGCCCCAACCGACCATTGCACCAAATGCTAAGGCGATAACATCTAGTGTCCCTAACGATTTTTTTAATTCAGACATAACTTGCTCCTTGTCCGTGCTTCATCCGTGTGAATCTTTTTTCATTACACTTAGAGTGACACTATTTTGTATTTAACAGGGCATTGCCCCTCATGTTTATCTTTCCATACTTCTCAGCCGAGAAGCTCGATAGTATTTTTAATATCTCGATAGCGGAGACAATAACGGCGTCTTGACTTGCAAGGCGCCGTTGTACCAACACTGCTTAGGATTTGACTATAAACACAGCCCAATCTTTAGCACTTGTTATCCTTTAAGCTATCAAATACTTAGGCAGTCAAAATACCTTTGATGATATCAAGACCTTCTTGTAGCACTTCATCTTCAACTGTCAATGGCACCATCACACGAATGGCATTGCCATGCATACCGCAAGATGCTAGTAATAAACCTTGCTCAAATGATTTCGCTTTTAGGTTAGTCGTCGCTTCAACGTCAGGCTTACCATCACTATCGATTAATTCAAACGCGAGCATGGCGCCTTTATGGCGAATATGTCCGATACTACTTAAGTTTAAGCCCTTTAAGAATGACTCAATTTTGTCGCCAATTTCAATACTACGCTCAAGTAGGTTTTCCTCTTCGATGACTTCGATGACTGCTAAAGCGGCTACACAAGCAAGTGGGTTACCAGCATAAGTACCACCCAAGCCACCTACTTGCGGGGCATCCATAATATCAGCACGACCAATAACGGCAGAAATAGGATAACCACCTGCCAAGCTCTTAGCACTGGTCATCAGATCTGGCTCAACGCCCAATTGTTCACAGGCAAACAACGTACCTGTACGCCCAAAACCACACTGTACTTCATCAAAGATTAGGACGATGCCGTGCTCATCACAGATATCGCGTAAAGACTTAGCAAATGATGGCGTGACTTGATGGAAGCCACCCTCACCTTGTACTGGCTCGATAATCATCGCCGCCACTTCACTAGGATCGATATCCGCTTGGAAAATCATCTCAAGGCTATGCAATGCTTGTTCTTCAGTAACATTCAGCTCATCGCATGGGAATAGTGCATGGAATACAGGCCCTGGCATCGGACCAAAGTTCTTTTTATATGGCAATACTTTACCAGTCAAGCTCATGCACATAAGCGTGCGGCCATGCCAACCGCCAACGAAAGAAATCACACCTGGACGACGGGTTTTTGCACGAGCAATTTTGATACAGTTTTCAACCGCTTCTGCCCCAGTGGTCAAGAAGAACGCTTTGGTGTCGCCACTGATAGGCGCTTTTTCACACAGTTTTTCGGCAAGATCGACATAGCATTCATAGTTAATCATTTGCGCAGCAGTATGGGTGAATTTGTCTAGCTGCTCGTGCACACGCTGCGTGATTTTTGGATGACTGTGACCGGTATTTAGTACTGAGATGCCGCCAACGAAATCGATATAACGATTGCCTTCAATATCCCAAACTTCTGAGTTTTTTGCTTTTTCGGCAAAGATAGGAAAAGCCACACCCAGTCCGGTTGGCAATACCGCTTTACGGCGTGCAAGTAATGATTGATTGGTAGTCATAAGAATGTCCTTTTCTTTCTTTTTACGTAGATGCCAGTGAAGTGATGGCGGTTTATAGAGTAAATTACAGTTGGGATTCATAGTACTGAACCCCGTTTCGCGCTATGTGACAATTAAATATGTGACCATTAAAATAGAAAATAAAACTGAAAAGCTTAGCTGACGTCAGAACACCAGTATTTGGTCACAACATATTCTTCGATGCCGTATTTTGACCCTTCACGACCAAAACCAGACTGTTTGACGCCGCCAAATGGTGCTACTTCTGTTGAGAGCATGCCCGTATTATGTCCAACCATGCCATATTCAAGACCTTCGGTCACGCGCCAAGCGCGCGCATAGTCGCTACTATAAAAATAAGCTGCTAGACCGTAGATAGTGTCGTTGGCTGCGCGAATAACTTCTTCTTCAGATGAAAAAGTAAAGACTGGCGCGATAGGACCAAATATCTCTTCGCTGGCAATATCCATATCAGCGCTGATATCGGTGATAACCGTTGGGTTGTAAGCAAGGGCTGACGCATTATTCGTACTGCCACCAGCAATCAGGGTAGCGCCTTTGTCTAGCGCATCTTTTAGTAGCGCTTGTACTTTTTGTAAGGCTTTTTCATTAATCAAAGGACCAACGTTGACTCCTTCTACCATGCCATTACCGACTTTTAGCTCAGCGACTTTTTTGATAAAGATATCTAAGAATTCATCTTTAATGCTGTCTTGAACATAAACGCGGTTGGCACACACACAGGTTTGACCAGCGTTACGGTATTTAGAGGCGATTAGACCTTCAGCAGCTTTTTCAAGATCGGCATCATCAAAAACGATAAACGGTGCATTGCCGCCAAGCTCTAATGACAGCTTTTTAATCGTTGGAGCACACTGTGCCATTAAGGTGCGACCGACTTCGGTAGAACCCGTGAATGATAGTTTGTGAATGCGAGCATCGCCGGTAAGAATATCGCCGATAACAGATGATTTGCCGGTCACAACTTGGATAACGCCTGCAGGAATACCTGCTTGCTCAGCCAATGCACCGAGTGCTAAGGCAGAAAATGGCGTTTCAGTCGCAGGTTTGATAATGATAGTACAGCCTGCTGCTAGTGCAGGAGCTGCTTTACGCGTGATCATCGCCGCTGGAAAGTTCCAAGGCGTGATGGCAGCACAAACGCCAACCGGCTGTTTTAATACCACATAGCGTAATTGCGAGTTGGTTGCAGGAATGACATCACCATAAACACGCTTGCCTTCTTCTGCAAACCAGCGGATAAAGCTATTGGCATAACCAATCTCGCCGCGTGATTCAGCCAAAGGCTTGCCCTGCTCGGCGGTCATGATAATGGCCAAATCTTCTTTGTTGGCATCGATAAGATCTGCCCATTTTTGCAGCAGCTGCGCGCGTTCTTGTGGGGTTTTGGCGGCCCAAGTGATTTGAGCTTCGTGAGAGTAAGTAACAGCATCATTGACATCAGCGGTCGTCAAGCTTGGCACCGTACCGATAACATCGCCGTTGAATGGATTGCTCACTTCTATAGTGGCATCATCATTGGCAGCGTGCCATCCGTCTTTGATAAGACACTGCTGTTTGATCAAATCTGGGTTTGAGAGATTTAGGGTCGTCTTTAGCATCGTAACACTCCATGTTTGTCGCTATTACTTATTTATTATTTATAAAGCTATCTAACGTTGGCATAAGCTTGTCTTTTTAAACAGCTATTAAACCAATGAAAAATTGACGTAAGCAGTCAGTAATAATGATTGATAATATATGCACTGTTCAATATACTGAACAACTATTCCATATATGAGACATCATTATAAGAACGATGCGATACTCTTTGCAACCGTTATTTTGATAGTTCTCGAACATATTTTTTATTTTTACTTTTTAACTGACATTTTAATAGGCAACTTATGAGTACCAGCGCCGTTCCTGCTCTAGACAAAACGTTTCAAATTCTGGATTTAATCACGGCAAGCCAGCAGCCCTTAACGGCAGCTTATATTGCAAAAGAGTTAAAGCTACCACGTAGCTCAACGCATAATATTTTGCAAAGCTTACTTACCAAGCATGTCATCTATAAGGATAGTGAAGGACGCTTTCACTTAGGTTCTTACTTGCTGTATTGGGCGGGTAAATACGAGCAGCAGCAAGGGGTGGTGCAGTTATTTAAAGACCTTATCATGCAATATCCTATCCTATTACAGCACACCGTCACCTTGTCCAAAATGGATTTGGGCGAAGTGGTTTTTTTAGCATGTCATGAAGCACCAGCTCCGCTTGGTTTTACTTTCCGTGCTGGTGTGCGCGTACCAGCAGTATTTTCTGCCACGGGCAAAGCTATGCTTTCAACATTGCCGATGCATAATATCAAATCACTTTATGAAGGTATCTTTCCAGAGCCAATGACACCTAACGGAGTTAGCAACTTTGAAACTTTAGCGGATGAAATTGCTGCCATACAGCAGAGCCGTATTTCACTGGATGATGGGCAATTGCGTGATGGTATGTATTGCTTAGGGACTTACATACGCAATGCGTCGGGCAATGCGGTTGCGGGTATGGCAGTCAGCTTTTTACAAGCAGAATATGAGTCCAAGCGTGCTGAGGTCAGTGCTGTACTGATTGAATTGGCGAAGCAAATTGAACAGCGTTTAGGTTTCATTGATTAGCAATAAAACCTAAACGCTGCTATTTCCATGTTTAAAGAAAGAAAAATTTATACCAGTAGCACTTTATGATATTTGTCCTTATTTTATTTAGGACTGACTATAAGCCCTGACAAAAACGCCTGCAAATTGTCATTGAGCTTTTGCAGGTAATAACCGCCTTCGACCAAGAGAATCAAGGGTTTAATCAAACAATCCCATCAGCTTTCAATTTGGCGATCATATCGCTGTCATAGCCCAAATTACTAAGCGTGCTGTCAGTATGCTCGCTCAAACGCGGTGGCGGTGTACGATAGGTGACAGGCGAGCCTGAGAGTTTAATGGGACTACCAAGTGCTCTTACCGGACTGCCTTGCGCGGCAAAATTAACAATCATCCCTCGTGCCAGCGCTTGCGGCATAGCCAAAGCTTCTGCAACATTATGAATAGGACCGCAAGGAATACCCGCCTCATGCAAGCGCGTAAGCCAATATGCACGTGGATGCTCGGCAAATGCGTTTATGAGCCACTCACAAATCAGCTCACGATGGGCAACGCGTTGAGGGTTGGTCGCAAAACGACTGTCAGTATGCCACTCTACGGATAACATCTGGCATAGTCTGGCAAATTGACTGTCATTACCGCAGGCTAAAATGAAATGCTCCTCCCCTGCACCGGCAAACACTTGATAAGGAACGATGTTAGGGTGACCATTGCCCAGTCTTGGCGGCACCTCGCCAGATGCCAAATGATTCATACCAACATTGGCGAGCATTGCCAACGCACTGTCTAGTAACGCGACATCGACATGTTGACCAATTCCAGTATGCTGGCGCGCTATTAACGCCGCTTGAATACCAATCGTCAGCTGCAAGCCTGCAAATAAATCTACCACTGCCACGCCAACTTTATGCGGTTCGCCATCAGTAGGTCCAGTGATGCTCATTAGCCCTGACAAACCTTGAATAATATAGTCATAGCCCGGAAGCTCAGCATCGGGACCTGTCTGCCCAAAGCCCGTTAATGAGGCATAAATCAGACGTGGATTGCTTTGCTTTAGACTCTCATAGTCCAAACCGTATTTTTTCAGACCGCCAACTTTAAAGTTTTCTACCACGATATCGCTTGTTTCAGCGAGCTGCTTAATGATGGTTTGTCCAGCAGGCGTGGTGATATCGACCGTAAGGGATTTTTTATTGCGATTAATGGTGGCGTAATAAGCGGATGTATCATCGCCGAATTTTGGCGGCGCCCAATGACGGGTTTCATCACCGATATGTGGACGCTCAACCTTGATCACATCAGCACCAAGGTCGGCGAGCACTTGAGTGCAAGAAGGACCTGCCAATACCCGCGACAAATCAAGCACCTTGATACCATGCAATGCGCCTTTTGATACCGCATCAGTCGCAATATCAGCGGTAGAATTATTAGTAAAGTTGGCTTGTTCAGGCTGTTGTGTGGTTGTAGTGACAGTCATAATAATCCCTTATTGATAACGTATTTTTTATAATGATAAAAATGATAAGACAGTGCCTAGTCCTCATTTATCTAATTCTTTAAAGGTACTGCTAAACCAGATATAAATGAGGACTAATAACTAAAAAACGCACGCTACTGCTTATCAAGTGCTTCGTAAGAAGCACAACAGTAACGTACGTTAATGGTCGGGAAATTAGCTAATACTTATTAGCTAACAACGCTTAATAAAATGCCTGAATCCCAGTCTGCGCACGACCTAAGATGAGCGCATGAATATCATGGGTACCTTCATAAGTATTGACCGCTTCTAAATTCATCACATGACGAATAATATGAAACTCATCAGAGATACCATTGCCGCCATGCATATCACGGGCAATACGGGCAATCTCTAGCGCTTTGCCGCAATTATTACGCTTAATCAGTGAAATCATTTCAGGAGCAGCATTGTCCTCATCCATCAAACGACCAACACGCAATGCTGCTTGCAGACCTAGTGTGATTTCCGTTTGCATATTGGCAAGTTTTAGCTGTACCAACTGTGTCGCGGCTAGCGGACGACCAAATTGTTTACGGTCAAGGGTATACTGGCGTGATGCTTTCCAGCAGAATTCAGCGGCGCCCATTGAACCCCAAGCGATACCGTAACGGGCTTTATTTAGGCAACCAAACGGACCTTTTAGACCACGAATATCTGGGAAAGCATTGGCTTCAGGGACAAACACTTTGTCCATGACAATCTCACCCGTGACAGACGCACGCAATGAGAACTTGCCTTCGATTTTCGGTGCGGACAGCCCTTTCATACCTTTATCTAAGATAAAACCACGAATGTCACCGGCATCATCTTTTGCCCAAACGACAAATACATCAGAAATCGGGCTATTGGTAATCCACATTTTATTACCAGTCAGCTCATAACCGCCTGCCACTGCGCGCGCGCGCGTTGACATTGATGAAGGATCTGAACCCGAATCCGGCTCTGTCAGACCAAAGCAGCCGACATATTCTCCAGTTGCCAGTTTTGGTAGATATTTTTCTTTCTGCTCTTCTGTACCATAGGCATGTATCGGATGCATGACCAAGCTTGACTGCACGCTCATCGCTGAACGGTAGCCCGAATCCACCGCTTCCACTTCTCTCGCAATCAAGCCATAAGCCACGCTTGACATACCAGCACAACCATAACCGTCAATCGTTACACCAAGAAGACCCATCTCGCCCATCTGACGCATGATATCGCGGTCAAAATGTTCATTACGATTGGCCTGAATGATACCCGGCATCAGCTCTTTTTGAAAAAACTGACGCGCACTATCCGTTACCATGCGCTCTTCATCTGTAAGCTGGTCACGTAATAAAAATGGATCTTCCCAATCAAAACGTGGGCTGCTAGAAGTTGCCATGTGGTGCTCCTTGTTGTCAGTCATCCTGACCGACGATTAATGATGAATATGATGCTTTGGCTAAATTTACTATTGACTTCAAAATTCCGCTGTGCGAAACTTAGTTTCATAATATAAACTATTTAAGCAAAATTTTAGCGTCCTGTAAACCCTTATTCATTCAGATGGTTATAAAATGAGAAAAAACATGTCGGTAGCTGCACCATTATTGGATCGATTAAATAGCTCTCTTACCCAAGGTAAAGAAGACAACGATAGGCAATTTGTCACTGCCCTTGGACGTGGCTTAATGATATTGGCAGCTTTTGAGCATGAGGAGGCGCTTAGCCATCAGCAATTATGCCAGATGACAAAATTGCCAAAAGCGACGATTACTCGTCTGATTCATACCTTGATGACGCTTGGATTTTTGCGCGTGACGCTACATGGACAGTATCAATTGGGTAGTAGTGCGGTACGATTAAGTGCAACAGCGTGGAGTCGTCATGATTTAGTGGCAGCAGCTGAACCGTTATTGCGGCAGTTTGCCAGTCAAAACGAGGTGTCGGTGAATTTAGCAACCGAAGTCGAAGGGGAAATGCGCTATCACGCTTGTTGTCGTAGCCCTGCCCGCCTATCGGTCAATTTGCAAGTTGGCTCAGCCGTTCCCGTCGCCCGAACCGCTATTGGACGTGCTTTTTATGCAGCTAGTTCGCAAATACGACAGGCTGTTATTCGTAGTAATTTACAAGAGCAGCTATCAGCAGAAGATTATAACCATGCGCACGCTGCTTTATCTGACGCCGCAGAACATTATAAAATGCATGGTTATACCGTATCAGATGGTGAGTTCTCTACAGACATATTAGCAGTGGCCGTTGGTGTCTTTGATGTTGCGACTGGGCAATATGCCTATTCACTCAATGCCAGTGTCCCAAGTGCTAACTGGGAAAGCGAAGACTATGCGGCGATGATAGTACCTAAATTGCAAGTGTTGGCTGAAAGGATTGGTAGCGGGGTTTAGACTAATTGAGTTGCCAAGTAAGTTTTAACTTAGTTTACCAATGATACTAAAGCGTTTCGATGCAATCACAAAGTGATTTGGTCTAAGTGCTATAGCCATTGCTTTTTTTACCCTTCATGCCCCGTCCTCGTCACAGCTTACAAGGTACTTTGCATACCTTGCTACCAGATACTGAAAGTCGGTTTCAATTTTATTTTTAATATTTTCTGCCATTGATTATAGACAATTTAATCATAGCTACGCGACAAACGGTCATTAAAACATAAGCTTAAGGTTTTTTTTGGAATTATTAAAGCCTGAGAGTAGCAATTGCAAGGTCTTTATCGGTCTGCCGTTACTTAATTGATATGGAGCCGTGATATTATAGGCGTATGATACACACCACAAATTTGAGCCCCTAAGGGCGTTTGGCCTGCTTTTAACATGTTGGCTTTTAGCGCTTTTGCTCATTTTCAAACTCTCACTTAATCTTTCTATATTGAATCATGAATAGCGGCAAAGTTACCAAATAACTTACTGCCGCATTTTTTAATTCCTATTTTTTATAGTTGAGCCTTGTTATGCCCGATTCCAGAACCAATTTGAACCCTGAGCCTGAACACAACTCCCCTTACCTAACCGGTGTTTTGCTACGCTACAGCACCTTTGGCGCCGCAATCTTGCTGTTTTTAGCAGGATTACTCCTCGTCAACTGGGTACTCATCATCATCGGTGGTCTCGCCGTTGGGCTAGGTATTTATGACTTATTGCAATCTAAGCACTCTATCCTAAGCAACTATCCTATCGCCGGTCACATCCGCTATGTGTTAGAGGATTTCCGTCCTGAGATTCGCCAGTATTTGCTCGAAGACGATAAAGAGCAAGTGCCGTTCTCACGTCAGCAGCGGGCCTTGGTCTATCAGCGCGCCAAAAACGTCAGCGATACCAATGCTTTTGGCACTTTGGACAATTTATATGCTCATGGTAAAGAATGGTTTTTGCAATCTGCTGTCAGTGAGCCGATTAAGAATAAAGACTTCCGCATCATTGTGGGCGGTGAGCGGTGTAAGCAGCCGCATGATATGTCAGTGTTTAATATCTCAGCGATGAGCTTTGGCAGTTTGTCTGCCAATGCCATTATGGCGCTCAATCAAGGCGCAAAAATGGGCGGCTTCACTCATGATAGTGGTGAAGGTGCTATCAGTCCTTATCATCGTAAATTCGGTGGTGATTTGATTTGGGAGCTGGGTACAGGTTACTTCGGTTGCCGCGATGACAATGGCAACTTTGACCCACTGTCATTTGCCGAAAAAGCTGTTGACCCGCAAGTCAAAATGATTGAAATCAAACTGTCACAAGGTGCTAAGCCCGGTCAGGGTGGCGTGTTGCCAGCAGAAAAAATCACCCCAGAAATCGCTGAAACCCGTCAAGTGCCGATGGGTCAAGACTGCGTATCACCTGCGTCGCATTCTGCTTTTAGTACGCCTCGCGAATTGGTTGTGTTTTTACAGCAGCTACGGGATTTATCAGAAGGCAAGCCAGTTGGCTTTAAGCTTTGTATTGGTCAGCCTTGGCAGTTTATGGCGATTGTCAAAGCCATGATAGAAGCCGATAACTACCCTGATTTTATCGTCATTGATGGTGCTGAAGGCGGCACGGGTGCTGCACCTGTTGAGTTTATGGATAGCGTCGGCATGCCATTGATCGATGGTTTTTTATTCGTCCATAACACCTTAGTTGGGGCAGGCATTCGCAACCAAATCAAACTTGGCGTGAGTGGCAAAATCGTCTCAGGTTTTGATATCGCTCGCCTATTGGCATTGGGCGCTGATTGGTGTAACTCTGCGCGCGGCTTTATGTTTGCCGTCGGCTGTATCCAATCGCGCTCTTGTCATACCAATACCTGCCCGACAGGCGTTGCAACCCAAGACCCCTATCGTCAAAAAGCGCTGGATGTGCCAAGTAAGGCTGAACGCGTTGCCAGTTATCATAAAAACACCTTAAAATCACTTGCCAGCATCGTTGGCGCAGTCGGCTTACAGCACCCAAGTCAATTGCAGCCTTATCACATTGCACGCCGTTTGGATGATGGACAAATTAAGCTATTGTCGAAGTTCTTTTATTTCACCGATAAAGGCGCCTTACTTGATCATAATGCGCGATCAGAGGTCTTTAATCAGATGTGGGTAATGGCAGATTCGTCGAGCTTTTTAGCCAATAATGATGCGCTGATTGCTTATAATAAAGACTCGCGCGATATCGGTAAAGAAACCGGTGCGCCAACAGAAAAAACGGTTGGAGAGGTAGACGTCAATATTGATGGTGGTAAAATGATTGGCAATGTCAATAATACCGTCCGCGATTTTATACCGCCAACTGTTTAACCATTTAACAGTGTTTGGCTGTGACAATCACGCAATTTATTTCCTTATAAAAGATAGATGATTGATGCCAAACACTGTTTTCAAAAAACTTCTTCATGTACTGCCAATGATGCTTATGGCGCTTATGACTGTTGGTATAAGTGCTTGCCAACCAACTGATAGCAATCAGACGGACACTGCTTCTACTGATTGGTCATGTCAATCACACAACACACCGTTTGCTTATAGCACCTGTCATATTCAGTCTGATTTGTTGACAGATAAGCGCTATTCATTACAGTTGTTTTGGCAACAATCTGACAGTCGTCAACCGCTACTGACTTTCGATAATCTCTTGAGCAGCCTGCCCCCATCGCAATCTTTGAATTTTGCCATGAATGCGGGCATGTACAATGAAAATTATGCACCTATTGGCTATACCGTCATCAAATCTGAAGAGATACATGCATTAAACCTGAAAGAAGGCGGCGGCAATTTTCACCTCTTACCCAATGGCGTACTGTGGTGGGATAAGTCTGGCAAGGTACAAATTACTGAAAGTAATGCCTTAGCTGAGCAACTAAAAAACGGCACTGCACAGCCATTGTATGCTACCCAATCTGGTCCTATGCTGGTCATTAATGATGCTATCCATCCGCAGTTTGACCCTGATGGCACCTCAGCTAAAATTCGCAACGGTATAGGCGTGTGTAGCGATGGCAGTCTACAATTTGTCAATAGCGAAGCACCCGTGACCTTTTATCAGTTTGCCTCACTATTTAAAAACGAATTGAAGTGTCCAAATGCTTTATTTTTAGATGGCGGTATTGCATCCGCTTTATACGCACCCACGATAGACAAGCATGACAAAAAAGAGATGGGCGTGATGATTGGACTGGTTGAGTCAGCACAATAGACCATAGTCTGGTTACTTACATTCCACCAATTCATCATCATACCATGCCTACTGAGACTGCATTTTTTTAAACTCACTGAGCCACATTAAGTATTTTTTAATAAAAATGAAGGCACTATTATTCTTAATAATAGTGCCTTTTTTGTGCTTACTTAAACCTTCTCATAATATCAGTAATTGGAAATTAATGATTCCAATAAGCTCGACTTACATCTTATTTACTTTTGTGCGCTTTGATAATCATTGGTTAACAATAATGCTCATTATAGAAGTATCGTTTACATAGATGCTATACAGGTAGCAGCTACGTGCTACAGACTACTCCAGCACCCTTAGGCTATATTACTTAGCAAGCAAGGCTTACTATATTTCTTAAGGGTAATGCCAATGCGAAGTATTAAAATAAGTATTAGAAATTTGAACAGCTATACAGTGATTGCTAGCAAGCTTCAATAGCTAGCTAACAATCACTGATTTAGAGGACAAGCTAAGATTGGATGTCAAAAATGACCTTTATTTTAATGTCATTTAGATTGCAGGCTACTTATATCATTCTTCATAACTTAACAATAATAGTAAAAAGGATAATAGCTCATGGATAATATCAATCGTACAGTAGTAGTCAATGACAACGCTGACCCCATTACAGGTGAGCCAGGCTCACATCCAATAGGTACAGCTCTTGGTGGTACAGGCGGTGCAGCAGCAGGCGCAGCTATTGGCGCTATCGGTGGTCCATTAGGCATGCTGATTGGTGGTGCTATTGGTGCTATCGTCGGCGGTGTCGCAGGTAGCTCGGTCGGTGAGATGCTAGACCCAACAGTAGAATATGAATACTGGCAAGAAACTCATACCACGCGTCCTTATTATCATGAAGATTATGATTATGATACCGATTATCATCCAGCCTATGCAGTAGGTTATGCTACCCGTGCGCATTATCCAAATGCGACGCGTTTCGAAGAAGTTGAAGCTGAGCTTGAACAGCGCTGGTATGAGGTAAAAGGCGATTCACGCATGACTTGGCTACAAGCAAAAGACATGGTACGTGATGGCTGGGATAAGACCCATGCCCGTATGAATGGTGAAAACTATGAGCCAAAAGAGTACGTCCATTATGCAGGTCATAGAGAGCCTATTGAGCCGATCCATCATGGTGAAGATAAGCCGCATCCAGTAGCAACAGGTACTGGCGCGCTTAGTGGCGCAGCAGCAGGTGCAGCCGTAGGCACAGCAGTTGGAGGTCCAGTTGGCACCTTAGTAGGCGGTGCTGTTGGAGCAATCACAGGTAGCAAAGTTGGACATGAAGCAGGCGAGATGGTCAATCCTACCGATAGCTTAGAAGCTCATGAGAAGCCGCATCCTATTGCTAGTGGTACTGGTGCACTGGGCGGTGCAGCAGCAGGCGCTGCTGTAGGTACGGCAGTTGGTGGTCCAGTCGGTACAGTAATCGGCGGCTTAGCAGGCGCAGTTGCTGGTGGTGCTGGTGGCCAAGAAGTTGGTGAAGCCATTAATCCTACTGATCAAAATGAAGTACAACGAGAAGCCAATCCTGTTAGTAGTGGTACAGGTATGGTCGGCGGTGCAGCAGCAGGTGCAGCTATCGGTGCAGTAGGTGGTCCAGTAGGTTCTGTCGTAGGCGGTGCCGTTGGTGCAGTCGTCGGTGCAACAGCTGGTAACGCTGTTGCCAATGCCTTTGAAGGCAATATGGAAGAAGACACTTACTGGCGTACTCAGCATGCGACGACTGACTACTATAACCCGCAATATGACTACGATACCGACTATCGTAATGCCTATGGTTATGGTTATGCACAGCGCAAGCAGTATGGTAAAGATCAAACGTTTGAGCTGGTAGAGCAAGATTTGCAGAGAGATTGGTTAAATTCACGTGGCAACTCACGCTTAGAATGGTCAGATGCTAGATTTGCCGTACGTGATGCGTGGAATCGTCCTATTATTTAATTATTAATGATGAGGCAATGATTGCTTATCGTAGACAATTAGAATGTTATGAAAAAACAGCTTCTATTAAATAATAGAAGCTGTTTCTTTATTCTGATTTATATCATCTAAAAACTGACTGCAAAGCTAACATTCAATTACTCTAAAGCTAATATAATATTACCGTGCCATATAATTGGTCATATCTTCCACGCCATGTAACGTCATCGGATACATTTTATTATCAAACAGTTTTTTAATCTCAACGATGGTTTGGGTATATTGCCAATAGGTTGGAGTCTCAGGATTGAGCCAAGCAACTTTATCAAAGTGTGCAAGCACCCTCTTTAACCAGATGATGCCTGCTTCATTATTCATATATTCAACGCTACCGCCCACTGTCATGAGCTCATAAGGTGACATCGATGCATCACCCACGAAAATAACACGATACTCTCGCCCATACTTATTAAGCAATTCAAACGTTGACATCGGTGCGCTATGGCGACGGTTATTATCCTTCCAGACATAATCGTAAAGGCAGTTATGAAAGTAAAAAAACTCTAATGTTTTAAATTCATTTTTCGCCGCAGAAAACAGTTTTTCGAGCGCTTCGACATGGATATCCATACTGCCGCCCACATCAAACAACATTAGCACTTTGACACGGTTACGGCGCTCTGCTTGCATGTGTATATCGAGCACACCCTTTTTTGCCGTGCGCTTAATCGTCTCATGAATATCGAGCTCATCAGCACTACCGGTCCGTGCAAACTGGCGCAGATTGCGTAGCGCCATTTGAATTTGACGAGTACCGAGCTGATTATCGTCATCGAGATTGCGATATTTACGCTGCTCCCAGACTTTGGCAGCGCTACGTTTGCGTGACTCACCGCCGACACGCACGCCCTCAGGATGGTCACCATAAGCACCAAATGGCGAAGTGCCGCCCGTCCCTACCCATTTACTACCACCTTCATGACGCTCTTTTTGCTCTTTTAACCGCTCTTCCAACGCCTTCATCAACTCCTCAAGCGAGCCGTACTTTTTTAGCAGACGTCTCTGCTCATTGGTCAGGTTCTTTGGATCGAGCTTTAAATCGAGCCATTCTTTGGGCACGTCTGTTAGCTTGGCCAACAGCTCATCCATGTCTAGACTATCGACGCCTTCGAAATAATCCGCCATGGCACGATCAAACTTATCAAAATGGCGCTCGTCTTTGACCATGCACAATCGAATCAGACGATACATATCTTCACGACTGGCAAAAGTAGTCAATGCTGGATCTTCAGGATGCGGCTGCATCATCAGCCCTTGCTCTAACGCAGCATTTAAATCGAGCAGCTCGCGCGTACTGACTGGCACGCCATAAGTACGCAAGGTGTAAAATAGTTTGATAAACATAAGAGTCGTATCACTTATTGGCTGACATTATTATCTGGTGATATTGCTGATATCATTAATTGATACAGTCATAGGCTAAGCGCTGGCATTGACTTTGATATCTGATGTTAAAATCAATGCAAGCTACAAATATTAACGACGCATCATATTAGCAAAACGCTGCAACAAATTCACATCGGCTTCGTTTTTCAGTAATGCACCATATAGTGGTGGAATAGACTTTTCACCACGCAAGTTTTCTTCTAACTCTGCTTGTGCCATATCATCCGCCAATAATAGCGTCAGCCAATCGACCAATTCTGAGGTTGATGGTGGCTTTTTGAGTCCTTGAACGTTACGTAGTTTATAAAAGATATCCAGCGCGTCATTGACCAGTTTTTCTTGAATATTGGGAAAATGCACCTCAATGATTTGGCGCATGGTTTCTTCCTCAGGGAAGTCAATATAATGAAAGAAGCAACGACGCAAAAATGCATCCGGTAGCTCTTTTTCATTGTTTGAGGTGATAATAACCACGGGACGCTGCGCCGCTGTGATGGTTTCGCCCGTCTCATAAACATAAAAAGACATCTTATCAAGCTCATGCAACAAGTCATTTGGGAACTCAATATCTGCTTTATCAATTTCATCAATCAATAATACACTACGCTCTTTGCTGGTAAAGGCATCCCACAATTTACCCGGCTTGATATAATTGCCAATCTCATAGACTTTATCGTCACCCATTTGCGAATCACGCAGACGCGATACCGCATCATACTCGTACAAACCCTGCTCTGCCTTAGTAGTCGACTTGATATGCCACGTAATCAGTGGCATACCTAAACTTTCAGCAACCTCTTCTGCTAGTAAAGTCTTGCCTGTACCCGGCTCACCTTTGATAAGTAGCGGTTTTTGTAGCGTCATTGCCGCATTGACTGCCAATTGCAAATCATCAGTAGCGATATAGCTTTGCGTACCCGTAAATTTGGTTTTTTTATCGGTCATAATACAATCTCATTTATTGTTATCGTTAAAAGGTTTTAAGAGCGTTAATAAATTGTCATTTAGATTAGCACAGCCTTATTGATTGCCAAAATACTCATGCGTTCGCAGATATTTCTCATATAAAAAAAGACACGCATGGTGTCTTTTATAATCATTAGAAAAATGCATGAATCAGGCATCAACACTGTCAACTAGAAAGGAAATACTTTAAAAGGTTATAGCGTTAAAGCAATCGCATTCAGACTAATCATTATTTTTAGATACAGGCGTATCCTTTTTTAGATTAATTGCTGGATCAATATCTTTAACTGCCTCCACTTCATCAGATTCTGTCGCCAAATAATTGCCAGAAGCTAGCTGCATATTTGCTTGCGTGTCCTGTGCGGTACGACTTCGAGCTTTATCTAAGCTTGATTCAAAGGCGCCGCGAATCAGCTGCCACACAAAACCAACAAATAAACCAACAAGTAATACCACCATGATGGGCAGCATATTGGCAATCGCACCAGTCGTGTCCTTCATCATAATCGCATAGACCACGCTGATGCTGGCAGGCGCAATCACGCTTGGATCGCCCAGTGCTGTACCTGGTGCTAACAATACAGCAAACAGTATCATCCAACTCATGCCGCCTAATGGACGGGGTAATATGCGCGCGACCAGTAGCCAAAGTACTAACACGATAATGACACCACCAAGATAAGCATACATTGGTAAATCTGCTACCGGTACGTCTTTTACCAGCTGCCCCCACCAAATAGCAATCTCACCGAGAATATCGCTGATCGCTTCTAGTGGTAAGCTGTGTAAGATGTTTTTTAACCAGTCCATGCGTGTTTTATTACCTGCGTTCGTAAATAGTGCGGGATAGTGATTATATTATATTAATAAACTGCTAGTTTATCATGACTATTCACTAAAATGCATGACACTATAGATTTTGATATTTTGACATTTCATCTGTATCTATCCACTCTGTTCAAAAAAGCCAGCTAAAAAATTAGACTTGATAAAACGAGCTGCAAAATATCGACGTAAACCTTGTTAAAATGTACTTTTATAACTATTACGTATTATAAATACTGTCTTGAGATTCACGGGCACGCAATTCTGCTTGGCGGCGCATGACATCTTGTGGTGGTAATTGTACAAAATACCCTTGCGACGCTAGCTTTTCTAGCACTTCTTCTTTGTCCACTCTAGCAAGTGTAGGCGTTGTAGCCAAATCCAGATGCATGACAAACTTGCTACGACCTAAGCCTGCACGAAAGTCTTTGGGTAACACACCCAGCCAATCTTTGATTTCATCCGTATCATTCGGATAATCAGGACGGGCAATATAGATATACATATCATCATGTTTAAGGAATTTATAAATATCGCAATGCATAAAAACAACCTATCAGAAACTATCGTCATAGATTAGCATATTTCAGGCCATTATCAGTAGTGACTTTACGTTCAGATAAGGTAAAGCATCCCAAATACTATCGCAACTTAGCTTAAGAGAAAGTAAGGAGCATCTTCATATGAGCACTCTGTTTCCCTTGTACCGTCAGGCATGATGCTCATAGATAAATTTTATACTTTTAAATTTTTATAACAAATGCTTCAGCTTTATTTTTTATTGACGCTATGTAATTTTACAGAAACACATGTACTCTATTTTGCTGTCGTTCGGTGTATTGTCCGTATAAAAAAGCATGTTTGCTAAAATTATTCACTATAATTTATATGATGGGTTGTAAAAAAGCTGTGAACCTTTCATAATAAAAGCGTTTTTCAGGAGAGAGTCTTTAGCCTAATGTTAGTAATGCTCATATTAACGAGTTTGTACTGACAGCCGCTACATGACCACCGAAGGCGCATCCACCCTGCTAATCGCTCAGGTAAAAGGACTGAAAAACACATGTCATAACGGTTTATTTGCATCACGCTGATTGGCGTATTGCTCTTTAAACCTTAGGCATAACAAATCTGGAGAGCGGTAAGGACGGACGACGTCTTACCCACCGAAGGGGAGAAAACGCGACATCATTGCTCTGTTGAAGAATTACGATGATGGATCGTGTTGAAAATCTCAGGTCACAGGACAGATAGGGCTTCCCTCTAAACTGACGTTAAGCGTTTGTTTGGCGGATAGTTTTATCTTATTTCTGTACTACCCTTGGTTGCAATGCTTGTACCCTGCAATATTGCTTCTCGCTACTATGATCATGTACATCAGCCCTAATACTTTTACTAAGTATAGCTAATGTCCACATAAGGATTTGTTATGACCGATACTCAAAATACTAACAGCCAAGCTCCTCAACGCACACCCCTTTATCAGTCTCATGTCGAGAGTGATGGCAAACTGGTGGATTTTTCTGGTTGGGAATTGCCAATCCATTATGGCTCACAAATCGAAGAGCACGAAGCGGTGCGTACTGATGCTGGTATGTTTGATGTCTCACATATGGTCGTCGCTGATGTCACAGGTGCTGACAGCAAAGCATGGCTACAAAAGCTACTGGCTAATGATGTCGATAAACTCAAAACCGTCGGTAAAGCGCTATATTCTGGCATGCTCAACGAGCAAGGTGGCGTCATCGATGACTTAATCGTTTACCTGATGAACGAAAACGCTACTGAATACCGTATCGTCTCAAACGCTGCTACTCGCGATAAAGACATGGCGCAATTTGACAAAGTCGCTGAAGGTTTTGACATCAGCATCACTGAGCGTCCAGAGCTTGCCATGATTGCCGTGCAAGGACCAAACGCCGTTGAAAAACTGGCGCAAACCAAACCTAGCTGGGCAGATACCTTAGCTGGTCTTAAGCCTTTCGTTGGTGCTGATTTAACAGACATCGAAGGCACAGATTGGTTCGTCGCTCGTACGGGCTACACCGGTGAAGATGGCGTCGAAGTCATTATGCATGGCGATGATGCGCCGGCGTTCTTTGAGCAATTAAAAGCCAATGGTATAAAGCCTGCCGGTCTTGGCGCTCGTGATACTTTGCGTATGGAAGCTGGCATGAACCTCTATGGTCATGATATGAATGAAGATGTTAGCCCTTATGAGTGCAACATGGGCTGGACACTGGCGCTAAAAGACGATCGTGACTTTATTGGTCGCGATGCTATGGTCAGCAAACGCAAACAGTCAAAAGATGACAATACTGCTATGAAGCAAGTGGGCTTATTAATGACTAGCCGTGGCGTATTACGTGAAGGTATGGAAGTGACCATTAATCAAGGCACTGATAAAGAGCAAAAAGGTATCATTACTAGTGGTACTTTCTCTCCTAGCCTCAAAAATTCTATCGCTATCGCCCGTGTTCCTGCTACCCTAGCAGAAGATGACAATGTGCAAATTGATCTGCGCGGTAAAGGTAAGTTCGTCGATGTACGCGTGCTTAAGCTACCGTTTGTCCGTAATGGCAAGCAGCAGTTTGACTCGTAGGCAACAGAAAATTTATTATTAGCTTTCTTTTTTATTAATTAACCTCTATCACCTAGGAGAGAAACCATGAGTAATATCCCAGCAGAACTAAAATACATCGCCAGCCACGAGTGGTTACGCTTAGAAGACGACGGTACTATCACGGTTGGTATCACTGATCATGCTCAAGACCTATTGGGTGACGTAGTATTTGTTGAATTGCCAGATGTTGGTGACATCATCGCTGTTGATGACGAAATCTCTGTTGTTGAATCAGTAAAAGCAGCTTCTGACGTTTACGCGCCTATTTCAGGTGAAGTGGTTGCTATCAATGAGGCCTTAGAAGATGATCCAGAAATCATCAACTCTGATCCATATGGTGAAGGTTGGTTCTTCAGAATGAAGCCTGACAATATCGCTGACTATGAAGCACTGCTAACCGCTGATGAGTACGAAAACGAGCTGTAATATCAGTCTTACGCTCTCTTAAAGGCAGCATTTAACTTTAGTATTGCTGCTTTTAATATTTTTATTGATAAGACAGTCTTTGATAAGATTGTCATTTATAAAATGTTTACTGATTAAAAGAAGCAACTCGACAGATACTGGCAAGCGCTGGTATCTGTGTGCTTTACTTTTAAGACAATAATGGCAAGACCGTGTTTTCACATGCAGTATTTTCAAGACAATCAGCACTCAATTTATGACGCCCAACTGCTATCTGATTTATTCATATTAATCACTCGTCAGACATTATTGAAGATATGCAATCGATAATGCCTGAAGCTGATTACTCATTCCTCAGCATGGATCCTACTATGAATTCTAATACTGGCAATAAAGACAGTCTTGCGACGCCTAGTCACACCCCGCAGCTGCAAGCATTTTGTGAGGTGCTAGAGTCGCGCCGTTCGGTACGCCGATTTACAGATGCGCCGATACCTGACGATGTATTAGCAGACTGCCTGCGTTTGGCGATGCTTGCCCCAAACTCAAGCAATCTTCAGCCATGGGAATTTTATGTTATTGATGATGCTGGTAAGCGTAAGCGCGCGGTTAAAAACTGTATGAATCAAAACGCAGCAAAAACCTCAGCACGTTTAATCGCTGTCGTTGCTCGTACTGACGTTTGGCATGACCATGCAAAGCAAATATTGCGTGAATACCCTGATATGCCGGTGCCAAAAAAAGTCAAAGACTACTACAACAAAGTCGTTGCGTTAGATTTTTTGCGTGGACCTGCTAACGTGGTATCAGTAGCCAAATGGAGCGCCATTCAAGTAGTCAGACGTATAAAGGGTCCTATAAAATCGCCTTATTATACCTTTGAAGATACCAAAAATTGGGCAACCAATAACACCGCATTAGCGGCTGGAAACCTGATGCTTGCCTTACGCGCGCATGGATTTGATAGCTGCCCGATGGGCGGTTTCGATGAGCCTGCTATGAAGCGCTTATTAAAACTGAGTGATAATCACCATATTGTTATGATGATTGGTGCTGGGGAGCGTGCTGATAATGGCGTTTACAATACCCAGTTCCGCTTTGAGCAAGACCAATTTGTACATTACGTATAACCTGCTACTACCCTATTTTTATTATAGCCATCTCCTTTATTCCTATATTTACCAAGGATCACCATGACTATCTCTCAAAACCCAACGCTTGATACGTTTGAAGGCTTGTTCAACGAAGCCGAATTTGTTTATCGTCATCTTGGCTCAAATGATGCCAAACAAGCTGACCTGCTTAGCGCTATTGGTTACAGCGACATGGCAACTTTTATCAATGATACCGTGCCTGAACCAGTACGTCTGCATAAAGAGTTAGATTTGCCAGTGGCGATGAGTGAGCACGCAGCGCTTGCCAAACTGCGTACCATGGCAGATGACATCACTGTTAATAAGAGCTATATCGGTCAAGGTTACTCACCTGTGCGTATGCCAGCAGTTATTCAGCGCAACGTCCTTGAAAATCCAGGTTGGTATACCGCTTACACGCCTTATCAGGCGGAAATCGCTCAAGGTCGCCTAGAAGCCTTGCTTAACTTCCAACAAGTTTGTATCGACCTGACTGGTCTTGAGCTTGCTGGCGCCTCACTGCTTGATGAAGCAACGGCTGCTGCTGAAGCGATGGCAATGTCAAAACGTGTCAGCAAAAGCAAGTCTATGCAGTTTTTCGTTGATGACCGCGTCTATCCGCAAACGCTAGACGTTATTAATACTCGCGCCAAATATTTTGGTTGGGAAGTGGTTGTTGGTGATTTTGAACTGGCTAAATCAGGCGACTATTTTGGTGCATTATTCCAATATGTCGGTGTTGAAGGCGATATTAAAGACCTAACCGACGTTATCGCTGCCGTTAAGAAAAATAAAACTTATGTGAGCGTCGTGAGTGACATCATGAGCTTAGTATTATTAAAATCACCAGCGGATATGGGCGCAGACGTGGCATTGGGTAGCACCCAGCGTTTTGGTATTCCAATGGGCTTTGGTGGTCCACATGCCGCCTACTTTGCGTTCTCTGATAAAGCCAAGCGCTCAGCACCTGGTCGTATCATCGGGGTATCAAAAGACTCACAAGGCAATACTGCTCTACGTATGGCGCTACAGACTCGTGAGCAGCATATCCGCCGCGAAAAAGCCAACTCAAATATCTGTACCTCACAAGTACTACTTGCAAACCTAGCGGGTATGTATGCGGTTTATCATGGTCCAGGTGGTGTAAAGCGTATTGCCACTCGTATCCATGCATTTGCCACTGCTTTCGCTGATGTCATCAAAAACGCCAACGACAGCAATTTGAACGTGGTACATGATCAATTCTTCGATAGCGTTGTGGTTGATTGTGGCTCAGAAAAACTTGCTAGCCAAATCTTTCAAAATGCTGACAATGTTGGTTATAACTTATGGCGTCTTGGTGAGACCAAATTAAGCGTTGCGTTCAGTGAAACCAGCGATCAGAAAGACTTTAATGTCCTAACTCAGCTTTTCGTTACTAAAGCATATGACTTACCAGAAGACGCTCGTGTCTCTCTTGATAGTGCTCATTTGCGTACTGATGCCATCTTATCGCATCCAGTATTCAACTCGCATCATACCGAGCATGAAATGCTGCGTTATTTAAAATCGCTTGAAGATAAAGATTTGGCGATGAACCGCAGCATGATTTCACTTGGTAGCTGTACCATGAAATTGAATGCCACCAGTGAGATGCTACCGATCACTTGGCCTGAATTTGCCAATGTGCATCCTTTTGCACCGCGTGACCAAGTCACAGGCTACGTTGCCATGATTGATAGCTTGCAAGAGCAATTAAAAGCCATTACCGGCTTTGATGATGTCTCTATGCAGCCAAACTCTGGCGCTTCAGGTGAATATGCAGGCTTGCTAGCGATTCGCCGTTATCATGAATCACTTGGTGAGACTGACCGTGATGTTTGCTTGATCCCTATGTCAGCGCATGGTACTAACCCTGCGACTGCTATGATGATGGGCATGAAAGTGGTTGTGGTCAAAACTGACGACAATGGCAACGTTGATATCGATGACCTAACTGCCAAATCTGAAGAACATAGCACGCGTCTAGGTGCATTGATGATCACCTACCCATCGACGCATGGTGTGTTTGAAGAAGGTATCCGTAAAATCTGTGACCTCATCCATAAACATGGCGGTCAAGTTTATATGGATGGCGCTAATATGAATGCGCAGGTTGGCATGATGCAGCCAGCTGACGTTGGTGCTGATGTACTGCACATGAACTTGCACAAAACCTTCTGTATCCCACATGGTGGCGGTGGTCCAGGTATGGGTCCTATCGGTATGAAGGCGCATCTGGCGCCATTTATGGCCAACCATACTCTAAGTCCTGTACACAACGCGCAAAAAGACTGCTCAGCAGTATCAGCAGCTCCTTATGGTTCAGCGAGCATTTTGCCTATTTCATGGATGTACATTGCCATGATGGGTCGTGATGGTTTATTAAAAGCGACCGAGCTTGCGCTACTGAATGCCAACTATGTTGCCGCTGAATTAAAAGACCATTACCCTGTGCTATATACGGGCAAAAACGGCCGCGTTGCTCACGAATGTATCATCGATATTCGTCCTTTAAAAGAAGAGACGGGCATCAGTGAAAGCGATATCGCGAAACGCTTGATGGATTATGGTTTCCACTCACCAACCATGAGTTTCCCAGTAGCGGGCACCTTGATGATTGAGCCGACAGAATCAGAGTCAAAAGAAGAGCTTGACCGCTTTATCAGTGCTCTAAAATCTATTAAAGCGGAAGCGCTGAAAGCCAAAGCGGGCGAAGACAACTGGACGTTAGAGAACAATCCATTGGTCAATGCCCCGCATACAGCTGCTATGGTAATTGACGGCGAATGGACCTATCCATACAGCCGTGAGACAGCAGCCTTCCCACTGCCTTATATCCGTACCAATAAGTTCTGGCCAAGTGTGGCACGTGTTGATGACGCCTATGGTGATAAGAACCTAATGTGTTCTTGCCCAAGTATCGAAAACTATATGTAATCCCAATTTTATGTAGTCCTAGCTTTTGATACTTTATAAAAGATAAAAACAAACCTCCAACTCAGTAGCTGATTTGGAGGTTTTTATTTTGCTAATAATATTTAGCGTTATAATAAAATGGCTATTAATCTATTCACATCATTCACTTGGTTAAAATTAAATATGCAGAAAAATAATCTTGTCATTCTTATCCATGGTCTGCACCAAACGGCTTGGATCATGCGACCACTTGCCAAACGCTTGCAAACAGCAGGATTTGATACTCATCAATTTGGCTATCGTAGTATGCGAGATGGTATTCAAACCAATAGTCAGCGGCTTAATAAATGGCTTGAAGAAAACCATCATCCTGATGAGCCGATACATTTAGTCGGTCATAGCTTGGGCGGTTTGATTATTCGTGATTTTGTCACTCAGTACCCTAAGTGGCAAATTAGTCGTTGCGTGACCCTTGGGACACCGCATATGGGCAGTATTTGTGCGGATTATATTTGGCGACTGAGCCCTGCTATCGTTGGGCAATCGTACATCGATGCATTAGATGGCACAGTTGCGCCGTTACCTGAGCATATCACCCTTGGCGTGATTGCTGGGAATCGTCCATACGGTTTGGGTCAAATATTTCTGCAATACCACAATCGTAAATTACGCCAAGCTCATAACCCATTGCTTGATGAACATCTGGTGCATGATGGCACCGTCTATTTAAAAGAGACCAAACTTGAAGCAGCGGCTGACCATTTACTCCTGCCTGTATCGCATACCGGCATGTTGATTGATACTAACGTTGCCAAGCAGACAGGATATTTTTTACAGTGTGGTCAATTTGAACGCAGATAAGTGTCAGGCGTTAAACCTTATACATTGATACCCATACCTTGCTGTAGCTCGATTTTATGCGCTTCGATAACAGGAATAAAGGTGTGCATTACCCAATCATGACGCCAGCCTTTCAACCCTTGCGGCAACTCGCTGATATCTTTATCAAAAGCAATCACTTCATATAATTGCCCAAGCCATTTTTTACGCATCAAGACATTGGCAGGTACGCCAGTAACTTTTGCTTGATCATCTATCGCTTGTTGCACCGCTTTTGACAGTACTTTGTTTTTTGAGCGATACGGCGGTAATAGACAATCAGGATATTCAGCAGGATGAAGGTTTTTCGCCTCTTTTATCACTTTGAGTAGCTCTTCACCATATAGTCGCAACATACTGCGATGTATCGTAGTCTTATGCGCAAGCTCACGCATCGTGTTTGGTTTTTCAGTGATAATCTCACGCACCGCTTGTTTTTTTATGACAAAAGTACGTGGCTGATTGGTCGAACGCGCCAGCTCTTCACGCCATGTGGCTACCGCCTGCAATATGGCCATTTGCTCAGAGCTATAGCGATAATCTGCCATGGTTAGATACATCTGCTCGTCTGCAACATTTTGAGCATCATATAAGTCGTTGGCGTAAAGCTGACAGTCTTCCCACACATACTCATAGAGACCTTGAGATTTTAGGGCGTATTCAAGACTCAAATATAACGCAGGTAAAAAGCGCACGTCATCAATCGCATATTGCTCTTGCTCATCTGATAATGGACGCTGTAACCAATCTGACTGGCTTTGTTCCTTATCAATATGCATATCGAGCTGCTCATCAAGCGCCTGCTGATAGCCCATCTGTAATTGACCTGTTAAGTAGGACAAGGCAATTTGCGTATCAAAAATATTGGTCAGCGGTGGGCAGCCGGACAATAGATAAAATATACCTAAATCTTCACCACAAGCATGCCAGATAGCCACATCAACTTTCATAAGTGCTTGCCATAGCTCACTCAGCTGTAACTGCGGCGCATCTAATAAATATACATGATTTCCAGTATTTAGCTGTATCAGTGCTAAGCGTGGATAATAGGTATCGCGCTTGATAAACTCGGTATCTAATGCCACACGCCCGCAAGTGGCCAATGCCTCAATCACTTCATCCAACTGGCTTTGCTTACGTACCCAAGTGACGGCAACCTCATCAGCAATATCTAATAATGCGTCAATATCCGGCTCTACTGGCAGGTCTACTAATTTGGCTGGATTGACTGAATGCTGTACTTCGTCAGCCGAAAATGTATTTTGAAGGTTTGATTCGGTTGGAGCAGTGTTAGACACGGGCAGATACCTGCATTGATAAGAGAGAATAAAACGCTAAAGCACGTCTTAATAAAATTAAAAGAGAAAGCGATAAAATAATATAAGCAATTATAACCACATCATTGAATAAAATGCGCAAGATTTTAATCTGATAAAGATAAGAAGGTTATAAAAAGGAGCGATTTTGCATCGCTTGTCCAAGGGTCATGCTGTCAAGATATTCAAGCTCGCCGCCCATAGGTACGCCTTGCGCCAGACGCGTAACCTTATTGACATGACGACTGACTGCTTCACTGATAAAGTGCGCGGTCGTTTGCCCTTCGACCGTCGTACCGGTCGCCAATATCAGCTCTTCAACAGGCTCTTGCTTGACGCGCCAGACCAGTTGCTCAATATTTAAATCATCAGCACTAATGCCATCAATCGGTGATAAGTGACCCCCTAACACAAAATAACGCCCACGATAGCCTGCCGTCTGCTCTATCGCCATCACGTCAGCTGCAGTCTCAACCACGCATAGCAATGCATCATCACGTCTAGGATCTTGGCATAATGGGCAAACAGCCTCATCGCTAAAGCTATGGCAGCGCTGACATTCGACGATATCACGCATCGCTTCATCAAGCGCTTGAGCAAGTGCCATGCCTTGTGGGCGTTTTTTGGTGAGCAGATGCAGCGCCATACGTTGAGCGCTTTTTTGACCAACGCCCGGCAAGATACGCAACTGTTTGACCAGCTGATCAAATTTGGCTGTCAGCAAAGTGATGTCCTTTGTTTATAAATCATAGCTATGAAAATGGGGTCGTATCATGTCGATAACAACCCCATTTTTCTTTAATATGTCGCCTTTAGCGTTTAAGAACCAGCTACTTAGAACATGCCTTGCATACCTGGTGGCAAGCCCATACCTGAAGTCGCACCAGCCATGGTTTCTTCATATAGTGCATCTGCTTGGCGCACCGCGTCATTGATAGCAGCAGCGATAAGATCTTCGATCATATCTGGCTCATCTTCTAATAAGCTTGGATCAATGGTCAAGCGCTTAACCACATGACGACCCGTCATGGTTACTTTTACCAGACCACTGCCCGCTTCTGCATGCACTTCTTTATTGCCAAGCTCTTTTTTAGCATTTTCGACGTTTGCTTCGACTTTCTTTTGCATGGTTTGTGCTTGTTGCATCAATGCTTGGATATTCATAGTTGCCTCTTGGTTTTTTAATAATAAATAATGGGGGTTTTGATAATAAAAAATAAAATACTAATAGCAATTATACCGTTATCTTTACAAACTGTCTAAACCACGCGCCAAATCTTTGATGATATCTTCCACATCTTCTAGACCGACCGACAGACGAATAAGACCATCTTTTACGCCTGCTTCTGCGCGCTCTTGGGCGCTCAAACGAAAATGGGTCGTTGTTGCAGGATGGGTAATCGTTGTTTTCGCATCACCCAAATTATTGGTGATAGAGACCATTTGAGTTGAATCAATGACATGCCATGCGGCAGATTTTGAATCACGCGTCTCTGATGGCTGCACTTCAAAACCCATAATGGCTCCAAAGCCGTCTTTCATATGATGCTGACGTTTGGTCAACTCATGCGATGGATGGTCGCTCAAGCCTGAAAAGTGTACGGTGCTGACATTGGGATGATTAACCAAAAACTTTGCCACTTGATTGGCATTACTACAATGCGCTTGCATACGTAATTTAAGTGTTTCAAGTCCTTTGGTAAAGACCCAAGCATTAAAAGGGCTCATGCTGATACCGCCTGAACGTATGACGGTAAACGCTTCTTGCATCAGCTTATCGCTACCGACTAACGCGCCACCAAGTACTCGACCCTGACCGTCTAAGTATTTGGTTGCAGAATGAATCACCACATCGGCACCCAAATCAAGCGGACGTTGCAAAGCTGGGGTGGCAAAGCAGTTGTCAACGACCAAGAGTATATCATTGGCTTTACATAGCTGGCTTAAAAAGCCAATATCACAAATCTGTGCCAATGGATTACTGGGGCTTTCGCAATAAATCACCTTGGTATTTGGTTGAACAGCATTTGCCCATGCGTCATTGTCGAAACAATCAACGTAACTGACTTCTACACCAAACTTTGCCATATAGTTATTAAACAGACCAATAGAGGAGCCAAATAGCTGATTAGCAGCAAGTAAATGGTCACCGGCTTTTAAGTACGCCAAACACATGGTCAAAATCGCACCCATGCCAGAGGCTGTTGCGACTGCACGCTCACCATTTTCAAGTGCTGCTAAACGGCGCTCAAAGGTACGTACGCTTGGATTGGTATGACGTGAGTAGACATTGCCCGTTTTAGTGCCATCAAAATGACTGGCAGCATCAGCTGCTGAGCTATATACATAAGAGCTGGTCGTAAAAATAGCTTCTGAATGTTCGCCCTCATCGGTACGATGCTGACCTGCACGTACTGCAATGGTTTGCATACCATAATCGAGTTCTAAATCCAGTGCATCATTGCACCAGTTTGCATCCAAGCCGTTTATATTGTCTTTATTTTGCGGTTGACTCATAAAGTTTCCATTGCCTTGATTGTTATTTACAATAGCGTTTATTTTTGATTATAAACTTCACGTATTCGCGTTATCATATCATGATAAATTATTCCAAGCAGCAGCTTCAAAGCAGCAGTTTTCAGCGCTGACTGTCTATTATTTTGCCTAACGTATCACTTATTAGAAAGAAGAAGCAAAAATTGTGCTACCTAGATCCAATAAGAACAAGATCTAATACAGGCAATATTTTATAAAAGTAACGTATTTATAATAGGCACAGATGCCGACACCTGATAAGCTTAGCGGCGATTTAAACTTTGCCTTAGGCGATATTATCATATGCCTTATAATCAGTGTTATTATCTGCAAAACCACCAAGAAATCCATACATATTTTTTGGCAACTTCTCCATTATATAAAGGCTCACTAAGGTAATTTATTTATGTCGATGTTCAGTATAGAACCCAGCAACTTATCGTTGAGCCTGACACTCGGTCTCACCTTAGGTCTTAGTGGATGCCAAAGCTTACCTAAGCAGCCGCACTTGCCTGAAAGCCAAGCACTATCTGCACGGGTCAATGCTTTATACCAATCGGACATCAGCAAACAAGCTGAAATAGAAAAAGACGCCCAAAAAGAGGGCGATCCTATAAATACTACGACTGTTAGCACAGACCTTGCTATCCCAAACACGGATAGTCTTGATTTGGTTGCTGCCATCAGTCAACAGAGTGAGATTCACCCTGATTTATCAGGCTATCATCCAATTGTGACGGGCGCCAATGCTTTTGCCTCACGCAGTATATTGACGGGTATGGCAACGCGAAATATCGATGCCCAGTACTATATTTGGCACGATGATCAAGCCGGTCAGCTGATGCTCAAAGACTTATGGGATGCGGCAGAGCGCGGCGTGATCGTACGTTTACTGCTCGATGATTTTAATAATAATGCTAAGTTTGATCAGCATTTACTGCGTTTTGCCAGTCACCCTAATATTGCGGTGCGTATCATCAATCCACTCATGCATCGTAAATTTCAGACTTTAAATTTTGTCACCGGTCTGCCACGTATCAATAGACGCATGCACAATAAAAGCATGATTTTTGATAAACAAATCACCATTATTGGTGGTCGTAATATCGGTGATGAATACCTAAGCAATGACAAAAGCAGTCAGTTCGCAGATTTGGATGTACTATTGATTGGTAAAGTGGTGGCAGATATTGATAATAGCTTTGCCAGCTACTGGTCAGCACCAATATCATTCGATATTCAAACCTTAGCCACTCTTGATAAAGGAGAGACGACTGACTTCGTACAAGGGCTCGATAAGTTAAAAGCCGATGAGAAAAGTAGTAGCAGTGGCAGCTTATCAGTGTATAAAGCAGCCATAGAAGACTCCTCTATCGATACGGATTTGATTAATAAACGAGTGCCGTTTCGCTGGACGGACATGCAATTCTTAAGTGATGACGTCGGTAAATTGACTAAAACTGTGCCAGCAGACACCAATTTGGTGCATCAGCTGCGCACTTTGCTTGGTAGTCCATCAAAGAAACTGACTATTATCTCCTCCTACTTTGTACCGACCAAAGACGGTGTTAATACGTTGGTCGCATTAGCGGAATCTGGTATCGAAATCAAAATTCTCACCAATTCATTTGATGCAACCGACGTAACAGCGGTACATTCTGGCTATAGCCAATGGCGTCCTAGTTTACTGCGCGCAGGAGTCAAGATTTATGAGCTAAAATCAACCGCTTCTGAAGAAAAGCGTGAAAACAAACTTTGGAAAGCGCGTAGCCAATCTTCAACCAGTTTACATGCAAAAGCTTTCGCCGTTGATGACTATCAAGTATTCATTGGCTCATATAATGTTGACCCGCGCTCGGCTAATATCAATACTGAGATGGGCGTGATTATCAATGATGAGGAGCTTGCCACTCAGTTGCATGGTGCATTGAGCGATGACTTACTAAACCAAGCGTATGAAGTGAAGTTACTAGAAAACGGTGATTTACAATGGCATACCATGGAAAAAGATAAGAAAGTCATTTATGATTCAGAGCCGCGCGTCGATGTCAGTGACCATGTTTGGCTAACCATCATGTCATGGTTACCTATTGATTGGCTGTTATAGTTGGCTCAATATAAAAAAACAGAAGTTGAATGCTCTTGGCTTAATTCTGTTTCATATAATCATATTTGACATAAACGTCTTTATTTTGACGATAAATCATTAGCAATGATGATTTATCGTTTTTTATTATAGGCAGTTATTTAGATAATGACTGCCTTAACGAATACCTTAATGTCTGGATGCGTGACCTAATATGCCTTCTCGTTCTCAATATGCACTTATGTCTTCTAAAGATAAAAATACGGTACTGTTTACTTGCTATAGCAGTGCAATAGCGTTTTTCGACTTTTTAATATACCTATATCTTGCAGATATGTTGGCAGCGACTTTATTTCCTGTTAGCTCAGATCCCAATCTTATGAAGATACAGGGGCTGTCATTATTTGCAATTGGTTATGTGGCACGCCCAATTGGCGGTGTTATCTTTGGACGTTATGGCGATATAAAAGGTCGTAAACCGTTATTACTAATCAGTATCTTGATTACGGCAGCAAGCTTATTGGCGATGGGATGTTTGCCTACTTATGCACAATGGGGTTTGGCAGCGCCTGCATTGTTTATCGTCTTGCGAATCATACATGGCATGGCCTATGGTCTTTATGTGCCACTCTCTTGGGTGTTCGTTGCAGAGCACGTACCGCGCCAATATCTGTCAGTAGGCTGTAGCTATGTGACTGCCAGTTTTTTTGTGGGTGTTTTATTTTCTAATGGTTTTTTTCTTTGGTTAAGCAGTACGTTGACCACTGAGCAATTGGCAGATTATGGCTGGCGTTTGCCTTTCTTTATAGCGGCTATCCTGACAGTTTTACCGCTCCTTGCCTGGCGATGGATAGAAGAAACTCCGTTTTTCACTCAGATGAAAAAATCAAGACCTAGCGATTATGTTGCTAAGCCTTTTACGACCCTATTTAAGCATTGCAAGCATGCTATCTTTATAGGTCTGGTTCTCACTTTAATTGTCTCAAGCATCACCACAGTAGTGGTTATTTTATTGCCTGATTTGATTGAATTACGCTTTACGCTCGATACTGACTTGTTTGGATTCTCACACAGTCTTGGCATCGTTTTTATGATTTTTGGCTGTATTTTTTATGGCATCATCTCTAACCACCAAAACTTTGGCAAAATTTTGGCGATAGGCTCTATTATCTTAATCGCTCAAATGCTTGCTTTCTTCTATCATTTAGAGGCAAGTGGCGACTATATCCTTATTATGTATGCACTTTTAGGCTTTTGTGCAGGTGTTATCGGCATGATACCTGCCATCTTGATTCAGCTTTTTCCTACCAATGTGCGGCTCACCGGAATGGCTTTTTGCTACAATGTCACTTATGGTATCGTTGGGGTATTGGTGCCATTTGGGCTCGGCTATGCCACTTTATATGTGAGCTTTTCACCCGCACTCTATATCACTTTTATCGGTTTTATTGCCATCATCATGGGGATTTATTTTTATAATCTGCCTGAATTCAAAAAAATCGATCAGGTCATATAATGTTATTTTATCCAAATAGGCTGATCTCTTATTAGCCTATTCATTATAGCTTTACAAGCCATTGCAAGTGATACGTAAACTGACACATATACCATCAGCATTTAGCATATACATCTTCAAAAATTTCTAAAAAATTAAGGCTTAACCATTATGGTTGATATGACCAACAAACGTATTTCGGTTGCACCCATGATCGATTGGACAACGACGGATTATCGTTATTTTGCCCGTCTTTTTAACCCACATGTCTATTTGTACACCGAGATGATCAGTACGGGCGCGCTGATACATGGCAATCGTGCACGGCATTTACGCTTTGATACTCTTGAACATCCGTTGGTATTGCAACTTGGCGGCGCAGATATCACTGAGATGACGCAGTGTGCAGAATTTGCTCAGCAGCATGGTTATGATGAGGTTAATATTAATGTGGGCTGCCCCTCTGATCGTGTACAGCACAATAAAATCGGTGCCTGCTTAATGGCAGAACCCAATACCGTTGCAGATTTGATTAAGCATATGCAAGCGGCAGTCGACATTCCAGTCACGGTCAAGCATCGTATTGGCATTGATGACTTTGACAGTTATGAATTTATGGCAGATTTTGTACAAAAGGTAGCAGCAGGTGGTTGTACACGCTTTATCGTTCATGCGCGTACGGCGTGGCTACAAGGCTTGAGCCCAAAGCAAAATCGTGAAATACCGCCACTGCGTTATGAAGATGTGTATCGTTTAAAGCAGGACTTTCCTACCCTTGATATTGAGATAAATGGTGGGATTGAGACCGTCGCTGATATTGAGGCGCATCTTGAGCATATCGATGGCGTTATGATTGGACGCGCCTTTTATCACAACCCGTATTTGTTAGCCGAAGCCAATAGCTTGTGGGACACCCCTGTCCCGAAGCGTTCAGATATACTAGCTCAGCTGTATCCTTATTTAGAAGAGCAAATAGCTAAAGGTGAAGCGCTTCCAACGATGACTCGGCACTATTTAGGGTTATTCCAAGGATTAGTGGGTGCTCGAAAATGGCGTCAAGCATTGAGCGGTAAGCCTCACTTGACCCTCGATGATATCAAGCACGCGGCGACTGAGGTATTAGCCCTTAATCCTGACGCTTGACGCTTGATAAAATCTATTATTAAATAACAATGCATACGGCGTGAGTATTAATTATCAAATATTCACTGTTATTCTTTATGTTCCTTGCGCCAAATACTGCCACATAGCCGCGCCGTTATTTATAATATGTAATAACATGGGCAATATCAGCGAGCCTGATTTGATCCGCGCATAGCAAAATAGTAATGCCAGTACCACGATGGTACTGATCTCATAAATTCCATATTGTAAATGAATGACCGCAAATATCAAACTGGTCACCAGACTTGCTACGATTGCCCCGCGATATTCTGTATCAGGTGGCGAGGTAAACTGCTCTGCAATCGCCGACCACAATATGCCACGAAATATGAGCTCCTCATAAATGGGCGCGACGATAACCATCGCAAAAATAAGTAGCCATACTGAGTTGACAGACTGATATAAAGGATCTACAAACGCCAGCGGTGATTTATCAAGCACATACGTCAATGCCTGACTGCCAATCATAAATATCAACAGCAGCCCTATCATGCCCATACCAACCGCCAATGAGAACGGTCTTAATGCTAAATACTGCTTTAAATTGCCGCCTCTCACGCGTATAACCAACGCACTGATTGCCATTAATAGCACGCAGCCTATCATGATAGAAATACTGACAACCGTTCCATCATTGCTGCCAAAAAAGAAAATGTCGCCGACCGTTGCGCTTTTGGCAGTTGGTAATACCAGTTTGCCAGCGATGTAAATCCCGATTAATTGACTGATAAAGAAAAAAACCACCATGCCTATGATAAGCAGTAAAGTGCCTAAGCGTGTAAATAAAGGCTGAGGATGTATGACAACTTTATTGGTTTCAGCGGCGCTCTTATTTGGCATTCGCATTGACATAATAGGTTTACTCGAAAAGATACTGAAGCATTGCTTAAAAAACTGCTCACAAAGACAATCGGTTTAGCGTAAGGAAATTGATTAAAAATAAAGCCTGTTGTTATTTGGCAGATAACTGTTTTTCAATCAATGCTAATACCTGCTCTGACACAGACTCTGGATGCTCAAGTGGAAACATATGACCGCCCGCATGAGTAATATAAGGAATACGTAAGCGCGACTTTATTTGTTGCGGGAATCGACGTTTTAAAAAGATACTGTGCTCACCAATAATCAAGGTAACTGGCACTTTAGGGGCACGATTTGGGGTCAACCAATACCAAGAAGGGTTAGTCCGAAAGACGGCGACTTCACTGGCTTTTGGAATCGCCAAGGTAACTTTACCATCGGCACGCTTATGCAGACCATGCTCAATATAACCTTGAAAACTGCGCTCAGTAAAATCTTTAAAAAATCCTTTATGGCGCAGTTTGTCATACGCATCTTCTCGGCTATCCCATACGTCACGGCGATGCTTAGACACGCCAGCTGGCGATAGCTTATCCATCAAACGATTATTCATCAATGGCAATCGATCTGCTGTCTTGGCAAGATGCCATAACAAGCTAACTTTGCCATAAATCCATGGTGGATCCATCAGAACGGCTTGCGAAAAGTACTCGGGTGCACGGTACAACGCTTGCAAGGTACACATGGCACCAAGCGAATGCCCGACGGCTACGACTTGCTTAACGCCATGTTTTTTACAGGTATCTTTAACACTATCGACAATGTGCTGCGTGAGACTTCGCCATTGGTTATCGACCGGATAATCAGCCGTATCGCCTAACATGGAAATATATTCAATGGTAAAAAATTCAGCCAATTTCTCAAAAAATGGCTCATAGACAGGACTTGGCATCCCGTTGGCATGAGCAAAATGGATGACTGGTTTTTGGGTTATTTTCGATATCGGTAAGGACGCAAAAGACTGCAAATTGACTTCACTCATGACACATTCTCATTAGTTGTTATAACGGTTTGTATTGTATTTATGGTTTTAAATGCTAGATAGCGACACATAAATAAGGCTGAGCGTAATCATACGCTCAGCCTTAACAATCATACACGGTAACGCTAAAAATTAAAGTCTATTAACGCATCTGGGCGTTGCCTTCTTCTTGTGGCAAGAGATCAAGATTGATGCTTGAACCCACACCTGCGCCCAATTTAACGGCGAAGCGATCCATAAATAATTGGAACGGATCACTTGGCGTATAATTAACCACGTTATTTAATTTAAGCTGCTTCTCTAAACTTGAAATACTGCCTTTTTTATCCGCCAAGCCAAGCTCGATAGATTGCTCACCTGTCCAAAACAGTCCCGAAAACAGCTTATTTTGTTCAGGATTTTTTAGACGATCGCCACGACCTTCTTTTACGGCATTAATAAAGTGCTTATGAGTATTGTCTAGCACTTTTTCAACATGCTTTTCTTCATAATCCGTTAGGGGACGTGACAAACTCAAGATATCTTTATATTCACCTGCTGTAATGGTACGATCTTCTACGCCGACCTTGTCCATCAAGCCTTTTACATTATAGCTTGGCATAATGACGCCGATCGAACCGACTAGGCTTGATGGGTTGACATAAATCTCATCAGCCGCTGATGCGATATAATACGCGCCAGAAGCCCCCATATCACCAATCACTGCATAAAGCTTTTTATCTGGATATTCTTTACGCAAATCCATCATAGTCTGCCAGATTTCATCTGACTGCACAGGCGAGCCACCCGGTGAGTTGATGTCGAGCGCCACTGCCTTTGAGTTACTGTTTTTAAAGGCGCGTGTGAGCGCATCATTGACATCATAAGCATTAGCGACATCACCACTGCTAATAGTTCCTTGAAGCTCAACCACTGCCAAATGCGGCTTACTGGTATCGATACCATCAAGACCAGTGGGTGCTTCAGTACTACAGCTACGACCAATCGTCAAAAATATCAATAAAATATAGCCAAAGGTCAATAGCTTAAAGAAAATACTCCAACGACGGGCACGGCGTTGCTCGACCACGCTTGCTAATAAAGTATTTTCAATCAGTCGCCATTCTTGCCCGCTCGGCTGGTTTGACTGCTGCATCGGTGCTGGCTGATTTGCCGAATTATCAGGACGTTTGTTAGGGTCTGGCGGCCAGTTGGGCATATAACTTCCTAAGTAGAAACAATGTAAAACGATAAAAGACAGATTATATAAACTTGCGACAGAAAATTCGAGATTCTTACTGTTTAAGTTTTCTGTATGAATAGGTGGTTAAGTATGGTGCCATTTTACTCGTGGTTCAATAGCATCGCTGTGAAATACGTGTATTTTATAAATGTGATATCACAAATAAAACACTATCGCTAGATATTAGGAGTTCCCAATAACATCTGCAACATTATTGATATTGGAACAATTCCTAATCACCCTCTTTGAATAGCGCATCAGAAGATAAAGCCACTTCTAACGGTTTATTATCATAGGTTATTATCTCATCTATTTGTTGCTGGCTGATTACCTCATTCGGGATATGTGAGGTACTGTGACCTAACCATGTCGTATGATTCATGGCTATATTGCTATTGGTTAAATCAGCCGAGCATAGCAACGACCACATTTGCCAAATTCTCTCATGCGTATCTGCATTCAAAATTAGCCGCGATTGCAACATATTTGCTTGGTTAGATAGTGGTTGGCTTTTTGACATGAGTGTTTGCGAGTTAGCAGGTAATGACTTGAGAGGATCGTTTGCTTGATACTTGAGCACTCGTATGGTCGTGCTGCTATCAATAGCCACAGTACAATCCCAAACACTGGCATCCTCTATCTTGCTCCAGCCTGTGATTGCTTGCAACGTTAAGTTGCCATTTGGCAGCTGCCATATTTCACCAGATTCGCAACGTTGGGCGCTAATAGTTGCCGTCTTTTGAGAGTCCGTAGTAACTTTATAAGCTTGATGTAGCGCAGACCAACGCTCACTACGTCCTGCTTGCCAGTATTGGCTCACAGGCAATCTCTGACTGAGCTGAGCGACTATCATGGGTAAGAGTTCTGAATCATTAGGACTCACTGCGCTGCTCTTTTTATCGTAAACGCGTGAATCAGTCACGCCACTACTACTGCTTTGTACGACGATGCCCTCTAGCTTGTTGACAGATAAGCTGCCCAATTGTTGCTCTAACGTGGTAGAGAATTTATCTGCCGTCAGATTGCTGGGCATGGTCTTAGTTTTAGTGTTACTGGGTCTATGATCTGCCAAAAACAGCCAGCTGGTATTTTTGGCATCTTTATCATTGACGACAGGATATTGTAATAAAGCGGCACTTATATAATGATCACCCGTTGGCAATATATATAGAGTGGGTGTCGTAGTCAGTGACTGCTGATTGGCATATACCGTCATTACCAAAAGACTGAGCGGTGGCAATACTAGCCAATGACTGATCAGACCGCGAGGTAGCAACCAAGGTAACATGGTTAATAATGCCATGAGCAAAATAGCGGCATTGACGGGCGTATAAAGCCACGCATCTGATAGCACAGGCATTGCCGTTAGCCATCCTATCAGTTCGTGTAGGTTACTGATAATCGCAGTGACTAACATCCAAATAATATCGGCTACAGACGGCAATATAAGATAGCAAAGCCCAGCCAATAAATTAAGCGGTACGATAATCCAACCAAATAAGCCAATAGCAAAGAGATTGACGATTAATCCCCATAGTGATGCTTTGCCAAAGAGCAACAAAGTCACAGGTAATAGAGCGAGGAATAGCCAACACTGCAACTTAAATAAGCGCTTAAAGTTTAGCCATAAACGTCTGAGTAATTTGTCATAGGAAGTAGAGGGTTGGTTTGATGTTAATGGCTGATTTTGTGAGGTATCTTCATATTTAAGCAATAATGCCACGGCAATAAAAGACAGCCAATAACCTGCTTGCCATAATACATAAGGGTCATGCCATGCCATCAGTACTGCCAGAGCAAATAATACGCGCATGGTACTGACAGGTAATAAAGTTAGTCTTGTCAGACCAATTGCCAGTAGCATCCATGCGGTACGTGCAGCGGGCACATCAAACCCTGTAAACAATGCATAAATAAATGCGGCGCTAATCATCACCCACCAACGTACGTGCCAGCGCGGAATATAGCGATATAAAGCGGGATACATACGATTAGCTAGTAGAATAACTATACCAGCCAGCACAATCGCTAAAAACAAAACATGCGTACCCGATATTGCTAATAAGTGTGAAATGCCAGCCAACTGATATAGATCTTTGGTCTCACGATTAATTAAACTGCGATCACCGGTCAGCAAGCTTAATGTGACCGCTTTTGCTTGTTGCTCTGCAGCAGTATTTGTAGCCCAATCTTTATAAAAGTGCTGGCGTAATTGCCAACGCCCTTGGTCAATAGCAGTACGCAACCGTGTTAAATAAGAATCAGAAGAGAGTAAATGCGAATTTGAATTTGAATGTGACTGTATCTGTGGGTGACTGGATGGCAAAATCGCGCTGCTGGTAGCCAGTATATTGGCAACGCCGTCAATGTGCCGACTACGTAGCCAGCGATAACTATCAAACCCTGATGGGTTATTTGATACTTGCTCAGAAGTAGCAAGCGGTGCCAGCGTCAAGGTCATAAACAATCTATCACCCGGCTGCAAATGATTTAAGTCAGCAATCTGACTTTGTTTTTCTGTTTTCTTAGATTTTTTCTGAGAGTTAGTCTTAGATGACTGTTTGGCTGGCTTTTTTGGATAAGCATTGAGTAGGACGCGGTATACCTTATCTTGAACAGCGTTTTCAGCAAGTGTGTTTTGATGTGAAGATATGGCATTTGAAGACTCATACTTGATATCATTGCCGCTTAGGCTATTATTTAGCCCTGCTCCATATTCCGCTGTCACTCTATTCAAGTCTTGCGCTGTCAGCTCAGAAACCAATGGCAATATTTGACTGATGATCGCCACTTGCCGATAGCCAGTATCGGTACCAGCATCATACACACTATCGCTTATTCCCTCTATATGAACCAAAGCCTGCACACGCATAGGCTCAGTAATTTTTTGATCGTCTGCTTGTTGATGACTTACTAGTGCCTTCAAACCACTGCCGATAACCAAAGTGCTTGCTAGTATAGCGATTGATATAAAATAGAGAATACGAGAAGCAAACCTAGAGTGATGAGACGTATTTTTTACAGAATTGATAGGATAAGCTGACGGGATAGTAAACTGGCTGATCAAAATTAAAATAAAGGTAAGAAGTACGAATGAAATAGTCAGAACAGGAGTGCTGGCGCTATCCATAAATAGCGGCATTATTGGTATAGGCGTGCTATCAGCAACCGCCAAAACACCCATCATAGCAAGGATGATAAAGCTACCTATTAACCAATACACCAGTGCTCCTTGCGTGATATTTGAAATAATATATAGCATCCACTAAAAAACTGTAATGCGCTTGCTATATTACCTTGGCGCTAAATACCACTACATCAAGCCATGGTATTTATCCGGATATTATCCTATACTAATTGCACACACTAGGATGGTGATTGTCTAACGTTCTCTTTACGTTTTTCTGATAGAATTCTTATCTATACTTTTATCAATAACATGACTGCCTATCTGCCTATTATTATGATTGAGCGGGCTGCGGACAATGAGTAAAGGCAAATCTGTGCCAAAAAAACGTTTAAAAGACTTATTACCTACCCCTGAGAAAGTGTTAGAAAGTCGCACATTAAAACTGTTTGCGCCGCAACTTTCTGACCCACGATTGTGGCATTTTAATCGCCATAGCTTAAATAAAGCCGTCTATATCGGCGTGCTGAGTGCCTTTTTTCCATTGCCAGGACAGATGTTATTAGCATTGATTGGTGCGCTTATTTTCCGTGCCAATGTCCCTATGGCACTGGGCTTAACATGGATTACCAATCCACTCACCACCTTACCGGTATTTTACGCTGGATACTATATCGGTGCCGAAATACTCGATCTGCCAATGATTAGCTTGCGCACGATTGGCAGGATGATCTCTGACTTAAGTTTATGGATTATATCGGACGGCGCCAACCCCTTTATTACTTATAAAGGCACTGTGTCCTTGACCGCATTTTGCCTAGGTCTGACTATCTTAGCCATTATTACAAGCATCGTCTGCGGCTTAGCGTTTAAAGCCATTTGGCGCTATAAGACTGTCACGAGTTGGCAAAAAAGGCAGCTTAGCTCTTTAGATAAGCCGCCCGAACTTTAATAAATGCTATCAATCCTCATCTCTATTTGCTTCAATAGCATTAAGGATGTTGTCAGTGAGCTTATTATCCATCACAAAAACTTCAACCACTTCTTCGTTTTTGAGCAATACATAACGCTTACCTGTCGCACTGTCTTGAACCTTTAAATCAAAATCAACACCTGCCAAAGTAATACGATCGAAAACGGGCGTCAGTAAATCTATTTGACCTTGTTTATCGAGCGTATCAAATAACGCGGTATCCATATAAAGGTTTAGTGGCTCATCGCCTTCTTCAATACTGCCAAAAGCAGCAATCGGGTCGTCATCTTTATCCATTCTATTTATCCTTACTCAATCAATAGACTGCTATCTTGCAGTCCTTTCCTATTATATTTTAATAATTTTCCCAATGACCATTACGTAAAAGCAGCTGACGATCAGCAAGCGCCGCTAGATTTCGATCATGAGTGACCATTAATAGTGCCGTTTGCATCGTACTTTGCAGCTCTGATAATAATCCAAAAACACTTTGTGCGTTATCATAATCTAGGTTACCTGTTGGCTCATCTGCCAAGATAAGCGACGGTTTGGTGACTAAAGCACGCGCAATCGCCACGCGCTGACGCTCACCGCCTGACAACTCACCCGGTCTATGAGCCAAACGATGCTCAAGACCAACACTGTTTAAAATATCGATGGCTTGCTGACGCGCTTCAGCCGTCGATACTTCTGGGCGCATCAATAGTGGCATGGCAACGTTTTCAATGGCAGTAAATTCAGCCAATAGATGATGAAACTGATAAATAAATCCCAAATGCTTATTGCGCATCGCACCGCGTTCGGTCTCATTCATACTGTTTAACAACTGACCATGCAACCAAACCTCACCGCTGGTTGGCGTATCAAGTCCGCCGAGCAGATGGAGCAAAGTACTCTTTCCTGAGCCACTGGTACCAACGATAGCGATACGCTCACCAGCGGTGACAGTCAAATCTAAACCAGTCAAGACTTGGGTGCTCACGGCACCTTCATCGTATATCTTATTAATATTGGTCGCTTTTAAGATAGCAGACATAATGCTTCCTTTATTTTATTTATAACGGCATTAACGCCTATAAATTACTCGTAACGCAGCGTTTGTGCAGGCTGAATTTTAGCTGCTCGGCGTGCTGGATAAATGGTCGCCAAAAAGCTCAATATAAATGACGCACTGGTAATCAATACCACATCTGCCAAACGCAGCTGCGATGGTAGATAGTTCACAAAATAGGCATCAAATAAATTTAGACCAAAGCTATTATTGATAAAGCCCAAAATATCACTGACCGTTAATGCAAATATCACGCCCAATATCGTACCTGCAATGGTACCAATAAAACCAATCACCACACCTTGTACCATAAAGACTTGGGTAATCAGACGCGGTGAGGCGCCAAAAGTTTTTAAGATAGCGATGTCTGCTTTTTTATCTGTGACTAGCATCACTAAACTTGAAACAATATTAAAAGCTGCCACGAGGATAATTAAGAACAGTAGCAAGCCAACCATGGCTTTTTCCATTTGGATAGCACCAAATAGATTGCCATGCGTCTGGGTCCAATCACTAGGATACAATTGCTCTGGCGCAATCGCAGCCGCTTTTTGTGCTGCTATTGGCGCTGTAAAGATATCATGAAGCTTCATACGGATACCTTGGGCGCCCTCTGGTAAACGCAGTAATTTTGCCGCATCGCCCATGGGAATAAATGCCATGAGACTGTCTACTTCTGGACTGATAGAAAATATACCGGTCAAGGTAAAGCGCTTAAAGCGTGGTATCACGCCAGCAGGTGACGGCGATGCTTCTGGCAGTACGAGAGTGACTTTGTCACCCAATTGTAGCCCTAGTGATTGCACCATACCTTCACCAAGCACAATACCGAACTCGCCATTTTTTAGGGTATCAATATTGCCTTCTACCATATGCTCATTGATGATAGAAACGTTTTTCTCATACTCAGGATCAACACCTGTCACCATGATGCCAGCTACTTGACCATTCGAGGTCAACATACCTTGCAACTGGATAAAAGGCGCGGCCGCAACCACTTCCGGATCTTCTTTAATCTTATCAGCGACTTGCTTCCAATCACCGATAATCTCGGTTGATGTGACAGTCGCTTGCGGTACCATACCCAAAATACGCGTTTTTAGCTCACGATCGAAGCCGTTCATGACTGACAGTACGGTAATCAATACTGCCACGCCAAGCGTCAGACCAATCATTGAGATCAGTGATATAAAAGAGATAAAACCATTACTACGTTCTGCTCGGGTGTACCGTAAGCCGATAAATAACGCTAAAGGACGAAACATATTCAAACTCTTTATCTTATCTACGTGCGACTTTATGTAGGTTACAAAACAAATAGCGGCAATTGCATCATACTTTTGCAGCTGCCACAAAAACATATCAATCGAACACAAAAACAGGGTGTAAGACAAGCCAAATGTGGCTGTCAAAAGGGAGCTAGTTTGACACAATTTGGCTAACAGGTGCCAGTCATTACCGAAAACTGTCCAGATTTTATAATAAAAAATGCGGTTTTATGATTATTTTTTATAACAGACTTGCTATTCTCTGTGTCTATACCTATATATTGTATGCTAAGGACAATTGTCATTAACCCCTCATTGTTGTTTGTTGCCTCTTTACTGACGGCATTGCTGACCATCATAAACCCCTCTTTTAAAGTGGCACATGGTACTCAGCGATCACAGTTTCAGACCCAAACCTCATGGCTGACTTAAGTTTGAGTATTTTCATGACCATTAATTATCAATATAAAAACATCCAATCTCCTACCAAAATCACCTTAACTGCTGAGCAATCAGCTGGTCACGGTGACCATTGGCGTATTCTGACTGATGACATGAGTCATGATGTACCTGAATGGTTACAACAGATGATTGAAAAAGCAGCGATGCCTAAAGGCCTTAATACCGATGTCAGTGCCAAAGACAGCTGTTTATTGCTATCTGAGAACCAACCTTGTCATATCAATCAAGTACTGGCAATGAAGGATGGCAAGCCTGAATGCTTTATCAATGCCTACCCTTGTGTCGATAGCCCATATGGATTGAGCTGTAAAATCGAGCGTATGATTGTCAATGACAACTCACACGATGCCGTATTACGCTTACGTACCTCTGATGGCAGCATCATCTATGCTTTTGATCAGCTATATACCGCTAATCGTCATCTGTATCAACGTGACACCACCTATTTTGTGAATTTTAGCGCCTGGGCACATGAGATCAAAATCAGTGAACAAAATGAAGTCATCAAAGTAGAAGACCAAGAAGCGATACGCTATCACCGTGCTTTTAATGATATCGTTGCGGCAAACGATGGAAAGATGCCGGATGACCTACAAGAACAAATCAAAGCATGGCAACCAGAAACCAAAGAACAAATGGCGCCGGTCGAGATCAATCTGGGTCATATGTGTGCTTATTTGTTTGGCGATACGTTAGGTCAAGAAGATGAAGCGTGGTGTCAAGGTCAAGTACTTGGCAAGCAAGAAACCCTATTTAATGGTAAAACGATTATTCTGTTTGATGTCGTGGTACTGCGCGAACAAGATGCTGATCCGTTTGTGATGCGTATTGGGGCGCTAAAAACACCTGATACTGCCTCTATTAACGTTCATGATTACGTACAAGCAAACGTATGGCTACAAGCGGCTATTTATAAAGAAAATCAGCAAGTAGCACAATCGAAAGCCAGCTAGTCAGATTTAGATTATTTTAGACAAATAAAAAGCCCCTAATTGATTTTAGGGGCTTTTTTTATCTAAATACGATTAAATTAATAATGACTCTAAGCCATTGTAGTCATTGACTTAATATTGCTATAAAGCGCTTTTTGCTCAGCACTTGGACGAGCCGTCTGTACTGCCATCAACTGTGACATATCGCCTTCGACACGAATCTTGCCACCCATAAAGGCGCCCATGATTTCATTGGTATCGAAATCAGTGATGATGGATTGTAGGATACTACGATCAAGCAATAACGTGGTGGTTGCTCCATCGTTTAAGCCGCGATGTAATAGACCGTTTGCAAAGTTGGCTTCGATGTCTTGATCGCTATCAGATACTTTTAGATTGACGATCATATTCGCAAGTGCGGGCGGCAAATTAAGCTCACCTGCTTCTTGACCCATTTGCTCGACTTGCTCAAACCATTCATCTGTCAAAAAAACTGCCATATTATTATCCTTAATACCTATTGTTGTTAATCGGTGCTAGGTCAGCACCTTTCGTGCTCTAACCTAACAGTCAGTTAAATATCAAAAAACTTACTACTACAAGGTGACTATTTTATATAATAAGCACTTTATTATGTATGCTGCTCAGTGGCATTATAAGATGCGACTTTACAATAAGTAAAACTTATTTGTAGAACAAATAATAAAATTGTTACAAAACCTTGTTCATAGTTGGTCCATACAAACTTGTGAATACTATCTTTTTTCATCTATAGAATAGTCATGAAATTGGGTATAAAATAAGTGGATAGCGTAGCAGTGATAAGTTGCTTGCTAAGATTTTACTAAAGAGTTTGTATTTTGGCGCATAGTTCTGATGATATTTGATTAGGTTTGCGTTACAATACCCTTAAACAGAGTCGGGAGTTTTAACTAAACATTACGTAAATATGTTTTTTTGTCAGCTATCGCTAGCATACATTGACGGTCGATACCTTCTTATCACCGGTTGAACATCAGTATCTATCTTGGTTTGTACGGCTTTTGGCGGTGACAATTAAGATAAATACTCAGCCTCAATAGATGTTTGATGCTCGAGAACGGCACATTTTCTTATTAAACCTGACAATATATTAACAATCCTACTATCAATCAGCTTCGCGGGCAGTCCGCTTTAGTACTGCTCTCTACCCATCAGCAATCACTGATATCTAGACCATGCTTAGCTTGATAGTTAATACCGTCAGCCTGATAAGACGAGTGAAAACAGCCTTTACCAAAGCCATTGTTTGGTTATGATCTTTATCATGATCTAGATTACATGGCATGTTAGTTAATTCTGTTGATAATTCGGGCTGTAAAGGAATCATCCAATGAGTTTACAAAACACAGCACTCGCCCCCATTGACCGTGAATATGAAATTACTATCGTAAGATTCTTTACGGTTATGGCCGTGGTATGGGGCATCGTCGGCATGAGTATTGGTGTGTTCATTGCTTCTCAGTTAGCATGGCCAGCACTCAATTTTGACATTCCATGGCTGACTTTTAGTCGTTTAAGACCACTGCACACCAATGCGGTTATTTTTGCGTTCGGTGGATCAGCCTTGTTCGCAACGTCTTATTACATCGTTCAGCGTACTTGTAAGACAAGATTATTTGCGCCATATTTAGCTTGGTTTACCTTTTGGGGTTGGCAGACGGTTATCGTAGCGGCTGTTATCACCTTACCCTTAGGTCTAACCTCGACTAAAGAATATGCTGAGCTTGAGTGGCCGATTGATATCCTTATCGCATTGGTATGGATTTCATATGCCATTGTCTTCTTCGGTACGCTAATTAAGCGTAAAACGTCACATATCTATGTGGCTAACTGGTTCTTTGCTGCTTTTATTATTACGATTGCGCTACTGCATATTGTAAATAGCATGGCGATTCCTGTTAGTGCATTTAAGTCTTACTCGCTATTTGGCGGTGCAACCGATGCCATGGTGCAGTGGTGGTACGGGCATAATGCGGTAGGCTTCTATTTGACGGCTGCTTTCTTAGGCATGATGTATTATTTCGTGCCAGTACAGATTGGTCGCCCTATTTATTCTTACCGTTTGTCTATCGTTCACTTTTGGGCATTGATTGCTTCATATATGTGGGCTGGTGGTCACCATTTGCATTATTCAGCGCTTCCAGATTGGACGCAGTCTCTAGCAATGGTATTCTCTATTATTCTATTTGCTCCATCTTGGGGTGGTATGATTAACGGTGTACTAACGCTTTCAGGTAGTTGGGATAAGCTGCGTACCGATCCGATCATTCGCTTTATGATTGTCGCTTTGTCATTCTATGCCATGTCGACGTTTGAAGGTCCAATGATGTCTATTAAGACCGTCAATGCGCTATCGCATAATACGGATTGGACAGTCGGTCACGTACACTCAGGTGCGCTTGGCTGGGTTGGTATGATTACCATTGGTTCGCTATATGTACTGTTACCACGTATTTATAACAAGCCAAAAATGTATTCTATCAGCTTGATCACAACGCATTTCTGGCTAGCAACAGCAGGTACCATCTTCTATATCGTCTCTATGTGGATTTCAGGTATTGGTCAAGGCATGATGTGGCTTGCGACCAACCCTGATGGTACTTTGGTATACAGCTTTGTTGATACCGTTGAGTTCTCGCATTTCCCATATATTGGTCGTGCGTTTGGTGGTCTTCTGTATGTATCTGGTATGTTTGTGATGGCATATAATGTCTATAGAACAATCAAGATGCCAGAAGGTAAGCCAGTAGACATTGCTGATCCGACTGATCATGAACCTAGTGTCGATCAAATCTCGACAGCTAAAGTATAAGGAGCGATCATGGCTGGTACACCGCATGAAATTATTGAAAAAAATACAGGCTTGTTGGTCATCGGTATCGTTATCGCTATTAGCTTTGCAACGCTCGTTGAGATTGTACCGCTGATATACGATTATAGAGGTGCTGAAGAAGGTGGTGTGAACACTCCTCTCCCTTCTATGGAGCCTTGGACTGCGCTTGAATTTGAAGGTCGTGACATCTACATTCGTGAAGGTTGTCATGTCTGCCACACCCAAATGGTACGTCCATTACGTGCTGAAGTTGAGCGTTATGGACCATATTCACGTGCTGCCGAATCAACGTGGGATCACCCTTTTCTTTGGGGCTCAAAACGTACTGGTCCTGATTTAGCACGTGTGGGCGGACGTTATTCTGAAGATTGGCAAAGACAACATCTGATTGACCCACGTTCATTAGTGCCTGAATCAGTCATGCCTGGTTTCCCATGGCTTGCGACCAATGAAGTAAATGGTTCTAATGTTCAAGCCAAAATGCGTCTCTTCCGTGATCGCTTCGGTGTGCCTTATACTGAAGAAGATATCGAAGGCGCTCCAGATGCTGTGCTTGGTGCTACTGAGCTTGATGCTTTGGTTGCCTACCTTCAGCAGTTAGGTACCGCAATGGAAGGACAGCGCTAATGGGTATTGGTGAATTACAAACAATTGCGACCGTTTCTGCCTTTATTGCCTTCGTAGGTGTTGCATGGTGGGCGTATTCGCCAAAAAACAAAAAACGCTTCGAAGAAGATGCACAACTTGCGCTTGATGACGAGGATATCAAATCTCTGTCTGACGAGCAGCGCGATAAGGATAAATGATGACATTCTTTTGGAGTTCTTGGATAACTATACTAAGTATCATGTGCTGGGCGTTTATCCTCGGTATTTTACTAATGGTCTTAAAATTCAAACCAGAAGTAGAAGACGATGGTACCACAGGGCATGAATACGACGGTATTCGAGAATATGATAAAGCGCTGCCTAAATGGTGGCTAGTGATATTTTTTGGATCAATCATTTGGGGTGTTGCTTACTGGGTGTTCTTTCCAGGTATTTTCCCCTCAAAATGGGAAGGTATCACAACCGTAGAAGTCGATGGCAAAACTTTGCCATGGACTTCTAAAAACGAGCTTTACAGCGAGCTTGAGAGTAACAACAAAGTATTTACGGATAACTTTGAGAAAAACATTTTGGCAAAAGCAGATGCCAGTGGTGCTACTAAGACCCTAGCCAGCTTGTCTGAGATGCAAGCGACTATGCGTCGCAGTGAAAAGCCGCCTGCAGATCTGCAAGCTCAAATTGATGAGAAAATTGCCGAACTGTCACCTTATGTAGAAAAGCTATCTGAAAACCCGAATGCGTTAAAAGTCGGTAGTCGCTTATTCTTACAGAACTGTGCGGTCTGTCATGGCTCAAACGCCAAAGGTGCTACAGGTTATCCAAATCTAACCGATAATGATTGGTTATATGGCGGCGAAGCGTCAAACATCTTAACGACGTTACATAATGGTCGAGTCGGCGGCATGGCTGCATGGCGTGATCAACTTGGTGAAGATGGTATTCGTGCTGTTTCTGAATATGTGCTGTCACTATCTGGTAACCAACCTGGTTACGAGCTTGATAAAGCCCAAGTTGCTCAAGGTGAAGCTATCTTTAAAGAACCTACCAACTGTGTGCTTTGTCATGGTCCAGAGGGTAAAGGTATGATTTCAGCGGGTGCGCCAAACTTAACAGATAATATCTGGTTATATGGTGGCGATCGCGAGACTATTCGAGAAACATTACGTTATGGTCGTGCAGGTGTGATGCCTGAGTGGGAAACCAAGCTAGGTAATGAACGTATTATGTTGCTTGCTGCCTACGTATATTCATTATCAGATAGAACTGTTCAACCTGCTGCTAAGGCAACTTCTGTTGCTGCTGCAATGCCGAAACAAGTGGTAAGTACAGAGAAGACGGTTAACTAATACGGTTAATTTTAACTATAGTTACTTGGTTAGCAGCTATCTCATTGACGAGTAGATTTAGATAAAGGGAGGTCTGTCATTACAGTCCTCTCTTTTTTATTAAAAATATTTAAGCTTTGTCATCAATTATGGCTTTTAGCAGTACTACTATTTGTAGCGTAATAGCCCTCATATAGATATTGCTTTTTAACACTCTCACCCCATTTATAGTAGGGAGAATGTTAAAATAGTTAGACCATAAGACATTGGTGACAGAGCCATTTCAGCTTTTTTGCCAATTATTGACCATCCCTCATTTGGTAGACGAATTAAAGGTATTTTAATTTTTATCTTTCTACTTACTGACATTGATAACTCCGCACATCCAACTATCTTATTTTTATAATAGATGTTTGTTACCCATGCCAGCAGACTGATTCTTTTTTTAAAGAGGCACGTTTATGTCAGCACCACAATCTAATAAAATCCCTGTACAGCAAGTAGATCTTGATGCCACCAAGCATCGTGTCCATCCACGATTTGTGACTGGTTTCTATCAAAACATTCGTGTTATTACGATGTATGCACTTTTAGCCGCGTTTTTGCTGTTGCCGTGGTTGCGCTATAACGGAAGACAAGCTATTTGGTTGGATGTGCCATCGCAGCATTATTATATTTTTGGCATGACATTTTTGACGCAGGATTTTTATTTTATTGCCGCCTTTGCTATCATTGCAGCCTTCGCCTTATTTATGGTAACAGTCTATGCAGGGCGAGTTTGGTGTGGCTATGCTTGTCCTCAGACCATTTGGACGCATTTATTTCAATATGTAGAAAAATGGGTGATTGGCGATCGTAATAAACGCATTAAGTTTGATAAAGAACCAATGAGCGCAACTAAGGTGTTTAAACGCTTCTTGATATATTTCATCTGGTTTGTGTTTTCCATGATTACCGCCACGACCTTTGTAAGTTATGTATCGGGTACAGATGCTCTATACAATAGCTGGCAGATGATTGGTTTTATCCCCTTCCCTGATTGGGCGACGTGGATTTGGGTATCAGTATTTATTTTTGCATTTTCGACCTACGTCAATGCAGGTTATATGCGCGAGCAGATGTGTATCCAAATCTGCCCTTATGGTCGTTTTCAAAGTGTGATGTTTGATAAAGATACGTTAATCGTTTCTTATGATTATGAGCGCGGCGAGCCTCGCGGTGCTCGTAAAAAAGGCACTAACCCTGAGAATTTAGGCGACTGTATCGAGTGTCAGATGTGTGTACAGGTCTGCCCTACTGGGATTGATATTCGTGATGGATTACAAGTAGCTTGTATTCAATGCGCCGCCTGTGTGGATGCTTGTAATGAGATAATGGATAAAGTGGGCTATCCACGCGGACTTATCCGTTATACCACAGAGCGTCAATTGGCTGAAAAAGAGAAGAGCCGTGTCTTTCGCCCTCGTTTCTTCGCTTATTTAACACTTCTCACGATACTTTGTGGCGGTGTTTTATACGCTTTGAATGACCGTGTGCCATTAGAGATTGATATACGGCGTGACCGCAATCAGTTGTCTTCATTGAATCAGCAAGGCATGATTGAAAACAGTTATATCGTTAAGTTGACTAATAAAACCCAAGATGCCCATACTTATAAAATAACGCTCGCACCGCAAGAGGGTTTGAGCTTGGAGATTCGCTTTAACGATGTACCGTTAGATGCCGGTGAAAGCTTTGATATGCCAGTTAGTATCTATGGCGACCCTGATGTGATTGAATTTGGTCAAACACCCGTGACTTTGAATGTCAGTAGTGAAGACGGCAAATATCATGTTAGTAAGCAGAATGTTTTTACCACTCAAGGTCAGTAAATATTAACATTCATTGTTAAATGATACCTACCAGTGAGTTAGCGCTTGATAGCTCACTGGTTATTGAGTTACTTTACCTTGGCAGCTTTTGGCTGTCAGCTTTATCCGTTGATACGGTTACTAGATATCTGATTAATAGGTATGTTATGTCCAGTCCAGCCCCAAATTTTAAGCATCAAGACAGCCAGCCATGGTATAAAAACTATATGGTGGTTATCTTTGTCATTGGTATGCCAGCTTTTGTCGTCATTGCTTGCATCTGGTTTGTTTATTACTCTTATCAGATTCGTGATAGCGTGGTACGCGACGACTGGTATATGGATGGTAAAACCCTTTATCATGATGTGTCGCGTGACAAGTTGACCTATGATTTAGACTTGCATGGACAAATGCAATTTGCAGACAATGGCGATGTTGTGTTTTATCTGAATTATCCTGAGCAAAGTTTACAGTCGGGCAAACTGATTAATGGCAGTCCACTTAGCTATCCTGAAACACTGGATTTGTCTATATCTCATGCCACTGACATCAAAAAAGACCGTGATGCGGTGTTAAAGCATCTAGAAGGCAATAAATATAGCGCCCAAGTAGATATCGATCCTCTTAAAGCAAAATATTATTTACAAGTAAGTCATAAGGGTAAAGACGATTGGCGCATGCAAGATGTTGCCAAGTTACCACGATCAGAGGTTAGCTTTGATCCTCTACCAGTATTTGGCGAAAGCTAAACTGTTTAAAATATGATTAAAATAAAAAAACCAGCCATGAATCTATCATGAGCTGGTTTTTTTATTTGAAGAACGTAGACAGCATCAAGTCATTAAATCACTGGATTAATCGTTGGAATTTTTTTCGGCGCACGGCCGCCCTTTTCTGCATTAGCAAAGTCTGGATTGAATATCTGCGTTTCTGGTGATACTGGCAAACCAATCTCAGCCAGACTCTCTATTTGCCCCGCTTGGATATTGTCACCTTCAAACAAACGCTCGTTATCGTCACGATCCAGACTTAATGTCTCAAAATCAAACAGCTCTCTATCTGCCAATTGCGAGGGCGCAACATTTTGCATCGCTTTAAAAATAGACGCTAGGCGCTGGGGATGGGCATCGTCCCATTCTCGTAACATGTCATTGATAATGGCCCGTTGCAGATTGGTCTGGCTGCCACAGAGATTACACGGGATAATTGGGAATTCTTTTAGGTTCGCATATTCAATGATGTCTTTTTCTTCCACATAAGCCAGTGGACGGATGAGCATGTTTTGCTTGTCGTCACTGAGTAATTTGGGCGGCATCGATTTCAACGCGCCGCCATGGAATAAGTTCAAAAAGAAAGTCGCCAACATATCGTCGCGATGGTGCCCAAGCGCAATCTTTGTCGCACCGATTTGTTTGGCGAAACCATACAGTGAGCCACGACGCAGACGTGAACATGCCGAGCAATAAGTTTTCCCTTCTGGCACCACACTTTTGACAATACTATAAGTGTCTTTTTCCAGAATATAATGCGCGATGCCCTGCTCGTTTAGATAGGCGGGCAACACCTCTTCTGGATAGCCGGGCTGCTTTTGGTCAAGATTGACGGCAACGATATCAAAATGAATCGGGGCGATACGTTTTAATAGCAGCAAGATATCGAGCAACGTATAACTGTCTTTACCGCCTGATACACAGACCATTACCACATCGCCATCTTCAATCATATTAAAGTCGCGAATCGCCCATGATACTTGACGACGGAGCTTCTTTTGCAATTTCCGAAAGTGAGCCGATTCGGTCAGTGATTGCGTATCAGCCAATATGTTATCTGCTTGCTCATCCATAAAATCATCATTTCTGTCATCGACATCATCATATAACATCTGTTCGATATCAGTTTTTTTATCATGATGATTCACATCAGTATTGATAGAAGCCTTGTCAAACTGAGGCGTGATTGATGGTGTAAATAAGGTTGCTGCAGTCATAAGTTACTCAATATCTTGACAAGAATGGCGTTACTTCAAAAGAGATAATAAATCGATTTATTCAAAAGGCTGCGATAAAAGCTATCTGCGTATGGCTAACAATGATGCTTCATAAGGCAACGCTTCAAACATGATTTAAAACAGCAGCGATTATAACAAAATTTGCTAACAGATTGAAAAGATGACATTAAATTATCGTCTTAAATGCGACTGCTTATCTAAAGCTACTAATTATCGATTTCCTAAACTTTATCCTATTACTTGCATGATGTTTTAATGCTGCTTTCAAGGTTCTGTAATGGTAGAATTTTTGCTAAAATAGGCGTTTTTCGCTAACCAATAATAGATGCCATTATGACAAATACTGCTCTGCCAACCTCTTCTGCTGATCAAGAAAACGATACCCAATTAAATGAGCTGCATAAAAGCCAAAATGCGGTCGTACTGCTATCAGGTGGGCTTGATTCCGTGACTTGTTTGTATTGGGCAAAGGCGCGCTATGCTTCTGTGACGGCGGTCAGTTTTAATTACGGTCAACGTCATAATAGTGAGCTTGTTGCCGCTAAAGCCATCGCTGAAACCGCAGGTGTCAATCATCGCATTATTGATATCGATATCGCGCAGCTTGGTGGCTCATCACTCACCGACCACAGCATGATTGTCCCTGATGGCGATACCGATAAATTCCCCAGTAAAAAACGTGATGAGATCGATAACGACGCTATTCCAAACACTTATGTGCCTGCGCGTAATACCATATTTTTATCTTATGCCTTGGCAGTCGCTGAAGTGACCGATGCCAACCATATCGTCATTGGCGTAAGCTCCGTCGATTATTCAGGCTACCCTGATTGCCGTCCGGAATATATCGCTGCTTTTGAACACATGGCCAATCTTGCCACCAAAGCTGGCGTCACCGGTCACCATTTATCGATTCAAACCCCGCTACAACAATTATCGAAAGCCAAAACCATCGAGCTGGGTCTGTCGCTAGGGGTTGATTACGGACAAACAATTTCTTGTTATCAAGCAGATGCCAATGGTCTTGCCTGCGGCGTTTGTGACAGTTGCGCGCTGCGCCGTCAAGGGTTCGCTCAGGCAGGCGTTGCTGACCCTACCCATTATCAGTAATGATTTTAGAAGTTTCGCCTCAGAACATGAATAAACGGTCTTAAAATAAAGGCAATTAAACATTGGCGAAACATTCGCTTGCATTAACACAGCACGCTGCCGTTGTATTTTAAATACAATCATTGCTATGGTATGAGCCACTTTATCTACCACAAGATATAAATGCTCATCAAAGTAGCAACGTTTTATTAGAAGTAATATTTTATCATTTGTACAAAATCTAATTCATTTATAAAAAATTCAAGTTATCGCTGTCACATGTAAAAGGATATTTATGAAATTTTTGCCAGTACTACCCCTAGCTTTTGCTGCACTATTTGCCATGCCACAAGCGAACGCTGTTGATATTAAGCAGAATAATATCAATACTTGCGTCAACGGCGCGGTCAAATATAAAGTCGCTGACAAGAGCACCGCAACCAAGCTTTGTGATTGTACGATCGGTGTCCGTAGCAATATGACCATTGGTCAGATGTGGGAGATTGAGAGCTATGCGCAAAGTAAAAAAGACCCATCAAGCCTCTCGTATGTGAAAAAAATGCAAAAAGATTTGCAACAGTGTACCGTTGGTTTGGACTTAAAACAGCCACAAAAACCTGCTTAATCCTCAAATCTTTAGATATATAAAAGGCTGGCCATTGCCAGTCTTTTTTGTTGCTCATCCATAAGTGATGTGTAAAATCGAGGATTTATTTCTATGAATCTGCCTATAATGGGATGACCAATAATAATATAACCGCAATCAAAATAAATAAGGATTTTATGATGGCAAAGCCAACCACAGAAACCATTACTCTACCTAATTTTCCAGTCACTATCGTGCGTGAGCTTGATGGTCATTTTATTCATGATGATATTAGCCTAAAAGAGCTGGTCGCCAACACCAGCAAAGGACTTATCCTTTATTTTTATCCAAAAGACAATACACCTGGCTGTACCACACAAGCGACAGAGTTTACCGCCCATCTTAACGAATTTGATGATTTAGGTTACGACATTATTGGTGTCTCACGTGATAGCGTTGAATCACACGAAAATTTTATTAGCAAATATAATCTACATATTCCACTTATCAGTGATGCCGATGAAAAACTCTGCCACTATTTTGATGTGATTAAAGAAAAGAACATGTATGGCAATATTACTCTAGGTCTTGTACGTTCGGCGTTTGTCTTTGATAAAAATGGTACGCTCACTCATGCACAGCGTAACCTTAAAGCAAAGGATTATACTGAGCGTTTATTAACTACACTTGCACCTTAGTCTTCTAATCGATCTTACGATAAACCTTAAAATTATTTTTTATTTGAGAATACTATGAATAAACAGCCTGATACCGCCTCTGATTCTTCTGTTCCCTTTGATCATAGCAATCATCAAAACGTGACTCGCAAGGTATCTGTTGCGGTCATTGGTGCTGGGACTGCCGGACAAAACGCTTTTCGCCAAGCAAAAAAGTTCTTAGAAGATGTCATTATTATCAATGATGGCTTTTGGACAACGACTTGTATTGCGGTAGGTTGCATGCCAAGCAAGCTACTCATTGCAGCCGCTGACCGCGCTCATAATACCAATCATTCTGCTGAGTTTGGCGTACATGCCACTGCTCGCATAGATGGCAAACAGGTGATGGAACGGGTGCGCGCTGAGCGTGATCATTTTGCCAGCTACATCGAAAAACAAGTCGATAGCTGGCCTGAGGATAGTAAGATAGCGGGACGGGCTTATATTAATAAGCAAGGCTTGATTGAGGTCAATGATGAATTGATCAAAGCAGATAAAATCATTGTCGCCACTGGCAGCTCGACCTTTATTCCAGATGGCTGGGAAAATAAGCTTGGTGATACTATGCTGACCTCAGATGCTGTCTTTGAATTAGCCGACTTGCCAAAATCTATGGCTGTGATTGGCGCAGGTGCGATAGGTTTAGAGCTTGCCCAAGCTTTCACACGATTGGGTGTCAAGGTAACGGTATTTAATCGCGCCAAACGCGTTGCTGGTCTAAAAGACGAAGACATCAATAACAAAGCTATTGATTGCTTAAGTCGTGAGCTGACCATGCACTTGGGCAGCAAAATTACTGATGTCGGTCAAAGATCAGATGAAAATAGCGATAAAAGCATAAATAAAAATAGCACTGTTGCCTTTATTGATTATGAAGACAGTGCTGGCGAAGTGCAACAATGGCAAGGTGACTATGTACTGGTCGCGACTGGTCGACGTAATAATATAGAGGCATTGGGTGTTGAAAACCTAGGCGTTGAGCTTGATGAAAAAAATCGCCCACAACAGCTGGATAAAAAAACTGGTAAAATCGGTGATTTAGACGTTTATATCGTTGGCGATGCCAATGCTAATATTCCCTTGTTGCATGTAGCAAGCGATGAAGGTTTTAGCGCCGGGAGTATGGTCTGTGACAATAAAAAGGATGCTTATATTCGTCCACCTGCGACGCCGTTTTCTATCGTCTTTAGTTCACCGCAAATCGTTAATGTTGGTATGTCTTTGCCAGAAATCCAAGAAGATTCAACACTTGAGCATGTGATTGGGAAAGTCAGCTTCGACAATCAAGGTCGTAGCCGCGTCATGGGTGTTAACTGTGGTCTATTGCATATTTATGGCTGCAAAAAAACAGACAGAATCTTGGGTGCAAGTATGGTCGGTCCGGATGCAGAATACATCGGGCATATCTTAGCAATGGCGATTACTAATGACTTGAGTATTAAAGACATGCTTGATACGCCTTTTTACCATCCTACTATCTTAGAAGGCTTGCGTACCGCCTTGCGTGATGTTCAGGATCTGATGGAAATACCGTATCAGTCGCTTGATATCCATCAAAACAATTCTTAATCAGCTGTTAAATGCTTTGTTTTAAAGGTAATGAAGTAGACTTACTGGCGATGACTTCAGAAGATCTAAACTTGATTTGCCGTCAGGACGTAAGCTACTTTATATGGTTAAAGCAGTATTTGGTAAAAGCGGTTTTATTTATAATGATACGGTTAAAATCCTATTAGTACAGAGTAATATTTTTTAGAACCACATCTTTCATGGATAAGATAATGGCAATCGCTAGTATTACTGAATTTTTTCAAGAGATTGCTCGTGATCTACATACCAGCCTTTTTCTTGCCATTGGTGGTTCTATCGAGGAAGGCACCTTAGATTGGTCGTCTAAATCAGTAGAACTGGTGAGCACTGGCATCAAAATTCTAATACTGCTTGCGATATCGGGGTTTATGTATTGGCTAGCTATTTATGTACTAAAAAAAAGCAAAGCACGCATTCGTCTGAATGAGCGCCGCGCTAAAATTGCCCGCTCAATCTTGCGTTATGTATGGGCTGTGACCAGTGTCATTGCTATTATGAGTCAGCTGAATTTTGAGCCAGATACCATTAAAGCCACTGCCAAAGCCAGTACATGGGCAGGGATATATTACGTGCTATGGACATCATCTGGACAAATTGTCCATAAAATCCTACAGCACTATGGTTTAAACGCTTCTATTGAGCAGCTGCTTAAAAATATCTTATCTGTGCTATTACTGGTATTAGGGCTTGCCAGCGTCATGGCACAGTTTGGCTTTGATATCGTCTCTTTAGTAGCAGGTCTGGGTATTGCTGGTTTGGCGGTCGGCTTTGCCGCGCAGTCAACGCTTGCCAATTTTATCGCAGGTATTACCATTTTGCTTGAGCAGTCCTTTCAAGTTGGTGACTGGGTCAATATCAATGACAATGAAGGGCGCGTGGTGGTGATTGCCTTACGTACGACCCACGTCTTAACTCGTGATAATATTACGGTCATCATACCCAATTCGAATGTGGCCTCCTCCGTCGTTACCAACCTGACCTCCAAAAACTTTATACGCTTTGATATTCAGATGCGTATTGCTTTTGAAGATGATATTGATAAAGCACGTGATGAGATTTTGCAGGTACTGTCTGATAGTGAGGCGGTCCTCAACCGACCTGAGTCTTCTGCGACTGTGGCAGAGATTGGCGAGTATGGCGTATATTTTATTGTACGCTTTTGGGTCAAACCAGCGGCAGTTGCGCGTATGCCCAAAATCAAAGAAGATTTACGAGAGAATATCAAACGCGCTTTTGATGCCGCTGATATCTCGACCCCTTATCCTCATATGCGCCTACTTATGCCAAGAGAAGACGTCTATCCGATTGTGACCAAACCCAAGCCATTGGCAACGACCGCGCAAACTGTTTCAGAGTCATTAGCGCTGAACAAAGACCAGCATTAATATCCTTGCAACTTATTTAGCATTTATATGCCATAAAAAGTTCTTTCAGATAGACATCTTTTAATCATCGCTTTCTTAAACATCAGCGCTTTAAACCATCCGCTATAGAATTATGGTAAAATTAGCGGTTAAACATCTTATTTTATGATGTGCACTATTTATCAATTTAGCCCACAGGTATCCGTATGACCGAAACAACCGCGCTCGCCTCATCCACAGCGTCTTCGCAACCATCTTCACAAGCATCTTCACAGGTATTGTCGCTTGACCTTATCATCACCTGCGCCGATGGGTTAGAAGCACCGCTACAGACTGAGCTGACCAGTTTTGGTATTGCAAGTGAGATAAAGAGTACCGGTCGCCTTGCTGTTACGGGTACCTTGCGTGATTTATATAAGATCTGTCTTTGGTCGCGCGTGGCATCGCGCGTATTAATGCTGATTAAACGCAAAAATATCAATGCCGAATATGATGTAGCTGAGCAGCTGTATGGTTTGGCGAAATCGGTCAATTGGACAGAGCAATTTAGCCTAGAGCAAACCTTTGCGATTCGTCTGTCTGTTGATAAACGTGTGGCTGTCAGCCAACAGTTTGCCATGCTACGTATTAAAGATGCGATTGCGGATACCTTTAACGAAGTGTATGAGAGCCGCCCTAACGTCGATAGTAAAAACCCAGACTTTTCTGTTTTTGCGACCGTCAATGATAAGCAAGCTGAGTTATATCTAGATTTATCAGGGACAAGTTTACACCGCCGTGGTTATCGTGTGGCCATGACAGAAGCACCACTAAAAGAGAATTTAGCAGCGGCGCTACTTTATAGCGCAGGCTGGCATAAGAAAAATGAGGCAGGTGATGCGCCTTTTTATAATGCCTTAATCGACCCGATGTGTGGCTCTGGCACCTTTATTATTGAAGCGCTACTCATGCACTGCGATTATGCTGTCGGTATCGATAAAGCCGCCAATCAGTTTGGTTTTTATGAGTGGCAGCATCATGACGCGGCACTATGGCAAGAAATGATTGATGATGCACAGACACGTTTCCGTGCAGCCTTAGAGATTGCTAATGAGCAGCCAGATACATTACCGCTTATCTTTGGATTTGATGCCGATAATGGCGCTATCATTGCCACAGAAAAGAATCTGATTGCTGCTGGTTTACAAGACCTGTTACCGCTACTCGACATCGAAACGCGCGCCCTTGATCAGCTAAGCACGCTATTAAAACCTTTGGTCGCTGACGGTCGTTTGAGCAATCCTTTAATTATCACCAACCCACCTTATGGTGAGCGTCTGGGTGATGAAGAAATGATTAAGCCGTTATATCAATCGATTGGGCTTATCTTACAAGACAGCTTTGCCGGTAGTGGTATTGACCCGATGCTTGGTATATTGGCATCTCACGTTGAGCAAGTCGATATTTTGCCGATTAGAGAACCAAAAACGTTACGGTGTCATAATGGCGCCATTACCGTGTACTTCCGCTACGGCACCTTGATTGCTGGTCAGACAGGGAATCTCGTTAGCCGTTTTGAGAAACGTGAAATTGAGGTTGAAGACGGTCAAGATTTTATCAATCGTTTGCAAAAAAACCTGACCCGACTAAAGAAATTGGCTAAAAAAGACAACGTGAGTAATATCCGTGTTTATAACGCTGACTTACCTGATTTCAAAGTGGCAATCGACTTATATGGTGATTATGCCCATGTACAAGAGTACGCGCCGCCAAAGACCATTCCACCAGAAACCGCCAAAAAACGCTTTAATTTGGCGCTAATGGGTATTCGTGAAGTATTCGGTATTAACCGCGAACAAATCTTTATTAAAACCCGTGCTCGTCAATCTGGTAATGATCAATATAGCAAACAAGGCAATACCGAAAAGCGTGGCAAGTTTTATATTGCCCGCGAAGATGGTGCTTATCTTTATGTCAATTTCACCGATTACCTCGATACGGGTCTATTTATTGACCATCGCAATATGCGTGCGCGTATCAAAGACAACAGTCGTAATAAATCGGTATTGAACTTATTCGCTTATACTTGTACGGCGAGTGTGCATGCAGCATTGGCAGGTGCTAAGAAAGTCACCAGCGTTGACTTATCACAGAACTATCTGGACTGGGGCAAACAAAACTTTGCCTTAAATGGCTTAAATGTCAGTGGTAATAAATATCAATTCGTTGCTGCCGATATTTTTGAGTGGATCAAAGACAATACGGAACAATTCGATATTATCTTTATTGATCCGCCAACCTTTTCAAACTCTAAAAAGTTTCAAGGTACCTTTGATGTCCAGCGTGACCATGCTGCACTAATCAACCGCGCGATGAACCGCTTAACGGCAGATGGCATCTTATACTTCTCTAATAACTTTACCCGTTTTGAGTTGGATGAACAGCTGACTGAGCGTTATGACATCATCGACATTACCCAAAAAACCATTGGTTTTGATTTTGATATCAAAAAACCGATTCATCAAAGCTTTGAGATTCGTCATCGTCAGAGTCTATAACAAACACTAAATCTTAGCTTTGACGCCTAACTTGCTATAAAACATAACAATGACCCAATCAGCTTTGATTGGGTCATTTTTTGTTGGTATGATAGAGAGCTACTAGCGATCGTTTTATCGTTATTGAATCCCATTATCGCTGGTATAGCGTATCTAATTCAAAAGCGACACAGCACTATTTTGAACTGACGGTCTCAAAATAGTTATTACTTTTACCGTTGTAAACGTGCAGTCCACCCTACTCCAATAAATAACAAGGACCATTCCATGGCATTATCTCTAAACAAAGGCGGTAATTTATCGCTAACCAAAACGGATCCAAACTTAACTAAGCTGCTTATTGGTCTTGGTTGGGATGAGCGTGCAACCTCTGGTGCCGAATTCGATCTTGATGCAAGCGTATTCTTATTAAATGCAGCTGGCAAAGTACGCGGCGACCATGACTTTATCTTTTACAACCAACTCAAGTCTGACAATGGTGCAGTAGAGCATACCGGTGATAACCGTACAGGCGAAGGCGACGGTGATGACGAAGTGGTCAAAGTCAACCTAACGCAAGTACCTGCTGATGTCGATAAAATCGTTGTGACAGTCACTATTCATGATGCAGCGGCTCGTAGCCAAAACTTCGGTCAAGTTGCTAATGCCTTTATTCGCGTTGTGAATGAAGAAACGGGTGCTGAAGTGGTCCGTTTTGATTTAGCAGAAGACTACTCTGTTGAGACAGCAATGGTATTTGGAGAAGTCTATCGCCACAATGCAGAATGGAAATTCCGCGCCGTTGGTCAAGGTTACTCTGGTGGCTTACAAGCGATGTGCCAGCAATATGGTGTCGTTATTTAAACTGTTATTTAAACTACTATCTAAATCGATATTTAGCCCGTGCTAAAACCATCCATTAGATGATAAGCACTCTCAAAACATACAGTAATTATGCTTTGCTATTGGCTGTGATAATGGCTGTAAAATATGGTTGCAAAATAGTCACAATCTTTGATAGCCAAATGACTGATAATACTTTATATTTTATTAAAAATCACACATGGAAAAGTGGCTAGCGATAGCCACTTTTTTTATGCTGCGTCTATAATAGACAACCTTAGCTTTACGCAACCAGACAGGATGTGTCATG
>NZ_JAZAQR010000002.1:0-721666 GCF_036861305.1 Psychrobacter sp. S4(2024) | reverse complement strand
CATGTTTTAATAGTCTGTCAACTTCTTTTCTTAATTTGTTTCAACTCGGTAATCTAAGTGATAAGTTGGTTAACTTATTGCCTAGCTTCCTTTGCTGTGGGGCGTATTATATAGATTCTAACTGGGGTGTCAACTGCTTTATCAAAGGTTTTTAAACTAATTTAAGTAGATTTTAAATAGTTGATAGTTTTCAACTACTTAACATATTAATTATATTTACTATCATTAAATAATCTTGTAAATGCACTTTTAGTCATAAATGACCCTATTTAATTGTATTACCACTGCCTACTATCAATCTATTTTGAGTAGCTGTTTATCGCTAAAAAGCCTTTTATTTGAGTGCATTTATATTGGTACATAAAGCACCTATATATGGTAACTTGTTAACGACCATATAGATGGCTATTCATAACTGCCCTTAGTCCCCATCTATCTAGTGTTAATAGACATTTTTTGCTATAATAGCTGACTTTATAATATTATTTAATGGCACTTCTTATTATTATAAGACTTAGCTAAGAGGTTGCTAATTTGAGCCTTTGCCTTTAAGTAATACCATCTCTTACAACATATCATAGCGGTTGGATATAATTGACGCAGTCTTACGGTTATATGATTGATGGTTGCAATCATCACTGCCAACGGACGCAAAAAGGTGAATAGATTATGGTAGCGATTACTTTACCCGATGGTAGCGTAAAAAACTTCGAAGGTAATACAACGGTCATGGAAGTGGCGCAAAGTATTGGGACAGGGCTTGCTAAAGCGACTGTCGCTGGACGTGTGGATGGTCAGTTGGTAGATGCGCATGACCCTATCGCCCATGATGCGAAAGTTGAAATCGTTACACCAAAAGATGATGACGGTGTCGATATCATTCGCCATTCTTGTGCTCACCTATTAGGTCATGCCGTTAAGCAGTTATATCCTGATGTGAAAATGGTGATTGGTCCCGTTATCGATGATGGTTTTTATTATGACATCTATAGCGAAACGCCGTTTACGCCTGAGCATATGGCAGCCATTGAAAAACGTATGATGGAGCTGATTAAGCAAGATTATGACGTTATCAAAAAAATAACGCCACGTGCTGAAGTCATTAAAATCTTTGAAGAACGTGGTGAAGAATATAAGCTTAAGCTGATTAATGATATGCCAGGCGAAGAAGCCTTTGGTCTATATCATCATCAAGAATATGTCGATATGTGCCGTGGTCCACACGTGCCAAATACACGATTCCTAAAAGTCTTTAAACTGACCAAAATGTCAGGTGCTTATTGGCGCGGCGATGCTAAGAACGAACAGCTACAACGTATTTATGGTACAGCATGGGCGGATAAGAAAGATTTAAAAGCCTATATCCAGCGTATTGAAGAAGCCGAAAAACGTGACCATCGTAAAATTGGTAAAGCGTTAAATCTATTCCATATGCAAGAGCAAGCGCCGGGTATGGTGTTTTGGCATGCCAATGGTTGGACGATTTATCAAGTACTTGAGCAATATATGCGTAAAGTGCAGCACGATAATGGTTATGAAGAGATTAAAACGCCGCAAATTGTCGATCGTAGCTTGTGGGAGCGTTCTGGACATTGGGGCAACTATGCGACCAATATGTTTACCACTTCGAGCGAAAATCGTGATTATGCCGTAAAACCGATGAACTGTCCTTGTCACGTGCAAGTGTTTAACCAAGGCTTAAAATCTTACCGTGACTTGCCATTACGTATGGCAGAGTTTGGTTCATGCCACCGTAACGAACCATCAGGTTCGCTCCATGGTTTGATGCGGGTTCGCGGTTTTACTCAAGATGATGCTCATATCTTTTGTACACAGTCGCAGATTCAACAAGAAGTCGCTGATTTTATTAAGCTGACCCTTGCTGTTTACGAAGATTTTGGTTTTGATAATATCATTATGAAACTATCGACTCGTCCTGAAAAACGTGTCGGTAGCGATGAGTCTTGGGATTTTGCAGAAAAAGCATTAGCCGATGCATTGGATAGTTCCGGTCTTGATTGGGCTTATCTACCAGGTGAAGGTGCATTCTATGGTCCCAAGATTGAATTTAGTCTAAAAGATTCATTGGGTCGCGTATGGCAGTGCGGTACTATTCAGGTTGACCCGAATATGCCTGAGCGTCTTGATGCCGAATTCGTCAATGAGCAAAACGAGCGCGAAGTACCGATTATGTTGCACCGTGCCATCTTAGGTTCATTTGAGCGCTTTATCGGTATCTTGATTGAGAACTATGCCGGTTGGATGCCAGTATGGCTAGCGCCGCAACAAGTGGTAGTCATGAATATCACAGATAAACAGGCAGATGCGTGTGAAAATGTGGTCAATGAGTTGAAAAAATCAGGTTTGCGCGCCATTAGTGACTTGCGTAACGAAAAGATTGGATTTAAGATACGAGAGAAAACATTAGAACGTATTCCCTATATGCTAGTATTAGGGGATAAAGAAGTCGAATCAGGCAGCGTCAACGTTAGAACTCGCGAAGGCGAAAATCTGGGCGTGATGAGTGTCGCTGAATTTATCACATTAGTAGAAGCAGCTGTTGCCGAAAAGGGCCGACAGATCCCAAAAATAGATCAGGAGTAATACCTATTAAACAGTCAAACCGTTTGAACATTAATGAAGATATCAGTGCCAAAGAAGTCCGTCTGGTCAAAGAAGACGGTGAACAAATGGGCGTGGTCGATATCGACACCGCGATGAAAGCGGCACGTGAAGACAGTCTAGATTTAGTAGAGCTGGTTCCCGAAGCCAAACCGCCAGTATGTAAAATCATGGATTATAAACATTTTCTCTATGATCAGAAGCAAAAGGCGAAAGAAGCTAAAAAGAACCAAAAGCAGACTCAGCTAAAAGAGATGAAGCTACGTCCTAGCACTGAAGAAGCCGATTACCAGGTTAAACTGAGAAAAATCGTTAGCTTCTTAGAAGATCAGGATAAAGTTAAAATTAGCATCCGTTTCCGCGGACGTGAAATGGCGCACCAAGAAATTGGTCGCAAGCAACTTGATCGTATCATTGAAGATACGGCTGATATCTCAAACGTCGAACAGTATCCTAAGATGGAAGGTCGTCAAATGGGTATGCTGTTAGGACCTACTAAGAAGAAATAGGCTTTTAATCGTCTATTCTTAGTAGTGGCTGTGTTTATATAGATATTCATGATTTCCCACCACCAATATGCTACGGCGTATTGGTGGTTTTTAGTATGTAGGGCTTAATAAGCATATTTATAGTTAATTATGACACTTGTACCTCTTTGACTATCGTTCACCTTAAATATATGAAGCCGACAGTGCTTTACAAAACCCATCTTCTCAACCTTTTCATTACACGGTAATCTAAAGACCTACTCTATCTTTATGAAGAATAATTTCAATAAAAACAATTAAACTGATAAAAATAATCCATGCCTCGACTATGAAGGTCGCTGATAAAAAATATAATCTCTTTTAGATATCATAGGAAGCCTTATGCAAGAATTAACCCCACCTGTTAACACCTCTACACCAACGATTACTTTGACTGCGCCAGAACCTGTTAAAGAGATACAAAAAAGTGAAGCAGATCAGATGGTCAAGTTAGATGACAGCGATATTCCAGAGCTTGATGCCAAAGTCGATGCTTTTGTCGATCATGTTATTAATAACTCTGTACACAGCTCTGAATTTCAACAGAACGTCCAATCTATTCATAATTTGGGTAATAAAGAAATCCGTGAATCGGCGCAAGTGTCTAACCGTATGTTAGAGCTACCCGCTAAGAGCCTGAATGACAGCTTATTTGATAACTCTCCTATTGCAAAATCATTGACGGAGCTGCGCGGTATCGTCGAAGATTTGGACCCCAGCAAAAAAGAGCTGACCAGCTCACGCAAGCTATTTGGCTTGATTCCGTTTGGTAATAAAGTACAAGATTATTTCCGTCAGTATGAGTCAGCGCAATCTCATATTAATGCGGTAGTAACGAGCCTATATAATGGTAAAGATGAGCTGCTCAAAGACAATGCTATGATTGAGCAAGAAAAAATTAATATGTGGGAGCTGATGCAATCGATTCGCCAATATATCTATGTGGGTAAAAAAATCGATGAGCAGCTCGAGCAAAAAGTCTATGCGATAGAAGCGACTGACCCTGAGAAAGCACGTATTATTAAAGAAGAGATGCTGTTTTATGTCCGCCAAAAAAATACCGACTTTTTGACACAATTGGCGGTAAACGTTCAAGGTTATTTAGCATTGGATACTATCCGTAAAAATAATTTAGAGCTGATTAAAGGGGTAGATCGCGCCACTACTACCACTATCTCAGCCCTACGTACGGCAGTGGTTGTCGCACAAGCCATGACTAACCAAAAACTGGTACTTGACCAAATTACTGCTTTAAATAAAACGACCAGTAGCTTGATTGAATCAACTTCGGCAATGCTCAAGCGTCAATCACTTGAAATTCATGAGCAAGCGACCAGCAGCACTATTGAGCTTGATAAATTGCAAAATGCCTTCAATAATGTCTATGACACCATGGATATGATTAGCAATTATAAAATTGAAGCGCTTGAGAATATGAAGCAAACGGTCAATACCTTGACCACTGAGGTTGATAAAGCCCAAAAATACCTCGATAAATCTAATCAGACCACGGTATTAGAAGTGTCAAAAGAATTGAACATGGAAAAAATAACCAATCAATCAAATACGGTCGATATTGATATTTGATTTAGATAAGCATTCACTTTTAATAAAATTTGACCACTAACGACTACTCGCTATCAAATACAGATAAGACAATTGACCTAAGATATTGGGACGTTGTTCGTGTTAAGATAGTCATTATTAATAATTTAAAAATAGATACGGTAATTTATGAGTTGGAATGATCCAAACGCCTCAAGTGAGGCACAAAAATATGATAACCCGATTCCTAGTCGCGAGCTTATATTAAGCACGATTAATGAACACGGTGAAATCACCCATCAGCAATTGGCAAAAGCCTTTAATATTGCTGATCCTGATCAGTTTGACGCTTTGGGCAACCGCCTAAAAGCGATGACGCGCGATGGACAAGTCAATCGTGACGGTCGCCCTTATCGCTATCGTACGGTCACTCAGCACGACATCGTCACCGGTACAGTAACAGCCCATCCAAAGGGCTTTGGCTTTGTATTATTAAGTGATATGCCTGACCTATTCTTGCATGAAAAACAAATGCGTTGGGTCTTTAATGGCGATACAGTAGAAGCCGTTGGCACGTCAACAGACAACCGCGGTCGTACTGAAGGTCGTATCGTTGATGTCGTTGAGCGTCGTCAAAATCATTTTATTGGTACGCTGGCTCATGATGAAGACGGTTACTGCGTTGAGCTTGGTAGCCCAAATAACCATCAGCCGATTACCGTCACAGAAGACAATGTACAGGCTTTCAATGCTAAGCAAGGCTCGCCGGTAAAAGTTGATATTATTGATTGGCCAAATCAGCATGAATTTGCCACGGGCAAAATCACTGAAGTCTTATCTGATGACAATGATCGCGAACTGATCATTGAGACTACGTTACTTAATTATGATATTCCATCAGAGTTCAGTGAAGCGGCGCTCAATCAAGCAAATGATTATAAAGAGCCGATTGAAAAAGATCTAAAAGGTCGTGTCGACTTACGTGAGTTGCCATTAGTGACGATCGATGGTGAAGATGCTCGTGATTTTGATGATGCTGTGTTTGCAGAAAAGCGTTCTGGTGGTAATTATCGCGTCTTGGTAGCGATTGCGGATGTCAGTTATTATGTGACACCGAACTCGCCACTTGATCAAAATGCTTATGAGCGAGGTACGTCAGTATATTTCCCGCATCAAGTGATTCCTATGTTGCCTGAAGTACTGTCTAATGGTCTCTGTTCGCTGAACCCTAATCTTGATCGCCTCTGTATGGTTGCCGATATTAAGATATCACGTGCTGGTAAAATCACCAGTTATGAGTTTTATCCTGGCGTCATGCACTCGCAAGCGCGCTTGACTTATAATCAAGTAAACGCTTATCTTGAGAATCCAAAAGACAGTAGCGTTCCAAAATCGTTGACAGAAAATAAAGAGGTCAAAAAATCCGTCGATACCTTACATCAACTGTATGAGCTACTCCTCAAAAAACGTGAAGAGCGTCATGCGATGGAGTTTGAGACCGTTGAAACGTATATTAAGTTCAATGAAAAAGGTGGTATCGAAGCCATCTTGCCTCGTACGCGCGGTGATGCGCAAAAGCTTATCGAAGAGTGCATGTTGCTTGCCAATACCTGTGCAGCAAACTTTGCACTAAAAAATGAGCTGCCTGTGTTATATCGTAATCATGATAAGCCTGATGGCGAAAAGTCGATGCGTATCCATGAATATGCCAAAAACTTTGGTCTAAGCTTCCCAGAAGAAAATCCTACTCAAGCGGATTATCAGCGTATCATTGAAGCAACTAAAGAGCGTCCTGACGCTATCAGTATTCATAGCATGCTGTTACGTTCGATGATGCAAGCAAACTATTCACCTGACAATATCGGTCACTTTGGTTTGGCTTACGACGAGTACAGCCATTTTACCTCGCCGATTCGTCGTTATCCTGATTTAATGTTGCATCGTGCGATCAAGGCGAAAGTGACAAATGCCAAACAGCCTGTGATGGATTTTTCATTAGAAGATGCTGGCATGCAAACCTCAGATACTGAGCGCCGTGCTGAAAAGGCTTCACGCTACGTAGAATCATGGCTGAAATGTCATTATATGAAAGATCATGTCGGCGAAGAGTTCGATGGTGTTGTAACTACCGTCACAAACTTTGGTTTATTTATTACTCTGACAGATTTGTATATCGATGGTTTGGTGCATATCTCAAACGTTGGTGACGATTTCTTTGTTTATGATGAGCAGCAGCAACAGCTTATCGGTAAAGATAGAGGCACCGTGTTTGGGCTGGGCGATTTGGTTAAAGTGAAAGTAGCTGGCGTTAATATGGATCTGCTACAAATTGACTTTGGTTTACAAGCAAAGCTGCAATCTAGTAAAATGAATCAAACTAAGAAAGATCATTCAAACGCTAGTCAGCCAAACCGCAGCTCCACAAGCAAAGATCAGCCAAAGAAATCACCTGCGAAGAGAAGCGGCAGTCGTGGTGGTAGAGGCAGTAGTAAAAAGAGCTAAACCAGCTTGAATCTATAAGTATTGAAAAAGGCTAACGTTATCGTTAGCCTTTTTTGTGTCTTCAGTTTTCTAATAACAGATCTATCACTGCTCCGCAGGACTCATTTGCTCTAAGCGCGCAGCATCTGCTTGCTGTGCCTGATCGATCTTGGTAGTAGCATCATCTAGAATGGCTTTCGGCTGCTGACCTAAGGGCTTGCTTGCGATATCTGATGTATCGCTGGCATTAGCATTTCTCGTATCAGAACCATTATTTTCAGATACAGCTGCCTCACTACTCGCTGCTATAACTTCTCGGTTTTGTTCACGTTGACTGCCATTCATGACATTAAAACCCAATAACACAACCATACCAACGACCGCGAATATAATCAGATGTTTCATTTGCATAAAAATGTCTCGTCTAGTTCGATAAAATGTAGATAAACATTTCGCTGCATTTTCTATGCCGATTTTTATAGTTGGTATTCAACGCTACTCTTGCGGGCTACTATTACTTAATAAATCAGTTTCATCTGAATTTTCGGCAATTTCCTGTTCAACCTTTTCCATTAGCTTTTCGTCAGGGCGCGCATCAAGCACTTGATCGGCATTCCGACCTTGCAAGATATGCTTCGCCCGCGCCTTTGCTTGTTGCTTATCTTTATCTTCAATCGTAGTTTCAGCCGCTTGAGCGTCATTAGCTATTTTAGAATCATTAGAAGGCTTAACGATGATAGGCGTTACTGTTATGTCTTCTTGAGACTTACCACCATTTCGACTGCTTTGGAAATACTCAAACGCTTGTTCTAGTTTATGGTTAAAGCGTAACTGATAAATGGGCTCAGGTAAGCTAAAACCTTCATCTTCTAAAGCATGCTTGGTCTCGCGAATAGCTATACTGCGGGCTTTGGAAAAATCAGCTTCTGATTGATTGACCCATACTTGGAACTGCAAAATAATGTTTGAGTCGCCTACCTCCTTGATAATCGCGGTGACTTTTGGCTTATCTAAGGCAAAACCCAATTGAGCAATCGCATCGATACCCACTTTGATGGCAGCAAGCGGATCGTCATTGGCATCAACGCCTAATTCAAAAGTGAAGCGGCGCTCAGGATTTTTGGTGTAATTTAAAATCGTGGCTTTAAAGACTTCGGCATTGGGAATACGTAATTGATTGCCATCTAACGTCATTAAAATAGTCGCGCGCGACGTCAGGCGCACCACTATTCCCTCTTGAGCATTAATCAAAATATGATCGCGGGCGCGAAATGGCTGGCGAATACTGAGCATTAAAGAGGCAATATAATTTTCAATAGTATCCTTAACCGCGAAACCAACGGCAATACCGATGACTCCAGCGCCGCCAAGTAGCGTTCCCAAAATCGTCTCCGCGCCGATCAGGCTTAACGCTAATATAAGCCCCAAAATAATAAAGATGACTTTGACGGTCTGCGACAATAATTCTGCGACAAAAGGATTGGGCGTTAAGCGCTGCCACATTTTTTGCCGATTGGACAACCAACTACCAAACCAAGTTACTAAAGCAAATAAAATAATTCCGACCAATAATAACGGCACAGCTTTGATAAGGTTTTTGGCTTGAGCTTTGATGCTTTGATAAACCGTCGTGACATTATCCTGAACATCAAGCGTTCGGTTAATCTTATCTTCAACTGTGACAACATCTGTCAAACGATTGGTAAGATTAATGGCTTGTTGGGCTTTTTTCTCGTTGGGTGTTTCACCGGTTAGAGTAACAACGCCTTGAGTGACACCAACATTAATTGCTTGTAAACCTTCAATTTCTGAGAATATCCCACTGATACGTTGGCGGATGTCATTATCATGTTGCACAGTTTGAGCGGTTTCAATTTGAGTGTTATTACTGCTCTCGCCATCGATAGGAGGTGCAGGTTCAATTGAAATAGGGGTTAGCGGAGGTGGTACAGCTGGCGCTTGAGCCGGCAAAGTGCCACTTTCAAGAGTATTACTAGGAAGAGGTGTGCTATTAATGTCATTAGCCGCATTAGGTAATGCGTTGCTATCAAGCGCAGGCTTGGCAGTATTATTGTCTAATACAGTAGGATTAACAGTTTCGCTTTCTTGAGCGGCATAAGCTGGTAAACTTAATAGGATGCTTAATGGCAACAGCCATTGACTCCACATTTTTTGGCACTTGCGTGATGTAATGCAGTCAAAATAAGTGGCCATAAGCATCCTTGATTACGCCTTATCTATTCAAAATCTGATAAGCATATTTTTCAAATATTATTTACCGTCCAAATAAAGTTGTGCCTCGCCCAAATCTAACGTGCCCTCATAAATAGCACGACCAGTAATGATACCTTCAATGCAATCACCATAAGGTTTTAATAACTCAATATCTTTCATATCGGTGACGCCGCCTGATGCAATCACTGGTAAGCCACCTTCACGTGCTAAATTAACGGTTTGCTCGACATTAACGCCTTGCATCATGCCATCACGGGCGATATCGGTATAGACGATAGAAGACACGCCAACATCAGCAAAACGTTTGGCAAGTTCAGTGGCTTTGGTGTCAGTCACGTTTGCCCAACCATGGGTTGCGACCATGCCATCTTTGGCATCGATACCAACGATAATGTGTCCAGCAAACTCACGGCACGCCTCAGCAACAAAATCCGGATCTTCAACCGCTTTGGTACCGATAATAATATAGGTCAGACCAGCAGTAATATACTGCTCAATAGTTTGCATATTGCGCACACCACCGCCCAATTGAATTGGCAGTTTGGGAAAAGCTTTTGCAATGTCATGCACCACTTGCTTATGCACTGGAATCCCATCAAATGCGCCATTTAGATCGACCAAATGCAGACGGCGCGCGCCTTCTTTTACCCAACGTGCCGCCATCGCCACAGGGTCATCAGAAAATACCGTATCATCTTCCATACGACCTTGTTTTAAGCGCACACACTTACCATCTTTGAGATCGATAGCAGGGATAATCACAGGGACAGCGCACATATAGGATTCCTTATAAAACGATATTAATAATCAAAACTTGGAGGTAGGTTAGCTTACAAGAGCCATTTAAACACAAACTTAATATAAAATGTCTAGAACTGCCAATTTAAGCAGGTCACAATAAAGTCAATTCACCACCAAAGATGTATAAGCCTGATAGTGATTCAAAAATGATGTAGGTACTCTAGTCATAAAATCAACTAAAGTTTTCTCTCTATTACAGCAGAAAACAGACAGTCATAACCATAAGTTTTAGCACAAAGGATTACTAGCAATATTGGGTAAATTCGATTACCAACTGGCAATTTTAGGTCAGTTTAGCGTATAATCCTAGGTAAATTTGTATTTGTGCGATAAAGCCAGATCGTCTGCTACCTATAGATGGTTTCGATCATTGCAAGATAGATGATAATGCGGTATTGATACGCTATTAAACGTTTCGCTTAGCAACGGCTGTTACTCAGTCCTAATATTTATCCTATAATCATAGGTTATTCAATAGCGCTTAGATAGCTTCTACTCACTATCATAAGTCATTTATCTCTCATTTGTATTTAAGCAAATGGGTGGTGCTGCTTAAATCTCACAAATAGTATGGATTTTAAGATTTTAATAAATCGTATGGTAAAACCGTATTTTGTCTAACACCATTTCTTTAAGAGATGAGAATTAGATTGCAGTGTTTTAGTATACACCTTGGTAGCCAGTCGCCACTTTGGTCATTCGAATAAGACATTAACGTGTTGTTAAGGAGTCTAAGGTCAGCGTTAATACTCTTACTAGTAGTCATGAAGTGTCATTATTAAAAACCTTATCGCTGTCTTTTTATAAGATATGATTTGGTTATTTTAGTGATGGCGTTACCATTCATGCTGCCGATATACCACACAGGACGTCTGGTATCGTTTTAGACTATGGACTAAGTTTTCGCTTATGATTACCATCAAGAAAGGTTTGGATTTACCCATCACTGGTGAACCCTCCCGCGAGATATCTGAGCACAGACCCGCCCATGTGGCACTTATTGGCTATGATTACGTTGGTATGAAGCCGACGATGAATGTCAAAGAAGGCGATATCGTAGCAAAAGGTCAACCCGTTTTTGAAGACAAAAAACGGGCTGGCGTTATCTACACTGCGCCTGCTGCTGGTAAAGTCATCGCCATTAAACGCGGTGAACGTCGTGTGTTTGAAAGTCTTGTAATTGCGGTCGACCCAAATGGTGCGGAAGTAGAATTTCAGCGCTACGACTCCCAGCAACTTGCTGACCTAGATTCTGAAGTCGTTGAAACCCAACTGCTTGCCTCTGGTGAATGGACGGCGTTCCGTACGCGCCCCTTTAGCCGTGCTCCTGAAATCGGTGCGCGTCCTCATGCTATCTTCGTCACAGCCATGGATACCAATCCATTGGCATTTGACCCGATGTTGCTGATCAATGAGCAACTGCAGGCGTTCAACGACGGTCTTGCTGTATTATCCACTTTGAGCCCAAAGACCTTTGTCTGCCACCATGGCAATAGTCAGTTGACACCAGTTGCAAAAACTGCAGCTAATAATGTCACTGAGTATCATAGCTTTGCGGGCAAACATCCTGCTGGTCTTGCAGGCACGCACATTCATTTCTTGCACCCTATCATGCGTGGTACAAGCGTTTGGACAATTGGTTATCAAGATGTGATTGCGATTGGCAAGCTATTTACTAGCGGGCGTTTATATACGCGTCGCCTGTTGAGCTTAGCTGGTCCTGCTGTTAGCAATCCTCATATTATCGCCACCGAACGCGGTGCGGATATTGCTGCCTTGACCAAAGGTAATTTGACAGCTGGCGAGAACCGTGTGATTTCAGGTTCAGTGCTGTCTGGGCGTCAAGTATTTGGCAATATTGCCTATCTTGGTCGCTTTGATAATCAAGTCAGTGTGCTAGCAGAAGGTCGTGAGCGTCCAGCGTTCCACTTCTTTACGCCAGGGGCAAACCGCTTCTCTAAACTGCCTATCTATATTTCGCAGTTTTTTGGTGGCAAAAAGTATAACTTCACCACCACGAGCAATGGCTCACCTAGAGCGATGGTGCCAATCGGTGTCTATGAAGAAGTCATGCCACAAGACTATCTGCCAACCCAGCTATTGCGTGCTTTGATTGTCGAAGACATTATCACGGCTGTAGATTTGGGTGTACTTGAATTGGACGAAGAAGATTTAGCATTATGCACCTTCGTATCTCCTGGCAAATATGAATTCGGCGATATTTTGCGTGATAACTTAACGCGCATTGAGCTGGAGGGCTAACCACGATGAAATTTTTACACAATATGTTCGATCGTATGGAGCCGTCTTTCACCAAGGGTGGCAAACACACAAAATACTACGCTATCTTTGAGATGTTTGATACTTTTTTGCGTCAACCAAGCTCAACGACATACGCCTCATCACATGTACGCGACGGTATTGACCTTAAGCGTATTATGATTACCGTCTGGTTATGTACCTTCCCAGCAATGTTTTGGGGTATGTACAATATCGGTCATCAAGCATTGACTGCGATTGCAACCCTCGGCTTACAGCCTGAAGGCTGGCGCACCATTATCACCAGTATGGCAGGCTACAACCCAGACAGTATCTGGGCAAGTTTCGTCTACGGTGCTATGCAGTTCTTACCGATTTACCTTGTGACCTTTGGGGTTGGTATTCTCTGTGAGATTATCTTCGCCGTCGTCCGTGGTCATGAAGTCAACGAAGGCTTCTTTGTTACCTCTGTACTGTTTGCATTATGTCTGCCACCCGATATCCCATTATGGCAAGTTGCCTTAGGTATTATCTTTGGTGTGGTCGTGGCAAAAGAGGTATTCGGTGGTACGGGTAAAAACTTTCTTAACCCTGCTCTATCGGGTCGTGCGTTCTTATACTTTGCTTATCCGGCTTATATGTCAGGCGACTCAGTATGGACCGCCGTTGATGGTTTCTCAGGTGCAACGCCACTTGGTCTTGCTGCCCTTGGGGTTGTCCCACAAGATTTTGTCGATGTTTATGGCAATGCCATCACGTGGAGTGATGCGTTTTTAGGCAACATGCAAGGCAGTATCGGTGAAGTATCGACGCTAGCTATCTTAATGGGTGCTGCTGTCCTACTTTGGACGCGCATTGCCTCATGGCGCATCATGGCAGGTTGTGTGGTTGGTCTGATTGCCACATCTCTTGTGTTTAATATGATTGGCTCTGAAGACAATATGATGATGAGCTTGCCGTTTTACTGGCACTTAGTGATCGGTGGTTTTGCTTTTGGTGCCGTGTTTATGGCAACTGATCCAGTATCTGCTGCGCATACCAATAAAGGGCGCTGGGCTTACGGTATCTTGATTGGTTTTATGACCGTATTGATTCGTGTCATTAATCCAGCTTTCCCAGAAGGCATCATGCTAGCCATTTTATTTGCTAACTTATTTGCGCCACTGTTTGACTATTTTGTCACTCAAGCAAATATCAAACGCCAAACTGCTCGGAGGGTTCGCTATGTCCAAGCCCAAAAGTAATAACGCAAAAACCATCAGTGTGGCGTTGACGCTATGCTTGGTGTGTTCTGTATTGGTCTCAGCTGCGGCTGTGGGTCTAAAGCCTGCGCAAGTAGAAAACGCGCGCTTAGACCGTAATAAAAACATCTTGGTTGCCGCTGGTATGTTTGATCCGGCGTCCGATACCAATGAAGATGTGGCGGAACGCTTTAAAGATTTTGAGGTAAAAATCGTTGACCTAAATAAAGGCAACTACCTTGATGATGACGCGCTGACCGCTGCTGGCATCCCTGACCGTAATGCTTATGACGCCAGCCAAGCAACTAAGAATAAAGCACTGAGTGAAGATTTGGGTGGTAATGATCCTGCCGGTATCGGTCGTAAGCCTAAATATGCCAAAGTTTATGTCAAAAATGACGACGCTGGACAACCTGAAATAGTGGTACTACCGATCCAAGGCTACGGTCTTTGGGGTACTATCTATGGTTTCTTAACCCTTGAAAGCGACATGAATACCATCAAAGGTATCAGTTTCTATGACCATAAAGAAACTCCAGGTCTAGGCGCTCGTATCGAAGAGCCAGAATGGCGTGCGATGTGGAGCGGCATTCACTCTTATGATGACAAAGGTGCCGTTGCTACTGGCGTGACCAAAGCTGGTAATCCAAAAGAGAACTGGGTTGACGGTATTAGTGGTGCAACTTTGACCAGTCGCGGCGTCAGTAACATGATCCAGTTTTGGTTGGGTGAGCAAGGCTATAAGCCATACTTAGACCAGCTGCGTAAAGAGAGTGGTAAAACACTGGTAGACGCTGAAGTAAAAGCAAGTCAAAGCCCGTATAAAAAACTGGGTCAAAACTTACATCAACAGCAGGCGCATTCTGTAACCGAACTGGTAGCAGTGATACCAGCAGCACACGGCAAGGAGGCATAACATGGCTGATACAAAAAGTATTTTAACCTCGCCCATTTTTGATAATAACCCGATTGCTCTACAGATATTAGGTATCTGTTCGGCACTGGCGGTAACGACCAGTGTAGCAAATGCACTGGTGATGAGCGTGGCATTGACTTTGGTCACAGCATTTTCAAGCTTTTTTATCTCTATCATCCGTAAGCAAATCCCATCGAGTATTCGTATTATCGTGCAGATGACGATTATTGCTTCATTGGTTATCTTGGTCGATCAGATACTAAAAGCGGTCGCTTATGATGTGAGTAAAGGCTTGTCGGTATTTGTTGGTTTGATTATCACCAACTGTATCGTCATGGGACGTGCTGAAGCATTTGCCATGAGCAATCCGCCTATTCCAAGTTTCTTGGATGGTATCGGTAACGGTTTGGGTTATTCAGCCGTACTACTATTTGTCGCAAGTATTCGTGAAATCTTGGGTGCAGGCAGCTGGTTTGGTATCACTATCCTACAAACTGCGACCGATGGTGGCTGGTATGTACCAAATGGTTTATTGCTACTACCACCGTCAGCATTCTTCATTATCGCCCTGTTTATCGTGATTATCCGTACATGGAAACCTGATCAGGTCGAAGACGCTGAATTTGTAATGAAGCCGCAATCTAAAGGCATGGCTCAAGGGGGCGGTCACTAATGGGACATTATGTCAGTTTATTTATAACCTCGGTCTTTATCGAGAATATGGCGCTGGCCTACTTCTTAGGCATGTGTACCTTTTTAGCCGTATCAAAAAAGGTTTCAACCGCTATCGGTCTTGGGGTAGCAGTGGTTGTCGTGATGGCCATTACCGTACCGCTAAATAACCTACTGTTCCAGTTCATCCTAAAAGATGGTGCGCTGGCATGGGCAGGTTTCCCTGATATCGACTTAAGCTTCTTAGGCTTACTCAGTTATATCGGTTTGATTGCTGCCACTGTACAGATTCTAGAGATGTTCTTGGATAAGTTCGTCCCAAGTCTGTATAACGCACTCGGTGTGTTCTTACCGCTTATTACCGTTAACTGTGCCATCTTAGGTGGCGTACTGTTCATGGTAGAACGTGACTATAACTTTGGTGAATCAGTGGTGTACGGTGTCGGCGCAGGCTTTGGTTGGGCACTGGCGATTACCGCATTGGCAGGTATTCGTGAAAAATTGAAATACTCAGACATTCCAGCGCCGCTGCGCGGTCTTGGTATTACGTTTATCACGGTTGGTCTGATGTCACTTGGCTTTATGTCGTTTGGCGGTATGTCAATTTAAACCGCTGAGCTTAAAAGCTTATTTAGCGATTTGACCTATTTAATTCATTTATTCGGTAGGGGTTCAGAGAAAACGCAATGACGTCTTTTCGCTCCCCTACTCCATAGATTAAGGATACCTACCATGGATTACGCTACGGCGATTGGTGGCGTTGCTATGTTTACCTTGATCATCATGGGTCTCGTTGCCATTATTTTGGCAGCGCGCTCACGACTGGTCAGTTCAGGCGATGTTACTATCCATATTAATGATAATCCCGAGAATGACGTTGTAACACCTGCAGGCGGCAAACTGCTACAAACATTGGCAAGCGAAGGTATTTTCTTATCTTCAGCTTGTGGTGGCGGCGGTACTTGTGCGCAGTGTCGTTGCCGCGTGATTGAGGGAGGCGGATCTATTCTGCCTACTGAAGAAGGTTACTTTACCCAAGGTGAGATTCGCAATCATATGCGTCTTGCCTGTCAGGTAGCTGTTAAGCAAGATATGAAAATTGAGATCGATCCTGAATTCTTTGATGTGCAAAAGTGGGAATGTGAAGTTATTTCTAATGATAACGTTGCGACCTTTATTAAAGAATTGGTACTGAAGATTCCAGATGGCGAAGAAGTGAACTTCCGTGCTGGTGGTTATGTACAGTTAGAAGCGCCACCGCATGAAGTGCATTATAAAGACTTTGATATTGCTGAAGAGTATCAAGACGATTGGAATAACTTTGGCATCTTTAAATACGTCTCAAAAGTTGATGAGCCTGTTATCCGAGCTTACTCGATGGCTAACTATCCGGATGAAAAAGGTTTAATCAAATTTAACATTCGTATCGCCAGTCCACCGCCGCGCGGTCCTGATGGTATTCCACCGGGCAAAATGTCTTCTTGGACCTTTAGCCTAAAACCTGGCGATAAAGTCACAGTATCTGGTCCTTATGGTGAGTTCTTCGCCAAAAAGACTGAAGCCGAGATGATATTTGTCGGTGGTGGTGCTGGTATGGCACCGATGCGCTCACACATTTTCGATCAGCTCAAACGCCTCAACTCTGATCGTAAGATTAGTTTCTGGTATGGCGCGCGTTCTATTCGTGAGATGTTCTACGTTGAAGATTATGATCAGCTAGAAGAAGAGTTTGCTAACTTTGAGTGGCATGTGGCATTGTCTGATCCATTACCAGAAGATAATTGGGATGGCTATACAGGCTTTATCCATAATGTCTTGTTAGAGGAATATCTCAAAGACCATCCAAATCCAGAAGATTGTGAATACTACATGTGTGGGCCACCGATGATGAATGCGGCGGTCATCGATATGCTGCACAGCATGGGTGTTGAAGATGAAAATATCATGCTTGATGACTTTGGTGGTTAATTGGGGTGGTTAAGCTTAATCGTAAGCAACCACAATTAACAGAATAATATATGCTAAATTAAGAGTCTCAATTGAGGCTCTTTTTTTATGGGCGAAACGGAAAGGATTCCTATGAAAACCAACTATAAAGATTTGACCATTTGGGTAACAGGCGCGTCAAGCGGTATCGGCGAAGCATTAACCATTGCCTTTGCCAAACGCGGCGCTCGTATTATTCTAAGTGGACGTGATGAAGAAAACCTAGCACTGGTAAAAAGCCGCTGTAAAAATAGTAAAAAACATATCGTTATCCCTTTTGATATAACTGATGTTGAGCAAGCAAAACAAGCATACGCTACCGCTAAAACTCAAGCAGGAAAAATCGATTGGCTGATTAATAATGCGGGTATCAGTCAACGCGCGCTTATCATGGATACCACTGAAGACGTCGAACGACAAATTATGGAGATAGATTACTTTGCGCAGACGCGTCTGAGCAGATTGGTATTGCCAGATATGCTCGAACAAGGTGGCGGCAAAATAGTGATCATATCAAGTGTTGCAGGGTTACTCGGTACACAATATCGCGGTGCTTATGGTGCGGCAAAAGCGGCTATTCATATGTGGGCGAACAGTCTGCGTGCTGAACTGCACGAACAAGGAATAGAAGTAGCAACGATATTCCCAGGATTTATTCAAACCAATATCTCTATTAATGCCTTGACTGGCGACGGTAGTGCACAAGGGACGATGGATGCGGCAACCAATAAAGGACTAACTGCGACTAGCTTTGCCAAACAAGTCGTCAAAGCCCTTACCAAAGGGGAAGAGTATATTATCGTTGCTGGTCGTAAAGAAAAGCTCGCCACCAAGGTTAATCGCCTATCACCGCCAAAACTTTATCAGCTCATTCGTGAGTCGCAAGTCAAATAAATCTAGCATGTTAAATAAATATAGTTAGTGACATGTGATATCGCTACATCACGTACGGCTGGTATTAATTTTTCTTGCTTGCTATGCCTACATAGACCGCAAAAAATTCATACCAGCTCTACCGTAGCTTTTTTAGGTATTTTAGCTATATATATTACATAGCAATCAATGTCTGAAAATGTTTTAAGCTGACAATTGGCGTTATGGGTGACAAGGGGTGTAAAATAGGCAACGCTTAGCTTATTTAATAGCTAACGCCTCATTTATCCCTTCGCTATATCAAGTTGTGATGACTCATATGAAAAACCCAAGCATACAAAAATCAATACCACTCTCATTTTCTGTCAAATCGATGAATACCGCCCTACTACCTATTATCGCTATAAGCGCCGCACTAGGGATGAGCGCTTGCCAGCAAAAGACCGATTATAATAATCTGAGCGGTGAGACCATGGGCACCAGCTATCATATTAGCTATCAGTTGCCTAAGGGCGCTGATGAAGCGACTATACAAGCAGCCATCGATAAGCGCCTGCAAGATATCAATGACAGTATGTCCACTTATCAAGCGGACTCTACCATCTCTAAATTTAATCAATTAGGCAAAGATGAGCCTATTACCATCGATGAAGATTTTAATCATGTGTTGGTAGCTTCAAGACAAGTTTATGAGCTATCGGGTGGTGCCTTTGATCCTACAGTGATGCCATTGATAGACACTTGGGGCTTTGGTAGCACGATGACCGTTGAGCGTTTACAACGCCCACCTACCGCATTGGAGATTGCGCAAGCCAAAGCCTTGGTCGACTTTGACAGTGTCATTCAAAAAGATAAGACCATCTATAAAGCCAAAGATGGCATCGGGCTTGATTTTTCAGCAGTGGCTAAAGGCTACGGTGTCGATGTCATCGCTGATGTGCTAAAAAATAATTACCAAATTCGCAACTACATGGTTGAGATTGGCGGTGAGGTGGCAACCGCTGGCGTCAGTGCGCAACAGCAACCATGGAAAATTGCGATTGATGCCCCGATTGAGGGTAGTACGGTCAGCGAGCGGCAAACGATGGCGGTGATTCGCCAACCAATAAATATCAGTAATAGTATGCATCTAGCGACCTCTGGCAACTATCGTAATTCGGTCGTCTTTGCTGGTAGGCACTACAGTCATACTATTGACCCAACGACAGGAGAGCCGATTGTAGGTGGTGCGCCATCGGTAACGGTCGCAGCAGAAACCGTCGCGCTGGCTGATGCTTGGGCAACTGCCTTGACCGCGATGCCCTATAAAAAAGCATTGAGCGTTGCCAAAGAGCAAAACATAGCGGCACTGTTTGTCGTATTGGCAGATGGTGTGGGTATAGAAGCAGCCGCAGACAGCATCGATGATTGGCAAGTGGTGCAAACACCTGCTATGCAAGTATTACGTGCTGATAAAAAATCTAGCTAAATCTAAGAACACTGATAGAAGCTATAGTTGGTTCACTTTTAAAAGGGCACAGCAAGCAAGAAAAATTAACCCCAGTAGTGCTTTATAACATTTGTATTTCTTTTATTTAGGACTGACTGTATCTCTTTTAAATTATTTTAGTAAGCTGAGAAGCTCAAACGGACAAGATGAATTTTTGCTATACTATTAAGAGATTATCACACAGATAACCGTCCTATTTTTAATGCGAGGTTTCCTCTATGCTTAGCCAACTGCTTCCCATGCTTGCTATCACCTTTACCGTATTTATGCTGTTTTTTATCTTTATGGGTATCGGTTATATGGTTAACAAAAAGCCGCTTAGAGGGTCTTGTGGCGGTGTTGCCAAATTGATGGGCAATGAGAAATGCTCATACTGTGGTGATGACCCTAATAAATGCGATTCTCTCATCGCCGAACAACAAGAGAACGCTTTAAAAGCGGCTCAATTGGGCAAATCGGTGTAAATACCCTGCTTGTTACCATACGCTGGTAGTATTTAGTCATTATTTGTTCTTATAATAGCGTTAAGCCTTATAAAAAAAGGGCTGGCGCTATTTTTTATGGCGCAGTGTTATTGCTCCATATCGTTACTTATGTATATTCATATTGCCTTACCCGTTAAGGCAGCAAGTTCATATGAATTGCTTTCTGCCAATATTTCGACATTCTATTTTTTTGTCTCACTCATCTTCTTTGTGAGATTTTTCTGGTGTTATTTTGCAAGCGACGACTCTTCGGCGCTGTTTAATGACGTGTCCTTTTTCTTATTCTAATAATAGTCGTGCTGCTATGTCTACCTCTCCTAATGTGCAAAATGATTTGCCTTTACCCTCTCAGACGGATACTCCTACACCGTTTCAGCTGCCCTCTTCGCGCTTTACGTTTTGGCTGGTGTTGTGTGCCATGATTCTATTGGCGACCAATATGCGCTCGCCGATTGTGGCACTAGGTTCTATTGCGCCGGTGGTTCAAGGAGCGCTCAATATCTCCGAAACCCAAATCGGCTGGCTTGGCGCAGTGCCGATGCTGACTTTTGCACTTGGGGCGTTTATTGCACCAGCGATAGGTAAGCGTTTTGGGCTTGAAAACACTTTAATTTCGATGATTAGCCTCTTAACAATGGGCATGATTGTTCGCAGCCTTATTCCCACTTGGATGGGTTTTTTGGGCGGCACATTACTGCTGACGTTGGCGATTGGTTTTGCCAATACCCTTGCGGCGCCTGTTATCAAGCAACGTACGCCCAATCATATTCCTTTAATTACTGGATTATTCAGTCTCACCATGACCGTGTCGGCAGGGATTGTCGCAGGCGTGGTCTTGCCATTATCTGAACAAGTAGGCTGGCAATGGGCGCTTGGCGGTTGGTCGATTTTGGGTGTGTTTGCCATCGTTATTTGGGTGTTTTTACGACTGCGTTTAGGCTCGTCGAGCGACCAGATTGTGCCTATCTCTACGCAAGGTTCCTCTGATATTTCTATGTGGCGTACCAGCTTTGCTTGGCAAATTGCCATATTTATGGGCTTACAATCGTTGCTTTTTTATACAGCTGCCAGTTTTTTACCGTCGATTTGGCTTAGTAAAGGCTTGTCAGCGGTAAGCGCAGGACAGATGAACTCGGTATTTCAGTTTATGGCACCTGTGGCGATTTTAAGCTTAACGTGGCTGGTCAATCGTGGACGACCTATTCAGGCATTGGCAGTATTTGCAGCAGTTTTAAATGTGATTGGTATTTTAGGTGTCAGCTATTTATCTGCTGATTTGGCATGGTTGTGGTCGGCGCTAATGGGCATTGGTTGTTCAGCGATTTTTACCTTAAGTATGATGCTGTTTTCGATGCGTACTTATACCGCCAATCAATCAAGTGAGCTGTCGGGTATGGCGCAAGCGGTCGGTTATTTGATTGCGTTTTTTGGTCCATTGGGGACTGGTTGGTTACATGAAGCAACGGACAGCTGGGATTTACCCTTATTTATTATGCTGATATTGATGGTGGTAAACGTAGGATTTGCGTGGATGGTCAGCCGTCCGGTGATGGTCGATGGTAAGAAGATTTAGTTTTTATCATGAATCAATTAACTTTTGCACCATATTGCTGCTTATCTGATTCTGCTAGACTGATTGCCATCGCATATAGGACAGCAGAATTATGATAAACAGACTTTCCCGCTTACCGCAGCGCTTGCTCACAGTTGTAGCATTGACGGTAGCAATCGCCATCAGCGGTTGTCAAAAAACGCCTGATGCTAACGAAGCTCAGAGAGATACTGGTACTCAAGACAGTACTCAAAACAGCACTCAACCCTCTGATACTCAACTGTCTCAAACCACATCTACAACGAACCCTGCTGAACAACAAGCGCCTTTGACCATATTGGCATTAGGTGACTCGTTAACAGAAGGGCTTGGGGTCGATAATAATGCCAATTACCCCGCTCAGCTAGAAGCGCGCTTGCAGGAACTTGGTTATAAAGACATTAAAGTCATTAATTCAGGATTGAGCGGCGAGACCAGTACGGGCTTGGTCAATCGATTGGATTGGGTATTGCAGACCAAACCTGATGTTACTATTTTGACCATTGGTGCCAATGATGCTATTCGTGGTATTGATGTCGCGACGGTTGAGGCCAATATTCGTACTGCCGTAAAGCGGCTACAGGACAATGACAGCGTGGTCATCTTAGGTGGTATGCAGATCTATGATAACCTTGGCTCTGATTATGTAAAATCTTTTGCAGCGATATATCCAAGAGTAGCGAAAGACCTGAACGTGACACTTATTCCGTTCTTTTTAGACGGTGTAGGTGGCGACCCTAAGCTCAATCAAGCCGATGCCATTCATCCGACCAAAGAAGGTTATACGCTGATCGTTAATAACAATATTTTGCCGATATTACAGCCTGAGCTTAAAAAAATAAATCCGTCAAATGTGACCAATACGCCTACTGAGACTGCACAATGACATTAGCATTACCTACTTCGCAAGCAGCGCTGCTCACTGCCACTAAGCTAAATAAAACCGTACACGTTGGTGACCAGTCCTTGTCTATTATTAAAGACGTCAACATTCATGTTAATGCTGGCGAGTTTGTGGTGATCATGGGTAAATCTGGCTCTGGCAAATCCACATTGTTGGGTTTGTTAGCGGCATTAGATTATCCTGATAGCGGCGACGTTGAGTTGGCAGGTCAAACCTTAAGCCGATTAAATGAAGATACTTTAGCGGTTATTCGTCAGCGCGATATGGGTTTTGTCTTTCAGTCTTTTCATCTGCTACCAACGTTAACCGTTGCTGAAAATATTGCTTTTCCATTGGACATCGCCCGTCGTCCAGATGCGGCGCGTGTCGATGAATTGATTGAGGCGGTTGATTTGGGTCATAGGCGTCATAGCTTGCCAAACCAATTATCAGGTGGCGAGCAGCAGCGTACAGCAGTTGCACGCGCATTGGTATCACGCCCAAAGATTGTCTTTGCTGATGAGCCTACCGGCAACTTAGATGAACAAAATGCCAATCAAGTGATGCAGCTATTACTAGATTTGCGTCAGAAAACTGGCTCGGCACTGGTGGTGGTCACCCATGATTCAGCACTTGCTGACATGGCAGATCGCGTTATCACTATGCATGATGGGCGGATTGTATCTTGATGGATAATAAAAATGTAGAAGACACCTCATCGACTGGTAATACCGGCAGCATGGCTAAAGAGTCAGACGCTAGTGGCAGTATCGTACGCCAGCTACTGACGAGTACCCTTGGTTTACAAAAACTAGGCTTACAAGGATTGGGCGCGCAAGCACTCAGCCGTAGCTGGTGGCAGCGCTGGATATATCCAGTATTATTTTTACTGACTTTGACGCTGTCACTTGCGACCTACCTCACACTTGACTCTATCCAGCAGTCAGTTGACACCTATATCAATGACAATCAGCGTGCTTTGGTCGGTGGCGATTTAATCTTAAACAGTAAGCAAGATTGGCCAAGCGAAGTATTAACGCAGATTGATACCCTTGCCGACACACAAACGGTTTTTGACTATCAGTTTAGCGCGATGGTCGTCACTGATGAGCAGACTTTGCTTGCCAGCATAAAAGCGGTTTCTCAATCCTATCCATTATATGGTGACGTCGAGCTGGCATCAGGACAGCCATTATGGCAGCAGCTTACAGCCAATAATATAGTGGTTGCTCCAGAAATACTCAAAAGCTTAAGCGCTGATATTGGTGACCAAATCACTATTGGTGATGCGCAATTTATCATTAGTGATGTGCTGACAAAAGAGCCTGATCGTCCGCTAAGCGCCTTTGGCTTTGGTGGGCGTATTTTGATCCCCCAGCAGGCATTAGAGGCAACCAATCTATTGGGACAGCGTAGCCGTATTAATTACCGTATTGAGCTGGCAGGTAATGCAGAATTGATGGCGACCCAGCGCGATAAACTGACGCAAATATTGACCAATTATCCTGATATCGAGCTCTCTGATGCAGAATCTGCGGATACCTCGGTGTCGCGTATCTCTGATAATGTATTGATGTTTTTAAAGCTTTTGGTCATTGCCGTATTGTTATTGTCCGCAGTGGCTATGTATGGCGTCATCACAGCATTTGTGACCAAGCAGCAGTCGAGCAATGCGATACGTTTGGCATTAGGTGAGCCCCTTAAGTCGCTAAAACGCAGCTACTATCAGCTCCTTATTATCACTGCCATCATCGCTTGTATCGCAGCGATTTTAGTCAGCTTTGGCTTACTCAAAGTCGGTCAGCCTTATCTTGTAGCTATCTTGCCAGCTGACGTCAGCTTAGCTATTAATCCTATCAGTGCCATCAAAACCACCGTCATAGCCTTGGTGCTCACGCTACTCATTGCCCAACGCGGTTTGAGCACATTGAATACTACCAAACCTGCTACCTTGCTCAATCAAGGTGCAAGCTCAGCTGTGCAAAACCTGCCTTGGCATAAACGCTTGCCGTTACTTTGGTATGGGTTAATGCTCGCTGGTCTATATGTGTTTTTTGTTTATGAAGTAGGCGGATGGTTATTTGGCGCGCAGTTATTAATCGGTTTAATTGGCTTTGTGAGTATATTTTGGCTATTGGCACGCGGCTGGCTGTGGTTACTGGCACGTATCGCAAGTAACGCTAAAATCGGCTGGATGCAGCGTATTGCGATTCATAACCTTGCGCGTAAGGGCAACCAATCAGCATTATTTTTTGTCACCTTAGCATTATCGGTGGCGGTACTGACCCTCATTACCACACTCAATCACAGTATCAATGCCCAGTTTATTAACGCTTATCCTGAAGATGCACCCAATCTGTTTTTGTTAGATATTCAAAGCGATCAGCATGATGAGATTGATAGCATTATTGGCGCACCAGTGAGCTATTACCCTGTTATTCGCGCTCGAGTAGTGACTGCTAATAATATACCGGTACAGGATATCGAGCCTGCTGATGGCTTTGATGATCCCGCGCGTGTCTTTAATCTCAGCTATGCAGATACAGTAATGGACACTGAATTTATTACGAATGCTGTAGCAGACAATCAGCTTTACGCGCCCATTAACACTGAAAATAAAGACACAGCGTCAACCGTTGCGCCCTTATCTATTTTGGATACTGCTGCCAGCTTACTGAATGTCGGTATGGGTGATGAGGTACGTTTTAATATTCAAGGGATTGAAATTGTCGGGCAGATTACCAGTATCCGCTCGCGTTTCGAGCAAGGTCCCAGTCCTTATTTCTACTTTTTATTTGAGCCAGCGGTTCTCTCTGCTGCCCCGCAGATTCAATTTGCCACTGCCCATGTAAACGCTGATGATATTCCAGACCTGCAAGGAAAAATGGTACGACAATTCCCTGCAGTGACAACGATAGACGGAACAGCCATCGCTCAGCAAATTCAAGAGCTTGTGGTGCAAATGAGCCGTTTGGTCTACGTCTTTACGCTACTCGCCTTACTGACTGGTGTCATGGTCTTGATTAGCTCGTTATTATCCACCTCACAAGACCGCTTGCAAGAAAGCGCCTCATTTAGGCTGCTAGGGATGCAAAAACGCGACTTGTATATGCTGAACATACTAGAGCTTGGGGTACTGGGAATTAGTGCCGCGACCTTTGCGATTATTATCGCCAGCGTTGGCGCATGGGCTGCCCTCACCCAATGGTTTAATCTACGCTTTAATGTGCCGTGGGCAAGCCTGAGTATCGGTAGTATAGCGTTAATCGTATTGCTATTTGCCATCGCCATTATTTATGTAAGATTGGTAATTGGACGAGGGATTATGGCGCGGGTTCGGGCGATGGTTTAGATGTTAAAAGTTTAGTAAGGGTTGATGGCGAGTGAGTAGTAGCTAATCCTGCTATCCGCTATTATCTGCTAGTCTAGGCAAGGCGGTCATTATCGTTTGAGCCGTTCCTGTTACCTCGATATCGTCTCAAAACGATACGTCCGCAATTGACTAGTCTGTCAGGATAACCGCTGCTAGCAGGGCTAAACCACGCCTCCAGTTAACTTGAGTATTATTTATGAAGTTAGATATTTAGGCTCTAATGATATTTAATAGTTATAGAATTAGTATTTGTTTCTTATAGCAATAGCTTCTTCTATCCAATCATCTATATTTTCTTGAATATCGCTATAAACGTATTGGCTACTGCTATAAGAAGAATCATAACTTTTTACTATAGTTGACATTAATTTATCATTCACTTTAAAAGCGTCAAAAGGATTCTTACCTTTGTTTGCTTGATTTTTATCTCTATCTTGTAGTTTATGTATGTATATACCTAAGACACCTTTGCCTTCACTCCATGCTTTTTTTATTTCATAATTAATCCATTTTCTATTTGCGGTTTTTTCTCCTATTAATACTATTAGGCAGCTTCTGCCTTTCATATTATCAGAAATCCACTTTTCTACTGAATTATCACCACCTCTTTTTACCTCTTCCCAACTATTAGAGGATAGTAAAGGAGTACCTTCAATTTTCCCGATACTCTTAATTTGTGATACACGCCAACTATCAGGTTTGTAATGAAAACTTAAAAAAACTTTTCTAGCCATTTCCTATCTCCTTAGTTTGTTTACAATTTTAATGACTTCTTTTACTTTTCCTTCTATATCGCCTTCATTGTTAGCAAGATTCTCTAGATGCGGCAACACTAAATCAGGTTGTTCATAATAATCTTTTGGATTTTTCAAAATAGAGTTATATATTGTTCTTGATGCACTTTCAGTGAAAGCAATTGGTATACATAAATTACCTAACTGATGAGCAATCTCAAACTCTCTAATAACACCATTAGCCTCGATAATTTCGTTTTCACCTTGCTTATTCCCAAATAAAAAAATTGAGATCCCACTCAAAGAAATCATTTTTTGGCGATATTCTTCCCAAAGCTCTCCTAAATTCTGAGAACTTGAAGCAAATTGTGGAAAAGGTCTTAACACTAACTGACTTTCATTAAATTTTAAGGGATTACCATATACCGCTTCTAATGCTCCATTAATCACTGCACTACCTACGCCCCAACCAAAACCGTTGACTACTCGATAATTATTTTCAATTAAAGTTTTAGATAATATGTGAATAAACCCTAAAGCATCATTTTTATCTAATGGTTCATATATCTCTGCACTACCAGATATGAATACTGTTCTTTTTTTATACCTATCTTCTATTTCTTTCAATATCTTTGTTATTTCTTCATAACTATCTATCAAGAGAGACTTAATACCATATCGTCTTAAATCATTGGTCATTAAAGACTGTTTTTTAACATTATAATCTAGAGTAGCTCTATCAGGATTATTAGCATCATTTAAATTATGTTTTAAGACAAACTGATAATGCTGACGTTGATCTTCTTTAAATCTATAATTCAAACGACTTAAAACATAATCTAGATTAGGGTCGTTAAAACTAAAGCCTAGAAATAAAAAGGTTTTTGTAGTTAGTTCGCCAGTTAAAGTATTGATAAATGGCTCGTGAGTTTGGTGATACCCTTCATATTGCTCTTTGGTTAGTATTGCATCAGCTGGATGATTTACATCACCATGCATCTTATAGACTACTATATCTCTTTTAGGCTTCGTCACTAATAGTTGCTTATTATTGTATTTTACATCTACAACTTTATTCTCTTTCTTTAACGAGCTTTCGATCAGCTCATCATAATTTGTTGTCCATATAGAAGATAAAGGCAATCTTGCTATAATTCTATGATTATCTGTTTCCTCTGTCTCTTCTGTGAACTCTTCAAGAATTTTACGATTAATTTTGGTACGATTTCTATTTTCATTGACATGGTATTGAGCTAATGACACTAGATCAGATTCAGTTTTTATATTAAGTCCTAAGTCTTCAGCTATTTCTATCATCAGCTCTTGCCAGTTTACATAACCAGCAGGAATAGATAGTCCAGCGCCAGCGAAAATAGATGCTGTTCCTTCATCTAAGTCTTTTACAAAATCTTTTATGAAAACTTCTATTTCATTATTAAAGGTCATTAGTATTCTTCCGTTGAAATTCTTCGAAAATAAAAGTCATAACAATAGCTATTATGAACATTAGTATACTTTAATTCAACGAAGTATTTATATTACACGTCAACTATTGTCGTATATATCAGTCATTGGGTTGCGCCAAATATGATTCTAAGCAAAGCTTCGTTTAACTAATGATAGTCGCTTTAATGGGCGGTTTATCTTTGATTGAAGCGGTAGCTTAGTGAGCTAGGCGCCACAGATTGCCAACTACAAGCGTAAAGCAGGATTAGCTAAAAAACTATAAACTAAAACGCCTTCTATTCCTATAGAAGGCGTTTTTTGCTTCGTAGAGTGTATAGCCATATAAACCGATATCAGCCATGCAGTTTGCTGATTTATTGGGGCGATTACCTAGCCCTCATTTGCTATACTAGCCTAACTTTTATCAATCAGATTCCTTCTTATCAAACCCTCCAAAACAGCATGGTAGTCTTATGAAATTCTCAAAGTTCGGTCAAAAATTCACCCAGCCCACTGGCATCTCACAATTGATGGACGATTTGGGCGATGCGCTAAAAAGCGATCAGCCTGTCAACATGCTAGGCGGTGGTAACCCTGCCAAAATTGATGCCGTTAATGAGCTGTTTTTGGAGACGTATAAGTTGCTTGGTAATGATAACGATACGGGCGAAGCCAATAGTAGCGCCATTATTAGTATGGCGAATTACTCTAATCCGCAAGGTGATTCTGACTTTATTGATGCATTGGTTGGCTTCTTTAACCGTCATTATGACTGGAATCTGACCTCAGAAAACATCGCTCTGACCAACGGCTCACAGAACGCGTTTTTCTATTTGTTTAATCTATTCGGCGGCGCTTTCGTTGATGAAAACAGCCAAAATAAAGAAAGCCAGTCTGTAGATAAATCGATTCTTCTGCCATTGACCCCTGAATATATTGGCTATAGCGATGTTCATGTTGAAGGTCAGCATTTCGCAGCGGTACTACCGCATATCGATGAAGTGACGCATGATGGCGAAGAAGGCTTCTTTAAATATCGTGTTGATTTTGAGGCATTAGAGAATTTGCCAGCGCTAAAGGAAGGTCGTATCGGTGCGATTTGCTGCTCACGCCCGACCAACCCGACTGGTAACGTGCTGACCGATGACGAAATGGCGCATTTGGCCGAGATTGCCAAACGTTATGACATACCGCTGATTATCGATAATGCCTACGGTATGCCCTTCCCGAATATCATTTACTCTGACGCGCATCTGAATTGGGATAACAATACGATTCTGTGCTTTAGCCTGTCTAAAATTGGCCTGCCCGGTATGCGTACGGGTATTATCGTTGCCGATGCTAAGGTGATTGAAGCGGTCAGCGCGATGAATGCAGTAGTAAATCTAGCACCAACACGCTTTGGCGCAGCGATTGCCACGCCACTGGTAGAAAACGATCGTATCAAGCAATTATCTGATAATGAAATTAAGCCGTTTTATCAAAAGCAGGCGAACCTCGCTGTGAAGCTGTTAAAAGAAGCGTTGGGTGATTATCCACTGATGATCCATAAGCCTGAAGGCGCGATTTTCCTATGGTTGTGGTTCAAAGACTTGCCGATTAGTACGCTTGAGCTGTACGAGCGCCTAAAAGAAAAAGGCACCCTTATTGTGCCAAGCGAGTACTTCTTCCCTGGTGTCGATGTTAGCGATTATCAGCATGCGCACGAGTGTATTCGTATGAGTATCGCGGCTGACAAGCAGACGCTAACTGATGGTATTAGAGTGATTGGTGAAGTGGTGCGTGAGTTGTATGATGAAGCTAAAAATAACAAAGCATCATAACTTCAATGATAAAAATAGTTAAATAGTAAAAAAAACGGACTTATGAATAGTCCGTTTTTTTCTGTCGTTTGATCATAGGTTTGACTGTATTGATTGACTGAAAAATCTTCGTCCACATGGTAAGTCCATAAAGCACATACGACAGCATACAAGTATTGATAATATCGTGGATACTTGCCATCAGCTCTGCGCTTTCTATCCCTGCGAGACCTAGCTCGGTAATGGTCTGACGGTTATCCAAATACTCGCCTAATAAAGCAATACAGGTCACCATAATTAAAGCGATAAACGCTCTGATACTGTATTTTTTGAAGATTGGACGCAGCAAAATAACGCTCAATAGATAAACACTGATGCCCACATAGATATGTAGGGCATCTTTTTCTAATCCTGTGGCACTCACGACGCCGTTTTTAAAGAGATAAAAGTCCACTATTTATTCCACATATAAGAGAGTAGGAAGTCATTAAGCTTAAAATAAGAATAAAAAAGAGTTTGCGACCATGCAAACTCTTTTGCGCGAGAGCAAAGCAGTACTGTGCTCCTTCCTCGCTCAGATTGTGCCTTTGCCAACCTGACTGCGCAACTAAGTCATACTTATTTTTAAATATCCCAGTCTACAAAATTCTTTAATAACTGCAAACCTGCGGTATGGCTTTTTTCTGGATGGAACTGGGTAGCAAATAAATTATCTTGCAAGATACTGGCACAAAACGGCTGACCATAATCACAAATAGCAGCCACTTGCGAGCTATCTGCTGGCTCGCAGTAATAGCTATGTACAAAATAAAAATGCGCCTTATCTTCGATACCACTCCATAATGGATGAGTAAAATCCATACCACTAATAGTATTCCAGCCCATATGCGGTACTTTTATTTGTACCCCTTTTTCATCTTTCCATGCCGGATCAAAAGCGGGTACTGTGCCATCTAAGATACTCAGGCAGGGCGTGCCACCATTTTCAGCAGACTGCTCAAACAACGCCTGCATGCCAACACAGATAGCCATAACAGGCTTATTAAATATCGCCTGACGTATGACCTCGTCAATACCTGCCGCATGCATGCCAGCGATACAATCACGCATAGCACCGACGCCTGGGAAGAAAATCTTATCTGCTGCCGCCACGACTTTTGGGTCATTGGTGATAGAGACTTCTGCCCCGACCGCTGATAATGCTTTGCTGGCTGAGTGCAAGTTACCCATACCATAATCTAATAGTGCAATTTTTGTGGCACGACTCATCTAAAACGCCTCTTTGGTCGATGGCAAGGTATTTAGCGCACGTTCATCGTATTCACACGCCATACGTAGCGCACGAGCAAAGGCTTTAAAGGTAGATTCGATTTGATGATGACTGTTTTTGCCTTTTAGATTATCTAAATGCACGGTCATCCACGAATGATTCACAAAACCATAGAAGAATTCGCTAAATAAATCGACATCAAAAGTGCCGACATGCGAGCGCGTAAAGGGAATATCCATATGCAGACCTGGACGACCAGATAAATCAACAACCGCACGCGTCAATGCTTCGTCTAGTGGCGCGTAAAAATGCCCATAACGACGGATACCTTTTTTATCACCTAATGCTTTGTTAAATGCTTGACCAAGCGTAATGCCTGTATCTTCAACACTGTGGTGATCATCGATGAAAGTATCACCGGTACATTTGATGTCTAAGTCAAACAAACCGTGACGCTTGATTTGGTCAATCATATGATCCAAAAACGGGACGCCAGTGTCCACAGTACCTTGCCCTGTACCATCAAGATTGACCGTACAGGTCACTTGGGTCTCAGCAGTAATACGCTCAACAGTCGCGATACGTTCAGGGCGACCATGTAAATTTAGTTTTTGCGTAGGATCTTGCTCAGCTGTATTGGGTATATTGGCTGTCGTCGTTAAATTGGCGGTCATGGCTACTCTCTATAAATGAAAAGCGGTCAATAAAATAGGGCGAAAAATGCCCAATATATTCTTACTAGCGTCTAAAATAGATAATAAAACAATCAGGCTAAAAATAAGTTCAATGCTTATTCAAAAAGCCTGTTCAACAAGCCAAAATATGAGGCTTGATGCACACAGAACCTTGTCTATCTTCATCATAGCAAACCCTACCATTTACTGCCATGACCAAGCAGTAAACCACGCACAAAATTCTCGTATTCTGCTAAAATAATAGCTTCAGTTTTATCAATCGTCACCTTTGCTGATTCTATTATGCCTTGCTGTATTAAATTATAGGAATTGAACATGCCTTTAGAAGCCATTGCCATCAATAGTTTGGATGCGCCACTCATCAAAAAGCCTACTCGTGAAAACGAATTAGCCGAGCGCTTAGAGGCGCTCTATGACACCGATGATAGCCAGCCTGATGGTGCTGACGTATTGGCTATTATTGAGCAAGGTTTTAAACGTGGTCAAACGCTGTATGTCGGTATGTTTAATGACAAGCCTATCGCCGCAGTTGCTTGCTTTGATGATGGGCAGACCGATGCCAAACGCTTGCAGTATCTCACCGTACATCTGCAAAATCGCGGTCGTGCGATTGATGCTAAGTTTATCAAACTGGTTTATGATGCTGAAGTCAAAAAAGGCGTGCGTGCATTTGTTGCGGTTGATGCCGAGATTCATCGTATTATGACTGAATACGAGCTACTACGCGTCAAGGATTAATTTTAGCCTAAATAGGCTTATTTCGATGAATCGTTCATTATTTTTGCCCTTTTATCACCTATAATGCAAAAACTGCTTGACAGTAAGCGCTATATTTAGTTTAATAGCGCCTCAACGAAGACGGCTCGATAGCTCAGTCGGTAGAGCAACGGATTGAAAATCCGTGTGTCGGCAGTTCGAACCTGCCTCGAGCCACCATTCGTTTAAAGCATTCTAAAAAGCCTCAAACATCACTGTTTGGGGCTTTTTTTATGTCTGCAATAATAACTCACTTCTATTAATACTCACTTTCACCGATCTATAACATATCTATGCTACATTTAAATCGTCTCAGCTCTTTATACTAAGGCTATCTATGGACAGCTGATAGGTAAAATAATGAGAGAATTTGATTATGACTTGGATTATAAAAATCTAGATTTGCGTACGCAGCCTGAGCTGTACCGTGTCGGTCGCGGTGAACAAGGTGTATTATTGGTAGAGCCTTATAAGTCTGAGATTCTGCCGCACTGGCGCTTTGCTACTCCTGAGATTGCGCTTGAGAGTAGCGATGCCATTTATCAGATGTTTTTGGATTATCTGGCAGCAGATGACTTTGTCGGAGCCGATATGGCACGCAAATTTATCCAGATGGGTTTTACCCGTGCCCGCCGCTACGCCAATCATAAAGGCGGTAAAAAGTATAAAGGGGCGGTCCCTGATGATAAAAAGGGTCAAAGCGGTGCGCATGGACGTGAAGAGCTGCCACGACAAACCGAGGATCCTATCAAAGCAGAGTCGGCACGTATCTTTAAAGAAAAATGGGACTTGTGCCGTGAAAATAAAGATTATTTAGCGATGAAAGCTGAGCACCGTGAGCGCTATAAAGATATTTAATAGGATAGCAACATTAAGGCAGACTGTTTTCTTATGCTATGGTAATCACCACCAAACAAGCATGAATAAAAAATGCAGCACTTTTAACGGGTAGAAATAATGGATAAGCAACTTTTAATTTTTGATTTTGATGGCACCCTTATCGATAGCGTACCAGATTTGGCGGATGCAACCAATGCAATGCTAACGACCCTTGGCAAAACGCCCTATCCTCTCGACAGCATTCGTAACTGGGTTGGTAATGGCTCAAGGATGCTTGTTGAGCGCGCTTTGGTAGGTAAGATAGAGGTTTTAGAGGGTGAATTAGCCAAAGAAGCCGTCGACCATGCTGAGCAAGTATTTTTCGATGCTTATAGCAAAATGGGCGGCAGTAAAACCGTCGCCTATCCAAACGTGGATAGTGGGCTAAAAAAACTACAAGCCGCAGGGTATAAGCTGGCATTGGTCACCAACAAGCCGATTCGTTTTGTGCCAAAAATACTACAATCCTTTGGCTGGCAAGATTTATTTATTGAAGTACTGGGCGGTGATAGCTTGCCTACCAAAAAACCAGACCCTGCGCCGTTATTGCATGTCTGTAAAGCGTTGAATATTAATCCAGAACAAGCAGTGATGATTGGTGATTCGAGAAATGATATCTTAGCAGGGCAAAATGCCAATATAAATACCCTTGGGTTGTCTTATGGCTATAACTATGGGCAAGATATTCGTGAGCTTAATCCTACCGAAGCCTTCGATGACTTTGCGTCTTTGGTGGACTATCTTTTAAAGAGTTAGCCTGTAAATAACCAAACACCAGAACTATTATTTGCTACGATAACTTAGCGCTTCAGATAAATGAACGCTAGTAATATCGGTACTGTCAGCCAAATCAGCAATCGTTCGTGCAACGCGTAATACTCGATGATAACCTCGAGCAGATAAATTTAGGCGTTGTTGAGCAAGCTGTAATAGTTGTTGCTCGCCTTCTCCTAGCTGAATATATTTATCAATCTCACTAGGATTGAGCTCATTATTGACCTTGTTTTGCCGTATTAACTGACGATTATGTGCTGCAGATACTCGAGTACGTACTTGCTCGGACGTTTCTCCCGCCTGAGCATTTTGCAGATCCGCAATCGGTAATGCTGGTACGGTAATATGTAAATCAATGCGATCAAGTAGTGGTCCTGATAATTTATCTTGATAGCGTTTAATCTGCTCCGGTCGGCAGCGACAACGCCCTGAGCCATCGCCATCATAACCACACGGGCACGGGTTCATCGCTGCCACCAATTGAAAATTTGCCGGAAAAGTCATCTGCGAGTTGGCACGGCTAATGGTAATCTGCTTTGCCTCTAACGGCTGTCTTAAGACTTCCAATACCGTACGGTCAAACTCAGGCAATTCATCAAGAAATAATACGCCCTTATTGGCAAGGGTAATCTCACCCGGTTTCGGGCGTGAACCGCCACCGACCAATGCCACCGCTGATATGGTGTGATGAACTTGCCTAAAAGGTCGTGTGCCATAATCATAATCACTATCAGCAACCGAATACGTACTGGCAACCTCTAGCGCATCCTCCGCACTCAAATCTGGCAAAATCGTTGGCAGGCGTGATGCCATTAAAGTCTTACCCGAACCCGGTGGTCCTGTAAATAATAGCGAATGACCACCTGCTGCGGCAATCTCTAAAGCACGACGCGCATGATGTTGACCCTTTACATCCGCCAAATCTACTTGATAGCCTATATGCTGCTGGGTAGGGCTTGGCTCTACTGCCGCTAAGCGCTCATCCGAAAGACTGCTATCGGTAAGTGACTGCAAGTGATTGCATACGGCTTTTAAATTTGTCGCGGCCAATACGGTGATGCCATCGACGCGACTTGCTTCTGTCCCGTTGATAGTTGGGACAATCAATTGCCTTGTGACTGATATCACCTGCTCATTACCTTCTAAAATTTGCTCTGCCAATACCTCAGCTTTTATTGCCCGTGCGACCGCCAAACTACCGCTTACTTGGCGCAGCTCACCATTGAGTGCCAACTCGCCAATAAACTCAAATCCTGCCAGCACCTCTGGATCTAACTGGTCACTGGCTGCCAAAATACCGATGGCTATAGGCAAATCAAGACGAGCACCGTCTTTAGGTAAATCGGCGGGCGCTAAATTAATCGTCAAGCGTCTATTAGGAAACTGAAATCCAGAATTGAGTATCGCTGAGCGTACTCTATCCTTACTCTCACGTACCGCCGCTTCAGGCAAACCAACAATGGTCAATGCCGGCAACCCTTGTGATAGATGTACTTCAATAATCACTTTGGGAGCATGTAGTCCGACGACTGAACGAGTATAGACTTGAGCAAATGACATGAGCCATTCCTAATATAGATATTTATCGATAATAGAGTATTATCAATAAGTGCGCAAATGTTGCGTTTTTTATTTTTGAATGAATCATATCTTAACTCTCTTGTCTAAGGTTTATGTTTCAGATTGTCAAAATTATTTTTGCTTCTATACATAGTGAAGAAACAGTCATAGCTTCTTGGTACTTTAGGACAACCCTAAAGTCTTTTTTATTACCTAACCATACAACCTTATGGGTATATACCAAAGTCATTGTCCATGCCACTATAAGCTGTGATTTGTTATACTAGTCATTACTTATTTCAATCGCTTTTTTATTGGCTTTCTTCAGAAATATAGCTATTAGCAAAGCCATAAACTTGTTAAGCAAAATAGCGATTGATACAGTCAAACGAGGAATCTCGCATGTCAGAACAATTTGATATCAATAGCACACCTGAGCACTCAATTAACGCAAGCGAGCAGCCTACCACGGTGCGTCCTGTTATGCAGCCGGACAATCCCTATGCCAGTACTCGTGGCAGTATCACCAGCAAACAGCTGCCAGCATTCGATCAAGATATCATTAATAAGTATAATCGTTCCGGACCGCGCTATACCTCCTATCCAACTGCTTTAGAGTTTTCTCCGATACCAGAAGGGCTTGAAACAAAAATCCTCCAAGAGCGCGAAGCCCATGCGCCGTTATCGCTTTATTTCCATATTCCATTTTGTCGTCACCTTTGCTACTACTGTGCTTGCAATAAAATCATCACCAAAAAGAACAGCGATGCGGGCGATTATTTAGCGTATTTGATGGCTGAAATTAATCACAAACGCAGCTTATTACGCACATTAGAAAACGGCAAAAAACCCTTGGTTAAACAGCTACATTTTGGTGGTGGCACCCCAACTTTCCTGCAAGACAATGAGTTGATACAACTTTGGGAGTTTTTGCAGACCCAGTTCGAGTTTTTGCCGGAAGACCAAGGTGATTACTCTATCGAAATTGACCCACGCGAGCTCAGTGGCGAGACGCTAAAAGTATTGCGCAATCTTGGCTTTAACCGTGTCAGCTTAGGCGTACAGGATTTAGACGAGACCGTACAAATTGCCGTTAATCGTGTGCATTCAGCAGAGCTTATTGAAAATGTATTAAATGAGGCGCGCGAATTAGGCTTTCATTCTATCAATGTCGATCTGATTTATGGTTTACCACATCAAACGCCTGAAACCTTTGATAAAACCATACGCAGTATTATCGAGATGTCACCAGATCGCTTGTCGGTATTTAATTATGCTCATTTGCCTGAACGCTTTAAGTCTCAACGTCAAATCAAAGAGGACGATTTACCTACTCCATCTGCTAAGCTCACGATGCTCGGTAATACCATCAATACCTTAACTGAAGCCGGTTATCAATATATTGGCATTGACCATTTTGCCAAACCTGATGACGAGCTGGCCATCGCCCAGCGTGAAGGCAAGTTGCATCGTAATTTTCAGGGCTATACTATCATGGGCGATTGTGATTTATTGGGCTTTGGCGTGTCTTCAATCAGTCAAATTTCCAATGCCAACAGCAGTTATATCCTACAAAATCATACTGATTTGCAAGTATATAAAGACAATATTGATGCAGCACGTAATAATCCTACCATCATGCCAGCGGTTAACGTGATTAAAACCTCTATTAAAGATCGCTTGCGTGAATATGTGATTATGAATTTATTGTGTCACGATTATATGGATTTTAGAGACATCAATCAGAAATTTGGCATCGATGCTATTACCTACTTTATTAATGAGATTCAACAGCTTGGTGAAATGCAAGAAGACCGCTTGATTGATATGGATGCTGCTGGCATTCGCGTATTACCAAGAGGTCGCTTATTGGGTCGTAATGTAGCCATGGTATTCGATGAATATCTGGATAAAAAACATAAAAACCGCTTCTCAAAAGCTATTTAACCAAAAACAGACCTCAATCGAGGTCTGTTTTTGGTCAGCGATAAATATTATAACTTATAAACCATTATCCATATCTATTTGGTCGGCATCACAAGATACAGTCGATTGGCATCCTCTATGGTTTTTTCTTTATCTAGGTATTTTTGTTCAATCGTGCTTTTTGCATCCACTATCTCTGTATCTGTCAGCGCAAAATCATCATCATTGAGTAAACCCAATGCGCCGTCTTGCCGTAACCATAATCCTTCAAGCTTATCATGCGGATAATCTAGCGTAGCAAGCACATCGACAACCAAGGTTTTTCTAACAGGCTTTATAGCCATAGTTTCAAGTAATTGCCAGTTTGCTTCGTTTTCTGCAATAAGCTGCTCAAGTGTTTGCCCATTGATAGTCAAGCCGAGATTTTCATCTTGTCTGATAGTTTCAGTAGTTATCACTTCTTCGATATTCGTCGCCTGAGAGATACTAATTTTATAGATTAGCTTTTGTGCCGATTTATCTTGTAGCGGAAACTTGCGGTCATGCTCAATAAGATAAAATTCATGCTCATTGATAGCGACTATCCCTGATGCCACGTGCTCTGCAATTTCAAGACGATATAAATATTGTGCTATCTGACCTGAAATTAGGTTAATAGCAACGATACGCACCAAACTAGAGCCACGACCCGATTTGTCGGGATTGTCCATAGAGGATTCCATGATACCTACAAGCGTAGTCTGGTCGGGCGTAATGGTTAATGCTTCCATGCCACGATTGGCTCGGCGTTTGGTAAACTCTGCCGGTAATAAAAGCCGTTTACCGTTAACGAGTACGTTATTACGCTCATCAGTGGCAAACGCATTGATACGGGCTATCTCCACTCCATTCGCATCATAATGGACAAGATGTGGACCATATTCATCACTGACCCAAAAACTCCCATCTTTGAGTGCTGCCAGCCCTTCAGGGTCTAAACCATCGATATCAGTTTTAATAGGATTGCTCACCGCATCAAACGGTAAGTTTGGATTGACCGTCATCGGTCGACCATCAATATCGTAAGGCGCCTCGTTAGTGCCGCCAAAAGCTTTTGGATTGGGTAACCCAGAAATAGGATTGCCATTACTATCTTTAAGCACAATCTCTTTTATCTTGATAATTTTACCATCAGCCTGCAACTCAAACAGCCCGATATACGGTGTGTAATCTGGCACTAAAAACTGCTTACCTTTACCAGCAATGCCGTCAAAATCTGCATTGGGACCGCGATCGGTGAGTACGTAGAATTGGTTGGCATTGGTTGGATGCGCTGCGGCGTCCGAGCCATAACCACCACCGCGAATCTCTAATTTCTGCTCAGGATAGGCGGCATTGATGTGCGTCGCATCAAGCACGCTATAGGGTAACGGGCAACCTTGTGGGAAATCCTCTATTGAGATTATTCCTGTATTTGGCTTTTGCTCAGTCATGATCATTGACATTGTTATTTTCCTTATTTAGGTATTTTTATTGCTTAGAAAACGATATTTCACGCAAAAAGAATCATCAAAAAAAGTATGAGTAAATTCAGTTCCAAAAAATAGCCAGCGCGTTAGATACTCACTGACTATTTTTAAGCATTAAATTTATAGCATATGATTAAAGGGTGGTGATTTAAACCTTAAGCTTATCACCGACCATGCCTTTTACTGTACTTAGAATGTCAGCGGGTAATACCACCATTTTTGAGTTATCGGACTCAGCCAGCTGACGAATCGCTTTAATATACTGCTCGCCCAGTAAGTAGACAATCGGCATCTCTTCCGTACCCATCGCAGCAGTAATCAGACGGATAGATTCTTCTGAGCCTCTTGCCAGTACCACCTGCGCCTCAGCGTCACGGCGTGAGGCTTCTAAACGCCCATCTGCTTCTAAGATAGCTGCTTGTTTTTGACCATCAGCACGGGTCACTGTCGCTCGGCGTAGACGCTCTGCCGCTGCCTGCTCTTCCATTGACGCCTGCATGGTTTGTGACGGATTAATATCTTGAATCTCTACTGTCTTTAACGTGATACCCCAATCTGCAATATCTTCTGAGATGGCATGCTTTAGCTTCATTTTTATTTCATCACGGCTAGATAAGGCACTATCAAGATCCATCTCACCGATGATTGAACGTAAAGACGTTTGTACCAGATTACGGATACCATACTCATAATCTTCGATGCCATAGACCGCTTTATCAGGGCGAATAATATTAATGTAAGCAACAGCATTAGCGATAATAACGACGTTATCGCGGGTAATCACTTCTTGTGACGGAATATCAAGGACGATGTCTTTGGTCGTGACTTTGTAAGAAACATCATCAACATAAGGGATAATAAGGTTTAGACCTGGCTCTAACGTTTGGCTATATTTCCCTAAGCGCTGTACCACCCATTTATACCCTTGTGGTACGATTCGCACACCTTTAAACACGGTAAAGACTACCAGTGCAACCAAAACCACCATAACAATGCTAAAGCTTTCCATAATTTATCCTTATTATTATACGCGCATATTTTGGTTCACAGCTGCCTTCGATGTCATGCTACTCACAATCAGCTCATTACCAACGATATCTGTTACCACTACTCGATCACCGACTGCCACTTGCTCGCCTCGAGTACGGCACATCCATTCAGCGGCACCCACAATAGGCACATTAAAACGCACCATACCAGCTCTATCTGGCTGCGGCTGCACAATAATCATGCCTGTTTCACCAACGATCACACTGCCGCCAAGTCCTGCTTTAGTACGATCAACCGCTAAAGGTTTGATAAACTTAAACCATGCCAGCAAAAAGATAGCGGAGAGGAGTAACCAGATAATGATTTGTACGGATACCGAAACAGGCAGAAGCCATGCAAGCGCAGCCACTATGATAGCAGCAGCACCAAACCAAAGACTGGCAAAGGTTGGCACAAACATCTCGACAATCAGCAGCGAAAAGCCTAATACCAGCCAATGCCAAGGTTCAATCATCCAAAGAATCTCCATCATTGCTTTATTCCCTATCTTTGTTATCCTAGCTTTCAATGTAGCACATTTACTCCTCTAAGGACGNGCGAAAAGCCTAATACCAGCCAATGCCAAGGTTCAATCATCCAAAGAATCTCCATCATTGCTTTATTCCCTATCTTTGTTATCCTAGCTTTCAATGTAGCACATTTACTCCTCTAAGGACGTTTTAAAAGCGCTATAAAAACAATGTCTTAATCCTATTAACTTTCTTAGTATTAAAGCGCATCCATATTTGCCTTAAACTAAGACTATCTATATTGTGCTTAAAAAAAGCAAAAAAAAACGACCGCCGAAGCGATCGTTTTTTATTTTGGGCGTTCTTATTAATACTTTAATATAAATTAATACTTTAATATAAAGAGATTAAGTATCAAGAAATTAGAACTTTAGCTGTGCACCGACAGTCATAAGATCTGCGTCACTACCTAGCTTGTCATATTCAGCTTCAACACTGAAGTTAGGGTTTACTGAGTAGCCAAGACCAACACCACCAGCTAAACTAGTATCGCTGTCAGAGAAGTTATTAAACGCAGTACCAGTCGCTTCTATTTCAGTTCTTGCAACACCTAGCTTACCTTTAGCATATAGACCAGTATTTGGGAAAGCATAACGGTAGGTACCATAAGCGCCGTAAGTTTTTGCGTCGATGTCACCGCCTCTGTAATCTGCGTCATCTGAGCCTACAAATTCAGCTTCCATACCAAAGTTAGGATCGAAATTGTAGCCTGCATATACGCCATATGCGGTTGGATCATCAGCGCCATCAACGTCTAAATCAAATTGACCGACTTTAGCACCAACGTATGGTTGACCAGTGTAGCCGTTGCCATAAGAAACGGCAGCTTGTGCACCCATGCTTAATAATGAACCGGCTGCTAATGCAATTAGAGTTTTCTGTAGAGTTTTCATGTGTATCTCCTTAAAATCACTGTGGACAAACAAGTTATTTATTCATGTGGAATTTTTAGTCATATCGCCTTGTTTGCTAACGATGTATACATAGTAACAAACCATGTCAGAAACTCTGTCAGTGTTTAATGGTAAGAAAGTTAAGTTTTGCAAGCGTTTATCAATGTTCAAGTTACAAAGGCCGATATATGAAATCTTTTGTTACAACCACTCAGTTTGTGCAATAATCCCTACTTATTCTTGAGACGATTTATTCAGAACCTCATTTTAATAAGTAAAAACCATCAAATAAAAGCGATTAAATAAAAAAAGGGACCTCAATGACTGCTCTTATTATCAATCGTCTGCAAGAGTCGCTCAACGCGCTAAAAGCAGCGAATCAATACCGTCAGATACCTAACTTACAACACCATGAGCGATATGTGATTAGCGAAGGCAATCGATTACTCAATATCGCTAGCAACGATTATCTTGGCTTGGGCAGTAATAAGCAACTCCAGAGCGACTTCCTTAATCAACTCAATCAATTTCCAGTCGATAGCATACCTAGGATGAGTGCCACCTCCTCTAGGCTCTTGACAGGTAACGATGAACATCTGCAAGCATTGGAGTCTGAACTACAAGAATGGTATCAAAACGCTGTAGACAAGAAAAACCTATCCTCATCAAAATCGGTACTGGTATTCAACAGCGGCTACCATGCCAATATAGGTATTTTGCCTGCACTGACGACATTGCCAATCAAAACGCTCATTTTGGCAGATAAACTGGTGCATGCTAGTATTATCGATGGCATACGCCTCAGCCAAAGTAAGCTAGTCAGCTATCGTCGATATCGTCACAACGACTATAAGCATTTAGCCAAATTTATTGAGCAAGCAGATTCAAGTGTTGAGCGCATTATCATTGTCACCGAAAGCATCTTTAGTATGGATGGTGACCGCGCTGACTTGGCGCAATTGGTACAACTAAAAGCAAAAGATGCTCGTATTGAGCTGTATATCGATGAAGCCCATGCTATCGGTATCTTAGGTGATTCAGGTTTAGGATTGGCAGAAGAAACCCAAACACTGGCTGATATTGATTATCTGGTGGGGACTTTTGGTAAAGCTTTTGCCTCTATTGGCGCTTATATCATGTGTGATGATGTCGTCAAACACTGGCTAATTAATCAGATGCGCCCCCTCATTTTTAGCACCGCATTACCACCCATTAATCACGCATGGACACGTTTTATCTTAGCAAAAATGCCAAGCTTAACGGAGCAGCGCCTTCATTTGGCACAGTTATCCGCCACGCTTAGTGACGCTATTCCCGAACGATATCGCGTGTCGTTAATTCATCAAGATGCAGGCTATGCCTCCCCTATCGTGCCTTATATACTAGGCGATAATGCGCTCACTGTCGAAAAAGCAAAGCAGCTACAAGCAGCAGGATTTTATGCCTTACCTGTCAGACCGCCTACTGTTCCTGCCAATACTGCTCGTATTCGCTTAGTGATGAATGCAGCGCTTAGCCATGAGGACTGTCAGCGGCTGATAGCGCATTTATAATGCGATTATTTTTTAGTAACTACTTTCTTTTAGCGTTAAGCGAATTATTTGGATGCAACAAACAACATGAAACCTCCTGCTACACCTGACATCCTCAGCACAAGAAAACAAACCATCGCGCGTCATTTTGCCACTGCTAGCGATTATGACCAGCATGCCCATATTCAAGCGCAAATCTGTCAGCATCTCCTTGCCCTTATCGCTCGTACTAAGCAAGATAGCGTATTTGAAATCGGTGCAGGCACAGGTCAAATGACACGTTTGTTGTCAGAGAACGTTCAAAGTCAGCACTGGTTTATCAATGAGCTGTGTTCTGAAAGGGCAGCGATATTGCAATCGATAGTACCGACAGCTAATATAATAATTGGCGATGCTGAAACCATTGAATTATCCAAAGGCTCTAACTCAATAAACCCTAGTTTGATAGAGCACAGCCTAATAGTCAGTGCAAATGCGGTACAGTGGTTTGATAACCCATTGAGTTTTGTAAAACACTCTACCCAGCGTTTGCGAGCAGGAGGGCAATTAGTCTTTAATACTTTTACGCCAGATAACTTTTTGCAAATTAAGCAACTAACGGGTCAAGGGCTGCATTATCCAGCTATCAGTGAGTGGCAATCAGCATTAGAAGTCGTAGGTTTTGAGAATATCAAACTATTAACTCAGCGCTTTGATGTACCTTTTGCCAATCCCTACGCTGTTCTTAAACATATGAAGCTAACAGGGGTATCGACCAATCAAGCGCAGTCAAGCAGTGGTCAGCCATTTACATGGACCAAGTCCCGTCTAAAACAATTTGAGCAAGATTACTGGCAACAGTTTTCTGAATTAAATAAAGATGGTCAACTTCATGTGAATTTGACTTATGATGTGCTGATGATAAGCGCTTTTAAAGCGTGACATGTGAATTGCAATATTATTAATGAAATAAAAAAACGCACCCTGAAGGATGCGTTTTTTTATTTAACTACTTATTAGCAGTATAATTATTTTTTATCGTCTTCTACTTCAGTGAACTCAGCATCGACCACATCGTCGTCTGCTTGGTTGCTCTCGCCAGCATTATCCGCACCTTGTTGGAACTGGTTTGGATCCATACCTTCGGCGCTAGCGCCTGCATCAGCATAAATCTTCTGGCTAACTGGTAAGAAGGCATTGTCTAATGCTTCAAGCTTGGCTTTGATCTCTTCATGGTCATCTTCTTTCGCCGCTGCTTCAAGCTCAGAGATAGCCGCTTCTACTGATGATTTTTCATCGTCAGATACTTTATCAGCCGCATCTTTTAGCGCTTTTTGTACTGCATGGATACGACCATCCGCTTCATTACGCACTTGCGCAAGATTTGCGAATTTCTCATCTTCAGCAGCATTGGCTTCAGCATCACGAATCATTTGTTCAACTTCTTCGTCCGATAAACCAGAATCCGCTTTGATTTGGATACTTTGAGCTTTACCAGTACCTTTATCCGTCGCTGAGATATTCATGATACCGTCAGCATTGATGTCAAAGCTTACTTCGATTTGTGGCAAACCACGTGGTGCTGGTGGAATATCAGTTAAGTCAAAACGACCAAGCTGTTTATTTTGGTTCGCAATTTTACGCTCGCCTTGATAAACCTGAATACTAACCGCTGGCTGGTTGTCTTCAGCCGTTGAGAATACCTGTGATTTCTTAGTCGGAATCATGGTATTTTTCTCAATGATTGGCGTCAAGATGCCACCCATGGTTTCGATACCAAGCGTCAATGGTGTCACATCAAGTAGCAATACGTCGGTTTTTTCACCAGACAATACCGCACCTTGAATAGCTGCACCGGCTGCTACTGCTTCATCAGGGTTCACGTCTTTACGTGGCTCTTGACCGAAGAATTCTTGCACTTTTTGCTGTACCAAAGGCATACGAGTCTGACCACCAACCAAGATGACGTCGTCAATATCGCCGATTTTTATACCTGCATCTTCAAGGGCAATCTTACAAGGACCCATGGTACGTTGTACCAATTCTTCAGTTAAGCTCTCAAGTTTTGAGCGACTGATAGTAACAACTAAATGCTTAGGACCACTGCTATCAGCAGTGATATACGGCAAGTTTACTTCAGTACTTTGGGCACTTGACAGCTCAATTTTTGCTTTTTCTGCCGCTTCTTTGAGACGCTGCATCGCAAGAGAGTCACCTTTTAGGTTGACGTCTTGGTCTTTTTTGAATTCAGCGACTAAGAAGTCAATCAATGCTGAGTCAAAATCTTCACCACCAAGGAAAGTGTCACCATTGGTCGCTAGTACCTCAAACTGCTGCTCGCCATCAACGTCAGCGATTTCGATGATTGATACGTCAAAGGTACCACCACCTAAGTCATAAACCGCAACAGTGCTATCGCCTTGCTTTTTGTCCATGCCATAAGCAAGAGCAGCTGCTGTTGGTTCGTTGATGATACGTTTTACATCAAGACCCGCAATTTTACCAGCATCTTTAGTTGCTTGGCGCTGTGAATCATTAAAGTAAGCAGGTACAGTAACGACTGCTTCAGTAACGGCTTCACCAAGATAATCTTCGGCTGTTTTTTTCATTTTTTTCAAGATTTCCGCAGAAACCTGTGGTGGTGCTAGTTTTTTGCCGTTGATTTCAACCCATGCATCACCGTTATCGGCTTTGGCGATTTTGTAAGGCACCATACCAATGTCTTTTTGCACGACTTTGTCATCAAAACGACGACCAATCAAACGCTTGATAGCAAAAAGCGTGTTGTTTGGATTGGTGACTGCTTGACGCTTGGCTGACTGACCAACAAGGATCTCGTCATCTTTATAAGCGACAATCGATGGGGTGGTACGCGTACCTTCAGCATTTTCGATGATTTTAACTTTATCACCTTCCATTACTGCGACACATGAGTTGGTTGTACCTAAATCAATACCAATGACTTTACCCATAATGAATTGCTCCTAATTTATTTTTAAATAAAATTTTATTTCATCAGACCGTCGATCACTAGATCGTAGTCGGTCACTTGTTGCTTTATATCGGTTTGCTTATGTATTTTTTCAAGTCGATAGCCATGCAAATAATGCCTTTTGTGTGATTTTTTGTGAAAACCCTCACTAATAATAAGGTTTAGCACAGTTAAAGACTGAATATCTTTTGCCTATATACTCTATAAGCATCTAGGACTACATTGGCGACGTTATATGCTTAGCATACTACCGCTTTAGCGCCTGTCCTACTTACTACTGACCGACACGTACCATCGCCGGACGTAATAAACGTCCATTTAAACTATAGCCTTTTTGCAAGACTGTACCAACAGTATCGGCTGGCGCATCAGCGTCGATACCGACCGCTTCATGAAAATCAGCGTTGAATTTTTCGCCTTGTGGCTCGACCACTTCGACACCATTTTTGTTCAGCACATCTAGCAATGCTTTATGTGTCAGTCTCACGCCTTCAGTAACAGGATCGTCTGCATTGGCGTTTTCAATCGCACGCTCCAAGTTATCCACCACTTCCAAAAGTTCTTTGGCAAATTTCTGTAGTGCAAAACGTTTACTCTTATCCGCCTCTTGCTCCATACGCTTTTGCGCATTGTAAGTTTCGGCATTGGCACGAGCGGTACTTTCTTTAGCTTGTTTAACTTCGCCTTCTAGCTCAGCGATACGGGCTTTAAAAGTATCAAGATCAATATCATTTTCGATGACACTTTCTTCACCAGCATTATTTTGTGGGTCAAATTCTTTTAAAGTCTCTTCTAAGATGCTCTCATCGTGTACCACATTATCATGTGAAACATTGTCATGTGAAACATTTTGATCGATCGATTCGTGGTTGTTATTTTGCTCACTCATGATAACTCCTTGATAGTGTTATAATTTAATAGCGTCATAATTCAATAGTGTCATTATTTAATAGTGTCGTAATAATGATGGAATGTAGCACACAAAAAATTGGCGCAGCGCTCGCCACTCTGTGGTTATTACTAATGCATTTACTCATAATTCATAGGCTTATACTGCCTACTTAACCTTTATTACTGGTTCTTTGTATAACTATATGTAATCACCTTTCAATAGCTGCTTGATAAAGGTTGTGGAGGCAAATTTCAAGCCCCGCGCAAGGAATTTTTCTCACCAATAAAAAACCCTATGCAAATAAAGAAAAAACAGTCGGATATCTATCAATTTCGCATACACATTGCTGATCTTTATTAACCATAAATATGTAGTTAAGCCAACAAAAGGTACAAAAAGTCGTCATTTACTCCCACTCCTTTACGCTTTGTACCCAAACTATTACTAAAGAATACCCAACTTAATTTTCGATTATTTTATGATTGCTATAATCAAAATTGACTGCATAACAGTCATTACACATTTGCCAAATGTCAGCAAAATACTAACAGTGAGTACTTACCATCAATAAGCACTCACCATGATTTTTAAGAGGTGTTATGTCTAATTCAACAGTACTATCAGTCAACACCTTACTCAATAAAGCGGTGAAGACCCTAAATCTTATGTCATTTGGACAAGATAAGAACCCCAAAAGCACTGATATCAATGTATCAGCTGAAATAATAGATATAGAAGAGAGTGCTTTGCAAGATAGTCGCGAGGATAAAAGCTTATCTATCAAAGAAAAGATACTCGAGCACCATCTGATGACCAACTATCAACCGCATCTACTGCACTATGCCATAAAAAGCTTTGGCTGCTTACCTACGCCGATTCTTGAGAGTTTGATAAAGTGTTTAGATGGACCTACTTCAAAGCAATATTTGCATGTTGATGCCCATCTGCGCTTAATACTTGCGGTCAATAGCAAGCTAAAAACGCCTTTGCAGCTGATAGAGATGTCTGAGCTGCGTAAACGCTTTGCAACAGATGCGGTCGCTATGCAAGCACCAAAAGTATGGCAACAAGCTTCTGACAACCTGCTTAGCAATTTGAAACAGTTTCATAAAAAAGGCGATAGCGCTATCAGTTGGCAAGATAGAACGATTGCCAATGCCGACGACGGTGATATGACCATTCGCTGCTATCAAAATGAGACCTCTGATAATGGTTTTGGCTTTAAAAAAGAGCAAACCAGTAATCCTGATGAGACCGTGCTATTGTTTTTTCATGGTGGTGGATTTTGTATTGGTGACCTTAATACCCATCATGAATTTTGTCATGCTATTTGTGAGCAGACGGGTTGGCCGGTCATTAGTGTTGATTATCGCTTAGCACCTGAACACCCTGCCCCTGCTGCCGTAAGAGACTGTATCAGTGCTTATGCTTGGCTGGCTGAGCATTGTGAAGAATTTGGTGCTTTGCCATCACGCATTGTATTAGCAGGTGATAGCGCAGGTGGTGGATTATCTACTTTGATGGCTCAGCAAATCATCACGCCAAATAAAGAGGCTTGGTTAGATCTAGGTGATGAAGGTCAAAAGACCTTTGATATATTACAAGGTTTACCACATCCTATGGCACAGATGCCCTTATATCCTGTGACCGATATTGAGACCGATTATCCAAGCTGGGAGTTATATGGTGAAGGTCTATTACTCGACCATGCTGATGTTGCCATTTTTGATGCCGCTTGTTTAGAAAATAGTCCGTTACCGCGCCAGCATATCCTGACGTCACCGATGCTTGGGGACAATCGACACGTTTGTCCAAGTTATGTCGTTGCGGCAGAATTAGATGTCTTACGTGATGAAGCGTTTGCTTATGCCAATCAGCTAAAGAGTTATGGTATAGCCGTACAAACCCATACGGTACTTGGCGCACCGCATGGATTTATTCACTTTATGAGCGTTCATCAAAGATTAGGGCAAGAAACTCAGCATATCATCACAGGGTTTGCTAATTTTGTGCGTGAAATCATAAAAACAAGGGCGCTATTGAGCGCTTAATTAGAATTTTAATATTTGAGTGCTTATTGATCTTAAATTTGAGTACCTATATTGGTACCTATAAGATTGATTATCCAAATCTCTGATCGGGAGCCTAGTCGAAACGGTATCCCCCAAAATCCATAGCCTGAGGACACCACAAAATGTCCTTTGCCAATGGCTTCATAGCCATAACCCAAACGGTTAATCGCGCTGACGATAAAATTAGCAGGGAATATTTGACCGTTATGGGTATGTCCTGATACTTGTAAATCTATTGGTAGCTGACTGTGTTCGATGATAGCGCTGGGTCTGTGATCTAAAAGAACCACGGGCTCGGTACTATTGACTTGTGCGAGCAGCTCAATCGTTGCGACACGCTGACGCTTGTGATTATCAAAGCGTCCCATTAGCCAGACCACTTCTCCTTGATGGATGAAGTGTGTTGCTTCATCATTTAATAACTGCACGCCCGCCGCGCGTAAAGAGTTACTGATGGGCTGCTCATGACCATATAAATCATGATTACCCAACGTCGCATAGACACCATATGGCAAACTGGCGACAAGTTTTGCCAAGCTATCTTTCATATTATAAGTGTTAAATGCCTGTGTATTGTCATCCATGATATCGCCTGGCATCAATAAGATATCTGCTTGATACTTGCTTAGCATGATATGCAGCCGCTCAATAGCTTTATTACCAAATAGCCGACCTAAATGTAAATCACTAGCGACCGCGATACGCAATGGATTGTTTAAAGGTTTATGAATATGAATCGGCAGCTCACGCACAACGGGTATATAAGCACTATATAAAGCATATGCAAACAGCCCTATAAAAAACAACAGCGCAAAAATGCGTAATCCAGCAGCAATTATCTCTGAATGGTCAAGCGTACTATCAAGCAAGGGGGTTAAAAGCCAAGACCCTCCATACAATATACCAGTCGCTACCGCAGTCAGCATCATGAAATGCATCACTAACATCCAACCACTCATCCAGCGATAGCTATTAGAAAATAGCTTGGTAACGCTTAGTAATAATAAAACATGAGTGATTAAAAACACCCCTATCCATACCGCAATCGATGTAGGTGTAGAATCTATCCAAGGCTGCAGCCACCACTGCAAGCTGAGCGCTGCACCCGTGCTAAAAAGCTCTAGCAGCACAATAATGGTGAGAATAAAGGCGTAACGCATGAGGAAATCCTTGAGCGGGGTTTAAGCACTGTGTGTTTATTCTGAGCTAAATTCATTTAATCACAATATATTGAAGCGCATTAGGTCGGTTGTAAAGTAATCAACCAAATCTCAGAGCGCGTCCCTAGCCTAAATGGCACCGCCCCGATACCATAGCCTGAAGTGACCAAAAACTGGCTACCATTTACTGCTTTAAAGCCATAAACCAAAGGCGTAAACCATTTTAGTAAAACGGTTAAAGGAAATATTTGACCGCCATGAGTATGCCCTGATAAATGTAAATCAACCGGCAAGTCCTTTATTTCTGCTAAAGCCTCAGGACTATGCTCCAAAAACAGCACTGGTTTATCAGTTTGAATGTCGGCCAACAAATCTGCTGCAGCAGGACGCTTAGGGTCTGTCGCATCTGAACGCCCAACCAGCAATACAGCATCATCCAACCATACGCTTGTATTATCAATCACCTGTATGCCAGCACGCTCAATCGCTTCGGCAATCGCAATCTCATTACCAGAGTAATCATGATTACCCAAAGTTGCATAGACACCAAGTGGCGCTCTTAATTTTGATAAATGCTCATGCATATTAGTTTTATCATAAGCATCAGTAGAGTCGTTCATGACGTCACCGGCGATAAGCACCACATCAGGATTTTGCCCATCTATTAGCGCAACCATTTTATCTATCTGCTGATTACCAAACCATCTACCCAAATGGGTATCAGAAACTAAGGCTATTCTCATCGGTTTGACTAAGTTTTTTTCCGTTTTTACCGTCAAATGATGAATGACTGGAGAGTAGGCATTAAACACTGCCAAGCTTATAATCCCCGTATAAACAGCGACTGCAAACGCGCGAATGGATACGTTATTGAGCTTCTGTTTAAAAACCTGAGTATAAATAATAGCAATAATAGCGGTGACCAAACCAGCATACAACAGAAAGCCTTGCAAAATACTGGCGGCCAGATAGACATGAAAGCGCTCTCGCCAAAACTCACTCAGCCCGTAGATAAGAAAAGTATTATTAATCACAAAAATACTGAGGACTAAACTTATACGACTAAAGCGAAATTTTGGTTTGATTAACCACCAAAATATCATACTCGTCATAAACACCAGTAGTTGCGTACCTATTATAAAAAGCCACATAACAAAATTTAACCAGCCAAAGACGCACGTATAGTACGTCAATATTCTTACCTGTTGAAGACAGAGTTTTTGTTTATTGAAACCTGACCCTATTTATGTGCTTATCCCTTTATAAAAACCAAGAAAGCGGATTGTTTCACATGAAACAATCCGCTTTCTTAGTCTATGAAATAGCTATAGCGCTTACTATAGATTTATTATGCCAGGTTTGATGAGGACTATTTTACTGCTTGTTGTTCCAAAGCTTCTTTAAGCGTTTGATGTTTAAACTCAAACCCACTATCAAGCAAGGCTTTCGGCAGCACCTTCTGTCCATCAATAAGCAGTGTCGACATTTCACCAAATATCAGCTTGAGTAAAAACGCCGGCAAAGTAAAAAAGGTCGGACGATGTAGCCAAGCGCCTAATGTTTTGGTAAAAGTATGATTGGTGACAGGATTTAGCGCGGTTAGATTATAAATTTTCATGTCGTTATTGCTTGCTGGATGGAGCGTATTCTCATTAACCTGAAAAGTACTATCATCAAGCTGCTGCTCTATAACAAATGTTACTGCCGCTACCCAATCATCACGACTGATCCAACTCATGATTTGTTGACCATTACCTAACTGCCCACCAATACCCATTTTAAAAGGGGTTAAGAGCTTGCTAAGCATACCGCCTGCAGGATGGATGACCACACCCGTACGCACAAGCGTCACTGGCACACCAAACTCAGTTGCTTGTAACGCCAGTTGCTCCCAGTCATCGCATAACTGATGGGCAAAATCTGTCTGAAAACCACTGCTCTCGGTCAAGGGTTTATCACCTTGATTGCCATACCAACCAATCGCTGAACCACTAACAAGCAATTTTGGCTTTACATGACTGCGGGCAACAAATGCCAGTATATCTTTTGTCGGCTTGATTCGACTGGCTAGCAATTGCTCTTTACGATCGTCACTCCAGCGCGCATCAGCAATACCTGCGCCAGCTAGATTTAAAATCACATCAAAGTATGCATCTGAATTTGCAAGTTCATCATAGGTCATCATCGTGATATCACTAGGATGTGCTTGATTACTATCACGGGTCAACCAAGTAATCTGTAACGCTTTTCCCATCTGTTGGTAGCGCATCAAGAGCTCTTGGCTAAAAGCACTGCCCAAAAATCCCGAACCACCACTAATTAAAATATTCATCACTTATTATCCTTATTATTGATTATATTCTCATCAGTGTGACAAAAAGCACACTATGAAAACAAGGGGACAAGTGTAGACGTTAGGGCTAAGTAATAAGAAGCAGAGATAGTTATGCGAAATTTTGGCTATTAAATATTAAACTATCGAATAACTTGTCCTGTCAATGCATCGCCTATTTGGCTTGGCAATTGATAGCCTAGTGTTTCCCCTTTAAGATAACCAACGCACTCATTTGAGTTTACATTGTCACCTAAGAAATAACTCTGTGCTTCGATGAGTGACAGAGCAGGTAGCTTTCCTGATGGGTTGCAGCTTGTTGAGACGACAAAACCGTAAGGATTGCTAACTGACACCATTTGCGCACACAGTTGCTTGACCAATGGATGATTAATTACACGCACGGCAACACTATCATGAGTACCCGTAATCCACGATGGAATAGTAATCGGCAGATTTTTTGGAATAGGTAGTAGCCAAGTATGCGCTTGTTTGGCAGTAGCGTCTTTCGAATCAGTTTGCCAGCTATCAAGCACCCTTTGACGTTGGTCAATACTCAAACCTTCTAGCAGAGCCGTAATGCGGCTGGGACTATCAGTGACCACAATCATCCCCTTCTCTATTGGGCGCTGCTTAATATCAAGTAGCCGCATGACTGCTTGCTTATTGAATGGGTCACAACCAATGCCCCACACACTTTCGGTTGGGTAAGCAAGTAGCTGCCCCTTTTTAAGCCAAGTAGCCGCTTGAATAGTAGAGTCAGTAATAAGGGGTGTAGATAAGGACATAAATAATGCCTTTAGAACAAAGAGAATAAAAGAGATAGCGTGAATTTATTTTACAAAAAATGCAGTGCTGCAAGTATATTTAAATACGTAAATAGCGTCCACCTTGGACCGTCACTGCGCCCAATAGCTCTAGCTCCATCAACTGCCCAATCAATTGTGCGGGCACAAGATCAGTCACAAGGATAAGTGCATCCAAATCTTGACCATGCCAGTCCAACTTTTCAAACAAGGTGGTTAGATGCTCAGGTACAGTAATACTAGGCGCTGGCTTCACTTCCTGAGGTTTTATTGTTTTTTTAATGGTAGCAGACTGATTAAATACTGACTTATCAAGACTTTGTGCTTTTGAATTATGATCAAGTTGATGCTGCTGAGACTGGCTTGGCAATTGCACACTAATATCATCCAATACTTGCTGAGGATGATAAACCAAGGTCGCACCCTCACGTATTAGATGATGGCACCCTTCAGCATTACTATTGTCTATATGACTTGGAATTGCAAAAACTTGCTTACCTTGCTCGGATGTGAGGCGCGCAGTAATAAGCGAGCCACTTTTAATCGTTGCCTCAGTGACGATGGTCGCAAGGCTCAACCCTGCAACCAAGCGGTTGCGACGTGGAAAAGTATGCTTATGTGGTAGCGTATGCGGTAATAGTTCACTGATGATGCAACCACCTTGCTCAATAATTTGGCTAAACAGACGATCATGATGATTGGGATAATTGACATCAATACCCGTCCCCATAACGCCGACTGTGCGACCTTGGCACGTTACATCGGTCTGTGCCAATGCGCCAAGATGGGCGCGCTTATCCACACCAATGGCAAGTCCACTGGTAATGACGTAGCCTGCTTGTGCAAGATACTGTGCCATATCAAAGGTAATTTTTTGCGCGTGTGCCGTCGGCTTGCGACTGCCAACAATAGCGATTTGCGCCCAACGCAACAATTCACTATTACCTCGATAAAATAACAGCGGCGACGGATCGTAGATTTCTAACAATTGAGCAGGATAATTAGGTTGGTCGGCAAATAATAGACCGTACTTCTCTTCTATCAATGCTTGTTGAATGGTATTGATGCTGGCGCGCGTTTTCTCTGGATGTTCATGACGAGTTAAATGGCTATGATGAATCCCTAATTGACGCCACGACTCTACGCCAGCTTGCCATGCAAGCTGCGCACTATCATAGTTATGAATGAGTTTATGATAAGAGGATAATGACGCATTTAACTCAAACCACAGCGCCAGTATTGCACGCTGCTCATCTGATAAAGTAAAAGTGGCTACCGTCATCATCGTATGACTCTTATAGGCTTATCTAAGATCTGCTCGCTAAAACTTGAGGCAGCGTTATAAATAAGGAGGTGGCAACAGCTGATCACCAACACTCAATGGCAGCTCAGACTCAAGCACATATGCATAGCTGATATTGTCAAAACTATTGAACACCATCACCATACCGCTTGGCTCACTCGGCAAACGTACCGGTGTATCATTGTCCTTGATATCACGTATGACTGCGCCTTTTTGATAAACAGTCAATACATCACCCGGCTTCGCACCATGTATGCGACCCAAGTTAATTGCCACCACACTACCTTTGGCAGCTGAGCTGATAGAATCCATCACACGAACAATCATACCACCGCGATTAACGGTTGCAGGCGTCGGATAAAAGACTGGTGGGATAGCATTGTCTAATTCAACAAATACTCGATCGCCTTCACGAACTTCTTTACCGTAACTGTCGATAAGCTGCAAGCTCGTCACGCCATTGGTTGCCGTAGACGTAACCAATCCCGTTGCCACTTGTGTGACTTCTAAACCAATGACTTTTTGCGTTTTTGGCTCGATATACATCTCGCCTTCACGGTAGATACCATAACGTTGACCTACAAGCAGTGGCACGCCTTTGGCATAAACCTTGTCACCACTAGCCGTAATTAAATTGCCTTTTTTAGAGGCTAGAATATAAGGCGTGGTATTAAAATCTTGCGGATTGACAATCAGTGTCTTATCAAGCCAATGCTGAATGGCAGACCAAGGAATCGGCGGAATGCTATTGACAGCAGAGGTAACAGCGACTGTCGTAGTCACCACATTGCCTGTTAACTGTTTTTCAATCCCTGCACAACCCTCGCCCGTATCAACGCCGATCAGAGTTTTACCTTGTATGACGCATAAAATCAGAACATCATTAGGATAAATAAGATGAGGGTTTTTGATTTGCTTATTGGTCGCCCAAATCTCTTTCCAGCGCCATGGACTATCCAGATAACGTCCTGAGATATCCCACAAAGTATCGCCTTTTTTGACAATATAGCGATTGGGCGCATCCGCTTTAATGGTCGGCGGCGGATTATTAGCGTGGGCGGTGCTCATCAGCATTGCACCACTAAAGGTTGTCACCAATAGCGCTTTTACGATATTTTTTAAGCTCATCTTCATGGTTATATCCACAATATGTAACGCTGGTAGCGCCATAATCAAGGCTACTTAAGTTGGCTTATTCTACCTTTATTTAAAAATAACAACAAAGAATTAAGGAAAAATAAAGACTTATAGCACCTTATCATAACGTCTATAGAGCAGCTATTCAGTGTTAGTGACTGATATGAGTGACAGGTATGATTGCTAAAAAAGCGTCTGGTAAACCGATGACCTACCGACGCGATTTCTAATATTACAATTATATCTACAATAACACAATCATAAACACTTTATTACAATAGTGTAACCTTAGACTGGATATTCATTTTAAAAATTGGCTAAAAATAAAATCAATTAAGCAGGGTTTGGTGTGACCTGTCGACGGATTTGCTCAGCAACCAATTCTGCATCATTATCAAGCACTACCACATGTTGCGGTAAGCTCTCTAAGCCTTCAGTATGCGCTGGGCGAGCTATCTCTATCTGTCCAATAGCTTCAACGATGGTATCAGCAAACTTCACTGGCAGTGCGGTCTCAGCACAGACAATCACCTCACCCTCACGCTGCAATTCTTTGGCAACCTTGATACCATCAGCAGTATGCGGGTCGACTAGCTCGCCATGCTGCTCATAGAGCGCCTTAATGGTTTGTAAGCGGTCATTATGGGTAGATTTACCCGCTGCAAAACCGTAGCGAGTATTGACCGCCTCCATCAAATCAGGCAAATCAAAACCTTGACCGGATTTTACGCCTTCAAATAATTCATGAACGCGGGCGCTGTCTTTATCTAATAATAGATAAACAAAACGCTCAAAGTTAGAAGCTTTAGAGATATCCATTGAAGGACTTGAAGTAATATAGGTTTTGGCAGTCGGACGTGGCTGATAAGCACCTTGATTAAAGAAGTCGTTTAGTACATCGTTCTCATTAGTCGCGACGATTAGACGATCAACTGGCAGACCCATTTCTCGGGCGATGTGACCAGCACAAATATTACCAAAGTTGCCTGATGGCACGCTAAAACTAACCTTTTCGTCGTTACTTGAAGTCACGGCAAAGTAAGCTTTAAAGTAGTAAACAATTTGCGCTAGGATACGTCCCCAATTAATAGAGTTAACCGTACCTAGATTATAAGCCGCTTTGAACTTAGCATCTTGTTGTAGCGCTTTGACAATATCTTGGCAATCATCAAACATACCGTCGATGGCAATATTATGGATGTTATCATCGGTCAAGCTATACATCTGTGCGCGCTGAAATTCGCTCATTTTGCCGTGCGGTGACAGCATAAAGACTTCGATATTCTCTTTGCCGCGTAGTGCATATTCTGCCGCACTGCCCGTATCGCCACTGGTTGCACCAATAATAGTAATACGCGCGTCTTTTCTTTTAAGCACATATTCGAAAGCATTGCCCAAAAACTGCATAGCAACATCTTTGAATGCCAGCGTCGGACCGTTTGATAATCCTAGAATATATAAATTGTCTTCAAGTTTGCGGACAGGAACAATCTCATCAGAGCCAAATATATCAGCGGTATAAGTGCGCTCAATGATGTCTTGCAAATCAGCCGCAGGAATATCAGTCGCAAAGCGCTGCATAATCGCCATCGCAAGCTGTGGGTAGCTCAGCGTACGCCATTCAGTCAGCGTCGCACTATCAATATTCGGATAGTGCTCAGGCAACATCAAACCACCGTCTGGCGCAAGACCCATTAATAGCACCTCACTAAAATCCATCGGCGCTGTCTGACCACGGGTACTGATATATTTCATTAGATTGTCCTGTCTACAATGAGATGATTAATTAAAACAGTTTATTCAGCAGTTTTGTGCAGCAAGGCATAATAAAAACCATCACCACTTTCGCTATCAATTGGCAAGCATTGACGACCAATCGCTTGTTCGATACCCCAATTACAATCGTCGCTAAATTCAATGGCTACTACATTGTTATAGTGAGTCATAAAATCCTGCATCTGCTCAACGTTTTCTTGCTTTAGAATAGAGCAAGTGACGTATAACAAATAACCGCCAACTTTAAGTTGTGGCCATAGATTATGCAAGATATCGGCTTGTAGCAATGCCGTTTGCTCGACGTCTTCTTCGGTGCGCAAGATACTGATATCAGGATGGCGACGAATCACGCCAGTCGCCGTACAAGGTGAGTCTAGCAATATAGCGTCAAATACGAGCTTGCTCTTTTTCTTACCAGCGCCTTGCCATGTCGTTGCGTCAGCACAGACGATATTTAGCTCGATATTTTTCTCAGCTTGCTGTAAGTCGTGCTGACTTAAGTTCAAGCGTTGTAAATTGGTATGAATACGCTCGATACGTGGCGCTTCACTATCTATCGCAGTAATTTTTACTTTTGAAACTACATTAATTGACTCATCGTTTTGTTTCACGTGAAACAGCGAAGACTCTTTTGAGCTAATTAATTCTAACCAATGAGCAAGCTTACCACCCGGTGCTGCACAAGCATCTAAAATACGGACTTCGTCGTTGCTCGTATCCATATCGCCGTCTGCATCATCGTTTTTAACACTCAGCTTATTGAGTAGAGCGCTATGGATAAGCGGTGCTGCAAGCTGAGCATGCATATCTTGTACACTAGCCGCCCCATGGGCAAATTGTGGTAAGGCATTGACTGCAGTGCTTTGATGTAGTCTAAGACCTTTGGTTAATATACTATTAGAAGTGGCTGTATCCGATGAGTTGTCGAGTTGTAAGCCACTTGTTAGCTCAACTAAGTCCGCTTCAACTTCAAACTCCACCAATGCTTGCTGGTAATCTTCTACCGAGGTAACCGCTGTATTCACTCGCAAAAACATTGGCGCAGGTTGACGTAGACCCTGCATCAAATCGTCATACTGCTCACTCCAATCTTGCTTAAGCTGATAGGCAAGCCAATTGGGTAAGCTGTGCTTTTTATCACACTTTTTACGGAATTTACTTGGGTTCTTAGCAACCTTACGCAAGATGGCATTGATTAAACCCGTCGCATGCGCAAATTCGATTTCTTTTGCTGCTTCAACCGTTTCATGAATTGCCGCATGGTCAGCCACTTGCAAATAGAGCAGCTGCGTCAAACCTACTTGAATCGTCGTACGTACTTCTTTTTCATCAATCGAGTTATCAGCCAGACTATCGAGTAGACGCTCAAGGGCATACCACTGGCGCAACGTCGTTAGCAATAACGCATGAGCAAAACCTTTATCCCCATCATGAAGACTATTTAGTAACGGATCAAGGACGCTTGCTAGCGACTGACCATTTTGAATGGCCAGCAAAGTGCGAATCACGCGAACGCGAACGCTACCATTCATGATAAGGTTGCTTGACGGTTTGAGCTTGTTATTTCTTGGCGCAGTGCTGTTTTGTCTCATTAAATTGAATTTCCTTGACGTCTAATAGTTAACGTCTTGTGCGATTTGGATTAGGTATATCTAAATGAAATTATTTTGTCTCTTTACTAAACTGGTCGCCGTCATTGAGTTGACTGCCATGACAAATTTGTTCAGCGCTCACAGGTTTGCTACCTGCAAACTGTAGCTGAGTGATCGCTAAAGTACTGGCTTGCGGCGTATTAGCGTCTATATTAATATCAATATTATCGTTATGACCACAAGCGACTAAGATTGCTTTGCGCCCAACGCTAATAACTGTACCTGCTTGTTTATCGGTTGGTTGCGATGCATTCACAGGTAAACTGGCTAAAATTTTGACACGCTGACCTGCTAAAAAAGTATAAGCACCAGGCCAAGGAGTTAAGCCACGAATTTGTCGTTCAATCACAGTGGCAGACTGCGTCCAATCAATTTCACCTTCAGTTTTGACTAATTTTTCAGCATAATTGGCTTGGCTGTCATCTTGTACTATAGCCTGAGCTTGATAGTGTGGTAAATCTTGTAGCACAGTAATAATGGCAGTCGCACCAAGATCAGCCATTTTATCATGTAGGCTGGCAGCCGTATCATCAGACTCAATACTAGCACTGACTTTATAAAGCATGTCTCCAGTATCAAGCCCTTTATCCATCTGCATAATGGTAATGCCAGTCTCACTATCACCCGCCAATAACGCACGGTGAATAGGTGCTGCGCCTCGCCAACGTGGTAATAATGAGGCGTGGATGTTTAAGCAACCATGAGTCGGCGTATTCAAGACACCAACAGGAAGAATCAACCCATAAGCAGCAACAATCATTACATCGGGTTGATAGTCTTTCAAGGTTTGCCTTGCTGTCACCCCTTCTATACTTGATTTTTTAAAAGTCTCTGGCTGCTCAACAGCGATATCATGTGCCAATGCTACTTGCTTGACCGCAGATGCCGCCAGCTTTTGTCCGCGGCCAGCTTTACGATCAGGCTGACTATAGACCGCTACAATACTGATATTCAATGCCTGTTGCTGCTTGATTAATGCCTCAAGACTCACAGCGGCAAACTCAGGCGTGCCAGCAAATACTACCCTTAACGGCTCTATACACGTCGGTTTAAAGTAATCATTATTAAGAGATACATCAGGAGTACAAGCAAGTGTGGTCATAGTTTAGGCAATATTAATAAGTAATAAAGCTATTATAGGTGAGTTTGTGGCGTTGTGCCATGATTGTAATAGCCACAATCAAGCGCTACTAATGCGTCTGATTATCTTTATAATAGCAATAAGATTCAGTCTCATTTTTCACATTGTCATATACTAGCTAGCTATCAATATTTTTTATTGCTTTGTTGTAGGCTAATAATAAAGAATATAGCAGTAAAATCTAACGAAACCATTTTAAATTTACTGTGTATTATTATGCCGACTTAGGGTCATGCCTTTATGCCACAATTTCAGTCTCTGCAACGCCTGTTGGCTTTCTATACTTTGACATTACTTGCCATGTTGTCATTGTATTATTTCATCATGTTTCATGAGATGAAGAATGAGAGTAAGCAGCACAGTGTAGAGACGTTTCATACCCTGCAGTATCAGATTTCCGAGCTTAACAATCCTATAAACCCTGCCGTCAAAAAGATAGTAGAGAAGCCTTTTTTAGCAGGAATCAGTTATCAGCTGATTTTTATGATGCCCTCCGGCCAAACTTTCATTTACCATCAGACTGAAGCTGATGAACCTGAATTTACGGGGATTATGTTTCCAAGTATTGAGACTTCGCTTTTATCAAATAAGAATACTCATAGCACCTATACGTTATCTAACGAAAAACTAGTCGGAACCATCGAGCTTAAAAGCGGTCATAAATTTTATACCATTTTGCGTCATAAGCCGCTCAATATTAACTGGGTATCTTATCGCTATTGGTTGCCTTTAATGACCGCCATCATGTTTTTTACTTTGGCACTACTATATACCTTAAAACGCCGCGCCAATTGGGTGCAGTTACTGCTTTATACCGACAACTTAAGCAGTCATGCAAAAGAGGCATATACACCACCACCGTTTGTCAGCAAAGAATCTACGCCTGAATTTTTGCAATTGGGTCATGCACTTAGTCGTATCAACTATCAATTGCATAACAATCATCGTCATATTACCACTCTAAAGCATCGCCTAGAGCGTTTGGTTGATCACGCCCCACTACCGATGCTGATGATTATGAGACAAGGTCAAATTAGCTTCTTTAATCAACGTTTTGAGCAAGTATTCTCTACTGCCTTTCAAAATGACAGCAATTATAAATTAACAGATTTTGTTTTTACTGAAGATGAATCCACCCAGTTACTGCTGCAACAACTAGAAAATCTTCGTGTTACGCGTACGCTTATGGTATATGGGCTGGCTAATAAAAAAGCTTATCAGCTACATATTACCCCGTGGTTTGGTGAGCATGGTCAGGTTCACGGTTTTACCGTATTACTGAATAATGTAAATGATTTGACAAGCCAAAACGAACAGCTGCAGCAACAAAATACAGAAATACAGCGACAACTCGATGAATTTAATACACTCAAATCAACGATGGGTCATGACTTACGGCTGCCATTAGAGGCTATGATTGATACTTTGGAACCGATTGATACTAGCGTTTTGACTGTCAAAGAGCACCAGATTGTCAATACTTTGATTGAAACCAGTCATGCTATGCTCATTATGCTCAACGAGATGCTGGATATAGGAGAGATAGAAGTTCGAAAAACTCGTTTGAATATTGAAACTGTCGACATTTATAAAATAGGGCAACATGTCAGTCATTTAGTCACAAAAGATGCGAGACAACATGGGCTTGAATTACTATACTTTTTCACTCCTGATTGCCCTCGCCTCATTGATACCGACCATAAACGTCTGCAGACAATCTTACGTAACTTACTGGATAACGCTATTAGATATACCAGTTCAGGTTACGTTGTACTGACGATTGAAGCTGTGAATACGGAACAACTATCTGCCAAAAATACCATTCTGGTTAATGATTTAGTGAACGGTACAACTAATAAATTAGTGCCTGATAATACTAACAAAAAGACAAACCCAGCGCATGACTGGGTTCGCTTTAGTATCCAAGATAGTGGCATTGGCTTAGAGACAACCCAGAGAGATAAACTTCATAGTTATTTTAATCAAACAGCTCAACTAGAAAATACACAATTAGACCAGTCGAGTTACTCGCAAAAAGCCAGTCAAATTCATACTCAAGTCAGTCAAGCAGATGTAGGACTGACAACTGCTCATAGTTTTGCTAAATTATTGGGTGGTTTTATAGAGTTACACAGCACACCTGATGTTGGAAGTACCTTTGATCTTTATCTGCCTTGCCAAAATCCAAACTATCAACCCATCTACCATCTCAATCAGCAGTTAACGCGATTGCATCTTATTGCCGTCATCAATCAGCCACTTGCCGCTGAACATCTAAAACGCCTATGTACCCATTTATCTATAACAGTCACTATTTTTACATCTACTGATAGCGTGACCCTACAACAGCTCAACGACGAACTGATGCAAAACCAGCGTACACTCGCTCCAATATTGCTCCTCGACTACGATTATTATGAAAGCATTACGCTTGCTTTATCTAATCAATCAAAGATGAAAGATGAAAAAAGCATCCATGCCAATATGGTAGAGGAACAAATAAAAGAAGAAGATTTAGCAAATACGTTATCTAGTAATATTGACAGACAGCATACATTAAATCACTTATTGGCTAATGTATCGCTACCAAAGATATTACTAAGTATGAAGTCTGAGCGCCGCATCGCTTCTATGCTACTGGATAGATGTGATGGATTTTTAACCAAGCCGCTAGATGTGAATTTACTGCTCTCTGAGCTACTGCGCTTAACACTTCCTACCAGACAGATACTCATACAAGCAGCAGATATTAAGTATAACGACAGCGTTGTAGTGTCAGCAGATAATAGGTCTGATGAAATCATCTCACCTCTGATTTTAGTGGTAGAAGACAGTCCTACCAATCAAAAAATTGCCTGCAAAATGCTCGCCAAACTTGGTTATCGTAGCGTGGTGGCAGAAGACGGTCAGCAAGCATTAGATATACTGCAAGCGCAGCGTCGAGAGATTGATCTTATTCTGATGGATTGCCGGATGCCAGTGATGGATGGATTGCAAGCAACTCAGGCAATTAGAGCGCAAGGTGATGATATTCCTATCGTTGCACTTACAGCGAACAATACTGAAGAAGACCGCTCAGCGTGCTTAAAGGTAGGTATGGATGAGTTTTTAGCCAAACCTATTAATAAGGATAAACTACAAGACGTCTTAACAGCACTAATTAAACCCTAAAAAATACCACTAAAACTCATAAAGGATGTTAGTGATCACTTACACAAAACCATGCCAAAAAAAGATAGCTTCCATACTTCTCACTTACTGCTAATATAAAATTTGCAGTAAGATAAGACTGTTGTATCAAATATGACTTACTTCATAAAGCCATTATCTGCTAAAAAAGCTTCAGTAATATTGCTTTGCGGGCTAATATTTGCAGTGTCTTCCTGCGACTTATTTAATAAACGCTCCAAATACCTAGCCACAATATCTACCTCCACATTGACCTTGTCTCCTACCAACCAATGCTGTGCAATATTGGTCACTTGAGCTGTATGCGGAATGATATTGAGTGAAACAATATTATCACGCACTAAGTTAGTCGTGAGGCTAATACCATCAAGAGTAATAGATCCTTTCGTCGCTGTATAATGCGCCAGCTCTTTTGGTATCTCAATTTCGATATATATAGAACGTGCATCCTTTTGCAACTTACTAACGACCCCTACTCCATCGACATGACCTGCGACAATATGCCCACCAAAACGTGTAGTCGGTAGCATTGCCTTCTCTAAGTTGACAATATGCCCCGGTTTCAAATCTTCTAGCGCTGTTCGCGCTATAGTTTCACGTGAAACATCAACGGAGTAATGATTACTACCGAAATCTACAACCGTCAGACAGATACCGTTAGAAGCTATAGAGTCTCCAAGCTTCACATCGCTAAAATCTAAGCCATCAGACTCTATAGTCAAGCGAATGTCGCCGCCTGTAGGTTGCATCGACTTAACCTTTCCCACACTTTCTATAATTCCGGTAAACATATCAACCTCTTCTCATTATTTTATTGTCGTTATAGATAGCTTTTCTCAGTAATAAATGTGCTATATCACATATATTTCGGGATAAACTGTGGATAAGTAACGGATAACACTTACCTGCAAGCTTAAAAGCCTTAGTTATTAACAAGTTATCCACAATTAATATTGTTTTCACTCAATATTTATATATCTAATCACTACTATGCAAGTATTTGATTTTACTATGATTTATTTATAAAATTAACATTCGGCCAAAAAAAAGTTTCATGTGGAACAAAGTTATACACAGTTTCATGTGAAACTAATATTAGTAGTCATTATTTACTCCTAACAATTATATCTTGCATTAAGAGTGTGGATAGATAATTAAAAATTAAATGGGTAATAAGGTCAATTTCAGATCAGAACCAAGTTGTTCATGACATTGAATATCAAAACGCAACTGTTGAGCTAGCGATAAGGGGTTAATGTCAACCATCGCTCGCGCTTTTTGCCCTAACAGACATGGCGCTTGATACACAATCAACTCATCTACCAATTGCTGTTGTAAGAAGCTACCAGCAACACTGGCACCTGCTTCTATCAATACGTCATAACACTGATACTCAGTGACTAATACCTTTAATAACTCTCTTAAATTATCTTCACGCCAATACAGGGTATCTGGGCGACGACATAACTGATAGTCAGACTGTAGATCATGCTTTAAACGACATCGCCTATCAAGTATCACCACTTTAGGATGTGGAACCTCTTCAATTGCTATACCTAGTTGGTTAGAGCGTACATTTAACTGAGGGTTATCGACAATAACCGTTTCGCTACCAGTAATGATAGCCCCACTTTGCGCACGCAGTTTTTGCACGTCTTCTCGCGCAGCTGGACCTGTAATCCACTTTGATTCACCTGTCGCCATCGCCGTACGACCATCAAGGCTGGTCGCAATCTTAAGCCTGACATAAGGCATTTGGGTACGCATGGCTTTTAGAAAACCTTTATTTAACGCTTCTGCCTGCGCGGTAAGGATACCAACCGTCACCTCAATACCCGCTTGTTCTAACAATTTCACACCGCGACCTGCCACCTGTGGATTTGGATCTAGTCCAGCAACGACAACCCGTATAACGCCAGATTCTATCAGTGCTTTTGCGCAAGGTGGCGTACGACCTGTATGACTACAAGGCTCTAAAGTGACATAAGCGGTAGCACCAACTGTTCTTATACCAGCATCTTTTAGAGAAAATACCTCAGCATGCGGCTGACCAGCTTTAGGATGGAAGCCTTGACCGACAACTTCCTCTGCTTGAACAATGACACACCCTACAGCAGGATTGGGTCGAGCGGTATACAAGCCAAGCTTTGCTTGCTCAATAGCAAGCATCATAAAATAGCGGTCTTTCGCATTTTGAGAATGGTCTGAATTTGACATAAAAAAGGGCTTAATAAATGATGAGGGATTATTATCAATGGTTTCATGAAGTAGCATAAAATTATAGGCTTAAGAAAGCATCAAAACCTTAACTCAATGTTATTTATCATTAGGGCGTATATTGGCAATCTCTTGATGAAAAGCATCAATATCCTGAAAGTCACGGTAAACACTAGCAAAGCGCACATAAGCGACATCATCAAGCGTTTTAAGCTCACTCATAATGATTTCGCCAAGCACTTTACTGCTGACCTCACGCTCGCCCATTTGCCGTACACGCTTTTCAATCCGGCTAATCATCCCTTCTTGCTCATCGATAGTAATAGGACGTTTTTGTAGTGGTAATAAAATTGAGCGTCGTAGTTTATCATTATCATAAGGTTCAATCTTACCGCTGGACTTGATAATACGCGGCATCACCACTTCGACCACTTCAAAGGTAGTAAAGCGTTCTTGACAGCTATTACATGAACGACGGCGGCGCACTTGCGCCCCTTCAGCAGCAAGACGCGAGTCGATTACCTTTGTCTCTGACGCATTACAATAAGGGCAATGCATACGGCTTTCCTTGTCTTTATATGAAGCACTATTAAACGAGTCACAATCCTATCTTTACAGCTACATCATTCAAATTTATAACCGTAAATAAGATTACTTACCAATGCAAAAACTGCCAAAAATCTTGCCCAACAAATCATCTGCACTAAATTCCCCGGTAATTTCGCCCAGACTATGCTGAGCTTGACGCAAACTTTCAGCGACTAACTCACCCGCTTTAAAAACGGTTAGCTGCTCATGAGCTTCTGATAAATATTCGGCCGTTCTTCTTAATGCATCTAAATGACGCGTACGAGCTATCAAGCTATTTTCGGGTGGATGAAACCCTACTTTGGCACACAGAGTTTCGACTAAATCATCAATACCTGCGCCTGTTTCACATGAAACATTAACTTGCTCGTAACCGCGATTATGAATCTCTTGTTGCGAAATAGCAGTTATTCCTTTGCTGCTATTATTGTTTAATAAATCACTTTTATTAGCGATAATTAACAAGCGCTTGGCTTCTGGTAGCTCACCAAATAGCTGCTCAGCGAGCTGTAATGGGGTGATTTCTTCTTGAAGATCACGGGTTACATCATAAACCATTAACAGTATATCTGCCTGAGCAATCGCTGTCCGCGCGCGCTCAATGCCGATACGCTCGACCGTGTCTTCTGTCTCGCGCAAACCTGCCGTATCAGTCAAGTGTAGCGTCAAACCATTGAGGACAACAGTTTCTTGTAGTGTATCACGCGTTGTACCCGCCACATCAGTGACGATAGCACGCTCTTGCCCTGCCAAGCGATTGAGCAGGCTTGATTTACCAGCATTAGGTCTACCTGCCAACACCACATGAATACCATCACGTAATAATTGTCCTTGCTTAGCAGTCGCCAAGACCTGCTGGATTTTTTCTTGTGTTTGTTCAAGCTTACCTTGTATGACCCCATCTGATAAAAAATCAACGTCTTCTTCATCAGGAAAATCGATGGCTGCTTCAACATGCAGACGCAGATGAATTAACTGCTCAAGTAGCTGATTAATCTTTTGTGAAAACTCGCCGCTGAGTGACCGAATAGCACTGCTAGCAGCGGCGGCGCTGGTAGCATCAATCGCATCTGCAATGGCTTCTGCCTGTACCAAATCTAACTTATCATTATCAAAGGCACGATAAGAGAACTCTCCAGCGCTGGCTTGTTTTGCCCCTAACTCAAACACACGTGCCAACAACTGATTTTGCAAAATCATGCCGCCATGACCTTGCAGTTCAATAACATCTTCGCCAGTAAACGAGTGCGGACCCTTAAAATACAGCACCAACCCTTCATCGATAACCGTACCATCTGCTTGATAAAATCGGCAGAAGCTCGCCATGCGTGGTTTAAATGCTGACTTACCTGTCAGTGTACAAGCAATGCTATACGCATGTGTGCCAGACAGACGAATAACCCCGACCCCACCCCGTCCAAGCGGTGTAGCAATAGCGGCAATGGTAGGCAGACTCGAAAAACCGAGATTTTTTGATGACTCAGGGGCGGCTAACGCCAACTCTTGGGAATCCACAAGCACTCTCAATAACTAAAAACTCCATTATAGACGGCTTAACGCACACTGACAAAACAATCTTTAAAGAGCGTAATCTCCTCATTGTAAGTCTTTTCCAATATCATCTAGCTTGACTGCAGCGACTATAGCGTAGTCTTAAGTAGGTATTCATACCAGATATGACATTAAGGGCATAAAAAAACCACCGCCGTAGCGATGGTTTTTTAAAATTATAAACTATTAAATGGTTAATCCAGTACCTTAACCGTACGAAGCTTTTGCTCTTCTTCTACTTTTTTATTGACGATATATTGATGCGTCATACTAAATAAGTTATTCACAGTCCAATATAGTACCAGACCTGCTGGGAAGAACAGCATGAACGCGGTGAAAATAATCGGCAAGAATTTCATGACTTTCGCTTGCATCGGGTCAGCTGGCTGTGGATTAAGCTGCTGCTGAATAAACATCGATGCACCCATTAATAGTGGCAAAATAAACCACGGATCCATCGCTGATAGATCTTGAATCCACAAAATCCACGGTGCATGACGTAGCTCAACACTCTCAACCAGTACCCAATACAAGGCTAAGAAAATCGGCATCTGCATTAGAATCGGCAAACAACCCGCCATTGGATTGACTTTTTCTTCTTTGTACATTGCCATCATTTCTTGCGACATTTTCATGCGATCGTCGCCATGCTCTTCTTTTAATGCAGCAAGGCGCGGTGCAATCGCACGCATCTTCGCCATTGAGTAGTAGCTCTTGTTTGAGAACCACATCAATGCCAGCTTCACTAAGATAGTCAATAGAATAATTGACCAGCCCCAGTTACCGATGACTTTATGAATACCATCCAAAATACCAAACAATATCTTTGATATTGGCCATAACAGACCATAATCGACCGTCTGATTTAACCCTACTGCTACATCCTTAAGCTCAGATTGTACCTTTGGGCCTGCGTATAGCGTCGCATTTAAGGTTACTTGCTTGTTTGGTGCAACATTGACAGGCTGACTGTTAAAACCGATAAAGTAATCATCACCTGTTTCGCGGCTAAAGAATTTACCAGTAAAGTTTTCAGGCGTCCATGCTGACACAAAGTAATGCTGCACGATGCCAACCCAACCTTTATCACTGGTTGTGGTCAATTCACCATCATTAAACTTACCAAACTTCAGCTTATTATAGGGATCATCGGGTGTACCCCAAGCGCCGCCCAAATAGGTTGCCATACTAAGCGCACCTTTATCAGACATACCGGGATCTTTACTATCATCACGCTTTAGCTGCGCAAACATCTGACCTTGCCATGCCGCTGTAGAAGCATTTTGAATCTTATAGCTGATATCGATAGGATATTTATCGTGAGTAAAGCTAAAAGTCTTAGTGACTGTCACGCCATCTTTTTTATACGTAAGCGGCACTGATAACGTTTGCTGGCCTTTTTCCATCACGTAATTGTTAGCGGTATGGCTGTATTTGGCACGACCTTCTGCGGTATCGATACCATTTTGACCAATCAGACCAGACTGAGCCACGTAAACGCGGTTACTGTTGTTTTCTAGCAATACAAAAGGCTTATCGCTATCAAGGGTCGCATCATACTGCTTTAGCGCAGCATAAACGATGTCACCGCCTTCTGGATTGATTTTGATGTCATAACGATCAGTAGTGACTGTGATTAGTCCTGCATCAGTAGCAGGTGTAGCAGTCACAGCGCTATCAACTGTACCGTTGTCGACAGGTAGCGTCTGTACTGGAATATCACCTGCTGCACCGCTAGTAGAAGGAATATCGGCTCCTACTGAAGCTGCAGTTTCTGGCACCGTGTCTACAGCTGGGGCATCTGCATAATCATCACGCCATGCCAAAATCAGCAGATAAGCGGTGATTAACATCGCAATGATGATCATCACCCGAAATATCTTTTGCATAAACCTTTCCTAGATTAAAAAATTAGGGAATAAAAAAACTAGGGCATGTGTTATGACCACCACACAGCATTGGCCCAGATAGTGAACGGTAATGTCAGCAGTCAATCACATAAAATGTTCATCATTTTACTAAAAAACGATTCTAAATGATACCAACAGTGTGGATAACTTGTGGGTAACTAGGTAGATATGCTGAAACGCCTAGTAAAGCTTACGTCTTAGGTCAATTTCATCATATGATTTAGGCGAGTAACATAGCCATGATTATCTCGATAAACATAAAAACCGTGAAACTGTCCATGAGCTACTAGATTACGGGACAAGTATTGATAGCGATAAGAAGCTAAAGGTAGAGGCACAAAATCAACTCCATGTCCGCCTAATGGATGACAGCGACTAATGCGTTTTAATAACAGTAAACTCCCATTCCAAACACCATACCAAGCTAGAGCTTGCTTACCATAGTTTGAACAGGTTGGATAATATCGACACCGAGCAGGTAATATGGGACTTATTATTTTTTGATAAAAATCAATAAAATTATATATTAACTTATATAAGTATTTATTTATTATTTTTATAAATAAACTCATATTATTTTTTTTCTATTTTTTTAAAAATATTAATTACTTCCATTTTTATTTCTTTATTACTTAAGCCTTTAACAGAATTTTTAACGATAAAAACAATGTCTTTATTTTCTAAACTAGAAGCTTTTATTCGAAACTGCTCACGTATTTGACGTTTGATTAGATTTCGCGAAACTGCCGTAGGGACTTTGCGCTTGGTGATCGCCATACCGACTCGTGGCTGCTCATGAGTGTTAGTACGCACAAACGCCATCAGATGGCTCTGATGTAGCTTACGCTCAGGCGCGTCAAAGACCTCACGAAAGGCTGCAGGCGTGAGTAAACGCTGCTCTTTAGTAAAGCGGGCATTTAGTGTCGTTGGAGGAGTATTAGACATAGTACAACCTAGTATAAGAGATGATAACGATGGTAGAAATAATAACAAAATATAGAGACAAAAAAAGCGCCGATGTGGGCGCTTTTAATATATGGCTAAGTGTCAGTTGTGATGATTGACTATCGCAATCTATAAATAATAGAAACACAACAAGCACTATGAGCCATGCTTATCGCAATCTACTGATTATACAGTAAGGCGATGACGTCCTTTAGCGCGGCGACGAGCTAAGACCTGACGGCCTTTTTTAGTTGCCATACGAGCACGGAAACCGTGAGTACGTTTACGCTTGATCACGCTTGGTTGGAATGTACGTTTCATAACTCACCTATCAAAATAATGGACTAAATTCGTAATAACGGAGGATTATATCATTGCATAGGATGTGGGTCAATAAACTATTCACTACGTTTTAAAGCAGCGTTATATTGCTCTTCGATTTTTTACTTTTTGTAGAAAGCTGATGGATTTTAAAAACTCATCTAAGAAGTTAGTCATCCTTTGCGTACTTGATGAATTTACTACTGTAAATCTTATTATCTAGTTTGAAAACAATTTGTATTATTGGCGATGATTTTTAAAGTTATCCACAATTTTGGTTGATTCTTATAATAATTAATTGATTAATATATATAGATATTGTTGTTATTGGGGTACTGTTTTTCTGTGGCTAAGTGTTGATTTTCCTTTATAATCAAAAATTTAAGCTATGGGTAACCCTGTGTATAACCTGTGGGTGGAATATGGATAACTTAATATGATTACTTATACACAAAAATATCCACAGGCTTATCCCCAGAAAACAAGGTTTTATCCACAGGTTATTTGTGGTAGATTACTCCCCTATAAGATATAAGGTGTTAGTGTACTTTGTAATAGGTTGTTTAACGTAAACCTCAACGCCTTTTTAAACCTAATTCGATCCATTCTTACAATAAAAAATGCTAATACTTTGAACTATAGGGCTACTGATATTCATGATAGATACAGCAAATATTTGGGATAAATGCCTAAACGACTTACGTTATCATGTCAAAGATAACGTGTTTACCATGTGGTTAAGACCATTGTCAGCTCATCAAGAAAACAACACTTTAATCATTCTTGCACCTAATGATTACTTTGTAACTTACATCAAAAAGAACCACTTAGAGGATATTCAGCAGTTGGTTGCTAAGCATAGTCAGGGAAGTATTGAAGAAGTTATTGTACGTGTTGATAACGCTGGTCGCGATATCGATGATAGTAGCTCGCTGCAATCGGGATCATTATTCTCAGAAGATAACCTCTCCCCTACCCCTTCAAATCATGATTTTGAAACGATTCATCATAATAATGCTAAAGCAGATATCGATGCCAATATGCGTCATGCGGAAGCCATTGACTCTGCTGATGCGAAATCCTTAAATTATTTAAATCCTGATTTTACCTTTGAAACCTTTGTCACAGGTAAGTCTAACAATCTTGCTTATAAGGCGTGCTACGAGCTTGGTAAACGTCAATCAAAAAATCGTCACAATCCTTTGTTTATATATGGACCTTCTGGTTTGGGGAAAACCCATTTAATGCATTCAGTAGCACATCGCTATTTAAAAAATAATCAAACTTTTTATTATTTCACTTCTGAAAAATTTATTAATCAATTGGTTTATTCATTAAGAAATAATAAAATAGAAGACTTTAAAAAGAAAATAAAAAAAGTAGATTTATTAATAGTAGATGATATTCATGTATTAGCTGGAAAGACTAAAAGTAGTAATGAGTTTTTAACATTGTTTGCAGATTTTACTAGTGGTGATAAACAGCTGATTTTGGCATCTGATCGGCATCCATCACAAATGACTGAATTTGACGAGCGCTTTAGATCTCGTTTTTCTTGGGGCTTAACGGTCGCAGTTGATCCGCCTGAAATTGATACGCGCGTACAAATCTTACAAAGGAAAGCCGCCTCTTATGGAATGAGCCTTCCTAAAGAATGTGCGTTATTCATCGCTCAAAATGTTGTTTCTAATGTGAGACGTTTAGAAGGTGCTTTAAACCAGGTATTTGCCAATGCTAACTTAACCGGCGCCCCTATTACTCTTGAAATGGTGCAATATGCCTTAAAAGATATTGTTGCCATGCGCGTACAAGCCGTCAATATGGATAATATTCGTAAAGTGGTCGCTGAATATTATGATGTGACGATTAAGGATATGCTCGGTCGCAAGCGTACGCGTAGTATTGCTAGACCTCGCCAAATAGCGATGGCACTATCACGAGAGTTGACCAGCGAGAGTTTTCCTGAGATTGGGCAGTCTTTTGGAGGACGCGACCACACAACAGTGATGCATGCTTGTGATAAAGTGAATGAATTACGTGCCGCCGATCCAGCGTTTGACAAGGATTACAAGACCCTAGCTTTGATGCTGCAAGCTGGTTAGAAGGCTCTACTATCACTATATTTTAGTAGATAGATATAGTTTATAATGTTGAAAACGGGCGTATACAGACCCCTAATAGATTATCGTCAGTAGACAGGGTATATTAAGTCAATATTCTTTATTTTTACAAAAAGAATCAATCAAATAAGAGTAACTAAGCATGCAATTATCGATTAATCGAGAGTCGTTACTAAAAGCCATTAACTTGATCGCCAAGGCTGCTGATAAACGCCATAATATGGTTATCTTGGGTAATATCAAGCTACAGCTATTTGAATCAGAGCTTGTTTTGACCGCTTCTGATTTAGAAGTAGAGCTGACATCGACGTTGAAATTGCCTGCTGGAGCTTGTATTGAAGCAGGTACGACGACATTGCCTGCCACTAAATTAAGAGATATTTGTAAATCTTTACCCGCTCAAGCACAAGTTAGTCTGATAACTCAAGAAAACCAACGTTGTTTACTAACCAGTGGCAAAAGTCGTTTTACCTTAGGTACATTGCCTAGCGAAGACTATCCAAGTTTGGGTAACCCTGAAAATATCACGCCATTGACGATTAGCCGTAGTCGTCTTATTGATTTGATTCATAAGACCCAATTTGCGATGGCGATTCAAGATGTCCGTTATTATCTAACGGGTATGCTATTTGATGTATCACAGCAGCAGTTAACGACGGTTGCAACCGATGGTCATAGACTGGCATTAGCACGTAGTGTTATTGAAGTCAGTGCTGATTTAAGTATGCAGGCTATCTTGCCACGTAAGGCTGTAATTGAGCTTGAGCGTTTGGCTACCGAGCTGGGCAAAATGCTTGGTGATAAAGACAATGCCGTTACGTTGAGTTTCGGTCGTGAGTTTTTGCAAGTGAGCTTACCATTTGGTGACGTTGATAGTGCAGGGCAGGTTAGTCAGGATTTGATGGTGACTTTTACCGCGCGTCTGATTGATGGTAAATTCCCTGATTATCGCCGTGTGATGCCTAGCAATACAGACAAACTTGCTCTATTTAATCAAGAGAAAATGATGGATGTGCTGCGCCGTGTCGCGATTTTGAGTAATGAGAAGTCTCGCGGAGTAGTCTTTAATTTTGCCAGTGATGGTATGGTAGAAGTACGCGCCAATAATGCAGAGCAAGATGAAGCGGTGGAGATGATTCAAGCTAAGTATCAAGGTGAGCCGATGGAGTTGTCCTTTAATGCTGCTTATCTACAAGACGTGCTAGGTGTCATCCAAGGCGACTTGCAAATGCATATGAGCCAGTCAAATGCATCGGTATTGGTTAATCAGTTAAATGATGAGTTCCATCAGTACGTTATTATGCCAATGCGCATATAATCTATTCTTTAAATGATAGATTATTAAGGTTGAAAGTTATAATTGTTATGGATTTCAACCCTAATCATATTGATGAATTTAAGCTTCCTAAGCTTAAGATTCTATATTTTAATTAAACTTTTGCCTGCTAAAATACAAGCAGGATTTATAGGCGGCTGTCGGTATTATGATTGAACGTCTACAAATCTCTCACTTGCGCAATTTAACGCACATCAATTTATCGCCTGCAGCTTGTAATGTTATTATCGGCGCTAATGGCAGTGGTAAAACCTCGTTACTTGAAGCTATATTCTTGTTATCAAGAGGCAAAAGTTTCCGTCATCATCAGCCTAAACGCTACATTCAACACCATCAAAGTGCTACCACGGTGCATGCCAATCTCAATGACAGCTGTACCTTAGCTATCCAAAAGAAAGCAGATGCAACGACTATTCTGCGTTTAAATCAAACCACCGTTTACAACCAAAGCATCTTGACCGAGCAGCTACCAACATTGCTTATAGACCCATCAACGATGGACATGCTAGAGCAGGGTAGTGCCAGTCGTCGCCAGCTATTGGATTGGTTAGTGTTTCACATGAAACAAGGCTTTCACCCCCAGTGGGTTGCTTATCAACGTCTTTTAAAACAGCGCAATAGTTTACTAAAGCAACGGCGTCATTTAACTCAGGTTCAGCTCGCTGAGCTTAAAGCTTGGGATAAGGGGCTGGCCAGTCATGCAGCGCTGATTCATCATTACCGTCAAGCTATATTTGAAGCTTGGCAGCCTTATTTTTCTAAGAGCATTGCACAGTTATTGCCTGCTTATGCTGAACAATTGAGCTTAAGCTACAATGCAGGCTATGATACTGGTATAGCGCTCGACATACAGCTTAACGAACGCCTAGAGCAGGATTTGCAGTTGGGTTATACCCGTATTGGTAACCATCGTGCTGATATTCACGTACATTGGCGCTCGATAGGCTCAAGACAGATAGCTGATGAGAATCTAAACTCACCTTTATCAGCGGATTCGACTATTAAACTGCCTATTTTAAAAGAGCAGGCGGCTAATATCTTATCTCGTGGAGAGAAAAAACTGTTGATTACGGCATTGCGTTTATCACAATTACCATTGTTGCTTAATGCTAAAACTAATAGCGAGCTATATAACAGTGACGCTAAATTAAGTGCTACACCAGTAGTATTACTAGATGATATTACTGCAGAGCTAGATGATAAGGCGATAGAGATTTTATTATCAACATTAGCACAGCTACCATGTCAGGTATTTATGACCAGTTTGACAGACAGTATTTTACCTTTAGTACATAAATATTGGGAAAAATCTCAAGTGTTTCACATGAAACAAGGAGCTGTTTTACCAGCTCAGTAGCTTTTACTAGGGTACTGATATCTGCGTTATTAATCCTTATTTTATGTCCTTAAGCGCCCGTCCTCTTGCATATTTCACCCTCATTTTATACCGCATTCTGCTACTTAGAAATCGTTCCCTAAACAGTGACTTACAGGCAAAAAAATGCTAAAATAGAGCTTTATTTTTGTCCTATTCTTAGCAAGTTATCTTACCGTTTTATATGGATCTTTATTATTGGTTGTAAGGACTTAAGTTATTGATAATAATGAATTTGATTCAATATTTTTAAACTTCATAGTTTTAAGAATAATCGCAGTATGGATCAAATAGAGTATGCAGACCTGACATATTTTTCAATCTGGTTTTTTGCCTCTATATTATTTTCTAAAAAGCTTGGGCCAACCTTAATAAAGACAGAATCTGACTACAAAACGATATTATAGATAGCATCATTAAGTATCACCACTGTGGTGAGCTGATGATAAACAGCTGATAATGGCTAGATCAAGGAATGCACATGAGTGACTCATTACCTACCGACCACCAGCAATTAACGTCAGACAGCGCAGTTGAGACTATTGCCGCCGCTGTCGCTCCTGAGGTATTACCCTCTGATTACAGCTCGAAAGACATTCGAGTACTGCGCGGACTAGAAGCGGTGCGCGTGCGTCCTGGTATGTATATTGGTGATACCGATGATGGTACCGGCTTGCATCATATGGTCTTTGAGGTGGTGGATAACTCTATCGATGAAGCGCTTGCTGGTCATTGTGATCAAATTGATATCATTATCCACGAAGATGAATCTGTCAGCGTGATGGATAATGGTCGCGGTGTCCCTGTCGACATTCATCCAGAAGAAGGGGTGTCTGCCGCACAGGTTATTATGACGGTACTGCATGCTGGTGGTAAGTTTGATGATAACAGCTACAAGGTATCTGGCGGTCTGCATGGCGTTGGCGTTTCAGTCGTTAATGCATTATCCAAAAAGCTTGAGATGAATATCTGGCGTGAAGGTTATCATTATCATCAGACTTATACTGATGGTGTGCCTGATGGCGATATTCAGCAAATGGAAGCGACAGATCAAACTGGCACACAAATCCGTTTTTACCCTAGTAATGACGTATTTACTGGTACTATTTTTGAATATGATATTTTAGCCAAGCGTTTACGTGAGCTGTCATTTTTAAACTCAGGTGTACGTATTGTTTTGACTGATGAGCGTATTGATAAGCGTCATGAGTTTGAACACAAAGGTGGATTATCAGAGTTTGTCAGCTATATTAATGCTGGTAAAGATGGCATCAATGATGTGTTCCATTTTATCAGTAATCAAGATGATGGTATCAGTGTCGAAGTGGCGTTGCAGTGGACAGATACTTATAACGAAAAAGTGTTTTGTTTTACCAATAACATTCCACAGCGCGATGGCGGCACGCATTTATCTGGCTTCCGCTCAGCACTCACGCGTTGTTTGAATACCTATATGGATCGTGAAAATCTCTTCAAAAAAGAGAAAGTGGCTGCGACTGGTGATGATGCCCGTGAAGGTCTAACGGCTATTGTATCTGTCAAAGTTCCAGATCCTAAGTTTTCGAGTCAAACCAAAGATAAGTTGGTATCAAGTGAAGTAAAATCTGCCGTCGAATCAGCAATGCACGATAAGTTTAATGATTATCTGCAAGAAAATCCAAGCGCTGGTAAATTAATTGCCGGTAAAATCATTGATGCTGCTCGTGCTCGTGATGCTGCTCGTAAAGCGCGTGAGATGACTCGTCGTAAGACCACATTAGATATCGCAGGTCTGCCGGGTAAATTGGCGGATTGCCAAGAAAAAGATCCTGCATTATCAGAGTTATATATCGTGGAAGGGGACTCTGCTGGCGGTTCAGCCAAGCAAGGTCGTAGCCGTAAAACGCAAGCAATTTTGCCTTTAAAAGGTAAAATCCTAAACGTTGAGCGAGCGCGTTTTGATAAAATGTTATCGTCACAAGAAGTCGGTAATCTAATTACTGCACTTGGTTGCGGTATTGGTCCTGATGAATATAATCCTGATAAAGTTCGCTATCATAAAATCATTATCATGACCGATGCGGACGTTGATGGGTCGCATATTCGTACTTTGCTATTGACCTTTTTCTTCCGTCAAACGCCTGAATTGATTGAGCGTGGTTATATTTATATCGCACAACCACCGCTATATAAAGTTAAAAAAGGTCGTCAAGAGCTGTACTTAAAAGACGATGAAGCACTTAAAGCGTATTTATTATCTTCAACGATTGATAATACTAGGCTGCATATCAGTGCTGATGCCCCTGCGATTACTGGTCAAGCGCTAGAGACTTTATTAAACGATTATAATCAAACGCAGTTGATTAAAGCGCGTTTGCAGATTCGTTATCCAGCCGTTTTGTTGGATGCCCTAACGCATACGCCAAAGCTTAGTACTGATATGACGTATGATAAAGATGCAATGCAAGCATGGAAAGATACGCTACAGACTCAGCTTGAGCACTTTGGTAGTGACTTAAACCCTGAGATTGAGCTGGTGAATATCCATGCACCGCAGCCTAAAAATATGGATGCTGCTGCCGCTGATTTACTGGGTATGAAACCTGGCGTTGCCGTTGAAGAAAGTGATAGCTCTGACACTGAAGCGGTAGTCGCAAAAGCACAATGGCTGCCACGTATTACGGTCTATGTGCATCAGTTGGCCCATCATTATTTGCTCGATGCCAGCTTTATCAATTCGGGTGAGTATACTAAGCTGCTGCGTTTATCAGCTGAATGGAATACCTTGCTTGATGAAGATGCTTTTATTCGCCGTGACGCAACAGCGGGTACAACCAAAGACATCCCAATACGTGACTTCGATTATTTGTGGCAGCAAATGATGCTTGACGCGCGTCGTGGTCTAGCGATCCAGCGCTATAAAGGATTAGGCGAGATGAATGCCGATCAGCTGTGGGATACCACTATGGATCCTGAAAACCGCCGTATGCTGCGCGTCAATATTGAAGATGCTATCGCAGCGGATCATATGTTTACCTGCTTGATGGGTGATCATGTTGAACCGCGTCGTATCTTTATCGAAGAAAATGCGTTAACGGTTTCTAATTTAGATATCTAAATGGCATAATATTGTGAATCAATGAAAAACCACCGCTTTGGCAACCAATGCGGTAGTTTTTTAATATCAAGCCTGTTTCACGTGAAACTTAATTGAATAAATGCTTTAAATAATGGATATAGAAATGATCGAAGTTATTTTACTTGCTATAGCATTGGCAATGGATGCATTTGCGGTATCAATTGGTTTAGGCGCTAAGTCCCAAAAACAATCGTCCGCTTATGTTTTACGTTTAGCGGTTTATGCAGCACTGTATTTTGGTATCGCACAAGGCTTAATGCCACTGATAGGGTATTTATTGGGTGCAGTATTGCTAGGCTGGTTGGCGACTGCTGCCCCGTGGATTGGCGGTGGTATCTTGATTTTACTTGGCGCTAAGATGTTATATGAAGCTTTTAATGGTGAGATTGAAGCGGTATTAGAAGACAGTTTTGATAGAAATATGCAAGAAAAAATCAATCATCGCATGATGTTCACATTGGCTATTGCCACCAGTATTGATGCCATGGCAGCAGGATTTACTTTAAATTTACTGGCACTTAATGCGTGGTTAGCGTGCTCCATCATCGCTATTGTTACCGCTGGATTTGGCTTTTTTGGTATCTATTTAGGTAAGTCTTCTGGAACGTGGCTCGAGGACAAAGCTGAAATGCTTGGTGGATTGGTATTGATAGCCATTGGTATAAAGGTTATGTTTATCCGTTAATAAGCACCATTATTTGGATTAATTCTCTACAATAAAAAGCACCCCTTTGATGATCAAAGGGGTGCTTTTTTGTTTCACGTGAAACTATAGTTATTTATAATCTTAATTATTATTTACTCTTCATCAGTATTAAAACGCCATGCAAGTATACGAGTACTTTTTTGACCTTGACTCATCTCGATGATACGCATTTGGGCGACACCAAGTTGTTTCAACAGTAATTGCAGAGGTTTTACGTTTTCTGACTTAGATACCAGTGTCGTAAACCAGCCAACATGCTCAGCGAAATCTTGACTCTCTTTTGCCATTTTGGTTAAAAAGGCAATCTCACCGCCCTCAGACCATAGCTCTTTATGCTGACCACCAAAGTTTAGGTTTTGCGCGGCATTGCCAGACTTTGTTGAGCTACGGCTGATTTGTTCATTTTCATTCTTACCGCGATGTCGTTGTAAATTATGCTGCTTACGGCTATTGGCTTCCATCGCTTCCTCTAATGAAGCATGAAATGGCGGGTTGCAAACAACCACATCAAAGTAATCTTGGCGACCGATGATGTTTTTAAAGATAAATTTAGGCTCAGGTTGCAGTTTGACTTTAACAGCACTTTTTAGCTTTGGATTGGTTTCACAAATCAGCGCGGCGGTATTGACCGAAATAGGGTCGATATCAGAGGCAGTAAAGCGCCAGCCGTAGCTTTGACTACCAATAATGGGATAAATTGCACTGGCACCCGTGCCAATATCTAGGGCGTGGATTTCTTTGCCAGTTGGCGGTGTATTGTCTTTATTCACATGCGTGGTTTGCGCGAGCAGGTCAGCGATATAATGGATATAGTCGGCACGACCAGGGATCGGTGGGCAGAGATAACCTTCAGGAATATCCCAAAATTTCACGCCATAATAATTTGCTAGTAGTGCCTGATTAAGGACGCGCACGGCGGCACTGTCTGAGAAGTTAATCGTCGACTCACCTTTAGGATTGGTAATGGTGTGCTTAGCAAGCTCAGGCAAAGCGCGAGTCAATACTTCAAAGTCATAACGACCTTGGTGCGGATTGCGCGGATGCAGCTGACCGAGTTTTTTGGCGGTCTCAGGCGATCGGTTTCTGTGATTATTGGCGGTCGGGCGACGGTTCATAGGCTTACTGGTCATAGTATCGGGCTTTGATGTTTGAATATAATGCACCATTTTAGCAGATTTCACGAGTCACTAGCGTCTTATCGACTACGTAAAATAAGATTTAATCCCAATATTATCATCGCTGTACCCAATACGCGGTCGATCCAATGTTCAAAACGTTGAAAGCGACGATGAATGGCAGGAATAGATAGTAACATCACCACGGTACTAAACCATGCCATCTGCAAGACCATCATCCATACGCCATAAATAGCCAGTTGCCACAGCGGTATATCGGGTGATAGTACGAGGGTAAATATCGCGACGAAATATACTGGCGCTTTGGGGTTAAACACATTGCAAAAGAAGCCACGGCGCAGAATGGAAGCGGTCGATTCTGTATCAGTAGGCGGTTTTTTATTAGAAATAGCTTTATCAGAAAGCTCGGCATCATTGGTAGAAGTCATTTGCTTAATAAGCATATCTTGTGAAACGTGAGCGCCTGAAGTTATTGGCTCTACTGGATTTGCTAATTCTGATGTTTTTTTCGGTTTGGCTTGAATGCCTTGCCAACCTAAATAAATAAGATAACTGCCACCTAACCATTTAATAGCAGTAAGTAATGGCTGCGAATGGGCAATCACCGTCGCCAGTCCTAGCACCGAATAAGTGATGTGTATCGCAAGACCTAAAGTAATACCAAGGCTACAAATCAAACCCGTGCGTCGCCCTTTTGCCAAGGTTTGCTGCGACACCAAAACAAAATCAGGACCCGGAGAGGCGGCAGCGAGTAGATGAACGCTGGTGATCAGCAAAAAACCGTGCCAAAATTCCATAAAATGCTCTGAGTCATGTCTTGAGTTGGATAATAGTTGCACATTAGCGTAAATGAGGTCAACTGATATTGATACCAGCTATTGATGCTCATGCTAAAACGTTGCTTGCGTTGCACGTAGCGTATGTCTATATTGAAAGTAAGTTACATGATTTTTAGCAGTGTTAATTCGCCATGTGACAAACCATAAAACGATCGCTCTAATAAGGATAAAAATATGACTACGGAAAGTAATAATAGTAATTCTACTAGCAATGACACTCGCATTACTTATGAAACTCAAGATTACATCTGCTTGATCGGGCTCAATCGCGCTGATAAACGTAATGCCTTTGACAGTCATATGATTAAGCAATTATCTGAGGCACTCACTCAATACGAAAATGATGCCAATCTTCGCTGTGCGCTGATATTCGCTCACGGTGAGCACTTCACTGCAGGGCTTGATTTGATGGAGCTACAAGATAAATGGGATAAAGGCGCGTTTGAGTTTACTGCTGACGAAATCGATCCTTGGGGTATTGGTGGAAAATTGCGCAGTAAGCCCGTTGTCGTCGCAGTACAAGGCACGTGCTTTACCGCTGGGATTGAGCTGATGCTCAATAGTGATGTCGTCATCGCAAGTGATAACTGCAACTTTGCACAAATGGAAGTCCAGCGCGGCATCATGCCCTTTGGCGGCGCAACCGTACGCTTTGTCGCTGCTGCTGGTTGGCAAAAAGCTATGCCTTATTTACTCACTGGTAAAGCGTTTGATGCGCAAACGGCTGATAGACTGAATTTGGTCAGCGAAATGGTGGCAAATGGACAAGAATATGAGCGCGCGCTGACCATCGCCCAAGAGATTTGCAAAGCCGCACCACTTGGCGTACAAGGACTGCTGTCATCGGCGCAAGATGCCAGCCGCAATGGGGCAGCTGCCGCGCTTGCTAATATCCATAGCTATTTGCCGCCGCTCTTTCATTCAGAAGATGCAAAAGAGGGTGCGATGGCGATGGTTGAGAGAAGGGACGCTGAGTTTGTGGGTAAGTGAAACATAAGGTCTCATTTATGTGGAAGCAAAAAATAATAGCGATATGGTCTAAGTATTTTTTGAAAAGTTGGCAACCAGACTTTGAAGAGCTTTCACCTTGTATCTCTCCAGATATTCTATACTTCTTCACTGTAGATAAAGACTCTTCATACTGTATATCATGGAATACAACGTATTCTGAGTTATTAGCTCTTAATTTAGGACATCTAGAAACAGATATAAATGATGTACAATTTTATTATTTTGATATACCTATTATAGTGGGTCATATCAAATTTAATCATGCAAAGATTTTATGGAACTCTACTTCATTAGAGTCACCAATCCAGCATTATATAGTCGACATTAGAGAAGGAGTAAGGTATATAGACACTTACTCAAAGCTAGCAGGAATGCTCTCTAAATATGAGACATACGCGCAAAAAATTACCGATAATATGGTTATGGATGAAGACTCTTTTAATTTGTGCATAAAAGATATCTTCTACGTCCTTAATTATTCTATACCTGATAGATGTACTCGCTTAGATATTTATAATAAGAGAGATTATGCTTATCCTATTTTACTAGATAGTAATTATCAGCATCAAGGCACTGTTAGCAAAATTCACTATATGAGCTATGGGCTTAAAATTGAGCAATATCATCACTATTATGATTACTGTATAAAACCTGTACCAAGCTTCATCACTGCATTACTTGAGTATGATGAAGATAATATCTTATGGATTGATAATATAAATAAGGTAATAGGTTTCAAAGGTGATAAGTCTTGCTTGGTACTACCTAATAAAATCGAAAGTATACAGATTGACAATCTACGTCCTGCGAAAGGTTGGGGTGGTTGTTGGATGGAGATTAGGATAGCTGGTTTTAAAAATAGCATTCGTATTTATCAAGTACTAGATGTTAATCAATTAGATAAACACGTAGACGATTTTTCTGCTTTTTTTGGAATTAATGTTGTTATCAATGATAGAGGTTATGACTGTTAGATTAATAACGCCTATTTAATTTACACCATACGCTAGACAATCTATAAATTAAACGATAATAGCGAATGGCAGGATTGGCTCCAGCTTCATAACAACTTTGATAACCACGAAATCTAAAGCGGCACTTCAAAACACCATCAAGCAAACCAAACATACCAACCAAAAAAACCTCGCAATTGCGAGGTTTTTGTTTTTTCTAGTATGACTGACTATAACTACACCAGCGTCAGTATTAACCACTCAATTATAATTATTTAGCCGACTTGTAGTAGTCAACGAGCATTGTACCTAATGTGCCGTTGTCATCGATAGTGACGATTCTGACCATGCCTGACTGTGATGAAGTACTAGATTTCACCTGTCCAGCGCTGCCTAAGACGACTTGATTGTTTTTCGCCGCCATTGCTCCGTTACCGATAGCGATGCTATTCATGCCGCCAGCCATAGAATTATTGCCTAGAGCGACCGAGTTTGCACCTTGTGCGGCAGCCGCTTCACCAACAGCGGTAGAGCGAACACCACTAGCATTGGCTAGATGACCAAAGGCTTGCGCGCGTTCAGCTGTGGCTTTGGATTGCCAACCGATAGAGGTTGAGCCTAGACCTGCGGCATTGGCTTCGCCGCCGACAGCGGTTGCGGAGTTTAGACCTGCATTGGCTTTATTGCCGACAGCGACGGTATCGTTAGTGCCACCAGCCATGGCTGATTCACCAACTGCGGTAGCGCGAACACCGCTAGCATTGGCTAGATGACCAAAGGCTTGCGCGCGTTCGGCAGTGGCTTTTGATTGCCAACCGATAGAGGTTGAGCCTAGACCTGCGGCATTGGCTTGACCGCCGACAGCCGTAGCAGAATTAAGTCCTGCATTGGCCATATTACCGATTGCAACGGTATCATTGCTGCCGCCAGCAGTGGCTGTATTGCCAAGAGCGAGGGCAGTAGTGTTTGCGGTGGTTTGTGCATTTGACGTTTGATAGTCAGCGCCTGTTGCCATAGTCGTGCATGAAGCGGTGGCAGCGATGGCTAAAGTAAGGGCACACGTTTTGAGTGCTAAGTTTGGTAAAAAGTCCATTTTCATCATGCTAAATCCTTTTAGACAAGCCATCTTGGCTTAGTAGGGGGTTTGAGTAAAAGCTGATAGATCACAATCCTTGCAATATCAGCGTACTCTGGCATAAATAACTTGATCATATGTAGAGTCCGCAACATTAATGTAACACTAATTTTTAGCCATTATTCAAATAATGATGATGTTATATTTTTAAATATCATTTAAGCCGACGAATGAACAGTTATAATATAAAGCAATCGTAAAGGGGAATGCTGGTGTTGTACAACTTTGATGAAATAATAGACAGACGTGATACGGGGTCGTTTAAATGGCACTATACCGATGACACGATTCCGCTATGGGTCGCGGATATGGACTTTAAGGCCGCCCAGCCTATTTTAGCGGCGATTGAACAAGTAGCGCAGCATGGCATATTGGGTTACACCGTGCCGACCGAGCCGTTGTATCAAGCGATTATCGACTGGCATGGCAGTCGTTATGACTTGTGGCTGGATAAGCAGGATATCCTGTTTTCTCCGGGTGTCGTGCCAAGTTTGGTGCTGATGATGAAAGTATTTACCGAGGAAGGGGATGCGGTACTCATTAATGATCCTATCTATACGCCTTTTATGACCAAGGTTTTGGACAATGGTCGTAAGCTGGTGACCTCTGCATTAAAGGAGGTTGAAGGTAAGTATCATCTTGATTTAGCTGATATAGAAGCTAAGATTATCGAGCATAAAGTTAAGCTGTATTTGTTCTGCAATCCGCATAATCCGGGCGGGCGGGTATGGACGGCGGATGAACTTGAAGCGCTGCTTTCGATTTGCAAAAAGCACGATGTGGCAATTGTCAGTGATGAGATTCATCAAGATTTAACTTTGAGTGGGCATACATTTACGCCTTTTTTAACCCTAGCAAAAGACTATGAACACAAAGTCGTCAGCCTCACCTCGATGACCAAAACCTTTAATATTGCCGGTATCAAAGGCTCGATGATCTTTGCTAAAGACAGCGGATTACTGAGTAAAATTAAACAGCAGCAGCGTTTAAGTGACGAACATGAGCTAAATTTATTTGCTTATACAGCGATGCGTAGTGCATATGAGCAAGGTGGTGAGTGGTTGGCGCAGGCGCTGACTTATATTGAAGCCAATATTGACTTAACGCTACAGTTTTTAGAAGAGCATTTGCCTAAGATTAAGGTGATGCGTCCAGAAGCTTCGTATTTGATTTGGCTAGATTGTTCGGCATATGCGCAAGACGATCAAATGCTTTATGACAAATTGAGAGCTGCTAAGGTTGAGCTGAGTGCAGGGATTAAATATGGTGGTGAAGGCCATCTTAAAATGCGCCTTAATGTGGCGTGTCCTAAAGCGCTGCTGATAGAAGGGCTAAACCGTATGCAAACAGCATTAAATAGCGATGTTTTTAATATAGTCGATTCAATTTAAAAAGAATACAGTGCTGCTGGGATAAATTTTGCGAAGCTTCTGGAGTGCGAAGTGCACAGCAAGCGAGGAAAGTTTATCCCAGCATAACGCTATTTTTAACATGCCTCTTTTATATCGAACTGACTGTATTACTTAGCTGGATAACCCGTAATATCTTGAATGCTTTGATATAAAGGCTTTAAGCGCTCATACATTTTGAGATAAACCTCATTATAAAGGCGTTTGTAGAGCTGGACATTGGCTTCGATAGGTAAGAATCCATCACCCAAATGGGTCATGGCCTGAGTTGCGGTTAAATGGTCGGGATAAACGCCAAGTCCCACCGCACAATTGATAGCAGCGCCTAAGCCTGAGGCTTCATAAGTATGCGGTCGATAAGCGGGCATACCGAAGATATCTGCCGTCAGTTGCATCGCTGAGTCACTTTGGGAACCACCGCCAGACACACGCAGATGTTTAATGGCTTTGCCTGTACGCTTCTCAATGGTATCAAAACCAAGCTTTAGCTCATAAGCCAGCCCTTCTAAAATAGCGCGGTAGACATGCGCTCGCGTATGTACATCACCAAAACCAATAAGCGCACCTTTGCCTTCAAGACCCGGATGACGAACACCGGGCGACCAGTACGGCTGCATCATCAAACCCATACAGCCTGCTGGAATGTCTTTGACTGCCTTGTCGAGTAGTTTTTCAGTATCAACACCCTGCGTTTTTGCCAGTTGCTCTTCATACTGGGCAAATTGCTCTTTAAACCAGCTAACCATCCAAAAGCCGCGATAAATCATATACTCATGATTGTAGTAATTTGGCGCGGCGGCGGTATAAGCGGGCATGTGCTTGAGTATCTCAATATAACGGCTCGACGTGGTATTGATAGTCGCAGTAGTGCCAAAGCTTAAGCAGGCGGTATCGGCGGCAAGTCCGGCGGAACCCAACGCTTCGCAAGCTTTATCACTGGCGGCAGCAATCATTGGCGTGCCTTCAAGAATACCAGTAGCGGCGGCAGCGTGAGCGGTAATATGACCAAGTAGCTGCCCCGGTGCAATGAGTCTAGGCATTTGCTCTAGTCGACAACTGAACAGTCGCCATTTGATGTTGTTTGGCTTAAACCATGCTTGCGCTTTGTAATCGTAAGGCAGGTAGCCTAAGGCATGACCAGTAGAGTCGGCAATCTCGCCTGTGAGCTGATAGGTGAGGTACGCTGATAAATTGACATAATAGGCTGTTTTTGCCCATATCTCTGACTCATGATGCGCAAGCCAATTACAGCGTGCTTTTTGCTGAGCCTCTTGTACCAGCTCGCCCATACCGATGACTTTGGTGAGTGGACCTAGAAAGCCTATATCATTGTTCTCGCCGCGACGCAAATCCATCCACACAATGGCTGGGCGTAGCGGTTGTTTATCCTTGTCCAAACATATCATGGTATAGCGCTGGGTAGCGAGACTGACGCCGGCAATTTGCGCTGGCGTGATATCGCAATTTTGCCACAACTGCTGACAGGCCTCGCTTAATTTTTGCCAATAATACTCGGCATGTTGCTCGGCAAAATTGGGCTGCTCAGAAAAATACGGCTCGATAGGGACGCGTGCTTTGGCTATCTCGGTGCCGAATTGATCAAAGATAAGCGCTCTGACGCTTTGGGTGCCATTGTCGATCGCTAAGAAATAAATAGGCGCATCAAAGTTGTCGGTCATAGTCATCCTTAACTATGTGGGAATATAGATTGAAGCTAACTTAGAGTATCAAGCGGAACGGGTATTAATTTTTCTAGCTTGCTATGCCTACGCCGACAGAGGCTGAAAAAATTCATCCCAGTTCCGTCATATTTTTTCAACAATGAGTTTAGTATAGATAAATTAGGATGTAAAAAAGCGCTAAGCCGCAGGCAGATAATAGTAGCGTTGCCATAAGGCTTGATAACGGTCAGCCTCTTGCTGCCATTTTTGCTCATCCCAGCCTAGCTCCTGCTGACATATTTGTTTGACTCGCTGACTGATTAGCGGGGTCATCGCACCATTGGGCAATATAAGACCCAAGCGCGTGCGTCGTAGTAATAAATCATCCAAATGAATAACCTGCTCATAGCGAGCAGCAAAGCGAATCTCCGCCCAAATGGTATTACTATCGGTTACATAAGCCAAGTCATCGTCATGAGCCAGCTCTAGCAAAGTATCGAGCTGTAGGCCATAAAAACCTTTTAAGCGCTGTTGTAATGGTAGCGGCAGGGCAGTAAATTTAGGATTGATTGAGGTTTGATTGCTAAAAACTTGGCTGCTATATAACACATTATCTTGAGTAGCTGATTCATCGAGTTCGAGCACCTTTTGACAGACTTTTAGTACATCAAGGGCGATTAGGCGAAAGGTGGTTAATTTGCCACCGCTTACAGTGACCAGATTATTATCCAACCAGACGCTATGATCGCGTTTTTCCTTACTAGGACTGACGCGCTTACCATCATTGCCATCAGAAATCAGTGGTCGCACGCCTGCCCATGAGCTGATGACATCCTTGCGGCTAATATCTACATCATCAAAAAGATCGTTGGTCGCGGTCAACAGATAGTCTACCTCAGCATTGGTAATGCCGACTTCTGTATCATCTAAGGGTGGATGGTCCAAATCAGTAGTACCAAGAACGGTTCGGTTCTCCCACGGAAAGACAAAGATTGCTCTTTTATCGACAGGATGCAAAAAGGTATAGGCTTGATTGAGCGGTAGGCGCTCTTGACTGACCACCAAATGACTGCCACGCGATGGACGAATTTGCTTATGAAAGGTTTGTTCCGTTTGCTGACTGGCTTGCATCCGTAACGTATCTGCCCAAGCGCCCGTGGCACTGACCACGACTTTGGCCTCAACGTCGTAAGTATGAGTGCTATGTTGAGGAGAGCTGTCTTTTAGAGTAGCCCCCACCACTAAGCCTTGTTCAGTGGTTATGAGTGATTCTGCTTTAAGATAGTTAATCGCGTGCGCGCCATCATGAATAGCTTCGTCCAATACCCGCATCACGAGCCGTGAGTCATCGGTCACAGCATCACTAAATTGACTGGCACCCAAAAACTTATCTTGTCTAATATGAGGGTTAAGGCTAAGAAAGGCGTCTTTTTTAAAGTACTTAAAATAGTGCTTACCCGCGAGCTTATCATATACCCTAAGTAGATTATTAAATATCCATGGCGGTGGAAACTTGCCTTTGTAATGGGGCATGACATAGTGCATCTCATTAACGAGCCCACTTGCTTCATTCAGCATGCGTTCACGCTCGCGTACGCTGTGCAGTGTCGTCTTGAAATCGCCTGAGGCAATGTAACGTAGCCCGCCATGTACCATTTTGCTTGAGCGGCTGGAGGTGCCCCAAGCGAAGTCTTTTTGCTCAATTAATAGGACTGCTAAGCCGCGCCTTGCTGCTTCGCGAGCAATACCAGCACCAGTGATCCCGCCACCGATAATGAGCATATCCCATGGTTCAGAACGAGACAGTGGTGCTAATGCTTGCTGGCGTTGTTGATATTGATTAGCTCGGTTCATAGACGACTCATTTTAATTGTTATTTAATTTCAACTATGTATGTTATCCAAATAATCTAATTCATAGTCGTTACTAAATAAAATAAATACACTATATTATAATGCGCGACTGGTATTAATTTTCCTTGCGTGCTGTGCCTACGCCGACAGAGGCTGCGAAAAATCAATGCCAGCCGCGCTGTAACGCTCTTAAACCAAACTAACTATAAACAAGGTTTTTGAGTAAAGTTATTATTCAATCAAAACACCCGGATTCATACGCTGCTCAGGATCTAAGCTTTTCAGCATATCACTAGTCACCTGAATACCAAGCTCACCCTTTTCAGCTGCTAAGTAAGGGGCATGATCGCGACCGACACCATGCTGGTGCGATATTGTCGCTTTGCCATTTGCCAGACTTGAGCTGGCAGCATGCTTGATTTTTTGCCAGCGACTTAAGGTACTGGCGTGATCTTGTGCCGCTCTAAAGAAGTAGGTGGTATAAAGGCTAGCACCTTGCTTATACACATGCGAGATATGCGTAAATGCCATCACGGCTTCGCCTTCGTCTGCCAGTGCAGTTTGCACCGCTTCTTGTATCTGCTGCATTTGCTCGTCGATATGATTCCAGTTGGTTGCGGTCTCAAAGGTATCCACCATGATGCCTTTCTCCCACAAAGTACCGCGCAAATATGGAAATTTAAAACGCCCATGTGACCATATCTTGCCCATCAGATTGGCAAGCTTGCCACTGATACCACCATGCTGCTTTAACAGATTTTTAAACTGCGTCAGTGCCAGCGCATTCTGTGCTTTATCGCCTGATAGGCCATAAGTCAGCATGACTTTTTGAGAATCTAGCCCGCGGGCTTTTAAATAAGTACTAATAGCTAAAAATTGACTGGGCGTCGTGCCTAAATGTAGATGAGCATCAGTCTCGACCGCATTGCTCAAGCGTAGCATCGATAGGCGGATGTTTTTTTGTACTGCTTGTCTGAGCACTTCTTTACCCGCTTCCCAATTTGGCAAAAACACCACTTTGAATAGCTCTTCTTCCGGTTGCGACTGCACGCGCATTTTGACTTCGGTAAAAATACCGGCGCGGCCTTCAGTACCCATCATCATTTCACGCAGATCAGGCCCTGCTGCTGATGCTGGAATATCAGCGATATTGAGTACACCCTGCGGCGTGACCAACGTACCACCAGCAAACATCTGCTCGATACGTCCGTAACCCAATGACTGCTGACCGCTAGAGCGTGCTGCAATCCAGCCGCCAAGCGTCGATAATTCCCACGACTGCGGATAATGTCCCAAACGGTAACCGTGGGCATTTAATTGCGCCTCGACTGCTGGACCTTGTGTACCTGCGCCAAAAGTAGCAATTTGGCTCTCTATATCCAAGTCAATCAGCTGATCCATCCTACTCATAGCGATAGTCAATACAGGGCGTGAACCCTTTTGCGGATTGATATGACCAGCGACTGAGGTACCGCCGCCAAAAGGAATGACGATCAGGTTGTACTCGCTTGCTAGCTTCAATAAGGTTTCGACATCATTGGTTGATTGCGGATGCGCCACGCCATCAGGGAAAGCCCCAAAGTCGCCGCCGTGCATGGCTATCCAATCCGGAAAGCTCTGACCACGGGCGTGTCTGAGTCTTACTTCGTTATCGACAGATACAGTATCAAGCTCAATCATAGCAGCAGGTAAGCGTGATTTTGGAACGGTTTTGAGCACCTTTTGTAAGCTGACAGAAGACAGTTTTTTAGTTTTACCGATATGGGATTTGATCAGTTTTGCCCCATGTGGCGAGACTTTTTTATTGATACTGACATTGCCCCAACCATTCCAGCGCGTCTGTTCTATAGGGGTGTTGGCAGGCGTAATGACGGACGTATCTATTTTTGAGAGCGTATCTAAACTGGTATTATCAATAGGAGAGGTCGTTGAGATAGAGGCAGTTTTAGACGTTTTACGCATAAAGGATTTAATTTTGCTCATAGTAAATTTAACCTATCTATTTATAATCACGGTTTGAGTGTCGCTACTGTGGCTATCTCATTGTCCATAATCAGGCAATGAGGATATTATTCTTTATCGAATTAGCATATCACAAATGATCTAATTATTTGATATATGCTAAACATTAGTAGAATAATTTAAAAATAGACAATAATAAACGCATATCTAACCGCCACTACATTCGTGAAACTTGTTAAAATAGCGCACCAATTTATTTATTGATGGACACTACGTTATGACAACTGCTGCCAACGTTCCTACTATTAAAGAAGATCGCATCTTAATTCTCGATTTTGGCTCACAGTACAGCCAGCTTATCGCCCGCCGTGTCCGTGATTCAGGCGTATTCTGTGAGATGTTCCCTTATGATATCGACACTCAGCGCATCATCGATTTTGGCGCAAAAGGCGTTATCTTATCTGGTGGTCCTGAGAGCGTCCACGCAGATGACAGCCCACGCATCAACGATGCTGTATTTGATCTAGGCGTACCAGTATTAGGTATCTGCTATGGTATGCAAGCGATGGCAGAGCGTTTCGGTGGTAAAGTCCATGCCAGTGATATCCATGAATTTGGCGCAGCAACCATCAATATCGATGGCAAATCAACGCTGACTGATGGTATCGAAGACGCAGCAGCGAAGCTAAATGTGTGGATGAGTCATGGCGATAAAGTGGTCGATGCCCCACAAGGTTTCGATATCGTCGCCAGTACGCCAAGCTGCCCGATTGCGATCATGGCAGATGATTCGCGCCATTATTATGGTTTGCAGTTCCATCCTGAAGTGACGCATACCGCACAAGGGTCTGCATTACTAGGACGTTTCGTTCATGAAATCTGTGGCTGCGCGGGTAGCTGGACGCCGGATAACATCATCGATATGCGTATCGAACAGCTGAAAAAGCAAATCGGTGATAAGCAAGTATTGCTCGGTCTTTCAGGTGGTGTGGACAGTTCAGTCGTCGCGGCATTATTGCATAAAGCCATCGGCGATCAGCTGACGTGCGTATTTGTTGATACTGGTCTCTTGCGTCTGCACGAAGGCGATCAAGTGATGCAAATCTTCGCTGAAAACATGGGCGTAAAAGTCATTCGTGTCGATGCCGAAGAGTTATTCTTAACGGCATTGGCTGGTGAGTCTGATCCTGAAGCCAAGCGCAAAATCATCGGTAAAACCTTTATTGATGTATTCGCTAATAGTGCCCGTGAAGTGAGCGAGCAGAGCGATGGTAAAGTCATCGAATTTTTAGCACAAGGGACGATTTATCCTGACGTGATTGAATCTGCTAAGTCGCATCAAGGTAAAGCCCATGTCATTAAGAGCCATCATAATGTGGGCGGCTTGCCAGATGATTTGGCGTTTGAGTTGGTTGAGCCGCTACGTGATTTGTTTAAAGATGAAGTGCGTAAATTGGGTATCACCCTTGGTCTGCCAGCGAAAATGATCAACCGTCATCCGTTCCCAGGACCGGGTTTGGGCGTACGAATCTTGGGCGAAGTGACCAAAGAATTCGCTGATATCCTGCGTTCTGCTGATGCTATCTTTATGGAAGAGCTTGAGCGTTCAGGTTGGTATGAGAAGACCGCGCAAGCCTTTGCGGTATTCCAACCGATCAAATCGGTCGGCGTGGTCGGTGATGGTCGCCGCTATGCGTGGGTAATTGCGCTACGTGCTGTTGAGACTGTAGACTTTATGACGGCGCGCTTTGCGCATCTGCCGTATGATCTGATCGAGACGGTATCGAATCGCATTATGAATGAAATCGCGGAAGTATCACGCGTGACTTATGATGTATCGAGCAAGCCACCAGCGACGATTGAGTGGGAATAATATCCTATTTATTTTTTAGCTGATGTAAAGAAACACTCAACTTGGTTGGGTGTTTTTTTATATATAGAATTTAATTCAGGAAGGTTAAATTCTATATATAATAAATAAAAAAGAATGCCATTAAATAATTGGAAAATGAGAAGCATAAGATGAAAAGCTTGGAACTCACTGTTGAAGACATTACATCATTGAATGATGGCGACTTAAGAGAACTAATTGGACGCTTGTGCGAAGCTGAGTTTTTGCAGCAGCAATTGCCCTTAGCTGATGTAACTTGGGGAGGCGCACAGGAAGCAGCCGATGGCGGACTTGATGTGAGCGTTGATAGTAATAGCCGATTAAGTCAACCTAACTTTATACCAAGAAACTGTACCGGCTTTCAAGTCAAAAAGCATTCGATGGGGAAGGCAGCTTGTCATAAAGAAATGTTAGATGGGACTAATCCTAAACCGATTTTGTCAGAGATTGCTGATAAAAAAGGCGCTTATATCATTGTCAGTGGTAAAGATGATTGTTCCGATAAGATGCTGAAAGATCGCTTAGCCAGTATGCAAGAAGCTGTCGGCTCTCTAACTAACAAAGATGATTTAAAGCTCGACTTCTATGGTCGAAGTCGCATCTTGTCATGGTTGCATATTTACCCAAGTGTGACTCTATGGGTTCGCCAAATAATTGGTAAACCCTTATCTGGTTGGACATCATTTGGTAGATGGGCTGCAACACCGATCGCTGTAGAAGATGATTTTATTACTGATGATCATCGTTGTATAAGCGATAGTAGTTCAGGTAATCAAAACTCGTTAACAGTACTTGAAGGTATTAATGTAGTTAGAGAAAAGCTTCACTCTAGTGGTAGTGCTATTCGTATTACAGGCCTTTCAGGCGTCGGTAAAACTCGGTTTGCTCAAGCTTTATTTGAATCAGAAGTTGGAAATGAGCCTCTTCCATATACTAATACGATTTATGCAGATTTAGGTAATGATCTAGCCCCTTCAGCATCGGAAATGATTGACTATCTTATTGCTAACGATAGCGATACTTACATCATTCTTGACAACTGCCCTCCTGAAGTTCATCGAACCTTACAGAAAAAAGTAATGGCAAGTAACACGCAGATCAAACTGCTATCAATTGAATATGATATTTCTACTGACAAACCAGAAGAAACTCATGTTATACATATTGAACCAGCTAGTGAAGGTACGGTATCACTACTTTTGCAAAGGCGCTTTCCTAAATTAAACAAAACGAACTCCGATAAAATTGCAGAGTTTTCTGGAGGTAATGCAAGAGTTGCTTTAGCTTTAGCTGATCAAGTAGATATTAACGAAAATTTAAGTCAATTATCAGATGAAGAGTTATTTAAGAGACTTTTTCACCAGAGAAAACAAGTAGATGTTAGTCTTTTAGAAAGTGCAGAAACACTCTCTCTAATTTACTCTTTTGACATTTCAAATGAAAATAATGAACTGCTAGCGTTAGGTCGTATTTCAGGTATCGAAAGTAAAACCCTGTACCGTCACCAAGCAGAGTTACTTAGACGGCATATTGCTCAAAAGCGTGGTAATTGGCGGGCTGTCCTTCCTCATGCCATTTCTAACAAACTTGCTAGACGTGCATTCGAAAACCTTCCCATATCTCAGATTAATGCTGAGCTATTTAAAGAAGAAAATGAGCGCTTATTTATGTCTTGTGCTCATAGAATCAGTTATTTGCATGACAGCTTAGAAGCTCAAGGACTAGCTGAAAGTTGGATACAAGAAGATGCGCCATTATATAATCCCTCTACATATAGTCCTATTCACCTAAAATGTTTTAGCTATATTGCTACCGTTATTCCTCAGGCAGCACTCTCTATACTCGAACAAGCTTGCCAAAACGCTGAGTTTGCCTCTCGAAATAACCCTAACTTTAATCAGTTTGTTGGGCTCTTACGTCAACTTGCTTACGATGATGAGTATTTCAATCGTGCTGCCAACCTTTTACTTAAGTTTGCTGAGACTGAGAAACATGGTGAGAGAAACAATAGCATTGTTAACTGGATGGAAAACTTATTTTCTTTGTATTTATCAGGGACAGAAGCGACACCGAGTAAACGACAAGCATTTATTAGAGATCTTTTTCAATCATCTAATCCCAGATACTATGAGATTGCAAAGGTGCTACTCAATAAAGCCTTGCAGACATCTTCTTGGCATTCATTTGGTTCATTTGAATTTGGGGCGCGCAAAAGAGGAATGGGGTGGCAACCTTCTAATCAGGAAGAATGGAGGGACTGGTATTCTGGCTTGATAGATATTTTACAAGAGTTATTGCAGTCAGATGATACTGTACATATTGATATAGCAAAACAGCTCATTGTCTCCAATTTTAACGGACTTTGGATTAGTTCTGGATGTTGTAGCAAGCTTGAGGATATTGTTAGAAACTATGCACGAGATGGGGTTTGGCCTAAGCTATGGAAAGAAATTAAAAGTACTATAGATAATCTAACAGGTGAGTCCAATAGTAAATCACTTATTCGTTTGGAAATGCTAGAAAAAATTGCTGTTCCAAAAGACATCAATACAGAGATTCATGCCTATATATTTTCTAATACTTGGGATCATATAATATATGGCGGTAACGAAAGTCCTTCTGACCATAGAAAAGAGATTATCGCGAAAGTAAAATCCTTAGGAGAAGAAGCTGCTCAAGATACTAGTCTTATTAAAGGGCTAGGAATTGATTTGTGGCAAGAAAGATTTGATTCATTTATTCATTTTGGTGAGGGACTTGCTTTAGGAAGTTCTAACTTAGTAGAAACATTTAAGTATCTAATTAATCTTATCCAAACTATGCCAGTTGAAAGTTTGAACTCTTCTGTGCTACATGGATTTATTAAACAGGTATACGAACACGATCCTAATCTCGCACGTATTATGCAAAAGTCTGCTCTTGAGATAAGTAACCTAGAAGAACATTTTTTATACTTGCTCTGTAGTACGCCATTGGAAGAATGGAGTATCCAAAAGCTTATCGATTTAGCGACTAAGCAGGAGATTAGTGCATCTCAGTTCACGATTCTAGCCTATGGTCGTACTCATGAAGCAATAAACGACAATGAGTTATCCGAGCTATTAGATAGAATAATAAGTATGGAGCAAGGTATATATGCAGCTATAGAAATTCTCAGTATGCGTTTTTTTAGAGATAAGAAAGATACCTATCAATCAACTGCTACTATTTTTTCAGCAGGACGTAAGGTTATCAGGAAAGCAGTTTCCCTAGGTAGTTTAAGAAATTTATGCAGTCATTCTTTGAAAAGTGTAGCCAATTATTGCTTATATTCATCAGCACCTCAGAATGAAATAAGCGAATTATTAGGTTTAATCAAAGAAAATATCGAAGAGTATCGTATATCTAGTAAAGATATCGAACCACTTATGATTGTACTATTAAATAACTTTCCAGAGCTAGTGCTCGAAACCATACTATCTAATGATAATCAGCTGTCAGAACATGATTCGATTTATCAGCAATTTTTCAACCACTATGATGGAGTTTCACTCAATATAGTACCTGCTCAACGTCTTTTAGACTGGTGTAATAATGATCAGGCTAAAGTCCAACGAGTGGCAAAATTACTTAGTATATATACTCCAATAGAAGAACCGCTTTTCCCAACAGTGGATAAAAGGCCTGTTGAATTAAGCAGTCATATAAAAGCTTTTTTTCATATAGCTAAGGATAAAGACAAAATAGTTGAAATTATATATGACGAGATAATGCCAAGTGGTTGGTCAGGTTCTCTTGCAGACATTTTAGAATCAAGAGCCAAAGCTTTTTCCGAATTAAGCAACCATGCTTCTGTAGAGGTTCAGAAATTGATTGAAGAGAAATTAGCATTAGTTAATCAATGGATACAGAAAGAGAGAGAAAGAGAGGCACAAGATCATAATCAACGTGAACAACGCTTTGAGTGACTTAACATTGACGAATTACTATGATCGAAAAACATTTTTTAGAAGTAGAAAAAATGTATGTAGCAAAACTAAACTGTGTTAAAAGGCTTCATTTGAGTCTTAGTAATATAGACAGTAACCTAACAACTGACTAATAAAAATAGCAGCTCTTCATAAAAAGCGCTGCTATTATATAAAAACCCAAATTCTAAAAAAACTAACCCCGAACATTCACCACATAACGCCCAACCACTTTACTCGACATAAAGCGATCCAAGTATTCTGGCGTTTGCTCAAGCGTAATCTCTTCGCAATAACTCTCTAGGTTAGGCAACTTCATATCAGTAGCGACACGCTGCCAGATAGCCTTTTTATCCGCTAGTGGAATATAGACCGAATCGATACCTAATAATGACACCGCGCGGGTGATAAAAGGTATCACTGACATCGAAAACTCAGCGCCGCTCGCCAAACCACAACTGGTGACCGCGCCGCCAGATTTGGTTTGCTTAAGTAGGTTCGCCAAATAATCGCCGCCAATCGTATCAATAGCGTTTGCCCACAGCTCGCGACCGGCAGGTTTATCTCCGACCTCGTTAATGGTATCGCGATGACGGACTTCACTTGCACCAAGCTCTTTTAGATAGTCGCTTTGCTCAGGTTTGCCAGAGAAGGCGATGATGTCATAGCCTAGCTGACTTAAAATCGCGATGCTGATACTACCAACGCCGCCCGTTGCGCCAGTCACCGCGACTGGACCATCTTCAGGTTTTGCGCCCATTTTTTCTAGCTTTTGGATACTTAAGGCTGCAGTTAAGCCGCCAGTACCATATATCATCGCTTCTTTTAATGTTAAAGAAGATGGGCATTCGACTGCCCAATCAGCAGGGATAGATATCATCTGACTGAGACCGCCATCGGTATCCATACCCAAATCATAGCCAAAGACGACGACTTCTTGGCCTGCGATAAACGTGCCTGATTTATCACTGACCACCACGCCTGCCGCATCAATACCAGGGGTGTGCGGATAGTTTTTGGTGATTCTTTTATTGCCTGATGCCGACATGGCATCTTTGAAGTTTAGTGATGAGTAATGCACTTCGATTAATAAATCGTTTTCAGGTAAGTCACTGACGCTACGTTCTTGAATGCTTTTGCTAAAAGTGCCATCAGCATGTTCTTCGACGACCAAAGCTTTAAACGTTGTTTGTTTAGACATAAGGCTATTCCTAATTGGATTTTCTATGTAGATATCCATTTGCGAGTAGAGAAAAATGCTCGAAACCTTAAGATATAAAATGAATCTTAAGGTTTTAACAGTACCTTACCGTTTTTTTCTGACTGCATTTTCCCGTCAACTGCTTTTAAGATATCAGCCAAATCAAAGGTCGCTTCAACGGGCAGTTTTAAATTGCCATTGTTAGCACGTTCGATCAGCTCATCAACCAAGCGTTGCTTATTCTCAACGCTCATTTCTTGACTGATTTTGCTGCCCCAAAAGCCTTTAATCGTCGCTTGTTTAAAAATAATGTGGGTTGGATTTAGCACCATTGGTTTGCCTGACATGATGCCAAACGATGCTAATGTGCCACCATGACCCAGTAACGCCAGCAGATCATTACTAGACTCACCACCGATAGAATCAACCGCAGCATTGATTTTCTCATCACTAAGAATGGCTTTTACTTGATCTTTCCAGTCGTCATCTGAGGTGTTGATATTATGCTTGATACCCAGTGCTTCTAATTCCTTGATAGCATCGCCACTTCTAACGACATTAATGGTGTTAATACCACGCGCGGCAGCTAGCATGGCGAGCGATTTGCCGACCGCGCCATTGGCAGCATTATGGATAACCCACTGACCGCTTTTTAGTTCTAAAAACTCAATCAGCATCAGCGCGCTCAGTGGCATTGCAATCAATTGTGCTGCCATTTCGTCATCTAAGCTGTCGGGCATCGGGAATACCATGTCTTCCACAGCGACGAAATACTCTGCCCACGTCGCTTGTACACTGGCGGCTGCGACACGCTGACCGACTTTTAGATTCTTAACATCACTGCCTACTGCATCGATGATACCGACCGCTTCACTACCACCGATGGCAGGCATTTCAGGTTTAAAGCCATATTGACCGCGAATGGTTAGTAGGTCATGGTTGTGGATAGAGGCGAGTATCGTTTTGACTCGGACTTCATTGGCTTTAGGCTCTGGAGTAGGGCGGTCGCCGATGCTGAGTACTTCCGTTGGTTTGCCAAAATGATCATAAGTTGCGCTACGCATGATAAATCCTTTTTTTAGTTTTTAGATATTTGTCTAAGAAGTGAGTTGATTTGCAACCATCAACAGTAACAACTCTGCTTACCAGTTATCAGTACTTGTTTGGTTAAGGAACGTTGTTATGTACTTATTATCGTATGACTCAATAAAACTCAATCCGACTAAGCACGTGCTCTTGTACCAGATAAGCACAGATATAGGCGCTCGGCCACGCAAAGACAAAGGCCAGCACCCACGAGTGCATTAATTCCATAAAGAAGCCATCGACGAACCCTACTTTAACCAGTAATAAAGCGGATGAGATAATAAGTGACATCATCAGCGCCATCAGACCAGTAAAGATAAGACGGTAGTACTTGCGCCGCGCGCGTATTCTGATAATAGGGAAGTTTGCCATAATGTTGAATTTTCCTACATGATAATAGTGAGGCTCAATGAACGATGATGAATAGCATTATGAGGCGTCGTTATTGACTATCATAGCGTATGCTGGTGAGTGGATAAAATCGTTGTTATTAATAGTGACGTTCGTTACATTTTAATGGTCGTTATTTCTTTTCTAATAATGAGAATGTTCTAAATATTGGCAAATTAAAGCTGAACTTTTGCTACGATAAGTAAGATTGAAATACATATAAAGAGTAATAGTATGACCGTTCAAAAGCAGCGAACCTTAGGTATCATCGGCGGAATGAGTTGGGAAAGTACCCAAAGCTATTATCGGCTGATTAATGAAGGTATCAAGGCTAAACTTGGCAACTTACATTCAGCAGACTTATTGATTCATAGTGTCGACTTTGCCCCAATTGGCGAGTTACAAGCCCAAAGCAAGTGGGAAGAGCTGGGTGATGTCATGGTAAACAGTGGTGAGCGCTTACAAGCGGCTGGTGCCCAAGGTTTATTAATTGCGACCAATACCATGCATAAAGTAGCAGAGCAGGTAAAAGCGGCGACGAATTTGCCACTGATACATATTGCTGATGCGACCGCAGATGCGATTAAGCAGCAAGGTTTAACCAAGATTGCCTTACTCGGTACACAATTCACCATGACTGAGGACTTTTACAAACAGCGTCTGATTGATGCCAGCTTGCAGGTGCTGATACCAGATATTGATGCGCGTGCTGAAGTCCATCGCATCATCTATGATGAGCTGTGCCAAGGACAATTGCTTGACAGCTCACGGCAATATTATACGCAAGTGATTAATGAGTTAGCGGCACAAGGCGCTGAGGGCGTGATATTAGGCTGTACCGAGATTGGACTGTTAATTAGCCAAGCAGACAGTCCAATCCCCGTGTTTGATACCACCGCTATTCATGCAGCCGCAGCGGTACAGTTTTTGTTAGGTAATGGAAATTTTAGTTAAAGGTAAAACCAGTTTCGGTATTTGCAGTGGTAGGCAAGTATGATGAAGAATTTACTCGCCCATGCTAATGAGCAAAAGCCGCCCGACTAGGCGTTATGCGTGTATATAAGCCACGTTATTATCGTTTATTCTTTTTTATCACACGGAGTCTATGAAGATGAAGTCTTCTATGAAGTCGTCGATGCAACCTTGTGATACGGCGCAAAGGTGATAGCTTCCATACAGTCGTCGGTACAAGATCTCGAAACGACGCACTGGTGCCTGTATGCGCGCGAAACTCCTCGGACCTTTGCGCAGCTTCCTCTGCGGGCAAGTGTTTGCCTTTGCGCCATCCGCCATACAAATATAGTCCTGCTCCCATCACGGCGGTTGCCACCATGCCTGCTGGAAAGGATAGCCAAAGGGCATCGGTTCCAAGTAGAGGATAAAGCCCGAAAGCAAATCCAAGACGCACTGGATACATCGAAATGACCATGACAATCAGCGGCCAAATCACATAGCCGTTTGCACGCATGGTGCCAAACAAAACCTGTGCTATCCCAAAAAAGATAAAACCCCATGTCGCCATTAGCTGAATATGACGCCCAATCGGCACCGCTTCACTGTCACTGCCGAGGAAAAGTCCCAAGATAGTCTCATCAAAAATGGTCAGTAGCACAATAATAAAACCGGTCAATGCCAGATTAAAAATCAGTCCCCAGCGTGTGATCCCTGCGATTCTGTGCCATTGATTGGCACCGATGTTCTGTGCAACCATCGCACTGGCCGCAGCACTTAGCGCCATTGCTGGCATCTGCACGTAGGTCCAAAGCTGCTGGGTTGCGCTGTAAGCGGCTGTAGTCTGTACACCTTCGCGATTAATCAGCGATAACATTGTCAATGCTGCCGAAGAGATGACGATCATCTGTAGACCCATCGGTAACCCCTTAGAAAACATCGACTTCAGGATGTCTCGGTCTGCGCGCAAAAAGCGAAGCTCCGGCAACTTAAGCGTCAGCACAGAGCCACGCAGATACATAGTGACTAACATGCCAATAAGCGCTAGCGTATTTGCGACGGCTGTTGCGAAAGCCGAGCCAAATATGCCCCACTCGGGAAATGGTCCTAGACCCAAAATCAGCGTCGGTGTCAAAATCAGATCAATAACGACCGATATAATGATAAACCAAAGCGGCGTCGTCGAATCGCCCGTCCCGCGCAGTGCCATCATTATTAACGTAAAGGTAAGTGTGACAGGCATCGCAATAAAAATCATGCGCAGATAGGTTAGGGCAAGATCGACAGCACTTGCCGGTGTACCAAGCAGCTCAAGCAGCATCGGCGCAAATATCCACCCTACTGCCGACACTATTACGCTTATCGGAATAATGCTGCCCAGCGCAGTGCCCATGGTTTTCTTAACCATAGCGTTATCACGGCTGCCCATTGCCTGACCAATCAAAATAGTAGACGCCATACCGAAACCAAACACGAAGGAGATCAGTATAAACATCAAGATATTGCCGTTGGCTGTGGCTGCTAACGCTTCCTCACCCAAAAATCGACCTACCCAGACAGCATTGATCGAGCCGTTCAATGACTGTAATGCCGATGACCCAAGGGTTGGTAATGCAAATAAGAGCATGGTTTTAGGGATCGAGCCTTGGGTGAGGTCACGCCGTTTACCAATGGAGGTATCTGTTTTACTCAATGTTTATCCTTTTGCAATATGCAGGGCCAACTAAACAAAAGCGCTTATCATAAACCAGAAAGCGTCTACCGTCTTTATTAGAGCTGTAACCCCTCGGCAAACGCTATGATTATTTGCCTGTCATTTTTTTAGGCGATTGTCGAGCAATTTATAGGGGGAGGGTTGTTATTATAAGTTCTTAAACTTAAAATACTCTTGTGCTAGGATGATGCTTTTTACTTCTTACTTCATTTTTCTAGTTTTCAAAAAGGATATTTCGATGCTATTAAAACGCCTAGGCCTTGCCACTTTGTTAAGCTTTTCAGTCGTTGGTTGTACCACAGCGCCCAATACCTTGGCGATAAATACCACCCAAAAGATTATTCAGTATGAACGCTCAAAATCAGACCTTACGACTCAGTCATTTACGTTAAGCTCTGGCGATAAAATAGTCTATGCAGAAAACGGTAATGTCGCGGGCGAGCCTTTATTATTGATTCATGGCTTTGGCGGTAATAAAGACAATTTTACCCGTATCGCTCGGCAGTTAGAGAACTATAATCTGATCATTCCTGATTTGCTCGGCTTTGGTGACTCTAGTAAACCGATGGCGGCTGACTATCGCTCAGAGGCGCAAGCGACGCGCTTACACGAGCTACTGCAAGCTAAAGGCTTGGCATCTAACATTCATGTCGGTGGCAACTCAATGGGCGGCGCTATCAGTGTTGCTTATGCTGCGAAGTATCCTAAAGAAGTCAAAAGTCTGTGGCTAATAGATAGTGCGGGCTTTTGGTCAGCGGGTGTGCCGAAATCCTTAGAAAGTGCAACTCTCGAGAACAATCCGCTATTGGTCGATAAGAAGGAAGACTTTTATGCTATGTATGACTTTGTTATGTCTAAGCCGCCTTATATTCCTAAGTCTGTAAAAGCCGTATTCGCGCAAGAGCGTATCGCTAATAAAGCATTAGAATCCAAAATACTCGCGCAAATAGTTGAAGACAATGTTGAGCAGCGTGCCAAGGTTATCGCTGAATATAATATTCCAACACTAGTCGTTTGGGGTGAGGAAGATAAGGTCATCAAGCCTGAAACCGTGACGCTAATAAAAGAAATCATCCCACAATCACAAGTGATTACGATGCCAAAAATCGGTCATGTACCGATGATAGAAGCGGTGAAAGATACGGCGAATGATTATAAAGCGTTTCGTGAAGGGTTAAAGAACTAGTCATTTACATATGATATTTTAAGGCGTAAATGATCCAACGTTTGACTAGAGATGAGCTGTAGTTAGTCTTCAATGAGATAAGTACAAACATTATAAGGTGCTACTGGTATCAAATTTTGTTGCTTACTGTGCTTACGCAGACAGAGGCTGCGAATAATTAATCCCAGTAGCATTTTATTCTTTTAAAACTGTATCTACTCTATTGTAGGCTGAGTTAAAAATCAGCCTACGTCGATCAAACTAACTCTCTCTTACCAGTCGCTCTAGCAGTTCAACCGTGCGCTCTTGTCTGACCAAAGTGACACCTTGTCCTGACCATAAAGATTGATGTTCGGCATCGCGGTTTTTGGTTGCATGGGCACGCAAAAATTTGGTCATCGCATTTAATTGTGGATAAGGTGGTAGCTCATGCGCGCTCTCGAATTGAGCAAAATCACGCAAATAATCATTTAATAAACCACGAGCCTGTTTCCCTGAGAATAATCTGGTTAAGCGCGTCTCAGAGCTGCGTCCACCTTGACTGGCATCGAGTAGCGCCTGTTTATAAATGTCATTGATTCCGCATTTATCTGTGGTCAAAAATGCTGTTCCGATTTGCGCAAGCTCAGCACCAGCTGTTTGAACTGCTTTGATGTCCTTTCCGTTCATAATGCCACCAGCCGCGATTAAAGGAATATCGGTGCAGGCACGCGTTTGACTTATTAGCGTCAATAATCCCAATGGATCGTTTTCACTTTGCGGCAACCAACCACCGCGATGCCCACCCGCTTCGACCCCTTGTACGCATACCGCATCTGCGCCAATATCTGCCCATGCTTTTGCTTCCAATGGATGATTGGCAGTACCGACGACCCGTGTTCCTAGACTCTGCAAACGCTGCACCTGCTCAGCGCTGATAATGCCAAAGGTAAAACTGGCGACGGGAACGGGATTGTCATAGAGCACTTGTAGCTGCTCTGCAAAGCTTAGCGCTGGGTGCTTCGGTAGAGTAAATCCGATATTTTTCTCTTGATAGTACTTGCTTAGCCAAGTAGGGATTTCGCTATCCAAAGCACTAGATTCATGTTCTGATAACACCATCAGATTGATCATAAAAGGACGATCGGTGAGCGATTTAATGGTGTTGATTTCACTATTTAAAACGTCTGGCGCCGTCATGCCAGCCCCCAATGACCCTAATCCACCAAACTTACTCACCGTCGCCGCCAGCTCAGGGGTGGTTGCTCCTGCCATCGGCGCTTGAATAATAGGGTAGGTCAAATCAAGGGTATTCAGTAAGGTCATGACAGGCTTCCTTGTTATTTTATGAAGAGGTTTGCATGATTTACTTTAGCAAAGCTGGATGGCGTGCGTGTTAGATAATGTGTATTTAGTTGCTGAATATAGAAGGTGAGGTTTGACTATAAGACTGTTGCCAATACTTATCATTCAAACTGGGAATAAGGTCAGAAATCTAGAATTTAACGCCAAAAAATAAGTCAGCTCTTAAGTTATCAAAAAAAATAATTAAGAAAACTGACCCATTTTTATATACTAATTACCTAGCTTAAACGCTTAATTCAACTGCAAAGAACCTTTTGCATTCATCAGCAGCTCAACCACATCATCGCCACTGATGACCGTGAAGCGCTTATCAATGGCTGATTCTTCTACGCCACCATGTTTCATACACGCGCCGCAAACCAATACTTGACCGCCTTTTTCGATAAAGGCTTCTAGTAATTCGCCAGCAGGTTCAAAGGGATCACCAATATCGACATTATCTAAAGCGTTCGGCAATGCCAAATGCACCGCGTCCACCATCAATATGACTGATGCAGAGTGACCTTTTTTAAGCGCCACACCCGCCATAGTAAAAGCTAAGGTGATCTTGCTTGGGTTTGACTCACTATTATCAAACAGCGTACCGACATAATCCGTATTATTAACCATATTATTTTCCTTTATTAGACTGTTTCTAATTAGATAGTATTCAGTTGAGTATAAAACTCACTACTATCCTAACATTGATTATATTTATTTATATAATGTATTGTTAGCAAATAGTAGTTATAAGGTTAACTGATTGTGAATAGCTGTCTATGAAGAAGTTGATCATAACAAGCGGATTTTGACGAAGCGCTGCGATGCAAATGGTTAAATAAGCAGTCCTTATTTTGAGGTAAGCCTAGCAAAAACCTAAGATTGTGGCGGCCATGGACGATCGGCATCACTGACAATCCATTCTGCCACATAGCCGCTCGGCGGTAGCTGCCAATCCGATTGATCTAAAGCTGCCAGTACTCGTGCCGTCTCGATGACCTTACCGCCTTTGGTGACGCCTGTACGTAGTAGTGCCGACGAGCAAGGCTTGCCCTTTACCCACATCGATTGCTCAATATATATCCAGCGCTCATCGAAGCCGACGATTTTGGTCTTCATGGTGACTTTTTCAAAAGCACGGATGCGTTTGCGATATTGGATGGTACTACCAGCGACGACCAAGCCCCAACGCTGCTTAAGCAGTTGCGTGCCAAGCCCGCTCCGTACTGCAAAGTCGGTACGCCCCATATCATAAAGGGTCAGCACGCGACCATTATTCATCTCTAAGAAATTATCAATATCTGTCAGACGGCAGCGAAAAGTAATCTCACTGGTTTCTTTGAACGTCAAAGTATTGCCTTTTTTCACTTGCAGCGCGGCATGGGCGATGGTGCTGGCGTAACGGATAAATGGATACATAAAGCAGTCTCAAAATACTTAAAGATAAAAATGATGTTTTTTATTTTATAATTTATCTAGTTTTATTAGATGGCAGGCCAATATGATTAAAGTAGGCACTCACGGTTTCAGGTATCCAGTTGATATCAAACTTTGATTTTTTACTTGGAGTTTTTACATTGCTATTGCTTGTACGATAACGCAAATAGCCGATATGACCACCGTGTACCGTATCTAATATGGTAACACTGTCTGAGACATCATTGGGCGTAGCAGTAAAACCAATAAAGGGATCGTCTTTGGCGCTAATAAGTAACAGCGGGTGTGTGACATTCCTTAAGTAAGGTAGGGCAGAGGATGAGTGGTAGTAATCATTATTAGAGCGGTAACCATGCCTAGGCGCAGTGAAGATATTATCAAAATCGCTAATGCGTTTTACCGCTTTGATAGAAGCAATCTTGTCTGCAGTAATTTCATTTGCCAAGGCTTTTTTGATAATCGGGTTGAGCAAATAAGGGGTATAGATACGATGACTCAAAAAGCTATGCATCGTAATAGCAGCCGACGACATATCAACTGGCGCAGATATTACCGCAGCGCCGTCGCATAGCGCCTCATCACCATATTCACCCATATACTTTGCCAAGGCATTACCGCCAAGTGACACGCCAACCCCATAAATATGGGCGTAATTCTCGTGTAAGTTCTCTAACATATGATGCACCTCGCCCGTGTCACCAGCGTTATAGAACACTTTGCCATTAGCGGGAATACCACCACAACTGCGAAAGTGAGCGACGACAAAATGCCAGCCTTGCGCGTGCATTTGATACGCTAACGCACGCGCATAATGGCTATCACTGCTGCCTTCCATCCCATGAAATAGTACGATTAATGGTGTTTGTTCAAGTTTGCCATTTTCTGAATCTTGGACAGGATGAGCATCATAAAAGTCATAAGCGATATCAGTTTCGCCAAGTGAATCTTGTTTAATCACGCGTCGGTAATTCGGTGTTTTTGGCGCAAAAAACTTCGGTAAAATACTTTGCAAGTGCGGATTGGTGAGCCAAAACGGCGGTTTAAAAGGGGCAGGTGCGAATGGTTTTGTCGACTTAGAGGTTGGCATATTTCAGTCTTATTTTATGTTTGTTAAAAAATCGTCTTTGAAAATCAGTGCCTTATCATATCCAAGGTCGTCGTCAAAACCAATGGTTTTCAGTGAACGCATGATTACTCATTTAATTCTTATGACTTATCTAATACGCGTCCATCCATCGCAAGACGTTCTTTTAAGTGCTCGATATTTGCCTCAGCGAGCGTCACAGTCAAGGTAACCTGCTTACTATAAGCGACATTATCTATGCTGCCGTTTAAGCTCTCAACGACATAGCGGCACTGGGCTTCGGTGGCGAATTCTGCCAGTATTTGTACTGTGATCATAGGAACATAAGGACTTAGTATCATCTCATCGACTGCCGCTTGCGCTGAGCCTGCATAAGCACGAGTCAAACCGCCAGCACCGAGCTTGATACCACCAAAGTAACGGACAACGATAATAATGACATTGCCGATAGATTTATGTTGCAAGACGTTTAATATCGGTCGTCCTGCGGTGCCATTGGGCTCGCCATCATCATCAAACCCTGCGCTGGTGGTGTTATTGGGATCGCCAATAATATACGCCCAACAGTGATGACGGGCATCAGCATATTGCTCACGTAGTTGTTCCACATGAAACATTGCCTGCTCACGCGAGGTCACTGGATAAGCATAGGTAATAAAGGCAGATTTTTTGATTTCTAAGCGTGCAGTGACGACACGTTTTAGCGTTTGATAGCTCATATTTCATCAGGCTTAGGTTGGATATGGTAAACTTGTCTAACTTTCACTGTTGTCCGTATTTGGCGCAGTGTAAATTTCATTTTTCATTATAGTACCACTTCTGACCATTGAAGATAGCCAACAACAGACGTGCACGTGCATGCATCGTTGGTCTTTGATTGAGAGTGAGTATCCCAAAACGGATGGTAGGCAAATCGTATGCGTCTAGATAAATTTCTGAGTAAAGCCACTGAGCTGTCGCGTAAAGAATCTAAAAAAATTCTGCACGCTGGTGAAGTCACAGTAAACGAGCAAGTCATTAAAGATCCCGGTGTACATGTCGATATCGTTAATGACGATGTACAGTGGGCAGGCGAGCCATTGTCGGTCGCCACTGGCAATCGCTATATCTTGCTTCATAAACCAGAAGGCTTTGAATGTACCCTAAAGGCTAAAGAATACCCAATCGTCACTGACCTTATTGCGGTGCCAGAACTTGGCAGTTTACGTATTGCTGGGCGTCTTGATGTTGATACGACTGGTGCATTGCTCATTAGTGATGATGGCGGTTGGCTACATCGCGTAACTAGCCCAAAGCATGAACATGCCAAAGTCTACGAGTTGACGTTAGCAGATGCTATGGATAGTGATGCTCAAGCCAATGCTATTAAAGAAGTGGCTGAAGGCATCCTTTTAGAAGGTGACCACGAAGAAACCAAGCCTGCGACCCTCGAGTTCATCGATGAAACTCATGCGCGTTTAACCTTAGAGCAAGGTAAATACCATCAAGTAAAACGTATGATGGGCTATTTCGGTAATAGAGTGGTTGAGCTACATCGTGCTAGTGTCGGTCATATTACTTTAGACGGATTGGAAAAAGGTGACAGTCGCTTCTTAACACCAGAAGAAGTAGCAAAATTTTAGAGTTATAGCCGATTAGGTTATAAAATTATGCTTTAGAAAAATTACTCCAAAATCAGCAGCCACTCAATAGTGTGCTGCTTTTTGCGTTCTGCTACTCAGTTATTTCTGTCAATTAGCATTAGCGGCTGCCTGTGTTGCCTATCTCTTAAAGCTCAGTAGCAGTTTTGCAAAATTAAGTCTTTAATACTTTGAAAAACCCCTCCTTGTGCTACAGTCAGCCTATCTTTTTTAATCTATATTTTTACATAATGTTATTTACTGCTCTTTTATTAAATAGGCATGAGTGAATAACGATCATTATTAAAAACCAGATAGGACGGTCTCTGTGAAACTCCCTGTATTAAACTCCGCAAGTTTGATTGGTGTTATGTTGTTAGCAACCACTGCTTGCGCGCAGCCGAACACTGCCGATATGACCAATAAAACAGTCAGCCAAAAGGTTAACCACAGTGCCCAAGCTGGTCAGAATACGAAAGCTATTGGTACAGTCAGTAAATCTGTTGATAGCCGTTTGCGCCAATTGCTGACTCAAGCAGGTATCAAAACGCAGATAACCTCGATTGTACCCTCTAAATTACCCAATATGTATCAAGTCAATTTGGCTGAGCAATTGCCACTGCATATTACTGAAGATGGTAAATATGTCATTCAAGGCGAGCTGCAAAAGAATCCAAGCAAGCGAGTAGTAACCAAAACGCCAGCGCGTAGCAACAGCGCGCAAATAGGTAAGCCTGTCAGTGCCAGTATCAAATCTGACATATTGGCAAATATGGGCGCGCTTAAGAACATGAGTAACAAAACACCGTTCTTTTACACTGCAGTACCGGGTGTGATTTGGGGTGCGACTTTAGAGGGCGTACCGTTCTTGTTATCAGATGACGCCCAGTACATCACCGATGGTGAGATATCAGTCATCGAAAATGGTCAGTTTACTGGGCTTGATAACCGCTTTGAAAAGCTTAAAAATCAATCTGTCCTAACCACATTGGATACTAAGCAGCTGATTACCTATCCTGCCACTAGTGCTGAAAAAGCGGTGATTTACGTAGCAACGGATGTCAATTGCCCTTATTGCCGCAGATTACATAAGCAGATGCCGATGCTTAATGCCAAAGGCGTGACGATAAAAACCATTGGTTATCCGATTTATGAAGCATCGCCTGAGCAAATGCGCGGTATCTGGTGCCAAGGTAATGAGGAAAGTCGTCGTAAAGCGCTTGATCAGGCGATGCTACATGGCAAGATGACACCAGCGCCTGCATCTTGCAAAACTGATGATGTGGCAGGCAATCGTGAAAAAGCGGCAGGTTTAGCCGTAATGGCAACTCCTGCTATTTATCGTGAAGATGGCGTATTGTTTCAAGCGAGCTTTGAGAGTCCTGAGTTTTTAGAATTCTTGGGAGTAAAATAAGTCGTTGATATTTCTATAGTGTGATATTTCTATAATAGTTATGATGGATATCATATTGAATAATAAATAAAACCCGCCCTATGAATATAGCTCATAGGGCGGGTTTTTATTCATATAACAGTTGATGGTAGCGAGTCTATTGCGGCAAGACGATATCGACGATTTTCCAGTTCATCAAACCCTCACGCTGCATCTCTATAGTCAAAGGATAGCCTTTTACCTGACCACTGATGGTGAAGCAGTTGATGCCGCAATAACTTAATTGAGGTTTGTCACTGTCAGTCCCTTGGGCTGCCTGCTGTTCAAGCTCATCAGCCTGCTTTTCCATGATTTGCTGCATCTGATTTTTGACCACAGCATTAACATCACCGCGATGAATAATCAGATTTTGAATGAGATTTTTTAAATCTACTTGATTGCTAGCGATTGCCCACGCTGCCGCCAGCTCTTTAGTGGCAGTGTTGGCTTGACCTTGGGTATTAATAACTTTTTCAATGTTTTGCGGCGTGATGGCACCAGCGACTGCTTGCATAATAAAACCATTAGCTGCCTCTTTTAGTGGCTCGCCGCCAAGCTCAGCGACCAATGGGTATTTTGTCATGGTCACGGCAAATTGCTCAGTGAGCTGGTTTTGCATACTTGGGCGTACTTGCTCATAGTCGATAGCTGCCGCGATAGTCGCACCATCTTTGGCATCATAAGCCTTTTTAAGCTGATAAGCGCTGTAATAAGGCGAGCCTGCATAGATAGTAACGGCAATGACAATCAATAAAATAATCAGCTTTTTCATAAAATCGATACCTTGATACAAGCGTAATGGCGATGAGTATAAATAGGACTTTAAAGAGTAATGTTCGAGTACAGTTGGCTTAAAATAAAAGAGCATCACCTTTAGTGGCATTCATGCTTTAAACGGACTCGACTACCGCTATCTATATGGCGATAAATACTAGCATGGCTGAGCATTATGGAGGTATAAAAAACTTTGTTCATTCCTTAATGAATTCTTTTTAATATTAACTAAAGAGTCTAATTAACACTTTGTACTTCTGCCAACTTGATAAATGCTGCTGCCATCTCCATAAATAGCGCAAACTTTTAATAATTGATTTGACTAAGCAGCACCCCACTGTATTCGCTGGTAAGATTTATACGATTGTCATCACTGTTCTCTGTCTTCCGCTATGTTTCATGTGAAACATTTTTGCGATGATGAGCAGTATTGAACGATAAAGCAACCAAGCGGTGGACTGTGAAGACGATAGGAGAGCCCATGAGTAAGCGCGATTTTTATGAAATACTAGGTGTCAGTAAGACTGCTGATAACAAAGAGATCAAGCGAGCCTACCGCAAGCTTGCCATGAAATACCATCCAGACCGTAACTCTGAAGATCCAGATGCTGAAGAAAAATTTAAAGAAGCATCGATGGCTTATGAAGTATTAAGTAGCGAAGAAAAACGCTCAGCCTATGACCGTATGGGTCATGCTGCTTTTGAAAATGGTATGGGCGGTGGTGGTTTCGGCGGTGGCGGTGGTGGGAACTTCCAAGATATCTTTGGTGATATCTTTGGCAACTTTGGTGATATCTTTGGTCAGTCACGTGGCGGCGGCGGTGGGCGTTCGCGTCGCGGCTCAGACTTACGTTATGTGATTGAGCTGACTTTAGAAGAAGCGGTACGCGGCTGCAAAAAAGAAATCAGCTTTACAGCTCCTGCGCCTTGCGATACTTGTGATGGTAAAGGCGCAAAAAATGCCTCTGATATCGTGACTTGCCAAACTTGTCATGGTCAAGGTCAAGTTCGTATGCAACAAGGCTTCTTTGCCGTTCAACAGGCCTGCCCACATTGTGGCGGTACTGGTAAACAAATTAAAAACCCTTGTTCTGACTGTCATGGTAATGGCGTCAAAGACAAGTCACGCACGCTAGAAGTTTCTATTCCAGCAGGCGTTGATGATGGTGATCGCGTCCGTTTAGCAGGCGAAGGCGAAGCGGGCGGCGCTGGCGTACAAAACGGCGACTTATACGTCGAAGTACGTGTCAAACAGCACAACGTCTTTACCCGTCAAGGTGCCGATTTGTATATGGATGTGCCAGTTAGTATCACTGATGCAGCACTCGGTAAAGAAGTTGAAATCCCAACCTTAGATGGCAAAGTGAAAATCAAGGTTGCAGAAGGCACACAAAGCGGTAAATTATTACGTGTCCGTGGTAGAGGTGTGACACCAGTACGTACGACCATGAAAGGTGATTTGATCTGCCGTGTGGTTATCGAAACACCAGTGAATCTGACTCGTGAGCAAAAAGATTTGCTACGTCAATTCCAAGATACACTGGATGGTGATAGTAAGCATCAGCAGTCACCACATAAAAAATCTTTCTTTAAAAAGATTGGCGATTTGTTTGACTAACAGTATTTGGTATTTGAATGAATAACTGATAAAAGCTCGATAGTTTCACGTGAAACTATCGAGCTTTTTATTGGTGCTATAAAAAACCATTCATAAGCTGATATTTGCTAAACTTAGCCTAATAAATTTAAAAACCAGCGTATTAAAAATAAAGTACTTAGGATAATTATATGAGTCAGCCAGAGAATAAAAAAATGATTAACGTCGGTGTCATCGGTGCAGGTGGACGTATGGGACGTATGCTTATCGAAGCGATACAAGACAATCCACAAACGATATTAACTGCAGCGATTGAGCGTCAAGGTTCAAGTTTGGTTGGAGCTGATGCGGGTGAAGTTGCTGCGGTCGGTCGATTGGATGTGCAAATAGTTGATGATTTACGGTCAGTGATTAATAAGATTGATGTATTGATTGACTTTAGCTTGCCTGTTGCTACTGAACAAAACATGCAAGTCTGTGCTGAACACAACGTCGCTATGGTTATCGGCACGACAGGATTTAATGAGCAGCAAGAGCAAGTATTGGCAAAAGCGAGTGAGCAAGTTGCTATCGTTTATGCGGGTAACTATTCAACAGGCGTTAATCTGTCATTAAAGCTATTAGGTATGGCTGCCAAAGCTTTTGGCACTGATGCTGATGTAGAGGTCATTGAGGCGCATCATAAGCATAAAATCGATGCGCCATCAGGTACTGCTTACATGATGGCAGAAGCTGTAGCAGAAGCACGTGGACAGAATCTAAAAGACGTCGCTGTCTATGGTCGTGAAGGACAAACTGGCGAGCGCGAAGCAGGTACGATTGGTATTCATGCGATACGTGGCGGTGAAATCATCGGCGATCATACTGTGATGTTTATTGCGGATGGCGAAGTTGTTGAAATTACCCATCGCGCGCGCGCAAGAATGACTTTTGCTGCTGGCGCTATGCGTGCCGCTACGTGGATTGTTCAGCAATCGGCTGGACAATATAATATGCAGGATGTCTTAGGTTTGAATGACTAGACTTTAACGAGCAAGATTTGAATTATTAAGATTTTTTCTCATGGTTTGGTAGCTACTGAGTATGGCTTTTGATAGCGTTTAACTATTGCTAGAGGTCAATTATGAATAAGTTTAGTGAAAATCTGATAGCGAGTTTTGGTCGAAAGCTGGCTATTATAAAAACTGCCAAAACTATAAGTTATGGACGCCAGATAGCATTTATCCTAAGTTTAACTGTAGTGCCAATAGTTGTACAAGCAGCTGCTTATCAAACCTATGTCATTCATACGTATGGCGGTGATGCATTGCTACCTTCCGTTCGTCAGCAGTTAAATGCTAGTCGCGACGGCGGCACGGTGTCGACTTATCAAGATAAGCTAGTGCTTCGTACCACTGCCAGCAACTATCAGGCAGTACAAAAGCTATTGGCACAGATTGACCGTCAGCCACAGGCATTGACGGTCGCTGTGCGTGTTGGCAATAATAGCAGTGCTCAGGATAATATTCAGCAAGGTCGAGTCACTATCAGCAATAGCGGTATTCAAGGCGTAGGGATTATCAACCAGAGTAATAGCCAACAACAAACAAATAATTTATATCAAGTACAAACCTTGTCAGGTAGTGCCGCCAGCATTAGCACTGGTACACTCTACGCACTAAATCAAACCTATACTGCCAATAGTTATCCAACCTATCCAGCTTACAACCGTCCAGCAGGAAGGATTATTATCCAGCAGCAGCTCTTATTGCCAACGAGCCAAGGTATTGCGGTCACGCCAAGACTGTTACCGAATGGACAAGTCGAAGTACAATTGACCCAAGTTGAAGAAAAGCTCGTGCGCGCCAATCCTTCATACAATCGCTATGGTTACAATAGTAGCGTGCAAGGGCAAAGATTGAATAGCACCATTATTGTGCCACGTGGACAATGGGTGACTATCGGGAAAATCTCTCAAAACAGCCAAAATCAGACCACAGGTTATGGTGGCAACCAAAATAACAGCCGTAGCAATGATGTGCCAATATCGCTACTAGTACAGTAGCTAATGATAAATACTATAGCGAAATAAACATAAAAAAGCGCGGCACTGTTATTCACAATGCCGCGCTTTTTATAGTAACGATTATTTATCAAAAATTAGTCAACATAGACCACTTCTAACGGTGGAAAACCATTGAACTCAATAGATGAGTACGAGTTGGTATAAGCACCCGTAGTTAACCAAAATATCTTATCACCAATCTCCAGCTCTTCTGGTAGCTGATAACCTGCCTCTTCATACATAATATCAGTTGAGTCACAAGTAGGACCTGCTAATACCACCGTACCCGCGCTGGTTGAGGTTTCCATTTTAGGTGTATAAACGGGGTACTTGATAGCTTCACCTAAGGTTTCAATTAAACCTTGAAATAAACCCACATCGGTATAGACCCAACGTGTCAGATCAGTATGCGATTTACGAGAAATCAATACCACATCACTAACCAGTACGCCTGAACCGCCAACCAATGAGCGACCGGGCTCCAAAATAATCTCTGGCATATCTTCAGCACTATAGTCATCGCTTAAGTAGCTTTGAATCTCTTCAGCGTAGACTTTAATAGGATTGACTTCACTCAGATAGTTTGCTGGAAAACCGCCACCCAAATTAATCATTTGTAGCTTAATGCCTTCTTCGTTCTTCATCCAGTCAAACATATATTTGACCTTGGCTAAAGCATCATCCCAAGCGGCAACGTCTTTTTGCTGACTGCCCACATGGAATGAGATGCCATAAGGTACCAAGCCCAATTCTTGCGCTTGAATCAATAGTTCAATCGCCATATTGGGGTGACAACCAAATTTGCGTGACAATGGCCATTCAGCGGTATCTGACCCTTGTACCAAGATACGTACAAATATTTTTGAGCCAGGTGCATGTTTTGCGATATTTTTTAAATCTGCTTCTGAGTCGGTCGCATACAAATCAACTCCTTTTTCAAAGGCGTATTTGACATGTTCAGGCTTTTTGATGGTATTACCATAAGAGATACGTGAGGGCTCAACGCCGCAGTCAAGCACGCGATCAAGCTCATAAATCGATGCACAGTCAAAGTTTGAACCAAGCTCAGCAAGCAGATTGATAACTTCGACAGCAGGGCTTGCTTTCATCGCATAATGGATTTTAGCATGAGGAAAAAAACCAACCATTTCATGATATTTTATTTTAATGCGATTAAGATCAACCACCAAAAATGGTGTTTCACGACCTTCAGCCGCTTTAGTAAATTTCTGCCAGCCGGCAGGGTCAAAATATTGGTCGATTTTAATCATAATAAGACCTTTAATAAAAACAGTATTTAATGAGAACAAGGAATGAAGCTAACAAGGAGTGATGCTAACCAGAACTAATAATAAAAGCCAAACTCTTTACGCTAAAATCTAAGCGTTTAATCATCGCCTTATTGCTGCGCTATGTGCAGTATCTAAAACAGACAGCCTCTAAAACGTAGCAAGCCATAACAAAACCACTTGACGATAAACGTATGTGACAATCAGCTTATCAAAGAAATAGATTAAGAATTTGCTGGCTGCGGCTCTTTTTCCGCCAATTGCTCGCCTTGTTTTTCACGTATTTTAAGGACTTTACGCACCTTATCACGCGCACGTGTCTGTTTCAAACGCGACAAATAATCGACGAAAATCACCCCATTCAGATGATCCATTTCGTGTTGGATGCAAACGGCAAGTAAGCCTTCTACTTCTTCATCAATCTTATCGCCATTCTCATCTAGTGCTTGGATACGCACTTTGTTTGGACGCTCAACCTTGTCATAGACGTCTGGCACGGACAAACAACCTTCTTCATACGGCTGCTTTTCTTCAACCAATGGCGTCACTGTTGGATTGATAAACACTCTTGGGCTGTCTTTATCTTCTGATAAATCCATCACGATAAGCTGGATATGGTGATCCACTTGGCTTGCAGCCAGACCGATACCTTGCGCATCGTACATGGTCTCAATCATATCGGTGATTAAGGTTTTGATTTCAGCAGTGACTTCCTTGACAGGCGTTGCAATCTTACGCAGACGCGGGTCGGGATAGCTTAAAATAGGGAGTAACGCCATAAGGCTCACCTCAATGATAAAGATAAAAAATAGGTTTGATATTATAAGATAAATGGGGACAAAAGTAATGCTTATCAATAGCTAAAGAGAGATATCCTGACTGATAAATATAAGAAAAATATAGTAATAATGTATTGATAGAGGAATTTGAAACAATAAAAAAGGCCTTGATTGCACAAGACCTTTATTTTATGTATTCGTTATTGAAATGTATTAGCTATTTAGCTGTGTCCAATTATACGCGACGTTTACTCATAATCATCTCATAGATGAACAGTAAGATAATCGCACCAATTACTGAGAAGATTAGACCAGTGAAACCGCCATCAGCATTAATACCAATTAGGCCAGCAACAAAACCACCGAGCATCGCACCAACGATACCCAATACAATCGTCATAATCCAACCCATAGGATCGCTACCTGGCTTAATCGCACGTGCTAATAAACCTGCAACCAGACCAACAATAATCATCCAAATAAAGCTCATATCAATTCTCCTAAAGTGTCTATCATTTATAATGGTTTACTTATTTTGTTGAATCCATTGTAAACATTATCGACATTGAGAAATAAGCAAAAAATGTTACCTATGTATGGGCTCTGTGAGGAAAAAGCGATATTTGCTATTTAGCAGGGGAAATAGGTAAACGGGGTGTTACAAAGGTAGTAAAGTCGATAATGAAATGACTGTATGTCTCTATCAAAGTAGAAATAGTTTTTATAGGTATAAAAAGAAATAAAAAAGCGTAGCTCATTATTAATCAGCTACGCCTGTTATTCTACAGGGTTATAGAGCCAGACTAACTATTAGCTAAAGCGGTTAATAAACGCTGATGAATACCTTCAAAGCCGCCATTAGACATAATCACAATCGCATCACCAGCCTTGGCATATGTACAAATATGAGTAATGATATCTTCCACGCTAGAGAGTACCTGTTGGCTGCCAATATCTGGATTTGCGATAGTGGCATTATTAATGACTTCTTTTAGACCCCACTCAAGTCCGGTAGGCTCATACCACAATGTATGGTCGGCGAGAGCAGCGGACTCAGCCAAGCTGTCTTGATGGATACCCATTTTCATGGTATTGCTACGCGGCTCAATAATTGCCCAAAGTCGTCTATCAGCTAGCTTTTTCTTAGCACCATCCAAAGTAGTGGTAATTGCCGTTGGATGATGAGCAAAATCATCAAAGACCAAGATATCATTTACATTACCTATAAGCTCCATCCGACGTTTAATACCCGCAAATGCTGATAACGCCGCACAAGCAGTTTTGACACTGACGCCGATGTTATAAGCCGCTGCGACAGCAACCAAGGCGTTATTCACATTGTGAATGCCGCTCATCGACCAATCGACGACTCCCGTGGCTTCTTTATCAGCAATATCAGCCGCAAAACTAACCGCAAATTTACCACCATCTTCGCTGATAAGTTCAGCTTGCCAATCGCTACTATCTTTTACATGCTTATCTTTTGCGTGGGTATTATCTGTTGCATAGGTATTATGTGCCGCTGCGTCCAATACTGCTGTCCGCCAAACGGGTGTCCAAACACCTTTCGCTAACGTTTCCTCTAAGCTGGCAGTCGCTGTGGGCATAATGATTTTGCCAGTGCTTGGAATCATGCGCACCATATGATGAAATTGGGTCTGAATAGCATCAAGATCCGCAAAAATATCCGCATGATCAAATTCAAGGTTATTCAAAATAGCCGTACGCGGACGGTAATGTACGAACTTTGAACGCTTATCAAAAAATGCAGAATCATACTCATCTGCTTCGATAACGAAATAGCCAGTATTTGCTGAATCGTCATTATCAATTTTGTCAGCACCCAAATAACTGCTGTGAGCAAAGACTTGCTGCAAGTGTGCATCAGCAGTATCAACAAGTGGCACACCACCGATTAAAAACCCAGTGTCGATACCGGCATAATGCAATATCCACGCGAGCATGGTCGTCGTCGTGGTTTTACCGTGAGTACCTGCCACTGCGATGACATGGCGAGATTGCAACACTTGCTCAGATAAAAATTGGGGTCCAGAGGTATAGCGTAGACCTGTGTCCAGCATATATTCGATGACATCCATACCGCGCTTCATGGCATTACCAACGACGACTAAATCTGGTGCTGGTTGCAAATGCTCTACCAGATAGCCTTGCTCAATGGTCACGCCCGCGTTTTCCAGTTGGGTAGACATCGGCGGATAAACGTTGGCATCTGAGCCCGTGACCGTATGTCCAAGCTCACGCGCTAGCAATGCCAGTGAGCCCATAAAAGTACCACAAATACCAAGAATATGAATATGCATAGACGTTCCGTACGAGCTTGAATAAGAGGAATGAAAATCTAACGTAAGCCAATAAAAGAGATTGCTATATTTTGGCTGAGCTAATATTTATCTTAGCAAATTACTATTTAAGCCAGTACTCTTTTATGTTGAGCCAACGACCGTAGCACAGCAGGCAAGCGCTCATTGTAAAGTAATCATGGTTCATTGACCAATAAAAAACGCCTAGTAAATAGGCGTTATCAAAATTATAAAGTAGTCGGATTTAGTGTCATCTCAAAGATGCTATATGGCGTTGCCATTCACGCATTTATTGACGTGCTAAAGCATAGTTTTCATCAGGATTTTTATACTCATCCATCATGATCAAGTGATTGTCTTGAATTTGATAGGTTTCGATATTTTTTTTCTCATAAACGATAGTAATTACATCATTGTCTTGACGATAGACACCGGATTCTATCAAAGGCGGTTGCGGCGTTTTAGCCTGATTAAAAACACTGGTTTTCAATACTGAACCGTCAGCGAATAAGTTTAGCGTGAGGTCGATACTGCCACAAGATGGGCAAGGGACAACGCCACCATAATCGCCCATCAAGGTCGCTTGCAACATACTGTCGCTATTTGCTGCTGAAATCATCGGTGAACGTGCTGAATTATCATTCGAGTTTGCTGTTGCAATAAGTGCCTGTCCTTCTTGATCACTGTCTTCATTAGCTGATGCTTTAGCACTATTGTCTTCTAAGGCAGGCTCATCATTATTCGAAACGTTACTTTGGTCGCTGTTAATCGGCGCACCTTGGGTATTTTTATTTGTAGAAGAAGAGGCACTGTCACAACTCACCAGGGCGATACAGACCGGTACGGCTAATAATAGGCGTAGACAGCGGTTGTTAAGCGAGGAAGCAGAAAATACAGGCGAAAAATTTATCATAGTATTACCACAGAGCAGATTTTTAAACAATATTGCTAATTACAACTGATGTCATTTTGACTCTAAAATCAGCGTAAAAACCACATAGAACGAAAACGACTAGAGTAACGACAATAAGCCCGCGTTGCGAGCTTGATTTCGTTAAATTATGTGATAAAAATGGAGAAACTATGAATAGCGCGCCGTGCGTTATTTATCGAGCGAGAGGCTTAGGAGTAGCAGGACGTACGATACGCCACAAGATAAGCAAATGGGTCAGTATGAGAATACTAAATAAAATCAAGGATTGTTCAGGGATGCTTAAGCCCAGAAAGGTCCAGTCAATAGAGGCGCATTCACCAGAGCCCGCAAATACTTCTTTTAATACCTGCTGCATAGGCAAGGTATCAAGCCAATAATCTAAACCCGGACCACATGACGGGACTTGATCTGCTGGTAAATGCTGTAGCCAGACATGACGTCCTGCGACTATCGCCGCCCAGCCGATACCCGTTAAACTACCAAGCCAAAGTAGTAGTCTGATAACCATCGATTTTGGATGAAACAAAGCGGCGATTAAAGCAAACCCGCCCATGATCATCAGACCAATCCGCTGAAAAATACAAAGCGGACAAGGTGAGAACCCCATATAACGCTGTAAGAAAAATAGTGCAAAGCTCATGCCTATTGCGGTCATTATGACTAAAAACACTTGCAGATTGCGGTAAGTGGTTAGCTGTAGCATGGGGCAGATACTCTTATAAAGTGCTTGTTAATAAAGGACAGAAAGATATGAAAGATTAACGATACTGCTGCAAGAAATCCATGAAATCTTCTGTTTCAGCTGCTTCTATCTCCGCTTGTTGTAAGATAGATTTTTCGGCGAGCACTTCATATTTTGCTTGGGTATTTGGACTGAGCGTCTGCTGCAATAACGAGTCGCGATGCTGCTGCGCTAAGGTAAAGCCCAACTGCCATAAACTGCCCAAGCGCTTGCTATCAGAGTTCACTTGCGCTGAAATAGTTGACTCAGAGTGACCAGCTTTGCCTTGCATCAAGGCAACTGCTGCACGATAATCATTGCCGCCATAGTGTGCATCTAGTAGTGCCGCTAACGGCTGCATACGATTTAGATGCATCAGCATCCAGCTCTCTAATGATTGCTCGGCACCATTATTAAGGATTTGTAAATTGTCACGGCGACCTTCATTAACGACGCGCTCAAGATTGATAGCGAGCGCATCTTCTTCCTCAGGCATTAATTCAGGGGAATCACTAAGCAAGCAATAAAGCGCCATCACTTCTAAAAAGCAGGCACTAGATAAGCGGATACCGATATCGCTATAAGGGTCCAAATCAATCGCACGAAACTCAACATAAGCGATACCACGACGCTCAAGTGCTTCAGTTGGGCTTTCGCCACTCATGGCTATTTGTTTAGGACGAATAGGGCTGTAGTATTCATTTTCTATTTGTAAAATATGATTGTTGATTTGAATAGGATTGCCATTCTCATCATCTAAGCCGAGTTTCTCAAAGCTTTCGTGCGGGGTTTGAATCGCACGGCGCAGACCTTTGACATATTCAGGCAAATTGTTGTAGCGGATATCAAGGTGCTCTTGCACACTATTGGTGTAACCAAGTTTACCCATACGCAGGCTAGTAGCAGTTGGTTTATAATAGGTTGAATTATTGAACATCTCAAGGTCGTGCTCAATCCCTGAAACAAAACAAGGGCAAACACTCGGACTTGCGCCCAATAAATACAGCACCAAACTGGTCAGGCGCTTAAAGTTACGAATCAGACCCAGATATTTATCGTTTTTAAACTGTGTTAATGTCAGAGATTGTGCAGTAGGCGTTTGTGTTTGCCATGCAGTGAATAAATCGTCACCAAATGATAAATTATAATGTAAACCTGCAATTGTCTGCATCCGGCGACCATAACGAACACCAAGTCCACTACGGTACAAAGTTTTCAATTTACCCGTGTTAGAGCTACCATAGTCCGCCAGCGGAATATCTTCATCATTTGATGACAGCATACAAGGCATAGACAGCGGCCACATCAGCTCATCTTCAGGCATACCTTTATAGACCAATAGATGCAGCTGACGCAGCATATTTAGCGTCTCTTTTGGTGATGACTTGGGGTCGGTAATCAGCTCAAGTAAGCTTTCAGAGTAATCCGTCGTAATAAAAGGATGAGTCAGCTTGGAGCCGAGTTTGGCAGGATGCGGCGTTTGGGCCAAATAACCATCAGGCGTAACGCGCAATCCTTCTTTTTCGATACCACGTAACATGCCTGCTAAATGCTCGCTGGCAAACCAGTTTGGAATATCAAAATCGACAAAGCTACTCGCAAAATTACTCATAAGGATCATCTGTTGTTATTGGTTATTATTGGTTATTATTGATTAAAAAACCATCAATGGCTAATCGGAAAATAGAGAATAGTGACTTCAGTTTAGCCCAAAGACAGGCTAAAAACCACGCACGATTACAAATACGGTCAGTTTTACTGAAGGTGAATTCCACATTGTTTGGCAGAAAATCTAGCCATAAAATAGCAGTAAAGCCCTAAGAAAGTTATGACTTTAATTGATCGTTTGTGCTTATTTTCTTGAAAGCTTTTATGGAGGGCAATTCTATTTTTATCAATAGCCAATGCACCCAAATTTTTACAGGAAAAATATCTGAAATAAAAAGCACCTACCAATCGGATAAGTGCCATAGCAAAACAATTCTTTATATAGTCATTGAATATTAAAATATACCAAAGCGAGTATTTAGATCGAGAATGACGAGCCGCAGCCACAAGTGGTCGTCGCATTAGGGTTGGTTACGATAAAGCGTGCGCCTTCCAAACCTTCGGTATAATCAACGGTAGAGCCTTGCAGGTATTGATAGCTTAATGAGTCAACGACCAAGGTCACATCGTTATTATCGAAGTTGGCATCATCTTCATTGAGCTCATTGGCGAAGTTAAAGCCATAAGAAAAGCCCGAACAGCCGCCGCCCGTCACATAGACGCGTAGCATCAAGTTGCTATCACCTTCTTCTTCACGCAGGCGACGGACTTTTTGCGCCGCACTGTCAGTCAGGTTCAGAACCGTTGGATCGACAGGTTGGCTTGAGCTTGGATTAAATTGGTTGGCTGGTTGATTCATATCTACCTCAATTGCTAAAATCAGATGTTATTATTTTCACGTATGCGAGGTCGTCTATTGATACAGGCTAAGATGACTTGCCAGTAGCTTTTCATAGCTGCTATTCATGACCTACCGGCAACTGCACTATTCTTTATGCAAGGTATCGCTATTTTTGGACAACCACTGCGATATAGACAGCATAGTAACTAGGCTTTAATTGAGAATATCAGCACTTAACTGCCTGATGTCAATAGTGTTTTGCTAGTATAACATAGTTGGGCTAATGATTGATTTGTCAAGGCTAACAGTAGCATTTGCTATTATAACCTACTTATATATGCCCCTTGTTGTTTGTTAATACAAGGGAATTAGTAGCAGTATAAAGGTTTGAATTTAAAATACTTATTTAATTGTTTGCCTATCGGTTAGGCGTTTGAAATAATAGCCGCCAGTAAACACGCCAGAGAAGTGTTTTTCCTATTGCCTTATGTTTTATATTACCGCTGAGATGAAGAAATTATATGATCGAATTTAAAGACGTTGGTGTTCGCCGTGATGGTCGTGAGTTGTTTGCAGGGGCAAGCTTCCAGCTACATCCGGGCCACAAAGTTGGCTTAACGGGCAATAACGGGACCGGAAAATCGACCTTATTTGCCTTATTATTGACACGAATGGGTACCGGCGATACCGAAGTGACCCTTGATAGGGGTGAAGTGAGTATCCCTGATAGCTGGCATGTGGCACATATGGCGCAGGAAGTTGGCGCGACCACACAGACGGCGATTGATTATGTGCTAAGCGGTGATGAGCAGTGGTACGAGATTAATGCTACTTTGAATGACTTAAGCAGCGTCAGTGATGAGCAGATTGGTGTGCTGCATCAGCAGTTTGATGAGATTGATGGCTATCGTACACCAACCAAAGCCGCGCAAATTATGGCGGGTCTTGGTTTTAATACCAACCAGCACGAACTGCCAGTAGAAGGGTTTTCAGGGGGTTGGCGTATGCGCTTAAACCTTGCTAAGACCTTGATGAGCCGCGCTGACTTGATGCTACTCGATGAACCAACCAACCATTTGGATTTGGATGCTATCTTGTGGCTTGAGACGTGGATTAATGCTTTTACTGGTTTGGTCATCGTGATTTCGCATGATCAAACGTTCTTAGATAACACCGTTGGTCATATCTTGCACGTTGAGCAACAAAAAATCACCCTTTATACCGGTAACTATCAGCAGTTTATTCGAACCCGTCATGAGCGTATGGCGCAGCAGCAACAAGCTTTTGAGAAGCAAGAAGCGACCAAAGCACATTTGGATGACTTTATTCGTCGTTTCCGTGCTAAAGCCAGTAAAGCAAAGCAAGCGCAGAGCCGTATCAAGCAGCTTGAGCGCATGGCAGAGCTGTCGCCGATGATGGCAGACAACCCGTTCTCGTTTCGCTTTTATGAGCCGGCAAATATGAGCTCGCCATTGATTGAGTTGACCGATGCGGATATTGGTTATAGCGACACGCCACTTCTTTATAATGCAAACGTACAAGTTACCCCTGATACTCGTATTGGGCTGCTTGGAATGAATGGCGCTGGTAAGTCGACCTTGATTAAAGCCTTGGTCGGTGAGCTTGGCGTATTAAAGGGCAGCTATAACGTTTCTGATACGCTAAAGCTTGGCTACTTTAACCAGCATCAAATGGATATCCTTGATCCGAAGGCAACGCCGATAGAGATGTTGCGTCGTTTGGCAGGCAAAACGTCTGATGCGATGTTACGCTCGTTTTTGGGTAGCTTTGATTTCCGTGGTGACCGTATCGATACCATAAGCGAGCTATTTTCTGGTGGTGAGCGTGCGCGCTTAACATTGGCTTTGATTGTTTGGCAACGTCCGAACGTGCTGGTACTCGATGAACCAACCAACCATTTAGACCTACAAATGCGTCAGGCGTTGACGATTGCTTTGCAAGGTTTTGAAGGGGCAGTGGTACTAGTCTCGCATGACCGCGAGTTGATTGCCAATGTCTGTGATGAGCTATTTTTGGTACATGATGGTCAAATCGATGAGTTCGATGGTGACATCAGTGATTATGGTAAATGGCTTGCTGAAAAACGTAAACAAGAAAATTCGCAAGACAAAAATACCAGTAAGAAGAAAAGCAAAAAAGAGAGTAAGAAGTTTGTTTCACGTGAAACAGATGCCAATTCAGTAGGTAGCCAAGCAAGCAAGCAAGTGGGTAAAGATGCGCAGCGCAAGCTGGCCGCTGAACAACGCAAATTAACCGCGCCTATTCGCCGTGATATTGAAAATACAGAAAAGACCTTGGCAACAATTGATGGAAAGCTGCTGGTGTTAGAAGAAAAGCTGGCGAATACGGATCTTTATGAAGAAAGTCGTAAGGCTGATTTGATGATATTGCTGAATGAGCAAACCGCGCTACAGCAACAACATGGTCAACATGAAGAAAAATTGCTACTGGCAATGACAACCTTGGAAGAAATGGAAGCCAATATCGGCTAATATAGTGAAGTTTTTATCAATTGGTTTTTAATCGAAACCAAGCGATAAAACTCAGTCATTAAAAAAGGGAAGGCTTACGCCTTCCCTTTTTTTTACTTTATTGCCTTACTCTCTACGATATCGACCATCACCATAAGATAGGATTTCCATCGTAGTAGTACAAAGCTGACAGTTTATTTGACCAGCAGCAGCTTTAGATAAATCAAGGATGCGACCTCGTATAAAAGGCCCTCTATCTGTAATTTTCACAATCACACTCTGCTTTGTCTTTTTGTTGGTCACTTGTACCTTCGTACCAAACGGCAGCGTTCTATGTGCGGCTGTCAGGGAGTTCATATTGAAGATACTACCACTTGCCGTACGCTTACCGTGGAACTTGCTACCGTAGTAGCTGGTATTGCCGGCGAAAGCAGTGGCGCTCAATAGTATTGATAAAGTGATGACTAAAGACTTGATTAAATAAGACATTTAAAACCTTTTGGCTATTGAAGAAATAGACAGATACTCTTGCCTATGTTATGCATACTCCCTATGAGTACAAATAATATAAAACATCATACAAGAAATAACTTTTCACATTCTTACAGCTCTGTAAAAAAACTCTTTAGGTCAAAAACGCTGTTTTAACAGTAAGTTATGATATATATACCTATTTTGCTATATTTAGATTGCTGTCAATATAAACAATGTATTGGTCGATTCTCTCATTATAAAATCAGTTGAAAGTAAAAATTTTTCGTATTAAATAGTATGTTTCAGAGAAAAATATCCCTTGCATACTACTATCCGCCTAGCAGAGACGATAATAATGTATAGCGAGCGCAAGGTATCGCTTTTAAGTTGAATCCCCTATATTGGTAATATTTCTATAACGGTATTTGGTTTTTTTAGCGCTATCATTATAAGTAGACTAGGGTCACAATCTGTTATATCGCCAACCTAATTTCGATTACTAGCGTTTACAATTGGCATTTCATTATTATTAATAGATCTTATTTTGAGGAACATAACATGGCAGAAAAAAACTACTATGACATTTTAGGGGTCAAAAGAGACGCCTCAGACGCCGATATTAAAAAAAGATATCGTAAGCTCGTCCGTCAATATCATCCGGATGTCAGCGATGCGCCAGATGCCGATAATAAGATTGCTGAGATTAATAATGCTTATGAAACCATCAGAGATAAGGATAAGCGTGCTGAATATGATGCGATGCTAAACAATCCTTTTGCTGGTCAAGGCAGCGGTTTTGGCCGGCAAGCAGGTGCTGGTCAGGGCGGCTTCCGTTGGGAAGATATCAAAGATCAGTTTGGGGAAGGTGAGGCTTACGGCGATGGAGGTTTCCGCTTCGATGATATTTTTTCGGCATTTGGACGCGGCGCACGCGGACAAAATAGTGGTCAGTCGCAATATGGCGGCTTTAGCAACCAAGATAGCAAAGGTCAAGATCAACATGCCGAGATTACGGTTGATTTGGCTTCAGTCTATAACGGTGATGACTATAGTATTAAGTTAAATGTTCCGGTGCGTCAGCCAAATGGCAGTGTGGGCTACGATAATAAGACCCTTAAAATTAAAATTCCTAAAGGCATTACGGATGGCAAGCAAATTCGATTAGCTGGACAAGGAGCGGCTGGCAGTGGTAATGGTAAAAATGGTGATTTATTTTTAAAGGTTAAAATCAGTCATGCTTCAAATATCCGTATCGAAGGCGCAGATATTTACCAAACTGTAAACATCGCCCCATGGGAGGCAGCACTGGGTGAAAAAATTAATGTTAGTACGCCAGCGGGCACGCTGGGTGTAATTATCCCTAAAAATAGCAAGTCAGGTAGTAATTTACGTCTAAAAGGCAAAGGTATTCCTGCTAAAGAAGCAGGCGATTTGTACTTAACCCTAAATATTGTCAATCCGGATATCAATAGTGAAGCGGAAACCAACGCTTATGAAGCACTAAAACAAGCCTTCACTGACACAACTATTGAGCGATAAACAAATAGATTTATAAAAGCCGTTTAATACCCTAATAGAGATGTAGACGATAACGATAAAATAAAGAAAAACGAGGATAATCGCTATGAAACACTCGCCTGAATTTAATGACATTATCATGAGCTTAGATGAGCTGATATCTGCCTGTGGTCAAGAGCGCCAGTGGGTGATCGAGCTGATTGAAGAGAACATCATCGAATATGATGTACCAGAGCGCGAGCAGTTTACTGGCTATCAGCTGACGACTGTGCGCCGTGCGTCCCGCCTAAGTCGCGACTTTGAAGCCAGCGTGCCAGCAATTGGTCTGATACTTGAGCTGCTAGATGAAATCGAGCAACTGCGCCAACTAAAACGCCAATTGGATATGCAAGCACCTGTTATTGAAGTCACGATTGACCAATTAAAATAGTTAAATGAACAGTAAAAGCCGATCATAAAAAAGAGCCCAATCATTGATTGGGCTCTTTAGCATTTAAGCATACGATTTTATAGCAAATTAACGAGCATATTTTGGATCAGCAGCAGCGGTAAATAAGACGTCTGTTGATGAGTTCAGAGCAGTTTCTGCAGAATCTTGTATGACGCCGATGATGAAGCCAATTGCGACTACTTGCATTGCAATGTCATTTGGAATACTAAATAGGCTTGCCGCTAATGGAATCAGTAGCAATGAACCACCAGCAACACCAGATGCGCCGCAGGCACTAATCGTTGCTACCAAGCTTAATAGCAGGGCTGAGGCAAACGTCACTTCGATACCGAGCGTATGAGCAGCAGCAAGCGTTAAAACGTTAATGGTGATTGCAGCGCCCGCCATATTGATGGTAGCACCCAGTGGAATAGTCACTGAATACGTGTCTTCATGTAGACCCAATTTACGGGCAAGGTTCATATTAACGGGGATATTTGCCGCTGATGAGCGTGTAAAGAACGCAGTGATACCAGATTCACGTAAGCAGATAAACACGAGCGGATAAGGATTTTTTCCTGTCTTAACTAAGATAATGAGCGGATTGACGACTAGCGCGATAAATAGCATACAACCGACCAATACCATCAAGATGCGTGCATAGCCAGCTAAAGCTTCAAAGCCTGTCTCAGCAACCGTATTGGCAACCAAACCCAAAATACCAAAAGGCGCTAAGGCAATAACCCATTTTACCACTTGTGAGATGGCATCAGAAAAATCCCCGACCACGGTACGAGCAGTATCACTCGCTTGACGTAAAGCAAAACCAATGATAATTGCCCATGCCAAAATACCAATATAGTTGGCTTCAGCGATAGCCTGAACGGGGTTGGCGACCAAATTCATCAGCAAGTTGGTCAACACTTCTTTTAAATTTGCTGGCGGTACTTGCTCAATTACCGCATTGACTAAAACCAGCTCGGTTGGAAATAAGAAGCTTGCCCCTACAGCAGTCAGCGCTGCTAAAAAAGTGCCAAACATATACATGATCAGCACGGGTTTAACATAGACCTCGTTGCCACTACGATGTTGGCTAATGGCTGCCATGACCAAAACGAATACCAGTATCGGCGCGACGGCTTTTAGTGCCCCCACAAATAAAGTACCCAATAATCCTAATGCAATACCAACATTTGGTGCCAACCAACCTATTAATACCCCTAATACTAAACCGATAATAATAAGCGGTACCAGTCCTATACGCTGGTACATCGCAATCAATGAACGCATCTATACACCCTCAACCTTGTCAATAAATAAGATATTTATAGCGAAAACAGAAAAATAATCGGAGGATGGTAGCATTTTTTGGGATAAGCGCCTACCTTTAACCCGCATCTGACTGGGCTGATAGAGCTAAAGAAAAGGCGTTATATGTGGCAAAAAGAATGATTTTATCGTAATAAATAAATCGGTTTGAGAAATTAAACTTTAAAGTGGGTCAGCTCATAGCCGAGTTGTTGATAGCTTTTATATTTATGACGACCTTCTTGCACACTAGCTGCATCAGGTTTTATCAGCTCAAGGACACGAGTAGGTTTCGCATTGATAGTAGCTGTCATAAAAGTGCTTACTGGATGTATAGTGGTATTAAGAACCATACCTTTAAAGTTAGCAGGCATATAATTGCTAAGAAGTACAGGCGCTAACGCTTTATGGTTGATATCAGTATCAGCATTCAAAAGGCGTTGATGGGGGATAAAGCTAGTAGCCTCTTGCTCCCATAATGCCTTATCAAGCGTCGATAGCAATTCATCATCGTCGATAAGAATTAACAATGATTGATTACTTTTATTAAGCGCGGTTTGGGTCAGCTGACAAATAAAGCCCAAGAAATCTTGGGCTTTATTCTCAGTTAATACATAGAAGCTAACGTTCATAAACTGATTTTCATTAATTGGTTTTCATTAATAAGTTATGCCATGTTTGCACTATTTCTCAAATATTGCATAAACAACGGTACAGGACGACCAGTCGCAGCTTTGTCTTGACCTGAAATCCATGCCGTACCAGCGATGTCTAAATGCGCCCATGCTTGGCCTTCTTCTATAAAGCGCGATAAGAAACATGCGGCAGTAACAGCACCAGCACCTTTACCACCGATATTTTGAATATCAGCGATAGGCGAGTCAATCTGCGCTTGATACTCGTCATCCATCGGCATGTGCCAGATAAGATCACCTGATAAATGACTCGCGTTTTCTAAGTCAAACAACACATCTTCGTCATTACTAAAGACTGCTGAGCGGACGTGACCTAGTGCAACCACACAAGCACCAGTCAAGGTTGCGACATCGATGATGGCTTTTGGCTGATAATACTTCTGTACATAGCACAAGGTATCGCACAATACTAAACGACCTTCAGCATCGGTATTTAATATCTCAACTGACTTACCGTTCATTGCTATGATGATATCGCCAGGACGCGTTGCCTCTCCTGATGGCATATTTTCAGCACAAGCTAGCGCACCGACGACGTTGATAGGTAGACGCGCTTCACATAATGCTTTTAGGGTACCGAGTACCGCAGCAGAACCGCCCATATCAAATTTCATCTCATCCATCGCCGCACCCGGTTTGATTGAGATACCACCTGAATCGAAGGTGACGCCTTTACCAACCAATACGATAGGCGAGTCGTCATTTGCAACTTGCACATCGTCATTACTATCTTGTTTCGCGTTTTTAGCGACTTTTTTGCTAGCAGCATTGGTTGGTAACTTATCAACCAATGCTTTTAAACCACCAGCTACTTTTGCGCTGTTGGTAGTGGCTTTGCTAGTATCACCATCAGCATTGACGCTAAAATTAGACTTGCCACGATATTCCATTAACACCAGCTTGCCCTCTTTGGTCGAGCCTTGCGCGACCGATAAGAAGCAGTTCATACCTAATGCTGACATCTCTTTTTCACCTAATACGGTGACTTTTAAGAGGTCAGGATAAGTGGCTGCCAGTTCCTGTGCTTGCTCAGCCATATACGCTGGGAAACAGATATTACCTGGCTCATTGGCGACGTCACGGGTTAAGCTTTGACCAGTAAAGACCGCTTGTGCAAAGTTTAACGATTCCTCTAAAGATGGCTCTGCCAATAAGTAGATGTCCGTTAAAACAGGCGTTTGCTGCTCAGATTTGTACTTGTCAAAACGATAGCTTGCTGCCAGTAGGCTCAGCGCGAATTGACTAAAATGGTTTTCTTCTAAGCTATCGCCCAGCGCAACAGTGATAGAGTCAACACGCTTTTGCGTGCTCTTATAAATGGTATTGGCAATTTTTTCTAGAACGCTATGACGCAATTTATCAACATTACCCACACCGACCAATAACAGCTGTACTGGATTTTCTTTGGTGGTTTTTTTATCGCCAGCCAGCGCATAGTCAGCAACGGTTTCACAAGCTTTGCCATTAAAGTGCGATACTTCAATCAATTGCTCAATACGGGTTTGATAATCACTCAATACCGACTCAGCTAAGATGTTTTTCTTATCATCGATTAAGACGACAAGGCAAGCGGCGTCTTTACTTTTAGCTTCTTTTTTAAGAATTTTTTGTGTATGGGTTTTCGGTAAACTTTGCGTTAATTTAATATTCATATATTGTTATCCTTATTAGATGAATGCATTTTTTTAAAAACGTGAATACAGTAAGGTGTCAAATTTAAAAAGATATCAAATTTTAACTGCTAACGTATTTGAATCGGTAGGTTATTCTAACTGCTACCTATCTTAAATAGCACGCCTATCAAGCAAGCATAGTAGTGTAGCATATCGGCACACAGTACGCAGTTAGCAAGGGTTAGGTAATGTTTCTGGAGCTATTTCTTGCATTACTCTAGGGTCTGTCGTTAGCTGTTAGTCAACTTATCAGTCGCTACTAGAGCGGCAAATCTATCTTGAAGTGCAGCCATCGCACTATCATGCACAGTACTAGCCGTTATGACTTGTCCTGCAACACTAGGCAGATCGCGCGTGGCACAAGCATCATGACACACGAAATTTTCAAAACCCAAATCAAAGGCTGCTCTGACGCTTGAGCTGACGCACATATGGCTCATAAAGCCTGCAAAAATAATTTGTTGCTTACCAGCCGATTTTATTAGCGCTTGCAGCTCGGTATCATAAAATGCATTAGGGTGCATTTTAACAATGGTTTTTTCGTCATTAATAGGCTGCAGGCTATTAATAATATCTACTTTCGATGATAATGGATTGAAAATTTTGTCATTATCCTGCCCGTGATGAGTAACATGAAATATCGGAATAGCTTCGTTCCTAGCTTTATCGAGTAGCAGGCGCGCGTTCGCAGTGGCTTTACTACCGGCATCACCTAACGGCATCGCGCCGTCAACATATTCATTCTGAAAATCAATCATGACGATAGCGCAATTTGACCAATCAATCTCATTAAATTGACCACCAGCTAATCCAAGTAAGGTAGAGGGAATAGACATTTTATGCTCCGTTAATTAGTAAGCGATATAAGTATAGATGCTAAATCTTAAATAATTTTGAATGTTAACTAACGTTAAATACTAACAACTAATGCTGATAGTATTCAGTACGTGATACGTACAGTACACAAATTCAGTTAGAAAGCATGCATGAGAGACTTAATCGTGATGCCTGAGTTAAAGCGCTTATATCTTATATAGTGCGATTAGGTTTTAAATAGCGCAGTTACGTCCCAATTTAACCCTGTTAATGAATGAGTAATAAATGCGTTATTGGTAACGGCTAGGTAATGTTTCCAAACACATTTCCACGCTATTTTTTCTAGAAATATGCTAGCATTAGCGGTTATGCCTATCGTCTCTGATCAAGCTTAACTGTCCTTATCAATACAGATGCGATGAACCGCACGAACGCCAACTTCTACAACCGCTAAGAGTGCCTACTGTGATATTACGCCGCTATATGACCCAACAAGTTGCCTCAACGACCGCATTAGTCTTGGGTTTTTTAGTGGTGATGATGCTTGGCGGACGTTTGATACGCTATTTTGGTATCGCAGCTGAAGGTAATTTAGACATTGGTTTGCTGTTTACCATCATTGGTTATAACCTACCGTATTTCTTAGAGCTTATCCTACCATTGGCGTTCTTTATTGCGTTAATGCTGGTATTTGGGCGCCTGTATGTTGACCAAGAAATGGCAGTGATTAATGCCAGTGGCGTGTCGCGCGGTCGGCTTGGGCGCTTGATGACGCCATTAATTTTGGCATTATTCGTTGGTGAGGCAGCATTATCCATCGTTGGTAAGCCATGGGGCGTGCGTTCATCTGAGAATGTCTGGCAACAGCAAGCGTTGACCAGCGCCTTTGACTTAATTCGCCCTAATCAATTTATTAGCAGTGGCAATTATCATCTGTATGTGGGCAGTTTAAGTGATGATAAAAAACAATTACAAGATGTGATATTGATTCAGTCTGAGCCTGAAAAAAAGGGCAGTGGGGCTAAAAATAATACTGCTAAAAATAGTGCCATGGATCTTGAAAATAACATCGATGTCGAAACTACCGAACAGCTTAATATTCCAGAATTGCCCACAGCGCTTGCCAGTAATAATATTAGCAAAGACACGATTACGCTTGCCAAACGTGCTGAACAAGTAGATACGGGCAATAGTGGCATAACCCAATTGGATTTGTTCCAAGGTCGCCGTTATGAAGTCGGGGCTGGTAGCTTGAAATACAATCAAGTAGGTTTTGATCGCTATCGTATTACCTTGACGGAGTCGTCGAAAGAAGTCATCACTGAAGACAATATCGAGACGCAAGCGATTGGACCGTTATGGCAAGCGGCAACAGGCAATGCGCAAGTGGGCAGTAATAATGCCATGCGTGCGGCCCAAGGCGAGCTTGGTTATCGTTTATCGTTACCATGGCTGATGATTATTGCGCCGATGCTCGCCGTACCACTGGCGCAAGTTCGTCCACGTCAAGGTCGTTGGTTACGCCTATTTCCCTCTATTTTACTGTTTGTCAGCTGCGCGCTCGGTATCATCTCGCTCAAAAATGCTGTCGGTAAAGGCAGTGTAAGCGTTTGGGCTTATGCATGGCTCATCTTAGGGTTTATGGCATTGGCACTGTATATGAATTGGGGTAGCCGCGTGCAGCACCGATTGCGCTTCCGCAAGCCGGAGAATGAGCTTTTGACGGTTGCCGACAATCAAAATAGTAGCTCACAAGGAGGGCAATCCTAATGAGTGCTCTATTCTCTAAATCATCAAAGCCGAATTTGCCAAATGCTAAATCGCTACTTAGCCCAAAACCGACTAACCTCAAAGTGCTTAGCCGCTACGTTAAGACAAATGCTTTATTGGCGATTATAGCCGCAGTTATAGGGTTGTGGGCATTACAGCTGGTATTCTCTTATTTATCTGAGCTTGATTCGCTAGATGATAGCTATACGATGGGAGAGGCAATCAGATATATCTTTTATCGCTCACCTTATTTTTTAGAGCAATTTATCCCAACAGGGGCATTATTGGGTGCGGTCGTTGGTTTGGGCTTGCTGGCCAATAACAGTGAGCTGGTCGTCATGCGAGCTGCTGGTATTAGCGTTTATCGAATCGTCAGTTGGGTATTGCAGCCAGCTATGATTTTTGTAGTATTAGCATTATTCATTAACCAGTTTGTGTTGCCGTATTCCAATCAATTGGCAAATGAGATTAATAGTGAGGATAACAGCTCGTTAGTAACTTCAGTACGTGGTTACTGGACAGTGCAACCACGCTTTGAGAATACAAAAGACGGCAGTGCCAAGCCGGATGGTAGTGATATCTTGTATATCGATTATGCTGATGTCAAAGGGAATATCGGTCAGGTAAAGCGTTGGCACTTAGATAATAACGGCAACTTGCAAACCGCCATTCATGCTGAGGGCGGACAATATATCGGGCGCGAGGCGCTTGCTACCGCTAGCAGCAAACCGAGCGAGCAATATCGTTATGAGTGGCAGCTGAACAATATGACCAAGCTGATGATTAATCAAGGCTTTGAAAGTAGCCAAGCCATATCGCCCACAGACACATTGAGTTTACCGTTTGCCCCTGAGTCTGTGTATTTGCTCACGCGTCAAGCCGAAGATTTATCTCTTACGCAACTTTATGAGCATCGTCAATTTATGCGTCAGCAAGGCACTCGCTCTTTAAGTCATGAGTTGGCGTTTTGGCAAAAGCTATTATCACCTTTATCCATTCTGTCACTAGTGATTGTCGCCTGTTCGTTTGTCTTTGGCTCATTGCGTACGCACAGTCTCGGCTTGCGAATTGTCGTGGCATTATTATTTGGGCTGCTATTTAGTTATGTGCAGGATTTGGTCGGTTTTGTTTCACTAGCAACGGGATTTTCGCCACTAATGATGGTGATACTGCCAATTATTGCCAGTGCATTGTTGGGTGGATATTTACTGAAACGGCAGATGTAACTCTCAAAATGATGTAAATCTAAAAGTTTAGCCATAAAAAAGCACGCTAAATCCTTATAATTTAGCGTGCTTTTTATTTGTCTGATTCTAGCGTTTAATCTTTGGTTGCCATGGTAATCGTATAAGTCTTGCCCTGTTTTACCTTTTCGCTATTACCAAAGACTTCGGTAAATGAGCGTTTCATAAATTGACGTAAGCCATTAATCGTCACCACGTAAAAGCGTCCACCTTTACGCATACGCGCATGAGCATCTAGGAAATAAAGGTAATGCTGCTCTTTGCCTACTTTGGCTGGTAAGTTTGACATCACAAGACTAAAGTCTTTGTCTTTTGCCACGTGATTAAAGCCATTTGATAAATGTACATCGACATTTTTTAGACCATTCTTTTCACAATTAAGGCGCGCATATTCTACTGCCATAAAGTCTTTATCAATCAAAGTATGCTGACCATTAGGACATTCGCGCGCTGCTGCCATACCCAGAACGCCGTAGCCACAGCCCAAATCTATCGAGTCATCATCCGCCTGAAAATCCACATAATCAAGTAACATCAAGCTACCGTCATCGAGCTTTTGTGGTGAAAAAATACCCCACGTGGTCGCAAAATCAAACGGCTTGCCGAGTACGTCTTCGCGAAAATTAATATCTTCGCGCCAGTATTTGGCTTTTTCTAATAGATCGCTAGGTGGTCTATGGCTCATGGAGTTCTCGGATTATGGATAAGTAAAAGGTGGTGCATTGCTCAAACGAACAGGGTGCACATTATGATGAGTATTGTAACGATAAAAGGGAAGATTTGCAGCTACGTATTAGTGGAAATTGTGATGGGCACTAAAGGAGGAGTATTTGATAGGAACGATTGTCAGATTTATGTCAGGTTGAAGTTACCCGTTTACGCATTTATATCGTAAATGCTATAGCATCCTTATTAAAGCTATGGAATACTAATAAAGCTAACTAATTGGTCAACTATTTATTCTAGTGTCTTCTTGATATGAAGAATTACGGTCATACTAGGAGTTGTACCAGCTTACTAAGATTAAACTCACCAAGCTTTACTTAATTAGAAAGGATGCTTAAATATGAAGTCTAAAATCAAAACGAAAGTAAATCCAGCGCAAGAAACATTTATTCATATTGTACATAGTAAGCGTATTAAGCCTCTCAAAAAACAGCCGGGTGTCAAATGTGTGGAAGCAGTAAAAACTATCGATAAAGCTTATCTGGCTGAGCTATCTGGTTGTGATGAATATGTGTCTATCGCTTTTTGTTATAAAAACTATAATGAAGAGACCAAGCCTCGTCTTAGTGAAAATGAAAGCTGTGCTGTGATTAGTGTGGCCAAAGCCAAAGAGCTATTAAATACCACAGAGTTGGCTGAAGAAGCATTGTCTGCTGTCAGTATTATTTTATTTAGCGCTGTATCGCAGACGTTTGGTGGCTTCTTAACGGATGGGGAAACCAGTAAGCGTTATGTACTATCAAAAGGCACAGAATATGCAGGCTTGTCCTCATTATCGCTATAGCATATAAGCAAGATTACGTTTCTATTAAGTATGAAAAAACGGCAGTATTATTATAATATTGCCGTTTTTTTGCTTTAATTCATAGGTTTTTATGTTGGTAATAATATCTCGTAGATCATTAAGCTAACCCCTTGGATGATGTTCAGCATGGAGTTTTTGCAATCTAGCCGTCGCCACATGGGTATATATCTGCGTCGTCGATAAATCACTATGCCCTAATAATAACTGTACGCTCCGTAAATCGGCACCGTGATTGAGTAAATGAGTAGCAAAAGCATGACGTAAGGTATGCGGTGACAGCTCTTTATCAATACTGGCAACTTTGGCGTACTTCTTTAGCAGATACCAAAAGTTTTGCCGGGTCATATAGCCACCTTGGGCGGTCAAAAACACTGCTTGGCAATTTCCTGCTTTTAAATGGGCTATCAAATCACCACGTCCATGCGTCAAATAATCTTCAAGCGCATCTGCTGCATATTCCCCTAAAGGCACTAAGCGGGTTTTATTGCCTTTCCCCGTGATTTGTAGCCAGCCTGAGTTTAGATTCACTTGTTCAAGAGACAAGTTAACCAACTCACTAACGCGCAAACCGCAAGCGTAAAGTACCTCTAACATGGCTTTATCACGTAGCCCTAGCGCAGTACTGCTATCGGGCGCGGCAAGGAGATTATCGACGTCAGCTTCTGCCAAATCTTTTGGCAGTGGACGACCAAGTTTTGGACTTTTAATACGCTCACAAGGATTGTCTTCACGTAGGTTGCTGGCAATCATCCACAGATAAAACTGACGCAAACTTGAAAGCATGCGTGCTTGCGTACGCGGCGTTTTGCCATCTTGAGTAAGAATAGACAGGCAGTGCAGCACATCTTCGGGCTGCCAACGCGTTAATGCCGTATAATTGGTCAATTCGCAGGAGCGCAAATCACGCACATAGGCGTTACGGGTACGCGTGGCCAAACCACGAGCCAGCATTGCTTGACGAAATTCGGTTATATAAGCCGGTTCATCATCTACGGCCAGCGCTTTTGGTTGGCGCTGCTGTACGGCACGGTCGCGGCTCATAAGACATACTCGGCAGTGGTATAAGAAATTACAAGTGGATATAAATGATATTTTTTATATTTAAGTTGACTATCAGTTAATAAAATTTGGCAAAGTCGTTTTTATATTTTAAGTATTAACAGGTACCAAACACCATAGCGAGGTAACTTCCGCATTACGCGCTGCAAATAGCGGATCAGTATCGTCTTGGCTTCGACCGTGTTTAGGTTGGGTATCTAGACGGTATTTTACTTCTAAACCAGCATTAGCAAACCAGCCCAATAATTCATCGCGGCTGCGCAACTGCAAATGTTCTGCCAAATCTGACAGAATCAACCAGACCTCTCCTTGCTCAGCTAAATGTTGCTTTGCGCCTTGCAAAAACCCACGCAACATCGTGCTATTGGCATCATAGACGGCGAATTCTAAGGGCGAGGTTGGCTTGGCAGGCAACCAAGGTGGATTACAGACCAGTAAATTCGCCAGTGGCGCATCAGTCGGATACAAGTCTGCTTGCTGCAATTGCACTGCAGGTAAATCTAAACGTGTAAGGTTGTCACTAGCGCAGGCTAATGCACGCGGATTTAAGTCCGTCGCAATCACTTGCTTCACACCGCGCTGCGCCAGAATAATAGCAAGCAAACCGGTTCCGGTACCGATATCAAAAGCAACATCATAACTTGCTGGCAACGGTGCATCGAGCAACAGCTGTACATACTCATGACGAGTCGGTGCAAAGACGCCATAATGCGGGAAAATTGATAAACCCAAATTTTCGATTGCCACCCCTTTTACGCGCCATCCTGCCGCACCTAAGGCACCTTGCAGGTCACGAAATGAGAGTAGACATGACTCATTCAACTCACCAAAAGCAGCGGTACAAGCAGCACTGACATCAGGGGCGCGGCGTAACTGGCTGACATAACCGGCATCAAGCTCTAATAATAAACGGCTTAATAGGCGTGAACGCTGAGATTGGACTTGGCGTTGCTGATGAAAAAGATTAGGGATGTCTTTAGAGGATGCTGAAGCCTCATCTGTAGATTTAGCAGACTTAGCAGGTTTATTAGCTTCTTTATTAGCTTCTTTATTAATTTTACGCTGCTCAGAACGCTCATTCGCACGGTCAATGCGTCGAGTGATGGCTTGCAGTAGTTGCCTTGCATTATTAAAATCACCGCGCCACAGCATTGACGTTCCAGCACAAGCCAAGCGATAAGCCTCATCGGCTGTTGTTTTGTCGTCGACCATAACAATACGTGCAGGCGGCACATGATTGCTTTGAGACAACCAGCGGGCCTGATGTAAGGTTTCATTTTCGTGCCATTGCACGTACTGTATTTCTGTTGCTAACACGCGACCTACCTTTCAGATGTGAATGATGTATTTTTTATAACGCAAAGATATTTCTGCATTATATATTGCGCTAAGCGCTCTTTTTCTTGACTAAATAACGATAGGTTGGCGCATCGTTTAGCGTTTCTTGATGGACAAGGGTATGTCCCAAGTGCCGGCAGAAATTAGGAATATCACGCGTAGTGGCAGGATCAGTGGCTAATATCTCAATCACATCGCCGCCATCCGCTTTACGAATCGTCTTATGTAGCATCATGACTGGCTCAGGACAAATCAGCCCTTGAGTATCTAGATGATGGTGAATAGTCGTGTCTAATATTGAAGTCGTCATATTTTGTTTTATAAACCTAATAGATAAGTTTGGTAGCTGAATACTTGTTTACTAACGATTTTATAAAAGCGTATTTTCTGCATCAGTAGGGGTAATAATTTTATTATTTTCAGTGCTGTTATTATTCTCAGGTAAGTCGGCTAGGGCTAAGAAATTAAAGAAGCGCTTAAAGCTTACCTTAAATAAAAAAGCCACACCGAGCCACGATGCCAATCCTAACCAAGCCGTATCGGCAAATAACAGCCCGCCGATCAGGATAATACTTGAGACACCAATGGTCATAATAACCATCGAGGTTTGATTGAGACGATAGCGATAGATAATAAAGGCATTATATAGCGTCAATGGAATGGTCAGTGCCACCAAAGCATAAGGTAAGTTGTAGAATAGTTGATACAGGAGCTGATTGTCATGAAAGGCTTTGATACTAGCAATGGTGCCAAAAACCATAAAAGCAATAATAGCGGCATAAATGAGATAGACGGCTATTTGGTTGACACGTTGGGCGCCTTTGATACGCGCAATAGCAAGCGGTGCAAAACCATGTCGCGAGCTATTGTGCAAAGAGTGGTCTGAGACAGTGGTCATAGTAATCAGTCATTTATTCGTTTGGATTGAAGAGGTACAGTTGATTCACTTTTAAAAGGGTACAGAACTACTGGGGTTAATTATTCGCAGCCTCTGTCTGCGTAGGCACAGCAAGCAAGGAAAATTAACCCCAGTAGTGATTGATAACATTTGTATTTCTTTTATGTAGAACCGACTATATCAGGTATTGATGGGACATTAAAAAGAAAGCTAATGCTCAATTAATCTGCTTTGATGGCGTCGATGGCGATACTGCTATGAGGATCAGCAAAGTAGGTCGACATTAAAATACAGGCAGAGATATCATCAATCGGAGCGCGCTCATGTTTAATCCAGCCATTTTCCCATGCTATCTCACGCGCGGCGACCGATGTTAGGCGCTCATCGCATAGAGATACGATGACATGTAAATGCTGCTCCATGATTCTATGTGCCAGACGACGGGCAAATTTATGTGCGCGTTTTGACAGCATAGAGCTGCTACCGTCCATATTTAACGGCAGTCCGACTACTACCTTTGCCACGCCCCAAACCTTGATAATCCCGAGTAGATTATCCCAATCAGGTTGCCCATTATTCATCGCCAAGATATCAAAGGCACGCGCCGTTTCTGTCAAGCTATTACCGAGTGCCATGCCCATTTTTTTAACCCCATAATCTAAGGCTAAGATAAGGTGTGGCTTGATCGCTGGCTCAGCAACGCTAGTGTCAGTACTATCTTTTATAAGAATGCTATCTACCATAATAAGGGATGTTTCCTATTTTTAGTTCTGTATTCGTTCAGCATATGAGATTAAGCATGACCGATGTCACTGCTTAAATAATCAAAATTAACCCCAATCTTATCGGCGGCCATTTGCCAACGTTCCTCAAAAGGCGTATCAAACAATAAGTTTAAATCAGCAGGACATACCAGCCAGTCGCCGTTAGCAAGCTCACGATCGAGCTGTTTTTTACCCCAGCTGGCATGACCTAAACAGAGCTGATAATGACCAACGCCTTGACCGGCTGCAATACGTTTGAGGATATCTTGGCTGGTAGTGATGCAGACATTTTCTGAGATGGCAAATGAGGATGCCCATTCTGGCTGCCCTGTATGCAGTACAAAGCCAACCTCAGGGTACATAGGTCCACCTTCTAATGCCAGATCTTCCATCACCTGTGCGTTTGTAACCTCAATATCCAGATCTTCTAGCAGTTTTCCCACGCGTGCCTGCTCTAATGGACGATTGACCATCAGACCGAGTGCACCGTGTTTATCATGACGACAGATATAAATCAGCGCCTGCTCAAACCGTGGGTCTGACAGTTCAGGCGCCGCGATTAAAAAATGATGGGTCAAATTGGCTTTGGACATAGAGACAAATGCAACCTACTAATAAAGGTAAAATAACAGAGCTGACACCACTATATGGCGATAATGAATAAAAAATCAACTAAAGCAAGGATTTAGCCGTCAGAAGGTGTTTATGGTGGTCAATCAATGATCATTTAACATCGCTCAATAGACTGCGCGCATGGTCACGAGTGACATCGGTGATAATAACACCACCAGACATACGTGCCAGCTCATCTACTTGCGCACTCTCGGTTAAGATGACAAGCTCACTTTCAGTTTGCTCGTCATGGTGTTTTTGTACCAAGATATGCTGATGCGCTTGCGCAGCGACTTGGGCTTGGTGGGTAATGGCGAGTAATTGCTGCGTTTGCCCAAGGGCGCGCAACAGCTCACCCACCACTTGTGCCGTACCACCACTGATACCAACATCGACTTCGTCAAAGACTAGCATAGGTTTTGCCGCATTATTATCTGCATTGGTCGCTTGCAAGACCTGCATCACTAGCGCCATACGTGATAGCTCACCGCCTGAAGCGATTTTGTGTAGCGGCTGCATCGGCATACCGACGTTGGCGCTGAATAATAAGTCTATATCATAACAGCCTTGTCCATTATATTGGCTGACATCGGTCTTTTTGGTAAAAACGAATTCACAACGTGCATTAGGTAGGGCAAGCGGCTGTAGTTGCTTAATCAGCTGTTTACTGACAATCGGGGCAGCTTTAGCCCGTTTTTTATTTAGCTCAGTTGCTAGTGCTATATACTCTTGCCATGCTTGCTCAATTTGTGCCGCCATTGCATCACTGCTTGGCTCGTTTTTTAATTGTTCTAATTGCGCTTCCCAGCCTTTTGCTTCATGAATCAAGTCGCTCGCTGGCAAGTTATGCTTACGTGATAGGCGATGACCTAAACTGATTAAACTGTCTAATGACTGCAAACGCTCAGGGTCAGGCAATTGCTGCTCAGCATAATCTGACAATAAGCCAGTCACTTCAGTGATTTGCTGCTGCGCTAAATGTAGCTGTTCTGAGGCTTGCTCAAAGGTTTGGCTCACGTTCATTTGATTATCGCATAGTTTAATTGCTTGCCCGAGCAAGGTCATTATATCGGGCTCATCGGTATCATTATCGAGTAAATGCAAGCCATGACTGGCCTCAATCATTAGTGCTTCAATATTGGATAATTCTTCGTGTTCTGCTTCTACTTCAGCATAATCAACGACCAATAACGGTGCGATATCTGCTAACTGGCTTTGCAACAGTTGAATACGATCTTGGCGCTGAGCTTCACGGCTAGCGAGATCGTCAGCGCGGCGTTTAAGTTGCTGATAAGCTTGATAGCTACTTGAGGTCTGCGTAGCAAGAGAAGTTATCTGTGCCATTTCATCTAGCCATTGCACTACAAATTGTGGCTTGAGTAGCGCCTGCTGAGCATGTTGACTATGAATATTGACCAGCAATGCACCCAAACTCTTAAGCTCAGCCAAACTGACAGGTGTACCATTTAACCATGCTTTTGAGCGCCCTGTATTACTGAGTTGTCGACGAATCAATACATCTGGCTCTTCTAACGCCCGCTCATTTTTGGCAAACCATTCAGCAATGATACTATTGTTTTCTACATCAAATTGCGCGTAGATATCCGCGTGCGCCGCGCCATGCCGGACCATCGCACTGTCTGCGCGCTCGCCGATACATAAAGACAGCGCATCGAGTAATAGCGATTTGCCAGCGCCTGTTTCACCAGTGATGACATTGAAGCCTTCAGCCACACTCAGCTCATGCTGAGCAATTAACGCAAACTGATTTAAAGTTAATGATACTAGCATCAACGCCTCTCATGACAGACAACAAACCTCAAATACGATGTAATGTCGTACAAGGAGGTTATCTCTACAATAGGTTAAATAAAGGAATGAATCGGTTCAGTTCATACTGCAACATAGATAAATGCAATTGGCAAATAGTATGGTGGCAAATAATCTTAAATACAAATATTAAAGGTAATCAATAACATCACTTAAAGCCATCATAATAAGCGGAACTTTCCTGCCGCTGTAACAAACTTTATAGATATAATGTGGTAGCATAATCTCACATAATGATAAACTCTTACCACCAGATTTTCGTGCATTCTACGACAGAGCAGTTAGCTTGTAGGACATGATACAAACCTGTTTGTCAGTAAGTATCAGTAATAAATGGTTATTTTTAAACCTATAAGATAAATCAATTCTATAATCAGCGCACAGCAAAGTAAAAATGATTTAGAGTCGATGGTAAAAGGTAGATATAACAACGCTTATCTAAGCATTTGCTTATCTACACATTCAATTTGGTTTTTTAGTTGGCAATAATTATTTGATAAGGAAGCCACTATGACAGCGGCGCAATTTACTAATGTAACAGTCAATGCTCAAGCCACGATATCCTATGATGGTCGTTGCTCAAGCCATACCATTATGTTCGAGGACGGTCGTCATAAAACATTAGGTGTTATCTTGCCTTGTGATAATTTGGTCGAGCATTATCACTTTAGTACCAATACATCTGAACGTATTGAAATCACTAGCGGTGAGTGCGAAGTCAAAATAAATGGGGAAGAGGAGTTCAGCTACTACCGCGCAGGACAGTCATTCGTGGTTGAAGGTAATAGTGGTTTCAATTTACGCACAGAACAGATCGTTCAGTATATCTGTCACTTAGAAGGCTAATACGCCTTAAAGTGTCGTTAGATAATTGATGAAGCCAAAAGCCAATGATTCCAAAGAAATAAATCTTATCAGGTTTATTTCTTTTTTTTGCTGACATTATTTAGATGAAGCTGGTCATTAATTGCTACAATTACACATCTCTATTTTTATTGCATATTTTTTATAACACTGTGCAATACCCACTTTATAATCAATAGGCCTATTATGGCAAAACCTACCTATTTTTATGGCATTCATGCCATTGATGCCTTGCTCGAATACCGTCCTCTTGATGGACTGAGCTTGTTTGTACAGCAAGGGCGTGAGACTGACAGTCATGTACAGTCTATTATGGCGCAAGCACGTGATAATGGCATCAGTATTCAACCAACGCAAAAAGACAAACTTACTCAGCTGTGTGGTAGCCCGCAACATCAAGGCGTAGTGCTAAACGCCCGTCCTTTAGGCTTTGCTGATGAAGGTTTGCTAGATACGCTTGCTGGTCGAGATGATTGTTTGTTACTGGTACTAGACCAAATTACGGACGCCCATAATTTTGGCGCTTGTTTGCGTACAGCAGTAGCCATGGGTGTCGATGCAGTCATTTGTCCGAAACATCATGCAGCTAGCTTGACGCCAACGGTTGCCAAAGTATCAGTCGGCGCGGCTGAAATGATGCCTATTGTTAGCGTAACCAATCTGGCACGCACGCTGACAAAAATTAAAAATGCCGGCGTTTTTGTGTTTGGTACCGCTCTTAATGCCAATGCCAAACCAATCCATGCTGCAGATCTGACTGGTAAGACGGCTATTATCATGGGTTCAGAAGGTGAGGGGATGCGTCGCCTGACAACAGAAAGCTGCGATGAGCTGGTGTATATTCCGATGTCAGGTAACGAGCATGGCAACTTACAAAGCTTGAATGTCAGTGTGGCGACAGGTATGGCTTTGTATGAGATTAATCGGCAGCGAACTTTAGCTGCTGGGCAAGCTTAAGATAGTCTTGATGGAGCGGCTCTAATTGTAGATATAGCGCCGCAAGATCACTCTCATTTAATACCACATCATCCGCATGACGATTACGCTGTTCACGGCTTAATTGATTGACCATAATGGCTTTAATTTTTTGCACGCTTAGCGCATCACGTTGACTGGCACGCGCAAGCTGGGTATCTTCTGTAGCATCCATCACCAAAATACGTTGACATAAATTGGCAAGCCCGGCTTCTGCTGCTTCAATTAATAGCGGCGCTGACAACACCACATACGGCGAGGTACTCTCTGCCAATTGCTTTTTTGCAGCTTCGCGTATCGCGGGATGGGTAATCGCTTCAAGTTCAATTAGAGCATCAGGGTAAGTAAACACATGGGTTCGTACAGCGGCGCGATCCATATCACCATCAGCATTTAGCACCCAATCTCCAAATTTCCTCTGGATCTTGCGCAATGTTGAGCTGCCTTTGACCACCACTTCATGTGCAATGACATCTGCATCAATAATATCGATTCCCTGCTGTGCGAACCAGTCGCTGGCGGCTGATTTGCCACTGCCGATACCACCCGTTAAACCTACTACCAATGTTTTACTTTTATGCTCAGGCGTTTGCGGCTGATGCGAATAAGGTGAAGGTGCTGCTGCGTATTTTGACATAATGATGACTTATCTGACTGATAGAAGGATAATGACTGTACTCAATGAAAGGTTAAGATAACTGATTGAGAAGTGACTACTGCTTAAGTATACATGCCTAAATACCAATTAACGATATCTGAGCCGTATAACAACGCCACAATACCGGCAATAGCAATATAAGGACCAAAGGCAAAAGGTTTGCTCTCGCCTTGCTTTTTCATCAAGATAAGCCCAACGATGGAGCCTAGCAATGATGATAATAAAATAATCAAGGGTAACATCATAGGTCCAAGCCACGCACCCAGTACTGCCAATAATTTAAAGTCGCCTTGTCCCATGCCATGCTTTTTGGTGATTAAATAAAATATCTTGACCACTATCCATAACGATAAAAATCCCAATAACAAGCCCCATATCGACTGAGTAGGGGGCACAAACCAACCTTGTGAATTGACCGCCAATCCTAGCCCTGCTAATGGAAAAGTTAAGCGGTCAGGCAATAACTGAGTATCAAAATCGATACCAGTTAAGGCGATGAGTGTCCAGACTAAAACTAATGCCGACAGCCCTACCATATTAACGCCAAAATGATAAATGACTAGTGCAGATAGCAGAGCAGTGACCAGCTCAACGATAGGATATCGAAGCCCGATAGCCGCTTTGCACTCTGAGCAACGTCCGCGTAGTACTATCCAGCTAATTAAAGGTATGTTTTCATACCACTTAATTTTGTGGGCACAGTGCGGGCAGCGCGATGCTGGTTTACTTAAGGTAATAGGTGTATCAGTGGCAACAATATTAACTAGTGGCATCGTATGCTCACGCGGCATATCTGCTTGCTCATACATAAACTGGCTACACTCTTTTCGCCAAGCCGATACCATCATCAATGGAGTGCGATGAATTACCACGTTTAAGAAGCTACCGACGCACAGCCCTAGTAGACCAAATACGACCAAAGCAATGGTCATATTTTCTTGTAGTAACTGTATAAATTGCATGAATTAGCTGTCCTTTAATTAGCTTTCAACCTACTACTGAGCCCATCTGGAAGATTGGTAAGTACATGGCAATGACCAAACCACCAACTAATACGCCAAGTACCGCCATAATAAGCGGCTCCATCAAGCTGGTCAAACCATCAACAGCGTTATCAACTTCGTTTTCATAATAGACTGCTACTTTATCGAGCATCTCTTCTAAGCTACCAGACTCTTCACCGATACCTACCATTTGAATAGCAAGGCTTGGAAATAAATTGGTTGAACGTATGGAAAACTGTAATTGTTGTCCCGTAGAGACGTCATTTTTGATTTGCTGAATAGCGTTATAAAATACTACATTATTGGCCGCGCCAGCAGTTGAATCGAGCGCATCAATAAGCGGTACGCCGGCAGCAAAAGTTGTAGACAGCGTACGAGCAAAACGCGCAATCACCGCTTGGTAAGCGATATTGCCAAATATTGGGGCTTTTAATACCGCACGGTCTAGGACATCACGAAATTTCTTTGAACGCTTCTTAGCTTCTGAAAAGCCGATAATTGCGCCACCAATAAATACAATTAAGATGAACCACCATGCTTGCATCCACTCAGACATACCTACGACCATTTGGGTAAAAGCAGGTAATTCTGCACCAAAAGAGCTAAATAAATCAGCAAACACTGGAACGACTTTAACAAGCAGAATAATGGTGACAATAATAGCAACTACAACGACCGCGATAGGATATTTCATAGCTTTTTTAATTTTAGCTTTTAACAGCTCGCTTTTCTCTTTATAAGTCGCAACTCGCTCTAGCATGGTTTCTAACGCACCTGACTGCTCGCCAGAATCAACAAGCGAGCAAAAAAGATCGTCAAAATAGCGGGGATGGCGACGTAATGCCGATGCAAAAGTACCACCAGCTTCAATATCGGCTTTAATTTGTAATACCAAGTCTTTCATACTCGGATTATCTAGAGAGTCCGCGACAATCTCAAAGGATTGAGTCAATGGCACCCCAGCTTTCATCATAGTTGCCAATTGACGTGCAAAAATAGCAATATCGATAGGCTTGATGGACTTCTTAAAGGTGTATAAGGGTTTTGGCTTTTTCTTGATACCTTTAACCGTAATACCTTGTTTGCGCAACGTGGCTTTGGCAAGCTCTAAGCTACGACTGGTCGTCTCACCTTTTACCTTTTGCCCGCGCCGATTTACCCCATCATAGACAAAGTCTAACAGCATGTCGGTCTTAGCTTTTGCCATGTCCCTTCCTTCAAAAAATGGTCTGATATAGTCCAATATAGAGAATGCCTGCTATAAAACGTAGTTAACCCATTGTTTTAAGCGGATATACTTTATTTTAGCGCAAAATACCAGTGTTTATCTGTTTTATTTTTCCTACTACTTATTATTGTTTAATAGTTATTGAACAACAAGCTGTACGGAAATAATAAAATTTACTCAAAGCAATATCTTTACCAATCTTTTCAACCAAATATGCTATTCAGAAGTCACGCGCATCATTTCTTGAATACTGGTGACGCCTTGTAAAACCTTTAAAACACCAGAGCGACGTAAGTCTCTAAAACCGTTTTTTAGCGCCGCATCTTTGATATCTATCGCGTTACCATCTTCCATGATAATACGTGAAATATCTGGAGTGACTTTCATCACCTCATAAATACCAACACGTCCTTTGTATCCTTCACGGCACTCATTACAACCGACTGGCTCGTAGATGATATTGTCTGTATTGTCCAAATCTGCATCTGTAAAACCAAGCTCAAGCAGACTTTGACGTGGGATACTAATGGGTTTTTTACAGTTTTTACATAAGCGCCGTGCCAATCGCTGAGCAATGACCAAGTTCACGGAAGTGGCAATATTAAAGGAAGCGACACCCATATTGCGTAATCGCGTTAACGTTTCGGGCGCTGAATTGGTATGTAAGGTTGAAAGTACCATATGGCCTGTTTGTGCCGCTTTAATCGCAATCTCAGCAGTTTCAAGATCACGAATCTCACCAACCATCACAATATCAGGATCTTGGCGTAAGAAAGACTTAAGGGCGGTGGAGAAAGTCAATCCCACTTTTGGATTGACGTTGACCTGATTAATACCTTCAAGGTTAATTTCGACAGGATCTTCAGCAGTCGAAATATTGGTCGAACCAGTATTCAAGATATTAATACCAGTATAAAGTGAGACGGTTTTACCAGAGCCAGTAGGACCTGTGATAAGAAGCATCCCTTGCGGTTTATGTAACGCCTCCAAGAACATATCTTGTTGGTCAGGCTCATAGCCCAACGCTTCAATACCAAGCATGGCTGATGAGGGATCTAGAATACGCAAAACCAGCTTTTCACCAAACAAGGTAGGTAGGCAGCTTACCCGAAAGTCGATGGCCTTATCTTTAGATATCTTAAGCTTAATACGACCATCTTGTGGCACCCGGCGCTCTGAGATATCCATTTGTGACATCACTTTTAAACGCGCAGCAATTTTCCCCGCAAGTTGTACGGGCGGGTTGGCCATTTTTTGCATGACCCCATCAACTCGAAAGCGCACTCGATAGCTTTTTTCATAGGGCTCAAAATGTAAGTCGGACGCACCCATACGAATGGCATCTACTAGCATTTTATTAACAAACTTGACGACCGGTGCTTCCTCGACGCTATCAGAGATTTTGGTCTCACCGTCATCTTCTTCTTGATTCTCATCAAAGCCAATATGCAAATCACTATTAGAAAAGCTATCAAAATTCTGCATGCTATCAGCATAGAAGCTTTCAATACGCCTTTTAAGCTTATCTTCTTCGACTACAACGGTTTCAATTGACAAGCGAGAGTTAAAGGCAATAGCATCAATCGCATCGATACGGGTCGGATCACTCAGTGCCACAAATAAGCGTTGCCCACGCTTAAACATTGGTAAAGCATTAAACTTACGGACGATTTTTTCGTCGACCAAGTCTTTTGGGATGACCTCTGAGCTGAGCGCATCAAGATCAAATAAAGGATCGCCGAATGCTTGCGATAGCATTTGAGCCAATTGATAGGCATTGGCAAGCTTATGCTCTACCAGATAAGAGACCAGTCCTACTTGCTGCTGCTGCGAATCAGTCTGCGCCGCTTTCATATGCGCTTCGCTTACGATACCTTCGCTAATCAGCTGCTGTGCTAAGCCACCGTATTTACTGGTTGTGATAGACATTAAGACTTCTCCTTGCTCGATATCTGGTAGGCGATATATTTACCTAAATAGCAGGCTATTCACCATGTTTTACTTATTGCCATTCTATCGTTGATAGTTGAGCTAATTATTAAAATAGTTATTTTAAATACGGGTTTGAGATAAAAAAATCGATTGTCTGCACTTTATCCTATATTGAGAAAATCATATAGGGATTTACGTGAGCGCAAAGGTTTTATAGAGTGTAGGGCTCGATTGGCTAATCAAAAATAATTATTCAGCAATAGTTACTAAAGCAACGGTTGAAAGGTCAGTTTTGATTTGGGGCGCACTATACTATAGCACTTGTGAAATATTTGTTATACTTGCGCGCATATTAGCCATATTGGCAGCCATATATAAGACAAGGTAGAGAAGAATGCAAGCTTGGGTAATTGGAAATTGGAAGCAGAATCCAGCAACGAGCCATGATGTAAACGCACTACTGGACGACTTATGCGCTGCTATTAGTACAACCAAGCAAATGAGCCACGATAACTCCGCGCGTTGTCAAATAATGGTAGCACCAAGCTTGATACATTTAGCAGCAGTGAATGGTCGCCTAAAAGACACCTCAATACTGTGTGCAGCTCAAGACGTTAGTGGGCATAGTGCCAGTGTTGGTGCCTATACAGGTGAATGTTCAGCGCAGCAGATAGTCGATGCTGGAGCGACTTGGACAATCCTTGGTCACTCAGAGCGCCGTCAGTATCATCAAGAATCTAACGATGCTTTATTGCAAAAAATGATTCATGCGTTGTCACAAGATTTAGGCGTGGTATTTTGCATTGGTGAAAGCCAAGAGCAATATGATACTAAGCAAACTCTTACAGTCATTGATAATCAGTTAGTAGTTATCAAAGAATTCATTACACAGCAGCCAGAACTTATTGATGCATTACCGACTCGTCTCATTATTGCTTATGAGCCAGTATGGGCAATAGGTACAGGTAAAGTGCCAACGGTAGCAGAAGTCAGCGCCACTCATAAGCATATCAAGCAAACATTGGCAGGATTTGCCGACTCATTGTCTAATATGACGGTTTTGTATGGCGGTAGTGTCAATGCTGATAATGCTAATAGCTTTGCTGCTGATCCTATGATTGATGGCGCTTTAGTTGGCGGTGCTTCATTGAAAGCTGACAGCTTTCTGACGATTGCCACCGCTTTTAGCCAAGCCAGTATCTAGTAGATTCTTGATAGATATGATAAAAACGTGAGTCTTTATTGTAATTGTTATTCACAAAATGTCTTTATCAGTTGGCAAAAGTGGGTTTAACAGTCCCCTTGCAATCGTGTACAATACGCCCTATTTATATCATCGATATGGCAACATTTACCGCCAATCTTTATCACTATTACACCATACGATTTGTTTTTCGTTATCAGTCGTCATTACGCGGCAAAAGAGGCCACCATGTTTACGTTTATATTAGCCCTGCATATTATCGTGGCGATTGCCATGATTGGCTTGATTTTGATACAGCATGGTAAAGGGGCAGATGCAGGGGCTTCTTTTGGTGCCGGCTCATCAGGTACAGTATTTGGTGCAGCGGGCACTGCCAACTTCTTAACACGCGCGACAGCCGTATTGACCGCCATCTTTTTTATCACTAGTATGACCCTTGCGGTCCATGCTCGTAAGCAAGCAGAAGATCAGTTTCGTCTAGATGCACCGGTTTCAGCACCACAAACGCCGCGGCCTTTGACACAAAATCCTCAGTAGCTGCTGTTACTCTACTTTTTTAAGTAGGCAGCCCTTGCTATTTGAAAGCGTTACATTTACAATGCTTTTTCTGTTTTTACAAGTCTTAGACCTTTGATGCTTACCTTACGCGTCAACTATAATGGGTATTGAGAATATAGAGAGAACAGTTAGAGTAATGCGATTGTGGTGGAATTGGTAGACACGCCATCTTGAGGGGGTGGTGGCGCAAGCTGTGGGGGTTCAAGTCCCCCCAATCGCACCAAGTTTTAAAGTTGTATCGTATTAAGTGAGTCGTTCAAAATAGCTAAGATTTTTAATTTAAATTATTTTTAAATAAAGATTGACACTACTATAAAACCTCCCTATAATACGCGTTCTAGATTGATGCGGGGTGGAGCAGTCTGGTAGCTCGTCGGGCTCATAACCCGAAGGTCGTTGGTTCAAATCCAGCCCCCGCTACCACTTTTTATACTGATGTTTTGCACACTAAATTTGTCAGTAACAATTAGCCCACCATTATGCTTGTGGGTTTTTTTGTATCTGGCGGTCTGTGTAATCGCGATATCTATCCTACTTATGCTAAGCTCTATGTCTATAGAGTGCGATACCATTTATAGAAGCTTGTCATCACATGTCATTCATGGCGCGATGATACTTAAGCACACTATCTTTTATTCCTCACTCTTTTATCGATAGTACTGCTTTATAAGTAATAAAAGCATAGCGCGGCTGAGCTTGATATTTGTTAAGCTTACCCTGATATAAATACCCGGTAGATATCATTTGTGTTTATGCTTTAAGCATAAGACAATCACTGTGGTTTAAATAACGATAGGTTCTTATTAAATAATGATGAAGAAAAACTTCAGCAGGATTTATTAAGTAAGATAGATAAGTGAATAGGAAAATATAAATAGATTATGAAGCTTTCGACCAAAGTTACAGAATTGACTAATATCATTGCCCCTGCCGTCGCGGCTTGCGATGTGGCACTATGGGGTATAGAGTTTGCACCACAGGGCAATCGCTCTTTGTTACGCATTTATATTGAGGCATTGCCAGAAGAGCAAGCTCAAAATAAACAAGTAACGATTGAAAACTGTGCAGCAGTGAATCACCAAGTGAGCGGTATTCTTGAAGTTCATGACCCGATTTCCGGTGAGTTTATTTTAGAAGTCTCTTCACCTGGTTTTGACCGTGCGTTCTTTTCAGATGAGCAAATGCATGCTTATGTCGGTCAGACAGTGAGCTTGCGTTTGATACAAGCGATTGGTGAAGGTGATAAAAAACGCCGTAAAGCAACTGGTACTCTAAACAGTATCGATGCCACCTCTTTAAAGCTGACTGCCATTGATGGTGAGCAGTTTGAGATTGCATTAAGCAATATTGATAAAGCCAATTTAATTTATGAAGATACTTAATCTATTCGCTATTAGACCTTTTAGTGTATAAACGCAGTTAGTCTAATAGTTTAGATGGCTGATGGTGAAAATATAGAGTAAGTCAAAAATTATAAAATTTAAGTCAATTAAAAAATGATAGGACAGGCATAGTATGAGTCGTGAAATCTTAACGGTAGTAGAAACTGTCAGTAACGAGAAGGGCTTAAATCCTGAAGATATCTTTGAAGCAATCGAAGATGCTTTGGTCGTCTCGACTAAGAAAAAAGTATATACCGATCAGCCGGAAGTAGAAGTGCGGGTCTCAATTGACCGTACAACAGGCGATTATGATACTTATCGTTATTGGACAGTGGTTGCGGATGAAGACCATGAAATGCCTGCTTGTCAGCTTGCGATTACTGACCTTGATCAAGAAGAATGGTCAATCGGTGATATTAAAGAAGAGCAAATTGAGTCGATCGAGTTTGGTCGTATTGCTGCCACTCAAGCCAAACAAGTTATCATCCAAAAGATTCGTGAAGCTGAGCGTAATTTAGTAGCAGATGCTTTTGAGCCACGTGTTGGCGAGATGATGTATGGCGAAGTCAAAAAACAAACCCGTGATGGTTACATCATTGACTTAGGTGATAATGCTGAGGGTTATCTATCACGTGATCAGATGCTACCACGTGAGCAATTGCGCGCAAAATCGCGTATCAATGCCATCTTATATCATGTGAACCGTGAAAATCGCGGCGCTCAGTTGCTTCTATCACGTACTCATCCTGAAATGCTCTCGGCATTGATGCAAAAAGAAGTGCCTGAGATTGCAGAACAAATTATCGAAATCCGTAACGTCGCGCGCTTACCGGGTACTCGTGCTAAAATAGCGGTTAAGACCAACGATCATCGTATCGATCCGGTTGGTGCTTGTATTGGTATGCGTGGTACACGTATCCAAGCAGTACAGCAAGAGCTTGATGGCGAGCGTATTGATGTAGTGGTTTGGTCAGATGATCCTGCCCAATTTATCATCAGCGCTTTAGAGCCTGCAGACGTAAGCAGTATCATCCTAGATGAAGATACGCAAACGGCTGATATTATCTTTAGTACCAATGATCAGCTAGCACGTGCGATTGGCTCACAAGGTCAAAACGTACGCTTAGCTTCTGAGCTGACCGGCTATAAGCTAAATATGATGCTAGAAGAAGAGTATCAGCAGCGTCAAGCAAACGAATCTAAAGCATTCATCGAACTATTCTATGAACGCCTAGAAGTGGATAAAGACCTAGCACAAGCGCTTGTCGATATTGGTTTTACCAGTATTGAAGAAGTGGCTTATGTACCTGTCGAAACCTTCTACGATATTGAAGGATTAGATGATGAAGCGATTGATATGATCCAAGAGCGTGCGAAAGAAGTCGTTATTGCAGACGAATTGGTCAAACAACAGAACATGAAAGAGCCAAGTCAGGAACTACAAGATCTTGAAGGAATGACAGTCAGTTGGGCTTATAAAATGGCTCAAAAAGACATCATTACGGTGGATGACTTGGCAGAACAAGCCGTCTTCGACTTAGAAGATATCGAAGACTTAGATACTGAAACCGCAGGAAAACTCATCATGAAAGCTCGGGAATCTTGGTTCAATGAATAAGCGGTAACTGCATATCGCTGTCTTTTGGTGATATGCTATCGATAATAAAGTGCTGGTATGAGCAAAATTTATATCAGCCTTACCCCAATCATTTGTAGCCAACAACTGAATTGAACATATAGCAAATAATAGACAGTAGGTGATAATAAATGGCAGATAAGACCGTCAAAGAACTGGCAGATATGGTAAGCAAAACCGCAAGTGCTGTACAACAGCAATTGGTAGATGCTGGACTGCCTGCGCGTGCAGAAGGTGACTTAGTCACCGAGCTTGAGCAGGAAAAGTTGGTGACGTATTTAAAGCAAAGTCATGGTCAGGAAGAAAAGCGTCGCATTAGTCTGAAGTCTAAAACGACTAGTACTGCGCGTGTGACTGGCTCTTCGGGCAAATCTAAGAGCGTCAATGTTGAAGTGCGTAAAAAGAAAGTGTTCGAGAAGCCTGATCCAGAAAAGATGGCTGAAGAATTGGCTGCACGTGAGCAAGCGATGATTGAGTCGCAAGCGCGTGCTGCTAAAGATGCCGAAGACCGTGCTGCTACTAAGAAAAAATCTGAGGAGCGTCAAGCTGCTACTTTAGCTGCGATGCGTGCAAGCCTTGGCTCTAGCAAAAAGTCAGACGACAAGAATGACGATATTTCAACGTCAGTGGTTGTGAAAAAAGGCGGCAAGACTACTATTGAAGTTAAGCCGAAAGACCAACCTAAGAAGAAAGTTACAGCGACAAAACCAAAAGTTGAGACGGCAGTTGAGCGTAAAGCTCGTGAAGTGCGTGAAAAAGAAGAAGCTCGTTTACGCGAGATCGAAACTGAAACACGCCGTACCCAAGCTGAAGAAGCGCAAAAGCGTACGCTTGAGCAAATGCGTAAAATGGCTGGTCAATATACTGATCAGCCCGCAACTGAAGTTCGTAAAGATGAGCCATTGGCAGAAGGTTTGGTTGGTGACGCATTAGAAGAATCGTTTGAGAAAGAACGTCGTGAAATCAAGCGTGGCACCAGTACTACTAGTGCCCGTGGCCGTGGTCGTCGTAAAAATCAAGACGAGCGTGAAATTAAGAACCGCAAAAACGGTCTACGTTCAAGCCAGTCTTCACAGCATAAATTCGAAAAGCCTGTCGAAAAAATTGTTTATGATGTAGAAATCAGTGAGCAAATCACGGTTTCTGATCTTGCCCAGCGCATGGCAGTGAAAGCTCGTGAAGTGACTAAGTTACTCATGAAAATGGGTGAAATTGCTCGCGAATCAGACATGATTGATCAAGCAACCGCTAGTCTAATCGTAGAAGAGATGGGTCACAATCCAGTACCCGTCAGTGATACTAAAGTTGAAGACGATCTACAAGATGCTGTTGATGAGCGCAGCAGTAACGTACAAACGCGTCCACCAGTAGTCACTATCATGGGTCACGTTGATCATGGTAAGACGTCATTACTAGATAAAATCCGTGAAACGAAAGTGGCTACGGGCGAAGCAGGCGGTATTACTCAGCACATCGGTGCTTATCATGTGAAAACAGCACGTGGTGTTATTACTTTCCTTGATACTCCAGGACACGCCGCCTTTAGTGCAATGCGCTCACGTGGTGCTCAAGCGACAGATATCGTTGTATTGGTCGTTGCTGCAGATGACGGCATGATGCCACAAACTGAAGAAGCGATTGATCATGCTCGTGCTGCTGGTACGCCGCTGATTGTTGCTATCAACAAAATGGATAAGCCAAGTGCTGATCCTGATCGTGTTCTTAACGAGTTGACTGCAAAAGAAGTGGTATCGGAAGATTGGGGTGGCGATACTCCTATGGCTCGTATCTCAGCCAAGACAGGTGATGGTATTGATGAGCTGCTAGAGCTTATTAGCTTACAAGCTGAGCTAATGGAATTAGAAGCACCATTAGATGGTCCTGCTCAAGGTGTGGTTATTGAGTCAAGACTCGAAAAAGGTCGTGGTCCTGTCGTTAGTGTCCTTGTCAAAAAAGGTACATTAAAACAAGGCGATTTAGTCTTAGCTGGTGAATATTACGGTAAAGTTCGTGCGATGACTGATGAACATGGCAAACGTATTCAATCAGCTGGACCTTCTATCCCTGTAGAGATATTAGGCTTACCTGAAACGCCGGCAGCTGGTAGTGAATTCTTAGTCTTAACGGACGAGAAAAAAGCCCGTGAAGTCGCGGACTTTAGAACCAACCGTGAGCGCGAGCGTCAGCTTGAGCGTCAAAACGCGATGCGTCTAGAGAGCATGTTTGATCAGATGGAACAGGGTAATGTTTCATACCTAAATATCGTTCTAAAAACCGATGTTCGTGGCTCGCTTGAAGCACTACTTGCTGCATTGAATGAGTTATCGACGGATGAAGTTAAAGTCCGTGTGATCAGCTCAGGCGTTGGTCCTATCTCTGAGTCAGATGTGACGCTAGCAGAATCTAGTGAAGCGGTATTATTAGGCTTCAACGTTCGTGCAGATGCTACCGCACGTCGTAAATCAGATTCTGCCAACATGGATATCCGCTATTACAGCGTTATTTATGGCTTGATTGATGATGTGAAAGCGGCAATGAGCGGTATGCTTGCGCCAGAACATCGCGAGAAAATCTTAGGTGTTGCAGACGTTCGTGAAGTATTCCGCTCTAGTAAGTTTGGTGCAGCTGCTGGTTGTATGGTGGTTGAAGGTACGATTTATCGCAACAAACCTATCCGTGTATTACGTAATGACCAAGTTATCTTTACTGGTCAATTACAGTCATTACGTCGCTACAAAGAAGACGTTAATGAAGTACGTACGGGCATGGAATGTGGTCTAGCCGTCCGCGGTTACGATGTAGAAGCTGGTGATAAAATCGAAGTCTTTGAGATTCAAGAGTTCGCACGTACTATCTAAAGTCACTGGTGAAATTAGGATGGTGCATCATGCGACCCGCTTTATTAACTGCGCATGGCATGATGGATTAGCTATCTTATAAATATTCAGCTGTACTTAGGCCTAACAGGTACATCCTGCTAGGCCTTTTTTAACAAATATTAGTCGTTAAACTTATTAATAAATGATTATATTGATCAATAAAAACAAGGTAATAACATGAACCAACGTTTACAACGTTTAGCTGATCAGATTCAGCGTGAGCTTGCTGTCCTTATCCGTGACGCGGTCAATGATCCGCGTCTGACAGGTTTTGTCACTATCTCTAGTGTTAAAGTCAGCCCAGATTTGGGCTATGCTGATGTGTATGTGACCATTATGGAGCCTGAGCTCAATGATGCCATGACCATGTCAAATCATGAAGAAAGCATCAAGGTGCTAAACAAAGCAGCAGGATTTTTGCGTACGGAGCTGAGCCATAGTTTAAAGACTCGCACAACACCGCGTTTGCGCTTTCATTATGATGAAGTGACTGCCCGTGGTAATTACATGATGGATTTAATCAGTAAAGCAGTTATTAAAACTGAAGAAAATGAGTCTGACGAGCAAGAAAACGAAGAATAGAAGGGTAAAAGCCATTATGTCTATCGCGTCTACGCAAGCGGGTAAAAAGTCTAGTAATCACCCTAACAAGATTAAAGTTTCTGGTGTGATTTTAGTCGATAAGCCTCAAGGTATGACTTCTCAGCAAGTGGTTTCAAAGGTAAAATATTTATTTAAATCACCTAACCATGACAGCAAGAAAGCAGGTCATACCGGTACACTTGATCCAATGGCAACGGGATTATTGCCTATCTGTTTGGGTGAAGCGACCAAATTCAGTCACTATCAGCTTGATGCGGACAAATCCTATCAAGCGACTATTTTACTTGGCAGTCAAACTGATACTGGTGATGCCGATGGTCAAGTCACTGCTGAGGCACCGATTCCAGCGTTTGATGATGCACTGTTAGACAAAGTCGCTCAGCAGTTTTTAGGTGCCCAGCAGCAAATTCCACCGATGTATTCTGCCTTAAAAAAAGATGGCAAAAAACTCTATGAATATGCTCGTGCTGGTATAGAAGTAGACCGCCCGCCAAGAGACATTGTCCTTAAAGCCATTGAGTTAAAAGCAATCGATGAGCAGCAAATCCAGTTAACAGTAACTTGTTCAAAAGGCACTTATGTGCGTGTATTGGCAGAAGATATTGCTAAAGTGATGGGTACACTTGGACATTTAACGGCATTGCGCCGTCTACAAGTGGGTGATTTTAAAATCGATGAGACAATTGCGCTTGCAGATTTAGAAGCATTGCCATTAGAACAACGTCAGACATATCTATTGCCAGTAGATGCCTGCATTGATATTAGTGCTGAGCTGTCACTATCGTCAGAGCAGTGTGAGCGCGTACAAATGGGTCAACGCTTGAATGTTATTGATCAGTTGACTGATGATGTGCAAAGTTATATCACAATAGCTATCGATCAGCATTTAGCTGCTAACAATAACAGCGCTGCTGATAGTCAAAATATTGAAGATACTAACGATGATAACGAGCAGCAATTGGTACATGAAATACCGATAGATATTCGTCTTATCGATGAACAGGGTGCGTTTATTGGTTTAGGAGCAGTGAGCTTAAATGGTCGATTGCAACCTAAAAAGCTGATTCAGTTATAATTTCAATACGTAAATTTGGCTAGATTTATAACTTAAGAGCTGCAAAACTTACTAAGAGTTCACACAAATCACATATCGTCACATTTTATTGCAGGTTTCACCTATAGTGAAACCTGCTTTTTTTGTATCTTTATTAAGTCAGCTAGGGAAAGCATGACATGGATGAAAAAAAATAATAAGAAAGTACAATATAAAATATGAAAGGCTGATAATAATACAAAACGGATTTACTATAAATTTCGTTGAATAAAATAATAATAATGATAAATCTGAGCAGTAAAACTAAATAAAAATAACAAGACATTAATTCATATAAATTAATTTATACAATTATAAGAAAGTTATTCAATCATAAATATAATTTATAGATAAATAGGAAGTATTATGAAAACGATTGCTTTTTTACTTCATAACAACTTTGAACAAGCAGAATATGAAGAGGTTAACAACAAACTAAAAGCTAAAGGTTACATCACACTTCTAATAACGACCAATAAAGAAAAAGAAGTTCAAGGTATGCAGCAAGACGTCAACAAAGGCGATACTTTTACTGCTGATATTTTTGCAAAAGACGCAAAACCTGCTGAGTATGATGCTTTAGTTTTGCCAGGTGGTACGGTTAATGCTGATACCATGCGTGGTAACGAAAATGCACATAGGATTATTACTGCTATAAATGAGGCTGGTAAACCGCTTGCTGTTATCTGCCATGCGCCTTGGATATTAATCAATACTGGTATAGCTAAGGGTAAAACGTTAACGGCTTATCATACTTTGCAATTTGATTTAGAAAATGCTGGGGCAAAATTCGTAGACGAAAGCGTGCAGATAGACGGTAATCTGATTACCTCACGCAACCCAGATGATATTAATAATTTCGTCGCAGCGATTGACAAAGCTTTAACATAAGCTGCAATCGTTTTAACTTAGAGTAACTTTTATTCATTATCTATAAGGATATAACACGATGACACAGCCTAATCCAAACGATACCAAATTTGAGCAACAACGTTCTGATTCTGCCAAAGCAGCGCTTAAAAGCCAGACGGAAGATAATCATACAGAAGACACTGAAGCTGCCGCAGAGCGTATTGCTGATAACTTGGAAACGAAGGAAGATAAATAGCTCCTTAAGTATGAATATATGAGTTAAATGTAAATAGGAGTTACTATGAGCAATTCAGTAAAAGATATGGATGAGCAAGAACAAGAGATTAATCAACTTGTAGAAGATATCAATCCTCGTGCTGATAACTCTCCTGATAGTTTAGCAGAAGCTACGACTGTGCCTTTAGCAGACGATGAGCTAGGCGGTACGGCTAGCAAAGAAGATATCCAAAAAAATAAATAATTCTTAGATTATAAGGCTGCTATCTACATTTCATGTTTACTTTTGATGGGTACTAATAATTTAGTCAAATTACTTACCAATAATCAGATATTCTTAAAACCATAACAAAAAACTGCTGTTAGCCCAGCAGTTTTTTGTTATAATTGGCGTCATATTTAAATACGGTTTAGATTATTCTAAATGGTTTTAAATGACAGTTATGACTCATTGAGCTTGTCGTACACTAGGTCAACTCTAGTAATGCAGGGTTGTCGTGAATGACGTGCAGGCTATTTTATTGACTATTCTATTGCTCCTCGATACTTAAACTTTTAAGGTTATCTTGGTGCTCTTAGCATTGCCGGAGAGATTTATGCTAACTAATGCCGATCGCGAACAAATCATTGCTCAATACCAACGTGGTGAAAGTGACACTGGTTCACCAGAAGTTCAAGTAGCTTTGTTAAGTGCTCGCATCAACGATCTACAAAACCATTTTAAAGCACACAAAGCGGATCACCATAGCCGCCGTGGTCTTATCCGTATGGTTAATACCCGTCGTAAACTGCTTGATTACTTAAAAGGTAAAGATCTTGGTCGCTATACCACCCTTATTAGCCAGTTAGGTCTACGTCGTTAATTTGACGACAGTAGTACGAATGGTTGCTAAAACGAGATATGCCTTAACTGGGAAGTATTTTAGATTTTTTGCGCAGCTATTTGGAACTTGCTTGTTGATATCGATAAAATAGATTTTTCTAAAAACGGTGTGGAATAGTTTCACGCCGTTTTTTTATGCTTATTAGTATGGTATGAGTTTAAGTATAGAAACAAAAGCTTATATTTAACTAATTATTAAGAAATAGATAGTAGTGCATTAGGTTGGTCAATGACCATAAATCACTGTAAAATAATGCCTTAGTCGGTTTTTGCACTGTTTATGATAGATAAACATGCATAGGTAAAGTAGTGAAGAGGCTCCATAGATGGAGTGGTTTTGATGCTATAAAAATCTAAATGATCGTTATAGCAAACCGAATTTTAGCATTAACCAATATGCAGGGCTGTGCTTTATGTACCAGCCAATTGCATAAGATAAATATTTGATAATAATAGTTTCGATAGACAAGATTTATAAGTATAAAGACAGTCGATTAGAAGCTATATACAAAGAATTTTAATGACAGATATCAGTGTTTTTTGTGCTGATATTATTTCGTCAGTCAATATTAGGAAAATTATATGACAATGTTTAATACCATTAAGCGTGAATTCCAATACGGTAACCAGCAAGTTGTTATCGAAACAGGACGTATTGCGCGTCAAGCCAACTCGATTTTAGTCCACATGGGCGGCGTTACTGTATTGGTAGCAGCGGTTGTAAAGTCTGATGCTAAAGAAGGTCAAAACTTCTTTCCATTGACCGTTAACTATCAAGAAAAAATGTATGCTGCGGGTAAAATCCCAGGTGCTTACGGTAAACGTGAAGGTCGTGCGAGCGAGTCTGAAACGTTAACCTCGCGTCTAATTGACCGCCCAATCCGTCCGTTATTCCCTGAAGGCTATGTCAACGAGATTCAAATCACGGCAACGGTTGTGTCATCTGACAAAACTCAATCAGCAGATATCGCAGCACTAATCGGTGCTTCAGCGGCGCTAGCTATCTCTGATGCACCATTTAATGGTCCTGTTGCTGCTGCGCGTGTTGGTTTTATCAATGGCGAATACGTACTGAACCCGACGCTTGAAGAGCTTAAAGAAAGTGATCTTGACTTGGTCGTGGCTGGTACAAAGTCTGCGGTATTGATGGTTGAATCTGAAGCGGCAGAGTTATCAGAAGATCAAATGCTAGGCGCAGTATTATACGGTCATCAGCAGCAGCAAATCGTTATCGACAACATTGCTTCAATGGCAGCAGAAATCGGTACCGCTAAGCAGCAATATACCGCTCCTGTACGCAATCAAGCGTTAGAGACTGGTATGAAAGAGCAGTTCGGTACGCAAGTATCTGACGCTTATACCATCACTGATAAGCAAGCACGTTACAGCAAGCTTGATGAAATTAAAGACGCTGCCCTTGCAGCTCTTGCTGGTGATGCTGAATCAGAGAGCTATGCTGATACCGTATCTGAGTTAAAAGAAATCTATAACGATCTAAAGTATCGTACCGTTCGTGACAACATTTTGTCTGGTAAGCCACGTATTGATGGTCGTGATTTAGAGACTGTTCGTGCCCTTGATGTACAAGTGGGCGTATTACCATTTACTCATGGTTCAGCATTGTTTACACGTGGTGAAACCCAAGCATTGGTAACGACTACCCTTGGTAATACTCGTGACGTCAATATGATTGACTCGCTAGCGGGTACCATTCGTGACCATTTCATGTTGCATTATAACTTCCCACATTTCTCAGTAGGCGAAACAGGTCGTGAAGGCATTCCTAAACGTCGTGAAATCGGTCATGGTCGTCTAGCACGCCGTGGTGTACAAGCGATGCTGCCTGATAGCGATCGCTTCCCATATGTTATCCGTGTGGTTTCTGAGATCACTGAATCAAATGGTTCATCGTCTATGGCCTCTGTTTGTGGTGCAAGTTTGGCATTGATGGACGCTGGTGTGCCAATTAAAGCACCGGTTGCTGGTATTGCCATGGGTCTGGTTAAAGAAGGCGAGCGCTTTGCTGTATTGTCTGACATCTTAGGTGATGAAGATCATCTTGGCGATATGGATTTTAAAGTTGCTGGTTCTAAAGACGGTATTACTGCTCTACAGATGGACATTAAAATCGAAGGTATTACCCCAGATATCATGGAGCAAGCGTTAAAGCAAGCTCATGCTGGTCGTATCCATATCTTAGACGCGATGAACAAAGTATTGCCTGAAAGCCGTACTGAAATCAATGCTCATGCACCTAACTATGCCGTAATTGAGATCAATCCGGATAAAATCCGTGATGTTATCGGTAAAGGCGGCGCAACGATTCGTCAGCTAACGGAAGAAACTGGTGCGGTTATCGACATTGATGATGCTGGTACCATCCGTATCTTTGGTGAAAACAAAGCGGCAACTAAAGCGGCAATTGCTAAAATTGAAGCAATCACAGCAGAAGTTGAAGTAGGTAAAACTTACGAAGGTACGGTTGCTCGTATCGTTGACTTCGGAGCCTTTATTAACGTATTGCCAAATACTGATGGTCTCGTGCATATCTCGCAAATCGCTGATGAGCGCGTAGAAAACGTATCTGACTATCTAAAAGAAGGTCAAATCGTTAAAGTATTGGTCCAAGATGTTGATAATCGTGGTCGTATCAAGTTGACTATGAAAGGTATTGAGCAGAGCTAATGCTTGATATTTGATAGCGTTAATATTTAAAGAACCGCCTTGAATCACTTATTATGAGTGCTCAAGGCGGTTTTTTTATGGACGTAAAATATAACTAAAATTAGAAAATATGCTATATGGCAACGTCTCTAGGTACATGGATATCAATGCGAAGCTTAGGTAAATTTGCTAAATAATGGGTTATGAGAGGCAATATATCAATATGCCAATCTAATGGAAGCGCATTTGTTATAAGAGACTCATTGGTCGAAGGATTGGCTTCATTGCGTGAATGGTTGTAAATAAGGGGACGGGCAAGCAGAGCAATGTGACGGATACCTTGATAGCGTATCAGCGTCGTCAGTTGTTGTCGTAAATCGATTAAAGCTTCCGTCAACCAGCGTACTCTTACTGGATGATAAGAGTGATCTGATATAACAAGGTTAGCAATATAACTGGGTTGGTTGCCATTACTACTGACACTAAGCCCAGCTTGCTCACGTATGCGTTTATGCAGTAAACAGCTACCAACCATTAAGCTACCATCACAGCACGCACGATAGTAACGTTGATAATTATCAGGATATAGGGTTTTTGCGCGAGTCAAAATAGGATCTAAAAGGAGACCAGCGCTATTAACAGGAAGTATGAGCAGCTGAGCGCTGCTATTTAAAATAGGATTATGAGTGAGTTGCAAAGATGCCATCATCAACCCCTGAATAAAAGCATACATTATTTAGCGATAACTGCTAATTAGTGGTGTTTTTAACCGCAGTATCAGCTTCTAATTGGGCAATTTGTTGCTCAAGTAATGCGATTTCTTGAGCCTTAAGTTCGGTTAATTGTTTGGTCATGGCAATCTGTTCAGCAGCGAGCTTTTCTTGTTCGGCTAAGCGCTTACGTTCATCTTCTAAACGATCAATCTCTTCTTTGGCTAAGCTGTTCGTTTTTGGTAATGGGGCTTCTAAGATAGCTTTAGCATCTGGGATATCAGAATCCGTTATGTTAGCGCTACCTTGATTTTTATCATCAATAATATTATTAACGTCATCTTCTAATGGTACAGAAGCAATCTGTGTAGGCTTATCTTGTTCGGAAGTCACCGGCAAATTTTCAGCAGAGCTCTGATTAGATTGAGGTGCCGTGCCTTTCCAAACGAAATAACCGATTAACAGCACAATTAATGAAATACCAAACCACCATTTTTGACGTGGCTTAGCAGAATGGGTAGATTGTTTTGAGACTTTATGGGATAAAGGACGCATTTTTTTGCTTTTCATACTACGTTCAATTTAGGTTAAAGATATCCTGCCATACTATAGCAAACTCGAAATAAAAAAGCCCATCTATTGATAGAAGGGCGATTAAATACAGCATTGTTTATAGCAATCATGAGATATGACTGTCTGATCATCAAATATAAAGAGTTATTCTTTGAATTTGACCGTCCCACTGGTTCCGGTAATCATAGCGTCACGAGTTAATTGGTCTTCAAGATGGTTCTTTGCGCTGATCTCATCAGGATCAGGGCGATGTTCAGTATGCCCGCATAGCGTACATTCAATATATTCATCAGGCGCTGGCACAACGATATTGACTTGTACTACCGCATCCATGACCTGACATTTCGGGCAGCGAACGCCCGCTAAAAACTGCCGCTTTGGACGCGTTGATTGATAGCGCATTTAAATCACCTCGCGTGTTATTGAGGCATTGGCAGCCGTACTACTTTTAGTCTGGTCTTTAGTATCAGAAAAACCGCTATGACGTAGCAAAGCATCAATAATGGCGCTACGACCACGGAAATTTTCAAAATTCACCTTAGCTGGAAAACTACCGCCCACTGATAAAATAGTCTCACGGAAGGCTTTACCTGTGATGGGATTAAAAATGCCGTCTTCTTCAAATTTACTAAAAGCATCAGCAGACAACAGCTCTGCCCATTTATAAGAATAATAACCAGCGGCATAACCACCAGCAAAAATGTGACTAAAGCCATTGGCAAAGCGGTTGTAATCAGGCGTCTGTAAAATGGCAATATCATTACGTACGCTGTTAAGCGTAGTCAAGATACCTTCATAATTAAGCGCTGGCGTGTGCGCATGAATCAACAAATCGAACAAAGCAAATTCGATTTGACGGAGCGTTTGCAAACCACTTTGGAAGTTTTTGACTGCCAATAGCGCATCGAGTTTCTCTTTTGGTAATGGCGTGCCAGTTTCGACATGACTGCTAATAAGAGCAATACCTTCCGCGTCCCACGCCCAGTTCTCCATAAACTGGCTTGGCAGCTCGACGGCGTCCCATTCTACGCCATTGACGCCAGCAACATCACCTATCGTTACTTGAGTCAACAGATGATGTAAACCGTGACCAAACTCATGAAACAAGGTGACAACTTCATCATGAGTCAATAAGCTTGGCTTACCATCGAGTGCTGGGGTGAAGTTACCGACCATAAAGCACACTGGTAGCTGTTGGTGGTTTTGCTCTTCATAACTATAACGTGATTGAAAGCCACTCATCCAGGCGCCGCCGCGTTTACCACTACGGGCAAATAAATCAAAATAAAAACCGCCAAGCAAGTTATCATCAGCATCAAATAACTGATAAAAACGCACCTCATCATGCCAGCGTGATACGGATTCATTTTGCTCTTGTACTTTGATGCCGTATAAACGCTCAACGATAGCGAATAACCCGCTAATCACTTTTGGTAATGGGAAGTACGGGCGAATCTCTTCTTGTGATAAGCTGAACTCGCTTTGTTTGACCTTTTCGGCGATATAAGCACTGTCCCACGGCTGCAAATCTTCAATACCGTAATCTTGCGCATATTTTTGCAATTGCGCCAAATCTTGCGCAGCAGTTGGCGTTGCTTGCACTGCTAAATCACGTAAAAAGGTTTCTACTTCTGCCACGCTGTCTGCCATTTTGGTCGATAGCGATACCTCTGCATAGTTATGAAAACCCAATAGTCTGGCTTTTTGTTCACGTAACTGCAAAATCTCACTCATAATATTTGCGTTATTTAGAGACTGACCTTTAGCATTAGTATGCTCATCAAACTCAGAGCCGCGAGTGACATAGGCACGATATAACGTCTCGCGTAAGTTGCGATCATCGGCATGGGTCATAATGGCAAGATACACAGGAATATTTAAGCCTGCCACATAATAAGGCGTCGATAAGGTATCAATCTCTGTTTGCGTGAGCGAACCATTTGCAAGCTGGCTTGTTTTATATTGCTCACCAGCATCGGCTATTAATGCCAAACCACTTTCAGTCAAACCTGCTAACTGCTCTGTTTTAAGCGGCAACGCATAAGCTTGAGTGGCGTCTAAAACATGGTCTGAGAAAGTGGCTGATAACGTAGACAGCTTACTTTGAATGACTGCAAATTTATCTTGCTCAGCTTTTGGTAATGCGACCCCTGATAACTCAAAGCTACGTAGCGCAAGCTCAATAGCTCGTGCTCGTGCCGGCTCAAGCGCTGCGAAGAAAGCTTTATCGTTGACAATCGCTTGATAACGACTAAATAGCGGCTGATGCTGCCCAACGCGCGTACCATAAGCTGATAGCTTTGGTAACAGCTCATGATGGACATGGCGGATCTCATCATTGCTCATGACACTATTCAGATGCGACAAAATGCCCCAACTGCGATCCAATGCCAAATTGATGTGGTCAAAGTTTTTTATATCAATTAGCGCTTGCTCAGCGTCTATCGAGGTAGACGTATCCTTGCTATCTGTAGACACCTTCAACTCATCTAAAAACGCATTAGCCGTGTCAATGGCGCTGATTACTTGCTGTTGCAAAGTGCTTGGTGCAGTATCGGCAAAATCGACAAGATGTAACTTTGAAGAAATAGAAGTCATAAAAGGTTCCGTTATAAATAATGAGTTTGACAGATAAAAGGGTTTAATTTGGCGTAATTATTCAAATCGTTCAAATGATTAACAGGCATTACTGTTTATATTTTAAAGATATATTAAGATCAAGGTTTCTTAATGTTAAATAGTTTGATGTGAGGCTAATCGTTATGGTGTATTGATAAACATTGTTAATAATCAGCATTGTAATATTTAAATAATGGGTCTTCATTAATGAAAATACAAGCTGGAAGCTTGAGCTCTGCTAAGCTGTTAATCAAGTGACCTTTATTAAGGCTACTGTTATTAAGGTTATTGTGGCAAGCGTTGATATTATTTACAAAGCATCATCATTTGCTTGCAAATTAACCCTATAGCTTGTGTGGTCAAGTTGGTAGTGTAATAGGATAACAGGCGTTAATAGTGCTGTAGTATGAATAGCCTGTTAAGCATGCTATGTTATTAAGAGTATGCAGTCGCCTGACCGCAAAAATCTAGAATAAGTAACAGGCAAGGCGTACCAAAAGTAGTATTGGAAATTTATAGTCATAAAACAAGGAGTATTAAATGAAAGCAACTCTCAAAAGCTTACGCGAGACAAAGGCGAATCCAGCAGTCAGTATTTTTGTCAAAACGCACCGCGAACACCCTGCTAATGACAAAGACCCTATTGCCCTAAAAAACCAATTAAAAGTCGTCGAAGAACGTCTAACCAATGAGTATGACAAGCGTACAGCGACCACTATCTTAGACAATATCCATGCTAAGACCAAAGAGCTGAATCATAATCTTAATCTAGATACCTTAGCTATTTTTGCTAGTACTGACGATGTGCAAGTGATCCGTATGCCTATTGATACCACTGAGCGCGTGGTTATCTCACATCGTTTTGCGACCCGTGATTTAGTGCGTGATATGGCAAGCGCTGTGCATTATTATACTTTGGTATTGACTCGTGATAAGGCACGTTTAATTGAAGCCTCTAATGATCGCGTGATACGAGAGTTCGATCTAGACGATACTGCCCAAAATAATATGGAAAACATTCCTTTTCCTATCGACAATAATGGACTTCATACGACAAGCGATGGCGGATCAGATCGCTCAGCGAATAATGAGAGTAGTGCGTTAAAAGAGTTCTTTAACCAAGTAGATAAGAGTGTTCAAGAGCTGTGGGGCGAGCATAAAATGCCGCTAGTCGTAGTCGGTGATAGCAAAAATATTGGCTACTATAAAGATGTTTGTGACCGTCCGGATAATATCATCGCTACGGTATCAAACGCCACCAATCTAGATGAGGGTGGTGCACAGCATGTTATCAACAGTGTACAAGAAGCAGTAGAAGGTTATCGTACCTCCTTACACCAAGCGGCACTGGGCGAGATTGATAAAGCGCGCGGGGCGAACAAACTACAGACTGATTTGCAAGAAGTCTATCGCAGTGCTTTTCAGGGTATAGGCGATACCTTGTATGTCCGCCGTGGCTATATTCAACCAGCCAAAATTAATGAAAAAGCGCAAACGCTAAGTCTTGCGGACGACTCAAGTGCAGAAGGTATCACTGATGATGCTATTGGTGAAATCATTGAGCATGTCATTCATAATGGCGGTAAAGCGGTCTTTATGCCACAAGATATTATGAATGCAGACCAACCGATTGCTCTTGTCACCCGCTATTAATAGATGACATAGGCTCATTAACGAATTAGCCATTGGTCATTGATAGCACATAGGTATAGTATGAGAGCATTGGTTCAGTATGGGCCAATGCTCTTTTTACATGTATGGTTTTCTAGTGCCTCGATTCTATTTCAAACGATTATTTTTTATTTTGAGCTGACCATATTCAAAACCCAATATCTACTCTATAAATACTGAGTTTATGACTACTACCATTATGACTAATACCACCTCTTTTGTACTCACAAGTTATAACATTCATAAAGGCATGTCGCCGATGAATCGCCAGGTCAAAGTTCAGGGTATCGCCCAAGCACTTGATATTATAGGTTCCGACATACTCTGCCTACAAGAAGTACAGGGGCAAAACCTTAAGCGCAATATTCAATATAACGAGTACCCTGACCAGTCTCAGCACGAATGGTTTGGTGAATATCTGCAACTAGAAAACAGTTATGGCAAAAATTCAGAGTACGATAACGGCCATCATGGCAATGCGGTGTTGAGCCGATTTCCACTTGATCCCAAGCACAACGTCAATATTACGGTCAATAAGCTTGAGCAGCGCGGGGTTTTACACTGTGAAGTGCAGCCAGTGGGTTGGGAGGTGCCAGTGGTGGTTTTATGCGCCCATTTAAACTTATTTGAGCGCGATCGTATCAAGCAATATGAAGCGATTTCTAACTATGTCCGAGATGAGATAGCCCCTGACCAGCCACTGATTTTGGCGGGCGATTTCAATGACTGGAAAAAAATGTCTTGTGATAGATTGGCATCAAGCTTGGGTATGACGGAAGCTTTTAAACATTGTCACGGCAAGCTGCTGCCTACCTTTCCAGCAAAGCTACCTGTATTGAGTTTAGACCGTATCTATGTCCGTAATCTCAGAATAAAAGATGCTTGGGTACATACGGGTAAACCGTGGTCAACTCTGTCTGATCATCTGCCTTTGAGTGCAGAACTGGCGTTGCTATAGAGTAAAAATTATTAATAGAATAAAGAACGCTAAACTAAAATAAACAAGGATGATATACAATGTCTGATAAAAGCATACCAATGACTCAAAATGCCGTACTCATACGTGAGTTTGGTGAACCTGAAGTCATGATATACCAAGATGATATTGCCGTACCTGATTTGACAGATGATCAAGTGCTGGTAAAAGTTGCTTATGCCGGCATCAATCCAGTCGATTATAAAACTCGTCAAGGTAAAGGCTGGGGCGCCACCAATATCCAAAAAGATAAGTTTGATCATAATCAACCAGCGATTTTGGGTTTTGATATGTCAGGCACAGTAGTTGAAAGTCAAAGTACGAAATTTGCTGTTGGTGATAAAGTCGCAGCATTAACTTTTAACGGTGGATGCTATGCTGAATATGTCGCTGTTGATGCTAAAATGCTGGCACGTGTACCTGAAGCTGTCACCTTAGAGCAGGCAGGCGCATTACCTTGTATCGGACAAACGGCGCTACAATTTGTTGAGTTTGCTGATATCAAAGAGGGCGAGCATGTAGTGATGAATGCCCCAGCAGGCGGTGTTGGTCATCTATTGATACAGCTTTTGATGAAAAAAATCGCTAAACATAATATCAAAGTTACGCTTATTTGCTCAGCAGAAAAGTATAAAAAACTGGATAGCCTGATAGATACTAGCCAGCTTACAGGCTGGATTGATTACACCAAAAATGGTCCGTTTCCTGAGCTGCAAGCCGACGTCTTATTGGATTTGGTCGGTGATGAAGCGGGTGTAAGGGCGCTAGACGTTGTCAAAGAGTCTGGACGTGTATATGTACTACCAACAATTTGGGTAGATAAACTCAAAGAAGCAGGCAGTCAAAAAAATCTAAGCGTTGAAGGTTATGCGGCTCAGCGTAATGGCGAGGATATGGCACGAGTACTACAGCTAGTGGCAGATGGTCAGCTAACTTTACGTTTGCAAAAGACTTATCCATTGTCAGAAGTCGTTATCGCCCATCATGAGCTGCAAAAAGGCGATGCTTTTGGTAAATTGGTATTGAAAGTCAGTTGAGCCGAGGTTGATTGGATAATAGATTTAGCTAATGGTTAGCTTCGATTATTTGGATATATTTGCCGAAAGGTTAGGCTAATGCGTCCTGTGGTTACCTTTTTAGTCTTGGTAATACTGTGCTTCCAAAAGCTTTGGGTATCACCATGCATGACAATTAGCTGACCTGACTCAAGATAAAGCTCAACTTTATCTTGAGTTTTTTTATGCTTAAAGACAAATTTACGCGTAGCACCAAGAGATAATGAAGCAATAACTGGTTGCTCACCAAGCTCTCGTTCATCATCGGCATGATAGCCCATACCATCCTCACCAGAAGGATAATAGTTGAGTAAACAGGAATTAAAATTGGCATCAATTCCAAGATCTAATAATTTCTGTTCGATATGATGTTTCACATGAAACACAGTATCTGTCCAAGGTATGGTTTGACGCGTATGACCAGAGTACTGATAATCAATATCGCTATCACCCATCCAAACGATTTGACGCGTTGTGATATGTGTCTTGCCAAATAAAGTAACGATATCTTCTTGCCAAGGTAACTCAGTCACCAAGTTATAAAATAAAGGGCTGGGATAATCGATCACAATACCTAAATCATTTACCAGACCGTCATAAGGCAAAAGGTTGTCAGTCAGCTTGGGCGCAAAAATGTCAGTCATAGGTCAGCTTATTTATTGCTCTGATAATGCTCATTAATAATTTGAGCGCAGATTTCTGGCGCCTCCATGGGTAATAAATGTCCATATTCTGGTAAGGAAATAATACTGCTATCAGGAACAAATTTGTGCCATTGTTTACGTACTTTTGGATTAATAAATAAAGTAGGTTTGCCAGTAATCAAAGTGTAAGGGCAGCTTAATTTCTTGAGTGCGGCATCAATATGAGGGGCACCAAAATAATTAGCTAACTCTTGTTCTGGTGAGAATAGCAGAGTATAGCTACCGTCATTGTTAGTGCTCAGGCTTTGTGTAGCAAAGGTTTTTAGGTTTATATCACTAATACGTTGATATGCCCGCTGCTCCCGCAAGTGCTCGAAGTATTCCTGAATACTTGCCCAAGTGGTTTGCTTAGTTACTGTACTTTTAAAGGGTTCTTGGCTTAGTAAAAACTGCCGCGGCAACAGATTATATATTCTTGCTTGTTTTTTGGTAAAGGTAACAGGCTCGATAAGATAGAGCTCTGAGAAAAGCTCTGGACGCTGAGCCGCCGCTATTGCAGTAGCAGTTGCGCCCTGCGAGTGTCCAATACCAACAACTGGTTTATCTTGGGTTTTTTCTAAAAACTCAATCAGCATCTCAGCATCTTGCTCACGCGTTAGGCGGCGTGCTTGCGGTTTATCGTACCAATAGCCGCGTAATGCCAATGAACTCAGCTCAAAGCTGGCAGCCAGCTCATTTAACAATGGTGTATAGGTACCAACGGTAAAGCTGTTACCCCCATAAAAATGGGCAGGCGCACGCTTGTAATCAGTTTGATTGGCTGAGCCTAGTTGCTGTAAGTCATAATAGCGAGCCTGTCTGCCAGCAAGGTTGATGCGATTTGTATAAGCTTCCATAAAATAAACACGTCCCTGTGAGAAGTTGCTCTTAGTAAAATGCTTTTAATTAACTGTCTTCACCTAAGAAGCCGCCGCTTTGGCGATGCCATAATCGTGCATAGATACCATGTAGATTCAATAGTTCATCATGGCTGCCTTGCTCAATAATTTGACCTTTATCCATCACAACCAGTCTATCAAGAGCGGCAATGGTTGATAAGCGATGGGCGATGGCAATAACTGTCTTGCCAGTCATAATATCGTTCAGGCTTTCAGTAATTGCAAATTCGATCTCAGAATCGAGCGCACTGGTGGCTTCATCTAACAGTAGAATAGGCGCGTTTTTTAGCATAACACGTGAGATGGCAATACGTTGACGCTGCCCACCCGAAAGTTTGACGCCGCGTTCACCAACTTGAGTATCCAGCCCCATGTTGCCTTTATCATCATATAAATCTTTGATAAAGTCCCATGCCTGAGCTTGTTTTGCTGCGATGATAATCTGCTCGTCAGTAGCATCAGGACGACCATAAGCAATATTTTCGCGTACGGTACGATGTAATAAAGAGGTATCTTGGGTCACCATGCCGATTTGCTGACGTAAGGACTCTTGGGTCACCTCATCAATCGCTTGACCATCAATGAGGATTTTACCTTTATCGACATCAAAGAAGCGTAAGAGTAGATTGACCAAGGTGGATTTGCCGGCACCTGAACGTCCAACCAGACCGATTTTTTCGCCGGGTTTGATGTCCAAGTAAAAATTATCGAGAAGTTTGATAGTAGACGTGGCTGATAGGTTGCCGTCGTTTAAATTTCCACCATCATTATTGTCTGCATCATCGCTGTCATTCTCATAACTGAAGTCGACATGATCGAAGACGATACGCCCTTCTGTGACTTTTAAAGCTGGTGCATGGGGTTTGTCAATGATGGTTTGCGGTGCAGATAAGGTACGCATACCGTCCTGTACCGTACCGATACTTTCAAACAAACTTGCCGTCTGCCACATAATCCAACGCGTTAAACCATTCAAGCGTAGCGCCATAGCAGTTGCAGCAGCAATAGCACCGACACCAATGGCTTCTTGTTGCCATAAATACAAGCCAATACTGGCAGTACTACTGACCAAAACAACACTAATCAAATGCGTTGAAAACTCAAGATAGCTGACCCAGCGCATTTGTGCATGGACGGTACCCAAAAACTGCCCCATGGCGTTTTTGGCGTAACTGAGCTCACGGCGCGAGTGACTAAACAGCTTGACGGTCATAATATTGGCGTAGGCATCAGTAATGCGCCCCGTCATCAAGGCGCGAGCATCTGCTTGTACAATAGCCGTTTGTTTGAGTTTAGGTATGAAATACCACATCGCAAGCCAAACTAATACAAACCACGCGATAAAGGGGATCAGTAGCAAGCTATCAAGATTGAAGAGAATGATACCTGAAGTGATAAAATAGACCGCGACATACATAAACATGTCAGTAACTGTCATAACAGTATCACGTACTGCCAATGCCGTTTGCATCACTTTAGCAGAAACGCGCCCGGAGAATTCATCTTGATAAAACTGCATGGATTGTCCAAGCATGCGCTGATGAAAACGCCAGCGCATCTGCATGGGGAATACCCCTTGCAAGGTTTGAAAATGGACGAATGAAGACAAAGCAATCCACAATGGGCTGACAATCATCACCGCCAGCATGAGCAGCAGCATGTCGCCTTTTTCTAGCCACAGATTTTGCGGGGTATAAACCCCAAGCCAGTCAACAATATTACCAATCCAAGCAAAGAGCATGGCTTCGTAAATACCAATACCGGCTGACAAAATCATAAACAGCAGTAGCCAGCCGCGTAAACCATTGGTGCACGCCCACAGAAACTTTAGCATACCATCGCGAGGTGAGGGTAGCGGCATTGGAGTTTCAGGGAAGGCCGGCAGGCGATTTTCAAAAAAGCGAAATAGAGCGTTCATAGGCAATAGCAATACGTCAAGATAAGCGTGAATAGACGCTATCTTGAGCCATTATATAAGTGAGTAAGTAGTGTGCTATTTTAGCAAATCTTAACCCTCACGCTTACAGGCTAATTGTAATTTGAACGCAACAGACACTAATTTGCATATCTTATGACCCGTCAAAATAAATGGCTTGCTGGATATGAGCTATATTGTTACCTTCTATAATTTTCTCTCCTTTTAAATTAACACTGATATATGCCCTCGATATAATGGATGACTAAGGTAAAGAGTTATGATGTATTTAACGATAGCAGTGCTGTGTAGCGTTGCCGTCTCTGTATTACTTAAAATATTACGCCAACGTGATATTGATATTCGTCAAACCATCGTTGCCGGTTATCCGGTCGCCTTTTTATTGACTTGGTTTTTATTGAAGCCAGATGTCAGTGGCATGAGTGACCTTGGTGGAGCATGGACCATTATTATCGCTCTTGGTGTACTACTGCCTGCGGTATTTATTATACTCGGGCGCGCGATTGAAGCGGTTGGCATGGTAGCTACTGATGCCGCTCAGCGACTGTCCTTGATCATTCCTATTGTCGCCGCTTTTTTATTATTTGGTGAAGTATTGACAGGCATACGCGTTTTTGGCTTATTGCTTGGGTTTTTGGCGCTCGGGGCGCTGATTTATCGTCCGCAGCAGGGTGAGATTAGCAAACAAGCCAAACATACACCGCTATGGTTGTTTGGCGTCTGGGCAGGCTATGGCGTTATTGATATTCTATTTAAACAAGTTGCCAAGCAAGGTGCTGCCTTTCCACTGACACTCTTTGTCAGTTTTGGGTTGGCAGGTCTGCTATTGTTGATTTATCTGCTCATCATGCGCGTACGCTGGCAGGGCAATGCACTTGCAGCAGGGATATTACTTGGTGCGCTAAATATGGGTAATATTTATGCTTATATTCGCGCTCATCAAGTATTGTCAGAATCGCCAAGTATCGTCTTTACTGGGATGAACGTTGGTGTGATTGCTGTTGCTACTCTTATAGGCGTTGGAGTATTTAAAGAATCACTCAACCGTATTAATATATTGGGTTTATTATTGGCGATTTTCTGTGTCGCAGTCTTGTTTTTGGCGTAGATATTTTTGGCGTAATATAGGTATAACAACAATTTTATAAATGCTTTTGCCGTTCAGTTATAGGCACATATAGCATCCTATGGTAAGGTTATCTACGAACAGTTAAACTAATATCAGCTAAAAATATCATTTGTGACACTTGACCTCAATAAATAAAATAGGATGCTCTTTCCATGGAATATCAAAACCAATATAACAAACAGCTACAACGTATCAAAAATGGTTCAGGATTTATCGCAGCCCTTGACCAAAGTGGTGGCAGCACGCCAAAAGCGTTAGAGAATTATGGAGTTATGGGCGATGCCTATGACAATGACGAAGCCATGTTTGACCAAGTGCATGAGATGCGAGCGCGTATCATGACGTGCGACTGCTTTGATAATGAGCGGGTACTTGGCGCGATTTTGTTTGAAGATACTATGGAGCGCGCGGTCAATGGTAAGCCCACTGCCAACTATTTATGGGAAGACAAGCAAATCGTCCCGTTTTTAAAGGTGGATAAAGGCTTAGCAGAGCGTATGAATGGCGTGCAAGTCATGCGCCCGATGCCAAATCTAGATCTATTATTGGACAAAGCAAAAAACTATCCAGTATTTGGTACTAAAATGCGCTCCGTGATTTATGAGCCAAGTGTTGATGGCATTGAGTTAGTTGTCCAACAGCAGTTTGACGTAGCAAAGCAAATCCTATCAAAGGGTCTAATGCCGATCGTTGAGCCAGAAATTGATATCAATAGTGAGAAAAAGCATGATTGTGAGCTGATTCTTAAAACCAGTATTTTGCATAATCTTGAGCGCTTAAATGATGAGCAACAAGTGATGCTCAAGCTGACCTTGCCTGAAGAAGCCGGATTTTATCAAGAACTGATTGATCATCCGAAAGTATTGAAAGTCGTGGCATTATCGGGTGGTTATAGTCGCACGGATGCCTGCGCAAAATTGAAGCAAAATCCGGGTATGATTGCTAGCTTCTCGCGTGCCTTTACTGAAGGCTTGAGCAAGCAGCAAAGCGATCAAGAGTTTGCTGATACTATTAATACTTCGATTGATGAGATTTATCAGGCTTCTAAAATTTAACTTTTAGAGTCTAATTTGAAATTTTAAGTTTAAAGCATTCATCTATTAGTATAAAAAAAGCCCCTGTTATGTGCAGGGGCTTTTTTTATACTTGAACAATAGTTGTTAGCGTTGTATTTCTATACTTTTTTATATAACTGCCGAGCTTCTTTGTGAGATTTTTCTGTCAGTTTATTTGGCATTTAGTCCTTTGGCATACTCACGGACATTCTGAGTGATTTTCATTGAACAAAACTTTGGACCACACATGGAGCAAAAGTGTGCCGTCTTGTGTGCATCTTTGGGTAAGGTTTCATCATGAAATTCGCGCGCGGTATCAGGGTCGAGCGCCAGATTAAATTGATCATCCCAGCGGAATTCAAAACGGGCTTTTGATAAGGCGTTATCACGAGCTTGTGCGCCCGGATGACCTTTGGCAAGGTCGGCGGCATGGGCTGCGATTTTATAAGTGATGATGCCGTCTTTGACATCCTTTTTATTCGGCAGACCCAAATGCTCTTTTGGGGTGACATAACACAGCATGGCGGTGCCAAACCAGCCAATCATCGCCGCGCCTATCGCACTAGTGATATGGTCATAACCCGGTGCGATATCGGTGGTTAAGGGTCCTAGTGTATAAAAGGGCGCATCAGCACAAACTTCAAGCTGCAAATCCATATTCTCTTTAATACGGTTCATCGCTACGTGTCCCGGACCTTCAATCATGACCTGTACGTCATGCTTCCATGCCACTTGCGTCAGCTCGCCAAGGGTACGCAGCTCACCAAACTGCGCTTCATCATTGGCATCTTGCAAGCAGCCCGGACGTAAGCCATCGCCCAAACTAAATGCCACATCATACTGTTTCATAATCTCGCAGATGTCTTCAAAATGAGTATATAAAAAGCTTTCTTTATTATGAAACATGCACCACTGTGCCATGATAGAGCCACCACGCGAGACGATACCGGTTAAGCGTCCAGCAGTTAGCGGAACGTATTCAAGCAATACGCCAGCGTGAATAGTGAAGTAATCAACGCCTTGCTCGGCTTGCTCGATAAGGGTATCGCGAAATATCTCCCACGTTAAATCTTCGGCTACGCCATCGACTTTTTCTAATGCTTGATAAATCGGCACCGTACCAATCGGTACAGGTGAATTACGAATCAGCCATTCACGGGTTTCATGAATATGGTTACCAGTAGACAGATCCATGATGTTATCCGCACCCCAACGCGTCGCCCATGTCATTTTCGAGACTTCTTCATCGATAGAAGAACCCAGCGCTGAGTTACCGATATTGGCATTAATTTTCACCAAAAAGTTACGCCCGATGATCATCGGCTCAGATTCAGGATGATTGATATTGTTCGGGATAATAGCGCGACCCGCGGCAACTTCACTGCGTACAAATTCTGGGGTGATAATCGCTGGCGTGTGCGCACCAAAAGTCTCGCCTTCGTGCTGGCGCATATCAGTCAGCTCATGCTGTTTTTGGGTTTCGCGGATAGCTATATATTCCATTTCTGGGGTAATAATGCCACGGCGAGCATAGTGCAATTGAGTAACGTTACCTACTTTCCCATCAACAGCTTTAGCACGGCGAGGCTTGTCAATATGAGCAAAGCGTAAGTTTGCAGTACTGATATCACGTGCGCGCGCCAGACCGTATGAGCTTGATAAACCAGCTAGCTGTTCGGTATCACCGCGCTCATCTATCCAACCTTCGCGTAGTTTTGGCAGACCTTTGGTCAAGTCAATTGCGGCATTGGGGTCGGTATAGACGCCTGAGGTGTCATAGACATAAAACGGTGGATTTTGCTCCCACTCGGACTCGGACACGCCTTGGATAGGAGTAGGGTCAAGGGTAATCTCGCGCATCGGCACTTGAATATCAGGGCGTGAGCCTTCGATATAGACTTTGCGAGAGGCAGGCAAAATGCGATGTAGGTCGCGTGCGTCTTCTTCAAAACGGGCGTCAGTTTCGCTGCGATGGGCGGGAGTTTTTAGTGCGTCTGCTTTGCTTGCTTTTACAGGGGTATGCGTAGTGGCTTGCGAGCCAATATCTGAAATAGTCATATGCTGTCCTAGCGTGTTGGTTTTTGAATAAAATCAACACCGCCAGTATCTGCGGGGCAAGCCTATCCCATATCGATAAATTCAATCACGAAACAATAATGCTATCAAAATTTATTTTGATAGCTTATCTATAAAGGATTGGTGGGCATCGTTTTATTTATTGGCATACAGCAATATAAAGCGCTGCTAGATATGAACAATAATAAAAAGGCATTTCTGCGCGCCCTTTATACAGATATAACATAAGCTTAAGACTTCCCTGCGTCGGTACTAACCGCATCAGGTTCGGCGGGTGGTTTCTCAGCGACCATACGTCAACTGCATATTAAGCAGTCAATATATATCGCACCCCGAGTCTGTCAGTGTTGTGAATCTTCTTAATACTATCAAATTTCGACGACAAGTCCTAGTCATTTACCGATTTGTTAGTATCGTTTCAATATTAACTTTCTGGTGTCCAGCCCTGAGCACGCTCATAATCTTCATTATCTAAAAATTTATCACGCTGCTCAGTCAAAAATTGCTTCGCTTTTGGATCTAGCATACTAAGATGGTTTTCGTTAATCAGCATGGTTTGCTGCTCAAGCCACTCTTTCCAAGCCTTTTCAGACACGGTTTCTTGCAGTTCTTGACCTTTTTTATTCGGAAAAGGCGGATGCGGCATTTTTGGTAACTCTTGCTGATATTTGCGGCAAAAAACGGTATTGGCTTGTGGGTTAAAGGTTTCGGTCATGAATGACTCCTGTTTATAATGGTTTTTTTAATGAGGTTGATAATAAATAATATTACCTAATACTGTACCTGATTATGCTCAAAAAAACACCCGCAACAAAGGCGGGTATTTTTAATAATAAAGCGCTAATACTATTAAACAGATATTAAGCGAATAATTCCAATCGAGTACGACCACGGCTGACGGCTTGTTTGACTTGATTCGGCGCAGTACCGCCCAAATGATCACGCGCGGCAAGTGAGCCTTCTAAGGTTAAATACTCAAACACGTCTTCACCAATCGCATCGCTAAACTGCTGGAGTTGCGCAAGAGATAAGTCGCTTAAATCAACGCCCTCAGCAATGCCCAAAGCGACGGCATTACCGACCACTTCATGAGCATCACGGAACGCTACGCCACGGCGCACCAGATAATCCGCTAAATCAGTTGCAGTTGCATAACCTTTCATCGTGGCGGCGCGCATATTTTCTTTATTCGGCGTGATATTTGGTAGCATATCAGCAAATGCTAATAATGAACCGGTCAAGGTATCAACACAATCAAATAGCGGTTCTTTGTCTTCTTGATTGTCTTTATTATAAGCAAGCGGCTGGCTTTTCATGAGGCTAAGTAGCGTCATTAATTGACCAAATACTCGTGCGGCTTTACCACGAACCAACTCTGGTACATCAGGGTTTTTCTTTTGCGGCATGATAGATGAGCCGGTACAAAAGCGGTCAGGAATCTGAACAAAGTTAAATTGTGCTGACATCCAAAGAATAATCTCTTCGCTCATGCGTGACATATGCATCATTAAAATAGATGCTGCCGAAGTAAACTCGATGGCAAAATCACGATCTGATACGGCATCTAGCGAGTTTTGGCAAATACCTTCGAAACCTAATAGCTCAGCGGTAATGGTACGGTCAATTGGAAAAGTCGTACCAGCAAGTGCCGCGCTACCAAGCGGCATTTGGTTAATGCGACGACGGGCATCGACTAGGCGCTCGGTATCACGGTATAGCATCTCAAACCATGCCATGACATGATGACCAAAGCTGACCGGCTGCGCGGTTTGCAAATGGGTGAAGCCTGGCATGATGGTATCAGTATGTTGCTCAGCCAAATCTAGCAAGCCACTTTGCAAGCGCACCAATAGCGCAATGATATTATCAGTCTCTTCGCGTAACCAAAGACGAATATCAGTCGCCACTTGGTCATTACGGCTGCGACCGGTATGCAGCTTTTTGCCTACCGCGCCGACGATATCGGTCAGGCGCGATTCGACGTTCATATGCACGTCCTCTAACGCAATCGACCAATTAAACTCACCGGCTTCGATTTCGCGTAGCACTTGATGCAATCCATCAATGATCGTTGCAACGTCATCAGCTTCCAAGATACCGCATTCTCTGAGCATGGTCGCATGGGCAATTGAGCCTTGAATATCGTGGCGGGCAAAGCGCTGGTCAAAACCAACCGATGCGGTAAAGGCTGCCACAAAGCTGTCGGTCGCTTCACTAAAGCGTCCTCCCCACATCTGCTGACCCTGACTACTAGTAGTAGGGCTGTTCTGTGCGGCAGCGTTTGTTATTGAAGCATCTGTGCTAAACTCAGAAGCAGATGAATTTTTATTTGAATCAGGATTACTAAGGTTTGAAGAATTGGCGTTCATATCAGTCTAAGACAAGTCAAGAGAATAAGAACTCAAGTATAGCAAATGATGAGGTTGCCTTACTAGCGGAGCGCTTAGAGTTTTTTATACCCAAGCTCATGGAAATCATGAAACCTTGGCAATGGCTGCTGGCAATCTTTTTTTGGTCGCTTTTTTTAGCGATTGTCGATCGTCATAGCGTTGTCAATGAAACACAATTTGCCATAAAAATGACGGCAAGATTTATCCAAACCACCTTAACACTACTGCCTTCCTTTTATCTCATTGACTATCTACGCCCTGTTTTTAAACGTATGCGTACATTGAAGGTGAGCTTATATGTTCTGTTCATCATTACTATCAGTGCCATTATCACGTTGATATTGGTTCTGTTATTGATGATCAATACAGGCGCCTTTACCTTTACTCTCACTGCTTTTATTTCAACCGTTATCTTTAATACTTTAATTATTGCAGGATTTACCATTACAGGATTGCTGATCTTTTTACGTCGTTATCGTGAGATGATGGCGTTGAAGCAATCTTTTGAAAAAAAGCTTGCCGCCCAAAATGATGTATTAAAAGCGCGTCTGGCACCGCATTTCTTTTTTAATACCATCAATACCTTGATGTCACTGATTGAGACCAATCCTTCTCGCGCTGCCGATTTATTACAACACGTTTCAGTATTATTTCGTGCCAGCTTTAATGGCGCGCGCGAGATCAGTTTTGCAGAAGAGGTGGCACTTTGTGAGCATTATTTGGCCATTGAGGCGATTCGATTGGCAGACAAGTTGGTAGTAAGTTGGCAGCTGCCTGATGAAAATACCATGTATGACATGGTCATCACCGCTTTGAGTTTACAGAGCGTGATTGAAAAAATGCTGCTGAATGTGGTTGAGAGGAGCACTGAAACTGTATATATCGATATTCATGTCACGTGGCTACAGCACCGTGTGGCAATCACCATTAACGTGCAATTACCTAAAAATAGTTTAATGATCCATCATGATTTGCGCCAACATATGGATTTTCATATTCAAGCGCAGCGCTTACAAGCGTATTTTGGTCAGAGTGCAGATATCCAAAGTAGGGTGACAAGCAAACAGATTATGACCACTATCGATTATCCGCTACAGGACGTTAGCTTATAGCTTTTTTAACCGTGGCATATTTATTGCAGCATTTATTATATCGCACGAATAGTATGGACAGATGATAAGTCTGATTAAGGTAAATCTATTATCAAAAACCATTATTTCCCTATACTAAATGATAGGTTACAAGTGCTAATATATTATTGATATTTTTAAATATATGTTCAAAGTATGCCCTTGAAAGGAGCTTGCATGCGGATCGTAGTTTGTGATGATGAACCATTAGCTCGTGAACGTTTGGTTAGGATTGTTAAAGAGTCAGGTCATGAGGTGGTTGCCCAAGCAAAGACGGGTATCGAAGCCATTAGTGCCGTAAAATCTCAGCAGCCAGACATCATATTGCTAGATATTCGTATGCCTGAGATGGATGGCGTACAGTGTGCGCAAGAGCTTGCTAAGCTGCAACATCCGCCCGCAATCATCTTTGTGACGGCCTATGATCATTATGCCATTGCCGCTTTGAAAGCCAATGCTATTGGTTACTTGCTAAAGCCTGCCAATAAAGATGAGTTGCTCGAAGCCCTAGAAAAAGCCACCAATCTCAATGCTGCACAGCTCAATGAGATTCGTAAACTTGAAAGTCCAACGTCTCGTCCAGTGCGCGAACATATTGCAGCGCGTACCCATCGCGGTGTTGAGCTGATAAAACTCAAAGACATCTACTATTTTACGGCAGATCAGAAGTACGTCAAAGTACGGCACAAGGATGGCATCGTGCTCATTGATGACACCTTAAAAGAGCTTGAGCAAGAGTTTGAAGACAAGCTGTTCCGGGTACATCGTAACGCTATCATCAATATCAAATATTTAGATTTTTTAGAGACTTTAGATGCCGGCCAATATCAGCTACATTTTAAAGGAATTGATGAGACTTTAGCAGTGAGCCGCCGCCATTTACCAGGGCTGCGCGAAAAGATTCAAAACATCTAAGCATGCCTCACTTTGTCTCCTAAAATAATCACGCCATATCATCAAACCCTTATTTATGCTTAAATAGGGGTATTTTTTTTGCATTATTATCGTTATAAACCATTTTTACGCCCCATCTTGGGCGAAAAACTCACATTATCGTCGAGCAATGACCGTTTAGTATTAAAATTATTGAGGCCTTTTATGAGCACCATGCAGCAACCTGCTTTGACTACCTTAAATATCGCTACGCGCCAGAGCCCACTGGCATTATGGCAAGCTGAGCATATTCGTGATCGATTACTAGCTTTGTATCCTGAAATGACCATCAATCTGCTAAAAATCGTCACTAAAGGTGACAAAATTTTGGATACGCCACTGGCTAAAATTGGTGGGAAAGGTTTATTTGTTAAAGAGCTTGAGCAAGCACTGTATGACAAGCAAGCAGATATCGCGGTGCACTCACTCAAAGACGTGCCCATGGATTTACCAGAAGGGTTGACGCTAGGCGTTTATTGCAAACGTGCTTCACCAACCGACGCTTTTGTATCGAATACTTATCATAGTATCGATGAGTTGCCACAAGGGGCAGTAGTAGGAACCGCAAGTTTGCGGCGTCAGTGTCAAATCAAAGCTTATCGTCCCGATTTGCAAATTAAAACCCTACGCGGCAATGTCGGCACGCGACTAAGCAAGTTAGATGCGTGCGAGTATGATGCGATTATTTTGGCGACTAGTGGTCTACAGCGCATTGAGCTTGATGCACGTATTCGTAGTGAGTTGGATATCAATATTTGCTTGCCAGCAGTTGGGCAAGGCGCGTTAGCAATTGAATGTCGTGAAGATGATGCTGACGTATTAAAATTATTGGCACCACTCAATGACGACAAAGCCCGTATCCGCTTAATCGCTGAGCGCGCATTAAATCGTCATCTACAAGGTGGTTGCCAAGTACCTATCGCCGCTTATGCTGTATTACAAAAGGCAGATGCATTGGCTGCTGATAATGATAGCAATGATAATGACAATGGTAACAACGATGCTGGCGATACCTTATGGCTGCGCGGTCGCGTTGGTCAAGAAGATGGTAGTGAGCTGCTTAAGGTGGACAAGCGCCAGACGTTGATGGGCAGTCAAGCTGAGCAAGAAGCCCAAGCCAACCAGTTGGGTATCGAAGTTGCTGAGATGTTATTACAAGCAGGTGCTGGTGAGATTTTATCAGCAATCTATCATCCTGAATAATAGCTAGTCTGTATAACACTGGATCACCATTATCAACTCAGTCATAGAGTTATCATGGTTTAGATGACTCTATGATGGTGCTAACTCTATTTGCTTTTTTCACGGTATATTTATGTCTTGGTCATCATCTAAGTCCACGGATTCAAATCAACCAATTAATACGCCATTATTGCTGCCGCAGATCGTCATCAATACGCGCCCAGTCGAGCGTGCCGCCCCACTGACGCGACATTTACAAGCGGCAGGTATGTCGGTTGTTGATATGCCGATGTTGACACTGCAACCGCGTTTGACCACTGATAGTGATATGATACTGATGCGCCAATGGCTAGCAGGCGAGTATCAAGCACTGGTCATCGTGAGCCCGACAGCGGCAGCCTCAGGGTTGGCTATTTGGCAGTTGCTTGAGCGTGAGCGTGAGCGTGAGCACCAAGCTAATGGCGCGACTGATAAAGAAGTAGAGGCTATAGAAGGTAGCTCTAATATTTTAGTAGCGCCAAGCCATCTGATTGCGGTTGGTGAAGCGACTGCTACGGTGTTAAATGAGGCAAAGTTAGCAAACGCCAGTTATCAAGTACTACAGCCTGCTATTGCTAATAACGAAGGTATGCTGGCGATGCCTGAGATTGATAGCCTGCAGGCGGGGGATAAGCTACTCGTGTGGCGGGGTCTTGGTGGACGACGATTATTGGTCGATACTTTGCAAGCGCGCGGTGTGCATATCGATAGCATTGCTTGGTACGAGCGCAAAATGCCTATTGATGCCATGATGCAGTATCAGCAATGGCTACAAGATTTCAATAATCGAAATGCGACCGTTGGCATAACCGCGTCGCAGCAAGCAAAACCCATTGTCATTGTAAGTAGTGGTACCGCATTTGAGCATTGGGAAAGTATCGTTCAGGCTGCCAAAACATTCGATGTAGTAGCAGAACACCAAGTAATGTCAGTCAATGCGCCACTTAAACTATCAGACTTTTGTTATGTGGTATTGGGTGAGCGCTTAGCCAATATGGTTGCTGAGCAAAATTTAAGTTATTGGCGCGTAGAGGATTTGGCGCCAGAAACCATTCTCACTGCTATTAAGACAACCAGCTTATAATATTTAACACATAGTTAATTTGAGATAAAAAAGAGACGTTCAGCGTAACGTGCTACTACTCTAAAATTACTTAAACTACTTGCTCAACTGTTTACGCTTAACCTTATCAATCATGAACGGTGTGGCCTTATGCCAATGAATTCTGAATCGTTATCGAAAGATCCTTCTGCTCTTCAGCAGCGCCGGCAAGCAAATATGTTCTTGTTACGCTTGCAATGGGTGGTTATTTTATTGTTGATAGGCGTCTTACTGTGGCTATATATCAGTCAGCAGCGTTTTCAGCATACGGTCAATGAGCGCTTGCAAAGTAATGAGCAAGTTGTCAGCCGTTTAAATGAGATGGACGACCGCTTATTTGCGATGAGTCAACAAACGCTGCCAGCGACTAGTGCAGCAGTCAATAGCCAAGCTCAAAATCAGCTTGATTTATTACGTATCCAGATACAAGCTGCTGATAGGTTGCTGGCAGACAGTAATGGCAGTGCGGCGATTGATTTATTGCAAGGTCTACATTGGCAGCTTTCACAAAAAAGTAACGAGATTGCGCCTGCACTAACGGTCGTCATCAAGCAAAGCTTGGTTAAAGATATTGAGCGCTTACAAGCGAGAAGCGCTCAGCCAAGCTCTTGGCAGCTACAAAATCTTGCGATTCAAAATATCCAAGATTTTTTATATCGCCATGAGCGTGCTGCTAATACTGAGCTCAACAGTGCACCACAGAAAAACACAACGACGAGCCAATTTACTGACAATAGCCGTTTAACGCGTCGGCAGCTGACGATTCATGAAGCCATCATGACCTTAAATCTAGCCAGCCAAGCCAGCAACATGCATGATCGTGATCAGTTAGTCATGTATTTAAATCAAGCACGTAAGCAGCTGCAAACGCTGATGCCTAAACAAGCAGAGTCACAGGCTTCTATCGATAACAAGCAACAGTCAGAAAAAAATGACTTGCAGACCAAATCCTCTCCTAAGAATATGCCAGAAGTGATCGAAGATTTGGATAGACTGATTGTTAATGCACCAAAAGCATCGCCATTATTAACCTCACAGATTTTAAATAAGCCGCAACGTTAATGCACTACTGATTTATACGATTGTTTTAAAGTATTATTGTTTTAAAGTATTATTGTTTTAAAGTATTATTGTTTTAAAGTATTATAAAAATAAGAGACAGGCAGTTATGGAACTTTTCAATCAAACATCTATCATTGATAATTTGGATAATCATCGTCCTGAAGAGCTAGCGCATTATCCTATTATCCATCAGCAGCCGATTCATTGGGGTGAAATGGATGCCTTTAATCACCTAAATAATGTGGTGTACTATCGCTACGCTGAGTCAGCCCGTATTGACTATTTGCAGGCGCTGGGCATGTTTGATGGCAATATGGTTACGGTATTGGCACAATCAAGCTGCCAGTATTTGCGCCCAGTGATTTTTCCTGATACCTTGTTATTAGGCGTTCGTTGCCAGCGTTTGGGTACCACCAGCATAGTAATCGAGTACAGCTATTATAGTATGGCACAAGCTGCCATCGTTGCGACCGCTGAGGCAGTGATAGTGCGCTTGGAGAGCAATGGTCAAGATAAAAAGCCATGGACGAACGAGGAGCGTGAACGACTACTAGCTCTAGAAGCAACGTTCGGTCATATCCCACAACTCTAAGTATGATGCTTTGTGGTTAAGCTTTGAGCAAATAATAAAAAAGGCGCACCAACCTCAGTTGATGCGCCTTTTTTATTGATCATAAGTTTCTATTAATTAAGCCTATTAATCTTGCTTTGGTGCATGGACAAAATCAACCACGTTCAAATCAAAACCTGATAAGGCATAAAACTTCATCGGTGAGGACAAGAGGCGCATATCACGTACCCCTAAATGACGCAAAATCTGTGCGCCAACACCAATACTGCGATATGGTTGCTGTGTGATGGTAGACAGAGCTTCATTCAATGCCGCCTTGTCCAAGGCATCACCTAGGTCAGTCGGCTCATGATTGCCAATCCAAACCAAGACACCACGCTCTGATGCACTGATCTCTTCTAATGCTGAGCGTACGCTCCAGCCGCTACGACCAGTGGTATCATTTTTGGCAGCGAATAAATCGCGTAGAGGATGGAAACCATGGACGCGAACAGTGCTAATACCTTGGCTCACATCGCCTTTAACCAAGGCTAAATGGGTTTCAGTTGCACCGAACTCACGGAAACGATGTAAGGTAAAAGTGCCATACTCGGTCTCAAACGGATGCGATGCAATTTCTTCGACGGTTTGCTCATTAGCAATACGGTAGTTAATCAAATCAGCAATCGTACCAATTTTTAAATCATGTTCCTTTGCAAATACTTCAAGATCATCACGGCGTGCCATGGTGCCATCCGCATTGATAATCTCTACAATCACTGCTGCTGGCTCAAGTCCGGCAAGACGTGCCAAATCACAACCTGCTTCGGTATGTCCGGCGCGGTGCAAGACACCACCATTCTGTGCCATGATTGGAAAAATATGCCCAGGCTGAACGATATCTTCTGGTTTTGCAGAAGAGGAGACAGCTGCTTGAATGGTACGCGCGCGGTCAGCGGCTGAGATGCCCGTAGTCACGCCTTCAGCTGCTTCAATAGAAACGGTAAAATTGGTACTAAATTTTGCTTCATTACGGTCAGACATGAGTGGCAGTGCCAACTGCTGGCAACGTGCTTGTGACAAGGTCAAACAAACTAAGCCACGTGCATGAGTAATCATGAAGTTGATATCTTCAGGGCGCACGTGGGTCGCTGCCATGATAATATCGCCTTCGTTTTCGCGGTCTTCATCATCCATCAAGATGACCATTTTACCTGCACGAATGTCTTCGATAATCTCAGGAATCGTATTTAAACTCATAGTAGATCTCAATATTTTATTATATAAATAGGTGTCAATATGGGATATAAAGCGTTGTCTGCCTATTGTAGCAGTAGATGCGACAAAGCGCTGTTGTGGCTAAGCAAAACGCGCTGGATCAAATTTATCAACTGTAGACGTTATCTAATCATTGCTTACACATCATTATGAGGACATTTTAACGCTTTTCATCCCACTGTGCTGCCTCATCTTGAAACTATATAGGCCAGTCTATCTAAAATCGTGATTAGTATCACTAATGGTAACGACAATTGATAGATCGCCGCATATAATCAGTCATATTTTGAGTGATTAGTCATTACTCGCCGCTTGGTCTTTCAGCCAATCGATAAACTGCTTGCTATGCTGCTCACGCTGATTGTCCGCAAATTCATAAAAGCGCGTACCGATTAAATTGTCTGGTAAATAACTTTGCGCATAATAATGATTGGGATAATTGTGGGGATAGATATAATCTTGTCCATAGCCTTGATTGCGCATTAATTTGGTCACGCCATTACGTAGGTGTAGCGGCACAGGTGAGGCGTCTTTTTCTGCCAAGCTCATCGCAGCATTGATAGCGTTGTAAGTACTATTACTTTTGGCACTGGTTGCCAGATAGACCACCACTTGCCCCAAGATAATACGTGATTCTGGCATGCCGATGGATTGCACGCTGCGCAATGCCGCATCAGCAAGGAGTAGGGCATTAGGGTTGGCGTTACCGATATCTTCACTGGCTAAAATTACCAAACGCCGCGCGATGAAGTCGGCAGGCTCACCGCCCACCAGCATCCGTGCCATCCAATATAGTGCCGCGTCAGGATCTGAGCCGCGCACTGACTTTATCATGGCTGAGACCATATCATAATGCTGCTCACCATCTTTATCATAGCGTACGAGTGCAGTCTGGGCGACACGAGCGACTAAGGCATCGTCGATAATGAGCGGTGATTGCTTGGTATCAGCCGTTTGAATCGCCAGCTCTAATAAATTAAGGGCTTTTCGTGCATCACCATGTGCCAACTGGCTAATCGTATCTTGCGCCTGCAAATCGACCGATAGGTTTTTCAGTATATTATCTTCTAAAAGCGCCCGCTGTAATACCGCACTGATTTGCTCAGGCGTCAATGGCTCTAGGCGATACACTTGGCAACGAGACAAGAGGGCATTATTGACACTAAAGGAAGGATTTTCAGTGGTCGCGCCAATCAAGGTGATATCGCCAGACTCTACTGCACCAAGTAGCGCATCTTGCTGAGCTTTATTAAACCGATGAATCTCATCAATAAAGACCACCGGCGACTCAAAACTCAATGAATCCTTAGTATCTAATACCTCGCGTAACTGCTTAACCCCAGTATTTAAAGCAGATAGTGCGTGGAAGGGTCGTTCAACGGCATCCGCCAAAAGCATAGCGATGGTTGTCTTGCCAATGCCTGCTTCTCCATGCAAAATAATAGACGGTAGGTGTCCTTGCTCTACCAAGCGCCTTAGCGGAGCACCTACTGCTAACAAGTGCTCTTGACCAATAATGGCATCAAGCGTGGTCGGGCGCATACGCTGGGCGAGGGGTGTATCAGCATGAAAATTAGGTGGCATAAAATTCTCTATAGCTTCTGTGATTCAAAGCTTTTTATTGTAAGATTAAACAGTTATCCATAGTATTCAAAGTCAAATTACTGTTTTTGATATTTGTCTTTATAATGCTGTCCTTATTGCGATTAAGCAATAAGTCATAAATAAGGTAATAATTCATGATGTTTTTAACATTATTATAAAAGCTAGGCTAACGCAGATTCACGTTAATAAAAGTCAGCTAAATGTACAGCTTATGTCTTTAACGCTTTATTTATATCTATATTATCCCTATTAAGGTGTTAACTAACTTTACGAAAATGATAGATCACAGATAAAGGATGATAGTAGTCATGTTGCAGTCGATTTTTAAGCGTCTATTAAATCGTAGTTCAGCATCTGCTAACTTAGTAACTGCTAAACAACAAGCGCGGTCTCTTACTGAAGGTGAAATTACTCTTGCACGTTCGGTTTTTGGTGACAGCCTCAGACTTGATGACGTTCAGCTGAAAACAGCATGGTGGGTACTCAAACATTACGCTGTGAGTCCTAATGGTCATATTTATTTTCATGCATCAGATTGGATAGATGATTTTAGCCAAGCGCCATTGGGCAAACAAGGTTGGCTGATACATGAGTTGACACATGTGTGGCAGCTGCAACAAGGCTTGAAGGTGGTACGCGGTGCTATTATCGATCGTCGCTATAATTATGTACTAGAGATGGGTAAGCCTTTTCTTAAATATGGTATCGAGCAGCAGGCACGCATGGTACAAGACTATTTTGTCCGTCGTCAGCGCGGACAATACTGTCAAGATCTTGCAGGCTGCATTCCATTTTTAGTGGTTTAATTGCGACTAATCTTGAGCCTAGTAGACCATGCCGCGACTGATTCTTAACCTCTATATAGCTATGTGATATTTTTGTTTTTAACACAGGAAATAAATTCAGATGTTTAAATTTTGGCTAGTAGAACATGATAATGGTGTTTATGGTAACCTTACCAATAAAGGTATTGAGTGTCCACAGCACTCAAATGCCTTACTGGCGGCGGCATTGACTGGTGTCTTATTGTTAAGCGGATGTCAGCAGCAAGCAGCAGAAGAAAATGTAGCGGATAAGCCCCAAACCAGTGAGCAAACAAGTGAAGAAGACAGCCAACCGATGGCGCAAAGTGATTCTGCTGCAGCACGTATTGAGCAGTTCCAACCTTTATATGTTACCCAGTTTCAGGCATTGCAGGGGCGTCTGCAAGCAGAGTACGAGTCGCTACAAGCTGCTGATATTGCAGACAGTGAAAATGCTTTATTAGTCGATGAGCCTACTGTTGCAACTGGCAATAATCAGCCAGCTAACAACAGCGATCAAGGAGCTATAGCTGCTACGCCACAACTAACACAAGATCCGGTAGCAGCTGCAAAGGATGCAGCAAATGGCAACTCTGTGACAGATACTGAAATAAACGATGAAATTAACACCAGTACCGAAGTTGGTGAGCGCGATTTAACGGTGTTAAAGCGTATTAGCTTAGAGCCACGTAAGCCTGTGATATTAACTGAAAAGCAGATTATAGAACGCTATGAGCAAGCAATGGAAGCGCTTTATCAGCCAGTGACCACGCCACTGAATGCGCAGGATACGGATACTTTGATTAATATCGCAACCTTAGTACCACAGCTTTTTGAAGATGCAGAAATTGCTGGCAGAGTCAGTGCTAAAAGCCCTGCATTGGCACGTTTAATTATTCAGCATCAAGTTTGGGAGCAGATAGAAGCCCAGCAAGTACTAGATATGCAAAAAATGAAACAAACCCAACAACAAGAATTTGAGATGCTGATGGCGAAATTCAATGAAACGATTGAAGGTTATGATGAACAAATCGCTAAATATGAGCAAACGTTAAAAGAGTTTAAGTAATCCGTTAAATTTAGCCATAAAAAAATCTCGCACATGGCGAGATTTTTTATGGCTGTTTATTTTTACACATGCTTAATTACTATTTACGGTCTTCAACTTTAACGAAATCGCGCTGCGTTTCACCAGTGTATAACTGACGTGGGCGACCGATTTTGAACGGTGCGCTGTGCATCTCTAACCAATGGCTGATCCAACCAGAAGTACGAGCTAGTGAAAAGATAACGGTAAACATTGACGTTGGGATACCGATGGCTTTAAGGATAATACCAGAGTAAAAATCAACGTTTGGATACAAGTTACGCTCAACGAAGAACGGGTCTTCTAAAGCGATTTTCTCAAGTGCCATAGCAAGCTCAAGCTTAGGATCATTGATACCCAATGCGCCTAGTACTTCGTCACAAGTCTCTTTCATCACTTGTGCACGTGGGTCAAAGTTTTTGTAAACACGGTGACCAAAGCCCATCAGTTTCACTTCACGGCTTTTCACTTTTTCCATAAACTCAGGAACGTTTTCTACTGAACCGATTTCATCTAGCATCTCAAGTACGGCTTCGTTAGCGCCGCCATGTGATGGTCCCCAAAGGGCGGCGATACCAGCAGCGATACAAGCGTAAGGATTGGCGCCAGTAGAACCTGCTAGACGTACGGTAGACGTTGAAGCATTTTGCTCATGGTCAGCATGCAAGGTGAAGATTTTGTCCATAGCACGCGTGATAACGTCGTTGGTTTTATAATCAACATCAGCAGGGGTTGCAAACATCATGTATAAGAAGTTTTCCGCATAATTGAAATCATTACGTGGATACATGAATGGTTCGCCTTGTGAGTATTTATAACTCATTGCCGCAAGTGTAGGCATTTTAGCGATGAGACGAATCGCGGTAATTTCACGATGTTCTTCATTGCTGATGTCTAAATCTTCATGATAAAACGCAGATAAGGCACCAACGACACCAACCATAATTGCCATTGGATGGGCGTCACGACGGAAGCCTTCAAAGAACTTACGCAATTGATCATGAACACCAGTATGCTTACGAATTTTTTCAAAGAAATCGGCTTTTTGCTCAGCGTTAGGCAGATCACCATGAATCAGTGCATAAGCCACTTCTAGATATTCTGCATTGTTTGCTAACTGGTCAATAGGATAGCCGCGATGCAATAGCTCGCCTTTACCACCATCAATGAAGGTAATTTTCGATTCGACAGGAGCAGTTGCCATAAAGCCTGGATCATAGGTCCAGTAGCCAGCTTGTTGGAAAGCAGCAACTTCGATAACTGACGGCCCTAAAGTACCTTCAGTAATAGGAAGTTGGTAGTCCTTACCATCTACGGTCAATGTGGCTTGATTATCAGCCATAATTTAATCTCCATTGTTTTAACTTGTTAGAACAAAAATAATAGTGACGCACACCCTCGCATCATAAATAGTCAAATGGCCAAAATGAATGTGACCTATTTAATATGCAGGCTATATTAGCAGTTATTACTTAAGTTTTGAAAAGACTTTTACTTGCTAGACCACCAATAGACGTGCGCTAGTAGTGCTTATCGGTTGTAAACTTTGTATCAAAATATGTCTAGTAGGTAATTTGACTGTAAACCATCTTATTTATCATAGCGTAATGATTATTATTAACCTAGATATAAAGAGACAGCTTTAAACAAGTACTCTTCTGAGATATCTTCTAATATTTACTATAAAACAGACAGAGCATCATTAGCTGATACATTCGTTTAGCTTTATAGGTCACTAAGCCTGAGTAATACTAATGAATTCATATTGCAAATAGCCAGTTTTTTGTTAATAAATCTCTAATAACCACTATTTAGGGGATAAATTTGTAATTAGGGCTCAGTCATTTTATAATTAGAGGGATTTAACTGGCACTAGCTTTGCGCAAATTGATGACTTGTCCTAATAAAGTAGGTAAGGGGCTTTGCTCCACTCATACTTTGTTACGATTGAATAATCACTTTGTAGACCAAGACCGAGCTTATCGCTTGAATATTCTTGTTAACTGTTCTATTTTTAAATAGCCTACAGTGAAGTTTACCTTAACAAAAAAGGATAACATAGAGATGACTCCATGGCGTTGTCTTTTTTTTGTTAATGGGAACCAGTAAAAATAGAATAGTTAATCGATTTATCCCGTGCTTCGTTTTGTGGTCTGTTAATATGTAGAAAGCTTATTGTTGAAAGGGTTTATTGAGCAATAGTTGAATGCCCATAATGACCCTGTCAATCTCCGTATACTTTCAGATTTAGCGCAAATTAAATGACGTCAGCTAGCTCTTCCTTCCTTACTTTATTCGTCTTGTGTGGTGCTCAGTGTATTTGGCAGACGATTGCTAAATCATAAGTAACTACCAGACATAACCGCAAAAAGGATGCCCGCTGTGAAAAGCAACCGACCTATTGATCTGCCCCTCAGCCAAGTGATTAGTGTTAATCGATCACCGATTGCGATTGCTTCAATCTTGCATCGTATCTCTGGCATCATTTTATTTTTACTTATTCCAGTCATGCTGTGGTTATTGCAGAATTCTTTGGCATCGCCTGAGAGTTTTGAAACCGTTTTTGACAATGTTTTAGTGCGCTTTTTGGCATGGATTTTCGTCGCCGCCATCGCTTATCACTTTGTGATGGGTATGAAGCATTTATTTGCTGATATGGGCATGAATGAAGAGCTGAAATCTGGCCGTGCTGCCTCTATGATCAGCTTTGTAATTGCAGCGATATTAATAGTCGCGTCATTTGTATGGGTGATGTTCTAATGAGAAACGATTCAGGAATAAAAAGCGCAACCAGTCTAACCGGCTCAGGCTCACGTGATTGGATAGTCCAACGTATCAGTGCGGTGGTCTTAGCAGTTTATAGTGTGGTGCTATTGGGCTTCTTTTTGACCCATGGCGATGTGAGCTACACGGAATGGTCAAATTTTATGACCAGCTTACCGATGCGTCTATTTAGCTTAGTAGCAGTTCTAGCCCTTGCGGGTCATGCATGGATTGGCATGTGGACCGTATTCACAGACTATATCACTACCGGTAAATTGGGCGCGAGCGCAGCTGGCCTACGCTTGGTCTTACAGACATTAATGATTATTGCCGTTTTTGTATTTTTATTCTGGGGCATCATGATTTTTTGGGGTAACGGCTTCGGTGTCGTTGCTGTTTAACGCTCAGATAGATATGCACATTTTAGTAAGTGGTTGAAGGCGGCTTAGATACCCAGTTATATACAATGACATCATCCATATCCGTGCTTTGAGTCGATGATTCAGCTCGGATAAATAACTGGTTAAGCAGTCCTTATATTTACTTCGCAAGTATTAACAGGCATTAGGAAAACCGTAATGGCAACTAGACAAGACAATACCATTAGCAATATCAAAACCCTAAACTATGACGCGGTCATCGTTGGTGGTGGTGGTTCAGGTATGCGTGCATCATTGCACTTAGCTGAAGCCGGCATGAAGGTTGCAGTCTTAACCAAAGTATTCCCAACCCGCTCGCATACCGTTGCAGCTCAGGGCGGTATCGGTGCAAGTCTCGGTAACATGAGCAACGATAACTGGCATTTCCACTTTTATGATACCGTTAAAGGGTCAGACTGGTTGGGTGACCAAGACGCGATTGAGTACATGTGCCGTGAAGCGCCAAAAGTAGTATACGAGCTTGAGCACATGGGCATGCCGTTTGACCGTAATGAAGATGGCACAATTTATCAGCGTCCATTCGGTGGTCATACCTCAAACTATGGCGAAAAAGCCGTACAGCGTGCTTGTGCTGCTGCTGACCGTACCGGTCACGCGCTACTACATACGCTATATCAAAAAAACCTACAGCAAGGTACTGAGTTCTTTATCGAGTGGATTGCCCTTGATTTGATCAAAGATGAAGCTGGTAATATCAATGGCGTTATCGCGATTGAACAAGAAACTGGTACGGTTGCTGTATTCCAGTCACCAATTACTGTCCTAGCGACAGGTGGTGCTGGTCGTATCTTTGCCGCATCTACCAATGCTTACATCAATACAGGCGACGGTATTGGCATGGCAGTTCGTGCTGGTATTCCATTACAAGATATGGAATTTTGGCAGTTCCATCCAACCGGCGTTCATGGTGCAGGCGTACTATTGACCGAAGGTTGCCGCGGTGAAGGCGCTATCTTACGTAATAAAGATGGCGAAGCGTTCATGGAGCGTTATGCGCCAACGGTTAAAGACTTAGCACCACGTGATTTGGTTTCTCGTTCTATGGACCAAGAAATCAAAGAAGGCCGTGGTTGTGGTCCAAATGCTGACCATATCGTGATGGATATGACGCATTTAGGCGTTGAAACCATCATGAAGCGTCTACCATCAGTATTTGAGATTGGTAAAAACTTTGCCAACGTTGACATCACTAAAGAGCCAATTCCAGTTATCCCAACCATTCACTATATGATGGGTGGTATTCCAACCACGATTCATGGTCAAGTGATTGTACCGGATCTAGAAGCAGGCACGGATGAAGATGGTCTATATGCAAAAGGCAACGTGGTTAAAGGTCTTTATGCAATTGGCGAATGTGCATGCGTCAGTGTCCACGGTGCCAACCGTTTAGGTACCAACTCATTGCTTGATTTATTGGTATTTGGTCGCGCTGCAGGTAAGCACATCGTTGATGAATTCCATCATGCGGATCATAACTATAAGCCACTTGATCCTCGCGTCCTTGATTACACAGTCGGTCGTTTAGACAAGCTGCAACAGTCAACTTCAGGCTACAATGCGCAAGACGTTGCCGATGAGATTCGTGCAACCATGCAAACGCATGCCAGTGTATTCCGTACACAAGCGATGATGGATGAAGGCGTTGCAAAAATCCTAGCGCTAGGCGAGAAGATTGATCAGATTCATTTGGCTGATAAATCACAAGTCTTTAACACTGCTCGTATTGAAGCCTTTGAAGTAGGCAATCTTTACGAAGTAGCAAAAGCGACGATGATATCAGCGGCCCAGCGTCATGAAAGCCGCGGCGCGCACAGTGTCTCTGACTATGATCGTCCTGAAGATGATGAATACGCACCAAACGGTCGTAACGATAATGATTGGATGAAGCATACCTTATGGTATTCTGAAGGCAATAAGATTATCTATAAGCCGGTTCGTAAAATTCCATTAACGGTTGATTATATCGAGCCAAAGGTTCGTGTCTACTAAGTCAGACGCCTTGCGCCTGACGTGTATAGATAGCATAAACGTTTTATCCTTTATTCATTTATTAAAAAGGTGACCGCCAGCTACAAGCTCATGCCAGCGCCCTATTAATCAGTATTTGATCATTCTTGTCAGTACAGATTAATAGCCAGCGCGACTATGTTGCAATCCTTGTATACCCGCCATCACCGACGTGTGGAGTTTAGCATTATGACCCGAGGTACTCGCACCATCGAAATCTATCGCTACGATCCTGATCTGGACGCAGCGCCGCGCATGCAAACTTATACGATTGAGCTACTAGACTCAGATCGTATGTTGCTTGACGTGCTATTACGCCTAAAGAAGGAAGATGAAACTCTTACCTTCCGTCGCTCGTGCCGTGAAGGCATCTGTGGCTCTGATGGCATGAATATTAACGGTAAAAATGGTCTAGCATGTTTGATCAACATGAATACTTTGCCAGAAAAAGTAACCGTTCGTCCGTTACCAGGTTTGCCAGTGGTTCGTGATTTGGTCGTTGATATGAACCAATTCTACGAGCAGTACGAAAAAGTACATCCATTCTTAATTAACGATCAGCCAGCGCCTGCGACTGAGCGCTTGCAGTCACCTGAGCAACGTGACAAGCTAAATGGTTTATATGAATGTATCTTATGTGCCTGCTGTTCAACCAGCTGCCCGTCATTCTGGTGGAATCCTGATAAGTTCTTAGGACCATCAGCACTACTGCATGCTGATCGTTTTGTTTCTGACAGCCGTGATAGTGATACGCGCGCGCGTCTGGCTCGTTTAGACGATCCATTCAGCTTATTTCGTTGCCGCGGTATCATGAACTGCGTATCAGTATGTCCAAAAGGCTTGAATCCAACCAAAGCTATCGGTCATCTTCGTAATTTGTTGCTTGATCAAGCAGGTTAATATACCTTTTAGCCTCAATTAGCTTTATAATAGCGCTATAAAAAAACACCACCTAAGATAAGGTGGTGTTTTTTATTCGTTAAAATAAGCAAAACAATAGCGTAAAGTCACCATGCTTGTTAAGTCGTCTTAGAACAATATTTGAATTTGCATCAGAATAATCATGGCAAGTAAGGCCATACTAACAATACGTTGCTTATATGTAAGACAACCTGTTATCTGCTCCATCTGCCTATATAATTATAAGTAGTAATGGCTAAGCATAAAAAATGCATGGTTATTATAAGATTATAGGGGTGAATGACGATGATAGAAGGTATATAATACTGAGGTTAAAACGGATGCATAGCAGTAATGTGTGAATATGCAGGAAGTCAATCACCTATGAATTGCGTAAAGTGATAATAGATATTCATTGTGTAAATACTTAGTATTGAACAAACAAACTATGGCTGCAATTGTTGCCATGTTACGCTATACGGCAGTGTATCATTTGTCAAATAGTCATTGTAGAGCTACAATAGCCAAGTTATTCAGCAGAAATGGCTTGTAAATAAGCCAGCTGAACAAAAAAAAATTAAAAAAATGCTATAAATAACAATTTAGTTATAACTTGTAGCATTATATATAAATTAATGTTTTGCGACGAGCGACATCAGAAAACTGAACGTTCACAAATAATTTGAATGGTGTTCTATGTTGATTGTTCATTGTTAAAAGGCTATTTATTCAATAGCTGAGCCGCCTGTATACAACAGATTTTACAATAATAAGCACGATTCCATTCATTTATCTATCAAATAGACGATTATTATGAATAGTATAACTAAAGAAGCAGCGAGCGTAGATCAAACAGAGTTGGCCGCTGATAACGCCAATTATATTGATATTCTCTACGAGCAATACCTAGAAGATCCTAATAGTGTTGGCAGCGATTGGCAAACGTATTTTGAACAATACAAATCGCCAAATGATGCGCCGCATAACGCCATTAAAGACCAGTTTTTATTATTAGCGCGTAATCAGACGGCTAATAAGGTCAGCACCGACACCAGTAGCGCGACTACTCGTCATAGCAACAATGTTGGTGACAATAAGCAAATGGGCGTACAGCAGCTCATCTCAGCTTACCGTCGTCGCGGTCATCGCCGAGCGCAGTTAGATCCATTAAGTCTACACCCACGTGCGGAAGTAGAGGATTTGACCCTTGCCTATCACAATCTTTCTGACGCGGATCTAGATACGGTATTTCCTACTAATGATCTAAATATCGGTAAAAATGAAGCACCGTTACGTGAAATCATTGAAATCATGGAGCGCGTCTATTGCCGTTATATCGGTACAGAATATATGCACGTGACTACCAGTACCGAAAAACGCTGGATGGAAAAATATTTAGAAACCAATCTGGGTCATATCAAATTTGATCAAGAAAAGCGCTTGTCTATTCTTGAGCGTTTGACCGCAGCGGAAGGTTTAGAGAAGTACCTTGCGCGTAAATATACCGGCGTGAAGCGTTTTGGTTTGGAAGGTGGGGAGAGCTTTATTCCAGCTATCAATGAAATCATCCAACGTGCTGGCGGTTATGGTACAAAAGAGATGGTCATTGGTATGGCGCATCGAGGGCGTTTAAACTTATTGGTCAATATCTTGGGTAAAAACCCTGCCGATTTGTTTGATGAATTCGATGGTAAAGTACAGCCCGAAAAAGGTTCAGGCGACGTAAAATATCACAATGGTTTTTCATCGAACGTGATGACACCAGGTGGGGAGGCGCATTTAGCGTTGGCATTTAACCCGTCACATCTTGAAATCGTTGCGCCAGTATTACAAGGCTCAGTACGTGCGCGTCAAGTACGTCGTAATGATCAGCCACTTCATGAAAATAAGACGGGCAATTCAGTATTGCCAATCGTCATTCATGGTGATGCAGCGTTTGCTGGTCAAGGCGTGGTACAAGAGACATTTCAGATGTCACAAACCCGTGCGTATACGACGGGCGGCACCATCCATATTGTGATTAATAACCAAGTTGGTTTTACCACCAGCCGTCAAGAAGATGCACGCTCAACTGAATACTGTACTGATGTGGCAAAAATGGTTCATGCGCCAATTTTGCATGTCAACGGTGATGATCCTGAGTCTGTGGTATTTGCCGCGCAATTGGCGTTAGATTATCGTCATGAGTTTGACAAAGACATCATTATAGATCTCTTCTGCTATCGCCGTAACGGTCATAATGAGGCGGATGAGCCTTCAGCGACTCAACCACTCATGTATGCAGTGATCAAAAAGCTACCAACGACTCGTACTATTTACGCAAAACAGTTAATCGAAGAAGGTTTGCTGAGTAAAGAAGATGAAACGCGTTTAGAAGATGAGTATCGTGAATCATTAGACCGCGGTGAATATGTTGCCAATTCATTAGTAAACGAGCCTAACGAGCAGCTATTTGTCGATTGGAAACCTTACTTGGGTCACGATTTGGTTGATGATTGGGATACCAGTGTCGACATCGAAGTGTTGAAAGGCTATGGTCGCCGTATGGCACAAATGCCTGAAGGTTACAAACTACAGCGCCAAGTACAAAAAGTGGTTGAGCAGCGCTTAGCGATGCAAACTGGCGAAGAGCCCTTAAACTGGGGTGCAGCTGAGACATTGGCATACGCATCACTGGTTGATAATGATAAAGTGCTGGTACGTATTACTGGTGAAGATGTAGGGCGTGGTACGTTCTCACATCGTCATAGCGAGCTATATAATATTGAAGATGGCAGCATGTATGTGCCACTTGCTCACCTGAGTGAAGATCAAGCACGCTTTGCCACTTATAATTCATTGCTATCAGAAGAAGCGGTACTAGCTTTTGAATATGGTTATGCGACCACGGTGCCAAATGCATTGGTTGTTTGGGAAGCTCAGTTCGGTGATTTTGTTAACGGTGCTCAAGTAGTTATCGACCAATTCATCGCGAGTGGCGAGACCAAATGGCAGCGCGTTTGCGGCTTAACCATGTTATTGCCGCATGGCTTCGAAGGTCAAGGTCCTGAGCATTCATCAGCCCGTCTTGAGCGCTTCTTGCAGTTATGTGCTGAAGACAACATGCAAGTCATCACACCAACGACGCCTGCACAGATTTATCATGCGCTACGTCGTCAAGCGGTTCGCCCGATTCGTAAACCGTTAATCGTGATGTCGCCAAAAAGCTTGCTACGTCATAAGCTTGCAACTTCTCAATTAGAAGAATTGGCAAATGGTAAGTTTGAAACCGTGTTGCCAGAGATGGATCAGCAAAATCCGGACAATGTGACTCGTATGGTGCTATGTGGCGGTAAAGTTTATTATGACTTGCTTGAGCAGCGCCGTGCTTTAGGTCTAGACCATGTAGCAATCGTTCGTATTGAGCAACTCTATCCTTTACCAGAAAAACGCTTAATTGCTGAAATTGAAAAATACAGCAACTTAAAAGAAATCGTTTGGACGCAAGAGGAGCCTTTGAACCAAGGCGCTTGGTATTACTTAGCACCGCATATGTTCCGCATTGTTGTACCGCATCCAACCAGAGCAAAAGTGATGGAGCCAGTTGCACGTCCTGCAAGTGCAGCGCCTGCGACAGGATCAGCAAAATTACACGTTAAGCAACAACAAGATTTAATCGCTGGTGGTCTTGGTATCAGTGTAGATGAGCTGTCTATTTAATAGCTCATCTAAATAACAGATTGTATGTAATCAATGAATCAGGCGATGACAGTCAGTACCCAGTGAGACAATTTAAATATCACATTTTAAATGGCACTGACTGCCTATCACGACTTAATTATAAATAGTAATATCCAAATCTAAGGAGTATATCGATGGCTGAAATTAAAGCCCCCGTTTTTCCAGAATCGGTTGCCGATGGTACAATCGTTGAATGGCATGTCACTGAAGGTCAGCAAGTAAACCGTGATGACCTATTAGCTGAAATCGAAACTGATAAAGTTGTATTAGAAGTGGTCGCGCCTGATAACGGTGTTGTAACCCGAATCGTTAAGCAAGTAGATGACACCGTATTGTCTGATGAGCTGATTGCCGAATTTGAAGCTGGTGCTAGCGCCAGTGCTGAAGATGCTCCTGCCGTTGATCCAGATCAACCAGCTGCGCCAGTACAACCTAAGCAAGCAACAGATGGCGGCGAGCCAGTACAAGCGTCTGCTGAATCTGATCATAAAGATCAAAGCCCTGCAGTGCGTAAAGCAGCCAAAGAGTCTGGCGTAGATCCTAAAAACGTCGAAGGTAGTGGTCGCGGCGGTCGTGTGACTAAAACTGACATGTCAAACCCAACGTTGAAAGCGGACAGCTCAATCACTTCTGATAGTGGTCGTCCTGTTGCTGAAGCAGTTGGCGAGCGTACTGAAAAACGCGTACCAATGACACGTCTACGTAAAACAATCGCGAATCGTCTGCTAGCTGCTTCTCAAGAAACAGCAATGTTAACGACGTTTAACGAAGTCAACATGAAACCGTTGATGGACATGCGTACTAAGTATAAAGATCAGTTTGAAAAGCGTCATGGTACACGTTTAGGCTTTATGTCGTTATTTGTAAAAGCGGCGACTGAAGCACTAAAACGCTATCCAGCTGTGAATGCATCATTAGACGGTGATGATATCGTTTATCATGGTTACTATGACATCGGTGTTGCCGTATCTTCTAACCGTGGTCTAGTCGTACCAGTACTGCGTGATACTGATCGCATGAGCATGGCAGATGTTGAAGCCAAGATTCGTGAATTTGGTGGTAAAGCACAAGAAGGCAAACTTGGTCTAGAAGACATGGTTGGCGGTACATTTACCATCTCAAACGGTGGTGTATTTGGTTCACTGATGTCAACACCTATCTTGAACCCACCACAAACAGCTATCTTGGGTATGCATGCTATCAATGACCGCCCTATGGCAGTTAATGGTGAAGTTAAAATCTTGCCAATGATGTATCTTGCCCTGTCTTATGACCATCGTATGATTGATGGTAAAGAAGCGGTACAATTCTTAGTAACACTGAAAGAATTGGTTGAAGACCCTACTATGCTACTTTTAGATCTTTAAGTTTTTAGGCTTGTATTAGTAATGACTGATACAAGCTTTTTAGCTTTGTATAGATTATCTTTTAATGCCTTTTAGCTTTTTCAGTTCTATCTTATGAGCAATGAGCTAAGAATACTCAGCAGCCATCTTTATCGTCTTTTTAAACGCATCTATTATCTAGCATTTAGATATCGTATTGGTTATCGAATGGATAAGTCGATGGTTTACTAACGAGATAAAATTGGTTTATATGATACCTAACATTAAACTAAAATTAAAATAGGAACGTATTATGAAAGACAGTTATGATTTAGTCGTCATCGGCGGCGGACCTGGTGGTTATGAAGCAGCAATCCGTGCAGGACAGCTTGGCATGAGCGTCGCTTGTATCGAAAAACGCGTTTATAAAGGCGAGCCTGCACTTGGCGGTACTTGCTTAAACGTCGGTTGTATCCCATCAAAAGCATTGCTTGATAGCTCACATCGCTATGAAGCGACTAAGCACGACCTTAATGAGCATGGTATTACTACTGGTGATGTTGCTATCGATATCGAGCAAATGATTGCTCGTAAAGAAGGCATCGTTAAGCAGTTGACTGGCGGTGTTGCTGCGTTATTGAAAGGTAATGGGGTTGACTGGCTACAAGGCTGGGGCACATTAGAAGATGGTAAAGGTGCTGATAAAAAAGTTAAATTTACCGCCCTTGCTGATGAAGCAGAAACGACTATCACTGCTAAAAACGTGATTCTTGCAGCTGGTTCAGTACCGATTGATATTCCAGTTGCCAAAAATGACGGCGATCGTATCGTTGACTCTACTGGCGCGCTTGACTTCACTGCTGTACCTAAGCGTTTAGGCGTAATCGGTGCTGGTGTTATCGGTCTTGAGCTTGGTTCAGTATGGCGTCGTCTAGGTTCAGAAGTTGTGGTATATGAAGCACTACCTAGCTTCTTGGCTGCTGCTGACAAAGACATCGCTAAAGAAGCGGGCAAAATGCTGAAAAAGCAAGGTCTTGATATCCGTGTCGATACCAAAGTGACCAATGCTGAAGTGCAAGGCGATCAAGTCATCGTTACTAGTGAAACCAAAGGCGAATCTAGTGAAGAGAGCTTTGATAAGCTGATCGTTTGTGTCGGTCGCCGTGCTTATTCTGAAAAATTACTTGGCGACGACAGTGGTATTCAATTGACCGAACGCGGTTTGATTGATGTCAATGATCAGTGCAAAACCAATCTTGATGGCGTTTATGCTATCGGTGATTTGGTACGCGGTCCTATGCTTGCGCATAAAGCTATGGAAGAAGGCATGATGGCTGTTGAGCGTATTCATGGCGAAAAAGCTCAAGTTAACTATGACACTATCATCAACGTCATCTATACGCATCCAGAAATCGCATGGGTTGGTTTGACAGAGCAAGAAGCAGAAGCCGCCGGTTATGAAGTCAAAACAGGTTCATTTAACCTAGCTGCAAACGGTCGTGCTCTTGCTCAAAGTGAAGCTCAAGGCTCTATCAAAGTCGTTGCTGATGCCAAAACAGATCGTTTATTAGGCATGCATGCGATTTCTGCTGGTGCAGGCGATATCGTCCATCAAGGTATGATTGCGATGGAATTTGTATCAAGCATCGAAGATTTGCAGTTGATGACGTTTGCGCATCCAACGATCTCTGAAGCCGTCCATGAAGCAGCATTGTCTGCGGATGGTCGTGCGATTCACGCGATTCAGCGTAAAAAACGTAAATAATTTTAATGGCTAAAAATATTTGTATAAAGATATGTTAAGTGTCTTAAATGGTTATTAGATGATGACATGACCATCGCATTGTTCGAATAGCTATTTTGAATGCTGCGTTGGTCTAAAATACAGTAGAGCATTCTACGATGTATGAGTTTTCATTTTTTATTAATGGTAAAAATAAAGGATTCAATCAATGAATTTACATGAGTATCAAGCAAAAGAGCTATTGAAAAGCTATGGCTTGCCAATTCAAGAAGGCATCATTGCCTACAGTGGCGACGAAGCAGCGGCAGCTTTTGACAAAACCCCAACTGATATCGCAGTCATCAAAGCGCAGGTTCATGCTGGTGGTCGCGGTAAAGCGGGCGGCGTGAAACTGGTTAAGACTCGTGAAGAAGCGAAGCAAGTGACTGATGAGCTTATCGGTAAAAACCTTGTAACGTATCAAACCGATGCCGCTGGTCAACCAGTGAATTTCGTTTTGGTTGCAGAAGATATGTATCCAGTACAAACCGAGCTATATCTTGGCGCTGTTGTTGACCGCTCTTCACGTCGCGTGACGTTTATGGCATCAACGGAAGGCGGTGTTGAGATTGAGAAAGTTGCAGAAGAAACCCCTGAAAAAATCTTTAAAGTAAATATTGATCCATTAGTTGGTTTATTGCCATTCCAAGCGCGTGAAGTCGCGTTTAAATTGGGTCTTGAAGGCAAGCAAATCAATCAATTCGTTAAATTGATGTCTGGTGCTTATCAAGCATTCGTTGAAAACGACATTGATTTACTTGAAATCAACCCATTAGCGGTTCGCGAAAATGGCGAGATCGTTTGTGTTGATGGCAAAATTGGTATTGACTCAAACGCTTTATATCGTTTGCCTAAGATTGCTGCGCTACAAGACAAATCACAAGAAAATGAGCGTGAGCTTAAAGCGGCTGAGTTTGATCTAAACTATGTTGCCCTAGAAGGCAATATCGGTTGTATGGTAAACGGTGCTGGTCTTGCAATGGCTACGATGGACATCATCAAATTGTACGGCGGCAAGCCTGCTAACTTCTTGGACGTTGGCGGCGGTGCAACTAAAGATCGCGTTGTTGAAGCCTTCAAGATCATTCTTGAAGACAGCAGCGTTGAAGGTGTTCTGATCAACATCTTCGGTGGTATCGTACGTTGTGACATGATTGCAGAAGCTATTATCGCTGCGATCAAAGAAGTTGACGTCAAAGTACCAGTTGTTGTCCGTTTAGAGGGTAACAATGCTGAGCTTGGCGCACAAATTCTAGAAGAATCTGGTCTGAAATTGATCTCAGCTCAAGGTTTATCAGACGCCGCTCAAAAAATTGTTGACGCTGTTAAAGCTTAATTGCTCAAGAGTATAAGGTGTTTGCTGTTATTCTACCGACGTTAACATTTAACGTAGCAGGATAGGCAAGCGCCTACCAGACAACCGCATACAAGGATAAGATAATGAGTGTATTAATTGATAAAGACACCAAAGTATTGGTGCAAGGTTTTACCGGTAAAAATGGTACGTTCCACTCAGAACAAGCTATCGAATATGGTACAAAAGTTGTTGGCGGCGTAACCCCTGGTAAAGGCGGTCAAACGCACCTAGGTTTGCCAGTATTCAACACCATGTCTGAAGCAATGGCAGCCACCCAAGCAGACGCTTCTGTTATCTATGTACCAGCTCCTTTTGTACTAGATTCTATCATCGAAGCAATTGACGCTGGTGTGAAGCTGATTGTTGTGATCACTGAAGGCGTACCAACGCTTGATATGCTAAAAGCCAAACGCTACCTTGAAACAGCAGGCGATGTACGTCTAATCGGTCCTAACTGCCCAGGCGTTATCACCCCAGGTCAGTGCAAAATCGGCATCATGCCAGGTCATATCCATTTGCCAGGTAAAGTGGGTATTATCTCACGCTCTGGTACTTTGACTTATGAAGCCGTTGCTCAAACTACTAAACTTGGTTTTGGTCAATCAACCTGTATCGGTATCGGTGGCGATCCGATCCCTGGTATGAACCAGATTGATGCATTGAAATTGTTCCAAGAAGATCCACAAACTGAAGCGATTATCCTAATCGGTGAAATCGGTGGTACTGCTGAAGAAGAAGCAGCCGCTTATATCAAAGACCATGTAACTAAGCCAGTTGTTGGTTATATTGCTGGTGTAACTGCTCCTGAAGGTAAGCGTATGGGTCATGCCGGCGCTATCATCTCTGGCGGTCAAGGTACAGCTGAAGATAAATTTAAAGCGTTTGAAGCGGCAGGTATTGCTTACACGCGTGACCCATCAAAATTGGGCGAGAAGCTAAAAGAAGTGACAGGTTGGTAGTATCAGTAGCTAACTGACTGTTAATACTCAAATGACGTTGAAAAATAATGAAGGCACCCCTACAATGGGGTGTCTTTTTTTGTTTGAAAATTGCTTTGGATATCAATATGGAAAATTATAAAAATAAAATATTAGTGACTGGAGGCGCAGGATATATCGGTTCACATACTTGTATTGCACTGCATGAAGCAGGCTACGAGGTGGTGATATATGACAATTTATCTAACAGCAGTTTTGAGGCAGTAAATCGTGTTTCTAGCCTTATTGGGCAGCCTATCGACTTTATCGAAGGCGACATTCGTGATGCTGATTCACTCAGGCAAGTATTTGTCGCCCATCGATTTTTTGGCGTGATTCATTTTGCTGGCTTAAAAGCGGTGGGCGAATCTGTCGCTAAACCCTTGATGTATTATGATAATAATGTGAGTGGTACGATTACCTTACTTAAAATCATGGCTGAATATGAGGTTAAAAAACTAGTCTTTTCTTCATCAGCTACGGTCTATGGTGATCCTGAAATTCTGCCCATTAATGAAGACTCTCCACGCTCCTGTACCAATCCTTATGGACAGAGTAAGCTTACGGTTGAGCATGTTCTAGAAGATTTAGCACTATCAGATAACAGCTGGAGCCTTATTCCTTTGAGGTATTTTAATCCTGTTGGCGCGCACCCATCTGGACAAATTGGCGAAGATCCCAATGATATTCCAAATAATTTAATGCCATATATCTCACAAGTCGCGGTCGGCAAGCTTGATAAATTAAGCATTTTTGGCGATGACTATGCTACGGTAGATGGTACGGGTGTGCGTGACTTTATACATGTAACTGACCTCGCACAAGGTCATGTCGCCGCGCTCAATTATTTAAAGCAGCAAAAGCAAAGCTTAGGTTTTCTTCCGATCAATTTAGGATCAGGTAAGGGAACGTCTGTATTAGAGTTAGTTAGAGCGTTTTCTGCCGTATCAGCTAAAGATATTCCTTTTCAGTTTGTTGGGCGACGAGCTGGTGATATTGCCAGTTGCTATGCTAGTGCTGATAAAGCACAAGAGTTATTAGGATGGAAGGCAAGCTTATCTATTACTGATATGTGTCAAGATACATGGCGTTGGCAAAGCATAAATCCAAATGGTTATAACTCAATATAAGTATTATAGAAAACAAACCCTTATCCATTCTTATTAAGTATGTATTAATCCTTATGAAAAAAATTACTCACGCGGTGATACCCGTTGCAGGCTTTGGTACTCGTATGTTGCCATTGTCTAAATCCGTACCTAAAGAGCTATTGCCGCTTGGTAATCGTCCTGCCATCCATTATGTGGTGGCAGAAGCCATTGCTGCTGGTATTAAGCACATTGTCTTGGTTGGTCATGCACAAAAAAGTGCTATTGAAAATTACTTTGATCTCAATGCCGAGCTTGACAATCAATTGCGTGTTAAAGGTAAGAACGAGCTAGCAGACAGCTTAAACTGGCTACCAAATGATGTGACTATATCGATGATACGTCAGGGTCAGCCATTGGGTTTAGGTCATGCGGTGCTTGCCGCACGCCCAATCATTGGTGAGCATGATTTTGCAGTACTGCTGCCAGATGTGGTGCTTGATCCTTTTAATGGTGATATGTCTGCTGACAATTTGGCGTTTATGATTGACGCTTTTGCTGAAGATAACCATTCGCAAATATTGGTCGATAAAGTAGCCGATGAAGACGTGCACAAATATGGTATCGCTCAATTAAGTGAAGCGCTTATGGATGAGGGCGATATAGATGATAAAACAGATGAGAATGTCAGTTTTAAAGTGGCAGGTTTTGTAGAAAAGCCAAATCTGTCTGATGCGCCATCAAGACTCGCTGTGGTCGGTCGTTATGTCTTTAGTTATCATATTTTTGATTATCTGGCTAATACCCAAGCCTCAGTTGGCGGAGAAATTCAACTGACGGATGCTATTGATGCGCTTATCAGTGAGTATGGTGTCAATGTCACGACCATGCGTGGTAACAGTTATGATGCTGGCGATATGCGCTCTTATATGCAAGCTTTTATATATTTCGCTCAGCAGCAACTAGCCGATGAAGAGTAGTTAATGAACGATACAAAAAACAATAAAGTCTATAGCAGTGCCCGCCATTCTAAATATTGGCAGAAGCTGAAGGCAGCAGCTGAGTCGAAGTGGTCATTAGCTGCCTTGTTTGCACAAGATAATACGCGTACCCAACGTTTTAGTGCTCAAAGTGGGGCGCTGTATATGGACTACAGCAAGCAATGTCTAGATGATACTGTGCTAGAAAGTTTATTAAATCTGGCAAATAGTTGTGAATTGTCCACTCGTATTCAGTCCTTGCTGCAAGGGGCGATGGTGAATACCAGTGAAGAACGTGCCGCTTTGCATACTGCACTACGATTGCCCACCACAGCAAACTTACAACTTGATACGCAAGATGTAGTCGCTGATGTCCATCAAAGTTTGGGGCAAGTTGAACGCTTATCTGAGCGTGTACGCAGTGGGACATGGCGCGGGTTTTCAGGTAAAGCAATTACAGATGTTGTTAATATCGGTGTAGGGGGTTCTGACTTAGGGCCACTGATGGCAACCACTGCCCTTGATGAGTGGGCAGATACCTGTGTTGAGGTCCATTTTGTCTCCAATATGGATGGCACGCAGCTGGATAATTTGCTAAAACATCTAAATCCTGAAACCACTTTATTTATTATCTCATCTAAATCTTTTGGTACCATTGATACCTTATCCAATGCCAAAACGGCACTATTATGGCTGCTTGCAACCGCAAAGCTGCGTGCGGGCACTGAAGACAGTGTATTGCGTCGTCATTTCATCGGTATCTCGGCCAATAGTGAAAAAATGAGTGCTTGGGGTATTCATCCTGAGCACCAGTTGCAGCTTTGGGAATGGGTAGGGGGTCGTTTTTCTTTATGGTCAGCGATTGGTCTTGCCATAGCTATTCGTATCGGTATGTCTGGGTTTAAAGAGCTGTTGGCAGGCGCGCATAGTATGGATGAGCATTTTGCGCAGGCGGATTTTGCAGAAAACTTACCAGTATTATTGGGCTTAATCGCAGTTTGGAATAGCACCTTTTTGCAGGTAAATGCTCATACTGTGCTGCCTTATGATGGGCGCTTAAGCTATTTACCCAGTTATTTAACTCAGCTAGAGATGGAAAGTAATGGTAAATCGGTGACCCAGCATGGTGATCGTATTGATTATGATACCTGTCCTATTCTTTGGGGTGAAATTGGTTCCAATGCCCAACATGCTTTTTATCAGCTGCTACATCAAGGAACGCAGCAAGTCTCTTGTGATTTTATCGCTTGTGTACGTCGCTACAGTGATGAGGCAAAAAATACGCCACTACAACAGCAGCATGAACTGTCTTTAGCCAATTGTTTGGCTCAAAGCCGTGTACTGGCTTTTGGTAATGCTGCTATCGCTGAAACGGATGGTCAAATTGCTTGCGATGCTGATAAATATAAATACTACCGAGGCAACCAGCCTTCTACAACCTTGCTGATTGATGAACTTACCCCGCATAGTTTAGGGGCGTTAATCGCGCTTTATGAGCATAAGGTTTATGTCATGGCTAGTATCTGGGATATCAATCCATTTGATCAATGGGGCGTTGAGATGGGTAAGCAGATGGCAGAGTCCGTTCATGATGCGATGCAGCAAGAGGGCAACGCACCATTCGATACCTCAACCAATCAGCTATTAAAACACATCAAACAGCTTTCTTGAGAGCGCTGCTATATTAATAACCATTAAAGGTACACTCATGAGCGCCGAGACTATGGATAAAAATATGCCCCAATCTGAATCCAATTCGTTTAGTTATTTGGCAAAAAAATCTGCTGTCTGCGTACTTATTGGTCATAGTATTGAGGCGGTGACCAGTGCTGTCGTACTGGCAAGTCTTGGTCAGCAAGTGCATTTATACGCAGACCAAGAGATATTGGCGCAGCAGCTACATCAATATGGCTTTGAGCATCATTTGCAGGCACTATGGCAAATGTATACGCAGCAACAGCACATTATGAGTTTTGCACTGCCTAATACCGCTGATAAGCTTATACAGCTTTATGAAGTAGCAGGTCATAGCAATACGAAGGCTATCGACGAGCAGCAAGAGGTAAAACAACCAAAATCAGTAATCCTATATTGGTTGTTTTTAGACAGTGTCGATTCGGTATGGGTAGAGGATGATTGGCTTACCGCTTTTAATCACAGTCAACAGCAGACACAACCGCTCATGATGAGTGGCATTAAGCAGCTTGGCACTATAGATGCATTGTCTCAGCGCTTAAAGCGTGCTTGGGTCTATTATCTACCGTTCGTTTTCTTAAAAGATGGCGACGCTTATAGCTCTATGTTAAATCCGTCACTATGGCTACTCGGTGAAAAAACCTCTAATAGTCGTCATCATTTGAGTATGCTACAGCCATTAATGCAGCATGCGCGTGCTACTCATTATGCCAATATCGCGACTATCGAATTTGCTCGTAGTAGCATCATGGCGATGCTCGCAACGCGGGTCAGTTTTATGAATGAGATGTCGCGCTTGGCGGATAGTCAACAAGTCGATATCCAGCAAGTCAGCCATATCATGGGGCTTGATGAGCGCGTGGGCAGTAGCTACTTGCAGGCGGGCTGGGGGTTTGGTGGTAATACGCTACCGACAGAATTGCTTCAGCTACAACAATCAAGTCAAGCACAGAGCTTGGCCATGCCGCTATTGCAATCGGTTATCCATATCAACGAAGACCAAAAAGAGCTGATATTTCGCAAATTTTGGCAATATTTTGATGGTTTTATCGATAATAAAACGGTCATGATTTGGGGCGGTAGTTATAAGGCGGGCTCAGGACGGACGGCAGAGTCGGCGATTCATCCATTATTAGCATTATTATGGTCTTATAATATTCGTACGCTGGTTTATAGCGATAAAGCGCAAACGGAGCTAGCAGCGCTTTATAAGCAGCAGCCATTGCTTGAATTGATAAACAATCCTTATCAACAGCTTAGTGAGGCGCAAGCAATCTTTATTATCAGCTGGTTACCAGAAAATAGACTAGATATTGCTAAGCTTAATGAGCAAGCGATGCCCGTATTCGATGCGCAAAATGCCTTGTCACGAACACAGATTGATGGTCTAGTCGGCGACTATATGGGGATTGGTCGCGCTAAATAAGATTTTCTATTAAGTATAAAATAAGCTCAGTAGACAAATAGTTATTAGACTAAAGCTAAATAAAAGCGCCGATTAATATAAAAAATAATCGGCGCTTTTTTTATTTTTATAAGTTTAGAATGTCTTTATTTAGCATTGCAGCTATTGAAGTTAAGCAGGTACAGCACCTTTACTGGCAAGCCATTGTTGAATCTCCTGGGTCTTGGTCTGTAGTAAATCCTCATCACCGCGACTTTCAATATTTAACCGAATTAATGGTTCAGTATTTGAGGCGCGTAAGTTAAAACGCCATTCGCCAAAGTTTAAACTCAAACCATCGAGCATCGATTTGGTTGGGTTTTCGGTACTAAACTTTTCTTCGATAGCGCTAATAATCGTCTGCGCATCATGCGTGGTCAGATGAAAGTTCAGCTCGCCTGAGCTTGGATAGGCTGCAATATAACCACTGACCAATTCTGACAAGGTTTTACCGGTAATCGATAATAGCTCAATGGTCAGCAGCCAAGGAATCATACCGCTATCGCAGTAGAAAAAATCGCGAAAATAATGATGCGCTGACATCTCGCCACCATAAACCGCGCCAGAATCACGCATCACCTGCTTGATAAATGAGTGCCCAGATTTACTAATAACGGCCTTACCGTTATGCTCATGGATGACGGCTTCGGTGTTATAAATTACCCGTGGATCATAAACAATCGACTCGCCCGCATACTTATTTAAAAATGCTTGCGCCAGCATCCCAACGACATAGCTACCATCGATAAATTCGCCGTATTCATCGAATAAAAAGCAGCGATCAAAATCGCCATCAAAGGCAATGCCAAGGTCGGCTTTATGTGCTAACACCGCTTGCTGAGTGGCGGCTCTATTAGCCAAAATCATCGGATTAGGGATGCCATTAGGAAAACTACCATCAGGCTCATGATGCAGTTTAATCACTTCAATCGGCGCACCAGCTTGTGCTAACTTATCGATTAATAAATCAACCACGGGACCGGCGCTGCCATTGCCTGAATTTATAACCAGTTTAAGTGGTTTTAATTTGTCAGTATCAATAAAAGTCATCACATGATTGATATAGGTGCTCTTATCCGTCAGTAATTGTAGGTTGCCTAAGGTGTTAGCAGTGGTGAATTGCCCCGATTCTGCTAACGCTTGAATCTCTGCCAAACCATCATCGGCGCTAATCGGTTTTGAGTGCTCTTTGACCAATTTTAAGCCATTATAGTTAATCGGATTATGACTGGCAGTTACTTCGATACCGCCTAATGCCTGATAATAACTGGTGGCAAAATAAACCTCTTCTGTACCTGTCATTCCCAAATCAATCACATCGACGCCAGCATCTAGCATACCTTTGATTGTCGCTTGTTTTAACTGTTCACTTGAATGGCGAATATCGCTGCCAATAACGATAGCTGGTTTTAAGTTTTTCAGTTCAGCGGTAGCATCATTATCGGCACTGTTATAACGCTCGAATAAAATTTGCGCAAAGGCATGGCCGATACGGTAAGCGATAGCTTCATCGAGATTGACACCAAGCTCGCCGCGGATATCGTAAGCTTTAAATGAATCAATTTTAATCGGTGTGAACTGGGTTTGAGTCGCATAGCTGGCATTATTGGTATCGGATGTGGGCATAACGATAAAATCCTTGCGTTTAAGCAGTGAGATGATAATTAAGTAGGTTACCCAATTATAAGCTAATCAGTGTTCAATGCTACACTAACGACAAAATCGTTATAAACTTAATAGGGTTCTATTGAATAACCAATAAAAATATAAGAGTGTTTTTTATGAATAGCTTAGAAAATAAAATAACAGCGCCTACACCGGTATCAGGAACGCCAGAAGCAAGTGGCGAGTTAGCGGATCTGTTGTCCTTAATGGCACGGCTGCGAGCAGATTGTCCATGGGATAAAAAACAAAGCAACCATAGCTTAATTCCGTATGCGATTGAAGAAGCCTATGAGCTCGGCGAAGCGGTACAAGGCGATGATGATGAAGACATTAAAGGCGAGCTTGGTGATGTGCTGCTGCAAGTGGTTTTTCATTGTCAGATGTACGCTGAACAAGAGCGCTTTGATATGAGTGATGTGATTACCACTTTACAAGAAAAGCTGATTCGCCGGCATCCGCATGTGTTTGAAGCAGAAACGCTTAAAGATGAAGCCGCGGTAAAAGAACGCTGGGATGAGATTAAGGGGGAGGAACAACAAGTGCGCGCTGCACGTGGTAAACCACAGCGTCGTTTGGACAATACCAAAGCAGGCAGCGCGCTGATGCAAGCGCAGGATGTGCAAAAACAGGCGTCAAAACTGGGTTTTGATTGGGAAGGCGTCAGCGGTGCGTTCGATAAGCTTAATGAAGAAATTGCCGAGCTAAAGGCTGAGATTTTAGATAAGCCAAAAGTCGAGATACAAGATAATATTGCCGATATTGAAAAAGAGCTTGGCGATTGCATGTTTGCGCTGGTCAATGTCGCCCGTAAACTAAACCTCGACGCTGAAACTGCGACGTTGACCTGTGTGCATAAATTCAAATCACGTTTTGGCTATATTGAAGACCAGTTAGCTGCCGCTGGCAAGCGTTTAGAAGACAGCGATATCAATGAGATGGATGCGTTATGGGAAACGGCGAAACAACATGAACGCACCTAGTAAGTATTTACTCGCTACCTTGCTCCCTAAACTACTCCAAAAAAGGGGTTTTTATTTAGTGGGCATGCTTTCTATGATTTTTACGTCAATTAATGCTGCTAATGCAGCACCGTGTTTTGATAATGCCCAAAGTGCTTATAACTACTTATTGACGCAAGAGACAGCGCAAAATCAAGCACGTATGCAGTCAATCATTAATATTAATCGAGCAACAGAAGGTGAGCTTACGTTGCTACATGGTATCGGTAGCAATAAGGCGCAAGCCATTATCCTATATCGTGAGATGTTTGGCAGTTTTAGAACGGTTGATGAATTGACAAAGGTAAAGGGTATTGGCGCAAAAACCGTTGATAAAAATCGAGGACGTTTGACCGTGCAAGATTAATCGCTGTATTTTACTTTAATTAACCCCAATATTGACAAAATAGCATGTAAGTAACTGTCTAAATACACCCACCATGGCCAAAATTTGTTAAACTAGCACGTACATCCGCCTGATTGACGCTGTGTTCGTCAGGGTGGTTAAGAAAAAAGGCAAGGAGTAGATGCATGGCCGAGCGTGCCGCCAAGCAGTTAGAACTGAATAAATCTGAATTACCCAATTCTATTACCGAAGTAATCGCAACCTTAACCCGAGCTGGGTTTGACGCCTATATCGTCGGTGGTGGCGTGCGTGATACCTTGCTAGGACTGCGTCCAAAAGATTTTGACGCGGTCACTGATGCCAAGCCTCATGAGATTAAAGACGTCTTTGGTAAGCGCTGCCGTATTATCGGTCGCCGTTTTCAGTTGGCGCATGTGTACTCTGGGCGTGAGCTTATCGAAGTAGCCACCTTCCGTGGGCCACCTATTAACGATTCTAATACCAATCAAGACGGTATGATTCTGCGCGACAATGTATGGGGTGATATCAAACAAGACTTTGCCCGTCGTGATTTTTCTATCAATGCCCTTTATTATCAGCCGCTTAAAGGCATAGTTCATGATTTTTGCGACGCGCTTGAAGATATTGACAATAAAATTATCCGTTTATTAGGCAATGCACCGATTCGTATCGAAGAAGATCCGGTCAGATTGCTGCGTGCTTTGCGTTTCAAAGCAAAATTGGGTTTTGAGTTTGATAGCGAATTAGCCGCACAGTTCCATGATGGCAACTGGTCATTACTTGAGCAAATCTCTCCGCACCGTCTCTATGATGAAACGCAAAAGATGTTTACCGGTGGTTATTTAGTACCATTATTACCGTTATTGTTTGATTCAGGCGCGATTGATAGCCTCATCATTTATCCGCCTTCTGAGCCAAGTGCCTTAGTTAAGCAAGTCGCTATTAATACCGACAAACGTATTGCTGCTGGCAAAAGTATCAACCCAGCATTCTTTTATGCCGCTTTGCTGTGGGAGAACTACTTACATCAACTAGAAAAAGCCAAAAAGCGCAATATGCCTTTTGCGGATGCACAAATGCATGCAGCAGGCAAAGTGATTGATCGTCAACGTATCAAGACTGCCATTCCAAAATTTGCTGAACAGTTTATTCGTGATATCTGGATATTGCAGCCAAAACTGGCCGCGCCGCGTAGCAAACAGATTGTACAGCTATCTGAGCATCCACGTTTTCGTGCCGGTTTTGATTTCTTATTATTGCGCGAGCAGTGCGGTGATGCAGAGCATCCACTTTCTGAATCGACTAACGATATGGGCGAGTGGTGGCAGACCTATCAAACCTTGACTGAGCAGCAGCAGGATCAAGCGATTGATGACTTTGATGAAAATATCCGCCGTGGTGCTTATAAACAAGGTCAGCGTGGTCGTGGACGCAATCGTCAAAAGCAGCAGAATTCGAATGACAATGCTAAGTTAAGTCAGTTAGATAGTGACTATCAAGATAAAGCGCTGAGTAATGGTCATGCAAAACCAGCAATGGTTAATGATGCCTCAAATGTGCCATCACGTCGTCGCCGTGCCAGTCAGCATACTTCTGCTAATAGGAAAAGTTATAGCCCGCAGCAACTCACACAAGACAATAATGAGCTGGCACAGTTGCAGCAATTGTCTTTGGCGAGCAGTAATAATGGTAGCAATCAGCAGCACACGCCGAAACCTGCCCCATTGTTTGTCATAGAACAGGGCAACGTCGTACCGCCTTTGAAAAAGCAGCTATCTGGTTCAGATAAAGCACTGCCTAAAGCGACGCAAAAAGCGCCTATTCAAAAAGTGCTTGAGCAAGCAACAGTTAGTAACAAGGCATCGGCTGATAGTCAATCGCAGCCGCAAGAAAAAGCTGTTAATAAAGCGAGTGACTTAACTAATAGATCGCATGCACCAAAAGAGTCAGTGAATACTCAGGTGTCTTCAACTAATGCTCGTAGCTCCGCTTATGCAGAGCGCAACGTCGCGCAGTCACCAGCACTTGTTAGTATGAATAATGAGCCGATACCGCACAAGCGCCGTCGTCGTCAGCCTACTGTGATTGAAAATAGTGATATTGTCGCAGAGGTTAGCAGTGCTAAAGAAGCAACGACATTAGACACTAGTAGTAATGAGAAATCATCTGGGAAGTACGCAAAAAAAGTGCCTAAATTAGCTGTTGGCTCTACTGATAACGTCATTGATAAAGCACCGAAACCCGCTAAAGCATCAAGTACTAAGTCTACTAAAGCTAAACGAGACGCTAGTAGTCAAAGTGCTACTAATCAAAGTTCTAACGAACACCAAGATGCTAATAAAGTAGCTAACAGTAATATGAATGCCAATAAAGGCCGTGTGCCATCGAAACGTCGCCGTCGTCAGCCAAGCGTCAATGACGTTTAACGTTGACAGCGAATATAAGAGTAAAGTGATAACGATGAACACGCGCTTTAATAATACTGATTTTGATAGCAAATCTATCGCCATTTGCTCTTGGGTCACTTGTTATGTTGGCTTGGGTAGCAATCTGGCAAATGAGCTTGGGGCGCCTGTTGATCATTTACAGCACGCGTTTGAGATGATGCAAGAGCAAGAAAAGATACGCACTGTGCGTATTTCTTCATTCTATGCCTCGGTACCGATGGGACCGCAAGATCAGCCAGATTTTGTGAACGCCGTTGCTGGCTTTGAAACTATATTTACGCCGTTTGAGCTGCTGACATTTTGCCAACAGTTGGAGCAGCAAGCAAAACGCGCCCGCCTGCGTCATTGGGGTGAGCGTAGTCTTGATGTGGATATATTGTTATACGGCGATAAGCGGATTTCTGAGCCAACATTAACGATACCCCATGTGGGTTTGCATGAGCGTAATTTTGTTTTGATACCGTTACGAGAGCTCGCACCTGAGCTAATGATTGTAGGAAAGTCGATAATCGACTATCCCCAAAGCAGCGATTGGGCAGGTTTGAAGCTGTTAGAACATGATGCGTCAAGTCATAAATAAAGAGACATTCATTTAAAGTGAATGACAGTTGATTGATATTCATAAGTATTGAGGATGATATAACGATATGACAACGTTATCTACTTTAAATAAGTTTAAAGAAGACGGTACCAAATTTACTTGTCTGACCTGTTATGACGCCATGTTTGCGCGCATGATGGAAAAAGCGCAGATTGATACGATTTTAATCGGTGATAGCTTGGGTATGGTGGTGCAGGGTCATGATTCAACCTTGCCTGTTACGGTCGATGATATGGCTTACCACACTGCTAATATCGCCCGCAGCAATAAGCACGCACTTATTTTAGCGGACTTACCCTTTATGAGCTACGTGACGCTGCCTGAGGCCGTTGTTAATAGCCGCAAGCTGATGCAGGCAGGCGCTCATGTGATTAAAATTGAGGGTGGTCGTGAGCTTTGCGAGTTGATTACAACATTAGCGCAAGCAGGTACGCCAACGTGCGTGCATTTAGGCTTAACACCACAGTCGGTAAACGTTTTTGGCGGTTATAAAGTTCAAGGTCGCGGCAATGAAGCAGGTCAAAAACTCCTTGACGATGCAAAAGCTGTGGTTGACGCTGGTGCAGCGCTTTTGGTACTAGAATGCGTCCCTGCTGAGCTTGCTAAAGCAGTAACGGAAGCCGTTGCTGTGCCCGTGATAGGCATCGGGGCAGGCGCCGATACCGATGGTCAGGTATTGGTCATGCACGATATGCTCGGTATGGTTCATGGTCGCGCGCCGCGTTTCATCCATGATTTTCTGACTGATGAGCGTAACACTGAGCACAGTATCGAAGGCGCATTTGCCTTGTATCAGCAGTCAGTAAAGGAAGGTAGTTTTCCAACAGAGCAGCACCAGTTTAGCTAAGCAAATATAGAATTTCAGTAATTAGGTCCATCAGTAAAAGAGCAGTTAAACATGCCGACGATTCATTACCATATCTCAGACTTACGCGTTGCTCTGCAGCCTTACCGAACAGCGCAGCGCATTGCCTTAGTACCTACAATGGGTAATCTACACGATGGTCATCTGGAGCTGGTAAAAATTGCCAAACAGCATGCAGAGATCGTGGTGGTTAGTATTTTTGTCAATCCAACGCAGTTTGGGGTTGGTGAAGACTTTGATAGCTACCCTCGTACCTTAGATGAAGATGTAACAAAGCTTGCCATGGTTGGCGCTGACTATGTTTTTTCTCCTACTATTGATGAGATGTATCCGGTATTACCGCCGCCGACCACTATTCTCGCTGGGACTATTACTGAGCAACTATGTGGCAAAACTCGGCCCAATCATTTCGATGGTGTCGGTATTGTTGTCTCTAAACTCTTCAATATCGTGCAACCTAACATAGCCGTATTTGGGCAAAAAGATTATCAGCAATTAGCCATTATTAAGCAGTTGGTTCGTGATTTGAGCTATTCAATCGATATTATTGGCGCGCCTATTATTCGTGCTACTGATGGCTTAGCGTTATCATCGCGCAATCAGTATTTAAGCGAGTCTGAGCGCCAAACAGCGCCTATCTTACAGCAGGAGCTGCAGTATTTAGCCAAACAGATTACCGATAATAAACAGCCGTTAGAGGTGCTTTTGACAGCAGCTCACGAGCGTATTACTGGTGCGGGATTTATTATTGATTATCTAGAAGTAAAAACAACTGAGCTGACGGCTGTTGATGATGAGAGTATCAATGACCATCAAGTCTTGGTTATTTTAGTGGCTGCATGGCTAGGTCGTGCACGCTTGCTAGACAATCGATTGGTCACGATTAATAAAGTTTGATCACACTGCTATTTATAATATTGTAATTTGCGGGATGCAATTTATAAGGATGACGGAACATGCAGGCAAATCAAGACACCCATAATGCTCAATCAAAGCTAACAGATTCTAACGAATCCACTGGTGATAAACTGAGTATATTGGTAGTGTCAGGACGTTCAGGCTCAGGGAAAACCTCGGTACTAAATATCCTTGAAGATCTGGGTTTTTATTCTATTGACAATTTGCCTTTGTCTCTTGTGCCTGAAGCGGCGCAAAAGCTGGTCTGTGATAGTGGAATTAAACGCATTGCCCTTGGGGTGGATATTCGTACGCCGCGCGCAGATTTATCTAACTTTGATGCAATCCATGACAGTTTAAAGCAGACCTATGGCGAAGAGGCGGTCACGGTGATGTATGTGACGGCGCAAGAAGAGACGCTGGTTGCACGCTTTAATGCCACGCGCCGCATCCATCCGTTGATGGTGTTAGATACCAAAGGCGTAGAAAATAACGTTTATAATTTACCAGCAGCTATTGAGAAAGAAATACAGCTTTTGCAGCCGATATTTAAGCATGCCGATATCAAGATAGATACCAGTATGCTCAATATTCATCAGCTAAAAGAGCGTCTGCGTGATTATGTGGGTGTAGATAATCAAATCGTGATTAATTTACTATCGTTTGGTTTCAAGTACGGCAGCCCTATCGATGCAGACTTCGTTTTTGATGTACGCATCTTACCCAATCCGCATTGGAATCCGACACTGCGCTCGGCGACAGGTCTTGACGCTGAAGTGGGTGCGTTTTTTGCCGATTATCCAGAGGTCGCTGAGATGACGGGAGATATCGCTACATTCTTGAATCGTTGGTTACCTGATTTTTTACATAATAATCGTCATACGGTAACGGTTGCCATTGGCTGCACCGGTGGGAAGCACCGCTCGGTATTTATCACCAAACACCTGCAAGATAGATTGCAAAATAGCTTGCCAGAAGGCTTAACCGTGACGGCGAAACACCGTGAAAAGCATCGCTGGTAGCGTTTGCTAAACCTTTTATACCTAATTTTTTTATACCTATTATTTATTTTTAAACATGGAAAGCTTTTATGATTGACTGGTCAGAACAAGATATGCGCGTCTCACGCACAGAGCTCAAAAAAGCTCATGAGCGCCTGCAACAGTTGTCGATACCACTTGCCAGCTTATCGAAGAAACAACTTAAAGCTTTACCTGCCAGTGATTATTTTATGGCGGAATTAATGGCGCTCGCCGATATCACCAGTGCCAATGCGCGTAATCGTCAGACCAAGCGCGTTGGCAAGCTTATGATTGAAGAAAATCGCCATGAGCTGATAAAAGCATTATTTGATGCCTATTTTCCTAAAGAGCAAGTTTCTAAGATAGAGAGCTGGTATGAGCGTCTAAATATCAATGATGAAGGTACGCTCAAGCAGTTTGTCAAACAATATAAAGCGTCTGAGCAGCATAGTATGTATCAGCTGTTGCTCTGGATTGAGTACGCTAAGCATACAAATGATGAGGAGTTAATGGCGGAGTCAAAAGCAGATTTGGCCAGTTATATCCGTGAAGTCGCTATTTTAACGAATATAAAAAAATAGCGATAAGAGATATAGGCAAGCGAATTTGGTTAGTGGGTACCTATAAAACACTAAAGATAGAATACTAAAATACAAAAAAGCCAATCAGTAAAGATTGGCTTTTTTAATGGATCAGAAATAGCGTTTTTATATTTTTTTAAAAAACTAATGTTACTTTTTCTCTGCGCGTACTTTGTCGACTAGGAAATCAACTACTTTAGGTACGGTAGCACTTTCACCGGTTACCACGTACTTGCCTTGCACAACAACGGCTGGCACACCCGATAACTGATAACGCTTGGCACCTGCTTGTGAGCGACCGATTTTAGTACCAACAGCAAAAGAGTTGTAAAGGCTATTAAATTTCTTTTCGTTTACACCTTTTGAGGCATACCATTTGCTTAATGAAGACTGGTCAAATAACTGCTTACCATCTTTATGTACGGCATCAAATAAAGCGTCATGTGTCTTGTCTTCAAAACCCAGTAATTGCGCGGCATAAAAACCACGGGCACTGGCTTCCCAAACAGGGTTTAATGCTGCGGGTGTTTTAAAGAATGCCACATCTTTATCTTTGTTTTTTGCCCATTTTTCCATGTGTGGATTAAGGACATTACAATGCGGGCAACCATACCAAAAAAACTCACGCACAATGATAGCATCACCGCTAATTTTTTCTGGATTATCTAACACACGATAGTCTTTTCCTGCGACATAATTGGCAGCTTGTGCACCCATATTGGCAAATCCAATAGCGCAAGCCAAACCAGTTAATGCGATGATACGTTTCATACTTATTCCTTGAAATAACGACATTGAGAAGTTTGCTTTAATAGTTATAGCTTTGATAGTCATATAAATACCAAAGCAAATAAGCAATGACAGAGTCAATAGACGACGATAGGTCGACTGAGTCGACCTACTATAGAATAGCAACTATAATAGCGTAAAATGCGTCAGTTTGTGAACCGGATTCTTAACTAATGGTTGTAATGCTGTCAGTCATTATTTAAGGTATCTTACTTATAGCCTGTTATTCTATTTTTATTGATGTTTAGAGCATCAATAAAGCAGTTCACAATCGGTGACGATGTACTTACGGCAGCTTTGCGGCTCGCATGTTAATATTGAGTCTTTAGTCACATACTATAACAATAAAGGAAAAACTATGAGCCAAGCTTTATTTTCTGGGCAGCCTTTGCACACTCAAGCAAATGATAGTGGCATGGCTGACGATACCATAAACGCTATCAATGTCGATCCAAGCGAAGTTGAAAAATTTAATAAATTGGCGGGTGAGTGGTGGAATAAAACCGGTGCCTTTGCTACCTTACACGAAATCAATCCGCTGCGTCTAAACTGGATAGAGGAAAATGTGAAGCGTGGCTATGTGAGTGCTGATAGTCAAAAAACGGCAGAGATGGGATTGGCGGGTAAAAAGGTTCTTGATGTCGGTTGTGGCGGTGGTATCTTATCAGAATCAATGGCACGTCGCGGCGCAGATGTGACAGGTATCGACCTTGGGACAGAAAATCTCAAAGCAGCAAGCCTACATGCTGAACAAAGCAATTTACAAGATACCTTGCGCTATCAGCATATTCCGGTTGAAGCTTTAGCGGCTACCCATGCTGGTCAGTTTGATGTGGTTACCTGTATGGAGATGCTAGAGCATGTACCAGATCCAGCCGCTATTGTAGATGCTTGTTTTAAGCTGTTGGCGCCAGGCGGCGTATGCGTACTATCAACGATCAACCGTAATCCAAAATCTTATTTGTTTGCTATCGTGGGTGCAGAGTACGTATTGCGCTTGCTTGATCGCGGTACGCATGATTATGCCAAGTTTATTACGCCAGCTGAGCTCGATAAAATGGCAATTGATGCAGAGTTTGCGCGCCAAGATATCATTGGACTGCACTATAATCCATTGACCAAGCGTTACTGGCTAGCTCAAAACGTCGATGTCAACTATATGATAGCAGTACAGAAACCTCTCGCTTAATACCCTTTTATCACCTTAATTAAGAGCCTTCGTAATGAGCCAATTTGTAAAAGCGGTCTTATTTGACCTAGATGGGACATTGATAGATACTGCTGCCGATTTTGTACGTATTATTGGCAAAATGAGCCAAGAAAACGGCTGGCAAGCGCCGTCTGAGACAGAGATTCGTGAGCAAGTATCGGCAGGTGCTTCAGCGATGGTGCAGCTTATGCTACGTCATAATGAGCAAACAGACTTTAGCGAAGAGACGTTACTTGAGTTTCGTCAGCAATTTTTAGACGATTATGAAGCGGATATTTGTGTGGATAGTCATGTTTTTGACACGCTTGAGGACGTTTTAAGTGCCCTTGAAGAAAAAGGTGTACCGTGGGGTATAGTGACCAATAAACCGCGCTATTTGTCAGAGCTGTTATTAGAAAAAATGCAACTAGATACGCGCTGTGCGGTTTTGGTTTGTCCTGATGACGTATCACGCCCTAAACCTGACCCAGAGCCTATGTATGCGGCGCTAGAGAAGCTTGGTATCCCTCGCGGCGCTGCTGCAAGTGTGATTTATGTTGGCGATCATATCCGTGATATCGAAGCTGGTAATGCCGCTGGTATGCCCACGATTCTAGCCGCTTATGGTTATATTCCGCCTGAAGATCAAAACAACCTGAAGAAATGGGGCGCAGATTATATTACGGAAACCCCTGAGCAGTTGAGTAAATTACTGCTTTCTTCTGGTAAATTCGACTATTTATAATTCAAATGTTATAACTCAAATGAGCCACAAGATCAGCGTGTTATCAGGCAATATTTAACAACATAGCATAATGGTTAACCATCCCATTTATTAAACGATAAGTAGTGAGTAACGCCATGAGTGACAATATCAACCCATTAGCGAATCAGTCGGCAAACCATTCAGCCGACAATATAGCCAATAATATTGCAAGCCATCAGACTGAATTGCAATCGTCTGCAACCGAATTAACCCACGGGGATATTCGTGACTTTGTACCCTCTGAAAACTGCTTAGATGGCAAGACCATTTTAGTCACAGGTGCAGGTGATGGCATTGGTCGGGTCGCTGCTTTGACCTATGCACGCTATGGCGCAACGGTGCTGCTATTAGGACGCACCAGTAGCAAGCTTGAATATGTTTATGATGAAATCGAGAGCTTTGGTGGTAAGCAACCTGCTATGTTACCGATGAATCTAGAAGGGGCTACCTATGCAGAAATGCAAAAGCTAGAAAATTTGATTCATAGAGAAGTTGGTCAGCTTGATGGGATATTGCATAATGCTGGGATGCTTGGTCCATTGACGCCACTTGAGATGTACGATGTAGATATGTTTGCTCAAGTCATGAAGATTAACTTCACAGCGACCTTTATGCTTACCCAAGCGCTACTGCCGTTACTCAAAGATGCACCGCATGGTTCTATCGTATTTACCTCTAGCAGCGTTGGTACGCATCCTCGCGCATTTTGGGGTGCCTACGCGCTGTCTAAGCAAGCGGTAGAAGGAATGAGCGATATCTTTACCCAAGAGACGAAAAACACCACCAATCTGCGTTTTAACTGTATCAATCCAGGTGGTACTCGCACCAATATGCGTGCCCATGCTTATCCAGGTGAAAACCCGATGAGTCTGAAAACTCCTGAAGATATTATGGCAGGCTATGTATGCTTGATGAGTGATGAGAGTATCGGGGTACGTGGACAAGTGGTTGAGTTGCAACCCAAGGATTGAGCGACAATTTGTCTGCGCAGGTAGATTGAAATTGCTGATATCTAACCCCATCTATTTGTTATTGAAGACCTTTATGCTCGATTAAAGATACGCATAATGAATAAAAATAAATAGGATAATAATATGGCAGGTGGTTGGTCAAGAGATGGTGCTGAGCATGAGCAAATGGATGCGACCGTTAACGATGCGCTAGAGCGCGCACGCCGTGCATTACCGACAGGTAAAAGCGCAGAGTTTTGTGATGAATGTGGTAAGGCGATTCCAGAAGCTCGCCGTATCGCAGTACCGGGTGTGCAGCATTGTGTTGGCTGTCAATCTGAGCTTGAGCAAGAAGCAAAAGCTGCGGAATTGTTTAATCGCCGTGGTAGTAAAGACAGTCAGTTACGCTAATAAAAACAATGCTGCTCAATAAAAAAGCCCCCACTATCAAAATAGTGTGGGCTTTTTTATTGGTTCTATTTTTATCAACAATCTTTCTATCACTACAATAGATGGCTATGCAATCATTAGCTATAGTATCAACGCCATGAGTTCATGGTCATAGGCTTCCCAATCTAGCTTAACCTCTATCGCATCTTCTTGCCCAGTACTTGTTTGCAAAATAATCTCTAATCGGCTATCGGCTTGTACGCTCACTGTCTTTGTGGACAAGCTATCAGGCGTAAAATTGATTTGTAGCCAGCCATTAGACGTATGCAATACGCCTTTGATGCGTTGCCAGTTTGGTAGCGTTAGCAGCCAATCCTGTAACTTATCAGCATTTAATTTATAGTCCGCTGGTAGTCGCCAACCTGCAACTACGATATCTTGCTGTATTTCATGATAACGATAGGGCAGCTCGATGTCTTTGTCTGCCTGAATATTATTATCGTTTGTGGAAGGGTCGAATAATGACTTATTCGATAATGAATGACTCAGCGGCTGCAAGCTAATCACAGATTTTTTCGGCTGAGCAATATTAACTGTCCGCTGTTGTGAGATGGTCTGGCTAGGCTTGATCAGCTGCGCTCTTAAAGTTGCTAAATAAGTATTTACTGTGCCTATATCATTAGAAGTCGTTTGATAGTCGGAATCTGCCCAAATAATAGTGATTTGCGCATTTAACTCTGCTATCCAATCTTGTAATGCTTGCTTATCGTCAGTACTTAATTGGGCATAGCGATTAATGACCAAGACATCGGCATCACGAATATGCGCTTGGAACCCTTCGTGAGCACGATATTTTTCTCGTTGCCACTGCAGAGCGTTAAGTACAGTTATGACCGCTTGCATTTTTAGAGCCGTCTGCCAATGCGGCGCGCTCAGCTGCCGTATAAGCTCACGTGGATGAGCAAGCCCTGTTGGCTCAATAAGCAGACGTTGCGGATGATGGTCACTCAGTAGGCGACTAATAGCTATTTGTAGAGGTAACTGGCTGGTACAGCAAATACAGCCGCCGCTAACTTCACGAATGGCGATATTATTTTGAGCGGAATTGCTATCTTGTGAGCTTGAAACCAAGGCTGCATCGATACCAATCCGACCAAACTCGTTAATCAATAATGCCCAACGCTCATCAGTGGATTTATCGGCAATCAATTGATTAATAAGTGTGGTTTTGCCAGAACCCAAAAACCCTGTCACCAAGGTGCAGGGTATATTTCGATGAATAATAGAGGATTTCAATGTTGCGCCCGTTGTATTAATAGGATTACCCATTAATAGTATGATATATCAACGGACACAAGCAATACTTAGAAATTTAAAGTGATTCGCTCTTAGCTGCTTCGACTTCTGCTTCGTCAGGTACGAATACATAGCCTACGCCCCAGACAGTCTGGATATAACGTGCTTGTGAAGGATTGTCTTCAATTAAGCGGCGCAGACGTGATACTTGAACGTCAATTGAACGCTCCATCGCGCCCCATTCACGACCACGGGCAAGGTTCATCAGCTTATCACGGGTCAATGGCTCGCGTGGATGCTGAACCAATGCCTTTAGTACCGAGAATTCACCCGTCGTTAAGGTGACAACATTGCCGTCGCGTTTGAGCGTACGTGTCGATAAATCAAGTGTCCATGGACCAAATTCTACTACTTCAAGCTGATGACTTGGTGCCCCTGGTAGCTCACGATTTTGACGACGAAGTACTGCTTTGATACGTGCTAATAGCTCTTTTGGATTAAATGGCTTTGGTAGATAGTCATCCGCACCCGCTTCTAGACCTGCGATGCGATCAGCGTCGCCACCTTTAGCCGTGAGCATAATAATAGGGATGTCGCCATTGTCTTCGCGCAGACGCTTACAAATACTGATACCGTCTTCGCCTGGTAGCATCAAATCAAGTACCACTAATGAAAAAAGCTCACGCTGCAACAGCTTATCCATTTGACTGCCATCGTGGGCAGTACGGACAACAAAACCATCGTCTTCTAGAAAGCGCTGTAACAAAGAGCGCAATCGTGCATCGTCATCAACGACTAGAATACGCTGAGTTAAGGTATCGGGGCTGTTATTTTCAGACATACAGGCATCCTCTTATAAAAATTATTATTAGCAAAAATTATTGTTAAAACGCACCAGTCAGTATATTTACTCTCAATAAAAACAGTGTGAATACCACTTTTACCATTTATTAGTGCAACTATTTGAGCATCATTCCATCGATTGGCAAAAAAATATAAAAATGAGAACTATTGTTCATTACGTCGGTACACAGCAATATTTGTGCTGATGAGACTTTAGTGTATAAGATTGCAGTCATAATTGCATCACTGATAAAGGCAAATGCTGTAGGTGTTTGTTTAATAAAGCGTCAAGAGTGTGCTCATTAAACGATTTTTGCGATAAATAACACGATAAATAACGAAAAGATAAAAAGGATTTCTATTCATGCAGCTTTTGCTATAATGCAAAACTACATTTCTCAACGATTGATACGTCTATGAGTAGCACTGATACCTTAACGCCATCTCAAACCTCGACAAATGCACAGGTTTTGGATGCAACCACACACGCGAATATTCACGACAAGCTTGCTCGCGCGCTTGGCATTAAGACTGCTCAAGTCAATGCGTTTGTCAAACTGTACGATGAAGGCGCGACCGTTCCGTTTATTGCCCGTTACCGCAAAGAAAAGACGCAGAATCTCGACGATGCGCAATTGCGCGCGCTAGAGAAGTCTCTCAATTATGAACGTGATATGGCAACCCGTCGCCTTAAAATTATTGAATTACTGAGCACACAAGGCAATTTGACTGACGAGCTGCAGACACGTATTGATAATGCAACCTCAAAACTTGAGCTTGAAGACATCTACTTGCCATATCGTCCACGTCGCCGTTCACCAGCTGCCAAAGCACGTGCTGCTGGTCTTGATATTGCTGCACAAGCAGTGTTAACGCAAAACGTGACGCCAACCGATGCATTAGCAAACTATCAAGTACAATCAAGCATTACTGATGAAAGCGGTAATGAGATTGAAGTTGATTTTAATGATATCGAGAAGCAACTTGCTGGTGTACAAGCCATTATCGTAGATGAATGGACGCAAGCGTTAGACTTGTTAGATCATTTACGCAGCAGTTTTGCCAAAACAGCCAGTATCGTATCGAGCGTTGCCAGTGAAGAAAAGCGTGAAGTCGGTGAAAAGTTCAAAGATTACTTTGAGCATAGCGAAAGCCTTGCACGTTTGCCAAATCATCGCCTATTAGCGATGCTACGTGGTCGTCAAGAAAACGTCTTGGGTCTAAAGATCGAAGGCGAAAATGCGCCTTTTATTGAAAAAATTATTAAGCATTTTGAGATTGATGCTAAAGCGCCAACTGAGCGTCAAGAATTTTTGACAGAAGCGGCGAGCAGTTTATGGAAAGACAAATGGCGTCCGCATATCGAGCATCGTTTATTGACTGAAAAGCGTCTGACTGCAGAAGCGGCTGCGATTGATGTTTTTGCCAATAATTTACAGCATTTATTGATGTCGGCACCTGCTGGTCGCAAAGTTATTTTGGGTGTTGATCCCGGTATCCGTCATGGCGTTAAGATGGCGATTGTTGATGCTCAAGGTCATGTAATGTTAGATGCCGAAGACAAGCCTGTTATCGCAACGGTTTATCCATTTGCGCCTGATAATAAAATGACTGAAGCCAAAGTGGTTATCGATGAATTATTAAGTACTTATAATGTGGATCTAGTGGCTATCGGTAATGGTACGGCAAGCCGTGAAACAGATGCGATGATTAAAGAGATTTTGGCAGCAAATGATGCGCTAAAAGCCAAAGCAGTCATCGTGAATGAATCTGGCGCGTCAGTCTATTCTGCCAGTGAGCTTGCTACTGATGAGCTTGGTAATTTAGATGTCTCTGTACGTGGGGCAGTATCTATTGCTCGTCGTCTACAAGACCCATTGTCTGAGCTTGTCAAGGTAGATCCAAAAGCCATTGGTGTTGGTCAATATCAACATGATGTTAACCAAGCTCAGTTGGCAGATAGTCTTGATAAAGTCACACAAGACAGCGTTAACGCCGTTGGTGTTGATGTGAATACGGCAAGCCCCGCTATCTTGGCGCACATTGCTGGCTTAAATAAGAATGTTGCGCAGCAAATCGTTACCTATCGCAAAGAGCATGGCGCTTTTGATAGCCGCGAGTCATTGAAAAATGTGCCGCGCTTAGGTGCTAAGACCTTTGAGCAAGCCGCAGGCTTCTTACGCATACATGATGGTAGCAATCCACTTGATGCAACTGGTGTACATCCAGAAAGCTATGCGCTGGTCGACAGCTTACTTGCCCAAACAGGTAAAGCCTTGCCAGAAGTTATCGGTAACGATGGTGTATTAAACAGTATCGATACCACAGCGCTAGCTGCTAATGATGAAAATGTTAGCGTAAAAGCGATTTTAGATGAGCTTGCTAAGCCCGCTCGTGACCCACGTCCTGAGTTTAAGACGGCTAACTTCCGTGAAGATGTGAACAGCATTAAAGATTTGAGCGAAGGCATGACACTAGAAGGGGTTGTTACCAACGTGACTGCTTTTGGTTGCTTCATCGATGTTGGCGTGCATCAAGATGGTCTGGTTCATATCTCGCAAATGGCCAATGACTTTGTCGCAGACCCGATGAACCGCGTTAAGCCCGGTGATATCGTCTCGGTCCGTGTCATCTCTATTGACGAAAAACGCGGTCGTATTGGTTTTAGTATGAAACCTGAAGCTGAAAAACCTGCACGCCCAGCAGCGAAACCTGCGACGGCAAATGTTACTAATAATGATGAGAATACCAGTCGTCCGCGCAGCAATCGTCCAGCTGGCGATAAGCGTCCGTCTAAGCCTAAGCGTCAACCTAGTAGCAGTAATAATAGCGACAGTCGTAGTAAGGCGCCTCGTGCAGAAAAAGCAGAAGCGCCTAGCAAAATGGGTACTCTCGGCGCGCTATTGCAAGAAGCAGGTGTGACTAAAGTTAAGAAATAAGACGTCTTATTCTAAATAGAAACAAAAAAGGCAGCCATTAGGCTGCCTTTTTATTAAATCAAATATATCAATGGTGTTTTTTAATCATTATATTTATTTCAAGAATCGACTTAGTATAATTACTTAGATATTTACTTATAGCTCATCTTCTTCTACATCTAACACTACATCTTCAGAGATAATCTCAGTTGTTTGTAATTCTGAATTTTGTAAAGCTTCTGCAGGTGCTTTTATTTCGGTAGTCATCGGTTGTTGACCGTTTGGCGCTTTTATCTCAGTAGTCATTGGCTGTTGACTAATATTGCTATTGACGCGTGCGCGCGAAATCGTTTGAGTTTCGCTAATCGCAAACGGTGTCATTTTGCTTGTTTTAGAAGTATTTGCATCAGTCTCATTGCCTGTGCTTTCAACTTTGGCTTCAACAGCCATCTCAGCAGTGGTGGTCGTCTTTTTAGCGGCTTTAGTATCAGCTGGAGCTGCCATTGCCGGAACAGTAAGTGCCGCGCCAATCAGTAATGATAAAGCTAGAGTATGGTTTTTCATTTATTTAATCCTCAATTTATATTTTTATAATGTCAGCTAAAATGGTCGTAGAGATAACTTTGATTAAATGCGGTCTGATATGGTGCTTATCTATGTAGAATAAAGAATATATATATTTAAGATAACTAATATATAATCTATAGAAAAAATAAAATCATGATAATCAATAGGCGACTATCATGATTGATTCGTATAAAAATTCTGGTCATTACATAACGTTATCTATAGATATAAAAGACGTCAGATATAAAAGACGTCGTAAACACTAAGCGCAATAATAACAATTTAAATACTAAACATTCAGTGGTACATCCATGAAAAATCTAACAGACTCCTACTAATAAGTGATGTCGTGCAATTATTGTAGTGTTATTGTGAGATAAAAACCGCACCTTGTGACCAAAATGCGGTTATTTTAATAGTACTGATTGATATTCTAGAAACTGCTTTTTAAGACATAGGTTTAGCTATCAATCACATCAAAGCTCAGACCAGCGTGTTTCTCTAAACGAGCAAGTAGCTTGTCGCCCATTGCTGAAGCAGGTGTCCAAAAACCACCCTTCACTTCTTCTTTGCTGATATCTTGCGCTAGACATAATGCCGCTTGCGACAACATACGTGAAGTGCTGCCATAGCCTGGATCTTTATCACCCGTTACTTTGGTAGTAATACTGTCTTTGTTAGGTGTTTGTCCAAAGAGACGAATATCAAAATAGCCGTTTTCTTGCTCTTCTTTAGAAGGTCCTGAACCTGATTTAGGCAACACGTGCTTGGATAATAACTCGCGGCTTGGCGTAATCATCATGGCAGTGGCAAAGCCGAGCAAGCCTGCACTCAAGGCGTAACTCGTCAGCTTACCTTTGATACCATCTTTCATCCACATTGCTTCATCATATTTAAATTCGCGTCCATATTCATAACCAAGCAACTGATTACTGCGATGCACAATGCGCGTATTGATACTTGCCATCACAAAAGGTGCAAGCCAGCGCTTATGTTCGCTATCGTATTCTGGTTTGCTGACATTGCTCTGACGTACGTTTGGCGCATCTTTATCATCGTTCAGCAAATAAGGATTTGCCACTTGCTTACGACGAGATTTATCTTGTCCAACTTCCTCAAAGATGGTTGCCATTGAGGCAATCGTACCGCCTGATAGTCCGCCTTTCGCGGCTTTCACACGCATATGAATCACATCACAAGCACTGTCAAACTTCGCTTCTGCTTGCTTTTGCGTAAAGTAAACGCCTAAATCTGATGGGATAGAATCAAAGCCACAAGAGTTGACGATACGGGCGCCGCTTTGTTTTGCCGCCTCTTGATACTTATCCATCATATCTTTGATAAATATTGCCTCACCAGTGAGATCAACATAATCTGTGCCATTATCAACACACGATTTGATAAGCGGTTCGCCGTATTTAAGATAGGGTCCAACGGTTGAGATAATGACTTGTGTTTGCTCAGTCATTGCATCAAGGCTTGCCGCATCATCGCTATTGGCAATAATAATATCTACTTTGCTAGTAAGTTTAGATTGCAACTCGTTGAGCTTCTTTTGATCACGACCTGCTATCGCCCAATTAATTTCAGAGCCGCTCTTATCTTTGTTAGCAGACAAAAAATTTGCCAGATAATGGGCAGTGATTTGCCCAACAAAGCTGGTCGCCCCATATAAAACCACCGCATAAGCTCGTTTTTCACTACTAGATTTTTTGTTATTACCTGATGAGTTGGTACTCTTTGCTATATCCGTATTCATCGTTATCTTCCTTGTTAGTGTGCTTTGTCAAATGATTGTTATAAGAAAATGATCATTAAGTTCAATTGAGCTTAAAAAAGCATCATAAATAATATTTGTAAAATCGAGCGTAATATCTTTGAATAATTTTCTCATAGACTTAGTAGTACTTAAGTGTTTATTTACCGTTTCCACACATAAGTACTGAAAATATCTTTAAATGGTAAGATTTGCTACAAAGTTTACATAACCTATCGACATTATTACCAAAATGAACCTTTTAGATTGAAAATCATTGCTACTCTATATTCCTAAGCACTATCTAAAGCATTATCTAAAGCATTATCTATATTTTTAAACACTAAGAGCTGTAAAAAAATAAAAAGCAAAATATCGGATGACTGAGGTTGGTAATGTAAGAGTTAGTTAGTAATTACTATAGCAACCTTATTATTTGACTTTTCAATTACTATTTTAGGAGAATCATTATGTTTCGTTGGGCTATTATTTTCGCCGTAATCGCATTGTTAGCAAGTTTCTTAGGATTTGGTGGTGTTGCTGGATTGTCTGCAAACTTCGCCTATATCTTGTTAGCATTAGCAGTCATTCTATTCATCGTGGCATTTGTTAGCCGCCGTATGTAATAGGAAAAGTATACTCGTCCTATAAAGACATTAGCCAGTTAGAAAACTGGCTAGTAAAAAAGACCTCAGATACTATCTGAGGTCTTTTTTTATGGCTAAAATATAGCTATCTGCTAAGTGATACATAGTGAGCGCACAGCGTGATATTTATAGGCGTTTGGGCTGGACGATATGTTCCATGCGTTTTGCTAAACGAACATCATGGCTGGTGATGCCGCCAGTATCGCCAGTAGTCAGGCGAACTTCTACTACGTTATAGGTATTACTCCATTCAGGATGATGCTCTAAGGCCTCAGCATGAAAAGCAGCTTGATTCATAAAGCTCATAGCTTCAACAAAATCGCCAAAGTGGTAGGTTTTTACGATCGCATTACCTTCGCGCTGCCAGCCTGGTAATTCTTCTAACTGCAAATCGACTTGTTGATTAGATAAACTACTCATGGTGATATCCTTTATTATTATGGTGGATAGAAAAATCATTATTAACGATAAAATAGTGTGGCAACTACTGTAAGTTTTATTTGCCTTCACGAATGTAATAAACGCTTATAAAAAGTCATAGGACAAAAAACCCACCTGTCACTGACATTTTATTATATATTTGGTTAAAAAAATATAATAGAAGTATCAAGAAGATAGGAGGGCTATGACGTTATTATTGAGAGTATATAGCGCTAGTATAACGGTTAATAGAGCAAACTATCGTAGCTATTTATCGTTAAACATACTTATTCAATAGTTTGAACTATAGTAGATCCTTGTAGTCAGGATTTTTATCAATATACGAGGCAACAAACGAGCACTGCGGTACTACTTTCTTATTGTTTTCACGAGCATAGTCCAATGCATGTTTTACCAATGCCGAGCCAACCCCTCGACCACCTAACTCCTGTGGGACGATAGTATGATCATATACCAGCTTATCCTCACGCTCTTTGTAACTGATATAACCTGTCTGCCCATCGATCGAAGTCTCAAAGCGTCTCGCTGCCTCATTATGGACGATATTCATATCTGATTTTGTACCGACGTTACTCATAAAAACTCCCTATTTTCAAATATTATAATTATTTCTACTCTTGTTATTGTGCAGATTTCTAGTTTACATCTCTAGGCTGTTAGCGTAAGAGTAGATAGGGCAAATGTTAATATTTTTAACAGGCTTCTATTCTAAAAGCTCTTTTCAAGCTTAAAGACTATGCCAGTCTCGTTAATAAAAAATCAGGCATAAAACATAGCTTGGCGCACAACCTGAGGGAGAAACCTTCTAAAACCACGTAATGTCTCAGTAGCGTTGTTAGAGGCATGGTTATTACTGCTTTTGTTGGTAATGCTTCTATCATTATTTGATATCGATTGTGTATAAGTATGCCATTCATCGCTATTTGGTTTACTAAAATGGCGAATGCGTCCAATTACTTGTTGAAATTGATGACTAAAGTGCCCAGTATTATAGGTTAAATTGTATTTATCGCAGATGGCTTGTACGTTTGGTGCAATCTTCGCATAGTGCCTAGCAGGCATATCCGGAAAGATATGGTGCTCAATTTGATGCGATAAATTACCGGTCAAAATATGAAACCATTTATTACCTTGAATGTTGCTAGAGCCGAGAATTTGACGCACGTACCAATCACCTTTGCTCTCATTGGCATCAAGATGGGTATACATATGAGCCTGCTCGGTAAAGTGACCACAGAATATCACTGCCCATGTCCATAGATTACGAGCGATATTGGCAGTGATATTACCGCTTAGAGTCGTCAAAGCACTACCACGACCTAATGTCAGACCTACCACCGTAGGAAAAGCAATGTAATCTTTACCAACTTGTCGGGCGATTTTGCCAAATAGTGCACGAGCTTTTGGCTGCATTATGTCTGTCAGTTTTGGTACGTCTGCGTACTCGTCGACACTGATTTGAATATCATGGAAGGCGACGGCCCATTCAAAGCCTAATGCCAATATCATCGTCTTAAATAAGTTATAGCGATCGCTTGGCGTCCAAGGCTGCTCATCAGTAACGCGAATCAAGTGGTAGCCGACATCATGGTCGCGACCGACAATATTGGTAAAAGTATGATGCAAGTAGTTATGCGAATGCTGCCATAGGGGCGCAGGGCAAACGATATCCCAATCGAACTTTTGGCTGTTAAGGTGAGGGTGCTGCATCCAATCATACTGACCATGCATGACATTATGGCCAAGCTCCATGTTGTTTAAAATTTTACTAAAACTCAGTAAGGACGTGCCAAGTAGCCAAACGCTAAGTTTGCTACGTTTTGATGATAATTGCCCAGAAAATGCCAGTAATGCCCGTGAAATTACCTCGCTATATACCACCGTCCCATAAACACGCTGAATATAGCGCGCATCATCGCTGCCTAGTGAGTCCATCACGCCTTGATACAGTGTATTCAATTCATTAGCGAGCGCTTCGGTTTGCACTTTTGCTAGTGGCGCAGCCGTTAACGTCGGATATCGCGTGGTTTTGAATGGTGCATCGATTAACGGAGTTATAGCAGAGACTGCAGATTTAGCTTTAAATATAGGGGGTAATAAGCGCATAGATAGTCCTTATCCGAAGGTGCATCAATAAATCGCAAGCACAACGTTCGGTTTAATCATCGGTGTCAGTTTTAATAAACATTACAAATAAATGTTTATGCAAGGCTGTCTTATCCTTGATAATATTTTTTAAATATCCAATATGACATCAGTCATTGGTACATTAATGCAGGTTTGAATAGACTCATAGCCATCATTACTTATCTTACCAGTTTGAATGTTTTTGACCCTTCCGCTGATCTTATTACAGCGACACAGCTGACAGATACCTTGTCTGCAGCCGTGGCTCATTCGAATACCAGCGCTCTCAGCACCTAATAATAATGTCGTACTACTGTTATATTGTCGTTGCCGTCCACGTAAATAAATGGTTTTTACGTCGCTAGTAATCACTTCTTCGTCTGCTTTATCTATAGTAGAAAACATATAATCTAAGCTTTCTATCGCACTAAAACTCTCTATCGTAATGTTGTCACGCAGCTGCTTGTTATCTGGCAAATTAGTCTCATCGCAAGCGCGGTACAAACCCGCTAACAACGCCGGCGAGCCACAGGCAAATATCTGTGTATCTATCAGCGGTAATTTTAATGCTATTAAAGTTTCCACGCTCAAATGTCGCGAGCCGGCAAGATAAGTATTGGGGTCTTCCGTATTAACAAGATGATAAATGAACGTTGGATATTTAGTAGCTAACTGCTGCCATTGATCTTGCAATGGGGATTTATAGAAGATTGTACGATTGTAATGTAGTAACGTTACTGGATGCCCATTTTGCAGCGCCTGCGTAATCAAACCTAGCATTGGCGTAATACCACTGCCGCTAGCGATAAACAATAGTGGCAGTGGTATAGGGGTAAGGGATAAGGGTTCGCTTATTTGACTTGCTTGCTGTGCTAACACTGTATGAGCTAGAGTAAATTCGCCACTGGGTAAACCGCTATTAAATATAGTACCCAGTGCTGCACGTTTACTTAGATAATCTGATACTAGACCTTGCGGCTTAATAGCGATAGTCACAGTAGAAGTACCAATTTGCACTGGCGACTTTTTAGCGAAGCTATTATTTAAATTATTATTATTTTTATGAGGTTTTTGCTCGCTGTCCTCATACCACCATAATGGCTGCTGCGCTAGACCAACCAATGAATAGTGGCGTTGATGATAAATACCATCAATCAGTACGCTTAAATCAATATGCTGTCCGCCATGCCAACCATTGTTTGAGCTATTACCTGAACTAAAAGCTTGCTGTCTAAAGGCGCGGTTAGGCTCAAATTGTAGCGCTATCAAGTCATCACTGAGTGTACGGCGTGCTATAAGACGCAATTTAGGCACAGTTAATGACCAAAAGGGGTGCAGCCGCGTACTGATGAAATCAATAAACACACGTTGGATCAGTTCAGGGTGATAGCCAGTCGTCATGGAGTACCTTTTCTATCAAGCCGTTTTTACAAAGCTATTTTATTAAGATTAGCTAATATAATATCGTCTATTGATTAATTTTGCGAAATGTTTAATGCTGTTTTTTGTGGTTTTTATAAAACGGCCATGAATCAGAAAGATACACCAGTAAGCTGAATGATAATTTTAATAGAAGCTTTTATATAAAATGCGCTCAGCTTTGTGTCAAAAGGTATGAAACAAGCGGTAAAACAGCCAGTTAGCTTGCAGGTGCTTCATCACAATGCGATAATGACAGTCAATGAATACCCCTGATTTTGAGGTGCAGCTTACTTGGTAGTATTGCTAAGTCTGTTTGTTTGCCTCTTTTATGCAGTCTATCGGAGTGTTAATGGCTCAATATATTTACACGATGAACAACGTGTCAAAACTTGTTCCACCTAAGCGTGAAATCTTAAAGAACATCAATCTATCTTTTTTCCCTGGCGCCAAAATTGGTGTTTTGGGTATCAATGGCTCAGGTAAATCAACCTTGCTACGCATCATGGCGGGCGTGGATACTGAATTTAGTGGTGAAGCTCGTGCGCAAACGGGTACCAAAATCGGTTATTTGCCGCAGGAACCGCAGCTCGATGACAGTAAAGACGTCCGAGGTAACGTCGAAGACGGTATGCGTGAGGCGTTAGATGCGCTTGCTCGTCTTGATGCCATTTATGCTGAATATGCTGAACCTGATGCTGACTTTGACAAGCTTGCTGAAGAGCAAGGTAAGATGGAAGACATCATCCAAGCATGGGATGCGCATAACTTAAATACCCAGCTTGAAAAAGCGGCTGATGCACTTCGTCTGCCACCATGGGATGCGGATGTCAGTAAACTATCTGGTGGTGAAAAACGCCGTGTGGCACTATGTCGTTTGCTCTTATCACGCCCTGATATGTTATTACTTGACGAACCAACCAACCATTTGGACGCTGAGTCCGTGGCATGGTTAGAGCAGTTCCTGCAGAACTATAGCGGTACTATCGTTGCCATTACCCATGACCGTTATTTCTTGGATAATGTCGCTCAGTGGATTTTGGAGCTTGACCGCGGTCATGGCTATCCGTATGAAGGCAACTATACTGAGTGGCTTGAGCAAAAGAACACTCGTCTAGAGCAGCAGAATAAGCAAGAAGAATCGTTTGCTAAAGCGTTGAAAAAAGAGCTGGATTGGATTCGTAAAAACCAAAAAGGTCAACAAGCTAAGTCTAAATCTCGTGTACAGCGTTTTGAAGAATTGAACTCACAAGAGTTCCAGAAGCGTAATGAGACCTCTGAGATTTATATTCCACCGGGTCCTCGTTTGGGTAATAAAGTCATCGAAGTCAACGATATCTCCAAGTCATTTGGTGACCGTTTACTTTATGAAAACCTTAGCTTTAACGTCCCAGCTGGTGCCATTGTTGGTATTATTGGTCCAAATGGTGCGGGTAAAACCACACTATTTAACATGATTACCGAACGCGATACGCCAGATACAGGCTCAGTCGATTTGGGTGAAAGTGTCAAAGTTGCTTATGTTGGTCAGGTACGTGACAATTTAGATGACAGCAAAACGGTTTGGGAAGAAATCTCTGACGGGCTTGATATTATTACCGTTGGCGACTATACGACGCCAAGCCGCGCTTATATTGGTCGCTTTAACTTTAAAGGTTCAGACCAGCAAAAGCACGTCGGTCAATTGTCTGGTGGTGAGCGTAACCGCTTGCAGTTAGCTAAGACCTTGAAGCAAGGCGCAAACGTATTGCTCCTTGATGAACCATCAAACGATTTGGATATTGAAACATTACGTGCGCTAGAAGATGCGATTCAGGTCTTCCCAGGTACTGTCATGGTCGTGTCGCATGATCGATGGTTCCTTGACCGTATCGCGACTCATATCTTGGCGTTTGAAGATGAAGGTCCAGTTTGGTTCGATGGTAACTATTCTGAGTTTGAAACGTATCGTAAAAAGACGATGGGTGATGATGCCAATCCTAAGCGTATGAAGTATAAAAAGATTTCAACTTAAGATAGTTGCTTAGAAATTTCAAATGTAAAGTAATAAAAAAGACCTCTAATTATTAGAGGTCTTTTTTATGCATCATAGAATTGATTAAAAGTTAACGCTTACGCCCAAATTTACGTTGCTTTTTATTGCTGATCTCAGTAATAGCATGAGCAATCTCTTCTTCATTGAGACTGGCAACTTGATGCAAGATTTGCATCATTTCGGGTCTCAGCACATATTTTGCATGATGAGCAATATCATTGATACGTTGATCAAAGGTTAAGATGCCAGTTTCTGCATCTTTTTGCAGATAATCCAAACGAGTCAATGCACCAAGGAAACTGGTGAATAATGCGCGATCAAAGAAGTCAGGAATATCATCAGCATATAACACTGATAAACGTTGACCAAGCAGATGACATAAATCAACTACTTCGTTTTCGGTTAAGTTGCCTGAGCCTTGTTGAGCGAGTAGAGCCAAGGTCATAAAGTAGCGTTCAAGACTTTGCTCAACAGGTGTAGCAAGCACTTGCAGCTGTTGGTAGCATCTGCTATTAGCTTCAGGGACGCTGAGCATGCCATCGCCCAATTCTACAATCAAACCATGAGCAATCAGACTGTCAACTTTTTTGTTCAGGGTATCCGCCAAACCATGTGCAGGATAATATAAGAATAGCTCGCTTTGCAGAAATGGATAGAGCTGCATGGCGATATTGTCTAGACGGCTACGTTCGATACGACCATTACGGGCAACTAAAGCCGCTAAGAAAGACAGGAGAATAAAGACATGAAGAATATTATTGCGGAAATAACTCAACAGTGCTGCTTGTTTACCTGCAATCTGAATGATATCGCCCAAGATATGAGGGATACGTTCAATAAGTTTTAACTTAATACCATAATCAATAATTTGCTGCGGTGACATGTCGGTAACGACCGTATCACTTGAATACGGCAGCTGTTGAGCCAAACCTTGATAAAGGGCAATTTGCTCGCGGCAAATATCTTCATCGAGCGCCGATTTTGGTGCAGATAGTAACACCAGTGACAGCAAGGATACCGGAGTAACCACTGCTGCTTTATTGATATGCTGCATGACTTTGACACCGATATTATCAACCATGGCGCTGGCTTTATCATCGAGCGGCGTATCGGTGCGATCAGCAGGTAAGCTGTTTTCTGGTACATCAAATTTGGCCATAAAATCGGTTAGATGTAGCGGTGTACCAAAACTTAAGTGCACATTGCCAAAAATACGTTCAATCTTGCGACCGACTTTGAGGAGTCCAAGTAATGATTCAGACTCTTTTGGCTTACCTTTTAGCTCACCGATATAGGTGCCACCTTCCATGATGCGCTCATAACCGATATAAGTCGGAATAAAGACCACTGGCTTGTTACTCTGACGCAATTGGCTGTGCACTGTCATTGCTAGCATACCCATTTTCGGTGGTAGCAAACGTCCTGAGCGTGAGCGCCCGCCTTCGATAAAGTATTCAATTGGGGTATTACGAGTAATAAGCGTGTGCATGTACTCACGTAAAACTGCGGTATAAAGCGCATTACCACGGAAGCTACGACGTATATAAAAAGCCACTGCACCGCGTAATATTGGACCTAAAACTGGCACATCTAAGTTGTCACCCGCAGCGACATAAGGAATACTCAAGCCGCGTTTATAAATGACATAAGACAGTAGTAGGTAGTCAACATGGCTACGATGACAAGGTACATATACCAGCTCATAATCTGCTGCCAGTTCACGTACGCGCTCGAAGTGATGGACTTCTACACCATCATACAATTGCGTCCATAACCACGTTAAAAATTTATAAAAACCGCGGATGATGGCATGTGAGTAATCATTGACCATCTCATTAGCGTAGCTCTTTGCGAGTAGTCGCGCTTCTCGAGGGCTAGTACCGGTCTCTGCCGCTTCTGCCTCTATTGCATGTTTGATGGCAGGCGAGTAAACCAGTTTATCTACTAAGTTACGTCTGTCTGACAAGTCAGGACCGAGCATACTGGCGCGTTGTTTGTCCAAATAAATATTAAGCTGCTGCTGCAATGAGCGTACAAGCTCACGATTGCCATCAGCCGCAGCTACCACAGTATAATTTGGCGCTACACCGATTGTATTTTCAGTGGCGCTATCTGTAGCATCACTGGCATTCGTATCAAGAGTAGCAGATTCAAAGATAATGGAATTTAAGTCAGTAGGCTCATCATCATCGTCTTTAAGGCTATCATTAATAAGGGTACGCAAATCTTGCGGAGGATGGAACTGTATAAAAGTATCGCGTCCCATCACACCGATATTAAATAACTGTTTGGTAATGCTAGGATCTTGCCAGTTATCAGCCGTTAGCAGTTTAAATAAAGAATCCTCTTTTTCAGGCGCGCGTCCCCAGAGGATAGATACTGGTACCAAGCGTACTTTTAATTCTGGATACTGCAAAACAGCAGAGACCAGACGTGATAGGCGCGGTGATAGTTGGTTTTCTTTAGCATGGGGGTGATGTAAAAATATAATGGCAGCATTTTCTTTGATATTATGAGCACTGTCATTTACCCCAACCAATGCTGGCGGTAATTTATGTTCTTGCGTTTGCAGGTCAATCAAAATACTGTTGGAGCGCGAATAATCTTGCAGCACATAAAATCTTAACGTCTGATCATCCTGATCAAACTCAGGTAACTCACCCAAAAGCTTTGGTTTTACCGCCACATCTAGCATCTGTCCCGAGATTTTACGGTACAATTGATTAATGGGTGCATTAGTATAAGGCGTGGGTACAACAGGGCTGCCATCAATTTTTGGCGTGTCTGACGGTTCAGTGGCTGGCGTATTGCCGCTGACCACTGGTGCTTTAAAAATCCGTTTTTTTAAGAACTTCGGTATCATAATCGGTATCAAAATTAGTCAAATATATTGCCCTTATAATGCCATAAAAGCCATCAAAGCGATATATAGTGTCTGTAGATACTACCAATATTAATAAGCTCCGGTTACTGTGCAATAAGATACGCGCCGCATAAGCTATTCAATGATTTGAAAAGTAAAGTATTTAGGGTAAAAATAGTTTTGAACAAGATATACTATCTTGTATTTCTGCTTACTCATTAACGTCACTTAATTCAGTGAGAATATTATGACGCCAGCTATCAATCTCGCCAAACAACGTGGTCTTGATTATCGATTATATGAATATACTCATGACAGTAACGCTGCCTCTTTCGGGTTAGAAGCGGCCGAAAAGCTGAATGTTGACGTGACACAGGTTTTTAAAACCTTGGTCGTATTGACCGATACAGATGTGCTCGCTGTTGCTATCTTGCCAGTGGATAAAACCTTAAACTTTAAAAAAATGGCTAAGGCGCTATCTGTTAATAAAATGCTGGCCTGCAAAAAAGTCCAAATGGCAGATCCCAAACAGGTCGAGCGTAGTACCGGCTACGTATTAGGCGGTGTCAGTCCATTGGGACAAAAAAAACGATTGCCAACTGTTATAGATGAGTCAGCGCAAACACATTCGACTATCTACATCAGTGGTGGTCGCCGTGGTCTAGAGATTGAACTGCCGCCAGCACAATTAGCGACGACACTTACGGCTCGCTTTGCCTCTATTACCGATGATTGAAAACAGCTGATTGTCAGATACATTAGCTTTGCGAAGCTATTCACTTTTCGTTTTTTACCCGTATTGTATAAGGATATAATCATGCCGCATTTAACCATTCAAGTGACACCCAATGTCAGTATTGCTCACGAAGAATCATTCCTCAAAGCGTTGAATAAAATCTTGTGGGACAGTGGACACTTTGGTAAAGCAACAGATATTAAAGCACGCATCATTCCTGTCGAAACGTTTTTAGTGGGCGTTGAAGATGATGAGCAAGTTAATGGCTTTATTTATGCACATCTAAAAATCATGAGCGGTCGTGATATAAGTATCCGTAATCAGCTTGCTGAGCAATTGATGACTACTATAGAGCAAACTCTGAGCGCTGAGCAATCAGGACGCGCATCGTTACAAGTATGCGTAGAGGTTGAAGAGATTAGCGCGGTGTATCATAAGAAAATGTTAAATGCGTAACTGAATTTATTAGTTACTTGCTAATACAGTATAAAAAAAGCGCCTAGTTATTCAACTAAGCGCTTTTTTATTTATAACAGTCTTAGACTAGCTTTTAATCAATCCTAGTCTAAGAAAGCAAAGTTATCAATGTCCATTGCTGTCATGCTGCTGCTTGGTGCAACCATGCCTTCGGCGTGACCTGAAGTACGTGGTAACAGCTTATCAAAATAGAATTCTGCCGTTTGGATTTTGGCTTTGTAGAACTCTGGTGATTCTGTACCGCCATTTTCAAGCTTGTCATAAGCAACCGCTGCCATACGTGCCCAGTGGTAGCCCATCATCACATAACCTGAGTACATTAAGAAATCATCAGATGCTGCTGAGATGATTTCACGGTCTTTACGTGCCATCAGCATCAAGCGTACAGTCAGAGTGTTCCACTCAGCACACAGCTTAGTCAATGCCCAAACAAACTTGCGCATGTCTTTGTCTAAGGCATACTCGCCACACCATTTCATGATGCTTGAGGTATAGTCGCGAATGATTTTACCTTTAGACTGCAAGATAACTTTACGACCTAATAGATCCAATGCTTGGATACCGGTCGTACCTTCGTACATGGTTGCGATACGAGCATCACGAGCGATCAGCTCCATGCCCCATTCTTTGATATAGCCGTGACCGCCATAGACTTGCTGACCGTGTTTTGCCGCTTCAATACCAAGCTCAGTTAAGAAGCCTTTTAAGATTGGTGTATAGAAGCCAAGCTTATCATCCCACTTTTCAAACTCTGCGTCGTCACCATTGGCAATGCCTTGTGACATTTTATCTGCATAGCGAGCTGAATGATAAATCATCGATCGACCGCCTTCAGCAAAGGCTTTTTGGGTCAACAGCATACGACGTACATCAGCATGATGGATAATCGCGTCCGCTACTTTTTCAGGATCTTTGATGCCTGATAAAGTACGCATTGAGCGACGATCTTTGGCGTATGGTAGGGCGTTTTGGAATGACAATTCAGTGTGCGCCAGACCTTGGATACCAGTACCAATACGGGCCGTGTTCATAAAGGTGAACATGGCTTTTAGACCTTTGTTCGGCTCACCAATCAAGTAACCAACCGCATCATCAAAGTTCAAGACACAAGTAGCTGATGAGCTGATGCCCATTTTGTGTTCAATCGAACCACAGCTCACGCCATTACGCTCGCCGATTTCACCTTCCGCATTTGGTAAGAATTTCGGTACGATAAATAGTGAGATACCGCGCGTGCCTTCTGGTGCATCTGGGAGGCGTGCTAGAACGATATGTACGATATTTTCTGTTAAATCATGCTCACCGCTTGAGATAAAAATCTTAGTACCGCTAAGCTTATAACTTCCGTCTTCTTGTGGAATCGCCTTAGACTTAACTTGACCCAAATCCGTACCACATTGTGGCTCAGTCAGACACATAGTGCCTGCCCAAGAGCCTTCAACCAATTTATGGAGATAGGTTTCTTTTTGCTCATCCGTACCATATTGCATGATGGTATTAATACAACCGGTCGATAGCCCAGGATACATCGCCCACGGCCAGTTCGCCGTGCCCATCATCTCAGACTTAATAAGATTGATGGACATAGGTAGGTTCATACCACCGAATTTCTCAGGGTAAGAGATACCTTGCCAGCCGCCGTCTACAAACTGATCGTATGCTTCTTTAAAGCCTTTAGGGGTAGTGACAATACCATTCTCAAAATGACAGCCTTCTGCATCAGCTGGCTGGTACAAAGGTGCTAATACATTTTCAGCGAAGTCAGCAAAGCCTTGTAAAATCATATCGACCGTTTCAGGATCTGCATTTTCGCCATTGTCCAAATCTTTATAATGCGTTTGGTAGTCAAATACGTCATTAATTAAAAACTTGATATCACGTAAAGGTGCTTTGTAAGTTAACATAGTCGTTCTCTTTAGTTGTTCGCTATCATAGACGGTTGACTTAGTTTTTAAGCCAGAGTTTATGGAAACGATTTTAATTATTTGGAATAAAAACAGAGAATATCTTGAGTCAATGGGTGGATATGTTAAGGCTAGCTTGTCTATTTTGGAAACTGTTAAGTTATCCTTGATAAAAAACAGTCGTTACGCATTGATGCAGTATAAATCTTATATAGCGACAAATATATAACTAATAACTAATATTCATAGTTTATTAGTATAATTAAAACATTAAGTTATTATTGTGTCAATGAGCTTTTTAACCTCATATTTTGCTAAGCCATTATCTATTATAAGAATAACCGTATGATCAAGGCGAACGGTAAGCCCATTATTCTAATGCATTTACGATATAAGGAAGGCCTTGTATGAGCGCACCAAAGTCCAAGGCAAAGCGGGTGTCTTGGCTGACACTATTATTGACTCGCCTGAAGTTTTTGATAGATGGTGAGCTTGCTCATTTGCTCACCGTCAATCAAAGCAAGAGACCATGGCATATGCCCATTATCGCTGCCATTACCATCAGTTTCCCCGTATTTGTGGGCGCTTACTTTGAGGCTTTGCCATCAGGTATCAAAGCGTCTTTGGGGGCAATGGTCATCTTGAATTTACCTTTAATAGGCAAGCTGCCTTATCGTTTAGTGACTTTAATGGCATGGGGCTTTGCCATGTCGTTATGCTTTGCATTCGGCTTGGCAGCACAGCAAGTGCCTATTCTTAGGCTGCCAGTGTTTATGCTGATAGCCTTTGGTGTGGTTATGTTTGGACGTTATTATCGCCAGCCGCCGCCAGCTGGCTTGTTTGTGATGATGGCTGGGGCGCTAGCATTATTTATACCACTGCCATTAGAGAAAATCATGTCAGCCACTGGGCTTGTGATGCTGGGCAGTGGCTTTGCCTTAATCATGGGGTTGCTGTATTCACTATTTTTATTAGCGACGCGTCCTGCTACGCCGACACCAACTTATAGCTATGAGCCTGATACCATCAGTGAAAGCATTATTGTCGCAGGTTTTGTCAGTTTAGCGCTCTTGATCCCCTTAATGCTAAATATGTCTAATCCGTACTGGGCAGCGGTTAGCTGTTTTCTGATCATTCAGGGTATCCACTTACGGACGATGTGGATTAAGCAACTACATCGTTTACTAGGGACATTGGTAGGCGCGGGTCTGGCGAGTTGGATGCTATCTTGGGGGCTGTCGATATGGGGTATCGCTATTTCAATATTGGTTATGATGCTTTGTATTGAATCCTTGGTAGATCGTCATTATGGACTAGCCGTTGTATTTATCACACCACTGACGATATTCATTGCAGAATATGGCAGTGGGTTGCCGCTTACGTCAGCGGTCTATCAAGAGGTCACGCACACACGCTTGTTGGATACACTACTTGGCTGTATGGTTGGTCTTGGTGGCGGGGTTGTCATGCATTCAACGAATTTGCGTGTACCGCTGCGCCGTATAGAAAAATGGCTGCTGACACGATTTGGCTAGGGCGTGTCCTCATTTCAAAAATGGTGATAAAAATGAGATAAATTGCAGTCAAACAAGGAAAATAGCGCAGATAATATCGGGATATTAACCAGCTATTTAACGATGTTTGGCAAAATTTAGCCATTTTTAGCCCGTTTAGATATGATCAATTGAATTGAGGACACGCCCTAGTATAAAAACGTAGATCGTTTTTGTCATTTAGATAGGTGGTAGCTGCACTCGTGCACCGTTTATTATGTTGATACGTTTTCTAATGCGGCAGTCGTTTGCGCAACATCAATAGCGCGTCCTGTCCAACGCTCAAAACTTAACGCCGCTTGCCCGATCAGCATGCCGTAACCATCCGATGTCTGAGCACCACGGATAGAAAAATGTTGTAAAAATGGCAGCTCACGTCCATACATCATATCGTAAGCATATTGGCAGTTTAGCGTATCGGCTAATGGCAAGGCTTCACCTGATAGTCCGATGGATGTGGCATTGACAATGATATCAAAGTCACCACTTAAATCAGCCGTCGCATAGGTCTGAATACTATGTTGATTTATCTTTTCGCTTGCGGTGCTAAGTTCATCGACTAAAATTTCTGCCTTACTCACTGTACGATTGGCGATGGTCAGCGTTTCAATACCAGCCTCTATCAGTGGCAATACCACGCCGCGCGCTGCACCGCCTGCGCCAATGATTGCCACGCGTGCACCATTCAATGGCCAGCCTAAACGCTGCATATGATTGACCAATCCTTGACCATCAGTATTGTCACCAAATAACGCCTCTACGGGTGATACACCTTTTGCCAATAGTGCTTTATCTAACAATAAAGTATTGACCGCGCCAGCCACTTTGGCATGTTCAGATAAGCCGCCTCGTGCTGCACAGCATTCATATGCGATCTGTTTAAAAGGCACAGTTACATTAGCGCCCACGCCGCCACCGTGAAAAAACGCTTCTACCACTGCCGTAAAACTTGCCGCATCATCTGGACAATATTGTCGTTGATAACAGATATCAAGCCCTGCTTGCGTACCAAATAACGTATGGATTTCAGGAGATTTGCTATGGGCAATCGGATTACCAATAACAATAAAATGCTGGGTCATAAAGGCTCCACTGGCGGTACAGGGCATAAGTAAGGGTGATAGAGTAAGGGTATCAAAGCTCACTTATCATAAGGGATAACGCGCCGTTTGACAAACCTGAAGCTATTGATATAACTAGCTGAGTCGGGGTAAATTTTTATGACGTTAGCATCTTAACAAATCTGTACTCTCTGCGAGTGTTATCCGTAAGGTAAAGGGTGGTCAAGCGCTAAGCAGTTGGGTAAACTAGAGAGCATGAAAAAGTAACCATATTATTTTTCCCTGTGCTTTTTAATGTGATTTATAGAATATTTAAACAGAAAAAGCGTATGTATAGAATTCAGTGATAGCAAGATTTCAATAACAGACACTATTCATTATCAGCGGCATACCTAGCTGCTTGTTAATACCATTTTCAGAACTATCTTAAAGTGTGAGTAAGTTGCCCATGTGGAATAACACCCTACAGACCCTTATGGTCAGTACGATAATGGCAGTTGGCGTATCGTTAAGCGCCTGTGATAACAATAAAAGCAGCAAAGTATCAACAGAGGAGGTAAGTGCGGATAAGCAGACCGTCTCCGATACACCAAAACCAAAAGACCCTGCGCCAAATGCTGATTTAGATGGTGCAACGGCGCAAGAAGGCACCCCAGTCAAATATGATGTCGCGTCATGGGGTCCTAAGAAAGTCGAGCCGCTTCGTGTCGATCAACTAGACGATATCAAATCAACACTTGGTAAAGTGGTCAGCACCGATGAAAATAGCTTGGATTATGCCAGTAATCCTGCGTCCAAATACCGTTTTATGAATACCGAAGCACCTTATTTAGATCTTATCGATTCTGAAAAATATCTCGAGCTTGGCTGGTACTTTGCCAATCCTACCGACTCGGATAAAGAAAAAGAGCTGAGTCAAGGTCATGCCAAAAAATCCTATCAACTTGCCCGTCAATTAATGGGTGATGAGGGCGGTAAGCTGGTGGCTGATATGCTAAACGGTCAAATTATCAAAAATAAAGTCATCGGTGGGCAAAAAGTAGAGCTGGCAAAATGTGAGTTCTATAGCTGTATGCTGGTCATCAATAAGTCTGCTAGCCAAAAAAATCAGTAAGCCATGCAGCCATCAAATAGCTGGGTCTGTTTATCTGCATTAGACAAGCAGACCACAGCCAGTACCGCCTCATTAGACAATCGCGGATTGGCATACGCCGATGGTTTTTTTACCACCATGGGCGTTATCAATGGGCAGATACTGTGGGCGGAGTATCATCATCAGCGTCTCATCTCTCATGCGACTGCCTTGCAGCTTGATTTAGATAGTCATGCGATACTAACGATACTAAAAACGTATGCTACGCAGCTACAACAAGGTATGCTAAAGCTTATTATCACACGCGCCGCGCAAGATATCCGTGGTTATGGCTATGTGCCAAGTGAGTGCGGTAGCGCATGTGAGATTTGGCTAAAATCCTTAGCGATGAAGATTAGCACTACTGAGCCATTGCCGTTAGCTGATGGTATTTTTGTTCCGATGCAGCCTATGAGCACTGCTGTTTGTTTATCTTCGCAAATCGCTTGTCTGCCGCCGTCTCTTGCTGGACTAAAAAGTCTAAATCGTCTTGATAATGTGTTAGCGAGTGCGGAGTTGCAGGCTATCAAAGCTCGTTCATTAAACTCTAATGGCTCGCAAGATATTGGTGAGGGCTTGTTACGTGATATGACTGGGTGCTGGGTTGAGGGCACGATGAGCAATATGTTTTATCAATTATCTGATTACCGACTGGTAGAGTCGCCATCTTCAGAGATGATAAATACGGCTAATGATGATAAAGATAGTGCTGATAAAAACAAGGCTGTTAAAGGCAAAGCAAATTATTTAACCCAAGGTCAATGGTATACGTCATCAATGGCACAATCGGGCGTCGCTGGCGTGATGCGGCAAGTAATCATTGATGAGTTATCTACGACGAAATATCCAGTTGTTGTGCGGTCATTACAAGATAAGGATTTGCTACATTTAAGCCAGCTTTTCTTTTGCAATGCGCTGCGCGGTATTATGCCAATGACCAGTCTGACGTTACTGTCGGGTGAGGTGGTGGGTTTTTAATCTGTTTCATCCTAATCAAAAATATTAAATTTGGTGTCAATAAAGTCGTCAGGATACAAAACAACTTCTTCATTGCGATACATATCTTGCGCTTTTAACAGTGCTTCTTGCTCGTTCTCTGCATTAACTTCCACGATATTACTCAATGTTTCAACAACCTCTATCTGAAAAACTCTCTTTAATTTCTTATCTATTTTCATCATTACTATTCCCGATATACGCTTATCAAAATTTCTTTAGTATTTATATCCGCTATAGTCAAAATACTCTAAAAACGCTACGGTGCTGCGAGTATAAATTTTTTGCAGCCTCTGTCTGCGTAGGCACAGCAAGCAAGAAAAATTGATACCCGCAGTACATAATGTGTCGATATTACTTTTCACTGACTATAGGTTAGCAAAGGTGCTTAAAAAGAAGTGATCGTCTTTTGTTACGTAGACTTGTGCGATAAGGAAAATCGATCAATGATAGTGTTTTGATAAGGAGAGAAATCAATGGACTACGTCTACGAAGATGAACGTATACCTTTACAAATCCGTCGACTGTTAATTTTTGATGAGATTTGCAAATTAGCAAAAAAACAACCTGATGAAATTATTCACTTATCAAGATTCACGGAATTATCGCTCGGTGTTATGTATTTGAAAGACTTTAAAAAGTTTATTGCGTTTGGCGGTGTGTTTGAGTACGCAGAAACAAGAGAGGAAGTTATCGAGCAACGTATTAGAGTTTTTCCTAACGACGAACCAGTCACGCGTGCACTAACAGTCAATTTGAAACAGTTTACTCAGCCCGCGCGCACAGCTATCCAGCTGGTTTGGTATTGGAATAACTATGTTAAAAATAGAATGCACGCTTACGTCGATTATCGTGAAGAAGTGTTTTTTCGGATTAATGATGAAATTGACTCAGACTACCCACCGCATAAGTTTCATGACCGTCTCGTTGCAACGGCACGTTTACCTTTATGGGACGATAGAGAGGAATTAATTGCAGATGTATACCGTGATAATAAAGGGCAACCGAGACCTGAACGCTTTAATGAGAAACGCTTAATATAATTTAAAATACGTAGAAATTGATCGTACCTTATTAAATATTATTGAACAGGAGATAACAAATGCGCACTGCCTATGAAGAAAAACGTATCCCACTACAAATCCGCCGATTAATGCTATTTAGTGAAATATGTCGTAAAGCAAAAAAATATCCTGATGAAGTCGTTCACTTAGCTGGTTATTCAAAGATAGCATTCAATATTGTTTACTCTAAGAAAGATAAAAAATATACAGCATTTGGTGGGGTATTTAAGTATGCACATATACGCCAAGAAGTCATAGAGCAAGGCGTAGACAAGCTACCTCATGATGAACCTGTGATGTGTGCGCTTACCGTAAAAAGACAAGCTTTTACCAAGGCTTCTCGTACGCCATTAGGACTATTAATAGGCTGGAATAAACAGGTAAAAAACAAATCCTCTAAATGTATTAAAGACAATATGGACACTTTTTTTAAAGTAAATGATGAGTTGGAAATGGATTATCCTCCGCACAAATTCTATGAACGATTGGTAGCAAGCGCTTATTTGCCACTTTGGGATGATAATCAAACTTAGTATACTTTTCGATAATGACCACGCTGAACAAACTCAATAATGCCTCTATCGCGTAGTACTTGTAATTGCTGACGGATTTTATCTTTAATGTGGTTGTTTTCAGGATATTTGAGTTTTAATAAGTCAGCAAATGCATAAACCTGATTGAGAGAGAAATTAGCCTCTAGCTTATCAATACATTGCAGTACATCTAGTGTCCAGCCGCGTGAGGCGATAGATTGTGTACGTAAAAACAAGGTTTTTTGAAATTGCTCAGTGACATTATCTCGTGGTATGACTTGCTGGTCTTTGACTAAAAATACTTTTCCTGATTCGGGCACTTTACGCAAGTCAATATTACAGCCAACCCAGCCCGCACGTTTGGCAGTGACTGATAATGGCTTACGTTTTATGATCATATCGGGTTTAAAAAAATGCTTGGGAATGATTAAGAAGTTGTTGACGCTCAATGCTTGAGAATAGGTCAAAAAGAAAAAGCTGGGATTATTGTCACTGTTGATACGTTCAATCATGGTGTCATAAGCGCCATCATTAATAATGTTACTTAATTTTGCCTTCTTACTTTTTAGTTCGTATTCTTCTTTACAGTTTGCACAATAAAAATCAGCGACAGGTTTGCCGTTCGTAAATGCAGCCAATGGTTCGGCATTACAATTAGGACAATAACTTTGGTTGGCGACCCAATCTTCACTTAATATTCTAATGATTTGACTGGGAGATTTATAGTCTGCAGCGAGATTTTGATTAAAATTAAGGTTCATAGCCCGTTTTCTTATTAAAGGAAAGATTTGAAGTGATAAATAAGCGATATGAGTATTAAGCCATATAAATGAGCTTAAACGCTAAGTTAATGGATAAGCTAAGCAAATCCCATTGAAAAATAAGCGGTTCAATGCTAAATTCTAGCAAACTTCTGCCTCGCGAGTGACCATGAGCACGCCAACTCCTGAAACGCCTCCTGAACGTCCTAATGATACGCTATCGAATGACCAAAAAGGCACTGTTGATGAACGTGTCGACGGGGCACCTTTGAATTCAAAACCAGTTGATGAGACAGGTGTAGAGGAAGTTCCGCCTACAGATGTCTCGCTCATAAGCGGTAATAATAAACCACGTCATTATAAAGCCGACAATCCTTCATTCTTTATGCAGCGTGGTTATCAAGTGTTGTTGGTACTTGGGTTAATTGCTGCATTTTTCTTAGTCATGGTTTATCAGACCTTATTTGGTCGGATTGAACAGCCGCAGCAAATGGTGACGATTGAAAAGGGTCAGACCTATTACGGGTTGCTACCGCAGTGGCAACAGGAAATTCCGCTATTTTCTGCCACGATTGCCAAGCTTTACATGAAAACGCAAGTCGATGGTCCATTGCACGCAGGTATTTACCAATTACCGGAAAACCCTACCATTGCTGAAGCGCTACACGTGCTTGGGCAAGGGGTAAAAGCGGCGATGGTTAAAGTACAAATTATCGAGGGCAAAACCTCAAAAGATTTGTATCAGGCGCTACGTGATAACAAAGGCATCAAAAAAGAAGTGCTGACTGCTGACAGTACGAATGCTAGCATCGCAGAAGCATTAGATTTGGTTGGCATATTGCCGGATGCAGTTGCCAATAGTAATGATCCTATCGTCAATCACAATCTTGAGGGCTGGTTTGCTCCTGATACCTATTATTATGGGGAAGGCACTACCGATAAGAAGGTATTGACCGACTTGTACAAACGCCAACAGCAAGCGCTGACCAAGGCATGGGAAAACCGTGCGCCAAATCTCCCTTATCAGACTCCTTATGAGGCACTGGTAATGGCATCTATTATCGAAAAAGAAACCAGTGTGGCAGCAGAGCGTCCTTTGGTCTCAGCCGTCTTTAATAATCGCTTGAACAAAAGCATGCGTATGCAGACGGATCCTACCATTATCTATGGTATGGGCAGCCGCTATGAAGGCAATATTCGCCGTAAAGACATCGATGAAAAAACAGGCTATAACACCTATCAAATCGATGGTTTGCCGCCGACACCCATTGCACTGCCGTCAGCGGCTTCTATCGAAGCAACCTTACATCCTGCCGATAGCGCAGCGCTATATTTTGTGGCGACAGGCAATGGCGGGCATAAATTTACCAATAGCCTAGCTGAGCACAATCAAGCAGTTAAAGAGTATCTCGGTGTCATGCGTGAGAAGAAAGCTCAAACGCCGCAGCAGTAACACTATTTTATGTTGTTATTTATATTGCTTTAAAAAACCATCATTTATTGAGCATTATCGTTATAAAAATAAAAGTAATGATAACGCTCAACAATGACATAAGGTCATATCATGTCAGCATCCATACAAGCGCCGTTTTCTCAAACCACCACTACGCCCACTCAAGGGCGTTTTATTAGTTTTGAGGGCACTGAAGGCGTTGGTAAAACCACGGCGATTGAGCAACTATGTGTACGTCTGCAAGCGCATGGCATTGATTATCTGCGCACCCGCGAGCCGGGTGGTAGTCCGTTTGCTGAACGCTTGCGCGAGATATTGTTAGACCCGAATACCGCTATCAATGATGATACAGAGTTGCTACTCATGTTTGCTGCGCGCTGTGATCATATGCAGCAAGTCATTTTGCCAGCGCTGCAACGTGGTACATGGGTAATATGTGACCGCTTTACCGACTCGACGGTTGCTTATCAAGGCTTTGGACGTGCAGATGGCGATGCGATTGTCCGTGCCAAAATTGACATGCTTATCGAGCAGTTTGTGGTGCAGTTACCCGAGCTTACACTGTGGCTAGATCTACCAGTATTAGAAGGCATGGCACGTGCTAATAAACGCAGTGCCGCTGACCGCTTTGAGCAGCAAGCGACGGAATTTTTTACCAGAGTACATCAAGGTTTTAGTGTCCTTGCTAGCGAGCAGCCTGAACGTATCCAGCGTATTGATGCCTCAGGCAGCGCTAATGAGGTCAGCGCACGAATATGGCAGACGATCGAAGAGAAGTTGGATATTTAATAGACATTTTCATAAAGAAATAAGCTTGCTCCAATAGAAAGCCCCAACTAACTAGTTGGGGCTTTGTTCATTGATAGGCATTTAATAAACACTATTTAAGCGTTGTTTATTTAGGTTTTATCTATATGACCAGTATCTCAATCATTTTTACCTATATCTTTATTTAATATAACTTCAGCAGTATTACTCTTGGCCGCCTTATCTTGGCCTGAGTCCGGTAGACGGTTGGGGTCTAGAGAGCCGTTTTTATTTTTAGGCGCACTGCCATTACCGTTACCACTGTTTTTATTACTGCTGGCTGTTTTCGGTATTATTGGCGTATTGGGATTCGCAGGCAATACTTCGGGATTGACCTGACTAGTACTGGCAGATTCAGCGGTTGCTATTTTTTCGTTAGCTCCTTCATGATTTAATGCTGTTGGCATGGTTGAAGATGGATTAGACGCTAAGCTAGCATCAGCTGACACATCGTTAGGTAGATTTTGTTCAGCGTCTTTGTCGTTATCTATCAAAGATGCTTCCTCTACCTCACTATCATCGTCCGCCAGCTCTATTTCTTGGCGTTTTTCAGGCGCTTTAGAGTCGGACTCAAAGCTTGCGTCAGCTACAGCGCGTGCTTGCTCTTGCTTTGGTGTCACATCGACCGGTTTTGGCTGTACGTCATCATCGACGACCAATGAAACAAGCTTGCGATCACGCGGCACCGTACCATCGAATTTGTCAGTAATTACATGTAGCTTGCCTTCTTTATCGACCGTATAAAGCGGTACAAATTGCTTATTATCGGCTTTATATTGCTCAAAGCTATAGCTGTCGGTGATATTGGTGATTTTGATACGAGCTTTCTTGGACAGCATACTGGCAAGCTTGGTATAGGTCACATCTTTGCCAAATAGCCACTGCGAATGGAAGTTTCCTTGCTTGTCATCGCGCTCACTTTTGACTTTTTCATCGCTAAACTTTAAGCGGTACAGTTTGCGCTCACCGAACTCATGACGATAGTGAATCTCGGATAAAGTGTTCAGCTCTTTATCCATACTCATGGCAAATAAACGTCCGATACCGATGAGATCCAAATGATGGTCAGCGTGGTCAGAGACAGGATTGCCAAAGTAAGTACGCAAGCCACTCATGCGCGCGCTAGCGATGTTGGTATAGTTATTATGAGCAACGATGACATCAAAGCCCTGATCCTTTAGCGAGGTAGCGACTAACAAGGCGACAGGGTTTGAGCCAACGACCAAGATACCGTTGGTTTCAGGCTCACGAACACCCAAAAAGTTCCCTACCATTTTTGCGCCCAAACCCTGAATCATCACCGTACCAATAATGACCAAAAATACCAAAGGCACTAGTAGCTCAACCCCTTGAATATCATACTCTTGTAAACGAATGGCAAAGAGTGATGAGATGGCAGCAGCAACGATACCGCGCGGACCAATCCAGCTGATCATCAGTTTTTCTTTGGTCTTTAGGTTAGAGCCGATAGATGATACCCAAACCGATAAGGGGCGGGCGACAAACATTACAATCGCTAGTAGCACGAGACCTGCAAAGCCGACGCTCAATAAGCTTTCCAGCTCAACACGCGCTGCAAGAATAATAAATAAGACCGACACCAATAAGATGGTAAGCGATTCATTAAACTCTAAAATCGTATCACGCGGGAATTTTGGCCAATTAGCCAGCGCAACCCCAAGTACAGTCACCGTCAATAAACCGGATTCATGTTCCAGATGGTTGGAGATTGAAAACAACACCAGTACAAAAGCAAGGGTAAAAACATTGCGTAAAAATTCAGGAATCATATGGCGACGCATCAAAAATGCTAATGCCCACGCGCCAGCTAGCCCCATTGCCACTGCCAATACCACAATCTTAGCAAACAGCAAAATACTACTGGCTTCACCACCTGAGATAATATATTCATAGACCAATACCACCGCAATCGCGCCGATAGGGTCGATAATGATACCTTCCCATTTTAAGATATTAGAGATGGTTTTATTGGGTCGTACACTGCGCAGTAACGGCATAATGACCGTTGGACCAGTCACGCAGACCAATGCCCCAAACAATAAGGCAATAATAGGGTCGATATCAAAGAGCAAGTACGTCGACAGCGACACGATAGCGATAGTGATTAGCACACCGACGGAAACCAGCATCTGTACTACAGAGCCGTGTTGTTTAATCTCTTCAAACTCTAAGGTCAGCGATCCTTCAAATAAGATAATCGCTACGCCTAGTGAGATAAAGGGAAACATCAGTTCGCCGAGTACTAAGTCAGGATCGAAAACCCCTAATACTGGACCAACTATAATACCAATCAGTAATAAAAACAAAATGGACGGTTGCTTTAAATACCAAGCCAACCATTGGGCGGCAATGCCAATCCCAACCACGCCGGATAACAATAGGGCGGTATCCATAAATTAATCCTTTTATAATAATATAGTCATGCTGTAGAGCGATTCGAGGCTATAGCATTTAGCATAGACGGTTTTTTAGTTCATGATTCATTCATATCATTATCAAAAATCGCTATCGACAGTTACCGCAAGAGTCACAGCATGAGTCATGTATACTATATAGTAGCAAACACAGAATAATAGCAAAGATGAATACGCTTCTAGATAAAGTCGCGGAGCTTTAGAATATAAGATCTAATAGCCAGAAGCGCAAAAGAGAGAAGATACGGTAAAATAATAGCCAATTTAAACAATGAAACATTAATAAGTTTCAGCGCTAACTTTTGTTTGTTTTAAATGTGTTTTACTGGTTATCATAACATGATTTTATTTTATATAACTGAGTGCTCACTGTCACCCAAAGTGTTAGAAGACTCTTAAAAAGACAGACAGCATAAGTCATTTTGGCGATGAACTAGCGACTGAGTGCTGCAACGATGTTGTTCACTGGCTATGGTTGATCAGTGGTTTTAATAGCTAGCATGATAGCTCGATGAAGTCCTTAAGTGACGTCGCAAGTCATAATCGTATTCAGATGATTCTGAGTTTGCAGTGTGTGGTTTAGCGTATAGTGTAATTAGCATATTCAAGTTAACTTACCGTATTGAGATAGATGCTCAATAGGTGACAAACTAAGCTGCAGTCAGTAAAAATACTCTATAAACTAAGATAAAAGTACTCTTTATTAATCATGAATTAAAATGCCAAGCCGTGCTATAAGTTAATAGCATAGCCACTCACAAAAATTATAAAAATCACTTGGATGAGGGATAAGATGCCAATCGACATATCTAAATCGAAAATCACCATAGCTACCATGCAGCGCTTGCTTCAACGCAGCACCTTGGCAATCGCTGTCGCTACTACCATGGTTGTTGGTATTAATCTCAACACTATGCCAAGTGCGCAAGCTGCTGTCACCACAGCGGATTTTTCAGGATTGGTACAGCAAGTCACGCCAGCGGTGGCACGCGTCAATGTGACCAAAACTGTGAGTGAGGCTGAGCTTGCAAAAGCCCAAACGGCTGAGTTGTTACGGAAATTCTTTGGTGATCGCCTACGTATCCCTGATCAAGCCGCGACGCCAGCGATTGAGCATGCATATGGCACGGGTTTTTTTGTGACCGATGATGGTTATATGCTGACCAATCACCATGTAGTGGCGGGCGCAGACAAAATTACAGTGACTCTCAATGACAGAACTGAGCTGGATGCGACCTTAGTTGGCAGCGATGAGCGCTCGGATGTGGCAGTATTAAAGGTCACAGGCAAAAAATTCCCAGCGCTACCGATTGGTGATTCTAGTAGCCTAAAAGTCGGTGAACCAGTACTGGCCATTGGCTCGCCATTTGGTTTCGATTATTCAGCATCAGCAGGTATTGTCAGTGCCAAATCACGTAACTTTTCGCGTGAAACCAGTGTGCCATTTATTCAAACCGATGTGGCATTGAATCCTGGTAACTCAGGCGGACCTTTATTTAACCAGCGCGGTGAAGTGATTGGCATTAACTCACGTATTTTTAGTGGCACCGGTGGTTATATGGGATTGTCGTTCTCCATCCCGATTGATGCGGCAATGGATGTTTATGAGCAGCTCAAAACCAATGGGAAGGTTGAGCGTGCTTATTTAGGTATTTATCCGCAAGATATCGATCGCAATCTCGCCGAAGCCTATAACCTAGCGCGTCCGCAAGGGGCGTTACTGACACGCGTGTCGCCTGATTCACCTGCCCAAAAAGCAGGATTAAAATCAGGGGATATTATTTTACGCTACAATGATGTCCAAATTATGGAAGCCTCTGATTTATTGAACCTGATTAATCGCGCGCGTCCCAATGATGGCTTTCGCATGCAAATCCAGCGTAATGGTAAGCAATCGCTTGTCACTGGCAAGCTGAGTGATGCCTCAAATGACATGCAATCACAAAGCCGTGGTCAGCAAAATAACGAGATAAGTCTGGGCTTAGCCTTACGTAATTTGACCCCAGAGGAACAAGCAGAGCTGGCGTCTGATAATAAAACTGGTGTCTTGGTTACAGCGATTGAACCAACTGGATTGGCAGCACGCTCAGGTATATTAGCAGGCGATATCATTACCAACCTGCATCAAAAACCGATTAAAACCGTTAATGATGTTTCGAGTGCGGTGTCGGTATTGCCTAAAAAGGGAGTGGTGACGATCGAAGTTATGCGTCAAGGTATCCCCGGTATTATTGGATTACGGATAGAGTAGTTAAAGATATTGCTATTACTTGTGGCACAAAAGGACATAAGCGTTTTTTTGCTTGTATCGGCTAGCCAACGATGTGTTGACGATTGGTTAAAAGGCTTAAAAAGGTTTTATCGACCCTTGGCAATTACGCTAAACTGACGGTTTGGTTTAAAACTAAACGTCCTCAATCTCACTGTCTATTAATGGCGCAATGAGATTGAAGCAGCTGGGCAATTATTTTCAGAATGGCTTGATTTGGCATTAATTGATTGATAGCGGTCAATCCAAAATATGCTACACTAGCAGGCGTTTTTATAGCGAGATAATCATCCTATTAATGTCAGATAAAATGGCGTCAAGGACGGTATAAGACATACGAACATTCAGTATTAACCTCGAGCAAGATCTTACCAATGATGTTTATGAGCATGCATATTATTTATAGTATCCATGCAGCTATTTGACAATGAATACTTCAAAATATGCATTGGTACTTGCAAACGACCTATCATGTGATAGCTTTAGTCAAAGCTAGGATACGAGAGTAAGGCACAGTTATGAGCACAGCATACGACGATATTAAAACCCGACTACAAGGCTCAATGGTAGCTTTGATAACGCCCATGCTTCGTGACGGCACGGTCGATTATAAACGTCTGGCAGACCTCATAGATTGGCAGATTGAACAAGGCACACATTGCCTTGTCGCTGTTGGTACGACTGGCGAATCTGCAACCTTGTCAATGCAAGAGCATAGCGATGTCATTCGCTATTTTGTACAGCATGTTAAAGGTCGTGTGCCGGTGATTGCAGGTACTGGTGCGAACAATACGGTGGAAGCCATTAAGCTGACCCAAGATGCCGCAGATGCTGGTGCAGATTGTGCATTATTGGTCGCCCCTTATTATAATAAGCCGCCACAAGAAGGCTTATATCAACATTACAAAGCCATTGCTGAAGCTGTTAATATCCCGCAAATGCTGTATAACGTCCCTGGACGCACCGTCGTTGATATCGCGCAAGAAACAGTCGAGCGTTTAGCGGATATCGATAATATCGTTTCTATCAAAGACGCGACAGGTTCTGTTGCTCGCGGTGAACAATTAATAAAAGCAGTTGGCGATCGTCTTGTTGTCTTGTCTGGTGATGATGGTAGCGCCCTTGAGCTAATGAAATTTGGTGGTAAAGGGAATATCTCTGTGACTGCCAACGTCGCACCAAAAGCGATGAGTGAAACCTTTACAGCAGCCTTGCGCGGTGATTTCGATACCGCCAATCAAGTACATGATATCGTTAAACATTTACATCGTGACTTGTTTATCGAATCAAGCCCTATTCCAGCCAAGTACGCTTTGCACAAAATGGGTATGATAGATCAAGGCATTCGCCTGCCGCTGGTATGGCTAGCCGAGCAACATCACGCGACGATTGATAGTGCTTTGGTTCGTGCAAACTTATTATAAAATGATGCGTGTAAATGCTAACTCAGAGAGATAATATGATGAAAGTATCATCAATGACTGCAAAAGTATTCCCTGCTGTAATGACGGTCGTGTTGGGTAGTACGTTAGTATTAAGCGGCTGCCAAGCGACAAAAGAATTTATTGGTAAGCGTGACAATGGTAGCCTAGAGTATCAGCAAAGTAAAAAGTTGGCGCCGCTACAGCTGCCAGCTGCTCAAGAGACTGCACCCTTTGTACCGCTTTACCCAACCCCTAATGCAGGCGCCAATACGCTCACATTACAGAACGAGTCTGGTAAACAGTACCAGCTACCAAAACCGCAACGCGCTGTTGCGAGTCGTACTGAATAAAGTCTTTTTTAACCTTATCTATGCCGCTGATGCTTTTATCAATACCAATACATCTCATTGGTTTTATAAGTTATCAGCGGTCGCTGCGCGTTTTTACCACATAAGCTTGAACGAACAGGAAACCTCCTAATGCAAAAGCAAGAACTGCTCTATAAAGGCAAAGCCAAATCTGTTTATGAAACAGAAGACAACGACCTACTGATTTTACATTTCCGTGATGACACCTCAGCGCTTGATGGTAAGCGTATTGAACAGCTTGCACGCAAAGGCGTGGTTAATAATCGCTTTAACGCGTTTATTATGCAAAAGCTGGCAGACGCTGGTATCGAGACGCATTTTGAAAAGCAATTGTCTGACGATGAAGTGTTGGTCAAACGTTTGGATATGATTCCGGTTGAATGCGTTGTGCGTAACTTTGCTGCGGGCAGTTTGGTACGTCGTTTAGGGTTGGAAGAAGGTCAGGCTTTGACGCCACCGACTTACGAGCTATTCTATAAAGATGATGCGCTTGGCGATCCGATGGTTAATGAGTCAATCTCAATTTCTCTTGGCTGGGCAAATGAAGCACAGCTTGTTAAAATGAAAGAGCTGAGTCATCAAGTAAATGAAGTTTTGACAGCGCTGTTTGATGCTGGTGATTTGATACTAGTAGATTTCAAACTAGAGTTTGGTGTATTTCATGACCGTATCGTCTTAGGTGATGAGTTCTCACCAGATGGTTGCCGCATTTGGGATAAAGCCACCAAGAAGAAGCTCGACAAAGACCGCTTCCGTCAGTCATTAGGTGATGTCATCGAAGCTTATGAAGAAGTGGCAAGCCGTATCGGTGTACCACTGAGCTAAATGTAGAAAAATTAAAACCGTTAAGACATAAAAAAACTGAGCCATGGCTCAGTTTTTTTGCACTTAAATTTATTAGCTGTCTTTGCGAGCGTCTTTGATTTTCTTAGCAGCAAACTCCATGGCATCTGCCGCTTTATCTGCTAATGTACCGACCACTTCTTTTGCCTTTGTAGTAGCAGTATCAGCTAAAGAAGAGTCTTTATCGCCCTTACTTTTAGCATTTTTATCTGAAGACTTACTATCTTTACTATCGTCTTTATCTGATGCTTTGTTGTCTTTGTTGTCTTTGTTGTCTTTGTTGTCTTTGTTGTCTTTGTTGTCTTTGTTGTCTTTGTTGTCTTTGTTGTCTTTGTTGTCTTTGTTGTCTTTGTTGTCTGAGCTATTACTTGAATTCTTACTGTCAGAACCTTTATCAGTATTCTGATCTTTAGTGTCACTGGCAGTGTTGTTGTCTTTTACATCATTTTTTTTGTCTTCTGCTTTATCACTACCATTTTGCTGCTTATTGCCTTGGCTATTAGAGTTACTCATTGTTATATCCTTTTAATTTAATTATGTTTTTTAGTGTGGTCTATCTGGGATCAAGATTACTATTATATTGAGTTAACTGTCTGTATAACATCAGTTGCAATAAGTAATGGTGGTCGCTATCAGACAGCCTTTGATGGCTTTTTATGTTAAATTTATGCTGCTGTGATAATAGAGTGTAAATACAAACCCTTATAAAAAGGTTATGACTGATGTTAGCGTCTCAAGTTGTATCGAGTGTTTTGGAGCCATCTTGGTTCGCCCGTCCCACTTGCGTGGTAGCTGCCGACTTAATTGGCAAGGTGTTGTGTCGAGAGCTGACAGACAGCGATGGTCAACAAAAAATCTTGCGTATGCGTATCTCAGAGACAGAAGCCTATATTGGCGAGGGGGATGCTGCGTGTCATGCGCATGCAGGCACACGTACGCCGCGTACAGAGATTATGTACCATATAGGCGGTGTTTTTTATGTATACCTGACTTATGGTATTCATCATATGCTCAATTTGGTCAGTGGACCAACAGAGTCGCCAGAAGCTGTTTTAATACGTGCTGGATTTTTAATAGAGGGTAGCGCTCGCTTAATGAATGAGCAATTATTAGACGTTAATAGACAACTTAATCATATCAAACAGCTGGCAGGTCCTGGCAAGCTGACCAAGGGCTTACAGATAGATAGAACGTTATACGGTAAGCCAATCACGCCTGCGTCAAAAGTTTGGGTGGAGGATGATGGTTGTCAGCCACTAGTATCATTACGCCCCCGTATTGGCATTGATTATGCTGGCGACGCAAAAGAGTGGTTGCTGCGTTATATATGGACTGATCACCCTTCTTTGTCAAAAAATTAGAAAATTTTTTATAGTTTTAACTTAATTTTCAAGTATTTGATGAGGCGATTAATTTAATAAGGTTGCTATTTAATGGGGCTAGAACATGTATAAACTCACCTTTTTTGTACCAGACTCAGTATTAGAGCAGGTAAAGTCAGCGCTATTTGCAGCAGGTGCTGGCAAAATTGGCGATTATGAGCAATGTTGTTGGCAAGTGCAGGGGATAGGGCAATTCATGCCACTGGTAGGTAGCACGCCACATATTGGTACACAGGACAGTTTAGAGAAAGTCAATGAATGGCGGGTAGAGATGGTGGTTGCGAAGGTTAATATTGGTGATGTCATTATCGCATTAAAGCAGGCGCATCCTTATGAAACACCTGCTTATGATGTGATTGAAGTCTTAGATTTTTGATCGCAGTTTTCAATGCTTCTTAAAACAGACTATTAGTCTTCTTTTATTTTTAAGACATTATAGCCGGGATAGCCAAGCTCGATTTTATAATCTTCACCACCGCGGTATGCTTTTACTTTTATTTTGTTGTCGCCTTTTTTGTATTTAACGTCTTCAACACGGTAACCCATGCTACGGACTTTATTTGCTGCTCTTTGCTCGATAGCAGGACGGTAAATATCTTTATCAACGTTATTGATAGTTTCCTTATGTTTCTTATAGACGCTACTGTCTTTATAAATATCTTCATAAAGGTCGCCATAAGGGTTATATCCAGGTGTCGTAACACAACCTGTGGTTATCGTTAATAGCACTGCTGCCATACTGCCCGCTGCTGTGGTTTTTAGTAAAGAATTAATGTTCATAAGATGATCTCAGTAATGATATGAAAATTGCGTATGAAACGATGATAAATAGATAGTATACGATAAACAAGAAAAAGCGATAAAAAATGGTCAAATAAACCAAGGGCTGGCTTATTTGACCGCGGACATCAAATACTAAATGATGCCAAAATTTGATAAATAATAGAACGAATAAATGTTATTCGGATGCTATGTCTTTAACATTAATCTTTTTTAATCTTGATTACATTCAAGTTTGGATAGCCAAGTGTAATCTCATACTCTTGTGAGCCACGTTTGGCTTCAATCTCAAACACGCCACGATTGTTCTTTTGTTCAAACTCGATATCTTTGACTCGATAACCCATACCCTCAACTTTATTGATAGCACGGCGTTTAATCGCTGGATAACGTGATTCGTTCTTGATGCTATCTTCATTTTTATAATGTTTATCTTTGTATTTGCCATTATCTTTATAGTCGTTTTTATCATCCCAGACATTAGACCAAGGTTTTTTGGTCGAGCTGATCAGCCTGAGATCTGGTGAGCTGTATTTTAGTTCATACGCTTGATTATTTTTCTTAGCAAGAACCGTCAGCACACGGTTACCGCGGTAGCTCTCTGTTCTGATGTCCATCACGTTATAACCTTTACGGCGTAAATCCTGACGCAGCTGCTGAATAGCACGGTTATTTTCAGCGTGGTTATAACCGCTGTTGTCATTGTATACCGGATAATTATCATAACCTGAACCGGCGACAGCGCAGCCAGCAGTAATGCCAACGAATGAAAATGCAAGTGAGGCAGAAAGGACAGTTTTAAGCGAGAAAGGTTTTAACGTTTTCATGATGGAATCTCCTAAGATATAAGTTGACTTAAAAAGTGCTTATATACAGTTGCAAAATTTTGTCAATATATAATGCAGAATAACGCTAACAATCATGAATAATACGCAAAATATGCTTATAAACTATGGATGTTTGTTCTTAATTATCGTTATTCTTGAAATATTTTCTTACATACACATAGTAAGACTTAAAGCTCATTAATACGTGTCGTTGGTGTTAAGAAGTTGTAAATTTTGCAAATAGTTGCGTAAGCATTCGATACTTTGAGTGACTAAGGTGTTGCTTAGAACAGCGAATATCGCTAACACTTAAGTGGTCTGTATTAATTTTTTCTAGCTTAAAAATAGGTATTTATATTAAAAGCTATTAATATCATATAGTTAATCCTATTAACCTTCTGAATTTAAACTGACGTAAGCATATGCTTACACGCAATGACGTTTACGCGACTTAACAGTAGCTCAATAATTTGACACTATACACACACGGCATAAGGGAATGTGACTCAAGGATTGAGTTGACCGTATTAAGGATAATATTTCAACGGCTAGCATCAGGATGATAATAGCAATTGGATTAAGGACACATAACCCGTGTTGCAGGCAGATAATGCCACTAGTAGTAAAAAGGGCAGGATGCCCAACTGTCACAATATGCTCAATATCTTGCAAGGATGCAGCGATTAGAGCCGTGGTGGGTAACAAGGATAGTTAACAATAAAACCGCATAACAATTAATTGCTATGCGGTTTTATCGTGTCTGAGGTTTGAGCTTTGTCCCTGATAAGTATCTGCTGATACACCGAGCATAAAAAAACCGCATTAGTTTCTAATGCGGTTTTCGTTTAAATAATCTGCCTATAAAAGCTTTATCTAAAGTCTTGTTACAAGCATCACTATTTACTAGTATTTATTTTCAGTACGCCATGCATCTACTTCACGCTCAGCATCATCTTTACTATGACCATAACGCTCTTGTACTTTACCAACGAGCTTATCACGGCTACCTTCAACATGTAATAAATCGTCATCAGTAAGGTCAGCCCATTTCTGCTTTGCTGAGCCTTTTACTTGGTTCCACTCGCCTTTTAGAGTATGTTCATTCATTGCTATTATCCTTGTTTTAGTTATTGCGTCTTTTACAGTAGCTGTTATTTAAAAGTTAAATCAACAGGTTGCATCACGCTTTAGTATCCAAATTATTATTTATGATTCTTATTGCTAGTACAGTATTGCTGTTAAATAGCTTATTTCTTATATAGCGTATTTTAAAACACTTAACTACATTACAAATAGCCAATGGCTAACTTGTGCTACTAATATATGAATTTCAAAATGCTTTGTCTGTATGGACAATGTTGATACTGTTGCTCAATTATAAAAAAAATCGTGACTGTGTTATGAGCAGTCTAGTTATGTAATCATTAGGATGTTTTGTCAGTGAGGTACGTAACTAAGGTGCATAACTACAGTGCACACATTTGACTATGAGTTACAGCATCAGCGAGATATAGTAGAGAATAGACTGTCAGTAATCACAGTCTTAAAAAGGAATTCAGTATCGATTTATTAAGAATGATAATATAAAACAGGGAGCGCGACCGTGGCGACTGAACAAACCAAATCCAAAGAGCAGACGCATTTTAGAACCTGTACTCTGTGTGAGGCAATGTGTGGTATCGAGATAAAGCACGATGGCAAAAAGGTTTTATCGATTAAAGGGGATAAGAGCGATCCATTTTCTAAAGGGTATATTTGCCCAAAAGCGACTGCCTTGCAAGATTTGCATGAGGATACTGACCGCCTGCGTCATCCTGTTGAAAGAACGGCTAAAGGCTGGAAAGAAATTAGCTGGACTGAAGCGTTAGATAAAGTCGCAGCTGGTATTGGCGCAGTGCAAAAACAACATGGCAAAAATGCTTTTGGTGTTTATTTGGGCAATCCCAACGTACACAATCTGGGTGGCATGCTAACGATTAAGTATCTGCTAAACAGCCTCAAAACGCGCAGTCGCTTCTCTGCCACTTCAGTCGACCAATTACCGCACCATATCGTTAGCATGCATTTATTTGGGCATATGCTGCGTATTCCAGTACCTGATGTCAACCGTACTCAGTATATGCTCATCATCGGTGGCAATCCGCTAGCGTCTAACGGCAGTATTATGACGGCACCAAATATGCGCCAAAAACTAAAAGACATTAAAGCACGTGGTGGCAAAGTCGTCGTCATCGATCCAAGACGTACCGAAACCGCTGATATCGCAAGCGAGCATCACTTTATTCGTCCAGCGACTGACGTGTTGCTATTATTAGCGATGCTCAATGAGATTTATTTGCAAGGCTATGCTGATAAAGCAAGTATCAATAATAGAGCAGCAGCACTCGCGCCAGAAATAGAGCGACTGGCAGATTTTGCCAAAGACTATAGTGCAGAGTCAGTTGCCGCTATTACGGGCATAGCTGCGGTTGACATCAAGCGACTGGTCACAGAATTTTGTGAAGCAAAAAGCTCGGTTTGCTATGGTCGGATGGGTATATCAGTGCAGGAATTTGGTTTATTAAGCCAGTATTTGTCTATGGTTATTAATATCGTGACGGGGCGCTTAGATGAAGTGGGTGGTTTGATGTTCCCGAATGCTGCAGTCGATGTGGTGAATAATTCTGGTCCGGGGTATTTGGGTAAGCGTCATAGTCGTGTCAGCAAGCTGCCTGACTTTAATGGTGAATATCCCGTGGTTGCCATGAGTGATGAGATGTTGATCGAAGGTGAAGGGCAATTAAAAGGCTTTATGACGGTAGCGGGTAATCCTGTCTTGAGTACACCCAATGGCGAAAAATTAGATCAAGCCTTTGAACAGTTAGATTTTATGGTCGCCATTGATTATTTTGTCAATGAAACCAGTCGCCATGCTAATATTATCTTACCGCCAGTCTCACCGCTAGAGCGCGACCATTACGACGTTACCTTTAATAATTTTGCCGTACATAACGTCGCTAAATATTCAAAAGCGTTGTTTCGTAAAGATAAGGACGCCAAGCATGACTGGCAAATCTATCTAGAGCTGGCAAAGCGCTTAGATAAAAAAGCGTCTTTAGCAACCAAAGCTGAACGGCTATTGATAAGGCGAATAGGACCGAAATTTATACTCGATCAAGGATTGCGGCGTGGACCTTATGCTGGCATGACATTGAATAAGCTCAAGAAAAATGCTCATGGTCTTGATTTAGGACCGCTTAAAACCATGCTGCCGCAAGCGTTAAAGCACAAAGATAAGCAGATTCATCTGAATGTCGATTTTTACCAAGCAGATCTTGCCCGCGTGCAAGCGATGATGCAAAATTATGATGACAGCGAGATTTTATTGATAGGTCGTCGTCATGTCCGCAGTAATAATTCGTGGCTGCATAACAGCTACCGCTTGGTCAAAGGTAAGCCGCGCTGTACGCTCATGCTGCATCCAGATACTGCTGCGCAATATGGTATTGAGGATGGTCAAGACGTGAAAGTCACCTCGCGCGTCGGTAGCGTGATTGTTGCAGCAGAAATCACTGATGAGTTGATGGCGGGGGTAGTGAGTATTCCGCATGGCTTTGGTCACGGCCGTAAAGGCGTTAAGCAAAAAATCGCCCAAGCGCATGCAGGTGTCAGTGTGAATGATCTGACAGATGATACGTTGATTGATGAGTTAAGCGGTAATGCCGCTGTAAATGGCGTCCCTGTGCAATTGGAAGCTATACATGCAGAAACTGCTGGATTCTCAGAAACTGCTGAGTCAAACAGTTCGAACTCTTCGTCACATTCAAAAGCTGAGTCGGGTAGCGCTGCATAAATGCAATCAGTAGTATAGTTAAAGTTGGACTCGAAAGCGCTTATTTATAATGATAAGCGCTTTTTATTTACCTTATTAATTTGTCTTAGACTAAATCTAGATACCGATAAAATCAAAATCAACCTCAGGTATCTCGCCTTGTATTAGTAAGCTAATCGCTTTAGCCGAACCACATGCATGCGTCCAGCCAAGCGTGCCATGACCAGTATTGAGCCATAAATTATCAAAAGTGGCGTCAATATTTCGACTACCATGTCGGACTTTACCCATATGCGCGCGCCCTATTAAGGGGACATTTGAGGGTGTCATTGGTCGTAACCCTGTCCAATATTGTACAGAGTTGGCAATGATGCCTTTAGGAAACAACTGCTGCACGCGGCGAGTGATGGCTTCACAGCGTAGGGTATTCAAATCTAAGTTGTAGCCATTAAATTCTGCTGTCCCTGCCACTCGCAATTTATCGCCAAGACGTGAAGTGACCAGCTTAAATTCATCATCAATGAGACTGACAAAGGGTGCTAGATGGGGTGCTCGGGGGTTGATTTGATAAGTGGCCGAGTAGCCTTTGGCAGGGAAAATAGGCAGATGCATATTAAGGGGTTTCATTAAAGCGACGCTATGGCTACCAAGCGCCAATACATGGCTATCTGCACTAAAGGTTTGCGCATTTTCGCCTTTGGGTCGAATGGTAATGCTATATACGTGCGGACGCGCAGAGTCAGCATCCGTATTAATCGCTAAGATCTCAGTATCGTATAAAAACTTAACGCCAGCCTTTATACAGTGCTTAGCTAAACGCTGAGTAAATAGATGGGCATTGCCTGACTCATCATGGCTGGTATACGTCGCGCCTTTGAGCTTATGGGCAATGGGGTAGAGTGCTGGCTCGAGACTAACGGCATTATTGATGTCAATCACATAACGCTCGCAGCCAAGCGCCTGCATACGCTCTGTAGGCGCTATCGCAGCATCAAACTCCGCTTGATCGGTATAAAAGTGCATGATACCGCGCGTTTGCTGCTCGTAATTAATCCCAATATCCGTGCGTAATTGTTGTAAAGCATCGCGTGAGTACAATCCCAAACGTACCATTTGTACTAAATTTGCATCAGCACGATCTGCGCGGCACTCTTGCAAAAACTGCATCGCCCATTTAATTTGCGCCTTATCCGCACGCAATCGATAAAGCAACGGTGCATCCTCGCGAAACAACCATTTGAGTGCTTTTATCGGTGCAGTAGGATTTGCCCAAGGGGTCGCATGCGAGACTGATATCTGTCCGCCATTGGCAAATGAGGTTTGCATACCTGCAGCTGACTCACGCTCAATCACAGTCACATCATAGCCTGCTTGGCGGAGATACCATGCGGTGGTCACGCCCACCACGCCTGCTCCGAGTACCGCAATATGGGTCATAGATTACTCTGCTGCGATTGATGAAATTAGATGAGAGCGTTATTATCTGGTATTACTTGGGGCGAGCAACATCCACTTGTAACGCCAATGGTAAATCCAATATGGTCAGACTACTTTCAGCCAACTGTTCTGGACGAGCCACGACCAATGCCTCAAAGCCTTCACTAGTAGTAATCGCATTGACGACTTGTACTTTATCCAGTTTTTCACCAGCGGCAGGAGTTGTACCTGAGCCTTTTACACTTGTTCCTTTTACATAGTGCAAAAACGCTTTCGGCGCTGATTTAAAGTAAATACGGGCGATGACTTCTTGACCCAAATAACAGCCTTTATCGTAGTCCATGCCGCCGCGCTGATGCAGACGCAACTCTTGTGGTTGGAATTCGCCTTGCGTTGCCGCTACTATCCAATAGTTACCAGTTGCGATACTAGACTGCATCCAAGCTTGGATATTCTCAGACGTATTGTGGTCGTCCTGATGGCTAAAAGTCGGCACTTCATCAATAACACAAGGATAAATAGGGGTCGGGGCACTAGTATCAAACTTTGAAAAGGCACCGAATTTTTTTAAATGGCCTTGGAAAGCCTCAGCGCAATCTGCACTGATGACCACATCAAAATGTTTTTCCGCTTGTTTTTTAATCCAAATACCGAATTCTATGCGACCTTTTAAATTCCCAATGGCTGCGGCTTGATAGCTGAGTCCGAGCTTAGTGACATCACAAGTTAATTGTCCTTGCAAAAATTTTTCGGCATCCTCGCCTTGGATAGATAATTGGGAAAACTGTGGCAATGTCGCCGCATTGATAGATTGAGTCATTGTTATTATCCTTCTAAAAAGAGGTTTTTTATAAAGCAATAAATGTTAAGAATAAGTATCAAAAAATGATAGCTCAGATTTTTATGCCAAGATAAACAATTATAAAATCAGATGAGGCTAAGAAGAGTACCACAAAAAACACCCTCATAAAAAACGTCATCGTTAAGATAGCTATCAAGCGTTAAATTGGGCACAGCCAGCGGTTTTCAAGCGTACAAATTGGTTAAAGAGTGCAAGTTACGGTACAATGTGAGCTCTGGAATAAACCTAATATATGATGGCTGCCGAGGGAATTATGAGCTTACCAAATTGTCCGAAATGTGATGCTGAATATACGTATGAAGATGGCGCGCTGCTGATATGCCCGATGTGTGCTCATGAATGGACAGTGGCAGAAACTGATGTAGCACAATCTGAAGATCAAGACGCGGTCATTCGCGATGCCGTTGGTAATGAGCTGCAAGATGGCGATACCGTGACAGTCATTAAAGATTTGAAAGTCAAAGGCTCTTCAACCATCATCAAAGTAGGAACGAAAGCAAAAAGTATTCGTCTATTGCCAGATGCGACCGATGGTCATGATATTGATTGTAGGCTTGATGGCTATGGTCCGATGAAACTTAAATCATCGGTAGTTAAAAAAGCTTAAGCTACACATTTATTGTGAAAAAAAATAATACAAATCCCTAAGTATAAAATCACTAAATAAAAAACGATTAAATAGAGAATAACTATGAGCACTAAAAATGAACAACTATTCGCGCAAGCACGTAAGCATATCCCTGGCGGTGTAAATTCACCTGTCCGAGCTTTTGCTGGTGTCGGTGGCACACCAATATTTATGCACCGTGCCAATGGTAGCAAAATCTACGATACCGAAGACAATGCTTATATTGATTATGTCGGCTCTTGGGGTCCGATGATTTTGGGTCATGCCCATCCAAAAGTTATTGATGCGGTCAAAAAAGCGGCTGATGATGGTTTGAGCTTTGGTACGCCAACGCCATTTGAGACCACCGTTGCCGATAAAATTTGCGAAATCGTCCCGAGTGTTGAGATGATTCGTATGACCAGCTCAGGCACGGAAGCGACCATGAGTGCGATTCGTTTGGCACGTGGTTATACTCAGCGTGACAAAATCGTCAAGTTTGAAGGCTGCTACCATGGTCATTCAGACAGCCTATTAGTAAAAGCAGGCTCAGGCATGCTTGATATTGGTGAGCCAACCTCAAAAGGTGTACCAGCAGATTTTGCCAAGCATACTATTACGATTCCATATAACAATCCGCAAGCGATTAAAGACTGTTTTGAGAAATGGGGCGCAGAGATTGCCTGCGTTATCTTGGAGCCGATCGCTGGTAACATGAATATGGTCATTCCAAGCCAAGAATTCCATGATACCTTGCGTGCAGAATGTACTGCCAATGGCGCAGTATTGATTTTTGATGAAGTCATGACGGGCTTTCGTGTTGGACTTGGCGGTGCGCAAGCGCATTTCGGTATCGACCCTGATTTAACCTGCTTTGGTAAAATCATCGGTGCGGGCTTACCAGTGGGTGCTTTTGGTGGCAAAAAAGAAGTCATGTCTTGCATCGCACCACTTGGCGGTGTCTATCAAGCGGGTACGTTATCCGGTAATCCGCTGGCGATGCGCGCCGGTATCGCCATGTTTGAAGACTTAACGGCAGACGGTTTCTATGACGAGCTATCAGCGAAAGTAGACCATTTGGTTGATGGTTTCCAAGCGGCTGCTGACAAGCATGGTATCAATATGCGCACCAATAAATTGGGCGGTATGTTTGGTATGTTCTTTGTCAAAGACAGTGCGACGACTGTACCTCAAAACTTTGATGACGTGACTGAGTGTGATATGGAGTTATTTAATACTTTCTTCCACGGTATGCTTGATCGCGGTATTTATCTGGCACCGTCCGCTTATGAAGCAGGCTTTATGTCTATCAAGCATAGTAACGAAGATATCGAGGCGACTATTAAAGCCGCTGATGAAATATTTGCAGAAATGGCAAAAGCGTAACACAGCAGTTTTAGGCGTTTAAAAAAACCAGCATAGTGACAAGATTACTGTGCTGGTTTTTTTATGAATAATAAAGGCAGTTGTATTTATTGCACTTTATCAAACTTACGGTCTCTCAGACTTAAATTACCTCGCATTACGTCTACATACATACGAAAATCACTAGCAAAGCTTTTTAAAGGAAATTTAAAAGAGGCGGGTTTATTCTTTTCAAAGAAGAAATGTCCGACCCAAGCGCAAGCGTATCCTGCGGCAATACCTTTAAGTAAGGGTTTTGCTGAGCGATTCTTAACAGATTTTGCCAGTCCAATTAACCCAAAGCTACTGCCTGCAAAATGCAATCGACGGCAAGCCATATTTTGATGCTCATCAAGATAAAAGTCATAAAATGACGGTTTGTCTGAGCTATCCATTTTTATCAGATTGTTCTGGCTGTCTTTTTCAGCAGTAATTTCTTTAGTTTGTGACGTTTGCGTAGGGGTGTTATTCATCGATTTGGCTTCCTTGTAGGTTATGTCTCATCTATCCGTAATGAGTCTTGTCAGTAGAATGAAATAGCTTGATACCATAAAGCTCATAGGTAAGTACTTGTTCTCTATTATAATATAGACAATAGTGGTGGTAGCAAGCCAATATTGAACAAATAATGGCTAAGGGTAGAAGATGTTTTTTGCTTCAAAAAGTATCTATCCTGTTTTTAGCCGCTGTTTAGCGGTTGTTTTCGCTTACTTGCCAGCGTTTGGCATAAATGTTTTAATGGCAAAACTTGCCATCATTTATGTGATTATTATCTTTTTTATATATGGTAGTCCTTACTTTAATCCAACGTACTTTCTATTTTAAAAGCCTAAACCCTTTTAATTATCTTTTGATCTGACACGGTAACGACCTTACTTATGCCCAAAGACAACCTAAAAAATCCACCACTCGCAGAAGATGAACTGATGGCAGCCATTGATATTGGCTCCAATAGTTTTCATTTAGCCATTGCTCGCCTCGATCATGGTGAAGTGCGAAAAGTGGTGTCTATGTCTGAAAAAGTTCAGTTAGCTGCAGGACTGGATGAGCATAATATTTTGGGTGCAGCAGCGGAGCAGCGCGGTTTAGACTGTCTCAGCCGCTTTGTGGCGCGTCTAGATTCGGTGCCTCCGGAGCGTATTCGTATTGTTGCGACCAACGCCTTACGCCAAGCCAAAAATGCCAATGATTTTATCAGCCGTGCCAATAAAATCTTACCCAAGCCTATTGAGATTATCGCGGGACGAGAAGAAGCGCGTTTGATTTATTTAGGAGTCTCGCATACCAATGCCAGTAGTGACAAGCGTCTGGTTATCGATATTGGTGGCGGCTCAACAGAGTTTATTATTGGCCAAGAGTTTGATCCATTATTGACCGAGAGCTTACAGATGGGCTGTGTTGCCTTTACGCAGAAGTATTTTGCTAATGGGCAAATTACCAAAGAAGCCTTTAACAACGCCATATCGGCTGCGCGCAAAGAAGTACTGGCGATCAATGGGCGCTACCAAAAAGTAGGCTGGAGCAGCGCCATTGGATCGAGTGGTACGATTAAAGCGGTACGTAACGTCCTTGTTTCAAAAGGCTGGGCAGACGAGCAAGAGCGCATCACTTATAAAGGTGTTAAAAAGTTAGAAAGATTATTGCTTAAAATTGGCAACGTTGATGACATTGATTTAGAAGGCGTCAAAGAGCACCGTAAAGCCGTATTTCCAGCAGGCGTTGCGGTATTACGAGCAGTCATGAAGGTGTTGGGCGTAGATGCTATTACTTACTCAGATGGCGCGCTACGCGAAGGTGTCATGTACGATATGCTTGGACGATTTGCCAGTGAAGACGTACGTGACCGCAGTGTATTGGCACTGATTAAGCGCTATTCAGGCGATAAAAAGCAGGCTAAGCAAGTAGTCAAAACCAGTCGACACCTTTTTGGGCAAGTGCAAACTAAACTTGGACTCAGTACGGAAGATGGCGATCTACTCAGGCGAGCTGCATTTTTACATGAGATAGGGCTGGCGATTGCTCATAGTAGCTATCACAAACACAGTGCGTATTTGATGGAACATTCTGATATTCCAGGTTTTTCACAAGTCGATCAAAAACGTATGGCACAGCTGATGTTAAATCATCGCCGTAAGCTCAAAGCAGATATGTTAGAGCAAACGTGTACTATCGGCGGTGATCAGCTCGTTTATCTGTGCTTGCTGCTACGTTTGGCAGTACTGGCACATCACAGTCGCAGTGATTATGAATTACCAACATTAGAATTAAAAGTAGATGATGACAATCATTGGCAAATCATGGTTGGTGATAGCAGCGAGCACTACGCTTTCTTATTATCTGATTTGCAGACTGAAATAGAACAATTTGCCAAATGGGGCGTCAAACTAAGCGTCATTGAGGTTTAATTTTTTATCAGCTAAAACTGTTAGTAGATTACTTGATTAATGTGGTTAGAAATAACATAACAAAAGCGGTGTTGTCGGTAATGTTATGGCATATAAGATGTGCTATTATAGTTTTTATTGAGTTTACAACTGTACTTTTATTATCCTAAAGCCGATAACGATGTTATTATTAAATATAACCATATTGAACATAGCTCTATTAAGTATAACTAAGAAAGGGAAGCGTCTATGAGTACCGTCTGGGATAGCGTTCAGCTTGCACGGCATGCCAAACGTCCATTGTTTATGGACTATGTAAATCAGCTGTTTACCGAATTTGATGAGTTGCATGGCGACCGCGCTTTTGCTGATGACAAGGCAATCCTTGGTGGACTTGCACGCCTAAACGGTATGCCAGTGATGGTTGTTGGTCAACACCGTGGTCGCAGCACACGCGAGCGTATTGAGCATAACTTTGGTATGGCAAACCCTGAGGGCTATCGAAAAATCATTCGTTTGGTCAAAATGGCTGAGCGCTTTAATATTCCGGTTATGACCTTTGTTGATACCCAAGGAGCTTATCCGGGTATTGGCGCGGAAGAGCGTGGACAAGCACAAGCCATTGCTGAAAGCATTGCTGTGTTTTCTAGTTTAAAAGTGCCTATCATCGTCACCATTATTGGTGAAGGCGGCTCAGGTGGCGCATTGGCGATTGGCGTTGGTGATAAAGTGAATATGCTACAAAATAGTATTTATTCAGTCATCTCTCCTGAAGGCTGCGCTTCTATTCTATGGAAAACTGCCGAAAAAGCGCAAGATGCCAGTGAAGCCTTAAAGTTAAATGCTATCAATCTGTATCAAATGGGCTTGATTGATGCGGTCATCGACGAAGGTGAGGGTGCTCATATTCAGCCACAGCCAGTAATGACGGCATTAAAAGCTCTATTGGTTGAGCAATTGGATGAGCTGAAAGATTTAGATACCCATACGCGTTGTGAGCTACGTTATGAGAAATTCAAATCGTTTAACTCAGAAGTCATGTTGCCTTGCTAGTATGTCCTGTGTCTAAATAGTTGACAATCAGCTTTTAGCACTAGAGGCTTACGCTTAATGTTAAAATAAAAACGTGTCATGTTATGGCGCGTTTTTTTTTGTCAATTAATTCATATACTAACTAATGAGATAAGGTCAATGATGAGCAGCAGTGCAATCCTACCACATCCTATTGAGCCAATAGCTGAACTGCCGATTGACGATAATTTGGCAAAGGCATTATTGACCAGTATGGCTGAGTATGGCGAGCAGCTACAGGGTCGGCGAATTTGGCTGGCCTGTAGTGGTGGGCGTGATTCATTGGCACTGGCAGCGCTATGTGTGCAACTCTATCAGCAAGGTCGACTGCCATTTTTGCCGCAACTATTGCATGTCAACCATGGCTTGCAAGCGGATAGCGCTATTTGGGCTGCGCATGTTGCTAACTGGGCAAAGGCTCAAAAGATACCATGCACTATTTTGCAGGCACACGTAAATGGACATGATGAGCAAGCCGCACGCCAAGCACGTTATGATGTGATGCGTGCGCAACTCAATCAAGATGATGTATTACTATTAGCCCATCATGCTGATGACCAAGCTGAAACTGTGTTGATGCGGTTGATTCAAGGCGCAGGAGTAAATGGTCTGTCGGGTATGCATCCGTGGCGTGTACAAACGCAGGACGCGCATCGCATCATAGTATGGCGACCTTGGCTCATTGTACAGCGCGCCAGTATTAGCTCATATGCTAAGCGCCTAAAGCTGCCTTATATCGATGATCCCACCAATGACGGCGGTGATAACGTCCGTAGTGGACTGCGCCGTGACATCATGCCAGTATTGGCAAAATACAATCCTAACGTTATTGATAACATAGCGCGTAGCGCGCAGCTACTAAGCGATGCGCAATTAACGGTTAAGGCACAAGCGGCAGAGGATTTAAAGCAGACAGAGGTAATATCATTACAGCTACCATCTGCCCAGCGTGTGCTAAATATAGATGAACTACAAAAACTACCACTTTATCGCCAACGACAACTATTGCATTATTGGCTTGGTCAAGATGAGCCATTACCTCCTGCTAAGCAGCTTGTCGATGATGTATTGAGCTTAAGCCAGCGTCATGATCATGATCATCAAACGGAACTGTTTTGGCAAGGACGCAAACAGTCATATACTATTCGCCGTTATCGTCAGCAGCTTTATCGTCTAAGTAGCGACTGGCTCAAATGGTTAGAGTTGCCGCTTGCCGAACAGACGCAGAGCTTGTTTACTCATACTGAGTCTAATCTTATCGGGGCAGATATTCATACAACTGGAAGACAACCCGTTCCAATTAATCTACGCAATGATGATAAATTCACTTGGCAATTACAGATTCTGCCAAATGAAGTAATGCCACTATTAGAAAGCTATAAAGTAGAAAGCGATAAAGATAAGCTTAGGATTACCTTTGCGCCATTAGATCGCAATCAGCGTGTGCAAACCGCATTGGCGTCGCGTCCACAATCGGGCAAAAAGCTCTATCAAACCTTAGGTATTCCATCATGGATGCGTGAGAGTTTGGTAGTCGTTAGCGTGACTTTGATAAATAAAGAAAGTAGTGAAAACGAGCTTTTAGAGAACGATTGCCCGATAGAACAACCTATTTTATTATTATCACCTCTTGAAAACTGGGTGTTAGCTTCTGATAAGTTGTTAGAAAGCAATCCTCATTATATAGAAAGTGCTATTAGCAGCTGTTTAACCGTACCTAGCTCGTTTTGATGTTTGTTACTCAAAGCCTTGAGTAGGGTAGATCTTCATTTTTTTTGATCATTTTGATATCTACTATTTGTATATCTTTATAGTGCTCTTCACTCTTTTCGCCATCATAGACAAAGCCAAATTTTTTATAAAAATGAATAGCAGACGCGTTATCCTCTAATACCCATAAATAAAAATTTGCATTGATATTAAAACTCAATATGGCTTGTAATGACCTTTTCATCAATTTACTGCCTATACCTAGCCCATGATATTCTGATAAAACATATAAAGTCGTGATTTCATAGCTATTATTTTTAGTAAAATATCCAATAAATCCCAGGCTCTTATGATTAGCATCATAGGCTATCCAAATGATGACATCCGGATGAGTGATCACTTCCTGCCACATTTTTGTTTTTTCAATAAGATTGTTTTTATTGTTGATATAAGACTTAGGTAGCAGATTCAAGTAGGCGTCATGCCAACTTTTGCAATGGATATGAGCAATATCCGCAAAATCTTTTGAATGAGCTTTACGAATGCAAAACATGTTTTTCCCCTGTACCACTCTACATAAACGACTTTTTAATCTAACAGGTAAGCTGTGTGATATTCGATGTTAATTTAGTATCTCAATTAAACGGTAGTACTATTAGTTAGCCTTTGAATTTCCCGAACAGCGCCAGTAGCAGTATGGTAAACTGAGTGTCATTTTACCTATCATTATGTTAGTTTGAATACCTTTGGTTTTTTGAATAGGAGACATGTATGTCAGTATTAGATAATAAGAAAATCAGCTTTATCGGCGGCGGAAATATGGCGCAGGCTTTGATTAGTGGGCTTGTTAGCTGCGGTGTCAAACCGAGTTTAATTACCGTTGCTGATCCTAGTAGTGAGGCGCGCGAGCAATTGGCTGCTAAAGGATTGAACACAGTTGATCCAACTGCTGATGCAAAAGCTGCCGTTATCGATGCTGACATTGTGGTGCTGGCAGTCAAACCGCAAGTGATGAAAGCGGTAGTCAGTAGCTTTTCGGATATCTTAGACAAACAGCTGGTGATTTCAGTGGCAGCAGGTTTGTCGACTGAGCTTTTATCTGACATGTTGGGTGGGTATGACAATATCGTCCGCGCGATGCCAAATACACCTGCGATGATTCAAATGGGCGCAACGGGTCTGTACGGTACTGATAATATTTCTGCTGAACAGAAGCAATTGGCAACGGCGGTCATGGAAGCATCAGGATTGGTCATGTGGGTCGATAATGAAGAACATATGCATGCGGTAACCGCCGTATCAGGGTCAGCACCAGCGTATATGTTTTACTTTATTGAAGCTATGGTTGATGGGGCAGTGGCTTTAGGTTTGGATAAAGAGCAGGCTTCAGCGCTCGCTATGCAAACCATGTTGGGCGCGGCAAAAATGGCAATGGGTAGCGAAGATGCGCCAAGCGAGCTACGTCGTAAAGTGACCTCACCAAACGGCACAACCCAAGCCGCCATTGAATCAATGCAAGCCAATGACATTGGTCGTCAAATTGGTGAAGCCATGCAAGCGTGCTATGATCGCAGCCAAGCCTTGAGTGAAGAGATGAGCAAATAATCATCTTTATAATAGAGGTAGTATTTTATAAAATGCGGCCTCTGACTGGTTATAATAAATGCCTGATAATGACATTCGTCATCCTCAAACCTGTTAATAATGTCACATTGAGTAGCGCTTCATGAACAACATGTTATTGCAAATTTTTGATTTGGTCACCACCTTCGCCATGATGTTGGTGTTTATTCGTTTTATGCTACAGTTTGCAGGGATGGATGCCAGCAATCCTATGATTGCGCCTGCCTATAAAGCGACCCATATCGTCGATGTCTTTGGACGTATTTTTCCAACCGTTGCACAAGGTCGTATTAGTATCGCTGCCATCGTCCTGATGTTTTTGATTCGTCTGATTGATATCGCAGGAAAAGCAGCATTAACACATAAGGGTATTGCGCCAGTCCCATTGTTTTTTACCGGTACTATCAGCTTGGTTTTAGACTTTTTACGCATGTGCCGCTACTTGGTGATAGGTTCTATCATCGTTAGCTGGATTGTGGTTTTTACACAGTCTCAGCATCCGCTTATCGGTATTATTGTAAATTTAGCAGAACCTATTTTGGCACCGTTTCGTCGTATTACGCCAAACTTAGGGATGATTGACCTATCACCGATGATTGCCTTTTTCGCCTTTTACCTACTCGAAATTTTTATCGGTGGTTTGGCATCAAGCTTTATGCCGATGTTAGGTTAAGCCAGTTAAGTTAAAAAGATTTTCGGGATAATAAAATTTCAAATAAAAAAGGCGCTCTATACAAGATAGAGTGCCTTTTTTATGTTCGTTATTTAGATAAAATTATATGATAAATACTAAGTGCTAAAAGCGCATAAAGCGGTTGGGTATCAATTGCGCTTTAGCATCCTCAGGGTGCGGTGCATCAGCGGCACGCAGCGTTTTGGTAATCCAGCTATCCGCCGCTTTTACTGCCTCGATAAGCGCATCACCCATCGCTAAGCGCCCAGCGATAAAGCTCGCTAGTGAACAGCCAGAGCCGTGAAATTCGCCTTTTAGGCGTGGCAAGATACTTTTATGTACCATCTCGCCTTTTATGTATAAATACTGCTCAATATCACCGCTATCGAAGTCGTGTGAGGTTTTGACCAGTACTGCATGAGTGCCTTGTGCACATAACTTCTGAGCACCTATATGTAAGTCTTGTTCAGCACTCAAGGCGCGCAGCTCATGAGTGTTAGGGGTAATCAAGGTGGCATAGGGTAGCAGCTGTCTAAAGGCGGCGACTAGCGTCTGCTCATCGCCTAAGCTACCACCACTGTTGGCGACCAATACTGGGTCCAATACAAAAGGAGTACCCTTAACAATAATCTCGTCAGCAAATAACTGGGTGAGCATAGTGATATTATCAGTCGTACCAAGCATACCTGACTTAATGACACTGACAGACAAGTCATTAAGTACAGCGCTGGCTTGATCTTTAACTAAATTTGCCGCGCACGCATCAAAGCCAAATACCTGTTGCGAGTTTTGTATGGTAATAGCCGTACAAGCGATAGCAGCATGAGCGCCTGCTTGACCGATGGCTTCTATATCCGCTTGTAATCCAGCACCACCTGAGGGGTCTAAGCCTGAAAAGCACAATACGACTGGTCGCATAACACATCCTTTGATATCTTTTATAATAAGTGGTAAATACTATAGCCATCTACTGCCAAAAAAGCCATAAAGACCGATAAATCGATAATTATGCAAAAAGCATGATTAAAAGGACAGACAATGCTTGCAATTCGTTTTGGCTTTGCTATAATACTCGCCCACGGCATAAGACGTATTGTTAGCATCAATACTATGTTTAAAGAGGTATTTTTATTAAAAATACTTTGATAAGTGTCTTAAATCGTTAGGTGAAGTGGGTGAGTGGCTGAAACCAGTTCCCTGCTAAGGAACCATACGTGTAAGCGTATCGAGGGTTCGAATCCCTCCTTCACCGCCATTTATTCGTTGTTATTAGAGTAATCAAGCGAAAACAGCGTTAATTATCTTCTGTTTTGTTAAAACAAAAATTAATTTGATTTTAACGAAAAAAGGTGTTGACACAAGCGAAATTATCTATATAATGACCAACCTAATTTACTGTAATTGTTATTAACAAAGCAGTAAATGATGTGTAAAGTACGCGCTTGTAGCTCAGTTGGATAGAGCACTTGGCTACGAACTAAGGGGTCGGGAGTTCGAATCTCTCCAAGCGCACCATTTTACATCATCGCCTATTTACTAAATCAATCGCCTGTCTTATGACAATTTGGCGGTTTTTTTACGTCTGCGATTTCTTCATATCCAATCGACTATCCTGAGTATAGTGTACGATAAGTGCCTGAATTACGGTACAATAGCGCTATTATTCATTGCTTGCTATGAGCTGGTACCATGTCAAAGAGTTTATCTAAACGCCCGTCTAAATCCGCTGCTAAAGCCAAAAAATCTGCACCTCATACCTCTGAGGTTGAAGAGCTAGCGATTGCTAAACCCAGCACCCGCATGGCAGCGATTCTTTATGATGGTATGCTGATTTTAGCATTATTATTTTTGGTAGGGACGGTGCTGACGGTGATTGGCACCTTGTTGACGATGGAGACGGGTAGCGAGTCGTCACAAGCTCAATCACTGCCAACATGGTATCAAAACGTTATTATGACACCCTCTTTTATCCTGACGTTGGTAGGGTTTTATGGGTTGTTCTGGCGTCGTGGTGGGCAGACATTAGGTATGCAGACTTGGCGGCTTAAAACCGTTAATAACAACGGTCATCTGCTCACGTGGGGGCAATCCTTTAAGCGTGTTCTAGCAGCCAGTATCATGCCACTTATATTTGGTCTCATTGGTAGTGTCATCGGTGGCTCGCGTGCTATTTTATTGACCAGTGTCTTTCTGGGCTTTGTTTTTAATTATGCTTTTTGCCTATTCAACTCACGTGGTCTCGCAGTGCAAGATATGCTATCGAATACCATTACCTTAAAAATGCTAAAAACAGAAAATGAAGGACTATGGCGAGTGATTAGAAACCGCAAGCGAGGAAAATAAACCGCATTATCATTGCCATAGTCTGTCAACATACTTTAAACCTTACATGTTGGCTGTTTGCATCAGCCATAAAGTATAGCCGACAAAAAATAAGACCAAAGTCGAGCCAGAAGCGCGACCGAACGGACGCTTACTCATAAAGGCAAAAACCGCCATAGCTACCAGTAAGAGCGTGACCAGACCCATCGCCAATATATCACGTGATAAGATAATTGGACTGACTGTGATTGGCGCTATAAGGGCTGCGAGACCAACGACGCCCAAGGTGTTAAATATATTAGAGCCGATAATATTACCCAGTGCCATGTCGTGCTCACCTTTACGCGCGGCTGATAAGCTTGCGACCAATTCAGGCAGCGAGGTTCCAATAGCAACAATGGTCAGACCGATAATCAGCTCGCTCAATCCCCAAAACGTTGCCAGCTCAACGGCCCCCCAGACGATGGCTTGCGAGCTTGCTACCAGCATTGATAAGCCAATGACTAAACTGCCTAAACCGCGCATCAAGCTAGGATGGTTGTCCTCTGTACCGCTCAAATTTTCTGTAGTAGCCTCTTCATCATTTGATTTGCTTTCACGTAAACTAAGAATGATCTGAATTCCCAACACAATGACCAATGTTGCCAATAGTACCAGACCATCAGTTAGGCTTAATAGCCCGTCACGGAGCTGCCACGCTGCCAATGCAGTGATGACTACCAGTATTGGCAGATCGCGCTTGATGACTCCTTTATGAATGATAATAGGGCTAATGAGTACCGTTGCACCCAAGACCAAAGCAATATTGATGATATTAGAGCCATACGCATTACCCAGTGCGAGTTCAGGGCTGCCTTCCAATGCTGCCAATGCAGACACGACCATCTCAGGGGCAGATGTGCCTACTCCTAATATGATAACGCCAATTAAGAAGCTGGGCGCATTAAACTTTTTTGCCAATGCTGTTGCAGCATCAATGAAGACATCGGCACTCCAAACAAGAATCGCAAGACCAATCAATATTGCAATAACTGCCAACCACATTTAGACAACTCCTTCGTTAGAGATAAAAAACAGATATTGGATTTTGAGCAAGCTTATGTCATATAAAAATGGCATAAAAAAAAGCTGAATCACAATCTGGATTCAGCTTCGATATAAGTACAAGTATTTTAATGGGATTTTGACAGAAATGGCAACCGTGTGACCATGTATTTACTCATAGTTTATGTAACAAGTTCTTAAATGATTTTCTTAGGCCACTTGTACTGGAATAATATTTGCGGTGTCTTTAACTGTATTGTCTTCATTGCAATACACCAGTCTTGGCTGATACGTTGACGCTTCAACTTCATCAAAATGTGCATAGGCACAGATGATAACGATATCGCCTAGGTCTGCCATATGAGCCGCTGCACCGTTTAAGGAGATAATACCAGAGCCAGCTTCAGCGCGAATAGCATAGGTGCGAAAACGTTTGCCATTGGTGACATTATAGATGTCGATAGATTCGTTTTCACGCAGACCGGCAAGGTCTAACAAATCACCGTCGATACCGCATGAGCCTTCATAGTGAAGTTCGGCATGAGTAACACGGGCACGATGTAATTTGCACTTGAGCATATTAAGTAGCATAGATTGCTTCCTTAGTGTAACGGATATAAATGAGTCAAATCAAAACGTTAATGGGGATTAACTTGCTAAAATAAAAGGCTATTATAATTGAAACACCATTCATTCAGGTAATTTAAAACCATTAATTTGCGAACGTGCTTTTTCGACATCACCGCCTAATAGCAAAGGCAGGGCGTCAAAAGCAGCAGATAATGCACTATCAATAGCAATCTGCTCATCTGGCGCAGCTTTTGAAAGCACATGACCACTGACTTTAGACTTGTGACCCGGATGACCAATACCCACACGCAGACGATGGAAGTCGTTGCCAATATGGGGGGTTATGTCACGCAGACCATTATGACCGCCATGACCACCGTCAGTTTTGAGTTTGATGCTACCAGCAGGAATATCAAGCTCATCATGGGCGATTAACAGCTCGTCATTATCAATGCCATAAAATTTAACCATGGGCACGACCGACTGACCTGATTTATTCATAAAAGTCAGCGGCATCAATAGACGCACGTCATGCCCATGAATCTGCCCGCGTCCTGTCACTCCATGGAATTTTTTGTCGGGGGTGAGAGTGATATTAAACTGCTGAGCCAAATGAAGGACGAACCAAAATCCTGCATTATGGCGCGTAAACATATATTCCTGACCCGGATTACCAAGACCGACTATAAGCTTTATGGCCATAAAAACACCCTGCTTGACTATAATAAATGAGTGGTCAGGTCTGATTTCTCAAACCTTACTTACAAAAACAGCAGGAGATATTCATCACCTGCTATTTTTTGACTGAACGAACCTTACATTATATAGACAACAATAAGTCGCTATATAAAGCCGGTTTATTACTCGCCGTCTTTGCTTTCGTCAGTACCTTGCTCAGTCGCAGGTACGTCAGCGGCATCAACTTCAGAAGCTTCGTCAACTTCTTCAACCGTTGGTGGCTGCATGTTCACGATCGTACGGTCATGACCATCTTCTAATTCAAGCTCAGCAATAACCACGCCTTCAGGAAGAGTGATGTCTGATAGACGGAACAAATCGCCAATTTCCATACCAGATACATCTATTTCTAGATATTCAGGTAACTGTGATGGTATGCAAACGATTTCGATGTCAGTTACTAGTGTTGATAGAACACCACCAGCTTTAGTACCAGGCGCTTCTTCACGACCAGAGAAATGAACAGGAACATTCATGTTGATTTTCTGACCTTTCACAACGCGCTGAAAATCAGCATGCATTGGGAAACCTTTAGCAGGATGGCGTTGCAAGTCTTTAATAACTACTTGATGCTCTTCGCCATCTACATTCAAAGTCAAGATGTGTGAGAAAAACGCTTCAAATTCTAGTGATTTTACTAGCTCATTGATTTTGATAGAGATAGCTGTTGGCTGCTCACCACCACCATAGATGATAGCAGGAACTAGGTTCTGCTTACGTAGGCGGCGGCTCGCACCTTTACCTTGAAGCTCAGCAGAACGATCAACTGCGTTTAATGCAAAATGATTAATAGTCATGGATGTAATCCTATAAAAAAATGATGAAGTGTCTGGTCATAAAAAAGTGGATTTGCGACCAATCCACTAATACGTGATGATAGCTAGTATTTATCGTGCGTGATAAACGCCGATAATCAAATATAGCCATGTGCTTAACCTAATGATTGCCATGATAAACATTATCAAGAAAATCATTATTTTAAACGTGATCAGCACTTTTAATAATACTGACTGTTTTAAATCATAAAAAACGGTCAGCACAGGCGCGCATTATACGTGATTAGCTAATAATAAGAAAGACCTACGTAAAATAGCTGGGCAAAACCTTTATGCAAGATCGTTATGAAAAACACCTATACGAACAACAGTTCAAAACTATTAATTAACATCATTAAATAAAAAAGCGCCAAGTAATGAAACTTGGCGCTTTTTTCAATCTACGATAACTCTTAAGCGTCAAACATCGCGCTGATAGATTCTTCATTATTAATACGGCGTAAGCTTTCAGCCAACATTGGCGCGATGCTCACTTGACGAATCTTGCTGCAAGCTTTGGCAGCATCAGACAATGGAATCGTATCAGTAACGACAATCTCATCCAATTCTGATTCACTGATGTTCTTAAGCGCATTACCAGATAACACAGGATGCGTGATATAAGCCACTACGCGGCGTGCGCCATTTGCTTTAAGTGCTTCGGCAGCTTTACATAGCGTGCCAGCCGTATCGACCATATCATCAACGATGACACAATCACGGTCACGGACGTCACCGATAATGTGCATCACTTGCGACTCATTGGCACGGGCACGACGTTTATCGATAATCGCCATGTCAGTATCGCCCAACTGCTTAGCCATCGCACGTGCACGAACCACGCCGCCAACGTCAGGAGAGACAACCATGATGTTGTCATAATCTTGTTTCTGTAGATCGTTAAGCAATACAGGCGTGCCGTAGATATTATCAACTGGGATGTCAAAGAAACCTTGAATCTGATCTGAGTGCAAATCAACGGTCATCACACGATCGATACTAACGATGTTCAACATGTCAGCGACGACTTTAGCAGAGATAGGCACACGAGCTGAACGAGGGCGACGGTCTTGACGGGCATAACCAAAATATGGCATGACTGCTGTAATACGACCAGCACTAGAGCGACGCAAAGCGTCTGCCATCATCATGATTTCCATCAAATTGTCGTTGGTCGGTGCACAAGTAGGCTGCATGATAAACACGTCTTTACCACGCACGTGCTCTTTGATTTCTACGGCAATTTCGCCATCAGAAAAACGCGTGATGTCAGCTTTACCAAGAGGTATATGGAGATGATCGGCTACGGTTTTTGCTAATTCTGGGTGGGCATTGCCCGTAAAAATCGCCAAATAAGGCATGACAGAAGTCCTATTGATTGACTCAAGCAGCGACCGCTAAGCAGTGTCAAACTGCTCAAATTCAGAAAAGAGTGGTAAAAAAGATTGATGACTACTATTACAGTAAAAAATGGCAGGGGTAGCTGGACTCGAACCAACGGATGTCAGGATCAAAACCTGATGCCTTACCAACTTGGCTATACCCCTGTAATGTCTAGGCTGTGTACGTCGATATCTAAAAGCAACTTTTAATAAAAGTCATTATTAGAATAGCGTCACGACCTGTTCGTTATCTGATAAACGGAAAAACCGTCTAAAACATAACTTTTCCCTAACGGTGTTCATTGCGAACTATACCGAAACTGGGATAACATTGTCAATGTCGATAAGATAAGCGGCTGTCTATAAACTGCTTATAATAAGTACACATCTAATGCTTTGAGCTTAAAAATGGCAGGGGTAGCTGGACTCGAACCAACGGATGTCAGGATCAAAACCTGATGCCTTACCAACTTGGCTATACCCCTATTGAGGCGACCTATTATAATTAAATTTTCAGATTTTGCAAGTCATTTGCGCCTTTTTATAGCTTTTATTAAAAAATAGGTCAAAAATAAAACGGGTATTGGATCCATAAAACTTTTTACGCTGTATTTATAGTCCTCTTATTTTCACACTATAGCTCAAATCTAACTCATAAATTACGAACTAAATAGGCAGGACAGGGCGCCTCTTCAATCCACTTTGCCAAACGCGCTTTATCAGATATCACACCTGCATCCAAAGGCAAAAATACTGCGCTACCTGAGCCAGTCATTCTTGCTGTGCTCAGTGCTTGAGTCTCTAACTCTTGCAAATATCGTAGTGCTTCATTGACGGCAGGAGCAAGACTGGTCACCACTGGCGTAAAGACATTTTGATAAGGCGTGTTTAAATGTTGCACATAATCATTAGACTGGTTTTGAATGGTCTTAATTGATAGCGGGGCGATATCTCGCTGTAGCTTGGGGTGCGCAAAAAGCTCGGCAGTATTAGCGTGAGCATTAGGGATCAATACTAAATACTGTTGCTCAGGTAAATCAATCGCTGTCAGCTCTTCGCCAATGCCCATCGCAATAGCATCTTGTCCAAAAATAAATATCGGCACATCAGCGCCAATGCTTGCGCCAATTTTTATAAGCCTATCTTGATCAAAATTAATCTGCCATATTTTATTTAAGACTAATAATGTCGTCGCAGCATTGGATGAGCCACCACCTAAGCCTGCGCCCATCGGTAAGTGCTTATCTAACCTCACTGACACTTTCGGTAGATTCTTAGGTAGCGAATTTGAGTTTATGGCAGATGCCAGTAAGGCATTAGCCGCTTTAAAGATCAAATTGTCCTCTATGCTGCTGGTTATGGTGTCGGCACCACTTAGCGTAAGCAGCTGACCACACAGGCTACTATTATCTACAGCGCTATTGTCTGCTACGCTATCAATAGTAATTATTAATTCATCTGCTACTGAAAAATGCAAATAATCGCCCCAATCGAGCAGGCGAAACACCGTTTGCAAATTGTGATAATCATCAGCGCGCTTACCGGTAATATGCAAAAATAAATTAATCTTTGCTGGTGATAAGCGCGTGATGACAGATGAATTAGTAGAGTTCTTAATCATAAATGATGGTCACAATTCTCAGGTGCAATTTTAAAACGCAAATAGCCATTTATAAAAATGGCTGTTTGCAATAGCGATCAAATCTATTGGTGCTATTACTTTTGATGATCGATTGTCATGACAACTTTGTTGCCTTGCGATTGAACGGCACTGATCTTATTTGGTAATTTATCATTGCTTTTGTAGCTGAAGCTGGCACGCCATTCGCCATTTACAGAGCTAATTAGACGGTTTTGAGCATCAAGCTGCGGTGCGCTGTCTGAAGGCGCTGGGCGTCCAGAAATCCAGTAAGGCATCTGAGAGATAGGTGCTTGCCAACCGGTGGCTTTTTTAAGCAGGGTTTCAGGGTCAGCCGCATTCAAAGTACCGGTTTTTTCGCTCACCAAAGTCGCAGATTGACCATTGTATTCGATATTGGTTTTACCAATGCCTAACGCACCAATGAGTTCAATGGCAAAGCGATCATTCTGTTGACCCCATGCATAAAATGCACTGCCGCCTTGCGCCCCTGTTGTATCACTCGCAGCCGTTGTAACACCAATCTTACCTGTAATATTAAAGCTCTCAAGTTTCTTTGGTTGCTCAGTATTTTGACCTTGAATGGTTGTGCTAGGCTGGTTGGTCGCGTTGGCGGTCTTCATAGACTGACAGCCAGAGGTAATTACCATTGCTGCTGTCATAGCGGCAAATAGGGCCAATTTATTAGGTTTATAAAAAGATCGCAGGGTAGACATGATGTTTCCTCAAAAATGGACAAATTTGCAAAATTTTTGTTTCGAGAGCAGGTTAGCTTAAGTGTTATTTGTTACTCAGTTATGCGTGGCTGTTAGCTTCTTATACATGACTTGTAATAATAGGATGTCGTATTCGAGGACTTAGAAGCACTATGCCATTGCTTATTAATTATATCGTTTGTTATTAATACAATTGTATACGGTCATTGATATTGTGTTGCCCAAATGAGAAGCGCTGCTGCAAGTCGGCAAGTAAAGCGTCAACTTTTTCATTGTCGCCTAAGCCTTGATAAGCGCGTAATAGCAATGTCCCTGAGCGTAAAGTAGGGAGCACATCGTAAGGCGTTTGCAGATAGTCGATCACTTGCTGATAATTCTCGTTTGCCAGCGCATTACTTGCCAGTACATTGAGAGCTTGCAGGTGCAGCTCATTGTCATAGCGAGGGTCATCGTAGCGTATTTGTATGATCGCTGTCGCCAACGTCAATCCTTGCTCAGAACCACGCTCATTGGCCAGCAATAACTGGGCGTAACTCAGCTGATAAGCAGGATTGCTGGGGTCAAGCGCTTGCAAGTGATTAAGTAAGGTACGCTTGACGATATAGTCCTCTTTATCATCAAGGAGCTGGGCGCGTGCAAAAAGCAGCATCTCATTATCAGGGTATTTACGAGCAGCCTTAGTTAATAGGCGTAAGGCTTCTGCAGGTTCATTCTGTTGCCATAAGATATCCGCTTGTAGCACAAAGCTATCAGGAGCGAAGACGCTAAAGTCTTTACGCAGCTTTTCTAACGTTGCGATAGCGGCATCAACATTATTATTGAGTAAGTCTAATGCGACCACTTTTCGTCGAGCTTCCAATACCAAGTCCTCTTGCATGACAGCATTGAGGTAGTATTTGGCTTGTTCAAAGTTTTGCTGACGCTCGGCACTGATGCCCAGATAATAATAAGATTGATCTAAATAAGCGGGATTTTTGGCAAGCGTATTAAGCAATTGATCGGCACTAGTATATTTTTCGATATCTAAGCTAACCAGCGCCGCTAATAAGGTAATCTCAGCATCATCGGCAAAGCGCTGATGAGCGTCTAATAACAGCTGCCACGCTTGCTCATTCTGTTTTAAATCAAGCAAATAGCGAATCTCATACAAGTATAGATTCTTACTGTCAGCATTACGCAAGCGTGCTTGGCTGAGATACTCAATGACTGCTTCTGGCGTTTCGATTTTGCGCAGGATATCTGCTTTTAAGGTAATAAAAGGCACATAATCCGGCTGGCGCTCAACTGCTCGATTGATATGAACGATGGCAATCTCAGGTTCATTAAACTGATAAAGCAAGCCAGCTTTTAAGACTGACAGCGAGGCGTTTTGTTCACTTGCGATAGGTTGCAGAGCGGCGAGTAACTCTCGCTTATCATCATCGCTGTTTGGATAAATGCCAATCAGAATTTCGCTAAGGTCGGCGCGAGGATCATAGCTCAAGATGCGATTTAGAGTTTCGCCTGCCAACTCATAATCGTGCGCTCGCAGTGCCAAATGAGCGACATAAAACCAAGCCGGCACATGGTCTGGGTTTTCATCTTGCCATGCTTTGGCAAATTGTAAAGATTCTTCGACCCTGTCATTACGTAATGATAAGCTTAACGCTCTTTCAAATACGGCTGTGGCGTCTTGTTTAAATGATTGCTGCTTATAGATAATCAGCGCACGCTCGGTATCATCACGATTTGCAGAAAATTCTGCATCTAATAAGGCATACAAGCTTGGTTCATTGCTTATTTTATTGAGGTCAGATGACGGACTACCTTCGGTTATCGAGGCATCAGTTATCAAATTTTTATTAGCCATGCTTTTAGTCACTGGTGTGTGACTGTTAATAACTTGACTAGAGGCATTAATGGTTCTGGTAACGGTGGCACTACTAATGTTAGTAGGAGAGACTTTGGGCAAAGCTATGTTTGGTGAGACAATGGCATGGTCAGCATGGGCAGGGAATCCTAGGCACAAACAAACCGCCAACGAAAACGCTAGCTTATAACGTTGGCATAGCCGATCAATGAGAGCATGCAACAAAGCACTAAGGCTAGATTGAGCATTATGCATAGATTGTCGTCTAAATGAAGACCCAAAAAAGACCATAGCGTGCAGTATTTACCTATTCTGACCTTGTTTCTATGCCTAGTAAAAGGATTTGCAGCATAGAAGGCTGGGTTTATTAGAATCGTTTTAAAAACAGATATCTGTGACGAACAATGATGTCAAACATTATAAGAGTAGCATGAAGGGATACACAATAGCAGCCGTGTTACTTAGGCATCAGTAATAGTGTAAATTTATTCTATTGACAGTCCTAAATAAAAGAAATACAAATGTTATCAATAACTACTGGGGTTAATTTTTCTTGCTTGCTGTGCCTACGCAGACAGAGGCTGCGAATAATCAACCCCAGTAGTTCTGTATTCTTTTAAAAGTGGTGGATCAACTATAGTAGCACCCGAATTTAAGGGTAACATTGTTAGCTTTAAGTAAACCTATATGCAAATGTTAGAATATTAAACCAGTAATTACAGTTGATTTGTAAGCCATGCGCCCAGATACAGACAAAGTGCTGGCTTATAGAGGTGAGTGTTAAATAAAGCTATCAATAATGATATAATAAGCGCTTTTTATTATTTTACTTTCAAAGTTGCCTATTAAAAGCTATTTTTCAAAGATTTCTTGTCAAAAGCTGTCTTTGAAAAACGGGATTTTAATTTTTTAAAAACCGCTAAAGGTGTTTGGTTGGCGAGTGAATATCATATTTATGGTCTGTCAATAATGAGATTAGTGGTCATTGGGGTCAATCACAAAACTGCACCAGTCGCTCTACGAGAGCGCTTGGCGCTTGTCGGTGACGAGGTCAGTATCGCACTTGCGCAGCTACAAGGCTTTAGCGACGGTAGCGTGATAGTCTCCACCTGCAACCGGACAGAGATTTATGCATTGGTCCCAGAAAGCATATTATCACCACATACGTTATTGCCAAATTCAGCCTCAGCAGTTGTAGAGACTTCAGTTATAGAGTCTAGTATGACGGCTAACAATAGCGCCAACCTTTCATCGACTATCATCAGCGCTCACATCCTAAAAATTAAAACTTGGCTTGCAGGTTTTAAGCAATTATCACTGGATGAGATTGACCCTTATTTGTATGTCCATCGTAATACGCATGCCTTAACCCATTGGCTACGAGTAGCTGCAGGTCTTGACTCTATGATATTGGGTGAGCCGCAGATACTTGGGCAAATCAAGCGCGCTGTGCATATGGCGCAAGATCAAAAAGCGCTTAGCAATCAGCTAGGTTGGATTGTTGATCAGGTATTTGCAGCGGCAAAACGAGTACGTAATGAGACCCAAGTTGGCGCACAAGCCGTATCACTTAGCTATGCTGCTGCCAAACTGGTGACGCAAATCTTTGATGATTTGCCAAGTCGTACTTTGCTGGTGGTAGCCGCTGGCGAGATGAACCGCTTGGTAGCGACGCATATCGCAGGTCTTGGAGTCGGTCGCGTTATTATTTGCAACCGTAATCCTGAACGCGCAGAAGCGTTAGCGGCTGAGCTGCGCAATCCCAATCGCCGGATCGAAGTCAGAACGCTGCAAGAGCTGCCACAAGTATTGGCAGAAGCCGATATTGTGAGCAGCTGTAGCGGTAGCATGGACATATTGATTGATAAAACCATGACGCTGCGGGCACTGAAAAGCCGTCGCTATCAGCCGATGCTGATGATTGACTTGGCGGTGCCGCGTGATATTGATTCGACTGTCAGCCGGATAGACGACGTTTATCTATATTCTGTCGATGACTTACAACATGTGATAGCCGGTAATATCGAACAACGTCGGCAAGCAGCAGTAGATGCTGAGCTGTTGGTCAGTCAATTGGTGGTTGAGATGGATCGCCGCTTTCAAGTACGCCAAGTAGGCAAGGATATTCAGCAATATCGCACGCGTACTCATGAGCAGGTAAACAAACTATTGCAGGCGTCTATCGCAGAGCTGCATGGCGATAGTGCTAACCCTGAAGATATTATGATTGAGCTAACGCGGCGCTTAACGCAAAACTTGACCCATGCGCCCTCCAAGCTCATGCGTAAGGCGGCACGCGAAGGTGACAATGAATTACTCGATTTTGTGGTATCAGGTCTACAAGACGCCCATCGGAATCACTGATAGTTGCCTTTTATCATCAAAAATAAGAAATTGTATCAGTATGGTTTTAACGCAAACATAGCATTGTCAACCTGCATTATCAGTGCTAATATCGAGCTGTTATGACGATATTGAGTGATGATGCTTGATTGATGAATAGGGACTGTTTTTAGGATACTCGAGCGGTATTCGTTACAAAACCAGCGTCTTTATACTATTTAACTTTTATCTATCCAATCAATCATTTTCAATCACTACTGTTATCAGCTTACTACCGCGTAGCAACGATAATGGTTTGCGTATCTTATGCGCTTTCACTCAATATCTGATGACATCAACGACGTAAAAGATACCACCGTCAACGGCAATAGCGCTAGGATAAAGTGCTACATCGTCCACCCTGCGTCATATTCTCAATTATTAATCGATATTCGTACTTAGTGAATGCTATCTATAAACGTATCTGGCTATCATATTACGTTGGTCAAAAAATGTTTGATTAAAATAATAGCTGACCTAAATTTGCTAAGACAGTATCTAGATTTTGTTATCACTCATACTTAAAAAATATTACAACAGACAGGAGCGTCACATGACTGCATTACGTCAAGATATTGATCCAAACGGCTTATTAGAATATTCAGTGGTTTATACCGACCGCGCCCTTAATCATATGTCAAAAGCCTTCCAAGAGGTGATGAATGATTTGCTCAGCAACCTAAAAACAGTCTATAACGCTGAAGCCGCGGTTATTATTCCAGGTTCTGGTACCTACGGCATGGAAGCAGTCGCTCGTCAGCTGACCATTGATGAAGATTGTCTCATTATCCGTAACGGTTGGTTTAGCTATCGCTGGACGCAAATATTAGAAAAAGGCAAATTTGCCAAATCATCTACGGTACTAACGGCTGAGCGTACAGAAGATACGGAAGCGCCAAAACCATTTGCACCAGTAGATATCGAAACGGCCGTTGCCAAAATTAAAGCAGACAAATCTGCTGTTGTTTATGCGCCGCACGTTGAAACGTCGTCGGGCATTATATTGTCAGAAGACTACATCAAAGCATTAAGCGCGGCCGTACATAGTGTTGGCGGTTTATTGGTTATTGACTGTATCGCTTCAGGTTGTGTATGGTTAGATATGAAAAAATTGGGCATTGATGTGCTCATCAGTGCGCCGCAAAAAGGCTGGAGTAGCACACCATGTGCAGGTCTGGTTATGCTCAGTGATGCTGCTATCAAAAAGGTAGAAACCACGGAGTCTAACTGCTTTAGCCTTGATTTAAAGCAATGGTTAACCATCATGCGTGCGTACGAAAACGGCGGTCACGCTTATCATGCGACTATGCCAACCGATAGCTTGCGTCAATTCCGCGATACTATCTTGGAAGCAAAAGAGATTGGCTTTGATAAATTGTGTGATGCACAATGGGAGCTTGGCAACCGCGTCCGTAAGGTACTGGCAGATAAAGGTATTGAAAGCGTTGCTGCCAAAGGGTTTGAAGCACCAGGCGTTGTCGTATCTTATACCGACCGTGATGACATCCATAAAGGCAGTGCTTTTGCTGAAGCTGGATTGCAAATCGCTGCTGGCGTACCGCTAAAAGTCGGTGAGCCTGATAACTTCAAAACGTTCCGTTTAGGTCTATTTGGTTTGGATAAATTGACCGATATCGACGGCGCGGTAGAGCGTTTTGAAAAAGCGCTTGATGAAGTCTTAGTAAAATGATTTGAGAGGCTGACTCGTTTATTAACGACTATATTTATTAAGCCAGTCAGCCATCAAATGAAGAGATACTGAGCAATGCGTGACGCAATGTTCAGTATTTTTTTTACTTTTTCATTATGTTTTATAATATAATGTATTTATATAGAGTAATATGTAGTAAGATATAAATAATAAAAAATCGTTTATAGCAGTAGTACGATATCGTTGTTAAACTCAATTGAAGATATCAAACCATTTTTAATAAAAAATCAGCTTAGGTAATCATTATGGGTATACAAATAGACTGGCAAGCTTTTACGCCAATTTCCTTGGTAGGCGGGCTGATGCTAGGCGTTGCAACGGTTATCTTGCTGTTGGGCATTGGTCGTATTGCGGGTATTAGTGGTATTTTCTCAAGTCTTCTTAAACCCAAGCGCGTCGAGATGTGGCAGGTATTATTTATTGCAGGTCTGATTCTCTCGCCATTATTATATAGTTTATTTAGACCGTTACCTGATATCGAAATCAGTACCTCGATACCGTTATTAATCGGTGCAGGGCTATTGGTTGGTTTTGGGACGCGTTTGGGTTCAGGCTGTACCAGCGGACATGGTATTTGTGGTAATGCGCGACTGTCGCCACGGTCGATGGCGGCAACAGTGACCTTTATGTTATTTGGTATTGTGACGGTTTATATTGGTCGACATCTCTTGGGCTTAATTTAAACAACACATTGCTAAGACAACGTTGAATATGATTCATAAAAGCTTATATCCACGAATGAAGTGCGAGACATAATGATGCTAAAAAATATAATTGGGTTACTGGCAGGTCTGCTATTTGGTATTGGGTTATTAATCTCAGGTATGACTGATCCTGTTAAAGTACAGGGCTTTTTGGACGTCTTTGGTGCATGGGATATTTCTTTAGCACTGGTGATGGGCGGCGGTTTAATAGTTGCCATCGTTGGTGTCCAATTAGCTAAGCGTCAACAGACCAGCTGGATTGGCACTTCAATAGATATGCCAAGCAAAACAGTGATTAATAAAAAACTGTTAATCGGCGCGATGCTATTCGGTATCGGCTGGGGCTTGGTGGGTATTTGCCCAGGTCCTGGTATTGTGCTGCTCGGCACAGGACAATGGCAAGCGTATGTTTTTATCCCAGCGATGATAATCGGTATGCTGGTCTACCAATGGCTGGAGCCAAAGCTTAATTAGTTGTTTGATTAATAATAAGCTTGGTTTTTTTAGCGCAATAAAAAGGTCAGCCTACATTCATTAGGCTGACCTTTTTTATCAATGATGATTCATTAATATTAACGATAGTTCCGTATTACTAAGGCTTAATGATAAACACTTACTTAGCACTAGCCGTTACTTTTGGCGTTTCATGTGCTAAGGATTTGGCCGCTTGACGCAGCTCAAACTTCTGCACTTTACCAGTGCTTGTCTTTGGGATTTCAGCAAAGATAATATATTTTGGTACTTTAAAACCAGCAAGGTGCTGCTTGCAATGTTCCATCACATGATCGCGCTGTAAAGTGCTGCCTTCATGAATCTCGATAAATGCCACCGGTACTTCGCCCCATTTATCATGCGGCGCGGCGACGACCGCACAGCTTTGGATTTCTGGCATTTTATATAGGATGTTTTCGACTTCGATACTAGAGATGTTTTCACCGCCTGAGATGATAATATCTTTAAGCCTGTCCATAATTTTGATATAGCCGTCAGGATATTTGACCCCTAAATCACCGGTGCGGAACCAGCCATCAGTAAAGGCTTCTTCGGTGGCTTTACGACTTTTTAGATAACCTTTCATTACCATATTACCGCGCAGTGCCAGCTCGCCCATTTCTTCGCCATCTGCCGCAACTGGCTCCGTGGTGCCTTGTTTAAATAGCTCAAAGCCAGTCATCAAATGTGACGTTACGCCCTGACGTGATTTCTTTTTCGCACGAGTAGCGACATCCAGTTCATCCCATTCTTGCTGCTCAGCGCATACAGTAACCGGTCCATAGACTTCGGTAAGACCGTAAACGTGCGAGATATGAAAGCCCATTGCTTCCATGGCAGCAAGCATGGTTTCAGACGGCGGCGCACCAGCAACCCAGCCTTTGACTTCATGATTGATGGCGTCTTTATATTCAGACTTGCCGCCAGCAATCATATTGTGCACCACGGGTGCTGAGCAATAATGACTGACTTTATACTTGGCAATCAGCTGCAAAATCAAATCAGCATCAATCTTACGCAAGCAGACGTTGACGCCCGCACGTTCGGCAATCGTCCACGGAAAGCACCAACCATTACAGTGAAATAATGGCAGCGTCCATAGATACATAGGGTGCTTGGGCATATCCCAATCTAAAATATTGGAGACAGCATTGAGCGTCGCACCGCGATGATGATAGACCACGCCTTTGGGCTTACCCGTCGTGCCAGAGGTATAGTTGAGCGCGATAGCATCCCATTCATCTAATGGTTTTTCCCAATTATCCAAACTGTCTGAGCTGGCGATTAATGCCTCGTAGCTCATTTGTCCAAAACGTTCAATATCGAGCGCCGCATCTGTCGCATGAATCACGATTAGATTTGGAAAGGTTTCATCGATCATTTCAGCATGTTCAGCAAACTCGCTGTCTAGAATCAATACTTTGGCTTCTGAGTGTTGCAGACAAAAGGTCAGGGCGTTGATATCGAGGCGGGTGTTCAGCATACAAAGCACGCCACCTGACATGGGTACGCCAAAAGCGCATTCGACCATTGCTGGGGTGTTCGGCATCATGACTGCAACGGTATCATTTTTATCGATGCCTAATTTACGCAGACCATCCGCCAGTTGTTTGCAACGATCATAAGTCTGTTGCCACGTTTGGGTGAGGTTATTATGTTCTAAGTCGTCATAGATAATAGCGGTTCTGTCAGGATAGACCTGAGCACTACGGATGATAAAATCAATAGGAGTAAGCGGTTGATGGTTGGCAGCATTTTTGCCGAGACCGGTATGGAAGTCTGTCATGCAGATAGTCCTTTATCGTATGTTTTTATAGTCGATGACTCAATAATGGTGCTTTGTTGTCGCCAATCAACTGTATCAGGGTCTGATTATTATAGACAGTCGCAGGCAAAATTTGGACAGGTTTTGTGGAGATTATTTACCTATCTGCAAAAAACCTCACTATTAGACAGCATCGTTCAGCGCCGCTATTAATTAGTGTTCACTCATCAGTCGCTTGTCTGCATAGCTGATGATAATGGCGGTGTGGTACGATACCGTAACGCTAAATCCTATAGCACGAGCAATATAAGCACTCTTACAAAGCATTCCTAAAAAATATTCTCATAAACCATTCATAAGGAAAATGATATGTCCGCCAGCCGTACTGCCACTTCTATTGAGACCACCAGCACTAATGCACACTACCCGCATTTATTTGAGCCATTAGATTTGGGCTTTACCACGCTTAAAAACCGCATGGTGATGGGTTCGATGCATACGGGGCTTGAAGACCGTTTTTATAACTACGGTAAACTGGCAGCATATTTTGCCGAACGTGCCAAAGGCGGCGTAGCGATGATGATTACGGGCGGTATTTCGCCCAATCGTGAAGGGTGGTTACTGCCTGCTGGTGGCACCATGAATACGCGTGCTGACGTTATTAACCATCAACGCGTGACCCGTGCTGCGCATAAGTATGACAGCAAAATAATCATGCAAATCTTGCACAGTGGTCGGTACGGCTATCATCCATTTGCAGTCTCATCAAGTCCGATTAAATCGCCAATCTCACCATTTAAACCGCGTAAGATGAGTATTAAAAACATCGAACAAACGGTAAAAGATTATGCCCGTTGCGCAAAGCTTGCTAAGCAGGCGGGTTATGATGGTGTCGAGATCATGGGCTCAGAAGGGTATTTGCTGAATCAGTTTTTATCCCGTCATGTGAATAAGCGTACTGATGAATATGGCGGTGATATTCAAAATCGCATGAAGTTTGCGGTCGACGTGGTCAAAGCCGTACGCGAAGCTGCCGGTGAAGATTTTATTATCTTATTCCGCTTGTCAGTGATCGATTTGGTCAAAGACGGTAACGTCATGGATGAAGTCATCACTGTCGCCAAAGCGCTAGAAGAAGCTGGCGTGACCATCATGAATACCGGTATCGGCTGGCATGAAGCGCGCGTACCAACGATTGTCACCAGCGTACCGCGTGCGGCGTTTGTTGATTTCACTGCTGAAATTAAAAAACACATCAGCATCCCAATGATGGCAGCCAACCGTATCAATATGCCAGAAACGGCAGAAGACATCGTCGCCAGTGGTCAAGCAGATATGATTCAGATGGCGCGTCCATTTTTAGCCGATGCCCATTGGGTGAATAAAGCCAAAAATGGTCAGGCAGATCGTATTAATACCTGTATTGCCTGTAACCAAGCTTGTCTCGATCATACCTTTGAAAATAAACGCTCGACTTGTCTGGTCAATCCACAAGCGTGTTACGAGACAGAATTGGTGTATAAGAAAACCAAAAAACCGAAAAAAGTTGCCGTCATCGGTGGCGGTGTCGCTGGTATGTCAGCCGCTCACGTCGCCGCGCTACGTGGTCATAAGGTCACGCTATTTGAAGCGAAAGATATCTTGGGCGGACAGTTTAACTATGCCAAGGTCATCCCTGGCAAAGAAGAATTCTTTGAGACCATTCGCTACTATATCAATGAGCTTGAGCACTTAGGTGTTGAGATTAAACTCAATACCAAAGTCGATAAAGCCATGCTAGAAAAAGCCAAATTCCATCATGTCATCGTTGCTACTGGTGTGGTGCCTAGAAGTCTCGCAGGTAAGCTGGAAGGGGCTGATTTGCCACAAGTGATGAGCTATGCTGAATTGCTCTCTGGTGAAAAATCAGTTGGTGATACTGTCGCCGTCATCGGTGCTGGCGGTATTGGTTTTGACGTCAGTGAATATCTCACAGCTAAGCATGGTCAGCCGCTTGATGAACTAGGTCCTGAGCTGTTGAAAGACCCAAGCTATCGTCCAAAAGCGCAGTCAGTTAGCGAGTGGCGTGAAGAGTGGGGCGTAACTTCTGATACCGACTATCAAACCGAGGGCGGACTAATCAAGCCTGAAGCCATTAAGCCTATCCGCCAAGTGTACTTGATGCAGCGTACCAAAGGTCGCTTGGGTAGTGGGCTCAATAAAACCTCTGGCTGGGTACATCGTGCCCATGTCAAATCACACGGCGTCATCCAAGTATCAGGTGCGAAGTACGATAAAATCACCAATGAAGGTATTTGGATCACCAATAACCAAGGTCAAAGCCAGTTACTACGTGTCGATAGCGTCGTCGTCTGTGCTGGTCAAGAGTCGGTCGTTGAGCTGATGCCAAACGTTGGCGATGCGCCAGATGCACAGTATCATCTTATCGGTGGTGCTAAGCTGGCGGCTGAGCTAGATGCTAAACGTGCGATTCGTGATGGGGCTGAGGTTGCGGCTGCAATTTAAAGTTTGAATGGTTTAGGTGAAATATAGAAACGGTGAGATTAATTATCTTACCGTTTTTTTATATCTGCTTAACCAAGCAATTAATCACTAAAATGTAATTAATTGCCTACTATTTTTCTTGTAGAAAATCTAACCTTCCATCTCACCCAGCAACCACTCCGACACATCGTCAATCTGCGCCGCCAAATCAGGATGCGCTCTGTTTAGCTCATCAAACTTAGCTTTAATATCATGCTTGTCGTACTTAACATCTGCCAGTGATTCTTTTAACAGATCAATCAACTCAACGTTTAGCGCATCAGAGAAGATGATCACTTCACGTATCACTGCTTGCTTCACATCGAGATGCAAATCAATAATGCCCCAATCAAAGCGCGTTTCAATGTGATGGGTGAATTCAGGCGTCTTACCAAAGCGCCAATCCCAATCTGCCATTTGCTGATAGTATTTATTAAGCGTCGGCTGCTTAGCGAGGCTGGCTTCATCCAATTCTTCTACTGGCGTAGTGTCGCCATAATACTCACAAAACGCCTCGATAATCGCCTCAGATAACGTCTCGTGATTGATGTCTTCATTAAACTCAACCAAGTTTGCAACGCGCGCACGGACGGATTTGATGCCTTTTGCCTTTAGCTTTAATGGATGCGGATTAAGATAATTGCCCAGCTTTTGCATGTCAGCATTGACCAATAATGTCCCATGATGAAAGCTGCGATCAGCCGCATGTTTAAAAGCGCTGCCTGATATTTTCTTATCATCAACTTGCATATCGTTACGACCGGATAAATCTGCGTCTATGCCCAATTTTTTTAGTGCGTTGATGATAATGGTAAAGTTCGCGTCTTGGTCGTAGTCGGCTTTGGGCGATAAAAAGGTAAAGTTGGTATTGCCCAAGTCATGAAATACCGCACCGCCGCCACTCTGACGCCGCGCCAAAAACACATCGTCAGCTTCCATCTTATCGATTTTGCATTCTACCCATGGGTTTTGCGAGCGCCCAATGACCACGGTCTCGCTATTGCGCCATAAGAATAGCGTGTGCGAGTCTGGGTCGAGCGTATTAAATATCCAATCCTCGGTCGCAAGATTAAACCAAGGGTTGGTCACGGCAGATTTTAAAATGCGCAGTTTCATTAGTTATCCTTTTTCTTGAATAATTATTCTAGATTGAGTGTTATCAATAGATACTGTCATTGTTGCCGATGCGTGGTTGGAATTCAATGGCTGTGTGGTAGGGAAGATGGTTTTAGGATTTGAATATTTAGATAGAGCGGGGTATTTTGATTAGATTCTGGAAAATGTGATTTATAGCTTTTTGAAGGAATAATTAGTTGCTGTAGCTAATCCTGCTATCCGCTTGTATCTAACTTGTCGATGGCGTGCGAACTAGTTTGTCTGGTGGCGTTCCTATTGTCTCGATATGAGGAGGGAAGCAGTAAGTGTCTGGGAGACGCTTACCCCGACGTAAGAGAGAATCTATGATTTTCTGGAAAGCCATAGTCCGCATTGCTATCGTCGGCGTTAGGATACCGCTACTATTAAGGTTAAACCACGCTCCAAGTTGACAATTGATAGCATGGATTGATAGGAAGATAGTATTCCAAATCATAAAAAATATTTAAAGTGCGGCTTATATATTTAGAAAAATATCTATAATCTTATTAATTCGAGAGTCTCTATATATAATCTTTATATCGTCTGGATATGATAGAGCATAATTCCTTAATTTTATTACTGCTTCAAGAGCAACTTCTTTTTTCATGCATAAGAATGATGCTAAAAAGGCATAAATACTGAGTAATAAAAGAAAATAAGGGCTACCTATATTTTTATAAAATATTGATAAGTGTTCATAATCAAATAGAAGAACTAAAAATCCTACAATAAGTAGTACAAAAACCATATAATAAAAATAAGCTAAATATTTATTAACTAATTTTAAAATGGGGTATATTTTTCCATATTTTAAGGTTAAGTGGTGTCTGTCATAATCAATATATTTGTTCGCTTTTCTAAATGTAGTACATTCAATTTCATCATCTCTATCAGAGATATCTATTATCTTATTCCGAGCTTCTTTGCTAATATTTAGTCTGTAAACCTTATGAAATATTTCTTTTTCATAAGTGTCGACTAGTTGCTTTCTAAGTTTGTTATCAATTTTATCTGTTTCGAAAGCTTCTTTAACCTTATCAAGACTAAAGTATCTATTTTCTTGGTAAGACTTGTAGACTCTTGCTAGCTCAAAGAGGAACTTTAAAGTTCCCATTATGACTATAAATAGCCAAAAATTATCTAACGACCCTAAGTCTATACTAGGCATAGTAAATCTCTATATATTTGGAATATATTTGGTCCAACATAAGTGGGATAGCATGGGAGTATCATACATCATCGCATAGTTTAAATATTAAACATTCACTTATAAACCTCAACACCCTACCCAAAATCTTCCCTCAAAATACTCGCCATATTACGCTCAGCAAGTCCCGTGATAAACACATACGGATTGACGCCAGCGCTACCGGGGATTAACGCGCCATCTTGTACGTAAATATTCTTATGCCCTTTGACGCGCCCAACTTGATCCGTCGCTTTGCCAAGTACGCAGCCACCTAGCGGGTGATAGCAGAAGTTATCGCCGAAGCCTTTGGTGAACAGCAGGCTTGAAGTCGAGCCACCATTTACTTTGGCGAGTTTTTCGATCAGCTCTTTAGCAGCGTTTACCGAGTACTCATTTTGCTCACGTTTCCAGTTAAGTTTGACGGTTTTTGTGGTTTTATCATAGTAATAATTGCCGCGTTCGGGATTATCCGTGATAGCAAGATATAACGTCGTCCAAGTCTCAAGTCCCAATGGCAATGGTGCGAGCTCGGCAAAGATTTTGTATTTTGAACCGTCTCTATCGCCGTCCCACATATTGATACCTTTGACCGGAATGGTAGATTGAGTGGTGCCAGCAGCGTGGACGAAATTGCGCCCTGTCATGATGTTGCCGTTTGGCCCCCAGTGCTGACCGATATGCTCGTTTAGATGCTTAAGCTTGCCTTCCGCTTGGCTTCTGAGTAGCAGCTCTGAGGTTCCCGTACTGCCCGCATTAAGGAAGAGCTTATCGCAAGTGTAATGCTCAATTTTATCGATGCCGCCCGTCATATTGATAACATGAACTTCTAAGCGCAGTTGGTCGTTATCGAGCGCTTGAATAGTATTAACTTTGCGCAAGGTTTTGACCGTGACATTGCCTGTGGCTTCAGCGTCTTTTAGGTAGGTTAAGTCTAGTGAGAACTTGCCAGCGTTATTGCCGTAGATGACTTCGCCGCCCAATCCTGACTTATAGACTTCGCCTTTGGCCTCACGTTGCATATAATCAAAGTCGTAACTGTTACCGAAGAATTCCGTTTTAAGTCCAGCTTTTTCGGCTTGGCGTTCAGCTGAACGAGTAAATTCGTAATGCTCGGACTCATTAAAAAACGATTCAGGGATTTTACTGACTTTCAGATTTTTCATGGCACGGGGAAAATAAGTATCGTACATCTCATCAGCATCAATCCATGGGAACACTGCTTCAAAGTGCGCGCGTCTTGGCTGAATGGCAATCGCGCCATTGACGATGGAGCCGCCGCCATAAGCACGCCCTGCGAATACTTTCATATCGTCGTATTCGATTAAATCCAACACCCCAGGATATTTTCTGATAGGAATTGGAATCGGGATAGGGGCGTTTGGCATATTGCTAAACCAGCTTGAGCGTTTATCGGCGCTAATCATTTTGCAAAAGGTATTATGTTCGGGCATTCTATCCCAGCGCATACCCATCTCAAGTATCAATACTTTATGACCTTTTTCGCTTAATCGTAGTGCAGATACCGCGCCGCCGTAACCACTACCGACGATGATATTGGGAAAGTGTCCAGCTTGGGTGATGGTGCTTGGTAGTTTTGGCTGCTTGGCAAGCGTTTGGCAGCCACTCACCGCAGCGGAGGTGCTGATAGCGCCTAAGCTTAAACCCATGGCTTTAATCAGTTGGCGTCGTTGCATGGTATGTCCTAGTGTTAAGATTTAAGCTAAAAAAGCTCATATTGAATACTATTCGCTTTCGACCGCAAAGGTGCGCTTAGCCAAGCGAGCATCATATTAGCAAACATAGGTTGCGTTATTATTTCAGTCGCACGATTGCTGTAATACTTATAGATAAATCGGGCTTTCATTCATCGATTATTCTTATCAGTTTTTAGCCAATGACTCAGCCAGTTACTTAGTCAATTATTTTTATAGTAAGGCGTAAACTTGACCAAATAGGGAATTTCGCTTATTATCTTGTTTCAATGTACTAGAACGCAAATACATTAAAACATTCTTATCATTAAAAACGCTAAATAATTCGGCAAAGACAACAATAGTAGTAATTAATTTAAAATAATAAGGCTTAACTATGACAACGAAAAATACTGCCACTGGCTACGGTTTACATCAGTCCATCTTGCCGAATAGCGAGGGTCTATATGGTGAGTTTGGTGGCAAAATTGCTCATCCTGAGCTTGCCAAAGCCATGACAGAAATCGAAATAGGTTTTCGTGAAATCATCAAAGACGACGACTTTATCAAAGAGATGAAGCGCTTACGCGAGACTTATGTTGGTCGTCCAAGTCCCATTTATCATGCGCAGCGTTTGACCCAGCATTGCGGCGGCGCGCAGATTTATTTTAAACGTGAAGATTTAAACCATACGGGCGCGCATAAGATTAATCACTGTTTGGGTGAAGTGTTATTAGCCAAAAAATTAGGCAAAACCAAGGTGATTGCCGAAACGGGCGCGGGGCAACATGGCGTCGCATTGGCAACGGCAGCAGCCTTGATGGGTATGGAGTGTGAGATTCACATGGGTGTGGTCGATATTAAAAAAGAACATCCAAACGTCAGCCGGATGAAGATTTTGGGTGCCAATATCGTGCCAGTCTCACGCGGCGCAGGAACGCTAAAAGAAGCAGTCGATAGCGCTTTTGAGACTTATTTGAATGAGCTTGATACCAGTATGTTTGCGATTGGCTCGGCATTGGGACCAGCGCCATATCCTGAAATGGTCAGCTACTTTCAGTCAGTGGTCGGACATGAAGCACGGGCGCAGTTCTTAGCGACGACGGGTAAGCTGCCTAATAAGGTGGTCGCTTGTGTTGGCGGCGGCTCTAATGCTATTGGCATGTTTAGTGGCTTTTTTGATGATAAAGATGTAGAAAAAATTGGCGTGGAACCAGCAGGCGAAGGCTTGGATACCCCTAACCATGCGGCGACGATGTCACTGGGCGTGAAAGGCGAGATTCACGGTTTTAAATGCTATGTACTGCTCGATGAAAAAGGTGAGCCAGCTCCTGTACATTCGATTGCCTCCGGTCTTGATTATCCAGGGGTTGGACCACAGCATTCGCACCTGCGAGATTTAGAGCTCGCGACCTATGAGTCAGCGACTGATGCAGAATGTTTAGAAGCGTTTATGGCATTATCACGCCTTGAGGGTATTATTCCTGCCTTAGAGTCGGCACATGCCATCGCTTATGCCATGAAAATAGCCAAAGATATGTCAGCGGCTGAGACGATTTTGGTCAATTTGTCAGGGCGTGGCGATAAAGACATCGATTTTATTTTGGATAAGGTGGATTTATAAAATAAATCTGTGATAAGTACAGAAAATACAATACCTATTGAGCGCTTAACCAGTTATCATCGAGGTTTTTTTACTGTCTAATGCTCGATAGGATCATCTCATGTCTAACCGCGACCTCATTATTTTTATCACCTTATCTTTTATGTGGTCGCTGTCTTTCATTTTTTATCGTATTGGCGTGCCTGAGTTTGGCTCGTTAGCTTTTGCCAGCCTACGTGTGGTCTTGGCTGGACTGACGATGTTGGTTTTTGTAATACTAAAAAAGAAAAACAGAGTAGGCATTCGTGAAAATTGGAAAGTATTAACGTTGGTTGGGCTGTTCTCCGCAGCAGTGCCCTTTATCTTGTTTGCATTTTCAGCGCGCTCGGTAAACGCTGGCGTATTGGCAGTGCTTAATGCATCTGTGCCAATGATAAGCGGCTTTATTGCCAGTGTATTTTTTAAAGACAGACTGTCAAAAAAGCAAATTCTCGGTTTGGTCATCGGTGTGATCGGCGTGATGATTCTAATGAGCGAGAACTTATTTGGCGGGCAGGGCGCTGGGTCAGGTTCTGGGTTATTGCCGATGGGCTACGCATTACTGGCCTGTGTTGGCTACGCGCTTGGGGCAAATATCACTCGAAATTACTTGGAAAATGTCTCTCCAGTAGCGATTACCGCAGGCTCGCTTATCATTGCCAGTGTGATTATGTTGCCTGTGGCGGTTTATGAGTTTCCTTATGGTAAGAGCATCAGTCTCACCGCTTGGATTTCTGTCATTTGTATCGGCGTATTTTCGACTGCCATCGCGCTAATTTTTATGAATCAGTTGATTAAAAGTATCGGTCCGGTACGAGCAACCAGTATTACTTTGGTGATTCCGATTTTTGCCATTATTTTAGGCTATTTGCTGCTTGGAGAGGCATTGGATACGCCCGCGATTATCGGCTCTATGGTGATATTATTTGGTACTTATTTGTCTTTGAATTTGTCTTTCAAAAAGATGCTAAAGTCATAAAATATTTACTGTTTTTAAATTTCATGTAAAAAAACCTGTGTAAAATCAGGTTTTTTTTGTGGCTAATGTATTTGGTTAACGGTTAAATAAAAATGATCCATATTTTGAATGCTTTAGATTTAGCCTTCGACACGTTTATTTTGGCAAAATAGCTCTTCTAAGCACTCTCTATCGTCACCATCGGTACGCCAAATCGAAGAAAATCGCATTGCGATATACATCCAATAAAAATTTGGCGTCTTTTACCGCGTAGCCATTGGGATAACGTTGCCCATAATCTTCCCAAAATACCGCCTATTCGACCAGCTCTTCAAAAGTAGTGGTAATGGGCAGCAGCGCTCCAAAAGATATCTTGATTGTCTGTTGCCATCCGCTGGATAAAGGCTTAATGAAATAATCAGCCAATCTGATTAAAGTCATTCGCTTAATATGTTAATAAGAGGCTTTGAATAATGAGTATTATCAATACCGATATCATGCCATATTGATATTTTTGTTTGTAATTTTTCCTTGGAATTACCGTATCTACGCCTTATAAAGAACACGGCTTATGAATAGCGTGCTTAATGCGTTTTGGACGTAATATTAAGTGTGAATTATTCATCATTAACAAATTCTATAACCGTATTTTTATAACAGTAAATAAGGCTTTTTATGGCACATGATAATTTATTCGAACCCGTCAAAATGGGCACTCAAACCCTAAAAAATCGCATCATTATGGCACCTTTGACGCGCTTGCGCTCTGTCGAGCCCGGTGATGTCCCTACAGCGCTTGCTGGCGAGTATTACTCACAGCGTAGCGGTTCTGGGCTTGTCATTGCTGAAGCGACACAGGTTTCTTTTCAGGCAAAAGGCTATGCAGGCGCGCCTGGTATCCACACCGAAGATCAGACGACAGCGTGGAAAACCATTGTCGACAATGTCCATGCAAAAGGCGGCAAGATAGTAGTACAGCTCTGGCACACTGGTCTTGTAGCACACGAAAGTGTTCAGCCTGACGGTAAGGCGCCGATCTCTGCCTCCGATGTTCATGTGGGAGTACGTACTTCACTGCGCGATAGCAACAACCAAGCCATTCGAGTTGAAGCGACCACACCGCGTCCTGCGACACTGGAAGAGATAGAGCAAGTTATTGCTGATTTCGGTCTTGCGACCAAAAACGCTAAAGAGGCGGGTTTTGATGGAGTGGAAATTCATGGTGCACATGGCTATCTATTACATCAATTTTGGGCTGAGCATACCAATCAGCGCACTGATGAATATGGCGGTAGCCGTGAGAACCGTGCGCGCTTGATGCTGGCTGTGATTGATGCTTGTGTCGACGCATGGGATGCGGACCATGTCGGTATTCGTATTTCACCGCTTGGTACGTTTAATAATGTGGAAGCTGGATATAACGAAGATGAAAACATTTGGCTGATTGAACAAATCAATCAACGCGCTATTATGTATTTGCATTTATCTGAGCCTGATTGGGCAGGTGGAACGCCTTATAGTGATGCGTTCCGTCAGCGTGTTCGCGATGCCTTTGATCAGACAATCATTGCCGCAGGTGGTTATACAGCGGAAAAGGCTGAAAGAAACATCAAGTCAGGCTATATCGATGCCGTGGCGTTTGGCCGTGATTATATCGCCAATCCTGATTTGGCTGAGCGTATTCGTGAAGGCGCGCCGCTAAATGAACAACATCCAGAGAGCTTTTATGGTGGCGGCACAAAAGGCTATACCGATTATCCGTTTTTAAACCAAGCATAATGGTTTGACGGTCAATAAAAAAGCCACCTTGCTATGATTAGCAAGGTGGCTTTTTTGATGGTGCTATTGGTATTTTTCTCATATCAAGTGGCGTTTAGATATAGTCGGTGAAAAGTAATATCGATACAACACGTACTGCTGGTGCAAATTTTTCTTGCTTGCTGTGCCTACGCAGACAGAGGCTGCAAAAAATTTACACCAGCAATACTGTAGCGACTTTAAAGTATTTCAACTATAAGTGGTGTTTAGATATTAGAAAAACCAGTCGGTATCAGACAACCTCACCGCAGACAAAACCACTTGCCCACGCCCATTGGAAGTTATAACCACCGAGCCAGCCTGTGACATCCAGCACTTCACCAATAAAATACAGACCATCTTGATAATTACTTTGCATGGTCTTTGATGAGACTTCATCAGTCTTGATGCCGCCGCGCGTGACCTCAGCAGTGCGATAGCCTTCGGTGCCAGAAGGTTTTAGCTGCCAACCATTAAGTGTTTCACCAAGTTCAATTAAACGCTCATCTTTAATATTGGCAAGTTCTTTGTCTTTAATGTCATCCCAAAGAGTCGTTTGTAGCGCCGCAAGCAATTTTTTGGGTAAGGCATTATCTGTATAATCAGCCAATACCGTACGGATAAGCTGTCTTGGATGTGATTTTTTATGGGCAAGGAATAGAGCGGTCATATCGATATCGGGGAGCAGGTTGATACTGATGGTTTCGCCTGTCTGCCAGTAGTTGGACAGCTGCAACATGGCAGGACCAGAGAGTCCACGATGGGTAAATAGCAGTGGCAATTTAAATGAGATGCGATCATTGCTGGCAATCACAGGGAGACTAATACCAGCAAGCGTACGAATCAACTCACCAGTTTTATCAGTAAAAGTAAAAGGTACCAAGCTGGCATCGGTTGATATAAGCGTATGATTAAATTGCTGTGCTAGTTCATAACCTAAACCGCTTGCACCCATCGTCGGGATAGATAATCCGCCTGTTGCCACGACCAATGACTCACAGCGAAAGTCCGCTTGCACAAGCTTGGTTTGATGTGCTGAATCTTTTTGTTCTTGTTTGTCTTTTTTGCTCAGCACTTTACTGGTCAATAATTGAAAGCGGGATTTTTTATCGTTTTCGAGTGCTTGCACGCTGTCGACTTGAGTGTTGAGCTTGACTTGTACACCGACAGCGGCACATTCATCGAGCAGCATCGTCAAGATATCTTGCGCCGAATCATCGCAAAATAGCTGACCATGCTCGCGCTCATGGTAGGGTATTTTATGCTGCTCAACCATAGCGATAAACTCCCAACTCGGATATCGACTAAGCGCTGATTTACAAAAATGCGGGTTACTACCGATAAAATGCTCAGGCTCAACGAAGTAATTGGTAAAGTTACAGCGCCCGCCACCAGACATGAGGATTTTTTTGCCGGCTTTATTGGCGTGGTCAAGTACCAATACGCGTCGACCACGGCGACCGGCGGTTAATGCGCAATATAGCCCTGACGCACCAGCACCAATGATGATGACATCATAATGCGAGTATTGTGAGGCAGTACGGTGCTTGTCCATGGTCGGTAGTTCCTGATTTTAAAAGTGCAAATAAGTCTTATAGAGCCTATTGTCATATAAAGAATGGCGATATCAATTATAGCGCTTAATATCAGGTTGCTATTGTCCATGTTTTATAACAGGTTACAAGGATTAAATAGCATTGTCGCAACTGCATTTTCAAAAAAGAGCGGTAAAAAATATCTGCCATAGAATCTGCACTGTTAAACATACTGGCGTGCTATACAATTGTTGTGATTAGTGGTTGATGCCTTGCAACCATTCGGCATATTTGTCAAACTGTCTTTGAGTGTCACCATTATGGAAGATGACCCTTATTGCCTGTGCCAATCCTCGCTATCAGCGATGTTTGCTACAGGTCATAATAATTAGAAAAGGATGAAGCTCATGACTCAAAAATCATTTCCCATTGCGCCTGAATTCCTCGCCGCAGCCAATATCACCGCCGAGCAGTATGCTGAACAATATAAGCAATCGATTGCATCAGCTGAGGCGACAGATGCCTTTTGGGTGGAGCGTGCCGAGCTGATTGATTGGATAAAAAAGCCCACCAAAATCAGCGATGTCAGTTACGACTTAGAAGACTTTCGCATTAAATGGTTTGAGGATGGCGAGCTGAATATTTCAGTCAACTGTCTGGATCGCCACGTCAGAAATAATCCCTATAAGCCTGCCATTATTTGGGAAGGCGATCATCCTTCCTTGCATAAAATCATATCATTTAAAGAACTGCATGAAGCCGTTTGTCGCTTAGGTAATGCCATGCGCAAGCTTGGGGTCAAAAAGGGCGACCGCGTTACCTTATATATGCCGATGATACCGGAAGCGATGGTTGCCATGCTGGCGTGTACGCGTATTGGCGCCGTGCATTCGGTGGTCTTTGGCGGTTTTTCCGCTGAGAGCTTGGGTAATCGTATCATTGATAGTCAGTCTAAGCTGGTCATTACCGCTGATGAAGGTATTCGTGGTAACAAGCGTACGCCACTCAAGGCTAATGTCGATCGCGCGCTAGATATGGATGGCACTGACAGTGTCAGTAATGTCATCGTCGTCCATCGTACAGGCAATTCAGTACCGATGAGTGGTCGCCGTGATATCTGGTATCACAGCTTGGTCGATGGTGAGTCGCAGCACTGCGAACCTGAAGTGATGAATGCAGAAGACCCGCTGTTTTTATTATATACCTCAGGTTCAACAGGCAAGCCTAAAGGCGTGTTGCACACCACAGGTGGCTATATCACTTATGCGCTGTCCACGTTTCGTGATGTTTTTGATATTAAAGAGGATGATGTATATTGGTGTACCGCAGACGTCGGTTGGGTGACGGGTCATACCTACGCCACTTATGCACCGCTTGCTAATGGCACCACGACCGTTATGTTTGAGGGCGTGCCAGAGTATCCGACATGGGCACGCATTGGGCATATCATCGATAAGCACCAAATTACTGTCTTGTATACTGCACCGACTGCTATCAGAGCTATGATGAAAGAGGGCGATACCTTTGTACGTGAATCGGATCGCTCAAGTCTGCGCTTACTTGGGACAGTTGGGGAACCAATTAATCCTGAAGCGTGGGACTGGTACTATCATGTCGTCGGTGGCAGCAAGTGTCCGGTTGTCGATACTTGGTGGCAGACAGAAACTGGCGGTATTATGCTCGCGCCAATACCGGGGACGGTCGCGATGAAGCCGGGCGCGGCGATGAATCCGTTATATGGTATCGTCCCTGAAGTCATTGATACTGATGGTGTTGCGCTTGAAGGTGCTGCTGAGGGTAATTTGGTGATTAATAGTAGTTGGCCCGGTCAGATGCGTACCATTTATCAAGACCACGCGCGCTTTTTAGCGACGTATTTTACCGAGTATCCTGGCTATTATTTTACCGGTGATGGGGTACAGCGTGATGAAGATGGTCACTATTGGATTACTGGACGTGTCGACGATGTGCTCAATGTATCAGGACATCGACTGGGCACCGCAGAGATTGAAAGCTCGATAGTCGCACACCCAGCGACGGCAGAGGCAGCTGTTGTAGGAATGCCGCACGACATACGTGGCATGGGAATTTGCGCTTTTGTTATCTTAAAGTCGAGTGAAACGGCAACTGAATCACTAAAATCGGAGTTAAACCGCCATGTGCGCTCTGAGATTGGTCCAATTGCAAATTTAGATGCCATCTATATGGTTAATGTACTACCTAAAACCCGCTCTGGTAAAATCATGCGCCGTATTTTGCGTAGTCTAGCGGCAGGACAGTATGTTGGACTTGGTGATTTATCTACCCTAGCTGATAGCTCAGTCATCAATGAGCTAGTCGAAGTGGTCAAAACTGAACGGGCAAAATCACATTGATTGTTCAATATCAATAAAATTTGAATAGGGTCAATGCTTAAAAATGATTGGAAGCTGAGGTAAAAAGCCATGCTATAAAAGTAGCATGGCTTTTTACCGAAATATCATGGATATAGTCGGTCCTAAATAGAAGAAATACAAACATTATAAAGTACTATTGGGGTTAATTTTTTTTGCTTGCTGTGCCTGCGCAGACAGAGGCTGCAAATAATTAACCCTAGTAGTTCTGTACCCTTTTAAAAATGGATTAACTATATTAGCAGGCTTTAGAGGTTCAATATTTTTTAGAATAACCCCCTTACTTTCACCTGACTACTTACTATTTTGCTAAATATTTTATAAGGTTTATTGTCATTATGACTGATTCTGCTTTGCATACGACTGAACAATCCATACCGAAAATTGCTATTATTGGCGGGGGTTTGACTGGCTTATTTACGGCTACGTTATTGGAGCGCGCGTTTACTCAAGACAATGCTAATTTTAAAAACCAGTCGATCGTACCAAACATTGTTATTCTTGAGAAATCCCGTAGCGTTGGTCGTTTAGCAACGCGATATCGCACGGACAGCGCAACGCATAAAAACTGGCAATGGGCATTTGGCGCGCAGTTTTTTACTGCCAAAAGTGCTGACTTTCAGCAGTTTATCAAACCATGGCTACAAAGTGATTTATTACAGCCATGGTATGCCAATGTGGTGGACTTAATACCTTCTGACGATGCCGCTCAGAATGCTGACATACAAGCCAAGGAGCAATGGAGCAGTACCCAAGCGCGTTATATCAGCACGCCCAAAATGACCAGTTGGGGTCGTGTCTTGGCTGATGAACTAGAGCATACAACTATAAACTTTAAAACTCGTGTGGCGCCATTACGCAAAGAAGATTTTGTAGAACAAAATGAGGCTAATAACAAAACTGAGCTGTTTGATGAGAATGGCAACAGCCTTGGCAGCTATGATTGGGTAATTTGTACAGCGCCCAATGGTCAAGCTGTAGAGCTGATGGCGGATAGCAATTTTGAAGAGCTTGCAAAAATTAGCGAAACACAGATGCAGGCCTGTTATACCTTGATGCTTGGGTGGGATAAAGAGCAGCTTTTACCTCCTGCATTAAACACGTCACCCCCTTTATGGGATGTGGCTTATGTGCAGGATTCGGTGCTCGATCGTATCTTTATTGAACATCAAAAACCTGACCATAGCAGTCTATTACCCAGTATCACTATTCACGCTCGCAACGATTGGTCGGAGCAGCATGTCGATGACGATATAGAAACTGTAAAAGCAACCTTGCTACAAGCAGCAAAGCAAGCGTTGAGTTGGGATGAAAATAGTACGCCAAGCCAAATCGATTGTCATCGCTGGCGTTATGCTGCAACTCTTAAACAGCTTGATAATACAGAGTTTGGTATTTTAGTTGATGAGCCGCGTCAATGGATTGTCAGTGGCGACTGGTGTGGACAAGGTAACATCGAAAGCTGCTATCAGATGGCAAAACAAACCGTAGCAAAAATCTGCGCTGACCAAATCAGTTAAAAACGATGACTGAAAGTGTATTTTTTAAAACGGTAAACAAGCTCATAACCAACACTAAAAATTAAAACGTTTATCGCTATAAGAGGAGGTAGAACGCTATGTCTGGATTTGATATCGATATGGAGCTAATGCAATTTCATTTTTTTCAATTAGGAATTGCCTTTATTCTTTCCTTACCGATTGCACTCAACCGCGAGATGAAAGACAACGGCGCAGGGCTTAGGACCTTTCCTTTAGTGACCATTGCTTCCTGTGCTTTTATGCTCGTTGGTATGGATATTTATGATGCGACTGGTGAGGCGAGAATCATGTATGCGATTATCACTGGCATGGGTTTTATCGGTGGCGGCGCGATATTTAAGAACGAACAAGGCTCAAAAGGCACAGCAACGGCAGCCAGCCTTTGGAATACCGGTGCTATTGGTATTTCAGTTGCTTATGGGCGTTATGAAATTGCGATTATCTTGTCTGTGGTTGGTTTTTTGATCTTGCAATTCTCTGAGCCGTTTAAGTCAAAAGAAAAGCTGTAGAAACCAATAAAAATACTGCGAGGCAATGTATAAAGGACATCCAGCGAATAAAACGACTAAATAGCGGACAAAAAAAGAGCCCACGGAGGAGATACCGTGGACTGAGGAAAACTTATCATGCGATCAAATGAAAAATCATGAGCCACAAATAAATTGATACAAATTTATTATTATTACTAGGTGTTGTTCTTATTATTTATATTTGGTTGAAAAGAGACAGTTCAAGAAACTCTTACATCTGCTTACAATTTTTAGTGTACAAGTGTATCGATATCATCGGCTCATAATAACCGACATTCAGCTATTTTCCTAAGCTTGCTTACATGTTATTACGTTTTAGACGGTATATGTATGGATGTATCTAAGCATACAATAGAATAGCGATATTTTTGCCTGGAACTAGCGATAAAAAACAGTGATAAAAATCAGCTATCACTCATTAAAATGGCTAAATACGCCACATCTAGGATAAAAATTGCTCGATTAGAAAAATATACGCTTGGCATCAACGATACCTACATAGAGGGCATGACGACTTGGCTGAAAAATGCTAAGCTATCCGTCATTATTAGGTCAATATTAAACTGGGTTTGCCATGACTGAGAGCACGCATTTGCATCCGCAGGAGCCGTCAAGTACGCAGAATAACAAAAGTATTTTTAATTTGCCCAATAACCTGACGATTGCGCGTATCTTGATGATTCCGCTATTTGTTGCGATTGCCTATTGGCCACCTGCTATGGGGATCGGCATGCCAGCAATCTCTGACAACGTGATTGCAAAGGTTGGTATGAGTGACTTTAGCGACAGTCTATTGCGTCACTTGTTATTAACAGGTGTCTTTATTCTTGCCGCTATTACTGATTGGCTCGATGGCTATTTTGCTCGTAAGCTCAATGTGGTATCAGCCTTTGGCCGATTTTTAGACCCAGTCGCTGATAAGCTGATGGTAGCAGCCGCGCTGATTATATTAGTGCAATGGCATCCCAATATCATCATGGCGATAGCAGCAATTGTGATTATCTCGCGTGAAATCGCCGTATCGGCATTGCGTGAATGGATGGCAGAACTGGGTAAAAGTACCAGTGTAGCGGTGTCTTATGTAGGTAAGCTCAAAACCACCTTTCAGATGATAGCGATTACGGTGCTTTTGTTAAATTGGGAATCGCTTGAAACTATCGGCTATGTATTGATGGTAGCGGCAGTGATTCTAACGTTATGGTCGATGATGATTTATCTTAAAGCTGCGTGGCCGTATTTAAAGCAAAGTGGGTAAAAGGTGGCTAAGTAGATAGCGGTTAAATCTTATACTTTATTCTAAAACTATAAAGCCCAGTCAATAAAAAATGCCAGTTGCATCAGCTACTGGCGTTTTTTATGATAAATTTTTTTTATCTATTTAATAGTTTAATGATAAATTATAAAGAAACGGAAAAGGTCTCGCCCATATCTTCAGCAGTTTTGCCGTCTTGTACGGCTGCCGCTGCCATCTTAAACATGTTCACCACTGTACTACCACTAAGCCAGCATTCTGCACCATGAGGAACTACTTTGATCAATTGTACGTTTTCATCTTCTTTACCATGCTCAAAAAAGGCATTATAAACTGGCGACCATAGCTCGTCCAATTTGGCTTTGTCTGTCGGTAATTCAGCGTTAGCACTGATAGAAACAAAGTTCTTTTCATCTTGAGTGGCATAAGTCAGCCCGATTCTTGCATCATCCTGAATATCTTTGACGACATCTGATTTTTTATCGCCGATAAACCAGATCTCTTTATTATCAAGGTTGACTTCACTTGTGGTCATTGGCCACGCATGAATATCGCCTTTTTTATTGCTGGTACTCATCATGGCAAATTTCACGTCTTTGATGACGGCTTGGATTTTATCGAGATGCTCTTGGTTACTCATGGTGGATATCCTTTTTCATTATTGTAAATAAATTATGAATTTATAGTTGTTAGAGAAATAATTATTAAGAGGCTAGTGTAGACAAAGCGTTTATTTTATAAAAACTGGCTTTATAAAAACTAGCTCGTCAAGAACTGCTATCTAGAATAGCGATTTCTGCTGGGCTATTTATATAGGTTGCCCGTAAGGCGATGTGAGGGTTTGTAAGGATTATAAGCTTTAGGTAAAAATTGTGACGCTGTGCCCTCAGCCTTGCTGTTTTGATAGCAAATCGTCAATATTTGCTCAATGCTTTAGTATAATATTACCGAAGCAATCGGCAATTTATCTTGGTTTTGTCCTGCTTATTACAGGGCTTCTTGTTATAATACGCGAACCATTTACTTAGCATGGCAGAGATGCCTGTTATTGCCTATATCCTATGGAATATGCCTTTATGATGACCATCGCCGGACAACCGTTTCTTACCGATTTTCAGACGCAGCAACTCATCAGTCAGTTTCAGCAAAAAACCGAGCTAAATGTCAGCCAAATTCATACCCAGCAAGTGTATGTGTTATCACGAGAACTCGAAGGTGATGAGCATAAAAAAGCACTAGACTTACTTGCTGTCGACAGTGGCACTGTCCTTGAAGCCCCAAATAGCAATCAACTACAAGTTATCGTTAGTCCACGTTTTGGTACGATATCGCCATGGGCAAGTAAAGCGACCGATATCTTTAATAACTGTGAAATTGCCATTAATCGTGTTGAGCGTGTCATTGTCTATACGCTAACCGTCGATGGAAAAGCAGACGGCGAAGTGAATGCAACGCTACCTAAAGCCGCTGAGCAACTATTATTTGACCGCATGACGCAAAGCTTGGTCTATGATTTAAATGACGTCAATAAACTGTTTGACGATGGACAACCAGCATCACTCAATCATATTGATGTGATTGGACAAGGTCAATCGGCGCTTGAGTCGGCAAATGAAGAATTTGGTTTTGCGTTATCGAGCGAAGATATCGACTATCTGATGAATGCTTACGTCAATGAACTCAAGCGTAATCCAACGGACGTTGAGCTGATGATGTTTGCACAGGCCAACTCAGAGCATTGCCGTCATAAAATCTTTAATGCTGAATGGACGGTTGACGGCGCAGTACAGCCAAAGTCACTGTTCCAAATGATTAAGAATACTTATAAAGCCAATCCGCAAGGCATCTTGTCTGCTTATAAAGACAACGCCGCAGTGATGGCAGGCTCTAAAGGGATGCGTTTTTACCCGATTCCTACCAATGCTATGGACGTAAATTCTGCGCATCCTTATGATTTCCATCAAGAAGAAATCGACATCTTAATGAAAGTCGAAACGCATAACCATCCAACCGCTATTGCCCCTTATGCGGGTGCAGCAACGGGTGCAGGCGGTGAGATTCGTGACGAAGGCGCAACCGGACGTGGCGGTAAACCAAAAGCAGGTTTAACAGGTTTCCATGTGTCACATTTACATATCCCAGAAATGGTTGAAAAATGGGAGCAGTCAGGTCAATTAAGTACGCAGGATTATGGTACGCCGGATCGTATGGCAACTAGTCTTGAAATTATGACGGAAGCACCATTAGGCAGTGCCAACTTCTCTAACGAATTTGGTCGCCCGAATCTTTGCGGTTATTTCCGTAGTTTCCAATTGGATACTTCAGCGGCAAAAGACGGCAGCCAAATGCGCGGCTATCATAAGCCCATCATGCTGGCAGGTGGTTACGGCAATATCAAACGCAACCTCATTGAAAAAAATGCCATTCAGCAAGGCGATTTACTGATTGTCCTTGGTGGTCCTGCGATGCAAATTGGTTTAGGCGGCGGCGCAGCATCTTCGGTCGATAGTGGCTCACTTGATGAAGGCTTGGACTTTGCTTCTGTACAGCGTGATAACGCTGAGATGGAGCGTCGCTGTCAAGAAGTGATGGATCGCTGCTGGGCGCTTGCGGGTAATGACGTTGATGCAAGTAATAATGGTAAAGATGGCAACCCAATCGTCTCATTGCATGACGTGGGTGCTGGCGGTCTGTCTAATGCGATGCCAGAATTGGTCAATGACCATGAGATGGGCGCGGTATTAAATCTACGTAAAATTCCGTCGCTAGAAGCGGGCATGTCGCCAATGGCAATCTGGTCAAATGAAGCGCAAGAGCGTTATGTGCTAGCGATTCGCCCTGAGAGCAAAGCGCAGTTCGATGCGATCTGTGCGCGTGAGCGCTGCCCGTATGCCATCTTAGGTGAAGCCACTGAAGTACGTCAGCTCGTCGTGAATGACGAATTACTGCCTGAGCAACCAGTCGATATGCCGATGCAAGTATTGCTTGGTGGTACACCACAGATGAAGCGTAGTTTTGAGCGTCAAGAAATTACCTTGCCAGCTTTAGAGTTAGGCGAAGTCAATCTGGCCGAATCAATCAAAGACGTGCTACGTCATCCAACTGTCGCTAGTAAATCATTCCTTATTAGCATTGGTGACCGCTCTATCACGGGTATGGTTGTGCGTGATCAGTATGTAGGTCGCTACCAAGTGCCCATCTCAGATTGCGCCGTTACTGCTTCAGGCCTGATTGCGTTAGATGGTCAGCCCATGAGCGGTGAAGCGATGAGCGTTGGCGAACGTACGCCTGTTGCGCTTATCAGTCCAAAAGCTTCTGCTCGTTTGGCGGTTGGTGAAGCGATTACTAACATTGCTGGCGCACGTATTACTCAGTTATCTGATATCACGATGTCGGCAAACTGGATGGCAGCGTGCGGTGATGATGCAGAAGACGCCGCATTATTTGATGCGGTCTATACCGTTGGTGAAGAACTGTGTCCTGCATTGGGTATCGCCATTCCAGTCGGTAAAGACTCGCTATCGATGCGTGCTAATTGGACGGACGAAGACGAGAACGGCAGCACAGACAAATCAGTCGTTTCGCCAATGAGCTTGGTCATTACTGCTTTTGCTCCTGTTGTTGATGTTGCAAAAACTTTAACGCCTGAGCTTATTAATGGTGATAGCGCGTTTTATCGTATTGATTTGTCTAAAGGACAATTGCGTCTCGGCGGTTCAATCCTTGCGCAAACGCTTAGCCAATTAGGTAATGACTGCCCGGATTTAGGGCAACCAAGTGACTTGGTCGACTTCTTTAACTTTATCCAAGCAGGCAACGCGCAAGGCGTCATCAGTGCTTATCACGATATCGGTGATGGCGGTCTGCTAGCAACTATCGCTGAAATGCAATTCACCAGCCGTCAAGGTATCAAGCTGTCATTGACCGATGATAATTTACTCGGTCAATTGTTCAGTGAAGAGTTGGGCGCAGTCATTCAAGTATTACCAGAAAATGTCGCTGCGTTAATGCAAATGGCAGAAGAATTTAATGTCAGTGATATGCTGAGCCTCGTTGGTCAAAGCTCAGAAGAAGACAGTCTGCTTATCCAAACGCCAACGCTCATGGGTGATGACACCCTACGCTTTAGCCGTACTGAATTGCAGCAAGCGTGGACTCAGGTTAGCTATCAAATCGCGCGTCGCCGTGACAACCCAGCATGCGTACAGCAAGAGTATGACTTGATTAGCGACGCTAACCATAAAGGTCTTATCGCTGCACCAAACTTTGACCTCAATCAAAAGGTTGAAGAACCATACTTAAACAGCCGTGAAACTAAACCAAGAGTCGCTATCCTGCGTGAGCAAGGCGTCAACGGTCAGACAGAAATGGCAGCAGGCTTTACCCAAGCCGGGTTTGAAGCAGTCGACGTCCACATGAGCGACCTGCTAGAAGGTCGCATTAATCTACGTGACTTCGATGGTCTGGTCGCTTGTGGTGGCTTTAGTTATGGTGATGTACTGGGCGCTGGCTCTGGCTGGGCGAACTCTATCTTGTTCCATGATGAGCTGCGCATGCAGTTTGTGCGCTTCTTTGCCCGTCCTGATACCTTCTCACTTGGTGTCTGTAACGGTTGTCAGATGATGGCACAGTTAAAAGACCTCATCCCAGGCGCGGAAAACTTCCCACGCTTCATCGCTAATAAATCGGCTCGTTTTGAAGCGCGTACGGTCAACGTCAAAGTCGAGCGTACCAAATCTATCCTGTTCAAAGGCATGCAAGATAGTATTTTACCAATCGCTGTCGCGCACGGTGAAGGCTATGCCACGCTGGACAACACCGAGATCGACGGTATGGCAAAACACGGTCAGCTCGCCATGCGCTTCGTCGATAGCCAAGGTCATCCAACCGAGACCTATCCTCTCAATCCAAACGGTTCGCTCGGCGGTGTCACGGGTCTATGTAGCACCGACGGTCGCGTCACCATCATGATGCCGCACCCTGAGCGTACGCTACGTGCCTACAATCATAGCTGGAAGCCAGAAGAGTGGGACGAGGACGGCGCGTGGATGCGTATGTTCCGTAACGCTCGCGCTTGGTTGCGTTAAGATATAGGTTAAGCTGTTTTAAATCATTGTTTTAAACATAAAAAAAGGTGGGCTTCGGCTCACCTTTTTTGTATTTGGGGTTTGGGTTTTTAAGAAGTAGGGGAGCTAATCCCGCCTTACGCTTGTATCTGCCAGTCTGGGCGAGGCGGTGACACAAGTTGAGATGTTGCTGTTGCCTCGACACCACCTCAATCTCTAGCCACCGCAACTCGCCCAAACCAGCAGGATACCGCTACAGTCGGGGCTAAACCGCGCCTACCATTTAACTCAAATGCACTATTAGAAATTCATAAGTTTTCTAGTTCTCCACCTATTTCCATTTACCAACGATTCAAAGTCACCGTTCTCAAGAGCTAAGTTATCTACATGGTCAGTTACAATTATTTGAGGTGAAAATCCAAACTCTTCATTCAGAGAAATACAATAGCTATTTAGTTGATTGAAGATATTTGTAACAGATTTCATATCTTCGTCAAGCTTTTTATCTTCTAGTCCTTCAACCCTTTTAATATCTTCTGTTGAGAAGTTCTCCTTCGTGTCACGGCTAAAATTTGGGAAATAAACTTGAGTTGGTTGGTCTAAGAATAATATAGAAGGGATTAAGCAGTCTTCGCCTAAAGAGACAAAATATTTATGTAATGAAAGAAATAATGTTAAATGAGTATATAACCAATTAGCACCACTACCCATTGACCTCAAGTATATTTTTTTATTCTTATCAGTATCATCATGGTACAAGTCAAAACTATTCAAAGAGAATTTCAAATTTATTGGATCATAAGTTTTTTCGAAGTCAAACTCATTGCCGATATCATACATATATTCATTTATGGTTTTCTCCGCTTCTTCTATAAAGTTATTAATATTATATTTTTTAAGCGCGCCTGTTATAGCTTGCAAGTCTTTCCTAAGCTCTATAAGTTGCGAATCAATTTTGGTATCACTAGAAGGGTTAATTAAGTCAATAATACTAAATAGCTTGTATTTCTGATTATATATTGCTTCGGAAAAATCTTTTCTTTCTCTAATCACTTCATTAATACTTTCAAGTTCCTTCTTTTCTGCTTGTAAGCTTTTAACCTGTTTAGTAAGTTTTTCAGCGTGTCTTTCAGTATCTGCTAATAGTGTCTGAAGAGGAGCGCGCATTTTTTCTGTTAGTCTAAGTGTTTGGTTAAGTTTTTCAATCGCTGTTTTAAGCTGTATAGCCGATTTAGGTAACTCGCTATGCTTAGTCTCACATAAAGGACAGGTGGCATCAAAAACTTTAACCGCTTCTTGATCAACAAGTTTTTCTGAGGTTAGTAATTTATCCTCTTGATTTAATGAGTTTTTAATTGAAGTTATTTTATTCTTTGTATGGTTTAGTTCAACAATTTTTTCGGCATGAGATTCTGAAATAGCTACATAACGCTGATGGAATATATCTGATGAAGAGTCAAAGTTATCAGGATGCAATATGACATGAAGTCTATTTTTACTTTCTACAGGGTTAGATATAATACTTTTCAATTTAATAGGTTCTTTAGGAAACCTCATCAGTGCATACATGTTTTTCAGTTCGGGCTCTAGCTCTAGCTCTTGCTTTTCCTTGTAATAATTAAGCACTTCTTTCTCTTTTTTTAGTTTCTTTATTTCTATCTCAATAGCTTCTTTATTTTTCATCTGTAGAAAATAGTCTTGGTTTACAAATCCTAAAAAAAACTTAGTATGTTTAATAACTTGTTCACGCTTTTCTTTTTGATCAAACCGATAGAATAAAGCGTGCTTATTTGCTATTAAATTTTGATGTTGAAGTAAGAACGACATATAACTACGTATTGTTGGGCGACTCTCTTTTTGGCCTTTATAAAATGTATCTATTGTAGATTCGTCAATGCTATCTATATCTAAAAGCTCATTTCTCATATACTCCTTGAATTTACTGATAGCAAACCTATCTTCGAAAAATTCTATATTGATTATACTTTTTCTATGTTTCTCTATAGTTCTAGTATAAACCCTATTACTTTTAGGTTTTCTACCGAAAACATATATTTGATTCGAGATTGCCATACAAACATAGTAAATTTGAGCGTTGTCAGTAATTACACCTTCAGGAATAGTGTCTTCCGAGCTTCCTAAGCAATAGTCGAATATTTCGATTAACGCACTTTTACCTGTTGAAGATGCTCCTGTGACAATATTTAGTCCAGCTTTAAAATAAACTGGATGTTTTTTATCACTATCATCTATTATACCTATTTCATAAATCATTGATCTCATGGGTTCACCCTCAATCCTTTATAAATTTCAGTAATGGATAAACCACTAAATAATTTTCCTAAATTTGTAGCCTGCTTATGTATTTGTTTTTTATCGTAGTTTTCGTTAGCGATAATTCTTAAAGAAGATTCGTCAACAGTCATCCAATCATTAACTATGCAATAACTTAAGCTTTGTGCAGATAAACGTTTTAAAGCGTCAAATCGCTCTTGTAAATCATAAAATTCTTTGGGATTATCGAACTTGGTAAAAAAGGTTGAACGACTTTTGCCAGATAATCTCACCGTATCTAACTTTTTAGACAGTTCAGGATGACTACATATCGGTATAATAAGTGGAAGTAGTAATATGTTTTGCTCTACTTCTTCCAATGAGTTGTAGAATGATACAATGTGACTTCCATACTTGAAGGGGTTGTAGTAGTAGGTGTGAACGGCGTCAATCATATCCACTTAGTCTATCTCCCATTTTAACTCATCATTTTCATCATCCATAGAGTTATGAATTAAGCCGTTTTTATATGGTTTTGGAGTCATTTCACACTCTTGAACTTGTTCTGCTGGCTCGTCAATGAACTCATTATATAGAATTTTTGCACAATCTATCCTTGGGTGATTTGGATATAAAAGCGAAGCATTTTGATATTTCCTTTTAAATTTCCTTATCAAATCACTCTTATATGTTTTAGTTATTTCTCTATATTTAGGTGATCGTACTGACTCATCCAATAAGGTATTCGTAAATTCAGCGTAGTTTCCTACAGCTTCAGGAATTTCGTCATAATGCTCTATATCTTTTATCTTTTGAACGAAAAGTGATTCATTATGCTTTAATAAGTCAACGTCTGTTGCTAGTGCTCCAGTAAAGGGAGGAAAAGAAAACTTTCCTCTACTATATTTACTCGTTAAGTCTTCAAGCCTATCTTTAAAATCATGCTGATTTATGAACCAGCTATCTTTATCCATTTTTTCGTAAACCCAACCAACAATCCCTTCGAAGTATTGATCTATATTATCATCAGGAATCCCCACTAGTTTGTTAATTAGTTTCATCTTCAAACTATCTATATCATCTGCGCTGTCATTAATTAGCATCTTACCTAATATATCTTTGATTCTTGCACTATTAGAATCACTAAAGATAATTTGCTGAAATTTCAAAACACCTTTAGCGTCTTTCTTTATTTTTTCGGCACCAGTTCTTTTATCATAAATACTTCTTATGATAGCTAGTTTTTCATCAGGAGTTTTGGAGTTCCAACCATTGAGTTGGCTTGTTTTTGATGTAGGCTGAGTTGTATGAAGAATTAAAAAAGCATACTGTGTATGATCAAAATCATCTTTAAGCCAATTATTCAGTGTATTCCAAAAATTAGCGTGACCGTCAGTAAGAAAGTCCGTTTGATCGTAATGTTTACTTTCTATTTGTTCATTATTTTCTAATTCATTGCCACGTATACTTATATCACCATCACTTTCAAACCAAATTGACTGACCTTCATTCAACTCAAAACACTTTTTAATACCAAGTAAAATCTGATAGTGAAACCCTCGTAAAGTAGGTAGTACACTGTTTTTAGTTGAATTCATTATGATACCGCGTTTAAATTTAAATCATAAGTTTTAGATGAAATTAAGCTTAGCACTTAGATGTCATACTTTACAACTAATGTTTAGACTAACTTATAGTAGATGAATTTACTCAGTACATAAAATAGATAGAGCTTGCGACTTATAGAAATACTAAGGTGATAACTTGAATCAATAATGTACTGGGTCTCGTCCCTCGACACAGACCTACAATTTTTTATCGTCTACGTTTGGAATTAATATCTATAGATCTGTCCGCTCATAATCAAGATTATCTCAAATTATGCATAACTGCTATATAAATTAAATATCTGCTAATAGCATCGTCAACCATAATTTAAAAATGAGCGGAGGTATTAAAACTATTCACTCTTCAAAACCTCCTTAGCCTCAGCAATCAACTCATGAATCTTAGCACTTTCTTTTAACACGCAAGCATCATAAGCAGAAAGTGGCTCAGCTTCCTGCTCTTTTTCTTGCTCCTGCCTTGCTTTTTCTTCTAGATATTTCTGCAGCTCATTTTGCTCATTTTGCTCATTTTGCTCGTTGTATTGTGAGTTACTCATGGCTTATGTCTCCTAATATTTTTATCCATTAATAAAAGTCATCACGACCAGCATACTTCTTATTGAGCGCCTTTAAAATAGCATAAGTTTCTAAATCCAGCTCGCCCGTTGGCTGCTGCGGACGGAAATGCAACTGAAAGGCATACACGACATTGCGACTGGCTTTATCCCACACGTCTGTGTCATTGATTTGATAACCGTAATCGCGAAACGCTTGCTTAATCTCAGGTATCGTTGCTGCTGCAAATGCGTCTTGATTCATAAAGAATTGCTTATCAAATTCATTATACCAAGCGCCGATGCCATACTCTTTATAAAGTCGCTGCCAAGGGAATTTTGCACCGGGGTCGATTTTACGCGACGGTGCCATATCGGCATGACCGATGATATTCTTTGCTGAAATACTATATCTTTTTGCCAAGTCTTGCACCAGCTGCGCTACTTTCTTAATCTGTAACTCATCAAATTCTACATAGTGCTCGTAAGGATGATAGTCGAGTGCGCCGTTTTTTAAGGCGTCTCGATATTCAGGCTTAATGCCTGCATTGACAATCTCGATGCCGATAGAGGTATCATTGAGTATCGTTCTACCGGCAAAGCCGCCGTTACCAGCATGCCAAGCACGCTCGCTTTCGGGTACTAGGTTATAAATTTTATTATCGTTATTATCCAAGATCAGATAGTGGGCGCTCACATTTCCAGTGGTCAATGTTTTTATAGATCTGGCATTATCTGAGACGGTATAGTGCAGGACGATGGATTTAATCCGCTCGCTTTTGCCAGTGGCTTGATAGGTTTCGCTATCAATAACGAAGGGTTCAGTATTCGCTATTTGGGTGTTATTAGTGGTCACGCAGCCAACTAAAGGCAGCGTTAAGGCACATGCTAATGCTAAAAAGATATTTTTTGCCATGAAATGCTAACCCTGTTTAATCTTCTTTGCCAAAACCTTCTTCCAGCTCTCTTCCAAACACTCAATCGCAAGCCAAGGTTCAATAACTTCTGCGGCAAATGTCTCTTTTGAGTTTGATAACTGCCACAGTTTCTCAAGTGTCGCAAAAGGATAGGGGCGTTCGATAAGATAAACCGGTAAATTAGCGCTAATCGTCCCATCGCGAACGACTTGAAAATACCAACCAGCGATGCCTTGTTTGCTGACCCAAGACGCAATATTTGGCACTTTGGTAAATTGTCCGATTTGGTCATTGATTTTGTAGCACGGTCGGCGCGGCTGGACAATGCGTAATTGCACGCTGTCGCCACCATTCCCATCAATGCTTTCATCTTGACCATACTGAAAAACGTCACCAATACAAACCGTCGCTTCCGTCATTTCTAGCAAACCATTTACTGCTTCCGTAGTGAGGTTTTCACCCAATGTGCCAACACGCACTTTTAAGCCAAACTCTGCATTAATCTTGTTATAAGTCGCCGTCGCTAGTTGATGTACCGCTTTTAGTGGACCACCATGATGACGTCTATCGGCTTGCTCATCAGTTGTGAGACCCATAAAGTTGACAGCGACGCGCGCTTTAACTGGTGCTTTATCGATGGCGCTCATTTCTTCACGGGTAAATGGCATGGCTTTGCCAGCACGGACGCAGGTTAGAGTGGCGATATGCAGTGGCAAGGTTTGGTTAAAGTCAGCAGTATTTTTTTGGCTAGAAGATGCTATCGTTTTTGAGTTTATAGGTTGTATGTTCATAGGTTCTAAGTTCATAGGTTTTCCTAATCTATAGGGATTTATTAGGGAAGAGGTTATATCGATACTGGTATTAATAATGCGTATTATCTTAGCTTAATCATTCCTCTAATGGTAAGAATTCAGCCGTTTAAAATTTAACCGTATTTTGAATTTTATTAGCACAGTAAATTTTAGACAAAAAAAGACCAGAATAGATATCTGGTCTTTTTCTTAAGCAGCTTTGGCAATAAATAAGATTATTTATTTTTGTTGCGACGACCGGCTGTTTTCTTCTCACGCGGCACAGCAACCAGCTCAGCCAATTGTTCAGGTGATGACCATAGACCTTCTAGGTCATAGAACTCGCGGGCTTGTGGCGTCATCATATGCACGACAACAGCGCCCAAATCAATCAATGTCCAGTCAGAATCGATACCGCCTTCACGACCTAGTGGCATAAAGCCACCCAGTTTGGCTTCAGCGCCGACACTGTCAGCCATTGCACGTACATGGCGCTTTGAGGTACCGTCAGCGATGATGATACGCTCCATTACGTCTGTCAATGCTGCTACATCCATTACGGTGATGTTCTTAGCTTTCATATCGTCTAGCGCGGTTTGTACAAGGGTCAAACATTCTTGTAAACGTTCGTCAGTCATGGTGTTGGTCATAAATTTTAATCTCTTGAATCGTAAATATTAAAAATAAAATGGTAAATCGTCACAATGCATTCTCTAACGAGCCAGATAGAGGCAGACGTTTTTTGAGGAAAAATGATCAAAGTGGGCAAAATTAAAAGTATAAGGCGATTTTAACGGAATTGAGCAGCAGAATATAGCTGATGGGCGATAATATATTGATAAACAGCAGGATTTAGCCATTTAGCTAATGAATTGGGTGCAGTATTGCCTATGATATCATTTATTGGTTGTAAAGATGCAATTTGCATGTCAGTGCTGTGCGTTATATTTAATGATTGAGGCGCTTGCGGCAGTTGTTGATAAAGCTGCTGACGTATGTGTGTGCTTGATATTGCTGTCACAGGGCGCGGGTCGATATAAATATGACCTTGATGGCTATTTTTTACACAAAAGCTGTCTGTTAAAGATTGAGGGTTAGCGGCTAATAATTCAGTTATAGAATCGATGGTTAAAGGTTGTAGCAGTTTTGGAAGTTGGGATGTTAGAGAGTGGTGCAACTCAGTCTTAGAGACGTTTTTATCAATTTTGATATCAATATCTATATCGCTATCAAAATTTTCTTGACGGTCAAACACCCATAGACTGACATAATCAGTCAGTTGCAGCCCATTTTTCCAGTGTTCCAAACTACGCGCGCTGTCCATGCCCATGACAAATATCAGACTGTCATGCGGGTAGCGTGTGCGCAGTGTCTGCACACTATCGATAGTATAAACAGGCGGTGCTTGCCACAGCTCAAGCTCGTTAATGTATAAGGGCGACTGTTGCGTTGCCAGCTTTAGCATTGCCAGACGATGCTTAGGATCGGTGCTATCTGCTTTAAAAGGCGAGCGCGCATTGGGCAGCAACGATACATACAGTTCGCGCTGTTGCTGCTCAGCTATTGGTAATAAACACTGATAAACATACATCGCCATTTGCAAATGACCGTTATGTACAGGATCAAATGAGCCACCCAAATAAGCACGGATGGCAGACTTAGTATTTTGGCTTTGATAACTGTTAGAAGTATTTGACATAAATGAGTGAGTAAAAACTAATGCAGATGGGCGTTGTAGTTGATTTATTTTAAATCGACTATAGCATGTGATTATTTACTTATCCCGATTATCGATTTTATTATGCTTAATTATACCGTTTAAAAGCCATAAAAAAGCCGACCATCATTATGATAATCGGCTCAATAATACGTGTTTTGAACGAAGCTTTAGATGCTTAAATAACGTCGCTATGTGCTTGAATGGCAGTGAGGGCGATGGTATAGATAATATCATCGACCAAGGCACCACGTGACAAGTCATTGACTGGTTTGTTTAAGCCTTGCAACATCGGTCCAACACTGACCACATTGGCGCTACGTTGTACCGCTTTATAAGTGGTGTTACCGGTGTTCAGGTCTGGGAAAATAAAGACGTTTGCTTGCCCAGCAACAGGCGAATCCGGCGCTTTTTGCTTGCCGACGCTCATGACAGAAGCCGCGTCATACTGTAGCGGTCCGTCGACTTTTAGATTCGGCGCACGTTCACGGACGATTTGGGTCGCACGGGCGACTTTTTCGACATCAGCGCCAGTGCCTGACGAGCCCGTAGAGTAGCTAATCATTGCCACTTTTGGATCGATGCCAAAGGCGGCAGCAGACTGCGCAGACTGAATGGCAATCTCAGCCAATTCTTCTGCATTTGGATCAGGGTTAATGGCGCAGTCACCGTAGACAACCACTTGCTCAGGCAACAGCATAAAGAAGACTGACGATACAAGTGAATACTCCGGTGCCGTTTTAATCAACTGAAACGCTGGGCGGACAGTATTCGCCGTGGTATGAATCGCCCCGGATACTAGACCATCAACTTCGTCCATCTGTAGCATGGTCGTACCTAAATAAACGGTATCTTGCAGATATTCAGCAGCCACTTCTGCGCTGGTTTTACCTTTGCGACGCTCGACTACAGCGGCGATATATTTGCTCATATCTAAGCTATCAGGATCGATGATTTCAAGCCCTTCAGGTAATACCAAATCGCGGTTTTTGGCGACTTGTTCAACATCAGCACGCTTAGCGAGTAGCACACAGTTGGCAATACCGCGGCTTTGACAGATACAAGCAGCTTCGACCGTACGCGGCTCAGAGCCTTCTGGCAGCACGATACGTTTTTTGGCGATTTGCGCTTTTTTGACCACTTGATGACGAAAAGCAGAAGGTGACAAACGCGGCTCATGATTTTGGCTAAAGTAAGCTTTAATCCAGCTAAGATCTAGATGCGCCGCGACATAGCGCGCCACTTCTTCAGCGCGTTCGGTATCATCACTTGGAATCTCAGCACTCATGTGTAATAGGCTTTGTACCGTCTCAAAGCTGTCATCTTCGACACTCATCACAGGAATACCAGTTTTGAGTGCAGATTGCCAAAGCTCAGCGACGGTTGGACTAGGGACAACGCCGCCAGTCAATACCAATCCTGCTAGCGGAATACCATTGATACAGGCAAGACCCGCCGCCAATAATAAATCGTCGCGGTCGCCCGGCACCACGATAAGCGTACCACGTTTGAACACTTCATCGACACGTGCAACTGAGCGTGCAGTCAAGCTAATGCGATTGATACGGCGCGATTTTGCCTCCCCAACGTTGAGCCAAGTACCATCAAGTTCAGCAGCGATATCCCACGTACGCGGCACGGATAATGAGTCACTAAATGGTACGACACCGATTAAGCGGAATTGTTCGGTATTAAAGTGCGGCGATAGGCGCTGCACTTCTTGTATAAAGCCGCTATCCAAGCTCACAATCGCTTCACCAGGGGCAACGATTTGATTTTCTAAGGTGCTTTGCGTATTTGGCAAGTCATGCATACGCATCAAGATACAGCCAAGCGTACGATCACTTGCCATACCACCAAATTCACGCGCATGCACATCAAGCTTATCGGCTAAATAGGCAGGTTTACTGGTATCGGCGGTGCTAACAAAGATGATTCGGGCATCGAGTGCATGAGCAATCGCACGGTTGATCTGTGAGGCATAAGAAGTTTCAGTCGTCGGTACTAAGCCTTCGCAAATCACCACATCGTAATCATCACCAAGAGTATGGTAGTTAACAACCACTTCTTCCATCAAGTCATCAAGATTGTCATCACCAATCATACGCTCAACATGTTGACGGCTGATCGATTTAGGTGGCTTTAGTCCAAATGCATGCATGGCTAATGCGCTTGAGCTGTCCAAGCTGTTTTGCTTATCCAGCGTATCGTCTTGTAAAAACGGCTTCATAAAACCCGCTTTGATACCGTTATAATCGAAAGCACGAATCAAGCCTAACGCCGCTGACGTCACACCAATACCGCGGCTGATGGGCACAAGTAAAATAGTTTGCATAATGTATCCTACTATTTATTATATTTTTAGAGAGATTGTCATCCTTGAGCGTATAAGAATCAACTTGTGATTCTTATCGCAGGCATATGAGTCTTATTATAGACCTAGTTTTATTTTAGACCCAAGGCTGCACGAGTCTCTTGAGCGATACGGCATTCTTCATCAGTTGGGACAACCCACAGCTCAATACTGCTATCGTCAGCATGGAAACTGCCTTCATTGCCACCGACCAACCCAGCGTTCTTATCGGCATCTACTTTGATGCCAAAATGACGCATGACTTCTAAAATACGCGTCCGCGTAGTCACAGAGTTTTCGCCGATACCACCGGTGAAGACAATACCAGTAAAGTTAGGGAGCGCGCAGCTTAAGCTGGCAAGGTATTTACCAACACGATAGCAGAACATCTCGATAGCCAGCTTCGCGTCTTCATGACCTTCATTAGCCGCTTGCTCAATGGTACGCAAGTCATTCGATAAGCCTGAAATACCAAGTAAACCACTTTCGCTATTGAGCATCTTGTCGATTTCTTCTAAGCTCATACCAAGTTGGCGCTTGAGATGAATATGTAAGCTTGGGTCAACATCACCACTACGCGTACCCATCATAAGACCTTCAAGCGGGGTCAGACCCATACTGGTATCAAGGCTTTTGCCGTCGTAGACAGCTGTTGCTGAACAGCCGTTGCCCAAATGCGCAGTTAACCAACCATGTGGTCCTGTTGCGCTGGTAATGTGGCTGGCGCGTTCTGATACATAAGCATGCGAGGTACCATGGAAGCCATAACGACGAATTTTGTGTTCTGAATAGAGTGCCTTTGGTAGCGGATAGCGGAAAGCAACGGGTGGCATGGTCTGGTGGAAGGCAGTATCAAATACCACCACTTGCGGAATATCAGGATAGATTGCTTGTACAGCTTCGATACCTAGTGCGTTTGCCGGATTGTGTAATGGGGCGAGGACTTTTAGACGTTTGACTTCTGCTAACACATGCGCATCGACACGCACCGCTTCTGAGTACTCACGACCGCCATGTACCACTCGATGCCCAACAGCAATAAAGTGATACTGCTCAAGTAGCTCAAGGATTTTCTGTAAGGCAAGTTCATGACGACCACCAGCGATTGCAATTTCTAACTTTTCACCATTTAATGTGGTGTGTTTAATACGGGCAGTATCGAGACCTAAGTTTTCGGCAAGACCTGTGATACGAGTGCCTTCATCCTCACTAATTAAGGCGTATTTGATTGAAGAGGAGCCGCAGTTCAATACTAAAGTAGGATTGGTCAGGGTCGATGCTTCAGAATGTTTGTCATCAAAAGTGGTGCTTACGCCAGCGCTCATACTCTATCCTTAGATTGTCTTTTATAAAAGGTGCCGCATCTTGACGATCACCTGTTGAATAAACGAAAACCAGCGATATCGGTGCTGGTATAGGTTGCACGGTTTGGAAACATAAACCATAGCCGCGCTGATTTTCGTTATGCTTGAGCCATCACTATGTCTAACAGAGGTTCAATGTAAAGCAAACGCCTGCTAGCGTTGCCTTATAGCTACAAGGGTTGACTATAATGTATCATATTTTGGCAGTGACACCACGATAACTCTAAGGCTTTAATCAGCCAGTTCTCGATTGATGGTTACAGGTGTGCACCGAAGACAGTGAGGGCTTATTAGATAAAATAAGTAAAAATTTACCTTTATAAAAATTGTAAGTAAGTTTGTCTAGCTTTAGATCAATAACATTGTTTTATATTTATATTGGATTCTCTATCACTACATTTCAGCAAATTTACTACGCAAACATATTCTATAGGCGCACAGCTTTATAGAATAATGCTATGATTAAAAAATCTTCCTATTTTCCTTATTGCAGCCTTGGTTTTTTTCGCTGATAGTGATTTTTATCGCGTACACCGTTGCAAGATTACAGGTTATCTATCCTATGTTTACAACACGATATACCTCAAAACCCAAGCACTCTCAGACAGTGGGCAGCGCTATTCGCCATAGTACGTATAACATCATGCTTGGTACGTCGATCACGATAGCTTCAGCGGCATTGTTGGTTGGCTGCGGACAAAAAGGCGATCTATACCTTGTAGACGCTGGTAGTAAAGCAGTGCGAGATAGCACGGCAATATTAGATAGTGGCAGTAATCCACAAGATACCGCCTTTGCTAAGATTGACAGCGACCAGCAAAATACAAAGAATTTTCAGCTGCCTGAACCGAGTAACGATCCTAACGATTACTAATAAGTAATCATGAATTCTTAAAATGTAAATGCTCAAACGATTTTTGAGCAAGCCCAATACTTTATTGTTACCTTGATTATATTAGAGATATTTATATGAGTCAGTCAGTCACGACCCAAACTGAGCAAGGCCTGTACATCAATCCTGAAGCCTTAACCGCCCATTTGCCTGAACTACATTATCGCGACGGTGCACTGTATATGGAACAGGTCAGTATTACCGAAGTGGTTAAACACTATGGTACGCCTTGTTATGTGTACTCAAAGCAAGCCATTTTGGATGTCTATCAAGCTTATACCGATAGCTTTGCCAGCTTAACTCACCAGATTTGCTATGCGGTAAAAGCAAACTCAAACCTTGCGGTACTTGGCGTATTGGCGCAAGCAGGCGCAGGGTTTGATATCGTTTCACGTGGCGAGCTAATGCGGGTATTGGCGGCAGGGGGCGAAGCTGCACGTGTGGTATTCTCAGGCGTCGGCAAAACCTATAGCGATATTGAATATGCGCTTAACCAAGGTATTGGTTGCTTTAATGTTGAGTCGATTAGCGAGCTGACTCTAATCAATGAAGTCGCCGCGCAGCTTGATAAATCAGCGCCGATATCACTACGTGTCAATCCTGATGTAGATGCCAAAACCCATCCGTATATTTCAACAGGTCTCAAAGACAATAAATTCGGTATTGCTCACGAGGATGCGCTGGTCGTTTATCAACAAGCCGCCAAATTGTCTCATATCGATATCGTTGGTATTGACTGTCATATCGGCTCGCAGTTGACTGAAGTTGAGCCATTCGTTGCTGCATTGGACAAAGTGATTGAGCTGGTGCATAGCTTACGTAAAGCAGGTATTGAGCTGCGTCATATCGATTTGGGTGGTGGTCTGGGTGTGCGTTATATTGATGAGACGCCTGTGTCTATTGATGAATTTGCCAATGCTTTATTACCAAAACTTAGTGAGCTTGGCTTGACGGTATTCTTTGAGCCGGGTCGTAGTATCGTGGCAAATGCTGGGGTATTATTGACCAAGGTTGACGTGCTCAAACCAACTGAGCATAAGAATTTTGCCATTGTTGACGCGGCAATGAACGATTTAATTCGCCCTGCTTTATATCAAGCAGAAATGGCAGTAATTCCAAACGTTTTGCCTAGTAATGGTATTAATACAGAAAGTACTGAGCCATGGGATATCGTTGGTGCTATCTGTGAAACGGGTGATTTCTTAGCAAAAGATCGTTTGTTGTCGCTCTCAACAGGCGATATCTTGGCGATCACGGGTGCTGGTGCTTATGGCTTTACTATGAGTAGCAACTATAATTCACGCCCGCGAGCTAGTGAAGTCATGGTAGCTGATGATCGCCACCAGCTGATTCGCAAACGCGAAACCGTTGAAGCGCTATATGCAGACGAAGTATTGTGGCAAGGTTAACGGCTAAGCAGCATAAAGTATCTCAAAAATCTAACCCATTATCATAATGATAGTGGGTTTTTTTTATGGCAAATTTTGATCAAACACCTGAATAATAAGTGTGGAATATAACTTGGCATTTGATAACGGTGATAGTTATGATTGTAACTGACAGCGTGCTAATATAAGACATACATAAAAATAGGATAGGGTATCAGGGATATGCTAATAGAATTTACTAAGATGCACGGGCTGGGCAATGACTTTATGGTCATCGATTTGGTGACTCAGCGTTTGGACTTGACCAAGGATTTGGTGCAGTTACTGGGTGATCGTCATTTAGGTATTGGTTTTGATCAGTTGCTCGTCGTTGAGCCGCCAATGCGCCCCGACGTCGATTTTAGTTACCGTATTTTTAATACTGATGGGTCAGAGGTTGAGCAATGCGGTAATGGCGCCCGCTGTTTTGCCCGTTTTGTGCAAGCGCGCAAGTTATCCTTTAAACAGCGTCTCCGTGTTGAGACGGCAAGCGGCATTATTTCGCTGACGACCGATCGTTATGGCTGGGTAGAGGTTGATATGGGCAAGCCCAAGTTTGAGCCAAGTGAGATTCCATTTACCCCAAGAGCCATCACCAAAATCCAAAATGCTTATCATCTGGACGTGAATGGTACGCCGGTGCAGCTTTATGTTGCCAATATGGGCAATCCGCATGCGGTGATAAAAGTTGACGATGTGCTTGATGCTGACGTTGAAACCTTGGGTAAAGCCATCGAATCGCATCCAGCGTTTCCAGAACGTGTCAATGTTGGTTTTATGCAAATAATGAATCAGCGTCATATTCGTTTGCGAGTGTATGAGCGCGGTGTCGGTGAGACGCAAGCCTGTGGTACGGGCGCTTGTGCAGCCGTTGCCATCGGTATACGCGAAGGCTGGCTTGACGAAGGCGAAGATGTGCGTGCTCAGCTCTATGGCGGCAGCATGGTAATTAAATGGCAGCCGGGCTATTCGGTCATGATGACCGGACCAACCGCATTTGTGTATGAAGGTGTCTTTAGTCCAGATGGCTTGATGGCACAAGCCGGTATCAAGCCCAATCCAGAAAGTTAATAGTAAAATATAAATCACAGTTATTTTTACTGGATAAGTAATGGGGTTGTTTTCAATATGGTGATGTCTTATAAAAAATCTCAAGTGACAGACGCACGATCTGATAAACAATCCGTTTCACCGTCATGGTTATCAGCAGAATTGGCAATCACCATAGAAGCGGATGCCGCGTTAAGTGAATTATTAGACCCTGTGCATCGTTGGCTAAATGTCTTATCTGTGCGCAATCACTCGCCGCATACATTGACGGCTTATTTTGCTGGCTTAAACCAATTGGCGTTATTCCTGCGAGGTAAACGCCTGACATGGACGCGTTGTGATAAGCGCCAATTAGCCCAGCATATCAGCCAACGCCTTGATGAAGACAAACTAGCTCTTGCCAGCGTTCAGCAAGAGTTATCAGCTATTCGTCATTTTTATGGCTGGCTGATAGAAGAGGATTTGGCACGTATCAATCCAACTACAGGGTATCAGCTCAAGCGCAGCCCTAGACCCTTACCCTCTATCGCTGATGTGGATTTATTGACGCAATTGCTCGACCAAGAAATACCTGATACACCTGAACAAGCACGCTTGTGGCTACGTGATAAGGCGATGTTTGAATTGCTTTATAGTAGTGGTCTACGTGTCGGTGAGCTAGTCGCGCTAGATATAGCAGATGTAGACTTGGCTGATTTGCGGGTACGCGTGACCGGCAAAGGTAATAAGACACGCCTAGTACCTTTAGGAATAAAAGCGGCTGACGCCATTCGTCGTTATTTACCGCACCGTAATCTGTGGGTAGAGCAGATGGACAGTGCATTATTTATTAGTGAAAAACTGGGTACGCGTTTATCAACACGGGCCGTGCAGCAGCGTCTCAAAGTTGCTGCTACTCGTGCTGGTATTGCTCAAAACATGTATCCGCATCTATTGCGCCATTGCTTTGCATCACATATGTTATCAGGGAGTGGCGACTTGCGCGCTGTCCAAGAGATGCTTGGGCATAGCGATATCAGTACCACGCAAATTTATACCCATGTCGATTTTGCTAAATTGACCCAAGTCTATGACCGTGCCCATCCTCGAGCCACTCACGTATCCAAAGACAGCGATTCAACCCTTTAATTTTAAAAGTGTCTTTCATCGCAAATTGCTTTGATTAAAAAAACCTTTTATCAAGACGCTTTTATAAAAATTATTTTATGCCAAACGATGACAATCAAAGATAGGCATCTTTTGTCGTCCCTGATTTTGCGCTTGTCTATCTAACGTCGCTAAGACCAAAGCATAATTTTTATGGTCTTTATTCAAAGATGGGGTCAATTCGCTATTATTGTAGCTGCTCATTACAGTTCCATCATAAGCGCTAATCGTCGTATGTCCCCACGTCTGACGTGTATGACCGTCTCTGTACGCATGCTCACCGCCTTGTGCTGCTCCAATTACCATACATTGACTGTCTAAAGCTCGCGCTTGCAGTAAGAGCGACCAATGGGCTTGTCCTGTTAGATACGTAAAAGCAGATGGCGCACTTAATAGTTCTGCGCCTGCTTGCCGCAGACGCTGCGCCAATGCAGGAAAGCGTAGATCAAAGCAAACCATCATACCGAGCTGATAAATATCATCATTTACTTCGAGCGCTGCCACGACCGTCTGCGTACCTGGCTCAAACGTCGCCGCTTCGTTATAACTGCCTTGCTTATCGGCGACGGTCGCGGTGAATAAGTGAATCTTGTCATAGCGTGCCACTTGTGTACCATCCGGCGCAAACAATAGGCTTACTTGGCGCAATCTACCATCAGGCACAATCATACCATCAGGGCGATACGGGCAGGGCAGAGAGCCTGCTAGCACGTATATACCATATGTACGTGCATACTCTGCTATCGTCGCTGACAGCGCATCAAAGCGATCTGCTGTCGCAAACTGTCTACCCATGCTACAGCAGTTTTCTGGTAGTACGACAAGCTGCGCGCCTTGTGCACGAGCATCTATAATAGCGGATTTTATATCTGACAGATTGTCTTCAATGCTTTGCTGACTATTCATTTGGATGGCAGCAACGGTCAGCTGTATGTTATTTATATGTTCATTCATAGCAGGCTTCTCAATATTGTTAATATTATATATCTCTTATAAAACGTTTTCAGGTTTGTCATTATTAATGGTTTATTTGAACCTTACTCCGCAAATCATTCTATGCAACTATGCAACTATGCACAGGTATAAATTTTTATTAAAGTATTCTTTAGAAGCTACCAGAAAGCTACGGACAGAGGTTTGTCATTCACTTATCTGGCAAGGGCATAAATTATCATAGCAAAATTGTCGCAAAAAATGCTATCGTCATGTCCTGTTAAGGGTAAACCGCTCATTAATCAGCATTACAAAGACAATATTACCAAGACTGGAGTGTAATAAACTGCCCATGAGTATGTCGTTCGGATTGGCGACCACGCTAAGCACCTCACAAAAACTGACCCCGCAAATGCAGCAAGCTATTAAATTGCTGCAGCTCTCTAGTCTTGAGCTGGCGCAAGAGGTTCAAGCGAAGCTGGACAGTAATCCATTACTAGAACGCATCGAAAACGATGAAGATGAGTACGAAAGTATGGATAAAGACGCATTAGATGAGTTTGGCGAGCCACTAACGTTAGACAGTTGGAATCAGAGTACTGCTTCTGATACGTTTTCTATATCTCCTCCATCAAATAATGAAGATGTATTTGACTATGATGACAGTACTAGCGATAGCCTTACTAATGATAGTCTAGATAAATTGCAGCAAGACGGTTTTGATACGGATGCCATCGACAGTTATACGCTTGAAGACTTTGAAGGCTCAAACTATGAAAGCTCAAACTATGATAGCCCTAATGCAGATTATGACGGTTTTAACACCGCCAGTACTGGTTCAGGCAGCATATCAGCGCGTCCAGATTCTGAGGACTTTGATCGCTATGAGGGCAGTACCAATGCGACGATTCAAGACCATGTGCGTTGGCAGCTGAATTTTAAACGTCTCTCAGAGACAGATACTCTTATCGCTGAGTATTTGATGGATTCTATGGACGACATGGGTTTTGTACGGCTCGATATCGAGGAGTTGCTACAGAGCTTTGATACCATTGCGAGCTTTTATCAGTGGGATCAGCGCGTTGAGCAGGATGAAGTAATGGCAGTACTGCACATGATTCAATCCTGTGATCCGCTTGGGGTTGGCGCACGAAATCTAAGTGAATGCTTAGCGATTCAGCTATCTAAGCTCGATACTGACACGCCTTATCTAAAACAAGCCCAAGCGCTCTTATCTGCCAGTGAGCATCTGGTCAGTAATAATATTAAAGCCTTAACTGAGCGCACAGGACTTGCGGCACAGGAGATTACCCCTGCGCTTACGCTGTTGCGTACTTTAAATCCTTCACCAGGATTGCTATTTCAAAGCCGCCAACCGGATTATACTCAGTCGCCCGACAGCTATGATATCCCTGATGTATTGGTGACGCCTATCCGTCGCCATGATGCTCATCAAAACACCACCACATCTACTCAAGAAGATGGCTGGCAGGTACGTCTAAACCCTGAAACCTTGCCAAAACTGCGAGTCAACCAAGAATATGCCAATCTTGTTAAGCGCGGCGATAATAGCCCTGATAATCAATATCTGCGTGAAAATCTCACCGATGCGCGCTTGTTTATTCGCAGTATCGAAGAGCGTAATCAGAACCTTTTAAAGGTCGCCACTAGCATCGTGCGCTACCAGCAATCTTTTTTGCAGTATGGCGCCACTGCTATGCAACCGCTTATTTTAAAGGTGATTGCAGACGAAGTCGATTTACATGAATCAACGGTCTCGCGCCTGACCACTAGCAAGACCATTTTGACACCGCAAGGACTGTTTTCGCTCAAGCATTTCTTTTCATCACATGTTAGCAGCAGCGATGGCGATATCTCATCAACTGCTATCAGCGCGATGATTAAGCAGCTTATCGCTGATGAAGAGCCCAAAAAGCCATTGTCTGATAGTAAGATAAAAGATTATTTGTTGGCAGAAGGTATCGATATTGCCAGAAGAACAGTCGCCAAATATCGTGAAGCAATGAATATTGGCTCATCTACACAGCGCAAACAAAAATATTAATGGTCTGAATTCAATAACTTATCTAAAGAGTCGATCAATAATCAAAATATTTTGTAGATAATATAAAAAATAAAATTTTTTGATTATATAGAAACATTAAAGAAACAACCGATTTTATTACATTTACTTACAATATAAAGCCTTGCTACTAGCAGGTTTTCATGACAAATTAGAGTCATACCAACAACAAAATCAAAGTGTCGATTTAGCAAATTTATGTAGTCAGTCATTAGGGATGAGATAAAAAAGACGATAAAAGGATACGTCGATATTTTATTAAAAGCACTGCTATTAAAGGCGTTGAGGATAAAGATACAAGATTATTTTGTGGTAAGGCAGGATGATAAGAGCAGCGATGCGACCTCATCTGTTGATTGTAAGTACTAATAAGAGGACAATAATATGAATGTTTCTATCAGTGGTCACCATATCAGTATTACCGATGCCATGGACACCGCAGTTCGCGAAAAACTTGAAAAAGTCGAGCGTCACTTTGATCAGATTCAAAGTATTCAAGTGATTCTATCGCTAGATAACAGCGGTGCTAAAAAGAGCCATAAGGCTGAAGCTATCATGCGAGTCTCGGGTAAAGAGATGTTTGTCCAAGCTCTTGATGATGATATGTATAAAGCCATAAATGAGATGGCAGACAAACTTGATAGACAAGTACGCAAGTATAAAACAAAAATGGAGAGCAAAAAAACACAGGGTGTAGGGCGTGATGCTCGCTATGAAGATTTGATGACGGCTGAAGCTGAGCCTGCAGTTTAGTGATAGCTTGCTGTGTCATAAAACTTTAATCATTATTAGCCAATAAATAAATGCGTAAATAGCAAGGTTATTAAATTGAACAGTATTCCTGAGTAATTTGAATACGTGACATGCTCAAAAATGAGCAATTTAGCAAGCCTAAGACGCTAAGTAAAAAAAAGACCTCAAACGCATAATCGTTGAGGTCTTTTTTATAATAAATTTTAAAAGGAAAGGGTTGTAAACGTTAGGTTTTACAGTGTGATTTTCTAAAATTCTATGTATCAAAAACGACTATCTATTTCAATGGTTAGAAACCTTAGCCACCGCCTACAGCCTGTACTACTTCAATAGTCATGCCTTCAACAATATGTAGCTTATCAAGCTCACTTTTAGGAATCAGTTCACCATCGACTTCTACCGCATAACGACCGTTACTAAGCCCAAGCTCATTGACAACCAATTGTACCGTTTGATGAGTCGTCTGTAACTTCTTACCATTGACACTAATATTGCTCATAAATCGTACTCCCTAATAATCCAAAATTCCTATTTAGCCTTACTATTTTCACTACTACCAACACTAACGTAGCTGAATAAAATAAGATTATTTCTTACTAAAATCAATCAATCAGCTATTTGTTAAGCGTGCTGAAGATAGCGCAAGCCATAACCAACCTGCAATCATCAGCACACCGCCAATAGGCGTAATGGCACCGAACCAACGTGGCGCGCCAAGTGTCATGGCGTATAAACTACCCGCAAAAATAATGACACCAATTTGTAATAACCATGCGGCGGTTTGGGTTGCATAGTTTAAGCGAATAAGGATACCAACAAGTAATAATCCAAGCGAATGGACAAACCAATACAAGGTTGCCGTCTGCCACCATCCTAGCTGTTGAGTGTTGACCATAGCTTTGAGACCATGCGCGCCAAACGCGCCTAAAGCAACGGCGATAGCCATATTGATCGCCGCGATACTTATCCAATTGAACATGGTTGTACTCGTATTGTTGAATAAATGCTTACTAGGCAAAGACATTTGTCTTACTGATAGGTAAATTATTGAATATCATCAGGCAAAATCACACTGTCGATGGTCATCGCTTCACGGATTTTATCCATGGCGTTTTTCTCAATTTGGCGTACGCGCTCAGCAGAGATAGAGTAGACCGCTGCCAACTCATGCAGCGTTGATTTTTGCTCAGATAACCAGCGCTGCTCGACAATATCACGTGAGCGATCATCCAAGGTTTCCATTGCAGCAATCAAGGCTGATGAATTATTCTCTTCCCAGTCAGATTCTTCGACGATTTCGGCAGGGTCAATGCCATCTTCCAAAAATAACTGCGGCGCATAACGTCCATCGTCATCGTCACTTGATTGCGCCTCAAATGACGCATCATAAGAGGTCAGGCGCGACTCCATCTCAAGCACTTGCTTACGAGTAACGTTTAAGTCATTGGCAATCGCATCGGCTTCTTCGAGGGTCAACTGATTGTTGGTCTTTTTTAAACTACGTAAGTTAAAGAACAGCTTACGATGCGCCTTGGTTGTGGCAACTTTTACAATACGCCAGTTACGGATGACAAATTCATGAATCTCTGCTTTAATCCAATGCACTGCAAATGATACTAGACGTACGCCTTTGTTAGGATCAAAACGCTTTACCGCCTTCATAAGTCCCAAATTACCTTCTTGGATCAAATCTGCTTGCGGTAACCCATAGCCTGAATAGCTGCGGGCAATATGAATAACAAAACGCAAATGCGACATGACCAGTAAACGCGCCGCTTCTACATCGCCTTCATCATAATAGCGATGGGCAAGCTCTTGCTCTTGCGTCGGAGTCAAGATAGGGATTTGGTGCACGGTATTAATATAAGCACCCAAATTCACCCCAGGTGCGGACAAATGCGTCGGCATGGCAGGTACCAAATCACGGGTACTGGTATCGCCAAGCGCGCTGGCATCATAAGGCGGACGCTCAGCTGCCGCTTTCAGTGCTGCATCGCGCGCTTCGTTTATTTCAGGAACAGCGCTGTCTTTTTTACGGTTATTTGCAGCGTTAGTAGTGGTATTAGCCATATTCTTGACCTTGGTTAAATAGATAAGCAAACAGTCAGATAAAAATCTTTATAGTTGTAATTGTAAAGGATAGCGACGCTTAGTTGCTATCAGTTTTGGTAATGATAAAGTGATATATTGTATCAACAGAATATTTAGATTGGCTGTCGCTCAGTTCTTCACTGTCTGATACGGTGGCTTGATTAATACTAAGCAATAGCGGGTTCATGGCTTTTGTTTGTAAGCTTTGCTGACAAAAAGCCATAATGTCAGCTTGAGAATTTGGGTCAGTTGCCACAACGTACAATGACTCCCCAGAGACGACACTGCGTAATGCGACCTTAGTTTTTAACAGTGGCATCGGGCAGGCAAGTCCGCGACCATCGACCATATCTTTGATAACAAGTACTGGTTTACTCACATCTGTTTTATCATTTACGTTGATGTCATCTGTTGGTAATAAGTCTAGGAGCTGCCTGATTGATTGCTGCTCGCTCTTAGACAAAGTCTCTCCCAGATATATTGGATAAGCGGCTCGTACCATGATGGATGGACTATCAGCAGACATAAAATAAACCTTTAACATGGCTAATATTAAACCTTGTGTTTCAGTCTAATGCTTAGCATTACAATATTTATGGATAATACTATCTTAATACAACATGGCGATTGTGCTGTGACGCTGACGGTTTTATAAGCAACCATTATAGCAAATTGCCTGTATTCAATTGCAGTTGAATATAGTCATCATCGCGTTTGATCAATCAGAACAACTGAGTAGTATTGATCTTCATATTTTTATATTAGACTTATCTAATAGGTTCACATAACCATGTTGCGCAATGGTGACGCCCTGCGGAGTTATTGGTAGCGACAGGCAGACGGCAATTGACGTTCAATAGACAACCTCGTATAGTCAAAGCACGTTATGATTATGCATATAGGGTACGCACTTGGATTATTCTAAAAGACAATCAATGCTTGATAAGCCGCTAATAAATGCACGGAATAAACGTGCTATCACTCACTATGCAAGCATACAGACAGGGTTATTCTCTAAGCAGGTAAACCATCATCTGTCGCCAATGCTTGCACTAAAATTAGCACTGTCAACGATACTATTGGCCTGTACAAGCGCCGCCTATAGCAAAAGCCAAACGGTGCCATTGAGCTATGATTCATGGCAAACCACTAACACAGAAGAGCTAAGTTTGCCCAGTTTACGCGGGCAAGGGCTGAGCTTTGATGAGCAATATCAAAATAAATTGCTTGGTGAATGGTCATTAAGAAACATCAATGGTCATGTAAAGATGGAGCATGACCCTTGGATTCAAGAAACGGTCAAAGAACTAACATGGCGGCTCAATGCCCAAGCACGCCAGCAAGCACCGCTTGGTTTGGTCATTATCGATAACCCAAGTATCAATGCATTTGCGGCTCCAGGCGGCGTAATTGGTCTTAATACCGGCACTATATTGGCCGCAAACAGCATGGATGAGCTGGCAAGCGTTGTAGCTCATGAGGTTGCGCACATCAGTCAGCGTCATTATGAAAGCGGCGCTGATGAGCGTAAAAAAGCCTTGCTGATGCAAATAGGTGGCATGCTCGCCGCGATTGCTGCATCGACCGTCGATGGTGATGCGGCAGCAGCAGTGATGATGGGTAGCCAAACCGCCACTATGAATAGTAGTATGGCGTTTAGTCGTAATAATGAACGTGATGCTGATCGGGTCGGTATGCAAATCATGAACCAAGCTGGCTATGACCCACGGGCGATGCCGCGCTTCTTTGCGACCATGAATCAAAAAAGTCAGATGAATCAAACCGCCAATCAGTTTTTGCCAAGCTTTATCCGCTCTCATCCACTGAGCAATGAGCGCTTGAGTGAATCTCAAAGCCGCGCGCAGCGTTATAATACGCTGCCGTTAAATCAACAGCAGCGCCATCAAGCTTTGTTTGATCTGCTGTATTGGCGCGTACAAAGTACCGGCAAGCATGCTTCAGAGACTGCCTTGATGACTGCGGCAAAAAACAGCGTCGGGGCAAAACTTGCACTAATGCATTGGTATGGAGAGCAGCAGCGCTTTAAAGAGGCAAATGATTTATTTGCCGAGCTGTCTGCATTGCCGGTCGCAAAGCGCCAAGTACTCGAGCCATTATTGTCCATTACTCAAAGCCAGATTTTGACGGAACAAAATAAATGGCAACAAGCTGCTGAAATATTAGAGAGTCAGCAGCGGCTCTATCCTGAGCGCCGTGACTTACGACTTTATCTGGCAGAAGCCTTGACCAATAGTAATCAGCCAACCAAAGCCCAAGCATTGCTTAAGCCATTGACTGAACAGCAGCCAAGCGATCGCTATGCTTGGCAAAGTTTGCAATTGGCCAATGAAAAATTGGCAAAGACCACCAATTCTGCACCGCTAAAAAGTATTGCTACTATTAATGCACTACGCTACCGCAGTCATGACCAACTATGGAGTGGAAGCTACGAGCGAGCGCTGACTTCTTTGACGCAAGCCAAAAAATTGACAGAAAATTTGCAAAATACGGCTCAAGCCAATAGCGCTCGTCCACTACTTGCCAATATTAATGCCGAAATCAAAGCCGTAAAAACCGCCAAAGATTTTAAGCCTTAGGCGGTTCTCTGATAACTAATTGCTATAAAGCGCTATATAGAAAAAGCGTTGATTTTATCAATATGCTGTAGCGATTAACCTTGTAGCGCGTCTTTGACCAGCTTTGAGATTAAGGCAGGGTCAGCACGACCCGCGGTTTTCGTTTTTAATATACCCATCACGCTACCCATATCACGCATTGACGTTGCGCCTTGCTCGGCGATTTCTGCATTTACCAAGGCAGTAATCTCCGCATCATCCATCTGTTTTGGCATATATTCATTGATAATATCAATCTCAAACTGCTCTTTGGTTGCCAAGTCATCACGACCGTTTTCAGTAAAAATAGTCAATGACTCATGGCGCTGTTTGAGCTGTTTTTGTAATATCTCCAAAACTTCGGCATCATCAAGCTCTATTCGACGGTCGATCTCAATTTGCTTGATAACTGCTTGTACGTTACGCAGTACTTTGACCCGTTCAATCTCACGTGCTTTCATAGAGACTTTGATGGTGTCAGTTAGCGTCTGTTTAATTTGGCTCATTGTTGTTATTCCTTATGATTATAGGTAAAAAGTTTGTGTAAAAAGTCTACTAATCAGAACAAGCTTTATAATAGAAAGTGTTAGAACCAATGATAGTAATAACAAAAATTGTAGCATAAAAAACGCCACTGATATCATCGGATAACAGTGGCGTTAGTGTAGCGCTGGTACTTAGCTAATCGACTTATCGATTAGTACATACGAGTGGTACGAATAGTTTCGCGTTGTAATTTCTTTTTATAACGCTTTACTGCAGCAGCTTTTTTGCGCTTGCGTACTTGCGTTGGTTTTTCATAAAATTCACGCTTACGTACATCTGACAATACGCCAGCTTTTTCACAAGCACGTTTAAAACGACGGATAGCGATATCAACTGGTTCGTTTTCTTTAACCTTAACTGCAGGCATGAAGACTCCTCGATTAGGATGAGATATAAGGGCATTAGTTTGGCTGTGTATTAGTATTTAGCCGTAATATCTCAAGATTACTGGCATCAGCTCAAACTAGGACAATCTTGCGCAATAGCACAAGGGCGCCTATTTTAATAAAAAATCGCAATAAAGTCAAAGGCTTTTACCTATTAATCTATAACTATCATTAAGTTGCAAACTGCTGCCAGCAATAAGGGTCGTAAGTCATTTATAGCTAAACGTTCTTTAGGAAGGATAAACGGGTTATTTACTAAATAGCATCAGTATAAATAAAACCCCTACTGTCTATAACGGTTTAGGCCAAGTTTATGCTATGATAATTTGCATAATATCAATCGTTTTATGTGCACTTTATTAAGGATGTTGGAATGAAAAAATCAGTACTCAATACGGCGCTAAGTACAGCATTTATCGTCGCTCTTGGTTTTGGTGTCAGTGCTTGTAGTAGTGAGAAAGAAGGTGAAGAGTCAGATCACATTTTAGCCGTCGATCGTGTTGATGAGGCAGCAGAGATTGCTCGCGCGAATGCACCTGCAGCAGAAAAGATGGATTTCCCAGCAGCAGCGCCAATGCCAGCAGCTGATGCGACAACAGATGCGACGATGAGTACTGAAGAAGGGGCTGTCGCAGTAGAGGAAACAGCAGCTGATGCAACGGTAAGCGCCGATAGTTCTGATACCGCTGTGGCGACTGCCGATACTGCCAATAGTACTGAAGTGCCGGCGACAGATTCAGCTGAACCTGCAATCAATTAATCCTGCTTGAAGGCAGTATTCAATAATGAGCGGTGTCACTAACCATCTATAGATGAGGAAATAACCATGACTGTTAAACAAGCTGTAATAAAGAAAAAATCAGTTGTTAAGTTAGCGCTGTCTGGTCTAAGTCTTAGTGTGTTATTGACACTTAGCGCCTGTAGCGGTGGTGACAACACTCCCACTGATGAGCCTGCGGTGGTTAATGAAACCGAAGCTGTGGTTGTGGAGCCAGCAGCGCCTGCTGAAGCTGAGCCTGTCGTTGAAGTAGAAACAGTTGAGGCGTCAGAAATAAAAGCGGAAGAAGTAAGTGCTGCCGCTGCTGAGCCTGAAGTGTTGGCTGCTGATGCAGGTGCTGCATTGTATGAAAAACAATGTAAAGTCTGTCATGAAAAAGGTTTATTAGCCGCGCCAGTATTCGGTAATAAAGAAGCGTGGGCACCACGAATCGCCAAAGGTATCGATACACTACATATGCACTCTGCCAAAGGCTTTAACAAAATGCCTGCGCAGGCAAGCGCTGAAGTCAGTGAGGCGCAAGTTCATGCGGCTGTTGATTATATGGTTGCTGCAGCTAGCTAAATATTATTGATTGAAATTTGCTAAACTGACCGCCATTGTAAGCTTACAGTGGCGGTTTTTTATTCACGCTACAAGGCAAAATATAAAGGCACACAGATGAAAGTATTGGGATTAGAAACCTCTTGCGATGAGACGGGTCTAGCGATTTTTGATAGCGAACAGATAACGAGCGACAATAAAGGTCTACTTGGACAAGTATTGTATTCACAAATAGAGCTTCACGCCCTTTATGGCGGCGTGGTGCCTGAGCTTGCTAGTCGCGATCATATCCGTAAGTTAGTGCCTTTATTTAATGAGCTTTTGCAGCAATGTAACATCACTAAAGATGAGATTGATGCCGTCGCTTATACCAAGGGTCCGGGGCTTATCGGCGCCTTGATGACGGGTGCATTGTTTGGTCGTAGCTTGGCTTATGGGTTAGATATTCCAGCGATTGGTGTTCATCATATGGAAGGGCATCTATTGGCACCGCTGATGGGTGCGAATCCACCAGCGTTTCCATTTGTCTCCTTACTGGTTTCTGGTGGGCATACGCTACTCATTGCTGCGCATGGTATTGGTCAATATGAAATCCTTGGCGAATCCATTGATGATGCGGCAGGTGAGTGTTTTGATAAAGCGGCGAAGATGTTGGGCTTGCCATATCCGGGTGGTCCTAATATCGCTAAATTAGCGGAAAGTGGCAATTCGGACGCTTATAGTTTACCAAGACCAATGTTACATCGTGGTTTGGATTTCTCTTTTAGCGGTATGAAAACGGCAGTGCATAATCTGATTAAAGATACCAATGGTTCAGGGGGCTCTGGAAATAGCTCTGATAGCGACCCGCAAGTCCGTGCTGATATTGCCGCCAGTTTTCAGCATGCCGTGGTCGATACCTTGGTTAAAAAATGCGTCAAAGCCCTTAAACAGGTCGGGATGAGCCGCTTGGTTATTGCAGGCGGCGTCAGTGCCAATAGCCATTTGCGTGAAACTCTCGAGCGGGAGCTTGCTAAAATAAATGCGACCGTACATTATGCCCCTCCTGCTTTATGTACTGATAATGGTGCGATGATTGCGTATGCGGGTTACGAGCGTTTGCAAGCGGGTCAAGCAGATGATTTGGCTGTCAGCTGCGTACCACGTTGGCCGATGACCGAGTTGCCCGCAGTATAAATGCTATAAGCGCTATAAAGTAGCTTGTATCCAATTTATTAAACTTTATATCACTCAAGGATAACTTATGCAGTGGCTTGCGATTGGATTAGGTGCTGCCATTGGCGCTTGCCTGCGAGGGTGGCTAGCGCGTTTTAACCCGATGCACCATTGGATTCCACTTGGGACGCTTGGTGCTAATGTCTTAGGTGGACTATTGATAGGGCTGGCCTTGGTGTGGTTTGAGCGTATGGGCAGTGGCTTATCCCCCAATATTAGACTGTTTGTAATTACGGGATTTTTAGGTGGACTGACGACTTTTAGCACCTTTAGCGTTGAAGTATTTACCTTTATCCATAATGGCAAACTGCTTGCAGGCTTAGGACTGATTGGGCTACATGTGGGGCTGACGTTATTAGCAACCGCAATTGGCTTTTATTTCTTTAAGTTGGTTTTGTAATAATAAAAATGCAGCGATAAAAAAGAGCCATATTAATTTTTTAATACGGCTCTTTTTTTAGTGATAATTACTTTTAGACAGGTTTTACGATACCTTCTAATAAACTGGCAAACCCTTGCATATAGGCAATCTCTTGGCTCGAGGTGCGCGTTGCCGCATACAGCTGACAGTAGACGCCGCTACCTAATGGACGCGAAACTACCCAACCTTTTCTCTCATATTCAGCGACCACCCAGTCGGGGAGTGCTGCCACCCCGCGTTCACTAGCAACCAACTGAATAAGCATAGCGGTTAGCTCAGTGGTACGCATACTTTTAAAGCTGACCTGCTCTGGGGTCATAAAATTGGCAATAATATCAAGGCGCTTGGCCTCCACTGGATAAGCAATCAAGGTTTCATCGACTAAGTCTTTGGCATGAATAAATTGTTGCTCCGCCAAATCGTGAGTAGGTGAAAGTACCAAACGACTTTCATATTCAAATAAGGGCTGATAACTGATACCCTCTATCGGCAAATTGCTAGTGGTAATGAGCAGGTCAATATCCCCTTCCATCAATAAATGATGCGGCTCGGGCTCAAAACCAGTAGCAAAATCTAGCTCCACATCTGACCACTCACGGCGATAATGATTGAGAATCGGCATCAACCAATCAAAGCAGCTATGACATTCAGACGCTAAGCGCAATCTTCCTGCTTGACCATGGGCTAGGCGTTTTAAGTTGGCTTTGGTGCGCGTGACCTGCGGCATAATACTGTCTGCCAGCGCCAATACCGTTTTGCCAGCTGGCGTAAAGGTCAACGGACGCGTGCGCCTATTGACCAAACTAATATCGTAATAATTTTCTAGCTCTTTTAACTGATGGGAGACCGCAGAGGCGGTGACATGCAGCTCATCGGCAGCAGCAGCCAATGAGCCGTGGGCTCGCAGCGCAGTTAGCGTATTAAGGTGACGGAGCTCTAGCATAAAATGACCTAACCACCAAAGTGAAAAAGAAATAAGGTATAGCAGATAGAAGCATTACACCTGTTATACCGATAGGCGAAACTGATTAGAGCAATATTAATATTAACGTCGACGTAGCAATAACTGTGAAATCACAACCAGAATTAAGGAAGCAACCAGCAATATCGTACCAATCGCATTGACCTCGGGTTTAAGTCCCACGCGTACCATGGAATAAATACGTAGCGGCAATATCTCATAGCTAGGACCGGTGACAAAGGTCGATACCACCACATCATCGAGCGATAAGGTAAAAGCAAGTAGCCAACCCGCCATCACTGCCGGGAAAATCACCGGAATCAATACTGTCCGTACCATTGTTGATTCGCTAGCACCTAAATCACGCGCCGCTTCCATCAAACGCTCATCCAAACTACTTAAGCGCGCAAAGACGGTTATAACGACAAACGGCAAGCAAAACGTAATGTGCGCCAATAATAGCGAGACAAAACCCAGCTGTAGCCCAATTAATAAAAACAGTGCCAGTAGCGATATCGCTAAGACAATCTCAGGCGACATCATTAGCACAAATAACAAGCCATTTAGCAGCCCTTTACCACGAAAGTCATAGCGATGTAACGCCAGCGCCGTCAGTGTACCGATGATGGTTGAGACTGTAGCGGCAACCAAACCTAATAAAATCGAATGCCAAAATGCATCTAACATCGCCTGACTATTGAGTAATGACTCATACCACTTTAAACTAAAGCCGCCCCAATTATAGCCAATTTTTGACTTATTAAATGACATCACTACCAAGACGATGATAGGTAGATATAGCAAAGTATAAATCAGACCAAGGTAGCCTTTGGCGACGATATTGCCAAACCTTATGGGATTTTTGTTTTTCGGCGATTTGTTATTTGTTGAGCTATTTAGTGAACTATAAGACATTAGGCCACCTCACTAAAGTCAGTCTTGCCAATACGGCGGCTACTGGCGCGATAGGCAAGCAATAATACCGCCATAGCAAGTGTCAAGAGCACACTAGCAGCTGCACCAAATGGCCAATCTCGAGCATCTAAAAACTGGTTTTTGATAATATTACCAACGAGTAAATTACGCGAGCCGCCCAAAATATCGGCGACGTAAAACATGCCCATCGCCGGTAACAGGACTAGCAGCAACCCAGAGATAATACCAGGTGTGGTCAAAGGTAGCACCACATGCCAAAAGGTTTGTCGTTTTGAGGCGCCCAAATCTTGCGAAGCAAGCAGCATATCATTGCGTAAGTCGCTAAATACCGCATACAGCGGCAGCACCATAAAAGGAAATAACAAATAAGTTAAACCCGCAATGACCGCGCCTTGGGTATATAAAATATCAATGGGCGCATCGATAATGCCGATTGCTAATAAGGATTTGTTAATCAAACCGTTACTGGCAAACAATAACTTTAGCGCATAAGTTCGTACCAAAGAATTGGTCCAAAATGGTAGTATCAGCATGAGCATCAACAGTGGCTGCCAGCGTTTACTAACTCGAGATACAAACCAAGCAAACGGGTAGCCGAGTAATAAGCAGATGACCGTAGTGATGCCCGCCATCCATAATGAATGCACAAAGACATCAAAATAAAGCGGGTCAATCATGCGCACGTAGCTGTCTATGCTGACAGGTAGGCTGATAAAAGCCGTGCTATCACGGGTCAAAAAGCTGACGGCTACGATCAATATATTGGGTAATAGCGCAAAGATAAGAAGCCAACCCCAAATCAGCCATAGCGTTGCGGTACGAAAAGGGCTTTTATTGCTGATGCCAGTATGTGCCATTAATGGATATCCTCTTCTGGCAATACCCATTCCCAACCATCGACCCATGACACTTTTACACCTTCATTAAGCTTATAATCAAAACTTGGGTCATCTTCATCGAAAAATTCCGATGCTTTAATCACATGACCATTAGCCAGCTCAATAATAGAGTCTAAAGTACTGCCTTTATAATTGCTTTCGATAACGCGCCCTAATAAACCACCATGGGTGTTGTCAGTCGGATCATAAATCCGCAAATCTTCCGGACGTAGCAATAAATTGACGATATCACCGACTTGGACATCGTTGGCAAAATCGGGTCGACGCAGATTACGTAAGGTCGTCGGACCCTCTTGCGCTTGGGCTTCGCAGACCTCGACTTCAATCCGCCCATTGGTCACGCGCCCATCACGATCGGGCTGCTCAGGATAAACGCCTTTGACTTCCGCTTTAAATAAGTTGGTCTCACCGATAAATTTGGCAGTAAATAAATTGGCAGGGGTTTCATAAATTTCAATTGGCGTACCAATTTGCTGAAATCTGCCGTCTTTCATTACCGCAATGCGGTCTGACATCGACAGCGCTTCTTCTTGATCATGGGTGACAAAGACAAAGGTAATGCCAAGCTCACGTTGCAGACGTTTAAGCTCAGATTGCATTTGCAAACGCAGCTTATGGTCGAGCGCCGATAAGGGTTCATCGAGCAATAGCAGTTTAGGACGATTAATCACCGCGCGTGCAATCGCTACGCGCTGCTGCTGACCACCAGATAAATCCTGCGGGCGACGATTGGCTAAATGTTCTAGCTGCACCATCGCTAGCATCTCACGTACCCGCGTTCGAATCTCATCTTTAGGGATTTTTTTTAGCTTTAGACCATACGCCACATTTTGCGCGACAGTCATATGCGGAAATAGCGCATATTGCTGGAACACCGTATTGACCGGACGTTTATCAGCGGGCAAGCCTGCCATCTGTACGCCATCCAAGTAAATCGCCCCTGCATTTGGCTGCTCAAATCCTGCAATCAGTCGTAGTAGAGTGGTTTTACCACAGCCTGAAGGACCGAGCAAAGTAATAAACTCACCATGCTTGATATCAAGATTGATGTCTTTTAAGACCTCAGTATTATCATAGGTTTTCTTTAGACCGGTCAGTTGTAGCAATACCTTATCAGCGTTTTCTGATGCAGGAGTAGTCGGCGGCGTTAAAAGTGATTCGGTCATAATGATTCCTAGATTACCGATATACATACTAAAATATCAGTGTCAGTCTGAACGCTGTATACGTTAGATACGATGATTTAGTATGTTAAAGCGATGAGTTTAACAGGGGTTGGTCGCAGGCTATTATAACAAACCTTCGCTACAAGTCAGCGCAAGTTCCTTGTTGGTTGGTTGACCCCTATAGTTATCTTGAAATAGCGATTAAAGATGAGTCTACGCTTTGTTAAATAGACTAAGTAACCACCCTTAAATTAAATAATTTTTACCATTTTTTTGAATTTATTCCTATACAATTGGTTTGTGTATGATAAATACAGAGTGACTTATAAAAGTAAGAACTTAAGTGAGGTTTGCTGAAAGCGCCAAACGATATCGAAGACTTAGACTCTATGACAGGATAGTTATAGAGCAATTTACTATGTTAACCCGTTAAATTATCAAGGATTTCTTATGCCTAACAATACACGCCCTAAAACAGGTCAGGAAGCACTGGAGCTGCTTAAGCAAGGTAATATACGCTATGTAGACAGCTTGACCAATACCGATCCCTGTATGCAAAGGCGTCCAGAATTAATCAAAGATCAAGACCCTTTAGCGATTATTTTGGGTTGTTCGGACGCACGGGTACCGGTTGAGATCGTTTTTGATCAAGGTTTAGGTGATTTATTTGTCATACGCGTCGCAGGTAACGTAGTAGCTCCTTCACAAATTGGTTCGATAGAATTTGCTGCCGAAAAATTCAATACTAAACTGGTCGTGGTGCTTGGACATTCGCACTGCGGCGCTGTCACCGCCTGTGTTGAAACATTAATCAATCCTGAGCAAAACTACTCACCCAATCTACAATCTATCGTCGACCGTATCCGTCCAAGTGTCTATAATCTGCATGAACTTGCGACCGCCAATGGGCAAGATGTGGATGCAGACGAGCTGGTTGATCGCTCTATACGTGCAAATGTGCGTATGTCGGTCAGTCAATTAAAGCATGGCTCGCGTGCGTTAGAGGATTTAACCAGTAGTGGTCAGCTATTGATCGTTGGTGCCGAGTACGACTTAGAAACAGGTAAAGTGCGGTTTTTAGATACTTAATAGTGTTCTATAGAGGCTATGCTAGAAAGACTAAGTGTTATAGGTATGATCATTTAATCTATTAGTGATTAAAAATATTTACATATAGGAATAATCATGAGTAATGATACTTTTAACAACGACCATTCAATACAAGAGCAACCTGAAAGCAGCGTAAAGGCTAATGGCGTACAGCCTATCTCAGCGCAGACGACAGGTTATACCTTTAACCATACGATGCTGCGTGTTAAAGATCCTGTGAAGTCTTTAGCGTTTTATACTGGTGTCTTAGGTATGACGTTACTGGCAGTCAAAAAATTCCCAGCCATGGGTTTTGATTTGTACTTTTTAGCCAAGCTGACTGAGAGTGAACGTGAAAACTTGCCGTCAGGTAATGATTTAGAGATTTTTGCCTTCCGTCAGCGTGGCATTTTGGAATTGACTCATAACTATGGTACCGAAACAAAAGTGGACTTTAGCTATCATGATGGCAATCAAGAACCACAAGGGTTTGGTCATATTTGTTTTAATGTACCTGATCTCAATGCAGCGGTAGCTTGGTTTGATGAAAACAATGTCGAATTCAAAAAACGTCCAGATGAAGGCAGCATGAAAAATATTGTCTTTATTAAAGATGTTGATGGTTATTGGATTGAAATCGTACAAGCAGACTTGATGGCTTAATTGATTCATAAGTTAAGCGAATAAAAAAGCCACCTTATTGTTTGATAGGGTGGCTTTTTATATTGCTAAAGGATTATTATTTAGTCTTTTTCGACTTGGAAGTCCGTATGGCAGGATTTACAACTGTCGCCAACAGGTTTAAAAGCTGGCATCACATCGTCAATGCTAGTTGCTGTCTGTGCAGCGGCGTTTAGCTCAGCAGTGACCTTTTGAAAATTCTCTGCTTCTGCTTTAAAATCATCAACATTTGACCAAACCTCTGCTTTGGCATTGCCAGCGGCGTCTTTATTATTAAAATGGCTCCAAGGATTTTTAGACTCTTCTGCTAAAAATGCCGCCTGCTCTTTAAACACTGCAGCATCAAAAGTATCCGGCTCTTTTGCCATGCCGCCCATAACCTTCATTGCATCACCGAAATTCTTCATGATGTCCTGACGAGCTTTGACATCAGGGTCTACTGGTGTGCTACAAGCCGTCAGTCCTAAAGTGGCTGCCATCAAAGTAATAGCAAAGATAGATTTTAATGATTTTTGATTCGATACCTGAGTCATGAGTAGTGCTCCTTTTTACGTTGCTAATAAAAAGGTGGCGTAGCATACGCATGCTCGTCACCTGATTAAATGGCTACTATTAAAATAAATTTTATCCGATATTTTTAATATATTTTCTTTATTAACATTCGAAAATACTGTTTTTCATGATGCTTAAATTACGTACTATCCTATATTAAACAGCAAGCAGCTTAAGTAGCATAGGGCGAAACCGTGAGTTTTTGTAAAATAGATTAAATATTTTCATAAATTGGTTTTAAATAATCGCTTTCGCTAAGCTATAGTAGATACACTTTTAAAAGAATACAGTGCTACTGGGATTAATTATTCGCAGTCTCTGTCTGCGTAGGCACAGTAAGCAAGAAAAATTGATACCAGTAGTACCTTATAATTTTTGTATTTCTTTTATTCAAGACTGACTATATAAATTGCCGTCCTAAAAATTATCATTACTTATTTTGAATAGCGCTTTATTTAAAATAAAAAAGGTCAGCATGATTAGCTGACCTTTTTAACAAAAAAATGGATTTATATCAAAACCAATAAATACTAGTAAGTTATTATGCCAATCCCGATTATAAAGTCAACCAATCACGCGGTTTTAGGTAGAAGTCAGTCAACTCAAACTCAGGCGTGCCCTCAGCTGGCTCAAAGCGATAATGCCAGCTAGCAAGCGGTGGCATACTGACTAAGATGGATTCGATACGCCCATTACTTTGCAGACCAAATAGAGTGCCGCGGTCATAGACAAGGTTGTATTCAACATAGCGACCTCGGCGATAGAGCTGAAATTCACGCTCTGCTTCAGTATAGGACACATTTTTACGCTGCTCAAAAATTGGCAGCATACCTTCAAGGTAGCCATTACCGACCGCTTGCATAAATTTAAAGCAGGTCTCAAAATCCCAGCCGCGACTTTCAGTATTGACGTCATCATAAAACAAGCCGCCGATACCGCGCTGCTCATCACGATGACGTAAATGGAAATACTCGTCGCACCATTGCTTGAAATCAGGATAAATGCTGTCGCCAAAAGGTGCACAGAGGTCATGACAGACTTGATGCCAATGCACGCAGTCAGCAAGCACAGGATAAAATGGCGTTAAATCAAAACCACCGCCAAACCACCAAATAGGGTCTTTGCCTTCTGCTTCGGCAATAAACAAGCGTACATTGGCATGACTAGTGGGAACGTTAGGGTTTTTGGGATGCACAACAAGAGATACGCCCATTGCCTGTGCTTTACGACCAGCAATGTCAGGATGACGCGCAGTTGCTGAAGCAGGCAAGTTCTGGACGTGTATATGACTAAACATAACGCCGGCTTTTTCTATCACTTCGCCGTCTGCCAATACGCACGAGCGACCACCACCACCTTCAGGGCGCTCCCAATCGTCAGGGACAAAGGTAGCGGATTTCTGTGCATCAGTGCAGCCCTCACTTTCTTGCGCTTCTAGGGCTTGGCAGATACGCGCTTGTAAATCGACTAGAAATTCACGCACGCGCATGATGTCATGGTGGCTTGGTGTTGTTGCATCGGTCGCCGACACATTGATATCGTTATCTATATTTGGGATGCTCATAAAATATCTGATTATTTGCTATTTATTAAGGTGTAGGGTGGTATTAAAATCTGTGTCTAATAGATGACCCATACGATCGCGCTTGGTCGCTAGATATTCAGCATTCATATCATTCACCCCAACGACTAATGGCACCCGCTCAATGACATCGATACCATGCTCGGTCAAGTAAGCGACTTTACTAGGATTATTGGTGATAAGGCGCACAGCATCAACGCCTACATGAGCAAGCATAGGTCCACACATATCATAGATACGCGCATCAGCAGGCAACCCCAACATAAGGTTGGCATCTAGAGTGTCGTGACCTTGATCTTGTAAGGCGTAAGCGCGGATTTTATTGGTCAGACCGATGCCGCGCCCTTCTTGGCGCAGATATAAAATCGCCCCGCAGCCCGTTTTTTGTATCGCATCCATAGCGGTATTTAGCTGTGGTCCGCAATCACATTTTAAGGAGCTAAAAGCGTCACCAGTTAAGCACTCAGAATGAATTCTTATTAAAGGAATAGGGCGTTCTGATAAAGCATCATCTTTTTGATTTAAGCTGCTGTCGGCAATATTCGTTTGATCAAACACAGGCAGACCTACCGTCAGCATCACATGCTCTTGACCCTCATCATTCTCAAAGATATGAATATCAAACTCGCCGTGACGAGTAGGCAATTTGGCGCTAGTAATAAATTGATATGACATTAATGCCCTGCATAAGCTGATCATCGTGGCGCTAACTGTCTGACATAGCTTTATTATAATAGCTAAGTTCTTGTAAGCTAGCGGGTTTGCAAGATAGTATGCTAATTATATTTATTGTAAAAACCACAAATTATAAAAACACACAAAGTTCACAGACGGCGCACGATGATTAAAGCGACAATTAAAAATAAATGCTATTATGCCATACTATTTTGACGGATACAGTGACAAGTCTTTGCCCTTACATTACTATGTCGTCACTAACGTCCGGTATGAATACAAAATAATAAGGCATAATAGCCATTATTATTACCTTTGAGACAGCTATTAGAGCAGTCTTTAGGGTTGTCATTGAACGTTATTATCTTTATATCAAATAGCGTATTTTGGGTTATTGCAGCGATAAAAGCTGTATCACTAATTGTATAGTCGATGCCATACCTTGTATTAGCAATGATACAAATGATGGCATGGCTATTATTAACGCCACTTAGACTATTGCTATTGCTAGACCTTGTCTAAGGTAGCATCTGGTCAGCAGATTGGTAGGTATCGTACGTTTTATGCAGCAGTCACCTCATTCCCCACAGTCTCAGTCATTATCTGCGTCAGCTGTTGATTCTGCTGTACCGCTATCAAAACTGCAACAAACGTATGCAGTGATTCCACGTGAGCGTCCGCAGACGCCATTGCTCGACAGTGTGGATAGTCCTGCTGATCTCAAGACTTTTAGCAGTGCTGAGCTGATTACTTTAGCCGATGAGCTAAGGCTGTTTGTATTGTATTCAGCGGGTCAAAGCGGTGGTCATTTCGGTGCCAATTTAGGCGTGATTGAATTGACTATTGCGCTACATTATTTGCTAGACACCCCACAAGATCAGATCGTTTGGGATGTGGGTCACCAAGCGTATGCGCACAAAGTACTGACAGGTCGCCGTGATCAGTTAGGTACTATCCGCTCTAAAACTGGCTTAACGGCTTTTCCCGAACGTGCCGAATCTGTCTATGATACCTTTGGGGTTGGGCATTCATCAACGTCCATCTCAGCCGGTTTAGGCATGAGCTTAGCGCTACGCTATCAAGGGCGCGCGCAGACGGTTGCCTGTATTATCGGCGATGGGGCGATGACAGGTGGCATGGCGTTTGAAGCGATGAATGACGCGGTGCAACAAGACGCTGATTTGATGGTGATTTTGAATGACAATGACATGTCTATATCCTGCTCGATCGGTGGCTTTTCACGGCATTTAGCAATGCTTTGGGAGTCAGGGTATCAAGTTGATATCTCTGATGCAGGCGAGCCAATATTATGTCAACGCCCTGATATGCAAGCCTTTGACCGACGTAAGCGTCATAAAGAGCAGCGCGATGTACCGCAATTAGAAGACAATCTATTTAAGGCGATAGGCTTTACCTATTTTGGTCCTTTTGATGGTCATAATATTCCTGAGCTGCTACGTGTATTGTCGCTTGCCAAGCAAGTCAAAGGTCCAGTTCTGGTCCATATTTATACTACCAAAGGTAAAGGCTTTGCGCCTGCTGAATTAGACCCAGTCGGCTATCATGCTATTAGTAGCTTACCTGCTGAAGATAACGCACCAAAAACTGAAAAAGCAGCGATTAAACCTTCCTTAAAGTACTCGCAAGTATTTGGACAGTTTTTATGTGACAAAGCGGCACAAGATAAGAAGCTGCTCGCCATTACCCCAGCGATGGAAGAAGGCTCAGGGATGATTGAGTTTGCTCGTCAATTTCCAGAGCGTTTCTTTGATGTAGCGATTGCTGAGCAACACGCTGTGACGTTGGCGGGTGGCATGGCAACACAAGGTGTAAAGCCGATTGTGGCGATTTACTCGACGTTTTTACAGCGTGGGTATGATCAGCTTATTCATGATGTTGCTTTGCAAAACCTTGATGTGATGTTTGCCATTGATCGCGCTGGTCTAGTTGGTGAAGATGGCGCTACGCATGCAGGGGTGTTTGATTTTGCCTTTTTACGCTGTGTGCCCAATATGCTGATTGCAGCGCCAAAAGATGAAAACGAATGCTATCATTTGCTCAATACTTGTTATGAATACCAAGGTTGTACCGCAGTGCGCTATCCGCGCGGTGTTGGCACTGGCGCAACTATTATACAACCAGCGCAAATTTATAATATTGGTGAAGCGGTTATAGAATCGGTACTTGGTACAGACGATGCACCCAAGAAACTGGCATTATTGGCATTTGGTACGATGGTCGAAACCGCTCAGAAAGCCGCAGAAATGATTGCGAAATCCCCTTTATTAGCATCAAGCTGTCAGCTGCATGTAGTTAATATGCGCTGGGTGAAGCCTTTAGATACTAACTTGCTTGAAAACCTAGTTGAGCAAGGTATTACTCATATAGCGACTTTAGAAGAGCATATGATCATGGGCGGCGCGGGTAGTGCGGTCAATGAATACTTATTGAATGAATCGGCTGCTTTTAAAATCCATCGCCCAGCTATCTGCAATATAGGTATCCCTGATCGGTTTGTAGCGCATGGCTCTCAAGCAGAACAGCTAGCAGATTGTGGTCTAGATGTGGAAGGTGTATTCAATCAGCTCCAAACCTTATTATCTTAACTAATGTGGCTTAAGGTTTAAAAGACGATTAATCATCTATCTGCTAAATTATCAAAATAATAAATGAGCGTAGTGCGCAAAAAATTGATAAAATAGCTATGTAAAAAATAAAGCATGTATTTTGTGCCAAAAAATCGCCTGCTTGCCGTAGGTGTAAATTATTTGACAACTTGAGCGGTGCGACTAATAGCGACCATATATTGTGGTTTGCTACGTGGCTTTATTTTTCATTGATTTTATAAGAAGTGCTTATGTGATAAGTGCTTCTTAATTAATATTTATCCAGCAATATCCATTCATCAAACAAGCAGGTTATTTTATGGAACCCATGGTCGTCATCGCAGCGCGTGCTGCTGAAAAAGTCGGTAAAGAAATTTTGTACGCGCATCAAAACCGTCACAAAATTGAGTTGGATATCGAGTCAAAAGGACTAGATGGTCTGGTTACTCGTATTGATCGCTTTAGTGAAGAGCTGACGATTGAGACGCTAAAAGCCAGCTATCCAAATCATTCGTATTTGGGTGAAGAGTTTGGTATGCAGGAAGGTCGCGGCGAAGATGCTGACTGGTGCTGGATTATCGATCCACTAGATGGCACTAAAAACTTCGTTCATGGCGTACCGCAGTTTTGTGTGTCTATCGCCGTACAGCATAAAGGTGTGACTCAGCATGGTGTTATCTATGATCCTGTCCGTGATGAGATGTTCTCTGCTAGCCGTGGTAAAGGCGCGCGTTTAAACCAACGCCGTATCAGTGTCAGTGAGCGTAAAACGATCGATGGTGGTTTATTTACTACTGGGCATCCTCTTGAGCGTAAGCGCAATGGCGAAGTTATCTCATATGCCAAAGAGCACTACGAAAGCCTACAAAAAATCACTGAAGCGGGCGGTCAAATCCGTCGTTTAGGCTCAGCTGCTCTTGATTTATGTTATGTGGCTGCTGGTCGCTTTGATGGCTACTTTGAGATGTCAATCAAGCCTTGGGATATCGCAGCAGGCGAGCTTATTGTCACCGAAGCACGTGGCGTGGTCGTTGATCATACCGGCGCACACAATTCGATGACATCAGGCTCTATCTTTGCTTGTAATATAAAACTGCTAAAACCTTTGATGCAAGTGGTTGTGCCAGCATGGGGCGATGCGCTTTAATCGTCCCCTTTTAGATAGTTAAGTATGACAAATAAAGAGCTGGTTCCGTTACGGAGCCAGCTTTTTTGTTTTACCATTATCTTTATAGCCACTTTTATCTTCAACTGTAATACCATTGAATTCAAGCTCTTTACTAACCTTTTCAAGCAGCTGCAACTCTTCTTCTATCAGCATCAGCATATCTTGCACATGAGGTAAGGCCTTGCTACAGGCAGTAATACCAAATTCAATCTTATCCAAATAACTTGCCAGCGTAATATTCATCGCTTGCCCGTTGAAGACAATCGAGGCAGGGTACAAAGATTGTAGGCGCGCGCCATTCCAATACAATGATTTTTCGGAGCCTGGCACATTTGAGATAATCAGGTTAAAGGCTTGTTTTTTAGGAAACAAACCAGTCGCCAGATTAATCCCTTCCCATGCATAAGACACCACACTGTAGTTAATAACTTGCGCTTGATTCATACGTCTAAAACGGCGTTTTCCATTGTTCATACTGCGATGAATTAGCTTGATTCTACTCAATGGATCATCCAGATGAGTACCCAGATTGGCAAGGACAAATGACAGCTGATTGCCCGCGACACTATCGTCAGTTCGTAAAGACATGGGCACGAACGCAATCAGAGGCTTGCTAGGTAGTGCATCCATCGAAATCAAATAACGCCGGATAGCACCAGCACAAACGGCTAGTACTACATCGTTTTTGCTAATATTAATACGCTCAGCAATATCATTGAAGCGCTTGATATCATAAGATTGTGCCGCTATGCGCCTCGATGCTGAGATGCGTCTGTTTAAAATACTTCTCGGGGCATCAAAGGTACTGACATAGCTGTCGTCATTATAATTTTTAAAATTATCCAGTAATTCTGTGAACACAGGCTTAATGGTAGATACTTGCTCTTTCAGGATGCGTAAAGCGGAGCGCTCTTTGGGCAAGATAGCATCGATCTGATTGCGATGGCGTGCCATTAATGACCAAATAGGCAAAGTAACCGGCTCATTGGGCGATTGTGATAGGGATTTTTTGACCAAACGCATGGCAGCGATGCCATCAACCAGCGAGTGATGGATTTTGAAATACAGCGCAAAGCGCTCTGGGCTACCTTCGCTCTCTGGCTGAATGCCTTCAATCACATGGCATTCCCACAGGGGCATAGCACGGTCCAATAGACGACCATGCTCTCTTGAAACATACATCAAAAGTTCGCGCACACGAGCGGGCTTGGGTAGGGCGACATGATGCAAGTGGTGCTCAACATCAAAATTTTTGTCTTTTTTCCAAAACACCATATGCTCAAGCACTTGGTTGAACGGAAACGTTGGCGGTACATCAGAGTCTTGCATCTGCTTTACAAGCTGATGAACAAAACTGATATCGGCATCTTCTGGTAATTCAAATAAAAATAGACCTCCAACATGCATGGGTTGTTTACGCGACTCAAGAAGTAAAAACAACTGGTCGACTGCTGTAAGAAGTCGCATAATAAATCCTTTTATAATGAAAAATATAATCACCTAACCTTTAATACTACTGAAAAAAGTATCCCGTCTGTGGTGAGCTGGCAGTTGCCATTTTGCGCATCGGCATACGACCCGCCAAGAAAGCCTGACGACCTGCCCATACCGCATACTTCATTGCTTGAGCCATCATCACAGGATTTTGCGCATTGGCAATGGCTGAATTCATCAGTACGCCATCACAGCCAAGTTCCATGGCAATCGCGGCATCAGAAGCCGTACCGACACCAGCATCAACCAATACGGGTACTTTCGCATTTTCAATAATCAAGCTTAATGTATGGCGATTGAGCAAACCAAGACCAGAGCCAATTAGACTACCAAGTGGCATAATTGCCACGCAGCCCATACTCTCTAATTCTTGAGCAACGATAGGGTCATCTGAGGTATAAACCATCACTTCAAAGCCATCATCAATCAATACTTTTGCCGCTTTGAGTGTTTCCATCACATTAGGGTATAAGGTTTTTTCGTCCCCTAATACTTCAAGCTTAACCAGATTATGCCCGCCTAATAGCTCGCGAGCAAGCTTACAAGTACGAATCGCCGTTTCTGCATCAAAACAGCCTGCTGTATTTGGCAAAATAGTGTATTTATCTGGTGAAATGACATCAAGCAAATTGGGCTCATTGCTATTTTGACCGATATTGGTACGACGAATAGCGACCGTCACTATCTCTGCTGCTGACGCGCCGATGGCGGCACCCGTTTCAGTCATATCTTTATACTTACCCGTACCGACCAATAATCGAGAAGAAAAAGTCCGACTGCCTACCGTAAAAGTATCTTGCAAAAGGGGTGTCGATTGAGTAGCAGTGCTAGTGTTATCTGACATAACTGAAAATCCTAATGGCGAGTAAAACAAAATGCTATTATAACAAAATCATGCAATCTTACTTGCAGTCTTTTTTGAGTTGAGCCAGTTAAGAATAATACATTTACTATGCTTTGATACAAGTTTTTTTCTGAGTTTTTCTTTATCTATTAGGTCGTTTTTATGATGCAACTGCCGTACAGTTTTGCAAAACGCCATCAGATTTTGGTTATTCTAGCCATTGATCCTGAGCTGCCACCGACATTGCTATTGACCAAGGTGACGCCGCTTTCAGCAATCAATGAAGCGGTGCGATTTTTACAGCAGCAAGGCATACGCGGTGTGCCAATATATGAAAGCGTCAGCTCGAACGATTTTGAGAAACGCATGAATGCCGCTTATGCAGGTAACACTGGCGAGTCACAGCATATCGCCGCTGGCCTTGAAGACCATCCTGATCTTGATAGCTTGGCAGATAGCGTGCCTGAAACTGAAGACTTGATGGACCAACAAGACGATGCACCTATTATCCGTCTGATTAATGCATTATTGTCCGAAGCGATACGTCTAAACGCCTCAGATATCCATATTGAAACCTTTGAAAAACGCTTGGTCGTTCGCTTCCGCGTCGATGGTGAGCTTAAAGAAATCATCACACCAAAACGTCAATTAGCGCCGTTATTAGTATCGCGTATTAAAGTGATGGCAAAACTGGATATCGCTGAAAAGCGCGTGCCGCAAGATGGGCGTATTAGCTTGCGCCTAGCGGGGCGCGAGGTTGATGTGCGGGTATCGACATTGCCGTCAAGTTTTGGTGAGCGTGTGGTCATGCGCTTACTAGATAAGCAAGCAGGTCGCCTGAATATGACCTATTTGGGGCTATCTGATAATGATTATAGTGAGCTTAAGCGCTTAATCCATCGCCCGCATGGCATTATATTAGTGACAGGACCAACAGGCTCGGGTAAAACCACCACGCTATATTCCGCATTGACTGATTTAAATGATCAAACCCGTAATATCTTGACGGCTGAAGATCCAATTGAATTTCAGCTCGATGGTATTGGGCAAACGCAGGTCAATAATAAAGTCGATATGACCTTTGCTAAGAGCTTGCGTGCAATGTTGCGTCAAGACCCAGACGTGGTCATGGTGGGTGAAATTCGCGATTTAGAGACAGCAGAAATCGCTGTGCAAGCATCTTTAACAGGGCATTTGGTCTTATCAACCCTACATACCAACACCGCTATTGGAGCGGTTACGCGCTTGCAAGATATGGGCGTTGAGCCGTTTTTATTATCCTCATCATTGATAGGCGTGGTCGCCCAGCGTCTGGTGCGTACGTTATGTACACATTGTCATGATTGGCAGCTGGCTGATCCTGAACAAGCCAAATTGTTTACTGAGATTGGTATTCAATCAATGTTTGACAATATTGCAACTAACAATGCTGCTGATAATCTGGCAGATAAAGCTATCAAGCTACCTAGAGCAGTCGGCTGCGATAAGTGTAACCAATCAGGCTTTAAAGGGCGAACAGCGATATATGAAGTGGTGCCCGTTGATGATGCGCTGCGACGCATGATTCATAGCAATACCGCCGAGTATGAGCTAGAAGAGTACGCCCGCCAAAAGACACCATCGATTCGTGCTGATGGTTTGCGTAAGGTAATCGCGGGACGTACGACGTTAGAAGAAGTGCTACGCGTGACCAAAGAAAGCGCCCTACTTGAGGACGCTTTGATTGTTTAGAGTAATATTTTTAGAGAAATTTTTATTTGACAGCGATACATTCAACTTCAACGCTGGCACCTGCCGCTAGCTCTGCGACACCAAAAGCTGAACGGACGGGATAAGGCTTTGCCAGTTCAGCTTTATAGATTTTATTGAAGTCATTAAAATCGTCCATATCGGTGAGCATCACCATACACTTAACGATATCTGACTTTTGGTAACCATATTTTAATAACGTGGTATTGATATTATCCATTGTCTGTTTGGCTTCGGCTTTAACACCGCCTTTGACCAGCTTGCCATCTTTAAAGCCAATCTGACCAGACATATACAAAGTATCGCCGACACGGACTGCTTCTGAGAAAGGATAATTGCCGCCGTCACCTAAAAACACAGGGCTAGACTTAGTGATAGTTGCTGCATGATGTGTATGAGTTGAAGTTTTTTCGGGTGCCGCAGTGGCACTAACGGTAAATCCTAATGCACAAATACTGATGAAAAAAGCCTTGGATAAATTAGTAAGCGCTGTTTTAGAAGTAGCTTTGGAAATCATTTTGGACATCATTGTCTCCTTATTATAAGTTTATAAATCACCGCTATACGAAGTGCGCTATAAAAATGCTTTAACATGGATAGCGCACTACTTTACGTATTCTTAATATATTAGTTATCTTAAACAGCCTCATCATTATCAGCTGATTGATTGTCTTACTTAGTTTCTACTTTTGCGTCTGTTTCTACTACTTTGGTATGAGACTCAGTATCAGCCTCTGCCGACTTTTCATTAGCTTTGCCTTGACGACGCGCTTCTAACTCGGACTTGGGTATCCAAGCCCATGTCATCTCGACTACGATTGGGTCGCGATCACTGTCCGACTCACGGTCATGAATGACACATGGAATAATCATTTCGCCTTTCGGAGTATTTAAAATATCTAAACGCTGCTCATCAGATAAGCTTGCGATGGCAGCCATTTGTCCTTTTTTAATCGGTCGATAGAAATTCACCGAATAAGACTTAATCAATAGTACACGATCAGCAGGTAAGTTTAAGCCTAAAATGAATCCCGTTGCCGTTTCAGCAAGCAAAGTAATGGCAACTGCATGGACGGAGCCGATATGGTTTTGCACCGCTTTGGTATTATTTAAACTGACCACCACTTGGTTTGGCTCGACCGTTTCATAGTAAATACCCGTTGTGCCCACATAAGGTACTACTTTACCAAATGCTTTCGATAAAATGCTCGAACGTGCACCAGCAGGTAAATATTTGGTGATAGATAACAGTTTGGTAAATTGATTGCTGATTGGTTTAAGTGTGCTATTGGTTTTTTCGACGGCAGGTTTTGTGTTCTCAGAGACTTTGGCTGGCAGTTTATTGGTCCGTTTGATCGGGAGTTTTTTTAATAATCCTGACATAAAATATTCCTCATTTAAGTGGGATTTACAATGCTAATGATACTAGGGTTAAAAGGCTCATGTCATAAATGAGTCACCGAATAGGCTTTATGCTAGCAGCTATTTTAGTTATGGTACATTAACTGCTCAGTCGCTACTATTATTACCATGTACTGCTGCGCTTACAAAATAACAGTGACGTAACGGCATCTTAGGCGTTAGTAATTTAAGCACTGATACCCTGTAGAGCGAGCAACTGTAATGATAAAATGCTAGCACTTTTTTATACTTTTTTGCTGGATAATGTTATGCCTGATATGTGTGATGATAAGCCAACCAATATTATTTATACGGGCGTCGCGGGTACTGGTAAAACCTACCGATTGCTCCAAATTGCTAAAGAATATACGGACTATCTGCCTAGAGCCAATAATGAGGATTTACTCAAGCAGTTATTGCAAGAATTGAACTGGCGTGATGTGGTGTGTTTAATATTTTTAGATTTTCAATCGCAAAAACAGGACTTAGTAAAAGTACCTGAAATCGTCAATCATGAGTTTTTTATCGCCAAAGCATTACAAAACGCACGTGAGAAAAATTTAAGTAATACAGCGTGGTCTGTATTGCAAATGCACAGTCCAACCAGCTCACAGACGGTTGCGTATAAAAATAGAGCCAGCCAAGCGTACTTTGATAAAGACCCTAGCGGTGCGTGGTATTTACTGCCTGACAGCCTGATGCTATTAAGCGAATTGTCAGAGCAATTGTCAGAATTTCAGCAGGCGCAGTATGATAATAGTGCTAGCCAAAATGAGAGCTTTAGCCAGCAGCGCTTTAGTATGGTCAGTTTCCATCAAGCATATGGCTATGAAGAGTTTGTCGAGGGCATTCGCCCAGTAATGGCAGCGTCTAATCAGTCGAATAACAGCTCATCTCAAATGAGCTACGCCATTACTGATGGCACCTTTTTAAAGCTCTGTCAGCGCGCGTCAGATAATCCTCAGCAGCGTTATGCGATGCTGATTGACGAGATTAATCGTGCCAACGTCTCACGGGTTTTTGGTGAATTGCTTAGCCTTATTGAACCTGATAAACGAGCGGGTACGCCCAATGCGATGACAGTAAGTTTGGCATACTCTGGGCGAGCGTTTAGCGTGCCTGCCAATGTTGATATCTATGCCACCATGAATACCCAAGATCATTCGTTAGCGCCACTAGATATGGCACTGCGTCGTCGTTTTCGCTTTATTAACTGTCCGCCGCAGCCTGAGCTATTACCGATTATCAACCTCAATAAAGGATTAGAAATAGTCGACGAAGCGGAGTCCATCAATGTAGCCAAAGTATTAACGGGTTTAAATCATCGTATTAGCCAAACGTTAGGGATTGAGGCGCAAATGGGTCATGCATTTTTATTCTCCGTGCATAGTCTTGAGCAGTTACAAATGGCACTTACTGAGCAAATTATTCCACAATTAGCCCAAGCAGCTGGTGGGCAAGTGGCTGTCCTACAATATATTTTTAGAGATGAACAGCAGCCAATATCGGCGCAATTTATTCATGATAGTCAAACGTTAATACATAACGGTATGTCCACTCAAATGGCTAGCGAGAATGGTATAGCTTCTCAAAACTCCATGTTTGCAGGACAGCAATCCTATTTTACTCAATCTATAAATGCCGGCAGTTATGCAATTAATACTGACCTTATTGCCAATACTGGCAAGTTCACCCAGCTTGCCGTCTATCAGCGCTTATATCCATGAGGATGTTAATCGGTGGTAAATAAGGATAAACAAACTCAAAGCTCTGAAATGAATATCATGACGGTATTTGAACATCAGCGTTTAATAGCGTCTAATTTCTTGTACGACTCTGATTTTCAGTGGCTGATAACCCAAGAGCTGTCAGTATTTAGTATTAAACGCAAGCAAGGACAGTGGCAACTCAAGGTTGGACATTATATTGGCGTTATTGTACTGCCTAGTGGCATGACTCTTGAGATACTGCCAAAATTTATCGCAAACACTGCTAGCAACTCTATTAAGCAGCCATATCAGTCAAATGAATCGCCAGTAGATACGGATATTTTACAAACCCGTCACTGGGTACAAAATATGCTGTCAGACCTAATGAATAGTAACGATAACAAATCGCCTCACAGCAAAAATTTTGGGCAATTCAGCAACCAGTTAACAATTCTACCAGTCACCACATTGCCTTTATCAGATTGGCTCAGTATGCAGCTTTTGCAGCGTTTAACGAATTATCAACCGACCAAACAGTATCAAACCCAAATCCATAACCAAGCAGTAATTCAAGGTCGCTTAATCATAAAAGAGCAATTACGTCATAACAGTATGCAGCCACATAAATTCGTTTGTGAGCGCAGTATGCTGAGCCAAGACATGCTAGGCAATCGAGTCATTAAGAGCGCATTAACGCTGCTGATGCCTTTGTTGTCTCAATCAAATCTGCTTTTGCATTTACAGCCGTGGCAACAAGTGTCTGTCCTACATCAGCATGAAATACGCCAGCTAGAGTCGATATACCTTCAAGCAAAGCGTGAGCTTGCTATTCAGCCGCTGCAAGTAAAGCAATTACAAGCCGCTCAGCAACTGGTAGATTTCGCTTATTGGCTGCTTAGTCAATCAAATATGGAAATCGGTCATAGTATTAATGCACCAAAACCATTTGGTAGTAGGTCTACACCGCCACGCTTATGCTTACTGATAGATATGAATCAAGCGTTTGAGCAATGGGCAAGCCAGCGTATTGCTTTGTCTTTTCAGCAATTAAGCGACGACTATAAACCATTATTCCAAGCGCAGCGTGTTTGGCTTAATGATGCAGAAGGGCAGGCGTGTTTGTCTATTCGCCCTGATTTATTGATTTATCGCCAGATGCGTTCGAATACTAAAAATAAAGAGAAGCATGATGATGCTTTACCAATAAAGAATTTAGGAGCAAATCCATCATCAGAAAAGCAAGCAGGTCAATATAGTCACGTGATCGATATTAAATGGAAGCCTTTAGCGCATGCCAGCGCCATTAGTGCCAGCGACGCTTACCAACTGAGCAGCTATGCGCAGGCGTATCAAGCAGAGCAAGTCTGGCTGGTATATCCAGTACAAGACAATCAAAGACGAGCGGTTGTACTAAAGCAAGATACTCAGGACATATACAATAGTGAAAATGCACCCTATGCTCAGTTATGGCTGATACCTTTTAATGTGCTTACAGGTATGATAAACACTGACTTGCTTCCGATATAAGATTTAGTATAATATGCGCTTAGCTCATGAGGCACTATGTTGAGTAGCGCTTGTTGTCGACGCTCAGTTTATAAGAAATAAGCCTTTTTTAAATAATTTAGCAGTTATTTCAAATTAATTAAAAATAGGTGTTGACACCATCGGCGTTTCCCCTTAATATGTGCACCTCGATAGCAAGGAACGTTAGCCAGTTAGTGGCATTGCCAACAACCAGTTAATCAACAAACTATCGTGTTAATAGAGAATTTCGGAGTGTGGCGCAGTTTGGTAGCGCATCTGGTTTGGGACCAGAGGGTCGTAGGTTCGAATCCTATCACTCCGACCATCTATTTAAGAGCCTTACAGGCTTTTTTTTATGTATAATGGTTTGGTTTCTTGTATATCAAGCGGACCAAAATATGTAAAAGTCTTCTAAGAGCGCCTGTAGCTCAGTTGGATAGAGCATCTCCCTTCTAAGGAGGTGGCCGCAGGTTCGAATCCTGCCAGGCGCACCATTTAGCCTGCATATATTGCCGAATTTTGGCAACAGTTATGGCGGTTGTAGCTCAGTTGGTAGAGCCCCGGGTTGTGATCTCGGTTGTCGTGGGTTCGAGTCCCATCAGTCGCCCCATTTTTTTGCTGTATCCCTTCTATTTATATCTATATTAAAATCATTTAAAAAAAGCCGCTGCCATTTCTGGCATTTTTTTGTACCTGTCTATTTTATATCTTTTTTGCCTCTGTGATAGTCCTAAACCTTTTAAATCGCTCATGATCTAACAGTCTACTGGCATTTTTTATCATTTTTTTATGATACATATTGTGTCGTAAGGGCTTTATAAAGGTATATTAGCTGTACTGTCAAAGAAAAATTTATCTCAGTAGCACTATATTTTTAAATAAAATCGATCCTCATATTAATGCGATTTTTTTATTAAAGTGGCGCGTTATTGAGCAGCTGTTATTGAGGAAATGGTTAATGGATGCATTAAGCGTGTTACTACAAAATGTGCATTTATTCGATACGAAATACTATCGCTTAAATGGTACAGGCAATTGGTCTTACTCACTCACTAGACAAGATACGATTGTGTTTTATTTGGTGATGTCTGGTAGCTTTTGTATTGATATGGGCAGTGGACTCAGAGAAGCGCATGCTGGCGACATTATTATGATTCCTAGCTCGCACAATCATGTCAGTTACGCGCTCAACCATCATGGTGAGAGTGCCAAACCTTTGGATGAGTTGCTTACTAATTGCACGGAACAAGTGCTTGATATTCAGGGCGATGGTGATGCCCAATCATCTTTGATACTGATTGAATGCAAGTATGATAAAGAGATGATTCGTCCTTTATTATCAGTGCTACCAACGATATTGCCTGAAATTAATGATGAATCTGATGGTCGGTTCGAGGTGATTGATGTTGAGATTCGACTGCTGACGTTGGAAGCTGAGCATGAGCGGATGGGTAAGACAGCGATCATCAATCATTGGGCAAGTATTATGATGATTGAGTGTTTGCGGGTTTATATCGAAAGTTTGCCTGAAGCCACAGACAGTTGGCTAAAAGCCATGAAAGACCCGTTTTTAACCAAGGCATTGGTGGCCATGCACGAAAATCCAAGCCAAAACTGGAGCATTCATGAGCTTGCTGAAGTTGCAGGTATGTCACGCTCGAGTTTTGCGCAGCGTTTCAAAGACGTGGTTGGTATGCCACCGTTGACCTATCTGATTGACTACCGTTTGCGTCTGGCGGCACGTTATTTGCGCTTGCAGCAAAATAGTATCAGCCGTATTAGTGAGCTAGTGGGTTATGCCTCAGACTCAACCTTTAGCCAAGCCTTTAAGCGCGTGTATGGCATATCGCCAAAAGCATACCGCCAGCAATATCAAAAACAAAACCTTGCTTAGCCGCTGCTTCACACATAAATAGTCATCCAAGCTGTGTGATATTTTCTAAACTGAGTCAGTGATATAACAGTGTCTATCTGATAATAATTTTTCATCATTAGCATTTTGATCTTGCACAGCTGACAATGAGTGTAGGTTCAGGTACTATGGGATGACAATGAAGTAATAAGTCGCCTAGTTGCGACAGTGTTTTAGCGACCTATCTTTTATGCTTATATATTACGGTCTATCCAGAATATAGTATGACTTAGGTGATGTTTATTTTTGCAGCTGATGGTGTTTTATGACTGAACCGACCGCAAAACCAAGCGTAAAATCAAATGATCTACAAGATTCTTCTGCGTCTATTAATCATAAAGACAAAATTAATAGCAGAGTCAAAGCTAACAATAATCAGCATGACTCAAATCTTCAGCAGGAAAATAGTGCACAGGCAGGTATGGCTATTCGGCTTGATAAAGCGGCATTATTAGCATTATTTGTTTTGCCAAATGCGGAGGGCAGTTTGACAGAGACTAGTTCTGCTAATATAAATACTGCTAATCATACTCTAATAAACCAAAGCTCATCTATCTCTACAAGTGACAGTAGTGTTGCTACTCAGCGCGTAGCACTTTATCGGGCGCAGCATGAACGCACGCAGCAATTATATTTGGCTTCTGCTGCTATCCGTCCGACTTACCTTGTACATACCCTCAAAACACAATTTGCCGAATACCAGCAATATTTGCTTTCACAGCAGCTGGATAAACGCGGTTTGATGGATACGGATGCCATTGAGCGCTTATGGCAGCAGCTGCATGTGGTCGATGACATCATCGAAGATATTGTACGCCATATGCCAGCTCAGCAACCTGCAGGTTGGCAGTTGACAATACAGGATGGACATAATCCATTATGCTTTGCCACCGTCGGCAAGCTAAAGCATAATAAACCTATCTTTGATCAAGGCAGTTTGAACAGCTATGTGCTCGGGCACTTTGGCGTCAGTAGCTTTACTTACGATCGTGGCTATTATATAGGACATGTGGTTGGCTATTTATTCAGCTGTTATTTTTGCGCCCATTTATCTATTACCTATGGCGTGACAGCACTTGGTCAGGATGTGGTGAGTGATTATGATTATGCCAGCCTTGAAACCCCGCACATGGTCAGATTGTTACAAGGTTTAGACGGTTATTGCAAAAAACGTATTTATCAATTGGCGGTCATTTGTGCACGTCTCAGTGTGTTTGCCAGTGATAAGCGCATTGAGCGTATGCTGATCGCTGAAGTCAATGATTTTGATAAAAAGCTACAACAACAGCATTTAGATGTTCTATTATTGCAAGGCTTGATGCCGGATAGTAACGATTCTACGCCGCTTCTTTAAGTCGTCTATTCTTTTAATAAGCCAACTTTTCAAATCTTGATCTATCCTCTTTTACTCTTGACCGTCTTAGGATATCCGCTGCTATGCCCGCTTATCATTATAAAGCGCTTGACGATCGCGGCGGCATCCAAAAAGGCTTACTTGAAGGTGATTCTGCGCGGCAAGTACGCCAGCAGCTGCGTGATAAACAATGGACGCCCGTCGAAGTCAACGCCGTCAATGATAGGCAAAGTCAGCATAAAAGCCGCTATAAAAAACCCTCTGCTTATGAGCTGGCACTGCTTACCCGCCAGCTATCTGTGTTACTTGCTGCTGGTATTCCGTTAGAGGAAACTTTGGCAGCTGTCGCCAAACAATCGCCAAAAACCCATATCAAATCTTTAATGCTTGCCGTTCGCTCGCATGTCTTAGAAGGTCTCAGTTTGGCGCGCTCTCTGCAGCAAGCGGCGAGCTTTCCGCCACTATATATCGCTACCATTGCAGCTGGAGAAAAATCTGGTCATTTGGACTTGATCTTAAATCAGCTTGCCGATTACACCGAAAATCGCTTTGCCTTACAGAAAAAAATACAAGGCGCTATGGTTTATCCCATCGTGCTGATGGTGATGGCAGTTGGCGTAATTATGGGGCTAATGAGCTTTGTAGTACCAAAAATTGTCAAAGTGTTTGAGCAGTCCGAACAAGCCCTGCCTTTAATTACCCAAATTGTCCTTAGCTTATCAAATATTATTACCCAGTGGTGGTGGCTGATGCTGCTGGTGTTGGCAGGAACGGCGTTTTTATTCTATCGCTTCGCTCAGACGCAAGCGGGCAAACTTGCCATAGATAGTGCTGTGCTAAGATTGCCCATACTGGCACGCTTATCGAAAGGGTTGAATGCGGCGCGCTTTGCCAGTACGCTTGCGATATTGGTGCGCTCTGGTGTGCCATTGATTGAAGCGCTCCATATTGGCGCTGCGGTCACCACCAATTTGCATATTCAAAAAACCATCATTACCGCTGCAGATAGAGTGACAGAGGGTTCAAGTCTGTCGAGTCAATTAGATAAATCGCCCTATTTTCCGCCGATGATGGTGCAAATGATTAAAAGTGGTGAAAACTCGGGCGAGCTTGAAAATATGCTTAGCCGTGCTGCAAATATGCAAGAGGCAGAAGCCACCAATTTTATCAGTACCTTGTTGTCATTACTTGAGCCTTTAATGCTGGTGTTGATGGGTGTGGTCGTCATGATTATCGTAATGGCGGTGATGCTGCCAATTGTGAATATGAATGACTTGGCTGGCTAGTTTTTATTAACCTTAAATATACGGTCTTGTTAGTAATAGTTATTTTATTACCCTTATGCTTAACAGCATTTCTGTTTCCATATTTTGTATTTTCAAATACAGCCTCTATACTTCTGATGTTTTGGTTTATTTTTTTACTTATATTCTAATAATTTGACTTCAAATTTGGCTACGTTTCTTAAGTTTTGCTTACTGTTGTATATTATTGACCGACCAACGCTTTTACTGTTGTCAAATCTAACCTTGCGTTATAGTAAGTATCAGTTATAAGTAACAGTCAAACGCTATTTCAAAAGGTTAGCCATCATAGATTATTAATAACACATTGATCCAAATGACAACCTGCCTTCAATGCTGGATAAAAGTAAAACCATGGTTTATAGTAATAATCGTTTCAGTGCTCCTTAAGACACTGTAAATATGCCTGTTGTGAATGTGACGATAAAGGTAACTTAAACAAACGCCATCTTCATTATTTATATAACCTTGACGCGAAAAGCGATGCCAGAAGCGATGACTATGACTGATAATATTCGAGTAAGTACGATTTCACCAAGTAATATGGATGATACGCCAGAGTGTTTAGCGGCAGCGCAAAGTCAGAAAGCTGTTGCTTTATCAAGCACTCAGCGCGTAAGCAATCTCCAATCAGGATTTACCTTAATTGAAATCATGGTGGTGATTGTGATTTTGGCCATTCTTGCCGGTCTAGTGGTGCCAAAGGTGGTCGGACAAAGTGATAAAGCACGGGTTAAAACCACTGAAACAGCCCTATCAACAGTATCAAATGCGCTAGATATGTATAAAGTAGATAATTCGCGCTATCCAACGACGGCTCAAGGCTTAGAAGCACTCACCACGCCGCCAGCGGAAGCTAAGAATTATCCTGACGGTGGTTATATTAAAGGCGGATATCCAACGGATGGCTGGGAAAACGAGCTGCAATATGTTGCCCCGGGTAGTGAAGGTCGACCTTATGATTTATTTTCTCTAGGGGCTGATGGCGAACAGGGCGGAGAAGGGCAGGATGCTGATCTTTATGCTCAGCTATAAGCTCTAGCCTACTCAGTTATTTAGGTATTGTTTGCAAGCTATACCATGATAAATACTTTGGCGCTAAAAGCATCTTTAATGAGATTAATATATCAACCAATAAGACGTTATTGGTTGATATTTTTTATGAATATCAATAACTATAAATATCACTATAGTCAGGGAAAAGTAATATCGATACATCAAGTACTGCTGATATTCATTTTTCTTGCTTGCTGTGCCTACGCAGACAGAGGCTGCAAAAAATTTATATCAGCAGCACTGTAGCGCTTTTGAGATATTTTAACTATAACTTTAAATTCAGATAAACGGAATCTTAACCCTGCTATTTATTATTAAAACGAGTGACTATTTTCTATTGATTGTAAAAAAACAGCTGTTCTTCTAGTAATCCGAGGTAATCATATGTCTATAGAAACATCAAAATCGAAATCAATTATCATGAATAAACAATCAACTAAAAAGCCTTATTTGCTTGCTATAACAGCCACTGCTTTGATGACTACTTTGTCAATGACGTCTGTTGCGACTCAAGCTGCAGGTCTGGGGGAATTGTTTAGTAATAATAGTGCTCAGCAATCAAAATTTTTGCCCGTTGACAAGGCATTTCAAGTGACTAGCAGTACCAAAGCGACCACTAAAGGCACGCAGTTATCGATCGCTTTTGATATCACACCAGGTCATTATGTTTATAAAGATAAGCTAACCTTGAGTTTTCCAAAAGGTATCAGTGCCGCGCCATTTACCTTTAGCCAATCGCCGGTTTCTATTGATGATCCAACCTTTGGCAAGGTACCCGTATTTACGCAAAAAACTGTGATAGCAACGACTATGATGACGACCAAAAATGGTAAAGCGGCAAAGAATGTGCCGGTTGTGATTGGCTGGCAAGGTTGTGCTCAAGCTGGACTATGCTATCCGCCAGAAAAGGTTAAAACCACGTTAAACATTGCAGTCAAACGTTAGTCATTAATAGATAGCGCAAGTAGGTTGATTTATATAGTCGTTATAACAGGTAGTCCTTTATGTCCATTAAGACAGTAAAAAGCATTTCGTCATTTAAAGCGGTATCTACAAGCAATCAGTCTTCAAAAAATTTGCCATCAGTTGTAAATAAAGTGCCAAAGAAGTCATATCTGCTGGCACTAACTATAGCGAGTAGCTCGTTATTTGCAGGATTGACTGCGACGACTATGACGACGCAGGCAGCAGGATTGGGCGATCTTTTTAGTAGCAATCAAAGCGCTGGACAATCGAAATTTCTGTCAGTGGATAAAGCCTTCCAAGTCACGAGTAGCAGTAAAGCTGTCAAAGCTGGCACTCAGTTATCGATTAATTTTGATATCACTCCAGAACATTATGTTTATAAGAATCAGCTTAAACTCACTTTGCCTGCTGGCGTTACGGCGGCACCGTTTACTTTTAGTCAAACGCCTGTCTTAATTGATGATCCAACTTTTGGTAAAGTGCCAGTATTTGATCAAAAAAATATGGTAGCCACTACTACTCTGAGTATTAATGGCAAGAGCATTGACAATGCAGCGGTGGTGATTGGTTGGCAAGGCTGCGCCAAAGCAGGACTTTGCTACCCGCCTGAGAAAATAAAAACCACTGTCGATATCGTTGCAAGCTCGCCGCAAGCTGTGGTTAATACGACAAGTAATGTCACTGGTGTTGCTAAAGGCGATGTCAATCAAGAGACTACTACTAATGCAAATTCGGTAAATAATAGCAATAGCGTCACAACATCAGAGGCGCCAAATGCCACAAGTATAGACAGTACTGAGGCAATGAGTCCTGAAGCAGAGCGACCGCTTGCAGAAGAAGATGAAGTCATTGATTATGCGTTGTTGGATGATGAGGCTTTAGATGGAGAGCTTGGCGCCACCAATACGATTTCTGGCGCTGATACACCATTAGCAGATAATGCTGCTCCGACAAATAATACGCTAGCTACCGCAGATAATTTGGCTGATGGCGATCCGTTTGGCTTAGCCAAGCATCCTTGGTTGGCATTAGGGTTACTATTCTTGGCAGGGCTTGGCTTAGCGCTTACGCCGTGCGTACTACCTATGTTACCTATAGTCGCAAATATTGTCGCCCGTCAGCAAAATCCAACGGTTAAAAAAGGTGTCATTTTAACGACAAGTTATGCGATTGGGGTGTCGATTGCTTATGGGATACTTGGTGCTGTCATTGCTGTATTTGGTGAGTCACTCGGCATTATCGGCTGGCTACAAAACCCAATCATCCTGATCAGTTTTGCAGTAATATTTGTTTTGTTAGCCCTTTACATGCTTGAAGTATTTACCATTCGTTTGCCGCATTTTATCAGTAGTAAGATGCAGGGCTTAAGCCAAGCAGGCGATAGTAAGCTCGGTAGCGCTGGTGGCAGTTTAGCTGCTGGATTTTTATCAGCATTGGTAGTATCACCTTGTGTTTCTGCACCATTATTTGGCGCTTTACTTGCTGTCTCAACGATTGGTAATCCGCTATTGGGTTTTGCTGCCCTATTTATGCTAGGCTTTGGCTTGTCAGCGCCACTGATTTTGATTGGTGCTACCCAAGGCAAAATTATGCCAAAAGCGGGCGAGTGGATGAACTGGATCAAGCAAGGTTTTGCCTTATTGTTATTTGCCGTGGCGTTACTATTAATAGAGCGCGTCTTCATATCGTCAGTAATGTTACTGGTATGGGCATTATGGTTTATGGTTGTGGCAACATGGGCATGGAGCTGGCGTGGTAAAGGTCGAATGCTATCGCAAGCCATCGGTTTGATAGCTGGTATTTGGGCTGCTACTTTAGTAATTGGTGCCGCACTTGGTAATGATGATAGCTTACATCCGTTAGCTTCATTAAGTGCCGCCCCTATGTTAGTGCAGTCAGCTAACGGTCAAGCTGGCGCTCAAAATAATGCGACGAATAACTCAGATGAGCATATCACTACATTGGCAGAATTGGATGTTATCACTGCCGCCAATCCTAAAGTTTTGGTCGATTTGACCGCTGATTGGTGTATTGAATGTCGCATTATGGATAAGAATTTATTTACCAATCGTCCCGCACAAATGCAAGACTGGCAATTGGTACGACTCGATATTACGGAAACCACGGCAGATTCTAAGGCAATTTTAGCGCGTTATAAATTATTTGGACCACCAACTTTATTGTATTACCAAGATGGTCAATTGGTACAACAACAAGTGGGTGAGACTGGTCGTGCAGAGTTTGAGCAGACTTTGACGGCATTAAATAAATAATAGTCGTATCGGAAATCTTTGTTTTATTTCTTTAGATGCCTTAATACGATTCCTATAAAAAAGCCAACGTACTGTCATAGTATGTTGGCTTTTTTTATTTTTTATCAGAAGAAGGCTTGCAGCACTCGATTAGTTGTATTTCGTGCTAAATAAATCAACATTACTTTGAGAGCGTCATTAGTAAGACACTGGTTAAAGGGTTCATTTTGTCTTCTGTACTCAATATAAGCATTTGGTTTTATGCTACTTATCTTCATTTAGCACTACATTATGCAGCAATAAAGCTAGTATAGTGTGTACGTTTTCATTACAATAAAGCAACATTGCTAAAAGCGCATTATTCAGCGTGATAGCAACCTTTTATCTCCAAGTTATATTGAATTTTTATGCCAGTTTAGCGCCGACGCTAATAGTTATATCCATCATCTCATATATTCTGTTGACAATAACGATCAGTTGAATAAAGGATACTTATGTTTTTCAATATTACTTCGCAGCGCCCCTCTATAAATAAACCTGAAGCACCAAAAAAAATGATGATTAAAACGACTAAGCGTTCTCTACATATCGCCGTTGGCGTAGCGCTCACTTTTTTCACAGTACAAGCGCAGGCTGCTGATACAACTCAGACTAAGAGCTTGCAGCCTATGAATACCAATATCGCTGTGCAAAACGGCAGTGCGGTGAGCGAAGATTTTATTGCTCAGCAGGCGGCATTGTTTTTTGAATGTACTCAAGTACAGACCAGTTCTGCCCGTTTGGCATGCTTTGACAAGGTTGCAGAGCAAGGCAAGACGCCAAGTTATGTCACAAGTAAACAGCCAGTAGATTTGGCAAAAACGGTTATCAGTACGCTGTCAGGTAATCCCCAGGTGGTATTAGCACAAGAAACCAACGCTGTTGAAACGGCTAACGGCAATGCTAACGGCAATGTTATCGCTCAAAAAGTATCTGCTAACGCTTCACAAGATATTGAAACAAACTCGTCTGCTGAGACTGAAAGTTTAGATACGGTTGGACTGACGCAAAGAGAAGCGGAAGTATTAGAAAATGTCGGCGTGACGCAAGCGGATATCGAAAAATATACGCCACTAAGCTTAGCGTATGATCTTGATAAAAACAGTGAACGAGGTACATGGACAGTCAGAGCCTATCGTCCAACCTATGTTATGCCACTGTTTTATACCTTTGATCCCAATTTAAGCCCAAGTACATCCACTCGACCTCAACCAGAGAAGCCTTTTACGTCTAACGACACTCGTAATACGGATTTGAAGTTTCAACTATCATTAAAGACCAAAGTGGCAGAAGATTTGTTTAATACCAATGCTGATTTGTGGTTTGGTTATACTCAGGAGTCGCATTGGCAGGTTTATAATGAAGACAACTCACGACCATTTCGTGCAACCGATTATCAGCCAGAGGTATTTTTGACCCAGCCTGTGACAGCAAATCTGCCTTTTGGTGGACGACTGCGTATGCTCGGAGCAGGTGCTATTCACCACTCAAATGGTCAAGATGATCCATTATCACGCTCATGGAACCGTGCTTATGTGATGGCAGGGGCAGAGTGGGGCAAGTTATCTGTCATACCGCGACTGTGGTTACGAGTGAACAATGAAAATGATAGCAGTGAAGACAATGCAGATATCGAAGATTTCATGGGTTATGGCGATATCAAGTTCTTATATGATTTACCGAGTCAACAAAGTCTAAGTGGTACGTTGCGCTACAATCCGGGCACCAGTAAGGGCGCTGCGCAAATCGATTATACTTATCCGCTATCCAAAAACGTCAATGGTTTTGTGCAGGTATTCCAAGGTTATGGCGAATCTATCGTAGATTATAACTATGAAAATACCTCTATCGGCTTTGGTATCGTACTCAATGATTGGAAAGGGCTGTAACATTATTATCTATAACATCACTGTCTACAGTGACAGCCAATCATGCATTACTGTCTACAGTGACAGCCAATCATGCGTCACTTAGCGCCTTATCAGACCGGAATATGGCTGGCAGAGTATATAAATTTACGTTGCCAGTTATGTGCCGTTTATCGTAGTATCCCGCAATCACAGCTCTCAAAAAGTCACTCCTCATTAAACCCTTCATTATTCAGTCAAAACAGCTTATTAGCTGAAAACGCATCGCACTCTTTATCAAGTGACCATTCTTTATCAAGTAATCACCCTTTATCAAGTGACCATTCTTTTTCTACTAGTATATGCAAGCGATTCAATAGCCGTTTTAGTAGCGGACTGTTATGTCCCAGTTGCCATAGCAGTCTTACGTGGTTGCCCAAGCCGTTTGAAGTCGATATTACTGCTGGCATGACGCTGACCATTCAAGCAGCAACCTATTATGACTATCCCATGCGCCAAGCTATCAAAGCCTTTAAGCATCATGAGGATATGACAAAGCTGCCGTTATTGCTACATGCGATACGCCAGCTACCACGACCTCATGGTTGCCATCATGATAATAGCGTGATTGTCGCTATGCCAACGACCGATGAGCGTCTCATCAAACGTGGCTTTGATCCTGTCAGTATCTTGGCCGCGTATCTATCTAAGCACTGGGATATCCCTTTATGGCAAGGCATAAGACGTGTTGATGATACGGTCAGTCAGCAAGGCTTGAGCCGTGCCGAACGCCTAACCAACTTAGACAATGCCTTTGCGCTTATTGAGCCACCACCTGTCAAGCGGCTGTTATTGTTTGATGATGTGGCGACCACAGGGGCAAGCCTACAAGCCTTAGCCCGCACACTGTCCATTTACCCTATGCAATCCCCTAACGCCAATAATAAATATCATCTGTGTGCCTATGCATTGGCACATGGTAGCCAGTTGTAATAGCTAACAATATTAATTGGCAACTACTATTATGTTGCTAATATGTTGTCATCACGTTATATTAAATAGATAACTATCTGTCAGTAGACAGTGAGCCGTATAGATAAATGTAGAGAGTTAGAGCTTACTAGATGACTTGTTTTATGGAACATAAATTGCATGGCTATAATTGAATGTATTAGATTAAAGCCTGTTTAAATATCAAGTATTCACTATGACTGTAAAGCCAGTTCTAATTGAATGTACTAGCAGCTATATACGATAGGGATTTGACGTGAACGTATTTGCGAGACATCGACCACAGAAATTGCGCATGAGCAGCTCAGGGTTTACTTTGATTGAGCTGATGGTCACGATTGCCGTGCTTGCTATTATCGTTAGTATTGCTGCGCCTAGTATCAGTATGCAGCTTGCCAATCAGCGGGTGAAGTCGACTGCGGCTACGCTGGCAAATGCTTTATCAGAAGCAAAAGCTGAAAGTGTGATTCGTCGTCAAGATCAAGCAGTGTCTTATAGTAATGGAACTACAGAATCTGGCAGTATTACTATTGGGAGTATCAAAACATATCGCTATGATGTTAAAAGCAAAATTAGTGGGGTGACTGGTAGTATAACTTTTAAACCAAGTAAAGTTGCTAGTGCTGCTGCTACTTATACTGTTTGTGATAGCAATAATAACGCAACGGCGCGCCAAATTGAGGTTGATAAAGTCGCTAATATCACTACTAAATTGGGAGGAACATGTTAATGAGTAATTCAAGCTCTCAAAGTGGTGTTGGTCTCATTGAAGTTATGGTTGCTATATTGCTCCTGTCAATTGCCGTACTAGGTTTTAGTGCCTTACAAATGCGCGCAATCAATGCCACTGATGAGAGCTTAGTACGTACCAAATCTTTAACTTTAGTACGCAATTTGGCTGAAGTAATGCGCGCTTATCCTGAAGCCTATGTCACTGTTAGTGGTACAGATTTTACCAGTGCAGCACCGCCAAACGATGAACCACTAAAATCTGGTGCACTGTCGCCTGTACCAACTGTACAAGCCGTTATCACTAACGCCGTAGAGACTAGTGTAACCGTTGATTCAACATCTATTAGCATCAGCAGCTGCATAGCAACAGCATGCAATATTAACCAACTCGTTGCTCGAGAAGCGTTATTGATTCAACAGACAGCAGCAGCAGAAGATGTAGATATTGCTGTGGTGACCTGCCCTGATACAACCGAGCAAGCCATTCAAAAGCAGATGTGTGTGATTACCGCATGGAATGATACCAAAGCAATATTGAGTGACGCAGATACAGGTGATAATGCTAACGCTTGTGCCAATATCAATGGCGTTTATAAAACGGGCAGCCATTGTTTGATATCGGAGGCCTACTAATGAGCGCTTATCATAATAAAAGCTATCCATCTACTATCCAAGGCTTCACGCTTATTGAGTTGATGATATCGCTAGTATTAGGTCTACTCATATCAGCAGCAGTCATTCAGGTATATATCATTAGTACCCGTACGCTTACCGTACAGCAGAGTGCCTCAGAGGTACAAGATAGTACGGTTTTTGCCCTGCAAGCCATTGACGATCATGTTCGTATTGCCAATTTGGGCAACCCTATTACTAATATTACTGATGCATCGGCGCATGGCGGCGTAGTGTTAACTGGTAATAATATAGGAAATAGCAGTTACGCCAATACCGGATATCTGACCGTGAGTGCAGGACAAACTGGTACAGCGGGCACCAATGGCTGGACAGGGGTATCAAATACAGGCACAGCAAGCGATCAGCTGACCATTCAGTATAAAAACATCACACCCAATGATTTATATGATTGCGAAGGGGGAAAGGTCGATGCAGGCATTGATCAATGGGTTATTGAACGTTACTTTGTGCGTTTAGCCACAAATGCTACTGCCAAAACAGAGGTGCAGGATCTGGTCTTAGCTTGTGATGCAGGTCGCGTTGACAGTGCAAACGTAGTTAGTGGGTTTGGGGATAATGGCGAGGTCATTGTCTCAGCGATTGATCAGTTCCAAGTATTACTAGGAACCCTAACAGATATCAGTCAATTGACTTATCTTCCGGCAAAGACATATTTAGAGCTCACCGATAAACCAGCAATAACCACTGTTAAGCTTGGTGTCATCGTTCGTAGTAATACGCCATTAATAACCGATGCTGACAAATCCCAATTTACTGTCCTTGGCAACACGCAAACATTAAAAACGGATAGTGAGCGCAAAAAGTACTATCGTCGCAGTTACGAGTCCACCATATTACTGCGTAATGCGCGCGTGATGTCAGTCACTGGTCTTCCGTCTAGTGTCCAGTAGAGCTGCCTTATAAGAAGAGGATAATATGTCAAACATTCAGCAGAATCAGTATCCTAAAGTATCGGTTGCCACCCAGCAAGGGGCAGTACTGATCGTGGTATTGCTATTCTTAGTTTTGATCATATTAGCAGGCGTGATTGCTGTTAGACAGAGCACCACAGATCTGCGCTTGGCAACCAGTGACCAAATTAACGCGTTACTGCTACAGTCTGCTGATAATGCCAATCAAAGTATAGAACAAAGTATGAACGGCAGTAGTGACGCAGAGATTTATAATGACATGATATCGCGCTCAGGGCCGTTTGGTTACTTGATGCTAGATACCAATAGTATTAATCATGAGTATGTGTTTTGTTTTCGTCCCCGCGGACGGTTTTTTGATATCAATAAAGCCTCAATCATGACGCCAACTGGTACGGTAGTATCGGGTAGCGGCAGCGGTTATTGCGATACGACCAAGCCTGGCGATTATGTGAGCGCCCGTAATGCCAGTATGACGCAAGTCAATGTCTCTTTAAGCCCACCAAACAAAAATACTGAGTTGTTCAGTAGCTATACTATCGGGCAAGATAGTGGCGAGATATCAAGCCAAGCGTTTATGTTTGATATCTATAGCACGGCGGTACTGCCAGCTTATGCAGACACTAAAGTAGATGATGAGGATTGTTTCAAAAAAACCAGTAAAGGTTATGAGGTTACCAATAGCGAAGATACTATCGGCGGCTGCATGGCAAAAGCTGGCGTGCCAAGCACGGTGTTGTATGAGCAAGCCAACGTTGAGAACCAGTCACTACGCACTAAATGTGTCGACTTCGCCAAAGGCACAGGCAAGCTATGTATATTGCCATCCAGCTGATAGCGTTTCTTGAATGCAGCATTAGATACAGTCTAGTCTATTGACTAATCGTATTGATAATAACTAAAAGGACTGAGCCATGAAAAACTTACCTAACGAGATGCCAGTTGCCCCCTTATGGCGTACCAAAGCCTTGTCGTCTGCCGTGCTCCTCAGTTTGGCCGCGATGATGTCACAAACCGCGGGTAGTGCTGAGAGAAAACCTATCGGCGATCTGGAGATTTATCAGTCTGCAAAAGGCAATGGCGCCAGTATTTTTATGATGATCGATGTCTCGGCTAGTATGGGTAAGTCGAGCATTGAAACGGATTATAATAACAAATGCGACCAAGGCGGTGGTAAAGACGATAAAGGCAACGACAGAAGCTATGGTTATCAGACGAGTGAAACCATTACCGCTTATGTAAAGGACGAAAATGGTAACTATATCGAAGTGCAAGCGCCTAGAAGTGACGGTACCGATGCAGGAGGGACGTTCACTCCCAAGGGCTGTCAGGCGCAAAACGGCGGTGCCAAAGAGTTTGATCGACTATCGCGTCTACAAATGGCACTGATAGAACTATTTTCTGATAGAGTAGAGAGACAAAAAGGTAGCGAAAAAGTGGTCAGTAATGCAGGCTCACTACCAAATGAGTATGCTATCGGTACAGGGATATTTGGTTATGGCGATGGCAAAAAAGCCAAAGTGATCTCCCCGCTAGGACCACTTACCGCAGCTAAGCGCAGCGAACTAATTCAGGAAATCGCCAAATTAAGTGTGCAAGACAATAACAATAAACCAGTATCACAAGCATTGGCAGAAGCGGGCGCTTATATGATGGGCACGACCACCAAAACGGATAGTTCTTCTGGCTACAGTGGTTTTGATGACTCCGTAGATAGTGCAAAGAATGATGCAAAATCAAGATATGTATCACCATTAAAAGCGCAACAATGTAGCGGAGATGGTATCTATCTGTTGACCGATGGCGCACCTAGTGGCTCAAACCCCACGATAGCCAAAAGCCTGATGAACAAGTCGCTAGAAGGCAGCTCGCTGTCAGTAGCTAATTGTAATGCATTCTCACTACCAGCAGGTGCTGATACTGATTTAGGTTGTATGGCAGAGTATACCCAAAAGCTGCGGCAACTTGATAATCCTATAAAAACCGCAGTGGCAGGCTATGGTGATGCCTTTAAAGGTCTTACTAAAGAAATCACGGTAGATGGTAAGAAAGTAAAGGTAGCCAACTGTACAGGGACAGCCAGTGCAGATGCCAGTAACCTATGTAAGATAGGTGAGCGCTTTGATGATAACCCACCCGCTAGCGCTAATGTCTTTGGTAATGGTGGCTTTTACTATATCGCCGGCGAAAAAGGCGTCTCTCAACAAGAGCCCGTGATAGGATCTAGAAGCTCTGAGATGATTGCCAAAAGTATTGTAGACTTTGCAGCGACCTTAACACAGGTAATTGATACTGCACCCTCAGGGACTATCACGGTACCTGAAGATCCGTACAAGATATCGAATCAGCTGCCTTATGCTTATCTACCAATGCTAGAGCCTGATATCGCCTCAGGAGCAAGTATCTGGAAGGGCAACCTTAAGAAGTATAACCTCAAAAACGGTACTCTATATGGGAAGGCCAACAACACTGCAGATACTAGCAATTCATTAGACAACCTACTATATAAGGACGTTTCGGGTCGATTAAACGAATCAACTCGTGACATTTGGCAATCAGGCGACTTTCAAATAAGCGGTGTGACTGCCAATAATGAGATTGAGGCAGGTGGCGTCTACGCTCAGTTAAGCTCACCAAGCTCCGAACCAGCCAGTATCCGTACGCTATATGTCGAAGATGTCACCTCTGCGACTAACAGCGCCCCTACACTACGTAAGCTGAGCGTGAACAGTGAAGGTGTTGCTCAAGGTTTTAATAACCTAATAGACCCTATCTATGATGAGCTCAATAAGCGCCGTTTGCTAAGCTTTTTGGGATTCAATCAGGTGCTTGATCTCAATGGAGATCCTACAGACAACACTGCTGTTGCCCAATTGAAACTTGTTGCCCCAGCGAGTAAGACTACACCATTAGGCGGTGTAATACACTCCAAACCTACGGCAGTCTCTTATAGTTCAACTTTAAATGATAATGGGCGCATCATCAATCCTCGTGATGACTATGCGTTGTTTGGATCTATGGATGGTGCTCTACATTTGGTCGATGCGGATAAGGGTCAAGAAAAAGTCGCCATCATCCCAAAAGCAATGCTAGAGACGCAGCCAGAAGCGCTAGTCTCCGATTCCAAAACAGCCAAACTTGGTGTGCCCTACTTTGGAGTCGATGCGCCATGGCTTGTCACGACTGATTATAATTATAATTTAACAGGTAAAAAAGTAACGGTAGATAAATCAACTGGTAAAGGTATGTTCGCTTATGGTGGCCTACGTATGGGCGGTGAAGGTCTCTACGGTATAGATATCACCAATACCAATAGTATCGACCCAAATCTTGCGGTACCCAAGATGCTATTTACTATTACTCCAGCAGGTCTAGCTTCTAGTACCCCTGAAAAATCGACCACTATTGGCTTTGGACGTATAGGGCAGATATGGAGTAAGCCTGTAGAGGCCAAGATTCGTATGACTAAAGATGATAAGCCCATTGACGTACTTATCTTTGGTGGTGGCTATGATATGCAGTATGAAACGGATAGCTATGTGGCAACGAGCACTGCCCCTGCCAAGGGTAATGCCATCTATATGATTAATGCCAAGACAGGTGCGCTTATTTGGTCTACTAGCAAAGAGGTGAATAGCGGTAGTAAAGTCACCAGTGCTACTAATGCGAATATGATCCACAGTATCACTGGTGGCATCACCGTGCTCGATCGTGATAATGATGGTCTAATGGATCATCTATATGCTGCTGATCTAGGCGGGCAAGTGTTCCGTGCCGACTTTGAAAATGCTCGTCCTAACAAGTTTGGCTTTAGTGAAGTCGCCAGCTTCTCCAATAAGCGTCTGACACGGATACTTAATACGACCCCTACAGATAGCAAATTTACCTATCGCTTTTATGAGCGTCCTGTCGTCAGCTTCTACCGTAATGAAGGTGGCCCTAATAACGGCAAGATATTTGCGATGGTCAACGTCATATCTGGTAACCGTAGTGCGCCGCTATCCACACTGCGCAATAATGACACCCATGCCAACCGTGTCTATGGCATCATCGATAGCGATGTGACTAAGACCAGCCTATATGATGCAACGCCAACGCTAACTGTTCAAAACTTAACTGAAGGTAATCTGACCAACTTAGCTACTGAGCTGGGTGTCAATCCAGATGAAGCGAAGAAAAAAGCTGCCAAGGCGGCAATGATCGCTGGTACCAAGCAAGGCTGGTTCTATCCATTGACTCGCTTTGATGGTTTTAGTAATGTTCGCTACAATAAGGGCGTTGGCGATAGCGTTGTAATCAATGATTTACTCTACACCACAGTCTATAACCCTGACAAACAGTACTATGAGGTGAACAGCTGTACGGCGAAGATTGCAGGAGGATCAGAGCGTCAACTCTACTGTCTGCCTTATGGTATCTGCATGGATGATACTTCAAAATCAGGTACTGGCGGTTATGTACCAGCAGGGCAAGGTATCCAAGAGCTGACTTTAGGCGCCTATGATGCGGCAAACACCGATATAAAAGTGCTGATCGGGACGACGACCCTTGATAGCCGTGTTGATGCTACCAATCGCACTAACTATGGTATAGACACTCTTAAAGATGGTAGCAATATTAAAAACCAGATACAGTCTAACTCTGGCTCTACTACAAGCAAGCCAGTACAGGCAGGTGGCGATGGCAGTGCCGCTGAATTCTTATTCAATGAGCGTTATACCCTACAGCCCCGCGCATGGTATAAACAAACCCAGTAGCTAGTCATGGTGATAGGTTATCTTACTCGCCTTTATAATAGGACGCCGCATATGAGCAAGCTGCATATAAATAACACAGTCAGTAAGGCTGCGTATAGCGGCACACGCGGCTTCACCTTGATAGAGATGATGATTGTGGTTATGATTATTGCCATACTGGCCGCTATCGCTATCCCCAGCTATCGTCAATATGTAATCAAGAATGCTGAACGCGAAGCACAGGCAAAGATGCTCCAATTAGAGATAGAACTGGAACAGTGGAGAGCAAGGGCACTGAGCTATCAAGGGTTTAAACCGAAAGTTATCAATAGCGCTACCAATGACATTACCTATGCTTATGCAGAAAGTGACAATACCACTATCTATGTCCCAAGTGGCAGTACTTCAGCTAATTACCGCTATAAAATTACCCTTGTCGATAGTGACGATACAACGAAATCACTGGTAAAAGTCGATTTTAATAATAGTACAGGGCGCTCGTGGAAGATGCTTGCTGTCCCCAATAGTACAGGTGCCTTTGAGAATGCAAACAACATGCTAATGACCAGTACGGGAGTACGCTGTCAGAATAAAAGTAGCATTGCAATCACTGCGACTACATGCGGTACAGGTGAGGAGGATTGGTAATGAAGATAATAACGAGTTGCAAAACGGACCAGATACCTGTGTCGCAGCGCGGCTTTACCCTTATCGAGATGATGATCGTCGTCGCCATCATTGGTGTACTCGCCGCAATTGCCTATCCTAGTTATCAACGCTACGTTATCAAGACAAAACGTACGGATATGATGAGTGAGATGCAAAACATTGCCTCAGAGATTGAGAGCCGCAAGCTTGCTCAGGGTAGTTATAGCGCGATTAGTGCAAGTGTCAAAACAGATTTTGCCACCGCATACCCAAGGCAGGGTACTCAGCTATATGATGTGACCATAACCGATCCACTTGTTGCTAAGTGGACAATTACTGCCCGTCCTAAGACAGGCTCACAAATGGCAAGCGATGGTAATCTTAGTCTGAATTATCAAGGGATTAAATGTCGAGGCAGTGTCTGTGGTACGGGTGAAGAATGGACAAAATAATATAAGTGAAATAGAAATGTTGAGAATTTGACAAAAAATGTCAGTTATCTTTACCTTTCGTTACTCATGATAGGCAAACTGACAATTTTTAGTGGCTTAGGCGTAACATTTAAGGTTAGATAAAATAAAAGCAGAGAACGGTTAATAATAAATTGCGATGATAATTAGATATTTAGGTAAAAAGATAACGCTATCTATGATTTTGGCACGGTAAGTGCAGTGTTTATAGTAAGAAAAAAATAGATTATATCACTAAAGATAAAACGCGACTGTATCAACAACAGCCACTTATCTTTATATACCCCTAAAGGAGTTCTTATGAACACTGCTCAAAAAGGTTTTACCTTAATCGAACTAATGATCGTTGTTGCTATTATCGGTATCCTAGCTGCGATCGCTATTCCACAGTATCAGAACTATATTGGTCGTTCACAAGTACCAGAAGCGCCAACTTTATTAGCTGGTCTTAAAACACCTCTTACTGAACAAATTGCTAGTAGTGGTATAGCAACTGGTTGTGTAATGCCTTCTGGAGTTGTCACAAGCGGCAGTTATGTTGAAAAAATTGAGCTGACAAAAGGTGCTGCTAATCAATGTGCTGTTACTGCTACCTATAAATCAACTATTAATGATGATGTAAAAAGTAAAACAGTTCGCTATAAGTATGATATAACTAATAATTCTTGGACCTGTGATACTACTCTAGTCGCACCTTTTGCCCCTAAAGACTGTACCTCAGCAAGCACGTTACCAGCTTTAACTTAATAAATAGATCAAAATAAAAACAAAAAAACCAAACTTAATGTTTGGTTTTTTTGCGCCGGTTATTACTCAGCAAGCGTAGGCTGGGCTTCTAGCCCAGCTTAAATGATGTAAAGTTAATATGCTGAGCAAAATGCCCAGCCTACAAAGAGTCTCGTTTAATATCAAAAAGCCAAACGCTCTGTTTGGCTTTTTTGTGTTTAAAATTATTCAAAATTTTTTGCATCAAATATTTGCAAGGTTAATATGCTGGGCAAAATGCCCAGCCTACACAGATTAAACGATTAAATTTAATAAAAAACCAAGGGTAGCTCAGCCTACAAATCCCAAAGCCTATAAAGTTAAGCGAATATATGAGCTTACACATCATATCGAATGTTGATATTTTTATCATTCTCATCCGTTCCCCAATCAGCGGGATACACGCCTTTTTTAATCAATTTATGCAATGTGGAATATTGCCAGTTTTGAGGATTGGTGACGTAGCCATGCTTAACAGGATTATGATGAATATAATCCATATGTTGCCGATAGTCAGCGTCATCACGGATACGATGTTCCCAAAATCGTCGTTGCCAAATACCACGCTCTCTTTTTGCTTGTCGTGAGAGAGTAATGGCTTCGGTTTTATTGATTTGCCTAGAGAATTGGCTTTTGATACTCGCCACTATGACAGCGTAATTATCAGAATTTGGTGGCAAAGTAATCATTATATGGACGTGGTCAGGAAGGACGACCATCGCGTCTAATTTGAATTGGTGGTGTTGAATGGTTTTAGCGTAGGCATCACGAAACTTGTCAATATGAGTCAATAAGAGTGACGACTTTCTATCCAGTAGATTAAAGGTCAAAAAATAACAACCGCCTTGGGTTTTGTCACGAATATAGTTTCTCATAAGGCAATCAGTGTATAGACGAGGTGATGGGCGTAGGTAGGCTGCGGCTTTAGCGTAGGCTGGGCTTTTTAGCCCAGCTCAAATCATGCAAAGTTACCATGCTAGGCTAAAGCCACAGCCTACGAGATACGAATTGGAGTTAGGTTATAAATAAAAAGGCTAGAACAAAAGTCCTAGCCTACATAGTATCCAAAGTATCAGTTGTTACCTACTTCTCTAAATATTGAATTTTACCTTCTACGCCATCCCACTTTTCAGCTTCTGGCATCTGTCCTTTCATCTCAGTGATGTTTGGCCACTTTTGCGCCAGCTCAGCATTCAGCTCAGTGAACATCTCTTGCCCTTTTGGCACTTCATCTTCTGAGAAGATGGCATTGGCGGGACATTCAGGCTCGCATAGCGCGCAGTCGATGCACTCATCAGGGTCGATGACGAGGAAGTTCGGTCCTTCATAAAAGCAGTCTACAGGACAGACTTCCACACAGTCGGTGTATTTGCAAAGAATGCAGTTCTCTGTAACGACAAAGGTCATAGTACTGTCTACCTGTTATTGGATTGGGGCAAAATAGAATAGTGGAAAATTAGGCATATTTTAGCGCTTTTACCACTAATTGACAATTCCCTTTAATGACTAATGATTTCCTTTAGATGATAAAGTAAGTCATGTGCTTGCTTTGGCGTTAGGTTATCAGGATTAATCGCATTGAGCTCATCTTGTAAGCTAAACAAATGATTTTGTTGTGGATTATGACCTAATTTTTGAGTTTGAGTAGTATTACTGCTACTTGCACCTTCTACTTTACTTTCATGATTTTGCTGCTGTTTATCGTTTAACGACTTAGCTAATTCATTTTTATCATCAATGGTTTTTTCGTTTTCCGCTTTTAAATTGTCTATTAAATAACGCTTAGCATCATTTAATATCTGAGTAGGAATACCAGCCATCTTTGCCACATGCAATCCAAAGCTAGAGCTTGCAGCACCATCTTTGATTTGATGGAGTAATAATAATTGACCATCGACTTCACTGGCGGCGACATGCACATTGCGGATATTGGCATGATTGCTCGCATTATTTTCTATATTTTTTTCTGTGTTATTTTGCGCCAATTTTGTCAGCTCAAAATAATGGGTGGCAAATAACGTCAGGCAGCCAATCTCTACCAGTCGATTGACGCAAGCGTGTGCAATCGCCAATCCGTCAGTGGTTGCCGTTCCGCGTCCGACTTCATCCATCAGCACCAATGATTTATTGGTTGCTTGATTGAGAATATTAGCGGTTTCAATCATTTCCACCATAAAGGTTGATTTGCCACCCGCCAAATCATCAGCTGAGCCAATACGAGTAAAGATGCGGTCGATATCACCGATATGAGCGCTGGCTGCTGGCACAAAACTGCCGCAATGGGTGAGTAAAACAATCAATGCCGTTTGGCGCATATAGGTAGATTTACCGCCCATATTAGGACCGGTAATCATTAACAGTCTTTCAGGATTAGTATGACTGCCTAATGCGCAATCATTAGCAACGAAATGGCTGCTATGTTTGGCAGGAGTATTGCTGTGAGTATGAACAGGGTTTAGTGCGGCTTCGACGACGACATGACGACCTGCTTTGATATCGATACTGGTTTGACTGCCAGTATTGGATCTATTTGTATTCTCTGAATTATTATTCATGACTGGTCGCTGCCAGTTATAAATTGTCGCAAGCTGTGCCCAATTACTAAGCACATCTATTTGCGCGATAGCAGCGCTAAGCTGTTGTAGTTCAGCCAAGTGGCTACTTAATATAGTCAATAGTTCGTGATATAGCTGCTTTTCACGAGTCAATGCTAAGCTTTGCGCACTTAGATATTCGGTTTCGACCTGTTTTAACTCATCAGTGATAAAGCGCTCACTGCTTTTCAGGGTTTGCCGACGGATAAAATGCGCCGGTGCATTCTTTGCCTGCATTTTGGGCAATTCAAAATAAAAGCCGCTGACTTTATTAAAGCCTACTTTTAAACTCGGTAACTGGCTCTCTTGACGCGCTCGCTCTACCATTTCATCCAAGGTTACTTGGATATTGTCATGCAAATGGGTGAGGCGATCAAACTCTGCATCGTAGCCTGCGGCTAGCATACCACCATCACGAATATGCGCCGGTGGCTCTACGATAATAGCGCGCTCGATTAGCTCGGCGACGGACTGTACGGCAGGTAGCTGCGCAGGCAATTGCTGTATCAGCATGGGCAGCAATCCTGCCTGCTCATGGCTAATACCTGCATTTATCAGTAAAGTATTAAGCTGGGTGCTACTAGCAATACCATCAGCCAATTTACGCAAGTCACGCGGCTTGGCACTCATCAGCCCGATACGGCTACTGATACGTTCAATATCACCGATAGCATTTAACGTTTCACGTAAACTGCTGACCAATGAATGTTTTTCTAAGTTTTCATTAACCTGCTTATTTTCGCCAAAATTATTGTCTGACTGCAAAAGGCTAGTGATTGCATCTAAGCGCAGATTAATACGTGCATGCTGACGCAGTGGGCGCTTCATTTGCTGCATGAGTAAGCGGCGACCCATTGGCGTTTGACAATGATTAAGCACCGATATCAATGATGTACCATTGCTGCTAACGGGGGTAAATAGCTCAAGATTTTGCTGACTATTGGCATCAATGATTAAATAGTCATCATTATATTCAACGATAAGCTGGTTAACTTGTGGTACATGGCGTTGCTGGGTTTGCCGTGCATAGTGGATTAGTGCGGCGCAGCTAGACTGAGCCAGTGGCGCGTCACTAATACCAAGTCCATCAAGGCGTTGGACGTCAAACTGCTGGCAAAGGGTTGCGCTGGCATGCTCACGGTGAAAGTCATTAGCGGCAACTTCGATAATAGGGCAATCAAGATTTTGCCGTAGCCATAGCAGCCAATCTTCGCCATTACTACCACTACTGTCAAAACTGTTGCCAAGTGCCTCGCTAATAATACATTCACTCGGCGCAAAGCGTGCCAGCACCGTCAGCATTTGAGTTTGCAAACCTTCAATATCACCATGATGCGCGCTGAGTGTTTGCGTCGTTAGCGTTCCAGCAGCTAAATCCATTTGACTAATGGCAGCTTGCATAGGTTGTTTGCTGTTCGATTTAGAAATTTCGATATCAATAGCGACGACAGTCGGGGTGTGATTGGGTGCAATTAAGGCGTCATCAGTAATCGTACCAGCGGTCAGGGTTTTTACCACTTCACGGCGCATAATAGTGCCAGCAGTAGATTTGCTCTTATCTTTCTTCTGCTTATCGCCCATCGTCGGAGCATTGGAAGGGTTATTTGCATTGTCAGTGCCAGTGGCTGATTCGTCGATTTGTTCACAGACAACCACGGTTTGCCCAGCAGCGATCAATCTTGCCATATAACTATCTGCAGCATGAAAAGGCACACCTGCCATCGCAATCGTATTACCTGCTTTATCGGTACCTCGACGGGTTAAAGTAATGTCCAATATCTGTGCCGCGCGTTTGGCATCCTCAAAAAATAACTCATAAAAATCACCCATCCGGTACAGCAATAACGCTTGAGGATAGTTAACCTTCATATTGAGATATTGCACCATCATCGGCGTATGATCTGCCAAGTGGTAGATGGCATCACCTATCACCAATGAGTCAGAGTCAACTGGCACAGATTTTGAAGTGGGTTTAATAAGATTGTTATTTTGAGCAGAAGGTTTAACTGGCATGCAGAATCTCTTAAGTTGTCTTTTTTATTTATTGAATAGGGGTGTTTAAATAAGTTTGGCTAGATAGAAGGTTTTAGATGTAAAGGCTAATAATAATCGGTTCAAAATAAAATAGGTCACCTAGAAAGTGTATTGGTAACAAGCAAAAAAATTGAAAAACATAGGTTTATAAGTGTTATTTTAACACGTCCTATCACCTTTTTACGTCGGCAAATATCTGCTAACTGCCCTTGTATCCATCGCCGTCATAACCATATATAATGACGTCACACTTAATTGGGCGATATTTTATTGGACGGTCTTAAATTGGACAGTAACCAGCCAAATAATTAAAAAAACAGCGAGTAAAGCGTTGTCATACGCACTAATTATCGAATATTTCCATAGGTCAAAAAATTATGTTATCAAAGATTATAGGCAGTGTCGTTGGCACCAAAAATGAGCGTGAACTCAAACGCATGCGCAAAGTGGTCAGCAAAATCAACGCATACGAGGCTGCGATACAAGCCCTGTCTGATGAGCAATTACAACAAAAAACTGAAGAATTTAAAGTAAGACACCAAGGCGGTGAAAGTCTAGATGCATTATTGCCAGAAGCGTTTGCGGTTTGTCGTGAAGCGTCGCTACGGGTTAACGGTATGCGCCACTATGACGTGCAGCTGATCGGTGGTATTACTTTGCACGAAGGCAAAATCGCTGAGATGAAAACTGGTGAGGGTAAAACCTTGATGGGTACCTTGGCCATGTACCTCAATGCCATCAGTGGCAAAGGCGTACATTTGGTGACGGTTAACGATTATTTGGCGGCACGTGATGCGGAATTAAACCGTCCCTTATTTGGCTTTTTGGGCATGACGGTTGGCGTGATTTACTCGCAGCAACCACCACAAGAAAAAGTCAATGCTTATCAAGCGGATATCACTTACGGTACCAATAACGAGTACGGTTTTGATTATTTGCGCGATAACATGGTCTTTAGTTTAAAAGAGAAAAAGCAGCGCCCGCTAAACTTTTGTATTATCGATGAAATTGACTCTATTTTAATCGATGAAGCTCGTACGCCGTTGATTATCTCGGGTCAAGCTGAAGATTCATCACGCATGTATGCGCTGATTAATACCATTATTCCCGTGCTTATTCGCTCAAAAGATGAAGAAGCCAATAAAAATAATGAAGAAGAGGATTTCTGGATTGATGAGAAAAATCGCCAGATTGAGATTAGTGAAAAAGGCTATGAGAAAATTGAGCGCTTCTTAATCCAAGTCGGCGAGCTTGGCGAAAACGAAAGTCTTTACAGCCCAAGCCGTTTGCCATTATTGGCTCACGTACAAGCAGCGATTCGCGCCCATCATGTCTTTGTGAAAAATATCCATTATATTGTCGATGACGGCGAAGTGGTTATCGTTGATGAAAACACTGGTCGTACCATGCCTGGTCGCCGCTGGTCAGAAGGTCTGCATCAAGCCGTTGAAGCCAAAGAAAATGTTGAGATTCAAGCCGAAAATCAAACCCTTGCAACCACCACATTCCAGAATTTTTTCCGTCTGTATGACAAACTGTCTGGTATGACGGGTACCGCTGATACTGAAGCAGCAGAATTTAAATCAACCTATGATTTAGATGTCATTGTGATTCCAACGCATGAACCGATTGCTCGTGTCGATATGGATGACCAAATTTTCTTAACCAAGTTAGGTAAATACAAAGGCATTATCCGCGAGATTCAAGAGATTCAAGCAAAAGGCGCGCCAGTATTGGTTGGTACGGCAACGATTGAAGCCAGTGAAGAATTGTCTTATCTGCTCGATCAAGAAGGCGTTAAGCATAATGTGCTAAACGCTAAGCAGCATGAGCGTGAAGCTGAAATCATTGCTCAGGCAGGTAGCCCAAAATCGGTCACGATTGCTACCAATATGGCAGGTCGTGGTACCGATATTATCCTTGGCGGTAACTGGCAATCGTTTATTGAAGATATTGATGCGGTTAGCCCTGACGAAATGGCGCGTCTAAAAGCCCAATGGCAAATCAAGCATGACCAAGTCGTTGCGGCTGGTGGTTTGCATATTATTGGTTCTGAGCGTCATGAATCACGCCGTATTGATAATCAGTTGCGTGGTCGTGCGGGTCGTCAAGGTGATCCTGGGATGTCACGTTTCTTCTTATCACTTGAAGATGACCTAATGCGTATCTTTGCCGGTGATCGCGTCGTGAATATGATGCGTGCCATGGGGCTAAAAGAAGACGAAGCCATTGAACATAAAATGGTCTCAAAGTCGATTGAAAACGCCCAAGGTAAAGTAGAAAGTCGTGATTTTGATGCGCGTAAAAACCTACTGAAATACGATGATGTGGCCAATGATCAGCGTAAAGTCATCTATGGTCAGCGTGATGATTTGTTGGCAGAGATGGATTTGTTAGAGGCCATTAAAATCATGCATCAAGAAGTCTATAATGCCATGATTAACCAGTTTATTCCGCCAGGCTCTATCGATGATCAGTGGAATATCGATGGGTTAGAGGATGAGCTTGAGAACGAATTTAAGATTGCAATGCCCATTAACGATTGGCTTGATGAAGATCGCCGCCTAGATGAAGAAGGCTTACGAGCCAAGATCATCGAAACAGCATTGGATCGTTATCACAGTCGCCGTGAGCAAATGGGCGAAAAAGATGCGGCTCAGCTTGAGCGTCATTTTATGCTGCAAAGTTTAGATAAGCACTGGAAAGAGCATTTAACCCAGATGGATCAGCTGCGTAAAGGTATTCATCTGCGTGGCTATGCACAGAAAAACCCTGAGCAGGAATATAAGCGTGAATCATTTGAGCTGTTCCAGATGATGCTTGGCGCGATCAAGTCTGAAACAGTACAAGACTTATCACGTGTGCATATCCCAACCAAAGAAGAGCTAGAGGCGTTAGAAACACAGCAACGTGAAAATGCAGCCCATATGCAAATGCAGTTTGAGCATAGTGATATCGATAATATGGATGGCGGTGTGGAAAGAGCAGCAGGGCAAAGCCGCAATGTCGTTGGCGGTGCTACGGGTGCTGGCGTGGCAGGTGCTATGGCGGGCAGTAGCGATGATACAGACCCATATGCTGGTATGAATATCAGCCGTAACGCCCCATGCCCATGTGGTTCAGCACTTAAGTATAAGCAATGTCATGGCAAAATCTAAACCTAGCTAACATTCCTTGATTAAAAAGTCCTTATCGAATAGATAGGGGCTTTTTTATGCACTGATGATTGATGGCTGAATAAAAATATCATCTACATTGTATTGATTACTTACAAATTCAATGTAGGCGCGCATTTGTGGACAGGCTATAGTGTTTAGCATAATTATTTGGGAGAGCATGATGAATGTAGCATTATTAAAACAGTGGCGTCACTCTTTGGTTGTTACGGCATTATTGGCAGGAGCCTTGTCTATAACAGCCTGTCAGCCAAAGCAAGAAACAGAGCCAAGTTTAGAAGAGAGTATCAGTGAAGAGCAGGCTGTGCCTATGTCTGCTGAACCTGCAGAGCCAAGTGATGTAGTCGTAGATGCCCCCGCTAGCGAAGTCGCAGATGATACCGTAGCTACAGTAAATACTGGCGTCAATCAAATAACGTACTTGTGCTCTCCTGAGCTAGAAGTCGAAGCGACTTATAAAGATACGGATAGCCAAGTGGTACTTGCAACTGCTAAAGGTACTGTCACTTTGACAAAAACCAATGAAGCCAGCAATCCTGAAGTATTTGAGGGCGCAACGGCTATCGATGGGACGACAGGCTTTGTACAATGGCGCGTAGCCCATAAAGATCGCGAAACAGGTGTAATGCGTACCGCTGGCACTGACACTACTAACGTCACTACTTATGAATGTAAAAAGACTCAATAATGGCTAGAACGTTGATGGATAATTTAATATAAAAAAAGCAACGTTCGCGTTGCTTTTCTACTTTTGCTTTCCACAAAATTCGAAATTCGACAGCTTATCTCTTATGAGCCGTATTTTGTTCATGTGCCAAAAACCCTTCTTCAGTAACATCGAGTTCCTCATGTTTGAGTTCGACTTCAATGCTGTCAGTATGCGTATGTGTGGTTTTTTCAATGGCTATTTCTTGGATAACATAAGTGTCCTTAGTAATGGTTGCGATTTGACGCGATAAGACAATTTCAATAGGCGCATCGCCAATCTCAACTTGTGTGCCATTGATAGTAACGACGGCTTTACTGTCTAATGAAGGCTCCACATGACGCAATATGTCTTTATCATCATAGTTCCCTGACAATAGATCCTGACTTTCGGCATCCTGATAATCGGTACGTACCGTGATATATTCTTCTACCAGCTCAATAGGTACTTGAATAGTTTTGGTGCGAAAATGCTTGGTGACAGTTACTTTACCAACATCCAAGCGCTCTTTATTGACTACTGGGCGCTCTTCTAATAATTCTAGATAACCACCGTTATTGTTATTAGTATCAGGTAGATTTTCTGAAATACTTTCTTGTTGATTGCTTATTATTGTTTGCTTCTGACTATGATCAGATGATAACAAGTCAGATGAGGTTAAATCATCTTGCGTGCCACTAGCGATATTATTGGTAAAATCAGGATAGTTGGTATTAGGATAGTTATTTTCATTATTAGCATTCATGGTTGTTGTCCTTATTATTGTATATAAAAAAAGACCAGAGACGAGCTCTGGTCTTATCTACTGAGCAAATCACTCAGTGGCTAATGGCTGTCGTATAGTATTGATTTAAATAGTATATAACAATATCACAAATACTATTTAGATTACAAAGGCATACGAATGGCTAGCCTATTACATACCACGAGCGCGGCGTACATCTTCAGCAGTGATATCATCACGGGTAAACAAATTGCCATCACGATCAATCACGTTACCATTATTATCGACATCTAGCTCTTCACGTTGAATAGTATCTACGATAGTCTCAGTATGACGCTCTGTCGTTTTACCAACATTCACTTCTTCTGTGACATAGGTCTCTTTATTGACATGAGCACGCTCAGCTTCTAGCTCAACTTCGATCGTATTATTGCCATCGATATCACCGATACGGCGTTCAGTTGGGCGATTAACGTTGGTGCGTTCAATATTGGCATGCTCTTCTTCCAAGTCAACATTGACGTTACGCTCTTCAGTCACGACATGTTTACCGACTTTTACCAAACCTGCCACAATACGATCTTTATTAACAGTCAGACGTTCTTCTAATAGCTCTAACGTATTTGGTGCATCGTAATTATGATCGGCAATTTCCATACGCTCAGCTTCTGGGATACTGTCAGCGACAAATGCCTGACGGTCTCTTTCATACTGTTCTTTATAGCTATATTGATAATCATGGTCATAGACTTCCATCGCTTCGACCTGCGATTTGGTTAAGCTATCAAAGAATACGTCATCACCAACGATACGTGCTAAACCTGCTGGTACCAATACTTCTTTTGAGCTAAACCAGCCACCTGCATCGACGATTAAGTAACGAATGCGACCAGTCGTATCTTCTACCAATGCGCCTTCGATTTTACCGATTTTTTCTTCATTAACACCAAAAGCAGTCTTGCCAGTTGGGTCATAATAATCATCGCCGATCAGATCACGGTGAGTTGCTTGGATATCTCTTAAACGAATAAGTTGGCTCATTATTATCTTCCTTTTGTATGAATAAATTTCTTTTTATAAAATGGTTTATTGATATTCTTATATGAACTGTTATTAGATAAACGGTTCAATCAATAGTATTTATTATAGCCAGTCGCTATCTCGACTTGTTGTTATCGTAACAGGACGATTTGGCACGAGATATATAAGCAAGGTAGCAAAGTGTGCGCTTGACGTAAGGGTGTGTAATAGGCTGTAAAGAGCATAATCACTATATAACCTTTAAGTTAAGGCTTTCCTACGCTAATACGTTTAAGCAGACGGGTGTTAATATTTTGATATAAAAAAACCGCATTGCTCAAAGCAATGCGGTTTTAGATTCTAATAATAAGCTAAATATTTACAGCATACCGATCATTTTAAAATAGTTTAAGCCAATTCGATTGCTACTGCTACTGCTTCGCCGCCACCGATACATAGTGTAGCAACGCCTTTTTTGCCACCAGTACGCTTTAGAGAGTTAATAAGCGTCACTAGGATACGAGCGCCTGAACAGCCCACTGGATGACCAAGGGCACAAGCACCGCCTTCTATGTTTACTTTAGCATGTTCGATGTTTAGCTCATCCATTGCTGCCATCGTAACCATGGCAAATGCTTCATTGATTTCCCATAAATCGACATCAGCGACTGACCAGCCAGCACTCGCCAATACTTTTTCAATTGCGCCAACAGGGGCAATAGTGAACTCGCTTGGATGACGAGAATTAGAGGCAGTCGCAATGATACGCGCTTGATACTCTAGACCTTCTTCTTTGGCTTGTGACTCTTTCATCAATACAACAGCTGCAGCACCGTCTGAAATAGAGCTGGCGTTTGCTGCGGTGATGGTACCGTCTTTTGCAAAGGCAGGACGCAAAGTAGGGATGCGCTCAGCATTAGCAAGGGCAGGCTGCTCATCGGTATCAACCGTTTGTTCGCCTTTACGAGTTTTGAACGTAACTGGTTCAATCTCATCTTTGAAATGATTGTCTTTGATCGCTGTAAGTGCACGATTTAGCGACTCAATAGCAAAATTATCCATTTGTTCGCGCGTATAGCCTTTTTCATCCGCCATTTCTTGTGCAAATTGACCCATTAGCTTGCCCGTATCGGCATCTTCTAGACCGTCTAAGAACATATGATCTTTGACTTCTTTATGTCCCATGCGATAGCCACCACGCGAACCTGGCATGATATAAGGCGCATTGGTCATCGACTCCATACCGCCAGCAATAGCAACCTTAAAGCTTCCGGCTTTGATACCGTCATGCGCTTGCATAACTGCTTTTAGACCTGAGCCGCACAGCTTATTGATGGTAACCGCACCCGTTGCATCAGACAAGCCAGCTTTGCGCATCGCCTGACGCGCAGGACCTTGACCCAAACCTGCGGTTAAGATACAGCCCATAATAACTTCATCAATATTATCAACATTAACGCCTGAACGCTCAACAGCTGCTTTGATAGCCGCTGCGCCCAAATCTGTGGCGCTTATGTCTGTCAATGCGCCTTGGAAGCCGCCCATTGGGGTGCGAGCGCCGTTTAAGATTACAATTGCATCATGTGACATTGTTATTTCCTTTTTTGAGTATTTTAATCCAACATATTTGATTGATTAAAGCATATTTTTACGCCAGCTCATCTAAGCGTATGCGTACTACTTTATCAGTAATGGTGTCTAACTTCTCGATTTTTTCGATGGCAAGATTCATCTGACTCTCAACCACTGGCAGCGTTAAAATAATCACTGGCACTTGCCCAAGTTTATGCGCCGGTTTTTGTAAAATAGCATCGATATTGATACCGGCATCACTCAAGATACGGGTAATATCTGCCAACACACCAGGGCTATCGTACGCATGGACACGTAGGTAATATCCGGTGATCATTTGCTCAGCACGCAATATTGGCGTATCTGACAATTTTTCAGGGATAAAAGCTAAGTGCGGTACATGATGACCATTGCTGTTTTGTTGGTCAGCATCTTTACATCCTAATACACGCACTAAATCCATCACATCTGCCATCACTGCAGAAGCCGTTGCGCCTGCACCCGCGCCGTCACCGCAATATAACGTCTGACCGAGAGGGTGAGAGTTCACCAGTACGGCATTCTTTACGCCATTAACATTAGCAAGCAGGGCGTTCTGTGGAATCAGTGTTGGGTGTACACGCAGCTCAATACCAGCGCTGTCGTCCCCACTGCCATTTCCTGCACGGCGAACTGCAAAGCCCAAGTGCTTGATACGATAGCCAAGCTCTTCAGCGTAATTGACATCCTGCAAAGTAGTACCGGTAATACCTTCACAGTAGACTTTGTCAAACTGCAATGGAATACCAAAGGCGATAGAGGCAAGTAGCGCCAGCTTGTGCGCCGCATCGATACCTTCAACGTCAAAAGTAGGGTCGGCTTCAGCATAACCAAGTGCTTGCGCCTCGTTCAGTACATCGGCAAAAGGGCGACCTTTATCACGCATCTCTGTCATGATAAAGTTGCCCGTACCATTAATGATACCCGCTAGCCAATCAATTTTATTGGCAGCCAAACCTTCACGCATGACCTTAATAATTGGAATACCACCTGCTACGGCTGCTTCATAGGCGACATGAACATTATGCTGCTCAGCAAAAGCAAAAATCTCATTACCATGCTCAGCCAATAACGCTTTATTGGCGGTCACCACATGCTTGCCATTTTTGATGGCGTGCATAATAACGTCTTTTGCAAGGGTCGTACCGCCAATTAATTCGATAACAATATCGACATTGTCACTGGCAGCGGTTGCCATCAGATCACTGTTTTGCATAATATTGGGATTAATGTCATCACGCTGACGACGAATACCAACTTCGGTAATCACAATGTCGCGTCCGCTACGACGTTTTAGTTCATCTAAATTATCATTGATTAGATTGACCACGCCCGTTCCGACGGTGCCTAAACCAAGTATCGCTAGTTTGATGGATTTGCTCACAGGATCCTCAAGAGATTAAATAGTGGGATAAAAAACGCTGCTATGAAAGATCTTGAAACTACAAGAATCACTAACATAAATAAGCGCTTATATAGAAATTATATGGCTAAGTTTGCCTAGCGCTTTATCCTATCATACCGATAAGCAGTTGTGACGTCTACACAATGTCGCCACCGTCATACATATCACAAATACTTAAAGCATATAACCGTCTTTAGTTAGCGCCAACTGCTTCTGCCAATTGAGCTGCAGGTAGATAGCCGCCTACTTGCTGTCCTGCTTCAGTAAAGATAGCAGGCGTACCTCGCACACCAAGTTTTGCCCCTAATGCCATCTGTTCTTGTACAGGATTGGCACAGCTAGGCGCTTGCACATCGGCGCCAGCTTTCCCTTGATTCATTGCCGCCTTACGATCTTGACTACACCAAATAGCTTCCATTTTTGGCACTGATTCTTGGCTACGTGGCCATGCCAAATAACGTACCTCGATGCCACGTGTATTAATATCATCCATCTCTTCATGCAATTTACGGCAATAACCACAATCTGCATCTGTAAAGGCGTAAACCACAGCTTTAGTCGCGCCCTTTGCTGGATAAATAACCATGTCTTTTTTGTCGACTGCTTTTAACGCTTCTTGGGCAGTACTGGCCAACAACGCGGCACTAATATCTACAGGCGCTTCTGCACCAACCGCGATGATTTGCCCTTGAATAATATGCTTGCCCGTCTTATCCGTAAAAAAAGAAGGCAATCCTTCAGCTGTCACCCAATAAATACCAGTCATATCGGTTGGTACAGCTGAGAGGATAGTCTCTTCAATACCAGAAGCCTTTAAATTGGCTTGCAAAGATTTTACTACTTTAGCATCGCTATCCTTAGAAACCGCAGCAGTACTCGTTTTGGCTTTGCTGCTATTGACAAGATCTGTATTGTTGGTCGCATCTGCTGCATTGTTAGAGCAGCCAGCTGCAACGATAACCAGCAAGGCAGCACTCATAACACGAGTAAGAGGACTGCGAGAAAACGTATCACGGTTGGGATTGGTTTTAGAAAAAGGCGCTAAGAACATAGGATGTTTCCTTTAGGCAGTCATGCCTAATCAAGATTTTGATAGCAAAAGGTAATGAAGATCTTTTGGAATTTTGATCTAACATGATGACTAGATCGATCTATAAGAGGTAATAAATTTTTACAGTTTATTGATAACAAAAGATAACTAATAATCAGCCTCATATTAGCATATTTTTATAAATAACCGCGAAAGCCTGTATAACGGTCTTATTAAATACACAATTTGTAGCTATTCGTTAAGAAAATATAAATAAAATACATTTGTGCTATTTCATATCATTTTATGTCTAGGTAGGCTACTGCTTATAACTGTGTTTTATGACTGACCATATTTTACGACAGAGTCATCTGTTATTTGAAAATTTACTTATTGAAGCAATTTAGCTTAAGGAGCGACTATGGCAGGTGCCAGTTTATTAACCTTACTTGATGATATCAGTGTGATCTTGGATGACGTTTCGGTCATGACCAAAATCGCCGCCAAAAAAACAGCAGGGGTGTTGGGTGATGACTTAGCGCTTAACGCTGAGCAAGTTACAGGCGTCAAAGCAAACCGTGAGCTTCCCGTTGTTTGGGCGGTTGCCAAAGGCTCATTTATTAATAAGCTCATTTTGGTGCCAGCGGCCATACTTATCAGCGCTATTTACCCGCCGTTAATTACGTTTTTATTGATGTGTGGTGGGTTGTTTTTGGTTTATGAAGGTGCTGAAAAAGTCATTCACCGCTTTTGGCCACATGCTTTACCGCATGATGAAGAGCAAGAAGCTCGTCGCAAAGCCAATGCCGATGAAACAGTAGACTTGGTTGCTTTTGAAAAAGAAAAAATCAAAGGAGCAATACGTACCGATTTTATTTTATCAGCAGAAATCATTGTGATTGCATTGGGTGCTACTGCTAGCGCAACTTTACTAGAGCGCAGTTTGGTACTGTCTATTTTAGCGATTAGTATTACCGTTGGTATTTATGGTCTGGTTGCTGGTATTGTCAAGATTGATGATGTTGGTTTACATATGATGGAAAAAGAAGGCGCATTTACCCAAAAGGTCGGTAAGGTTTTATTTGCCGCAGCGCCCAAATTAATGAAATTTCTATCTATCGCTGGTACCTTGGCGATGTTCTTAGTCGGTGGTGGTATCTTAGTGCATGGCATTAATTTCTTATATCATGGTGTTGAGGATATTGCCCATTTGACCGGTATTTTTGAAAGTTTCACTACCGCATTATTGAATGGTGTTATTGGCTTTATTATTGGCGCGATCATCGTTGCACTCTTGACGGTTGTTGGTAAAATACGCAACAAGGATGAATCTGCTGCTCATTAATAGTTTTGGTTATTAATCGACAATATTAAATAAGCTCTTATATTCAATCAAATAGAAAATAAAAAAAGCCCCAAAGTTGCTGACAACTTTGGGGCTTTTGCTTTTTAGACAGGGTAACTTACGATTAGCTCTCTCTATTAGAGTTATCTGAATCATCTGACTCTAGTTTTTCAGCTTGCGTCGGCTTTTTATGGTCAGCTTTTGGCTTACGGGCACGAGCCTTTGGTACTTTAGGCGTTGTTAAGTTGAACATGCCTTTTTGTGGTAGTAATTGCTCTGCCACATTTTCAATCATGTTTTTATAACTGGCTATGGTCGTTTTTGACTTGGCTGCTTGACTGTCGTCTTTCAGAGAAGGCGCTACTATTGATTCAGCATCTTGTACAGTCTCACTTTGCTCGACAGTAATGTTTGCAACCTCAGCAGCGTCGACGTCGGTCATTTTGATTTCAGATACATCATTTTCGACACTTCTGATACTTTCAATATCAGTGCTTTCGATATGAGCTTGCACTGCATCTACTTCTGCTAACGTTTGCTCAGCATCTAATAACTGCTTGCTTTGATCACTGACAGCATCTGCTTGAGCTTGATTGGCCAGAGCATCAGCTTCTACTTCATGCGCATCAATATCGATGCCCGTTTGAACGGGCTCGTTATTTGCCACATCAGTAACCGCCAATACCGCTGATTCTTTATAATCAGGATGCTGACCACGTGGATCGTTGCTAGCACGTTTACTGATAGCACGAGGCTCTACTGATGTTTTACCTTGGGACGCTGCAAACTGACTGACGGCTTTTGTCATTGACTCAAAACGTGCAATGTAGTCCGCTGCTAAAGGCTGATAGCCGTAGTTACTAAAGTCAAAGTCGCTATGAGCAACTGGTTTAATAGCCACTTGCTTGTCAGCGCTGTCTTTAACTAGCGTCTGCTCTAGATGCTTAGCGATAGCAGCATTAAAGCAGCTGATGACACCGTCTGTCGCTAAGCGATTTTCTGCCTCTGCTAAGGTTGCACGGATAAATTCACCAACCGTACCACGAATGGTAGGCGCGCGTTCACTAACTTGCACATCTTGCTCATTTGCGTGAGACGCTTTAGCAAATGATGCTTGCACCTGTTGAAGACGTACGACGCGTGGGTCATTACTGGCTTGACCAAACTTATTTGCCGCAACGTAGCGTTCAGAAAATAAAGAATCACGGCTAAGCTCAAGTACTGCCTGACTGCTACTATCCTCGGCAGCAACTTCGTTAGAATCCACGACCACATTTTCTTCGGCAGTATTTTCAGCAACATGAGCCTTCTGAGTGGTTTCGATTGGCGCTGCCTTTTCTACTTGTACCGCTACCACTTCTTGAGTTGATGCAGTATTCTCGGCTTCACTATCCATGCTAATTTTTGTATTAGCTCGTTCATCTACAGCAGGTTTGTGGCTACTAATTTTATCGCCGCTTTTATCGTCTTCTTTCGAAGTGGGTTGATTCGCTTTGTCGGGATTAGCGCTTTTTTCTACTTGATCGATCTGAGTAGTATTGACGTGTGCAGAGACTTTTTCAGAAGTTTTAGCTTGGACGCTACTTTGTTGTGTGTTATCAGATGCAACGCTACTGGTATCAATCGTTTTAGAAGTTTTTTGAGCTGGTTTGTTATCGACGGACTTTTGCTTATCCGCACGTTGCTCATTATTATTCTCTGAACGCTCATTTTCAGCATCAGTATCACTTTCAATTACTGCTTGCTTGTGAGTCGCTTGGCGTGATGCAGACTTGCTATCATCTAATGACAAATGTACCACTTCTGGTGATTTGAGCTCACTAGTAGCTTCATTCACCTGTAATACTACTTCATTAGGGTCTTGGTTGCGACGCGCATTAGACTGGTTTTTGTTGCTGTTAGCATTTTTAGGGGCTTGCTGATTATTTTGCTTAGAGTCAGCTGCCGTTAAAGTTTCACCGCGCTCAAGCTTGCCACGTGATCCACGTTGACTGTTCGATTTGCGCTTAGTACGAGTTTGCTCTTCTACTACATTATCAGAGCTGTCAGAACGACTGCTGTCGCTGACACTGGTTGCATTAACACTGGTCGGATTAGCGTTGTCTTCATTTGTATTACGATTATTGTCTTGGCGATTATTGCGATTGCGATCGTTATGACGTCTATTATCCTGCTGACGTTTATCTTGATTGTTGGCTTTGTCATCAGTGCTAGCGCTGCTGTCAGTCGTATTGCTAGTGGCGCTATTCTCAGTTTCATCTGCCTGCTCTTTTCTTTGACGTGGCTTAGATGGTCTTGATTTGCGTGGTTTACGTCTTCTTCTTTCTTCAGCGTCGCTGCTATCATCAGTACTACTCTCAGCAGAACGTGTCAGTTGACGATTCTGCTCATTACTACTTTGCTGATTAGTTGCTGGCTGAGGCGTTGCAGTATTTTGACTATTATTATTGTTCGCTAAAGCCGTATTATCCACTTGGCCAAACGAGCCTAGACTTTGTGCTCCGGTATTGACCAATGCTTCAATAGCTTCAGCTGCGTCTCGGCTACTAACACTTGATGTCGTTTGAGCTTGCGGTGCTTGCGCAAATAAATTAGACAACCAAGCAACTGCTTGCGGCTGTGCAGCGGCAATAGCAGTAGGTTGTGGTGCTACTGGCGCTGATGGGGTCACAATGTTTTGAGAGCTCTGAGGGTTTTGAACGCTTGGAGTCTCTTGAGCCTGTGGCGCACGTGCTGATGTCACATTGCTACTATTGTTATTACTGCGATGTTCATTGCTATGACTGGTGCTATTCTGTTGCTGCTGCGTAGGCGTACTTTGCTGGGCATTAGGACGAGCCTGCGCTTGATCGCTGCTATTTTTATCCGCAGCTTGACGAGGCTGTCGAGTTGGCTGCTGCTCAGGGCGCTCTTTTTCAGCCGTTTGCCAGTCAACGTTGTAGCCAAGCTCGCTATGTTCTTGCAGCTGAGTATCGGTGATACGCTCATAGCTTGACGGGGCAAAGCCATCGCGATTAAAGTGAAGTTTAAAGTTTGGCGACTCTAAATGCGCATGCGGCAAGATAGTGATGCGCGTACCACTGTCTTGTTCAAGATAGACCAAACTGTCGCGTTTCTCATTCAACAAAAATGCTGCGATATCAGTCGGTACTTCTGCTTGAACTTCACCTTGACGCTCTTTTAGCGCGATTTGCTCAATCTGACGCATGATAGATAATGACAATGAACGCAGGTCACGAATCATGCCATTACCATGACAGCGTGGGCAGATATAACCGGTTGATTCTTCTAATGACGGACGCAGGCGCTGACGGCTCATTTCCATCAAACCAAACTTGGAAATATCACCAAACTGGACGCGGGCACGGTCATATTTGGTAGCATCAATCAGACGTTTTTCAACTTCTTTTTGATGTTTGTTGTCATTCATATCAATGAAATCGATGACAATCAAACCGCCCATATCGCGCAGGCGCAATTGACGGGCAATCTCATCGGCGGCTTCTAGATTGGTATGGTAAGCGGTTTCAGCAACGTCTGAACCTTTGGTAGACTTAGCAGAGTTGATATCGATAGATACCAATGCTTCTGTCTGATCGATAACAATTGAGCCACCTGATGGTAGGCGAACTTCACGCTGATAGGCGGTTTCAATCTGTTTTTCAATATTAAAGCGCGAAAACATCGGCTCATAATCGGTATATTTGCGTAGTTTTTCAGCCTGTTTTGGCATCACAGCATCGATAAATCCCGCCGCTTCAATATAAGCATTTTCGTTATCAATCCAAATCTCAGAGATGTCATCACGTAGATAGTCACGGACAGCACGCGTAACGACGCCCGCTTCTTGATGCACTAGGCGCGGTGATGGATATTTTTGGTTTTGTTCTTGAATGGCTTGCCAGATATTGAGCAAATGATTTAAATCGTGCTGCAAGTCTTCTTGGGTTTTACCAATACCAGCAGTACGTATGATGACACTCATTCCTTTTGGCAGATCTAAACTGCCAAGCATACGTTTCATATCTTCACGCAATTTGCCTGAGATTTGACGCGAGATGCCACCGCCGCGAGGATTGTTTGGCATTAATACCAGATAACGACCAGCCAATGACACATAAGTTGAGAGGGCAGCGCCTTTATTGCCGCGCTCTTCTTTTTCGACCTGAACGATTAACTCGTCGCCTTCTTTGATCAGTTTTTTGATGTTTTCATCACGTGGATTGCCGCTTAAGTATTCGGCAGAGATTTCACGAATCGGCAAGAAGCCTTGACGCTGTGAGCCATATTCGACAAATACCGCTTCAAGTGATGGCTCGACACGAGTCACATGACCTTTATAGATGTTGGATTTTTTTTGTTCGCGGGTACGGTTTTCAAGATCGAAATCGTACAGATGATTGCCTTTACAGAGAGCAACACGAATTTCTTCGTTTTGGGTGGCGTTGATTAAAATGCGTTTCATAATAGTTTCCTATGAGTACGCATAACAACGACAGGACAGGCTTTAGGGCTAAGTGGCAAGTATTTGCTAATAACAAAATTAGCATGAGCAGATATAAATTAACGAGAGAACGTAAATAAAGCGCGAAAACACTCTTCAAAAGCTTTACTTTCAACCAGTGGCATAACGTCGATGTAGAGAGCATAGGGTGTAAGGCTATTACATATCTATATCTTAATATAATCAGGCTAGTGGTAACGATTAATGTATAAGCAGGGTAGTGATCGTTTATTATCAGTATTTTGAACCATATTGGTGATCAGCACGCTTTGTCATTTTGTCATAGCGGCGCATGGTTACTGATATATAAAGGTATTACTGATACCAAAAAAGCATCGTGCTGGCACAATCAATCAAAGTCTAGCAATAATATTGCTGTCGACTATATAAAACAGTACGATTCAGCAGTTATCCATCTAGGTCAAGCAATTGGTCATTCTTTATTTATCGTTCTTTTGGATATAACGTTAATAATATCTTGGGCGTCTCAAAGCGAGTTCTTGCTGCGTTAGTCATCAGCGGGGCGTACTTGGCAAACAGAATAAATGACCGGCTTATCGGCACGGTGTCTCATGTCTATTCTACTTATCGTCCTCTGTTTGACCACCAATACTCAGGCAGTTATCGAGGTTTACAGGGTAATACTCGATTGCACTCTCAACGACCCATACTTGCTCAACTGCACGCGGCTAAAGGACTGTTAGATAATAAATCATCAAATCAAGTCGTTATCATGCGGGTAGTGAGTAAAGGGTATATGGTTAGTTATCGCTTAATAAAAGGCTAATGCCATATTTATCAAGTCGATACTATCTATTGTCATAATATTCTGTAAGAAATGCTTCATAAGAATAAATAGTTTTTACTAAAATTTTTTTTTACTGATAAATATCAGTCATGTTCTTTCAATTTATTAGGTATTATAAAGTATATCTGTTGCTATAACACCCTTAAAATCAGATGAAGCGCCGAGCTTGCATAGGATGTATGAGTCAGCCGATTGTATTGACAAGTGATTAGCCAGTCATAAAATCGATATTTTCCACCTAAAACAACAATCAATTAGCAATGAATTATTGTCTCAACCTCTGCTTAATTGGCGCTCAACATGTTAAACTATAGCAAATCTTTATGTAATTGCCTAACTAAAAATGACGAACTCAAAAATGACAAACGACGAACCTATCCACGAAGCGCCAGCTATCTTTAATAGTAAAACGCGCCCACAAAGTGCTGACGATGAGATTAGCAACTTCGGCAAGGTCAATTACCTTGAAGTCACGCGTCATCAGCACGACCAGCGCTTGGATAACTTTTTGCTTAATCGCTTAAAAGGTTTGCCAAAACCGCATATCTATAAAATGATTCGCTCAGATGAGATTCGCGTCAATAACAAGCGCTGCAAGGCTCATGACAGAGTGCAGCGTGAAGACGTGGTACGTATTGCGCCAGTGGTACTTGCCACTCGTGAAAAACCTATCATCAGTACCGAATTTGCCAAAAGCTTATTGGCGCGTGTGGTCTATGAGGATGAAGGTTTGATCGTGCTTAATAAACCATCCGGTATTGCGGTTCATGGCGGTAGTGGTCTTGCATTTGGTGTCATTGAAGCCATGCGTGAAGTCACAGGCAAGAAGTATTTAGAGCTGGTGCATCGTATCGATAAAGATACTTCAGGTTTATTAATGATCTCTAAAAAACGCTCTGCACTTAAAGTATTGCAGCAACATCTGGTCGACAAAACCATTCAAAAGCATTATTTATGTATTGCAAAAGGTCAGCCTGCACTTAACGAACAACGTATCGATGCGTCATTGTTGCGTTATACACTGGCAAGCGGTGAGCGCCGCGTTAAGGTAGATACACAAGACCCGCAAACCAAAGAGAGTCAGACTGATATCGTCGTTCATGGTCGTTTTATGATTGCTGAGCAGCCCGTTAGCTTGATTGAAGCCAAGCCGCTCACCGGACGTACCCATCAAATTCGTGTACATTTGGCGCACATTGGTCATGCTATCTTGGGCGATGATAAGTACCATGTACATGATAAATCTGGTGTGCATCGTCTATGCTTACATGCGTGGCGTCTAGATATACCTGGTTATGAGACTATCACTGCGCCTTTACCAGAAGAGATGCTCGACTGGATGCCAGAAGAGATTAAAGCCAATTTGCCTAAATAATCTGATGCTTAAACAAGCTTTGATTAGATGCTATGTTAAGCATCAGATTTAAACGTCACGATAGCTTATGAAACATAAGTCGCCGTGACGTTTTGCTATCTGCCATTTATTATGATTATTCATAAAGGTCTATTTATGAGCCAAACTACTACAATGATTCCTGCTCAGAGTTCTCAGTCAGCCAACCCGCATCATTTAGCCGATAAGACCTTAATCATATTTGATTGGGACGGTACGCTAATGGATTCGATTGGCTTGATTGTTGAGGCTATGCATATAGCAGGTGAGGCACATGGCTTCAAGACAACTGATAAGGCCGTCAAAGATATTATTGGGTTAAGTTTAATGAAGGGCATTGAGCTTTTATATCCGTATTCAAGCGATAAGCAAAAACTGTTAATTCAAAAAAGTTACGCAGATTATTATATTGCTAACAGCCAGCGTACACCGTTCTTTGCGCCGATAGAAAATATGCTACAAACCTTGCAGCGGCAAAATCGTCAGCTTGCAGTTGCGACAGGTAAAAAACGTAAGGGTCTAGATCGTGTTTTAGACGCTTCAGATAGCCATCATTATTTTGTTATGACGCGCTGTGCGGATGAAGCAGGCTCCAAACCTGACCCGCAAATGCTGACGGATATTTTGCAATATACCGAACAGCAAATCTCTGATGCCGTATTTATCGGTGATAGCATTTATGATATTCAAATGGCAAACAGTCTGGGCATGACCAGTATTGCAGTTAATTATGGTACCGCCAGCAGCGACGAGCTTGCCGCACAGCAGCCTACATATCAGGTGGACACGCCACAAGCGTTGGCACAATTATTATGTGCTTAAATATAAATCGGAGTAAATGATAATCTGCTTAAATGGTAAAAAATGATAACAAAAAAAAGGGTTTATCGATAATAACGATAAACCCTTTTTCATTGAAGGATATGAGATTTATTTGCTGTCTTCTTGAGAGCTGTCTTCTTGAGAGCTGTCTTTTTGAAGCGCATCCTGTTCGATTGCGTCTTCTAGCTCATCGCCTTCTAGCAATGCAAAAGAGGACTCGATAATTTTGTCTGCATCCAGCTGATACTCATACCAGTTGCCCATAACGCCTGCTAATTCATCCAGACCTTCTTTTCTTAATGCTGAAAATAGCTGAATACTACAGTTCAGACCCAGTTCTTTCAGTCTTTTACGAGTATTAAGCAACGCATTTTTAGAGGCACCATACTTTAGCTTATCTGCTTTCGTTAACAAAATATGAACGGGCAGCTCACCATCTTTTGCCCAACGTAGCATTTGCTCATCAAAGAACTTCAATGGATGACGGATATCGCTCATCAGAACCAGACCTGCAAGGCTTGAGCGCGATACCAAGTACTCTTCCAGCTCAACCTGCCATTCTTTTTTCATCTCAAGCGGTACAGCGGCATAGCCATAACCTGGCAAATCTACCAATCGTCTATCAGCATCACCAACATTAAAAAAGTTAATCATCTGCGTACGACCAGGCGTTTTAGATGAGCGTGCTAATTGGCGCTGGTTGGTAAGCGCATTAATGGCAGAAGACTTACCAGCGTTTGAGCGACCAGCAAATGCCACCTCTAAGCCTATATCTGCAGGACACAGGTGAAAGGTTGGTGCTGACATCATAAATTCAGTTTGCTGAATACGCTGACGGGCTTTGGTATTAAAAGCCGCATGCTTGGCGGCGACATCGTTGAACGGGGTACTCATAAATGACTCATTACGGTTAAAATTTAGATACTTAAATTTAGATAAAATAGTAAAAGATTTTGCAATTGCTCGGTTAATAGCACAGCATCTTTGGCTACTAATAACCAACTATCAATCTTTCATAAAATAAGGGCATTAAATTACTGACTATTCTATACTATTAATGCGCTTAGTTATTGAAATAACGGTTATTAGCCCCATATTAATTACATCTCTACTGTAATTAATATGGGGCTAATAACTCATTTTTCGATTCCTTATCCAAGCGTATTAACAAAGTTAAACTATATTCATATATATTAATTTGACATATATTGTTACAATCTCTATCAGAATAGGTTTATTCACAGATGTTAAGGCACAGAAGCAATGAAGCAAACGTCTGGACGAATGAGCCAATGGAGGTGTCTTATGTTATCGATGACCATGATTTTTGCCAAAGGCAATCGCTTTTTAGCCAGCAGTGTTAGCGCGCTTATCATTAGTGCAGCCATGATAACTGGTGCAGGGGCGGCTAGTACTGCAACGACTTATAATGAGTCCTGCGCTGCGTGTCACGACAGCGGTGCCTTGAATGCGATTAAAAAAGGTGATAGTGCCAAATGGCAGCAGCTAATAAAACAAAAAGGCATGCCTGCACTTATTAGTTCGGTCAAAAATGGTATGATTCAGATGCCAGCTGGTGGGTTGTGCGAAGATTGTAGCAATGATGACTATCGTAAGCTGATTGAGTATATGAGCAAATAATTAGCTAAATATCTATTAAATCTTTATTTGCTAAGACATATAAATAAGGCGCAAGGGTCTAGAACCTTTTGCGCTTTTTGCCCTTTATAAACCAGAGATTGAGTCAGTGAGGGGGAAAACTACCCAATGCTACGATTAAGTAGGCAAATAGTAAAAAGTCTTGCTATAATAATCCAAAATAAACCCTGATATTAGTAAGTACTTTCGTGCTGCTTGTGATAAAGACGATAGAATATACGGCTTAGCAACTAAATAATGGCTTTGTGAATATAATGCGTCTACATAATGCAATCACTCTAAACAATGCTTACATCGAGTTAGTAGGATTTGTATCAATGAAAAAGTTAATCGCTGCCGCCAGCTTATGTGTTGCAAGTTTCAGCGTACAAGCTGCTATCACTGTTCCTGAATATGATCTTAATGCCGGCAAACAAATTGCAGAAACTGTCTGTGCTGCTTGTCATGGTGTTGATGGTGTGAGCCCTGTGCCTGCCCAGCCAAATCTTGGTGGTCAAAACGTTAAGTATTTATATAAGCAATTGGTCAATTTTAAAGCAGGCTACCGCAAAAACGGTATCATGCAGTCGCAAGTGGCCAATTTATCGCAGCAAGATTTAGCCAACGTTGCAGGTTATTACTCAAGCCAGAAACCTTGGGGTGTGGCGTTCGGTAATCCTGCAACTACGCAAGAAGCGAGCAAGTTATTTTTAGGTGGTGATAAGTCACGCGGTGTCATCGGTTGTGCGGGCTGTCATGGTCCAGACGCAGCAGGTAACGTATGGGCAGCATTTCCACGTTTAGGTGGACAGCATGCTGAATATATTGCCACCCAGTTAAAGCTTTTCCGTGCCGCTGGTCGTGTAGATGATATCGATAGCGACGAGCAAAAGCGTGTCAATGATGCTGCAAAAGAAGGCGAGATGGGCATGATGCAGACCGTTGCTTCTAAACTGTCAGATCGTGATATCCGTATCTTGTCAGATTATGTGAGTGCTATTCACTAATATCAGATAAAGTCGGTGTTCTTCATTGCTATTCTTAAGAAAAGCGCCTTCTACATTGGTTTTAACTGAGTTATTAAACCCCGATTTCGGGGTTTTTTTATAACTGTCAGTCCTTATATAATGGCATATTAGTAGTACTTTACTTTATAAAAATAAATTGCCTATATATCAATTTGACGATTAAAAGCTACTTATGCTTAACTAATATTACTCAATGTTACTCACCTTGAATCGCTTGGATGTAAATTATGATGATTCGCTATGCTTCTTATTTTATTGCAGCGCTGCTACCATTATTGCTTTTTCGCTGGTTTGCACCGGCGTCAATAGGAGAGATTGATTTTTGGCTGTTGTGGCTATTGGCTATGGTGCTGGTCTCGCTACCGGTCATTTATGCTGAGATAGCATTGGCTTATCGTAGTGCTGAGGCACCTTTGGCGGGTATGCAAAAGCTCACTCGAGAGGCAGATGCCAGCGCCTTGTGGCGTGGCTTTGGTTGGCTTGCTGCCCTCGTAGCCATAATCATTGCAGCGCTTGTGATATCAGGTGCTAGCACGGGTATGTTGACTGCACTTACAGACTTAAATAGCACACCTGAAGTGCCAAGCTTTGCGGTTGCCGCAGGCTTGATGGTCATTGCCGCATTGTTAAGCTTGTTGGGTGTGACACCCTTACCGATTGGTTTGGGATTAATGCTTATTGGATTGATATTTGGGGTAGCAAACGGTTTGCCAAATATTACCTTTGCGATGACCAATATCAGCTTAGGAGAATGGGCACGAGCAGTTGCACTAGCACTTGTCAGTGTTGGCGCAGGTACAGGCTTATATTGGTTTGGTCAAAACCGTATCACTAAGCAAGCGGTAACAGCAGTGGGCGTAGATAATCACTATGCTCAAAATCCCTCTCGTGCTCAGGGGTCAAGCGAATATCGAGCAACCAAGCTGGTGCTACCGATTTGGATATTACAATTATTGGTGGGGATGGTGGCTTTATTTATCAGTGGTATGACGCTACCACCAATCGGACAGCTACTGTATTGGGCAGGGGTGGTTTTTGTCGCTAGTTACTTGCTACATTATAGTACGCAGCAGCTCGCGCATAAGTTTGGACTGCTAGTCAGTTTGGTCATAACGGCTGTCATAGCGATAGTGTTGGTCGTTGCCATACCGACTATTTGGCTGGTAGGTATACTGGTTATTATCAGTACGATAGCCGTATTGTTATTGTCAGTTTTTGCAGGATGGCAGATGAAAATCAGTCACTTGCGTAAGTCTTTAAACTTTGGCAATGAAGCTTTTTATAATTTATGGCGTGTGGCGATACGTTTGATTGTGCCAGTAGCACTCTTATTAGCCTTGATAGGTTGGGTGATGCAGTGGTTAAGCTAACAGCTGATGAAGTTCAAGTTAATAAACTGGATAGTGCTCAACAAGACAATGTTCAGCAAGGCACTATTCCACAAGCTATTATGATAACGGTATATTTAGCCTATGCTGAAGATGTACAGAGTCAGCATTATCTAACCTTGTCAGTAGCTGATGGCACAACCTTATATGCAGCATTGAAGCAAGCTGGTTGGTTGATACAGTTTGAAGGACTAGCAAAATGGTGCGATGAGGTGATTGATGTGGCAGTGCCGACAGCCAAACGTTGGCACGTTGGCATCTATGCGCAAAAACAGCCACTTAACTATCAATTGCAGCCTTTTGATCGGATAGAGGTATATAGAAGCTTGAGCGCTGATCCTATGTCTCAGCGCAAAAGTAAATCTCGAGTTTGAGAATTAAAGCTCGCCATCGAAGCGATTATTTAGGTAGAGACTCTAAACCCTGAATGCGAGTCACTATGCCATTATTATTAAAATAAACTTTTAGATGCTGACTGGCGTTTTTAACGTCGGCGATACCTTTACGTTGACCTTCAGTCCCTGCTTGATAGTCATAAATATAGTCCCAACGGTTCGGCTCTAGGGTATCTCTAATGGCTGGGCTACCAAGAAGATAAAGTACCTGATTTTGATTCATACCCACTTGTAATTTTTGTGCTTGGGTTTGAGTAATAGGCGTCCCTTGTGGCAAATCAATCTTATAAACACTCAGTAGCGAGCAGCCAGACATGGTAACAGCGGCGCCCAATATGCTGGTAATGACAATCTTGCGTAATGCGCTTGAAGAATGAAACGGACGTAAGTTTAGGGTCTTTATCATGGTAAGATGACTCATAAAAAATGGGTTAGGTACGGCTAAGCACAGTAGATGCTGGTCTTACCGACAATCTTGGATAAATGATACGTCATTTACTTGCAATTGCCTACCACTTACGACATTATTTACCAAATGTGCGCTGGCATCATTTATTATTAATATTTTAAATTCATATACTTATAATCATATTTTTTAGTAAAAATGTACTGGAAATATATTTGATAGTGACTGATTTTGTATGAGGATGATTTTTTACAATTAACCATTCATCACTACTAATGATTATTTACCTTATGTTTTTTGAACTTATTTGCTAAGACTTTCATAGTCAGAAGGGATATTATGGCTTCTTTTACCAATCAAGACTTACGTAGAGCGGGTCTAAAAGTAACGTTACCGCGTATCAAAATTCTAGAGCTGCTTGAGAGCGCAAAGCTGCATCATATGAGCGCAGAAGAGGTTTACAAGGCGCTAATTGAGCAAGGCGAAGATGTGGGTTTAGCGACCGTTTATCGCGTGCTGACTCAGTTTGAGCAGGCAGGTATTGTCGAGCGTCACAACTTTGAAAACAATTTATCCGTGTTTGAGATTACTCAAGAAGAGCATCACGACCATCTGGTTTGTGATAATTGCGGTAAGATTGTCGAATTTCATAATGAAGTGATTGAAGAAGAACAGCTTAAAGTAGCAGCAGAGCATGGCTTTAAGTTATCAGGCCACTCATTGGTACTATATGGTATCTGTGATGACCAAGCCTGTAAGGACAGCGTCAAGTAAGCATCAAAGTATCGATGAGATAAAATTAAAAAAGCCCTTATATATGATGAGGGCTTTTTTATAACGGTTTCTTAGGCATAAAAAATAATAACTATGGTTAAAAATACATTATTAAGTAATGTCTAACGATAAACTATCCGCGCCTTCATCTAAGTTTGCCACGCCATTTTTGCTGCTGAGTTTGATTTTTAAGCGCAGATCATTAGGCGAGTCTGCATGAAGAATCGCTTCTTTATAAGTAATCTCACCGTTTTCATATAGATCAAACAGTGCTTGGTCAAATGTCTGCATACCGCTATCACGTGAGCGTGTCATGACATCTTTGATTTCGTGCACCTCACCTTTACGAATATAATCGCTAATCAGCTGTGAGTTTAATAAAATTTCAATAGCAGCGCGGCGTCCCTTACCGTCAGGCGTTGGAATCAATTGCTGGGCGATAATGGCTTGTAAGTTAAGTGATAAATCCATAAACAGTTGATTATGGCGACTGGTCTCAAAAAAGTGAATAATACGGTCGATTGCTTGGTTGGCATTATTGGCGTGCAACGTTGCAAATACCAAATGCCCCGTTTCAGCATATTGAATCGCGTAACTCATGACTTCACGATTGCGAATCTCACCAATCAAAATCACATCTGGCGCTTGGCGCAAGGTGTTTTTTAGACCGGCTTCAAAAGAGTGGGTATCGATACCGACTTCGCGCTGGGTAATAATACAGCCACGATGCTTATGGACAAACTCGATAGGATCTTCTATGGTAATAATATGACCATGCGAGTTTTGATTGCGGTGTCCTATCATTGCTGCAAGGGTGGTTGATTTACCCGTACCGGTTGCACCTACTAATAAAATTATACCACGCTTTTTCATTGCCAGCTCTTTTAGAGAGGGTGGCAGGCGTAGCTCCTCGACAGTAGGGATATTATTTTCGATTTTCCGTAAAATCATCCCTGCCATATCACGTTGTATAAAGGCACTGACCCTAAAACGTGCTTGTTGCGCCTGATCAGTAATCGCAAACTGGCACTCGTTGGTCTCATCAAACTCTTTTTGCTGATTGACTGTCATGACGCCTTTGACCAGCCTCATAGTTTGTTCAGCCGTCAAAGGTGTTTTACCAACCGGCAGTATTTTGCCATTGATTTTCATGGAAGGGGCGACATCAGCAGTGATAAAAAGGTCAGAGCCGTTTTTGTTAATCATCAATTGTAAAAGTTTATCAATGTCCATAACGTACCTATATGTGCAAGAAAATGTGCCATAAATAGAGTGAAACCTGCTTCAATAAACTTTTTTGCGAAAAATGACAGTGAATTTAAAGGATGATTGCTCAGAAATCTGCAATTAGTACTATATTCGTTTAGAAAGAATTACTGATATCATTTACATTATAAAAATGCTTCAGGCTGTTTAGCGTAAGGTCGTGCAACGTCTTTACTAACTGTGCCTCTCGCTACAAGATTTTTAAGAGTTTGATCAAGAGTAATCATGCCATCACCAGCACCGGTTTGGATAGAAGAGTACATTTGAGCGATTTTATTTTCTCGTATTAAGTTACGAATAGCGGGCGTACCTAACATAATCTCATGGGCGGCAATTCGCCCGCCTGTTTGACGACGTAACAATGTTTGCGAGATAACGGCTTGTAGTGACTCTGATAGCATCGCTCGAATCATGTCTTTTTCAGCAGCAGGGAAGACGTCAATAACACGGTCAATGGTTTTGGCAGCGGAACTGGTGTGCAAAGTGCCGAAAACTAAGTGACCGGTTTCAGCGGCAGTGAGCGCTAAACGTATGGTCTCAAGATCTCGTAGCTCACCAACCAGAATAACGTCCGGATCTTCACGTAACGCTGAGCGCAATGCTGGCTCGAACCCCAAGGTATCGCGATGGACTTCACGCTGGTTAATCAAACTCTTTTTGGACTCATGAACAAATTCAATCGGGTCTTCGATAGTCAAAATATGCTCTTTACGGGTTTCATTGATATAATCAATCATGGCAGCTAGCGTGGTCGACTTACCTGAGCCGGTTGGACCAGTGACCAACACCACGCCACGTTTAAAGTCTGAAACACGCTTAAACACTTCGCCCATACCTAGATCTTCCATCGTTAGAACTTTGGAGGGAATCGTACGAAAGACGGCGCCTGCACCGCGATTTTGATTAAATGCGTTTACCCGAAAACGGGCTAGATTTGGAATCTCAAAAGAAAAATCGGTTTCAAAAAACTCTTCAAAGTCGGCTCGTTGTCTATCATTCATGATGTCATAAATGAGCTGATGTACCACCTTGTGGCTCATCTCTGGCATATTAATTCGCGTCATCTCGCCATCGACTCGAATCATCGCAGGCATACCGGCTGAAATATGTAAATCTGAAGCCTTATGCTTGACGGTAAAACGCAGCAGATCTTCAATGCTTAAATTTTGTTCAGCCATAATCGGATATTCCTATCAATAAATAAAGTGTGCCAAAATCAACATAGAAAGCAGGCGATAAACAAGGTTCTATGACATTGTTTGAGCCAACCTCATTAAAATAGGTTAGGCGTCACTATAATTGTTACTATTGCTAGAGCTTTTAGTAGCATATGTTAAACCATGTAACAATATCATAACAAGACTGTACTGATTTAACCATCTACTAACTGCATAAAATGCAAAAATAGACTGACTGATTTTTCGCATAGTGATAAAGCATCGATACAATCAGCTGTCTTTTATTTCGAACTCACTATATCAACAAGAGTTTTTATGAATATGTCTTCTCAGCAATTAATTAAAAATGTCGCAATCAATCTTAGCAATAATGATGAAGCAGAAGTTCAACATCTAACTGAGAACTGGCAGCAGGTAAAGACGCAAGTGGTACAGGCATGCGAACAAACGTTGCGAGCGCCGAGCAGTGTAACTTTGCTTGCGGTGTCCAAAACCAAATCTGCTGAGATGGTGGCAACATTGGCACGTCAAGGTCAGCATGATTTTGGTGAAAACTATCTACAAGAAGCGATTGAAAAAATAGAGTTGCTACGTGAGCAAGTAGGATGTAAGCATATTGTCTGGCACTATATTGGAAGCATTCAACGTAATAAAACCCGTGATATTGCTGAGTATTTTGATTGGGTACAAACGCTTGAGCGTGACATTATTGCCAAGCGTCTTAACGACCAACGTCCTGCTGAGCTGCCACCTTTAAACGTCTTGATCCAAATTAATATTGATAATGAAGACAGTAAGTCGGGATGTTTACCAGAGCAGCTTCCAGAATTGTTAACAGCAATTAAAAATTATGAACATTTGCAATTGCGCGGGTTGATGATTATTCCTGCTAAGGCAAACACAAATGCTTTTAAGCGCACCAAACAACTATTTGACGACATTAAGCGTACCCATCCTGAGCTGAGTCAATGGGATACGCTGAGTATGGGTATGAGTGATGATATGACTGATGCGATTGCTAGTGGTACGACCATGGTGCGTGTTGGCACGGCGATATTTGGTGCGCGTGCTTGATGTAATAGTGAATTCAGTATTAAAACGATACAGTAGGACTGGGATGAATTTTACGCAGCCTCTGTCAGCGTAGTCACAGCACGCTAGAAAAATTTATATCAGTACTGCGTTGGAATATAACGTATCTGTTTTATTTGGAATTGACTATAGTACGCACGCTTGAGGATAAAAATTATCATAAAGCCAACCCTGACAGTACTCATAAATTACATTACGTATTAAATCACATCTTCAAATTTTGTTACCAGTAGCTGAGTTATTTTAAGATTGTCAGTAGCGATAATCTCAAAACGATAATTGGCATACTCGACACAGTCTGTCTTTTTAGGAATTTTACGCAGCATATACATCATAAAACCGCTAATGGTTTCGTAATTTTGGCTATGTGGTAAATTGACCATGCCCAATGAGCGAATCACATCTTCAATGGGCGTCATGCCATCAATTAGCCAAGAGTTATCTGTACGCTGGACAATCGGTTGCTCCTCTAAGGTGACCAACTCGCCCATCACGATGCTCATTACGTCTTTAAGTGTGATCACCCCAACCACTAATGCATACTCATTCACAATGACGGCAAAATCTGCACCCGTTGATTTAAATGTTTCCAATACTTCAAACAAGGATAATGTATCGGGAATAAACAGAGCAGGTTTTAGCAACGCTTTGTCTGTTAAACACACTTCTTGCTGCTCAAGTACTGAGGCTAAAAAGCTGCGCGACTCTACATAACCGATGATATGTTCTAAGTCATCGTCATTACAGACCAAGAATTTATTATGCGGCTGCTTAATCATCACAGCAACCACTTCTTCGGTACTGGCTTTAGTATCAAAATAGACAATATGCTCGCGCGGATTCATGACTGAGGTTACGGTTCGCTCTTGCATCTCAAAGATATTTTCGATCAAGTGATGCTCTTGACGCTTAATAACACCAGCTTCCGCACCTGCATCCATCACCGCATAAATATCCTCTGACGTCATTTCATCTTGGCGTACGGTTGACACGCCTATGAGTTTAAATAGTAAATTTGCCGCCCCATCAAACACCCAAATAATCGGCTTAAAGATAAAAATAAAGAAAATCATCGGTCGAACCATTTTGACCGCGATAGGTTCAGCATTGGACATGGCCAAACGCTTAGGCATCAAGTCTGCAAACAATACAAACACACTGGTGACTAAGATAAATGATACCACGGACGCGGCAGTCTCATTGCCAAAAAGTTGCTGTAAATATGGACTAATGGCTGACTCACCGATGACCCCTGCTAAGATAGCCACTGCATTGAGCGCCACTTGTACCACGGTAATAAAGCTGCCGGGTTGCTCTTGCATATTGAGTACATCGAGTGCTCGTACTTCGCCTTCCTTGGCCATGACTTGTAACTTGATTTTGCGGGCGGAGGCAAGCGCCAGCTCCGAACTAGAAACGATAGCGCTTAGCGCAATTAATATAAAAATAAACACACCAGCGGTTAGCAAGCTCATGACATACTCGGATAGAAATAGGTAAGGTAGATAGATTTACAGTAATGATTGAAAGATAATAATTGGTAGGTTTTGAGGTAAAAGACATTTAGTTATTAACATTTAGTTAGGCACAAAAACTAAAAAAGCTGGGCAAGCACCCAGCTAATTATAAAACAATTTTATGATATTAGATAAAAACTTAAATTTATCAAGCCTTTAAAAAATGGCTCTAAAAGGTTTTTGATAAATTCAGTATCAAGGCTTAGCCTTTTATTGACCATTTATTGACGAGTGGATAACGGCGCTCACGACCAAAGGCTTTATGGCTAATCTTAGTACCAATTGGTGCCTGCGAGCGCTTGTATTCACTATTGTCGACCATTTGGATAACCTTGGCGACCAAATCAGCATCAAACCCTTTATTAATAATATCTTGATAGCCCATATCTTCATCGATATACGACATCAAGATACCGTCTAAAACATCATAATCAGGCAAGCTGTCTTGGTCTTTTTGATCGGGACGTAGCTCAGCAGATGGTGGACGAGTAATGACGCGCTCAGGAATAACAGGCGTATCTTCTAAACGGTTACGATAGCTGGCCAATTTATAAACTTGTGATTTATACACGTCTTTTAGAACGTCAAAACCGCCTGCCATATCACCATATAAGGTTGAATAACCAACCGCTAGCTCTGATTTATTACCAGTCGTGATAACCAAATGCCCAAATTTATTGGAAAGTGCCATTAATACAACGCCGCGCGCGCGTGCTTGGATATTTTCTTCGGTGGTATCAGCAGGCGATTTGTTGAATAATGGCGCAAGGGTATGACGGATACCTTCGACTGCATCAAAGATAGGACAAACGGTATAAGAGACATTGAGACGGCGAGCTTGAGCTTGCGCGTCCTCTAAACTGATTTGCGAGGTATATTCGTAAGGCATCATGACTGCATAGACCTTGTCAGCACCCAGTGCGTCGACCGCAATACAGAGTGTCAATGCTGAATCAATACCGCCTGATAAACCAACGATGATGCCAGTAAACCCTGAAAGATTGACATAATCGCGTAAGCCTACGACCAATGCTTGGTACATCTCTGATTCACGGCTTAATGATAAAGGTGCTTTTGCTTGTGTATCAAATTTTGCTGTTTTTACATCAAAGCTTACCAGTAGCAATTGATTCATAAAGCGTGAGGCTTCATGTGCGACGCTGCCATCTGCTTGAATGGCCATAGAGCCACCGTCAAATACCAAATCATCTTGACCGCCAACGGCATTAAGATAAACGATAGGTAAGTTGTTTTCACGGCTACGCTTGGTCAGCATTGTTTTGCGAGTATCTTGTTTTTCGATCTCAAATGGTGAAGCGTTTAAGCTCACAATAAGGTCAGCGCCTTGCTTTTTGAGCTCGGCAATAGGACCTTTTTCCCATAAATCTTCACAGATCAGCAGACCAATGGTGATACCTTTATAATCAAATAAGACTTGATTACGTCCTTTATCAAAGTAACGACGCTCATCAAATACGCCGTAGTTTGGCAAAATTTGCTTATGATAAAAGCCCTTTTGATGACCATTATGCAAGATAGCGGCTGAGTTAAAGGTGCCATGATGATCAACATGCGGATAGCCAACAATCATGACGATATCATCGATGTCGCTTAGGGTAGACAACGCGCTTTTGATACGTCCTGAAAGACTAGGACGTAGCAACAAATCTTGCGGTGGATAGCCCAATAAGGCCAGCTCTGGGAAAATAATGACATCAGCACCTTGCTCGCGTGCCTGCAGTGCTAGGGTGCGCATTTTTTCAGCATTGGCTTTGATATCGCCAACTAAGAAGTGGGATTGGGCTAGGGCAAACGTAACGCTATCTTGCGATTTTGAAGCTTGGTTGCCCTTATTGGAAGCGGTAAGGTTGGGGTTGTCAGTATCTTTTGCAGTGTCTTTTGACATTGTTATTGTTCCTATCAATAGGTTATTTAAATCTGTTATATATTTCTTGGTTTCAAATAAAACCAAATGAAAATATGTTTCCGAAAACGACTCAAAATATGTATTTAAAATCATTTACTCAAAATAAGATGCTTAAATAGTGCATCAATATCATGAGCATCAAACATGTATAGGCATGAATGTCATGCAGATGCGCCCTCTCAATTTATGCAGCACTGCCCTAAAAATAATGCTAAATACCATCTAGCGTAAGATAACAGGCGAGAGGGTGTTTTATAGACGCTAAGGGCTTACCTCAATAAAAGTAATAAAGCCAAACCAACAGAGCGTCATTTAAAAGCGTAAATCAATCCCTTTAGTATAACATCAATTGATGTTACTAATAGAACCAGCCAGTGATTTAGCTCTCTAGATGGTAGATATAAAAGTGCTTAAAAAGCGCATATTGATGATGTTTTTGTTAAGATAATTATGTTCCATAGGTTTTGGCAATCAACATCAATGACGATACAGGCACTAACAAATTTGCTCCCAAGAAAGTTGTAAGTAAAGGTTACAACATAGCGTTATTTATTTGGATAATCTTGTTGCATAATAGTTTTTTGCTGTTAGCCTAATTAACCTTATAAAAGCAGATGTTTTATCCAAATCTGTACTGCTCAAAATCTTCGCTAATGGATGAAAATTACAAACATAATCTGTGATTTAAACAACCCATTTATAAATTTTATAGTAGAACCGTATTAGGTTTCTGCTGGTCACTCTTGGTTTGCACGCTATGATTGAAAACTGGACGAAAGAATTTATTATTCAGCGCTTGCTGGCAATCACCTTATTGGTCGTGCTGTTTGTGCTGTGTTTTCAAGTGGTGCAGTTTTTTATTGTACCGGCATTGTGGGCAGCGATTCTGGCATATGTGACTTTTCCTATTTATAACTTTTTTCATCAAAGAGTCAGATTTAGCTCAAATTTTAGTGCAGCGATTATGACCGTCAGTATTACTTTGATGATAGGCGTGCCCTTGGTAGCCGGTATTTTTATCTTACAGCAAGAAGCGTTAAGCCTGATCAGTAATTTGGTCTATCGTATTAAAGTGGGTTATCTGGACGTGCCTGATTCTGTCAAAGATTTGCCGATAATAGGACAGCAGGTCAAAGATGTGCTTTGGCGCATCAATAAAAACCCTGAAGGGACGCTAGAGGCGTTTCGTCTTTGGGTACAGTCGCATCTGTACTACGGAAAAATTGCCTTTGACGTCGTGTTCAGCAGTCTTGCCAAACTTGGTATGGCGCTTATGACGTTGTTCTTCTTTTATCGCGATGGCACCAGTTTGGTTCGCCAAATTCGACAAGCGCTGCGTAATATTATCGGTAATCGTATCGACGGTTATATTGACTCTGTCGGTACTACCACGCGTGCGGTGGTTTACGGTATCGGTCTGACAGCATTAGCACAGGCATTGCTTGCTGGTATCGGCTATTATTTTGCCAGTGCACCGAGTCCTATTTTAATGACGATTGTAACGTTTATCATTGCTCTCATTCCATTTGGTACGCCATTTGTTTGGGGCGGTGTCTCACTTTGGTTATTGAGCCAAGGGCATACGGTTGAAGGTATCGGCTTAGCACTTTGGGGTATTTTAGTGATTAGCTGGGTTGATAACCTTATCCGTCCGATCGTTATTAGTGGTGCGACCAAAATTCCTTTTATTATTATCTTTATTGGGGTGTTGGGCGGTCTGACGGCTTTTGGTTTTGTGGGTTTATTTATTGGTCCTGTGGTACTAGCAATCGGACTTGCGGTATGGCGTGAATGGATATCACAGCATAAAAATGATCTGTTTGCCCAACAAGAAGAGCTGGATCAAGGTAAAAACTTGATTAAAGTGGATCAGCCGAGCCAAGACACACTTTTATAAGCGCGTTTATAGTAAAGCAATCATCTAAAGCGCTTAAAGTCATATATAAGATTATCTATATTCAATGAGACGGTAGCGAATACTATGAAAAACAAGGTAGATACGATGAGAAATCTCACTATTGTGGCTGATAGTAATATCGCAAGCCTTGATGAGTTCTTTAATCCTGTAGCGCTGGGTCAAAATACTGAGCAACAGGTGCAGGTCATACGTGTTGCTGGTCGTGATATCAATGCACAATTAATGGCAGATGTGCAGCCTGACGTTTTGTTGATACGCTCTGTCACTTCAATAAATGAATCGCTATTAAGTGATAATAATAGCGTCAAATTCGTTGGTTCTGCGACCATTGGTACTGACCATGTCGATCAAGAATATTTGGCAGAACGCAATATTACCTTTGCCAATGCCGCTGGCTGTAGCAAGCATTCAGTCGCACAATACGTAGTGACTGCTATATTAACTTTACGCCCACAGTATTGGCAGCAATCCACGAAGCCATTAACATTGGGCATCATCGGACTTGGTAATATCGGTAGTACGCTAGCTCAGTATGCCAATGATTTAGGCTGGAAAATATTGGGTTATGACCCTTTATTAGCCACATCCGATATCAACAACGCTAGTCTTGAGCAGGTATTGAGCCAAAGCGACATAGTAAGTTTACATGTCCCTTTAACGGATAAAAAAGATACGGATGCGCAAGATGCAGTTAGCAACAGCATTAGCAATAATGTCAGCGATTATCCAACGCGTCATTTAATTAATGCAGAAACTTTGACACTGATGTCACCGCATACTATGCTGATTAATAGTGCGCGCGGACCTGTAATTGATGCCGCTGCCCTCGAAGCCGATATCGATGCGACTGAACGCCAAGTAGTATTGGATGTGTTTGAACATGAGCCGCAGATTTCTGAGAGTTTGCTCTCTAAGCTTGCTATTGCCACTCCGCATATTGCTGGTTATACCTTAGAAGGCAAGCTGCGTGGCACGCAAATTATTTATGATGCTTTATGTGAAAAATTGACAGTACTACCTGTATTATCGATGCATCAGTTACTACCACTCAATACTTATCTATGGTTTGAGCTAAAAGAACATCCAGACAGATTGCAAAAGTTTTATGATATTAGAAAAGACGATGCGGTATTAAGAAATAAAATAACCAACGGTAAAGTTAAAGGTTCAGATTTTGATCAATTACGCCGTGATTACCATCTGCGCCGTGAATGGCAAGCACAAACAATCAGTGTGACTATTTAATTATCTGTTTTTACGATTTATGAGGCACTGTAACCAGTCATGAGTAAAGCCAATAATCAGTCTTTATCTAATCTAAGCTATGCCCCAACGATGACCCTTGCAATGGCGCAGCAGCGTGCGAAATTAATGAGTGTCATTCGTCAGTTTTTTGCTATGCGTCAAGTATTAGAAGTGCAGACGCCGCTATTATCGCAAGCAGGCAATACCGATACCTTTTTGCAATCCGTAGCCGCACAGGTCACGTATCAAGACAAACCTTGTACTTATTATCTGCATACGTCACCTGAATTTGCCATGAAGCGTTTGCTTGCCAGCTGGCAGGTGCCCATTTATCAAATCTGTCCGGTTTTTCGAGATAATGAGATCGGGGCGCGGCACAATATTGAATTCACGATGCTGGAATGGTATCAGCCAAATTATAGTCTGGATGATCTAGCAGCAGAGCTTGGTGAGCTATTGGAAGCGCTCTATGGTCATCCGATAATCATGAGTCATTATCGCTACGTTGATGCTTTTATGGATTTTGTTGGTATTCACCCGCTGACCGCCAGTCTAGCAGCATTACAAGCTGTGGCAGAAGACAAAGGTCTGATAGGATTGGATTTTAATAGTGCAGAGAGCTGCGATAGCGAACAAGACCGTCGTCAAAGCTGGCTAGATTTATTATTTAGCCATGCTGTTGAGCCAAATTTGGGTCACGATTTGCCGACATTGATTATTGAATATCCGCCTGCAACTGCCGCTTTGGCAAAGACCGCTGTTGATAAAGAAGGTAATAAAGTTGCCAAACGCTTTGAGCTGTATATCAAAGGAATCGAGATTGCCAACGCTTATGATGAGCTAGCAGACGGGCAGGCGTTAAGAGGGCGGTTTGAGCAGGACAACCAATTGAGAGCGCGGCATAACTTGCCACAAATGCCTATTGATGAGCACTTAATAGCAGCGTCTGATGATTTGATACCTTGTAGCGGGATTGCTGTTGGTTTAGATAGGCTGCTGATGGTGTTGACAGATGCAACGAGCTTAGAAGAAGTTATCTCATTTCCTAGTGGTTCGGCTTAGTCGCTCTTCGACAGATTTAACATAGTCGTTCCTTATTTTACAAGCCTATACTAAGAAAGCGAGTAAGCCTTTTGACTTACTCGCTTTTTTGTCTGTCATTTTATTTATAACTAATTAGTACGGGGCGCCATTATAATTTTGCAATAGCCTCAGCAATGTTTGTATCACCATTATGCATACTAAATACGGTGTTAATGCTATTGTCTGCATTAAGTACAGCAGCTAGCGTAGTTGCGACATCTTCGATTGAGTTCTCACCGGAATTATCATCATTGATGGTAATTTTTCCAGTAGCGGCTCGCTCTTTTAACGCTCCTGCTTGTACGATGGTGTAATCAAGACTGCTATTATGGATTAACCACTGATCAGCGTAATGCTTGCAGATATAGTATTCTTTTAAATTTTCAATAGCTGAACTGTCCCATTTACTGGTGTCTAACGAAAAGACGGTACTTAGCATGATATAGCGTTTGATACCTTTATCTTGTACGGCTTGCATGGTCTTAACCGCCCCATGTAAATCGACTTCTAAGACGTCTTTGCCGCCAGACCCAGCAACGAAATAGACAGCATCGATATCTTGATCAATTTGCTGTTGAATTGCATCCTTGTTTGCAGTGATATCCAAATCTAATTGGCTATAATTATGATCTTGAAATAACTTTTCTTCCTGACGGGTGGTACCGATCACTTGATGGTTATCTGCTAATAGTTGCTTAACCAAATCAGTACCCACTCGACCACTTGCGCCAATTACTAAAATCTTCATAATCATTCCTGTTTTTATTCATGTTATCGTCGTTTGAAAAACGGATTGTTTTAAACGTTGGATATAGCGTAACAAGAAAAATCGGCACGCTTCGTTATGAAGCGTGCCGATTGCATAGTGTTTGGTTATAGAGTGTATACGGTTTGCAAGGAAGCAAAGCGCCTATAGTGATTTTGAAATAATAGAGAGAACGTTATTTATAAAAGATTAGCGTACCAATTTATTTAGCCCATCGGCAAAGGCTTTTTTATCACGATCGCCATAAGGTTTTTGTCCGCTCATTTCTTGCAGCTCAAGCACGCCAGTACCACGCATGGTATCCATAAAATCACGCATATTGAGCTTTTGCTTAATATTGTTTTTGTCATAGACCACACCGCGTGTTGTCAGTACCATGCCACCTTTGTCCAAAATATCATTGGCCAAAGGGATGTCACTGGTAATCGCCAAATCACCCGGCTGAATCTGCTCAACAATATAATCATCGGCTTTATCAAAGCCAGAGGGCACGACAGTCATCACCAGTAGAGGCGATTTACGCAGCTTGATTGGCTGATTGGCGACAAATATCGCCATCGTTTTTGTACGCTCAGCGGTCTTAATAATCAAGTCTTTGGCAATCAAAGGCACTGAATCTGCATCTACCCAAATCTGCATTATTTCTTAGCCTTCTCTGCTTTAGAGTTGGTTGACTCAAAATTTTGTTGCTCATTATCATCATTTGTTAAGCTTTTTTTATGTTTAACGTCAGTGTCTACTTCAGCAGTCGTTAAGCTATCTTCTGCCGTTGCCGGATTGTTGATGGGCATTACCTTTTTATCAAGACCAACTTTATTAGGCAGTACCGCGACCAGCTTTGCCAATGCAGGCTCTAAGTCTGCCACATCATTTGGCATCAAGGTAATATGGGCAATTTTACGGTCATCGCGCTCCGCTTTATGATAGCTATGATAATGTACGCCATCGATATTGAGAACTTCACTGATATCAGGATATTGCCCTAAGACATTGATCATAATTGCTGGATAGACATTGTCAGTATCGCCTAGTGGCAGATTAACTACGGCACGAATATGATTTTCAAATTGGCTGGTGACAGCACCTTCAATACTCCAATGACCAGAATTGTGCACGCGTGGCGCTATTTCGTTGGCAAGTAGAGTGTCATTGCCGCGCGCATCTTTGGTTACAAATAGCTCAAGCGCCATTACACCAACATAGCCCAAATGATTCATGACGTTGGTAATAGCATCAGTTGCTTGTTTGAATAAATGACTGGTACCAATAGCTGGTGCTTGGGTCTTGGCCAAGATACCCTGATGATGATGGTTTTCGACCAAATCATAACAGCGTACCTGACCGTTTTGACCTCGTGCGGCGATGATAGAAAGCTCACGACTAAAGTGAATAAAACCTTCAGCAATCAATGGCGCTGGCGTTTGTGTAAGCGTGCCTTTACCCGTAACTGCATCCTTTAGTTCTTGCCAAGCTGCTTTGATATCGCTGTCTTGTCTGATCACAAACTGACCTTTGCCATCATAACCGCCTCGGCTAGTTTTTAGGACAATAGGCAATCCAAGAGCATTACAAGCTTGCTGTAATTCCGCCTCTGAACTAACAGACACAAAGGGTACCGTTGCGATATCAAGCGTATTAAACATCTGCTTTTCTTTTAAGCGATCTTGCGCGATATCTAGGGCAATCGTTGGCGGAAACATGCCTTGTTTGCTGCCAGATTTTGATAGATTTGCTAGTTGCTGAACGGTAGCAGTTGGGGTATTTTCAAACTCCAAAGTGAAGACGTCAGCTGCTTCAATAAAGGCGTCTAATTGCTCGCTGCTAAAAACGCGCCCATATAGACTGGCCGGACAGTCAGCGCTGTCTTCCAAAAACACACAGTGATAGCCCAATGGCATAGCCGCTTGTGCCAGCATCATGCCAAGCTGACCACCGCCTAGAATACCAATGGTGCGAATGGTTTGAGTAACAGGGTAAGCGTTCGCTATAGTCATGGCAGGCTCTTTGATTCAAATAAACAAGGGGTTAAATGCTTCAATATATAAAAATATAAATGCATATGGCTATAAAGGCTATAAAAGTCTAACGAGTTAAAATAGGAAAAGGTGCATTGTATGCACCTTGTATTTAGTAAAACTTATCTAAAAATAAATATCAAGTAAACCCGCTTATATTCAAAATGAACGATAAAAATGGTAAATATAATAATTATTTTCCAGTCGCTTAAGTTAAATACTAAGTATTAATAATACCGGGCGTTGGACTGGCAAGAATGGTGTCAGTTTGCGCTTGACGCATATTATCCAGCTTAGTTGCAATCGACTCATCATGTAATGCCAACACTTGAATCGCAAGCAGTGCCGCATTATAAGCGCCTGCTGAGCCAATAGCTAATGTGCCAACTGCCACGCCTTTGGGCATCTGAACGATAGACAGTAAGCTGTCCCAACCACTCAGCATAGAGGATTTTACAGGGACACCAAAGACAGGTAGCGGCGTTTGACTGGCACACATACCGGGCAGATGAGCTGCTCCGCCAGCGCCAGCGATAATCACTTGCAAGCCGTTGCCTTTTGCGCTTTTAGCATAATCGAATAATCTGTCTGGCGTACGATGTGCTGAAACCACTTCACATTCAAAGGCGATATCAAAGTCTGCAAGCAATTGTGCTGCTGCGCTCATGGTTGCCCAATCAGACTGCGAACCCATGATAATGCCAACTTTTGGTTGACCAACAGGGGAGGTGATAGGTGCGTTCTGATCAGTAGCGTTAATCGTCGCTGAGATGATGCTCATGCTTTGATATCCTCAAAAAGACCATCATACAAAAATTTTGCTGTATTCGTAAAGCCAAGTTTGCGCTTTAATGCCAAATCACGCATATAAAACATCATACATCTCAAAGATAGCCAAGTATGCGAGCCTCTTAATCATGATGATATTGGATAAAACGACTGGTCCTCAACGGTAAAGGCTGCTCACTATCGAGCTGATAACAGGTCAGATAACCGCTATCGACGGCTGCCGAATAATCGGTACAGACCACTTGTGAACTGAGCGGCTCAGGGTTACCCGTTAGCCAATAATGTCCGACAAAGACAGGTTTGTGGGTTTTCAGAGTGAAGTCAATATTTTCAGCCAATACATCTTTAGGGATTTGCGCTAATGCCGATAAAGGTGCGCGCGCTATTTCATAAAGACTGCGTGTATTCAACTTATCAAGCCACCAGCGTACTCGTACGCGCGTGCGCTTAGTGCCTTCTTTATCGACCATCACTAAGCCTTTAGGCAGTGGCGTTTCAACGCCTTTTAACACGCGCTCTAATGCATCAAATTCTACAGTATCTTCTCTAGAGGTCGAGATCAGCCCATGGACTGTCAGGCAATTACTCTCGGTCAATAACGGCTGCAATATCGCCATGCTGTCGACATCCCAACAAGCATGCACAAAGCAGGCATAGTCGGTTTCAAGCCACAAAGGAATCTCATACAAGCGTCGTAGCCAATATTGATGTGTCTCTGAACCAAAAGGGACTTCTGCCAAAAACGCCTCATGCTGACGAGTATGTATCTCATTATGTGAGCGCAGATATTGACTGCTATCATCAGGATCGAGGGTGGCAAAGGCGAGAGCATTATATTCATGATTGCCCATTACGGCATCAGCAACATCGGCATCAAGCATGGCAAAGACGATTTCTAACGTCGCTACCTGCTGTGAACCGCGATCAATCAAATCCCCAATAAATAGCGCACGATGACCAGAAGGCGGCACAAAGTACTGACCATTATGGACATAACCCAATTGCTGTAACAATCCAACCAGTTTGTCTGCGTAGCCGTGAATATCACCGATAACATCTATAATCATAATAAAGTTTCAAATCTTAAATATAAAAGGGCGTAAAAAGCGGTTTCGTGAAAATGATATTGACTGTTATCCGTGTTTACTTAATTCGTTACTGTTATTTTCAGTAAAATTTTTTAAAACCCCGGTGACAACAGCGCATTTAGAAAATGCGGCAGCACTTGTGGCTCTAGAACAATCGTGGCTATCACCCCAAACGCGCCACCCCACATATGGGCCATATGATTGATGTTTGAGCCGCCGCGTTTATCAGAATAGATACTGTAAGCGACGTAGGCTACTGCAAATAAGATAGCGGGAATAGGAATGATCGCAAACAGATAGATTTTTTCCCAAGGAGCAAGCAATATAAACGCAAACAATACAGCAGAGACACCGCCTGATGCGCCAAGGCTTAAATAGCTGGCACTTTGCTTGTGCTTAATATAACTTGGAATCATCGCAACAATAATAGCCAGTACATAGAAAAGCAGAAAGCCATAACCGAACAAAAACTTTTGGTATAAGCCCTCGATGGCACGACCAAAAAAGTATAAAGTGAACATATTAAAGAGTAAGTGCATGCTATCAGCATGGATAAATCCATGAGTCACAAAGCGATCCCATTGACCATTGTTCACTGCTGGGGGATAAAAAATCAGTCGATTAAACACTGCTTTGTTTTGCCACGCCAATAGACTGACAATAACCGTAATAATAATGATAAGCGTCGTCTGGTTAAACAAAGGATAGTCCTTAGGTTGGGTCTGATAGATAGCAGTGATAAGTAAGGCAATACTTATAACATAGGTTGTGTTGGTTATTGTCATCCAAATATGAATGATAAACAGTTACGTATTCATCTTAATAATAGTAGCAGCGATTATCATGCAAAAACCAATATGCGACAAAATTGTGCTTTAATGCTTGGTTATATTGAATAATATAACATCGTACGAGTGACAGTGAGTAATGCTTCGTATACTGACAGTAACGACTGATGCTATGACCAATCAAAATATATCGACTATATATGTAACATTAACGCTGACAGAGGCAGTAACTTATGAGTATCATCGATCAACTAGAGCAAACGGTGACCCCAGCTATATTGGGTAACAATGGTAGCGTCTCCCATGTCAGCTTATTGGAACAATTTTATGCGATTTTGGCATCGCGTTTGGCATTGCCACATATCTACTCACAGTTATTGCGTATTGATGCCACCGTTATCAATGAAAATGTCGCCCAACCGCCATTATTTGAGCAACTTTGGCAAACCGCAAGCTTACGTCGGTTGATGATTCAAGAGCTGGCATCGACCCATCATATTGATGAGTTTACGACGATGCAGCTGCTGATGAATGCCGCGCCACTGGCCTATCAAGAGTTAAAAATACTGGCTAATGGACAATTTTTGCCAGCCTTTTTGCAAGGTGAACAAGCCTCATTGCGCCCTTATTTGCCGATATGGTCCGCACCTATCATTGGCGCGCCGCAGCATACTGATGATGAGCTGTTTCAGAGCCAGAGAGTATTGGCAGGGACTGTGATACCAGCTGTTGCTTTAAATAACTACAAGCCCGCCGCTGTCGATATTATCGCTTCACCGAGTTTCACAGCAGAATCGCCAATACCAACTTTAGATGAGCGTCTCAGCACTGATTCGATTCATGTCAGTCCAGCAGAGCATCATTTGGCAGAAAATAGCAGCCTACGCCGAGAAAAAACACGTACCCGTAATCAACGTAATGACATGTTGCTATGGACATTTGTATTACTAGGGGCAGTGACCGCTATTGGACTTGTGTGGGCATTATTAATCAAGCCAAATGACACGCCGCCAGTAGAGGCTGCGGTTACAATGCCAGTTGTCGTACCGCCTGTGATTGAACCGCCCGTACAAGTGGTAACGCCAATTGAGCTCATAGTGGGGGTGGATAACAATGGCAGTCTTTATACTTGTAGTGGGTCAGTGGGCGATGTCGCGCTACAAATCCTATTACAACAGGCGCTAAATACTAGCTTTGGTGAGCAGGCAGGGATGTGTCAGTTAACTGTCAAAGAAGGCGTTGCCAGCAGCGTTGCCAATATGCCAATAGAGGTATTACCTAATGTACTGACATTATTGAGAGCAGCGCCGTTTGCGCGCTTACAATTACAGAATGATCGCATCACGGTAGAGGCGCCTGATGCTATGCAGCTACAGCGCTTAATGACAGATATGCGTACATTGCTACCATCGATGATGATTGAGAGTACTGCACCACTACCATTACCTAGCAACCCTAATGATATGAATAATGGTATCGTAGAGCAACAAGGTATGGCGACCAATAATTTTAATAATCAATTTGAGAATGCGCCTGCCAATAACAATGCTAACAACAGCGCTAATAATGTGGAATATCAAGCACCAGACGATGAGACCAACGATAGTGTGATGCCCGCACCTGTCAGAAATAATAATACTAATAATTTCAATAGCACGCCTTCAGGTTCAAATGGCTCTATCTCTTTATCTGAAGTTGACGATATGGCAAACAATGTTATTGTGGTTGAACCTGCTCAAGTCAGAAGATAAGTCACTATCATTTTTAAAGACTATAAAACGTTAAAAAGTGTCTTATATTTTATAAGGCACTTTTTTGTTTCTACTAATAAGCAGTTTTTTAGGCAATATTTGATTGATACTGTTCTAATATTGCAATTTAACGTCGAGCTGAATATGGATTCGCAATTTTTACTTTATAGGCATCATAGTTACGAGTAACAACTGAAATATTACTTATTGTAGCATTTGCACAACAGCGCGTTGATTGTGAACGCCTTCTTAATACTTTTATAATGACGAAAGCTGAATCTGGTCATTGCCCACTTTATAGCGTGGCTAGGTGTTATTTCAGACGATTAAATTTTAGATTACTACTGTTATAAATTAGCACTGACATAAAGCGCTTTTTTTTGAGCGCGTAAACGATATAAAACAAGTCACATAAAATAATGATGAATCGAGGAAAGATGCTATGGATATTATTAATCATTTGACACGGACAGTCAGTCCAGCGGTACTTGGAGACGATCACAATCCCGCCAAGAAAAATTTACTTGAACAGTTCTATGCTATTTTTGCGGCGCGTCTAGCAGACAATCAGACCCATGACCGTTTTGCCAATGAAACGATTGCTCGTGATGATCAAGGTTTTTATGATCGTGTATGGACAGAAGACGCACATCGCGATCAAATCGCTCGCGAGCTTGCCGGTAAGCATAACGTCGATGTTACGGCTGCTCGTGGCTTAATTGCCATGGCAGCCCCGCTTGCTTATCATGAAATCAAAAGTTTGGCAGGTACGACTCCAGTACCGCAATTTTTAAACGAAAATATTGACAGTTATCAGCGTCATATTCCCGTATGGGCAACGGCTGTATTGCCTGTTGGCGTGATTGCTGCTGCTCCTGTTTCTACTGGTACGCATATATCAGATACTGTTAGCACCGCGCCGCTACAGCGCGAAGCAGAAAAAGATGGCAGCTTTATGAAGGCGCTGTTACCTATTATTGGATTGATTATTTTAGGGGCTTTAGCTTGGGCGCTATTAAGAGGCTGTCAAGATAAGCCTGAGCCGGTCGGCAAGCCTGTTGTGACAGAGCAACAAGCCGCGGATAGTGATGGGCAGGCAGTTGCAGGTGATATTACACCAGCATCCTTGCGTATTGCTACTGGTGAAAATAGTGAGCTATATGCATGCCGTATGGATGTGGGTAATGACACGCTACAGAGCAATATCATGACTGCGCTGACTGGCGTGTTTGGTGATGCCGCCAATAATTGCCGTGCAGATGTCGATGATAATTTCTCAATAGATATGCCAGCGACTGCGCAGCTTGCCACTATTTTACCTATTTTTAAAAATGTCCCAAATGCCAGTATGTTGGTCAAAGGCGATACGATTACGGTCAATGCTGCTGATACTGCCGCTTTAACCAAATTGGTATCTGATTTACAAGCTGCTGCGCCAGCGATGACAGTTATTGCTGAAGGTCCACTGAATGAGCAAACTGAGATTGCTGATAGCTTAACAGCGTCTAAGGCGGCAATGGATAACTTGGGTCAGAACCCCGATCCTCGTGATGTCGCTCGCGCCTTAAGTCTACAAGTGGTCAATTTTGAAGTAGATAAAGCGGTGATTCCTGACGCCAATAAAGCGCTATTAGATCGCGCTGTGAAGCTAATGGAGCAAGTGCCCAATATGACACTGATGATTATTGGTCACACCGATAAAACAGCGGATGCTGCTTATAATCTAAAGCTATCAGAAGAGCGTGCGCAGGCTATGAAGGCGTATTTGGTCGCGCAAGGTGTTGATCCTAGCAAGCTTATGACCAAAGGTATGGGTGAGACCGATCCAATAGCGGACAATACGACAGACCAAGGTCGTTTCCTTAACCGCCGTATCGAGTTTGTGGTTTATGACGAAACGACTACGGCCAATGATGGCTTAGCGATTAATAGTGATGCGCTTGATCCAGACCTAAATCCATTAGACAGCGACAACGATGATTTAACGCCAGATGCTGATGATGCTAGCCGTGGTACGGCATTGGATCCAGCTGCAACCAATTAAGCGAAGCGTTAAGATACATTGAATTAAACTATAAATCAGAAAAACCGCATCTTAATCAAGGTGCGGTTTTTATCTTGTCTATTCTTCTATATCAAATTAACTTGATTGCCATTTATTAGATGTATAGTCAAAATACTCTAAAAACGCTACGGTACTGCTGGTACAAATTTTTTGCAGCCTCTGTCTGCATGGGCACAGCAAGCAAGAAAAATTGATACCAGCAGTACATAATGTGTCGATATTACTTTTCACTGACTATAGCTAGTCGGGTCTTTTAACTCAAGATTAGCGGATGCCTTAGAGTCTAATTGAGTAGGAATAAACGTCTGTGAGATATTCTCTTTTGCTTGTTGCCAATAGTCAAACTGCTGACAAGTCGATTCAAGGTCGCCTTGCCAAGCGGGTATCTGTCCACACATGGTTTTGATGCGTTTTTGATTGGGATAGGGCAGCTCTTGCGCCGCTTTTGCTGCTTCATGAGCCGCGACGCGATCATTACAAACCAAAGCAATATCACAGCCAGCTTCGATCGCTGCTTTGACGCGCGCACTGACATCACCCGCAGCTTTTGCCCCTGCCATAGACAAGTCATCAGAAAACAATACCCCGTCAAAATTTAGCTGCTCACGAATAATGTCTTTGAGCCAAATCTTAGAAAAACCCGCTGGTTTATTATCTACTTGCGAAAAAATCACATGTGCTGGCATCAAAGCATCAAGCCAAGGCAACGTTTGCGCAAATGGCTGCATATCACTGTTCATAATCTCATCTAAGCTACGATCATCGATGGCTTCTGCAACATGCGAGTCGGGGGCTATTGCACCGTGACCAGGGAAGTGCTTACCCGTGGTTGCCATGCCAGCGGCTTTCATACCTCGCATAAACTGGCTTGCCAAAGCAGTGATAGCTTGCGTCTCATGGTGGAAGCTGCGATCACCGATAACTTGGCTGATACCATCTCTATCGAGCACTGGTGCAAAGCTCAAATCAATGCCCACTGCTAATACTTCAGCTGCCATTAAATAACCACAATCATATGCACAGTCTAGAGCGCGATTGGGGTCTTGGTTAAATAACTCACCAAATCTTCCCATCGCTGGCAGTGGCGTAAAACCGTTACGCAATCTGGCAACGCGTCCGCCTTCTTGATCGACCCCAATCAGAATGTCAGCGTTGTGACAACGTATGTCGTCACACAGCGCGCGCACTTGGGCGGCATCGGTGACGTTTCTGGCGAATAATATGACCCCACCAACTTGTGCTTGTCTAATTAAGCTGACATCTTCAGCCGTCAGCGCGGTACTATCGATATCAATCATTAAAACGCCATACATTGCGTGATCCTTATGAGGTTATATATTGTTATATGCTACGGTAAACTAAAAAGCCATGAGAAATGACGTCTATTATTCATCGCTATCAGGGTCTTATTATGACAGTAATTACGAGTCCAGCATAATGTATCACGGGAATTCATTGGAAGACATTTTAATACATTGACCGATATTCGTTAAATAGAGTCATCTGGTTTATATAGTAGGAAACTTGGTATGAGCGCGCGCAGCGTGTAAGATTGTTTATACAGTTTGAGACAGAGCTATATTCATGCCCATGCTAGTATTGATTGGTTTTTTAACGATAAAACCAACATAATCCTTACGCAGATATAAGCTTTTAGTGCTAGCGTAACGCATGGTTTAGTGTTAAATATAAGAGAGTAAAAATAGCTGGATTTTATGGACAGCCATTTATAGATATTTTTTGATTTTGCTAAAAACAGAGCATACTTTTCACTTAAAATAATTAGGTAGATATGATGAAAAAACAACCAGCACAGTGGTTACTCAGTGCAGCGTCAGTGGGCATCGCAGGTTTAATTCTTACCCAGAGCTACGGCACCGCAGTAGCTGACACCAATACCGAAGGTTTTAAACAGACGCCTGAGCAACAGGTTACCACGCGCCAAGTAGCGGCATTGCTGGATCGCAGTCATTATCTTAATCAGCCACTGGATACAGCGACTGGTAGCGAGATTTTGTCTATGTATATCGATAGTCTCGATCCAAACCATACGTTGTTTTTGCAATCTGATGTTGATGAGTTTAAGAAAAAGTATGCCGATGAATTTGGTGCGCGTTTAAAGCGTGGTGATTTGTCTGCTGGGATAGAAGTATTTGAGCGCTATCGTAAACGCTCAAATGAGTATTTTGCCATGGCAAAAAAGATGCTAAAAACAGATATTAATTTGACCAGCAAGGATAACATTGTCCTTGACCGTGAAAAACTCAATCATTTTAAAACCAAAAAAGAGCAGCGCGACTATTGGGCAAGTCAGTTAAAGTTTCAGTTGATGAGTATTACTTTGGGTAAGGAAGACGAAAAAGCAAAAGAAAAAGTCTTTCTAGACAACCCAGATATCACGCGTGGTCAAGATTTAGTCCGTAATGATGAGCGCACGCCAAGTGAGATTTTACTAAACCGATTGTCTCGTCAGCAAGAGCAGTTTACCCGTCTCAAAGATGATGAGATTATGGAAACCATCTTAAACACGGCGATGCTGACCTACGATCCTCACAGTAATTATTACGCGCCAATTCAAGCCAATGAGCTGCAAATACAATCTAGCCTACAGTTAGAAGGCATTGGCGTATCTATCCGCCCTGACCGCAAAAACCCAGACTATACCCGTATTGTGACCTTAGTCGATGGCGGTCCGGCAGCAAAATCCGGTCAAATTAAGCCCAACGATTTAATTATTGGTATTGCCAAAGATGGCGAGACTATGACTGATGTGGTCGGCTGGTCAACGCGTGAAATCGTCAGTTTGATTCGTGGTAAACGCGGTACATCGGTGACGATTAAAGTTCGTCAGCCTAATACCCCTGATGCCAGTGCTCGTAATGTGACTGTGGTTCGAGATATTATTGCACAAGAAGAATCAGGCGTTACTCAGCGTGTTGTTGAAGTTCAGCGTCCAAATATCGATAAAACTCCGAAACGTATCGGTGTTCTTGAAATACCAAGCTTTTATTTGAACTACCGAGCCCGCCGTAATGGTGAAGATTATCGTAGTGTCAGTATCGATACCGAAAAAGCATTGAAAGAGCTAAATAAAAAGAATATCGATGGCTTGGTCGTTGATTTGCGCAATAATCCAGGTGGATCACTAGATGAAGTTGCCAAAATGCTTGGCTTCTTTATTAAGAGTGGTCCGCTAGTACAGATTCGTGATAATCGTGGCAATATTCAAGTCTACCGTGATGATGACGGTGATGAGCAGCTATATGATGGTAAGGTAGTCGTTTTGACCAATCTTGCATCTGCGTCAGCAAGTGAGATTTTTGCTGCCGCTATTCAGGATTATGGACGTGGCTTGATAGTCGGTAGTACTACAACAGGTAAAGGCTCAGCGCAAATCCAATTAGACAGCTTGGCGCTTGGTTCTGCGACGTTAACGCAGCGTAAATTCTATCGTATCACCGGTGGTAGTACGCAGAATAAAGGCGTGGTCCCTGATATTGAATTGGTCAACATCTATGACGATGCAACCTTTGGCGAGCGGGCACAGAAAAAGGCGCTGCCTTGGGATACAATTAAGACTGCACCGTATAAGCCCGAAGGTAAATTCACGTCGAATACCTTGGCGACTCTCAACCAACAGTCAAAAATCCGCCAACAAAAAAATCCGCAGTTCGTTTATTTATCAACGCTCAATGATATCCGTAATATGGAAGATGAGAAAAAACCAGTTGCGCTCGATATCAATAAACGCCGTGCCAAAATGCAGCTAATAGAAAAACGCTCCCTAGAGGCTGAGAACAAGCGTCAGATTGCAACTGGTGAGCATCCTTATGCCAACTGGAATACTTATCAAGCGGCAATGGATGCGAAGTTTGAAGAGCGTAGTCAGATGAAGGCTGCTGAGCGTCCAGAGCTACCAGAAGATGAAGCTTTCATTAATGAAGCGGCTTATATTATGCTCAGTGCTGAGCCAACAAAGCTGAGCAGTCCTGAAGAAAAGCTATAAAAATTATTGTAAACTATTATTTATTCAGCTGCCCAAACTCTACGAAAAATGCACGTAAGCATATGCTTACAAGGATTGACGTTTAGACCTCTTACTTAGTATGGGTCAATCTGCGATTATACATCTACGGCACGATTGAACTGAAAGGTTCAGAGGTACTAGGGATTGGTATCTGGAAAGTCGCATAAGGGATAGGTAGTTTGCTGATTAGGGATGATAGGGCTGGATGCCCGACCGTTATAAAATACTTCGGGATTAAGTATTGAATGACAGTAACATGGATGGTTGGTAATAAAAGCCGCATAATGCTAGTCATTATGCGGCTTTGTTACGTCTGGGCTTTGTGATATTTTAAAGGTCTTAATGTCAAGTAAGTGCAGATGAAAACCTTTAAATTTGCTTATAAAAAAGGGTCAATAGAAAAATCTACTGACCCCTTGCAACAAAGGATGGACTTCATCACTCATTGCTTATGCATCTAGCACAATAATCTATAAGAGATTAGTGTTCAACGCCACCTGCACCATGTACATGACCGTGGTTTAGTTCATCTTCAGTAGCAGCACGTACTTCTTGGATTTCAACATCAAAAGTCAAACGCTTGCCAGCTAGTGGATGGTTTGCATCAACAGTCACTTCTTTGTCACTGACGGCAGTCACAGTAACTAGCATCACTTGACCACCAGCTTCTGACTGAAACTGCATACCAGGCTGGATATCTTCAACGCCTTGGAAGTTGTCACGTGGTACATGTTGTACCGCTTGTTCTTGGTATTCGCCGTAACCATCAGCAGGCTCAACAACAGCATTAACTCTTTCGCCAGCAGATTTACCTTCTAGTTGTTGCTCTAGACCTGGGATGATATTACTGTGACCATGCAAATAAGCAAGTGGTTGACCTTCTGGAGATTGGTCAAGGATATTACCTTCGTCGTCTTTTAGCGTGTAGTTAAACTTGACGGCAGTGTCTTTTGCGATAGTAGTCATAAATTATCCTAAATATGTTGATATTAAAAATTAAATACGGTTGCAATAAACCTAAAAAAGCCAATCAGCCAGCCAAATAGCCACGTCATCAGTTAATTATCATCAGTTTATTAGGGTAACTTTAGCAGTTAGCCTCTTTAATTGCGATAACTCCCATCACTTTCAAGGTTAAAACAACAAAAAATGCCAATTAATCGTGTAATTTAGCAGAATAATCCATGTTTTTAGCATATTAACCAAATACTGCGTTGCTGGTTTTAGGTTCGCCAGTTGCGTTTTTGAGCAATGACTTCTACCATAGCAGTAATTATAAGGATAAAAAAATATGACTTCACTCTCTCATGCTGCCGATAATCAGCCATCTAATATTAACTACCAATTCGACTTTGAGCGTTTTTTAGAGCATCTGGTTGATGTCACGCTTAGGTTTACAGCAGATACAGACGCGCCAAGCTTATGGCTACCGGCATGGATACCGGGCAGTTATTTGATGCGTGAATTTGCTCGAAATATCACCGCTGTACATTACGAGATATTGGATAAAGAGTTATCGGATAACCAGATTGCGAATCATAAAGATCCTAAGTGTTATCGCGCGCAAAAAACTGATAAGCACACATGGCAATTGCCACACGCAAAAGCAGGGCAAACGATAAGCGTATATTACGAAGTATATTGTTATGATTTATCGGTACGCACGGCTTATGTCGATCAGCAGCGCTTGTACGGCAATTTTACCTCACTGGCATTGGCAGTTGCTGGGCAAGAGCAATCATCAATCCAAGTTAGCTTGATGGTACCTGAAGCCTTTTTTATTGATAAAAATAAAGAGCAAGTATTACTGGCGTGTGGACTCAAAGCTACACATTTACAAAGCGATGAGCAATATTTATATGGTGTGCAAGCGGAAAGCTATCACGAACTGATTGATTATCCGTTTGAGATTGCGATACAAGAGAAATTTGATTTTATCATTCAAGATAATCAGCATCAGACGCTGAGCCATCAATTTTTCCTCGCAGGTAAGCATAATGCCAATATGGGACGATTGCAGCAAGACCTAACTCGGATCTGCCAGACGTATCTCAATTGGTTGGGTGACGCGCCATTTAATGATTATACTTTTATGACTTATGCTAGTGGGCAAGATTATGGCGGCTTGGAGCACATCAATTCGACCAGTTTGATTACCCCACGCCGTGATTTACCTCGTATCAATGAACCAACAATGCCAAGTAGTGATTATCAGCGATTTTTAGGCTTGTGTAGTCATGAGTATTTTCATGCGTGGTGGGTCAAGACAGTTCGTCCCGATGTGATGCTAGATGTGGATTTACGCCGCGAAGCTTTTACACCTTTGCTATGGGTATTTGAAGGCTTTACCTCGTATATTGACGATTTTATGCTGCAAGCCTCAGGGGTTATTGATAAGGCAAGCTATCTAAAGTTATTGGCAGAACAAATTAATCGCTATCACCAAACGCCGGGTCGCGCACAGCAAAGTGTGGCAGAATCGAGCTTTGATGCGTGGATTAAGCTGTATCGCAACGATGAAAATACTGGCAATGCGGGTATCAGTTACTACAATAAAGGCGCGTTGGTGGCGTTATGTCTGGATTTAACGTTACTAGAAAAGAGCGCGGGACGTTATCGTTTATTTGATGTGGTCAAAGCTTTTTGTGAACAAGCGAAGCAAAATGATAATCAGCGCGTCGGGATCAGTAGTGCCGATATGGGGACTGTCATTGGGCAGTTTATGCCATTAGCAGATTGGGAAGATTTTGAGCGCTGCTATGTTAATGGCGTTGAAGAGTTGCCTCTAAAATCGTTGTTAGCCGCTAACGGTATTCAGTTACATAGCAATACCAAAGAGACCGCTGACAAACATGTACCGTGGGGCATGAGATGTACTGAAACGCCAATGGGACTCAAGGTCAGTAAGGTAGCGCGCGCGAGCGCCGCGGCAAAAGCTGGACTCTCAGCACATGATGTTATTATCGCAATTGATGGTATCAAAGCAGATAACAAACAACTAGCCCTATTCAATGATGCATCACACGACATTGAATGCCATTTGTTTCGCCGTGATGAGCTGATGACGGTTAAGGTTGTACCGAAAGTCGATACAGATGAGAGTGATGGTTTAGATAAAGTCTTTCCACATAGCATTAGCTTGCGTTTAGCAAAGGCTAATACAGATGATGAAAATAAGATAAATGAATTAAAAACAGAAAGTGCTTGGTTAGATGTGATGAAGGGTGCTCAGTCATAGCGATTTGGCTATCACACGTAGTTGAGTGCTCTACAGAGACAGTGGCTACTATAAAATTAGTAGCTATTAAAAAGCCCATACTAAACAATGATGCTTAGCATGGGCTTTGTGTTGTACGCTTAAAATTTAAGCATTAGGTTTTGTGGTTTTGGCAACCTCTACGGCTTCTTTCTGGTTTGCAGAAGTATCTTGATCGGTAGCATTGCTTGCATCTTTTTCTGCATTAACTAACGTTTTTGCAATCCACTCTTGTAACCATATAATTTCAGGCTGCTGGGCATCAATGATGTCTTGTGCCAATTTACGCATTTCCTTATCGGTACCATATTGGAGCTGTACCATTGCCATATCTACCGCGCCGCGATGATGAGGCAGCATACCACGTGCAAATGCCATGTCTGGCACAGGGTTTGCGATGCCAGTCATCATGTCGTCATGCATGGCTTGCATGCCTGCCGTATAAGCTTGTTGCATTACTTGGGTATTGGGCTTTGGCTTGGGCGCATCAGGGTGGCTAGCAAGCCATTTATTTATAATATCAATCTCAAGCTGCTGTGAGTCAATGATGTCTTTTGCCAGCTTACGCATCGTCTCATCATTACCGTATTTAAGCTCAATCTTTGCCATATCTACTGCACCATGATGATGCCCAAGCATACTTTTTGCAAAGGCTGTATCAGGATCATTATAAGCCATACCTACCATCATCTCATTATGCATATCAGTCATAGACTTCGTATAGTCTTTAAATATGTCCGTCATTGGCATCTCATCTGGCGTAGTATCAGCAGTCATCATATCGTGAGCATCCATATCTTCATGGCTGTCAACTTGCTCTGCTACAACCGGTGCATCGTCTTGCACTGCATTCACCTCAACATCATCTGATGCTGGCTGGCAAGCACTTATTAATAGCGCAGCAGACACGCCAGTAGCAAACAAGGCAAAACGATGAAAAGCAGTCATGACATATCCTTACCATAAATTGAACAAGAAGCTTAGCAAAAAAGCATATGAATCATATAAAGCATATAAAGCATATAACTAAATGTTAACAGATAAATCTTACTCTTTCGAGACGCTATGTTTAAGATGTCGTAATATAGTGAGCTTAAATAAAAAAATCTATCTTAAGTACAGCTTTAATTAGGTATTATGATAGCTAACCTATGATGCCAAGTTTGCGGCATTGCTCACTATTTAAATGAATGCGTACAAACTCACCAACGCCCAACTCTCCAAGCTCAAATCCTGCCACTGACCAGCGTATCAAGCGTAAGCAAGGCAGCCCTACATGCGCAGTCATACGCCTCACTTGGCGATTTTTGCCTTCATAAATAGTCAGCATCAACCATGAAGTTGGGATATTTTTACGCTCACGAATAGGCGGATCGCGCTCCCATAATGTAATCGGCAAGTCGACTTCATCCACTAATACTGCAGAGGCAGGCAATGTCTTACCGTCTTTCAAGACCACGCCTGACGCCAGCGCCTTTAATTGGACAGCAGTGACCATGCCTTCTACTTGCACCAAATAAGTCTTACCTTGTTTTTGTCTATTTTGCGCAAAACCCTTTGCAGATGGTGGCTGCGTAATGGCTTTATTAATACGTCCATCACTGGTCAAAATCAGCAGCCCCTCTGAGGTAGCATCAAGCCGACCAGCGATACGGAGTGATTTATCCGTGAAATATTCTGATAGAGTAGTATGGTCATTATTGCTGTCATCACGGAATTGACTTTGTACTCCGTAAGGCTTATTAAACAAAATCAGGCTAGAGCTGGACATAAAATAGCGTTTCCCAAAAATAAAATGGCGGATAGCAGGACATATACTATAAGAGTTAATATACGAGTAAAGCTTAAAGGTAGAGGCGTGGTTTACCTTAAGTTTATCGTATTGTACAAACATTTATAATGCTGTCATCACCATGATAAAACAGCTAGCATAACAGAATGCCAAGGACGCTTAAAACACATAATACATATCAAGGAGTATCACCTCATGTCATATAACAAGGTTATCGTACCAATAAACGGCGAAAAAATAACCGTAAATGCTGATTTATCCTTCAATATTCCAAATCATCCTATCATTCCCTTTATCGAAGGCGATGGCATCGGCGTTGATATCACACCTGTCATGATTGAAGTGATTGATGCGGCAGTTGAAAAAGCTTATAAAGGCAAAAAGTCCATCGTTTGGATGGAGACCTATTGCGGTGAAAAAGCCTCTAAAATTTATGACGGCGAATTTATGCCAGAAGAGACGCTTGATGTGTTGCGTGATTATGTCATCAGTATAAAAGGTCCGCTGACTACGCCAGTTGGCGGTGGTATGCGCTCGCTGAACGTGGCAATGCGACAAGAGCTTGATTTGTACGTTTGTCAGCGTCCTGTACGTTGGTTCGAAGGCGTTCCAAGTCCTGTCCAACATCCTGAGTTGACTGATATGATTATTTTCCGCGAAAACTCAGAAGATATCTATGCCGGTATCGAGTGGAAAGCAGGCAGTGAGGATGCCAAAAAAGTCATTAAGTTTTTAAAAGAAGAGATGGGCGTGACACAGATTCGCTTTTCAGAAGATTGTGGCATTGGTATCAAGCCAGTATCAAAAGAGGGCTCACAGCGTTTGATTTTTAAAGCGATTCAGCACGCCATCGACAATGACTTGCCTAATGTGACGCTTGTGCATAAAGGCAATATTATGAAGTTCACTGAAGGCGCTTTTAAAGAGTGGGGATATGAGGCTGCTACTGAGTGCTTTGGTGCTCAATTACTAGATGGTGGCCCTTGGATGACGATAACAAATCCTAAGACGGGTCATAAGATTGTGATTAAAGATGTGATTGCGGATGCGTTTTTGCAGCAAATCTTGATGCGTCCAGCTGACTACTCAGTGATTGCGACATTAAATCTAAACGGCGACTACATCTCTGACGCGCTAGCCGCGCAAGTCGGTGGTATCGGTATTGCTCCGGGTGCTAATAAAGGAGTTGCTATTGCTGTATATGAGGCAACCCATGGTACAGCGCCAAAGTACGCCGGACAAAACAAAGTCAATCCGGGTTCGCTTATTTTATCAGCTGAGATGATGCTACGTGATATGGGCTGGACAGAGGCCGCTGACTTGGTCATCGAAGGTATCCAAGGTGCTATCAAAAATAAGACCGTGACCTACGATTTTGAACGCTTGATGCCGGATGCCACCTTACTAAGTACCTCTGAGTTTGGTAAAGCAATCATTAAACATATGAATGGGTAAGAAAATGATATCTTTTACATAATGTCTTATAAATAGTTTCTGACATAAAAATTACTCATTAATAAAAGACAAAAAAACACCCCAAAATCTAAGATATTTGGGGTGTTTTTTTTACGCTAATGTCACTTCTATAAATTAACTTTTATAAGATGAGTTAATTATAATGAAGCAATGGCGTTATTGAACAAAGTGCTAGGACGCATTGCTTGCTCAGCCAATGCTTCATCCGCTAGGTAATAGCCTTTAAGATCCATAGGCTTACCTTGAGCATCATTTAGCTCTTTGATAATAGATGCTTCATTGCTCTCAAGATTCTGCGCAAGTGCGGTAAATTGCGCTTTTAGCTCGCTGTCTTGATCTTGAGCAGCAAGCTCTTGTGCCCAATACATAGCAAGATAGAAATGACTGCCACGGTTGTCAAGCTCACCAGTTTTGCGTGATGGAGACTTGTCATTCAATAACAGCTTTTCAGTTGCTCTATCTAAGGTATCAGCCAATACTTGAGCTTTAGGGTTGTTGTCATTCTGTGCTAAATGCTCTAGCGACACAGTCAATGCCAAGAACTCACCCAAAGAATCCCAACGTAAGTGGTTTTCTTCAACCAATTGTTGTACATGCTTTGGTGCTGAACCGCCAGCGCCTGTTTCAAACAAACCGCCGCCCTTCATTAATGGAACCACTGACAACATCTTAGCACTGGTGCCCAATTCTAAAATCGGGAATAAGTCAGTGAGATAATCACGTAAGATATTACCAGTAGCAGAAATCGTATCAAGACCACGAGCAACGCGCTCTAAGGTATAACGCATGGCACGAACTTGTGACATGGTTTCGATATGTAGACCAGTGGTATCATGATCTTTTAGATACATTTTTACCTTTTTGATCAGCTCGTTTTCGTGTGGACGATACGGGTCTAACCAAAAGATAACTGGTGTATTCGATTCGCGTGCACGGCGTACTGCAAGCTTGACCCAATCTTGGATAGGCTCATCTTTAACCTGACACATGCGCCAGATATCACCTTTTTCAACACGCTGCTCAAGCAAGATTTCATTTGTTTCTTCGTCAACAATACGAGCAATACCGTTATCGCTCGCTTCAAAAGTCTTGTCGTGTGAGCCATATTCTTCCGCTTTTTGAGCCATTAGACCGACGTTAGGTACTGTACCCATCGTTGTTGGATCAAAGTTGCCATGCCATTTGCAGAAATTGATCATTTCTTGATAAATACGAGCAAAGGTAGATTCTGGCATGACAGCTTTGCAATCATATAGTTTACCATCAGCACCCCACATTTTGCCGCCATTACGTATCATAGCAGGCATGGATGCATCAACGATGATGTCACTTGGCGAATGGAAGTTGGTGATGCCTTTTGATGAATCAACCATCGCCAAACGTGGGCGATGTACTTGGCAAGCATGTAAATCACGCTCAATCTCTTCACGCAAACTGGCTGGCAACTCGGCAATTTTTTCATACAAACTTGCCATGCCGTTATTAACATTGACACCTAGCTCGTCAAATAATGCGCCATGCTTTTGGAAAGCATCTTTATAGTAGATTCTGACCGCATGACCGAAGACGATAGGGTGTGATACTTTCATCATGGTCGCTTTTACGTGCAACGAGAATAAGATACCAGCTTCACGGCAGTCTTCCATTTCACGCTCATAAAAATCAAGCAGTGATTTTTTGCTCATGAACATAAGATCGATGACTTCTTTATCAAGCAAAGCGATGCCTGTTTTGAATACATTTACAGTGCCATCGTCCGCTAAGCGTTCCATACGTACAGTACGTGCTTTATCTAAAGTGATAGATTGCTCGCCATCATAGAAGTCGCCGCTGTGCATATGTGATACATGCGTTTGTGACCATTGTTTCCATTCACCCATAGAATGCGGATGTTTGCGTGCGTAGTTTTTGACCGCTTTTGGTGCGCGGCGATCTGAGTTACCTTCACGAAGTACAGGGTTTACCGAGCTGCCTAGACTTTTGCCATAACGCAGACGAATCGATTTTTCTTCGTCAGTTTTTGGGTCATCTGGAAAATCAGGAATGGCATAGCCTTTACCTTGTAGTTCTTTAATAGCTGCTTTCAACTGTTGAACAGAAGCACTGATATTTGGCAATTTGATGATGTTGGTGTTTGGATCTTGTGTCAGACGACCTAGCTCAGCTAAGTTATCAGGAACGCGTTGCTCTTCACTTAAAAACTCAGGGAATTCAGCCAATACACGGGCAGCAACTGAGATATCACTGGTATCAACTTCAATGCCTGCTGTTTGAGTAAATGCTTTGACAATAGGCAAGAATGATACGGTTGCAAGCGCTGGGGCTTCGTCGGTTTTTGTATAAATAATTTTTGACATTGTAGTAGAGTATTCCTTTATGTTGTCATTAATAAGGGGAGTAAGGCTTGGATCTTATTTAATCGCTTTATATAGCCTTCATACCATAATGAGTGATGGCGCTAAATTAAGCACATCAAGTGTCACTTTTGCAATCATACAAAAATATATTTAAACAGTTTGACGCATTTAAATAGTTTTGAGACTGCCTGTTGACCTTATTTTGCAAAACTATCTTTTGGAAGCTGTTTTAACCTTTATGACAAACTTACCGCCAAAAGAGGGGTTGAACGATTGGGTAACACTGCCTGACGATACATGACAGTCGATATATTATAGTTCATCCACTATAAATCCGATATGATGTCAATCTCGTATGTTGAACTAAGTATACTATTTCGCTCATATCTCATCTATATGAATTATATTAAGCTAATAATACTCTTATTCTATCAGTCATCAAGATTGATATCATCTTTTCCATGTAATTTGCCTGTTTTTAATGGCAGTTTTTATTACGTATGGCATCAAAGTTTTGTTTCGATCACACTAGTACGGCATCATTTCTTAAACGGTATCAATCATCCTATAACGGTTATATAAAATTCTTGCAAATTGTGACAGCAAAAAAATGCCAATTTGATAGGCTATATGATCAAGAAAAGTCATCAAAAAAACAGTGTGCTGATTATGAATTTACAATATGCGTTACTGAACGATACCAGTTGGCAAAGCCTAAGCGAGTGGCAAACGCCAGACACCCCTTTTATGTCATTTGCCTTTTGGCAAGCGCTTAGTGACACTGGCGCGATTGGCGAGGAAGCTGGCTGGTTACCTATTTATATATTGGTGCACCGTGTAGATGCCGATGACGATTTTGTAGTACAGAAAAATTTGTCTTCTGTAGAAGCTTCTATAAAGGTGAAGCAGCCGGTTGCCGTGATGCCCGTATTTATCAAAGGTCATCACCAAGGGGAATTTGTATTTGACCATTCATGGGCGCAAGCTTATGCGCAGTATGGTCTCGACTATTATCCGCGTTTGGTAACGAGCGCCCCTTATACGCCTATTACTGGGCAGCGTTTATGGGTGGCAGCAGGTGAGACGCTCGATGCTGACATTATAAAGACCGCTATTGCCGGGGTGGATGATATTGCGCAGCAAGTAGATGCCTCTGGCTGGCATGGGCTATTTGTCACACCTGAGATGGCTGCTATGGCTAACGCATCGCTGCCGACTGATATTGATATAGAAATGGCGCTTAAAACCCAAGCAAATGGTGTAACGGCAAAACCGATTGAGCTACCGATACTTGAGCGTCAAGGTTGCCAATTTTTATGGCAAAATAAAAATCTAACTCAAAATAATCAGCCATTTACAGATTTTGAAGCATTTTTGACCACGCTTAAAGCCAAAAAACGTAAAACCATTCGGGCTGAGCGCAGAAAAGTTGCTGAGCAAGGTATTACGTGCCAGCGAAAATGCGGTGATGACATTACCGAGTCCGACTGGAAGACTTTTTATCATTGCTATGTAATGACTTATGCGGTACGTGGGCAGCAGCCTTATTTGACCATGGATTTTTTTAAAGCATTAGCGCAACATATGGCTGAGCATTTAATGCTCGCACAAGCACTTGATGCCAACGGTGAGATTATCGCGAGCAGTCTGTTTTTATATGATAAGCCTGACAATAAAACGGCAACTTTGTACGGTCGTTATTGGGGAGCGCTTGGTGAGTATGATAGCTTGCATTTTGAGCTGTGCTATTATCAAGGTATTGAGTTTGCCATCGAGCAAGGCTTGCACTATTTCGACCCAGGAACGCAAGGTGAGCATAAGCTGATTCGTGGCTTTATTCCAACAGCTACCCACTCACTGCACCGTATTTATGATGCGCGTTTTGTGCCAGCGATTGCTGATTTTTGCCGCAAAGATCGGCTACAGATGTCGCAATATCGAGAGCAAGCATTTGAAGCTTTGCCGTTTAATATTGATAATATGCCAATGTTCCATAACAATGAATAACCTTATCTTTTAACCACCTTCTACTTAATAAAGTACACATTAGCCGTAAACTATGACCTCTCATCTTCCTTGCGTAACCAATTCATTACCTCCAACTGAGCTATTACCTTGGCTAAATACCGAAGGCTCTCTTACTGCCTTGCTAGAGGTAAAAGCTGGGCAGCCGCTACGTGTGGAGCGTCACTTTGAGGGTTATCGTCTCCTATCTTTAGCACAAAAAAAACAATTGGGTATCAAAGGGGCAGCGCTTAGTCATCCACGGCTGGCATGGGTCCGTGAGGTATATCTATACGGGAGTGACGAGCTACCATGGGTACAGGCGCAAAGCCTGTTTCCGTTATCAAGTCTAAAAGGCAGTGCCAGACGTCTACAGCAATTAAAAAGCACACCCATAGGCTATGTATTGTTTAATCGCAGTCGCACCTTACCCAATCAGCGCTGTATCAAATATACGGCAGATGGCTGGCAACGGCAGACGCTTTATGATTGGTACGGTCGTTCTTTACTCATTAGTGAGACCTTTTTGCCACGGTTCTGTGAAAAACAATTGGATATTTAAGTACTTCATCAGAAAATTAAAACAACCAATTAATTAGCCAACTATTTTCCACTTTATTATTCAGATAAGTTTTTAGTGAATAAATTTTAATGAATTTACTGCTTCTATTTAGAGGATATATTGATAAGTTACTGAAAAAAATAGATTTAAATATAGAGAATTTTGCCCTGTCGTCTACTCAAAATAAGCTGATATTTTTTTGCGCTCGCAACATAAAGTTTCATGTTACACTTAAACTTTAGCGAGAATATCGATGCAAAAGAGTATCGAATTTATCCTTAAAACTGCAAGCTCATGCCTTTTGCTTGCCTATTTCAAACTTCTTTTGCTACTTGCTTCTTTCAACGACCGTTATTACTAATAAACGTCACCACTTAGGACTTTACTATGTTTAAAGATATCTCTATCAAAGATTTTGATCCAGTACTTGCTGAAGCTATGGCTGCTGAAAGCGTTCGTCAAGAGAACCATATTGAGCTTATCGCTTCAGAAAACTACTGCTCACAAGCAGTGATGGAAGCGCAGGGTACTGATTTGACCAACAAATACGCTGAAGGCTATCCTGGTAAGCGCTATTACGGTGGTTGTGAGCATGTTGACGTCGTTGAGCAACTAGCTATCGACCGTGCAAAAGAATTGTTTGGTGCAGAATATGTGAACGTACAGCCACACTCTGGTAGCCAAGCAAACTCTGCTGTCTTTTTAGCATTGCTTGAAGCCAATGATACTGTACTTGGCATGAGTTTAGATGCTGGTGGTCACTTAACGCATGGCGCACATATCAACTTTTCAGGTCTGAACTACAATGCAGTACAGTATGGTTTGGTCGAAGGCACTGGTCTTATCGATTATGACCAAGTTGAGAGCTTGGCAAAAGAGCATAAGCCTAAAATGATCATCGCTGGTTTTTCAGCGTATTCACAAGTAGTTGATTGGGCGCGTTTCCGTGAAATCGCTGACGAAGTAGGCGCTTACTTGCTAGTGGATATGGCTCACGTTGCTGGTCTTATCGCTGGTGGCGTTTACCCAAGCCCAGTACCGTTTGCTGATGTAGTGACCACAACTACGCACAAAACCTTACGTGGCCCACGTTCAGGTATGATTCTTGCTCGTGATGAGAAGCTTGCTAAAAAGCTCAATTCTGCCGTATTCCCAGGCAACCAAGGTGGTCCGTTGATGCATGTCATCGCGGCAAAAGCAGTTTGCTTTAAAGAAGCATTAGAAGAGAACTTCAAAACCTATCAGCAGCAAGTGGTTAAAAACGCTCAAGCCATGGCAAAAGTCATTCAAGATCGCGGTTATGAAATTATCTCTGGTGGCACTGAAAACCATCTGATGCTTATCAGCTTAGTTAAGCAAGAGATGACTGGTAAAGAAGCGGATAAATGGTTGGGTGACGCACACATTACGGTCAATAAAAACGCCGTACCAAACGATCCAAAATCTCCGTTTGTGACTTCTGGTATCCGTATTGGTACACCAGCGATTACCACTCGCGGCTTCAACGAAGCACAAGCAGGTGATTTGGCAGGTTGGATTTGTGATGTTCTTGACAGCCGTGGCGATGAAGCAGTGACTGCTGAAGTACGTGGCAAAGTAGAAGCGATCTGTAAAGAGCTTCCTGTCTATGCTAAAAACCAGTAATTTCTAATTAATTGGTTTTATAAGTCAGAAATAAAAAAACCGCTTAGCTTTTGCTAGGCGGTTTTTTTGTGCTTACGTACAAAATTTTAAATATATGCTTTGTATTTAGTGGTTGCATACATACATATTTAAAATGTAGTTAGTTCTTGTTTTTTAACCTCATTTGAGGTTAAAATAGTGGAACTAGTATTGATAAAGGAATAGAAATGCACGCTTATAAAATTGAACATATCACCCAGTCAGATGAGCATAAGGATGATAGTGATTTCAAGAGAATTGGTCTTCCTTATGAAGTGTTTGCTAAGGCAGTAGATGCAGCATTTAGAGCTTACCAACGTGAAGATAATGATTTTTCTACAAAATCAGCAGCAGGATACAACGCTTGGAATTATGCTGTGAAGGAATTAAGACTAAAGGCGTTAGAACGTAGTTGGGGGACGCCTTTTGAGAGTAATGGTATTGAAGGTATCAAAAGTCCACTAAGAAAAATTACAATTATTGTTAATTCAGGCAATAAGCATACTGGAATCAAAGATAAAGAGCCAAAACCTAAGAATCAAAAAGGTTCGGGCTATAACGTTCTGATGAGTGACAATTTAGATTTATTCACTTCTTGTGATGACTTGTTTGACGCAAACGCTATTACTGGAGAATCTGCTGATCCAAATCAAACATGGTTACTTCTTTTTCATATTGACGAGAGGAAGGAAGAAATTAGATTTGAGCTATTACTACCTACAAAGATAGAGAATAGAATTATTTCTGGCTATAAAAAGCGAATTATTTTGTCACCTATTGATATTTCGAATAAGCCTAAACTTACATCCGTGAAGAGTGAAGAAGACTCAACTGTAGGGATTGATTTTGATGTGCCTAGAAAGAGTGGATAAAGAGTTTAATCCTGATAGATTTAAAGTCGCAAGACTAAGACGCAAGATGACATATAGGAAACTTGCGGAGCAAACAGGTTTGTCTTCAAAAACTATATCTAAATACGAGAAAGATGGCATTAATAACCCGCCTTCTAGTGAGTCTTTGAAGAAAATATCGCAAGTTCTCAGTTATCCTGCACAGTTCTTCTTTGAAGATGATATTGATGAAATATCTACTGAGACGGTTTCATTTCGTGCATTAAGTAAGATGACAGCTGCACAAAGAGATGCTGCTATATCTGCTGGACGACTTAGTCTCATCGTCAACAATTATATACAAGACAATTTTGAACTTCCTAAACAAGATTTTATAGATTTGAGAGGTTGTGATCCTGAGGTAGCAGCAGAGACAATCAGAGAGCATTGGGCGCTTGGAAGTAAGAAGATAGGTAATTTGATACATCTATTGGAATCTAAAGGTGTTCGTGTCTTTTCATTGTCAGAAAATACCCTAGATGTTGACGCTTTTTCTTTTTGGAAAGATGGCTTGCCATTTATTTTTCTTAATAATAGGAAATCAGCAGAACGTAGTCGGTTTGACGCTGCACACGAATTGGGACATTTACTGCTGCACAAGCATGCTTCACCTTTCGATGACCCTATTGACGTTTCATTATCTCCTAGTCGAGTTGCTGAACAAGAAGCTGATAATTTTGCTTCTGCATTTTTGATGCCAAAGGCAAGTGTTGCAAATGCTGTTCCTAACTATATAACTATAGAGGACATCATTGAACTAAAAAGTAGATGGTCGGTATCCGCTGTCAGCCTGATATTTAGACTGTATAAAGCCAATCTTATTACAGAGTGGCAGTATAGAAAACTTATGGAAGAGGCTTCAATAAGAGGCTATAGAAAGGAAGAGCCTCAGCCTATTCCTAGAGAAAAATCTTTAATTTTTGAAAAGATAATGCCCATGTTAGCTAAGGAGGGTTTGGGCATAAAATCCTTTGCTAAAGAATTGAAATTACCTCTAGATGAAGTAACCAATTTAATGTTTATGCCAAGTCTTATAGAGCGCTAATATACAAATAGTAATTTAATTAGTCTTATCATCTAACATAAATAAGTCCCAACTATATAAATATAATTGGGGCTTATTCAGGTTAATTCGACTTTATTGCTTATCAAATCACATAAATGGCAATTTGGTAAATATCTGCAGGATGGTGGCGTTAACGATATCAACGAAGAATGCACCAACCATAGGTACAATCAAAAATGCCTTATGTGATGGTAGGTAACGATCGGTGACCGCCTGCATATTGGCAATCGCCGTAGGAGTTGCACCCATACCGAAACCACAGTGTCCTGCTGACAAGACAGCTGCATCATAGTCTTTGCCCATGAGTTTGAAGGTCACAAAGTAAGCATAGCCAATCATTAGAACAGTTTGTGACAATAAGATGATCAATACCGGACCTGCCAAATCTGTCAATTGCCACAGCTTTAATGACAATAAAGCCATCGCTAAGAAAAGACTCAGAGAAGCGTTACCAATGACGTCAATCGCACGGTCAAACATATCAAAGTTAAATACCATGGTTAAGGTGTTACGCAAAATCACACCACCTGCTAATGCCCATACAAAGGTCGGTAACTCAAACCACGTATCCTGCGCTACCAAAGTCATGAGATCAGCAAATGCCAATGCTGCGGCAAACAGTGCCAATGATTCAATGGTAGACGATGCCGTAATCAGACGGATATTATCCGGTTTTTCAAACATCTCCTTATTACTATGAACTTCCTCTTCGCTGTGCTTGGTGCTATAGAGCGACTGCTCACTTGCCAGTTTTTCAACATCACTTGGGTTTGGATTGTCTGCTGTAGGCTTGAGACCAAGCTTTTTAATCAAGCGACGGGCAACAGGACCACCGATAATACCACCTGCTACTAAACCATAAGTGGCAACTGCGATACCCAGCGTCGTCGCGCCAACCACACCATACTGCTCCTCCAAAGTAATGCCCCAAGCACCAGCAGTACCATGACCACCAGTCAAAGCGATTGAACCGGTCACCAAGCCAAGCAAAGGATCAAGCCCAAGTGCGCTTGCCATTGCAACACCAAGGATGTCTTGCAAAATGATAAAGACAGACACGATAATGGTGAAAATTAGTAAGGGTGAGCCACCTGCTTTTAACCGACCAAAATCAGCGCTAAGCCCGATAGAGGCAAAAAACATCAGCATAGTCGCTGTTTGCAGTCCTTGATGGAAATTAAAGCTATAGCCCCAAACAATATTAAGAATATAAACGACAATCGCTGCGACCAAACCGCCTGCGACTGGTTCTGGAATATTGAAATCTTCTAAAAACTTAATTCTTTTGACTAAGAAGCGTCCAAGTAAAAGGACCAATGTGGCTAATATCAGGGTGTAATAGCCGTTTAAGGTAATTTCCATATATTCATCCTTTCTATAAATATAAATTAATCTGAATTCGGGATAAGTCTGTTTTTATCTCGAATTCAGATTCTTATCTTATGGGTGACTGAGTGAAATCGTCGGATGCCATAATAATCCACAGTTGTGGTTTGCCAAATTCTTTAAAGGCGTCTTCAACGAGATTTTTGAACACGTTAAAATCTTCGCTATTAATGTCGTTAGTTAAGGTTAAATCAAGAGCTAAGTACTCGATATCACTGTCTGTTAAGCAGTCCCATGTCGCATCCCAGTTATGACCAAACCAACTTGGAAAATCGCATGCTTTTGCTAAGTTGGCTAACAGTGTGTCTTTATTTAATATATTGCCTATAGGCACAGGAATTGCCTGCTCAGGTATAGCGACAAAGAAACCGCTGCTGTTATCGACATAACTTTGCTCAATGCGGTTTCGAGTCACATAATAAATGGCTTCGCTCATATCATTTCACCTGCAGTATTTGAAAGCTGTTGTAATGATCAAGGGTCAAATAATAAATGGTCGGTGGGTGACCACCAGTAACAATACGTCGTGCGCCGCGATGCGAAACGGCAGGTGTGGGTACGGTATATTCGCGATAGTAGCCTTGCGCCTGCGCCGGTAGCTTGCCTTCGCGATTATAAAACGTGCTGCCATCCTTATTGGGATAAGGAAACGGTCCACCTTGCTGAATAAGCGCAAGCGTTTGATCTATCTGCACATCACCAGTAATAGCTGCTGCATTTGAAGTGCTGGCAGGTTCAATATGGTTTTGCGATAGGCTAGTAGATGGCGTGCTATCGGCAAAAAAACTGGATTTCAAATCAGCAAAGAAATAGACCGCAACAGCGATAATGGCAATCAAACTGAGCAGGATGGAGAAGCTGCTTTTCTTATTGTGGCTGATACGATTATTTTTATGCTGATTGTTTTTCTGATGCGCATTATCTGATTTGCGATAAGTTGAATTTGCCACTGAATTAGATACTGATGTTTTTAAAGTACTTAATTCATTTGATGTGACTTCGGTGGCGCGCAACTGATTTTTTTCATTGTGTTCGCTATTAAAGTAAACGCGTTGCCCTTCGCTGATAGGCTGCGCCATTCGCACGGATGTTATGTGAAAAAACACATCTTCACTTTGATTGTCGACATCGATAAAGCCATAGCCTTTATCAGAATTCCAGTGCTTAATTTTGCCACTTTGCATGGGCGTCCTCGTCCTATCGATAGGGTTTATCATGTAAAATAATGGCTATATAATGAAAGTATCTTAAAAAAACTACGGTGCTGCTGGTATAAATTTTTTGCCGCCTCTGTCTGCGTAGGCACAGCAAGCAAGAAAAATTGATACCAGTAGTACGTGATGTATCGATATTGTTTTTCCCTGACTATATGTCATATACAACATGTGTAGTAAAAATAAAAAAACGCCAGCAATTAAGCTGACGTTCTGTAACAATTATACTGCAGAAGACATTATAAATTGTAGTGAAGAAGTAATAAATCAGGCACGCGTTTCGCCATGACCATAAACAATCCACTTTTGTGAAGTCAAACCTTCAAGTCCAACAGGTCCACGCGCGTGGATCTTGTCGGTTGATATACCAATTTCGGCACCAAGCCCGTATTCAAAGCCATCGGCAAAACGGCTAGAGGCGTTAATCATCACGCTTGCCGAGTCGACTTCGCGAATAAATCGCTGTGACTTGGTATAGTTATCTGTAATGATAACATCGGTATGATGACTGCCATGGGTGTTGATATGCTCAATCGCCTCATCAATGCCGGATAGTATTTTAATCGCGAGGATAGGGGCGAGATATTCGGTATCCCAATCTTCAGCGGTGGCGGCTGATAAATGGCCTTTAAGGGTGGTGTTATCGTTCAGAATAGCCTGCGCTTTACCATCAAGACGTAGTTGCATCGCATTATCGGCTTCAACGATGGCTTCGGCAATTTTTGGTAACAGCTCATCAGCGATGGCTTCATCGACCAACAAGGTTTCCATGGTATTACAAGTACCATAGCGATGGGTTTTGGCATTGACACTCACGTTAATGGCAATCTCAGGATCAGCATCACTGTCGATAAAGGTATGACAGTTGCCATCTAAGTGCTTAATGACAGGCACGCGTGCATCGCGGCTGATACGCTCAATCAACCCTTTACCGCCGCGTGGTACGATAACATCAACATATTCTGTCATAGTGATAAGCTCACCAACGGCAGCACGGTCAGTGGTCTCTAGCACTTGGACACTATACTCAGACATACCAACGTTTTTTAGTCCTTCTAAAATACATTTGGCAATCGCTTGATTGGACTCAAATGCTTCAGAGCCGCCACGCAAAATAATGGCGTTACCTGACTTTAGTGCGAGCGAGGCTGCTTCCAAAGTGACATTGGGACGCGACTCATAAATCATACCGACTACACCAAGTGGCACGCGCATTTTTCCCAGATGAATACCCGACGGACGATACGTCATGTCGGTAACCTCACCAATAGGGTCAGGCAATGCCGCAACGTCTTTTAGACCTTGTAGCATGCCATCAAAACGGGCGTCATTTAATTCCAAGCGATCAAGCAGCGCAGCATCCAGATCGTTCTTTGCCCCATTGTCCATATCGACTGTATTGGCGGCTAAGATATCTTGCTTAGCGTTCTTTAATACATCGTGAATTGCCATCAGTGCAGCATTTTTGTCACCCGTATTGGCAGCAGCCAGTGCTCTGGATGCAGCGCGCGCTTCTTTACCAACATTTTGCATATAAGCGGTTACGTCTGTGGTATTGGTTTGACTCATAAATATTCTTCCTTATAGTTATAAATAGAGAACAATCAGTGTTCTTTAGCGCTCTAATGGCACTCTGCTATTTAACATAGAGGAGATTAGGTCGATAGTAAAGCCGATTTTGTGAATAGAAGTCACTTGTCTTTATATGATAGTCATGATTGAGCATTGGATTGATGGTTACGTATTTTTAACAGAAATAGACTGCAATTACTAAGGTAGTCGCTATGAATCGTCCGTATAGTGAGCGCTAAGCAGCAAGAGATTCATTTTAGCTTTAACACGTTATTTTTGAACTCGCTCGGCTACATGATAGCTATTCATAGTAGAAATTAATGATAGTAAATAAAAGTATTGGAGAATGAACATGACCATTGATCAACAACAAATTCAAAAATCTGGTGCTTACAAAAACTGGTTGGGCGTTGGATTGGTTGCAGCGGCATTGACGCTAAGTGCCTGTGGTAAGAAAGAAGAGCCACCAGTAGAGACGGCGCCAGCAGTCGATGCGCAGACTTCGGTAGAAGATGAAGCCACGGGTGTGGCTACTGCCGGCAGTGCTGACGATGTTGCGGTAGCAACTGCTGACAATGATATGGCTGTCAGTAGCACGGATGATGTGGCCGTAGCAACTTCGGATGATGCAGAGGTGATGGACGGTACTGAAAGCGAAGAGCACGTCTCAAGCTACTAATGTGGCAGATAAAACAGCGCTCACGCTATTAAGATGATAAAATAAGGCCCATAATTGACTGTATATTATGGGCCTTATTTTATAAAGGTAATTTATTGCCAAACGCCTTTTTAAGGCTAAGCGCATTTTTACGTCATGTTTTCATTCATATTTATTGGAAGTCTGCTAAACCATGCTTGATACTGCAAATAATCCGACTCGACCTATCGCTTTAGATTTACAAGATATCCATAAAAGTTTCGGCTCATTGGCCGTACTGAAAGGCGTATCTCTAACTGCCTATGACGGCGATGTTATCTCTATTTTAGGCTCGTCTGGCTCAGGTAAGTCGACCCTGCTGCGCTGTATCAATTTGCTCGAAAAGCCCAATCAAGGTCGTATTATTATCGGTAAAGATGAGCTGATGCTAAAGCCAGCTAAGTCAGGCGAATTGCAAGCGGCTGATATCAAACAGCTAGAACACTTGCGCGCACGCGTGGGCTTTGTCTTTCAGAATTTCAATCTATGGCCACATAAAACGATTATTGACAATATCATTGAAGGGCCAATACAAGTCTTAAAAATAAAAAAAGACCAAGCCATTAGCGATGCTGAGAAGCTGCTTGATAAAGTCGGTTTGCTTGATAAAAAAGACGCTTATCCTGCTAATCTGTCTGGTGGTCAGCGTCAGCGTGTTGCTATTGCACGCGCTCTTGCTATGCAGCCACAGGTATTATTATTTGATGAACCGACTTCTGCATTAGATCCTGAGCTGGTCAATGAAGTGCTTGCCGTTATGCGAGAGCTAGCCGCAGAGGGACGCACGATGTTGATTGTGACCCATGAGATGCGTTTTGCTCGTGACGTTTCTAGTAAAGTGGTATTTTTACACCAAGGCGTTATTGAAGAGATTGGTACACCTGAGCAGGTCTTTGATAACCCTAAGTCTGAGCGCGTTAGAGACTTTATGGCTTCACATCGTCAAAATTAATCCATTGCTTAAATCTAGTAAAATGGCAATCTTAGCAATAATTGTTTAAAACGCTAAGATTGCACATCAGTAAGTCTATTCGTGCCTTTATTACTCAATAATCACAGTCGGTATGCAAAACGTTTGTTTTTGATATTCCACTCAGGTATTATCAAAAGACTTGTGAGCGGGTATGCATAGCACTTATCCATATACCTAAACATCTCACAGCCTGAATATCCAGTTGCCTGAATCTGAGTAACTTATCTGGCAGGGACGTCAGAAAAAATATACCAGAACGCTGTATCAAAAATTAGAGATTAAAAATCATCTTAAAAATCCATCAGAATTTAAGGAACGTATGATGTCGAATTCTCGCCTATTGTGGTCATCGATGACCGTTACTGCCGCGCTCATGTTAGGTGCTTGTAGCCAACCTGCCAATGACGCTGCTGATACCAATTCAGATGCACCGGCAGCAGGAACCGCTGGCAAGACCATTCGTATTGCGACTGAAGGCGCATACCCTCCTTTTAACTATACCAATGCCGATGGCAGTTTGGCGGGTTTCGATATCGACGTTGCCAATGCTCTATGTGAGCAGATGCAAGCCAAATGTGAAATTGTCGCTCAAGATTGGGACGGTATTATTCCGGGTTTATTGGCGCAAAAATACGATGCCGTTATCGCTGGTATGTCTATTACCGCTGAACGTCAAGAAAAAGTTGATTTCAGCGAGCCTTACTTTGCCAATACGATGGTTTGGCTGACCGATACCAAAGGCAGCTTTGATCCTAAAGTCATCAAAAATCTGACGCTTGGTGGTCAACGCTCAACGACGCCGGGTGCTTATTTACAAGACAATTATGAAGGCAAAGACGGCAATACCGTTAAGCTTTATGACAATTATGACAATGCTTACTTGGACCTGAAGTCTGGTCGTAGTGATGTTGTATTGGCTGAAAAAGTATCAGCAAAATCATGGTTAGCAGACAACCCTGAAGGCTTCGGTATCGTGGGTGATGAGATTGACAATGATGACAATATTGCGATTGCTGTCCGTAAAGGCGATGCCATTAAAGAAGACTTTAATAAAGCGCTGAGTGAAATTCGCAGTAACGGTGAGCTTGCCCGTCTTGAGCAGCAAAACTTTGGTCAATAATCTGTAATCATTAGCGTCGATTGTTTATATCTGTTTTAAGCAACGGATATATATACGGCTGGTAAATATATTAAGGAATAACCACTATGATCATTTCAATGACCTCGTCAATGACCAAAAAAGCCTTGTGGTTAGCGCCACTAAGCGCTGCCATGCTGATGCTAGCTGGCTGTAATAACAGCTCTACACCAACAGAAAGCACTGAAACAGCTGCTGCAACTGATACGCCTTTAAATATCAAAATCGCGACAGAATCAAGCTATAAACCTTTTAGTTATACCGATGCTGATGGCAAGTTAATCGGCTATGAGATTGAATTGGTTGACGCACTATGTGCGCAAATGAAAGCCAAATGCGAAGTGATCTCCCAGGATTGGGATGGCTTGATTCCAGGCTTAAATGCGCAGAAGTTTGATGCTGCCATCGCTGGTATGTCAATCACCCCTGAGCGCAAAGAAGTGGTCGAATTTAGCGAACCTTACTTTCATAGCGGCATTATCTTAATAGGTAAAAAAGGCGACGATGTTAGTGTTGACGCTTTAAAAGGTCAGCCAATTGCCTCACAGCGTTCAACTGTTGCCTCGCAATATCTACAAGATAAACATGCTGATGCTGATATCAAACTTTATGATACCCAAGACAATGCGTATCTGGATCTAACGTCAGGTCGTGTGCGGGCGATGATGTCTGATAAAGTGACTGGTATTGACTGGCTAAAAACAGAAGCTGGTAAAGACTATGAGGTCAAAGGTCAAGAAATCAGCACCAATGATGATGCGATGGGTATCGCTTTCCGTAAAGGCGATCCATTGGTTGCCAAATTCAATAAAGCCTTGGCTGAGCTAAAAGACAATGGCACTTATGATCAAATCACGGGTAGCTATTTTGGTACCAGCTCAACCACTGCTGCTCAAAAAGCAGTCGCTACTAGTGATATCAAAGAAGTAGTAGTCATGGATAAAGCTAGTGTCGATGCTGATACGGCGATTGCTAAAGAAGAGCAAGCGACAGCAAACTAATACCTGTGATGACAAATATGTATTGATCCTAAGTTTTGAGGAATGCATATTTGCTAGTACTTTTCAAAATTTCACGATGTAATAACCTCAAGGATGATTATGAGCAACCATCTTGTCATAGGCTCAAATTCAATGACCAGTCAGCGGTTTTCAAAACCTATGCTAGCAGTGGCAGCATTTTTAGCTTTAGTCGGTTGTAGTAACGGTCAAGATAAAGGGGCTGAAAGTACTAACTCAGACGCTAATAATACTGCGGAGACAACTGAGAAAAAAGCAGATGCGACAGAGGGTAATGTGCTGCGTATCGGTACTGAGGGTGCTTATGCGCCTTTTAACTATACCAATGCAGATGGCACGCTCGGCGGTTTTGATATCGAAATTGCCAATGCTATCTGTGCTGATATGCAAGTAACTTGTGAGATTATGGCGCAAGATTGGGACGGTATTATCCCCGGTCTCAAGGCTGGTAAATATGACGCTATCGTCGCTGCGATGTCAGTCACCCCTGAGCGCGCTCAACAAGTAGCTTTTACGGATCCGTATTTTAGCAATGCGCTAGTGTTTTTAGCCAAAAAAGATAGCACCTTTGACCCTGCTAAGGTGACTGATATTAATGCCCACTCTATCGCCGCTCAGCGCTCCACCATCTCATCACAGTGGCTAGAAAACACTTATCCAAAAGCGGATATGAAGCTATATGATACATTAAGTAATGCGTTTTTAGATTTGGGTGCCGGTCGCGTCGATGCCATGATATCGGATAAACTGCCAGCGATTGAATGGCTCAGCTCGACGTCCGGTACTAATTATGTGTTAAAGGGCGCGGAGATTGATATCAATGATAACTTTGCGATTGCCGTCCGTCCGAATGATGAAGCTCTACAAGCAAAAATTAATACCTCATTGAGCAATATTAAAGCCAATGGCACTTATGATAAGATCAATCAAAAATACTTTGCTGTGCCAGCAAGTGCGACACTAACAGAAGCACCAGCTATAGATAGTGCTACACAGTAAAGGCTCAGTAGTATTACTGTTTTCACGACTGCATTCATATTGTGTTAATAAGCATGAGGACATCGCCATTATGGTGATGTCCTTTTTCTTGCGTCCTTATTTACAGTCACGCTATTATTGTAGGCATTATTAACCAACAGATTTGCTGTTATTTAACCAAATCATCGGCCTTTTAAAGAGATAGATATATATTTAGGCAATGCTTTTACACGTCAGTATTAACATAGCAGCGAATGAATATGATAAAATCAGCGCTCATTTCTACTGTGTCAATTATCGCGGCAATAACCGTATCAATCTAGCGTCAGTCTATGACGCACATGACTCATATTTCTTGGGTCTAAAGTACGTTTATTAACTGTATTCAGCTATTGATGCTGATTTTTTTAACTCATATTTTGCAATATTGCTAATATAAAGAGACTGAGTGGATAATCGTGTTTGACTTACAAGGATTTGGCGCGCTTTTATTGAGCGGCGCTACCGTCACCATACAGCTTGCCATGACCAGTCTGATCATCGGCATGTTCTTAGGTTTGCTCGGTGCCACAGCAAAGCTATCTAATATCTGGCTGCTGCGCAAAATTGCGACTGTCTATACCGCCACGATGCGCGGTATTCCTGAGCTGCTATTGGTACTGTTTATCTACTATGGAGGCTCTATACTGCTAATGAGCATTCTCAAAAAGTTCGGCTATAACGACTATGTCGAGATTAGCGCTTTTTGGGGCGGTGTGATGGCACTGTCTATTGCTTTTGGTGCTTATGCGACTGAAATCTTCCGTATGTCGATTCAAGAGATTCCCATAGGACAGCGAGAAGCGGCGCAAGCGATTGGTATGCGTCCTTTTCAGACTTTTTATCGCATAACCTTACCGCAAGTATGGCAGATTGCATTGCCAGGTTTGGGTAATCTATTTTTGGTTTTGCTTAAAGATACGGCACTGGTGTCGGTCGTAGGTCTTAAAGATATCATGTATCAGTCCTCGCGCGCCGCGCAATCAACACAGCAGCCATTTACCTTTTATATGGCAGCGGCAATAATTTATTTAGGTTTGACCATGCTGATTACTGGCTTTATGATGTGGCTTGAATGGCGTGCCAATCCGGCGGCGCGTTATGCTAAAAAGCTCAGCCGTCAAACCACTCACCGTCAATCGACCATAGGATAAAGGGGAAGACACTATGGATTGGAATTGGCAGGTTATTTTTGATCATATCCCAGACTTACTCGGTGGCGCGGTATTGACCGTACAGTTGGTTTTGTTCTCGGGTATTATTGGCTTATTTTTTGGTTTGGTTTTGGCGCTGTTACGGTTGTCCAAAAATTGGATGGTACAGATACTCCCTTTTCTGTATATCTTCTTTTTCCGTGGCACACCGCTACTGGTACAGATATTTTTGATTTACTATGGTCTTGGGCAGTTCGAAGCGGTACGTAATTCGTTCCTATGGGAGCCAGTTCTTAGCCAAGCTTACTGGTGTGCAATCATTGCCTTTACCCTAAATACCAGTGCTTATTTAGCCGAGATTATCCGCGGTGCTATTCAAAATATTCCGGTCGGTGAGCTTGAAGCTGCCGATGCAATTGGGATGTCAAAGTGGCAGAAACTGACCCGTATTACGTTACCGCGTGCTTTTGGTATTGTAATTCCGGCATACAGCAACGAAGTTATTTTTATGCTAAAGGGCAGTGCATTAGCGTCAACGATTGCTTTGATGGATATCACGGGCGTTGCCCGTACTATTAGTGCGCGGACCTATACCTTGATGGAGCTGTTCTTCGCTGCCGGTATCGTTTATCTGTTGTTATCGTGGGTGATTCTGTTTAGCTTTAGAATGTTTGAAAAGCGCATGAATCGTCACGCAAGCTATGTGCCACCAGATGTGACTACGCATACCGTCGGCTAATGATTTGTCATGAATAAAACCTATCATAAACGTTGTGATAAATAGTGCAGTATGTTTCGCTTTTTAAAATATCAATCATTTGCTGTGAGCGCCTAGTATGAGCCAATCACCATCTATATCCTTAGTCGATACAATTGCTGCCAGCGTAAAGGATGACGCGAGTATTGCCACTGTTAACGATAGCGTACGAGCATCCATCGGCAAGGTCATTTGCGTTGGCCGTAACTATGCAGAACACGCGCGTGAGCTTGGCAATGAGATACCAAAATCGCCTATCTTATTCATGAAGCCAGCATCGTCCGTGGTCAGTGTGCACAATGATATTGTCCGTCCAAATCCAGTGCTATATGGCGACACTCATTATGAAGCAGAGCTGTGTATTCAGCTGGCAGCCGACTTATCGGCAGCAACGATTGAACAAGCAAAGCAAGCGATAGGTGGCGTGACTTTGGGGCTTGATTTGACCCTACGTGACTTGCAAAGTAAGCTCAAAGAAAAAGGTCATCCATGGGAGCGTGCTAAATGTTTCGATGGTGCTTGTGTGCTTGCCGATTGGATTGATCCGCAAGCGTTTGGTGATTTTCGCCATGTCGAATATCAGCTCTATATCAATGACGAGCTGAAGCAAGATGGTGATACTGCCTTGATGCTATTTCCAGTATATGAGTTACTGGCAGAGATTAGCCATGCCTTTAGCTTACAAGCAGGCAATGTGATTATGACTGGTACGCCGAGCGGCGTTGGTATATTGCAAGCAGATGATACGCTAACATTCAAGCTTGGCACTCATGAATGGCAGGTGCAAGTTCGATAATTTCTTATCGCAGCAGTATCATATAAGTTTTTACATGCATTAACGCTATCAAAAAATCCCAAGTTCACACTTGGGATTTTTTTGGTTTATCAGGGGTAATAGCCATTTGTCATGAGGCTATCGTCACATTACTATCAAATTGGCATTTGGTTTTCAACGTACTGTCATAAACACTCAGTAGACTTAGGCATAATTCGTATTTTGGTGATTGCAATTACAAGACTGTAATCAACTCTCTCATGCCAATCCAGCCTAACAGCAAGGTGACTGATAATGACATTATTGAATAACAAACAACCACTTGCCCATGAAGTCGTTGAAGATTCTAATCCGACCAACAATATCGATTTTCAAACCATTATTAGTCGTCGTTTAAATCGGCGTAGTATCTTAAAAGGTGGCACAGGATTAACAGCGGCGGCGTTTTTTGGCGCGCTACCTTTAGTCGGTTGTAGCGATGACGATGATAGTATTCCTGCCAAAAATAATGGCAATGATGCTGCTGTTCCTGCACAAGGTGATCTCAAACGTCCCGAAACTTTGAAGTTTACCGCAGTGGCGCATTCAACTGCCGAAACGATGAGCGTGGCAGCAGGCTATAAAGCCGAGATGATATTACCACTTGGCACGCCGCTAATATCTGGTATTGATGACTGGAAAGACAATCGAGAGCAGTCGGCTGAGTCGTTCGAATGGCGCATGGGTGACAACCATGATGGTATGTGGTTTTTTGGCAAAAAGGGCGGCGCATATGATGCCAAAGCGGCAGAGAATGGGCTACTGGTGATGAATCATGAGTATGTAAACAGTAGTGAGCTAAGCCCTTTTGGCTATCATGTGATCCAAGATAACAACGCCGCACCCATCTTTCAAAATCGTCGACTTGCTAGCGACGTGCGCCGTGAGGTTAATTGTCATGGAGTGGCGGTGGTCGAGATGAAACGCCGCGCTGATGGCATGGGCTATGAGATGGTGGCTGATTCGAAATATAATCGCCGTCTCACGAGTAGTAGTACAGCGCAGTTGACAGGACCCGTTGCTGGCTCTGATTTGGTCAAGACTAAGTTTGATCCGACAGGTTTTCAGACTCGCGGCATCAATAATAACTGCGGTGCAGGTTTGTCACCTTGGGGCACTTATCTGACCACCGAAGAGAACTTTTTAGGGGTATTTGCCCGTGGGCAAGATGCCAGCCAGCTGAGCGCAGGACAAAATTACGGTCGCGAACGCTACGGGGCAACGGAAAACTTCCCTGGTTGGGAATATTTATGGCATACCCCTGATGCTAAAGATGCCAAGATAAGCGATGAGTTTTCACGCTGGGATATGACCGCCGCTAGTGCTAGCGCCGCTGACGATTATAGAAATGGCTTTAATACCTTTGGCTATATCACCGAAATTGATCCTTTTGATCAAAATTCCATGCCGCAAAAGCGCACGGCACTAGGGCGTTTTGCTCATGAAAATTGTGCCTATGCCCCTGTTGAACAAGGCAAACCGGTGGTCTTTTATATGGGTGACGATGCTCGAGGCGAATATATCTATAAGTTCGTCTCCAAAGCCACATGGTCAAATGCTGATATCGGCGGTGGATTAAAAGCAGGTGACAAGTATTTGAATGAGGGCACGCTCTATGTTGCCATCTTTAATGAAAATGGCCGCGGTGAATGGAAAGCGTTGATTCACGGTCAAAATGGACTGGATGTCTCCAATACGGTCTTGCCTTTTCATGGACAAGATGAGGTGTTGGTCTTTGCTCGTGCAGCAGCAGATGTGGTCGGTGCCACCAAAATGGATCGACCAGAGTGGGTGTCGGTCAGTCCTATAACGGGCGATGTATATGTGACATTGACCAATAATAAATATCGTGGTGTACGTGATGATCAGCCACTTTCAGCGCCCAATCCGCGCAGCTATAATACTGGCGGCAAAGTGCGTGGTAATGATAATGGTCATATTATTCGCTGGGCAGAAGCAGGGGGCGATCATGCGGCAACCAGTTTTGAATGGGATATTTATTTATTTGCTGCGCCGAGTGATTTATCAGCAGAAAACTTATCACAATTAAATGACAATAATGACTTTTCTTCCCCCGACGGCTTATACTTTGATCCACGTGGCGTCTTATGGATTCAAACAGATGACGGTGCTTATACCGATACCAGCAGCTGTATGTTGCTAGCAGCGCTACCGGGCAATGTCAGCGATGGAACCCTCACTACTACGTCAGCGGGGCAACAAACCCGAGTCGGCATGCCTGCCACTAATGACAATATCAAACGTTTCTTCGTCGGTCCGGAGGGCTGTGAAGTCACAGGTATTACGATGGCCCCAGACTTTAAAACCTTATTTATTAATATTCAGCATCCGGGTAATACGTGGGGCGCTATTGCTGGAGGTAGTACACCACGCTCAGCCACCGTCATGATTACTCGCGAAGATGGTGATGTCATACTGGCAGAGTCATTTGTCTAGTTAAACATTTGCATTAGTAATGATGCGTCTTAACAAACATAAAAATCCTAAGTCATGGCTTTGGGATTTTTGTGTTTTAGGCGGTAGTTACTAGTGTGCAATTTTTGATATTGAATAATTACATGGCTTTTTGACAATAAAGATACTTGATAGTTAAATCATTCTCTTCTGTTTATGACCATTACAGGATAGTATGGAAAATTCCTTTAACTGTTTGATATGTCAACATTATGCTCAGTCCAAAACCTTTAGAAACTATCCATGATTTATTTGCAACGACTCGGCATCCTTCTGATGAGCAATCTGCTATCGATATAGGATTTCAAGGCGATGTATATGAGGAACTGGATAAGCTTGACTATATCTATGTGGATGAGCTGACTGAAAAAAGCGTGAATCATAGTGATGTTCAACCGTATCAACCGCTCTCATTGGTTGGTTTTTTTGAAGGATTGGCACAGCTTGCGACTATGGGTGTGGTCGAGGTGACTGACATTGTAGAAGCCATCCATCGTGAGATATTACTGCGTCCTTTAGGGCGGTTTAATAAAGGAAATGTCGAGCGCTGGCAACAGGGTATCACGGGGCGCATTTATGGTACGGTACGTCAGGCTGTGCAGCTGATTGGTAATAATTTAGCCTCAGGTCTGCACCTTTATAATACTGTTTTAAAACCCAAAAAGGTGAGACTATTACCAAAGAACTTGCGGCGCATGGTCAATATCCTAAACGGAGTGATGGGTGATCATCTGATTACGCATCAAAATCCATTAGCAGTATCGATGGTGCTGTATGATACCAATAATCGGGTGCAAAGCGCTGTATTGTCAGGGCGCGTTATTATTCTATGCCATGGACTTTGTTTAAGCCACTTAAGCTGGAAAGTATCTGGTGAGAATAATCTGGCAAAAGTGCTCATGTATAGCTTGCCATCATCGACTGTCTTGTACTTAAACTATAATACAGGTCGACGTATCTCAAGTAATGGACGTAGCTTTGCTCAAGTGTTGCAAGATTTGGTTGAGAATAACCCAGACATCACCCAGATTGATTTGGTCGGTCATAGTATGGGCGGTTTGGTAAGCCGTAGCGCGCTGTTTTATGGCAAAGAACAAGGTTTTAGCTGGGTCAAAAGGGTGAGCAATCTGGTGACTTTAGGGTCACCGCATCATGGCGCAAGTTTGGAGCAGATTGGGCATTTTGTCCAAGATAAAATAGCTAAATTGCCCTTTGCTGGGTCATTAGCAAAGCTTGGTGATATGCGCAGTGCGGGTATCATTGATCTGCGTTACGGTAGTATTCGAGATGCCGACTGGCAAGCGTTAGAGGGGCGTAGTGTGCTACCAGCAGATTTTCGTCATCCTACTCACTTGCCATTGCATGTGAATACCTATCTGGTAGCAGCAGTGATGGTCGAGACCCATTTTGAATTTAAGACCACAAGTTTATTGGGCGATGGGCTGGTTTCGGTAGAGTCAGCACTGGGTGAGCATACCGAAGAGCATACGCTGGTAGTGCCAGAGGGGCACAAAGCTATTTTTTATGGGATAAACCATATGAACTTAATCTACAGCGATAGAGTACATCAGCAAATCATTGCTTGGCTCTTGGATGATAGATTAGGCGATGCACATGAAGCAAAGTATGCGCTGAACCCGCGTATTTATTCTTATCCAGAAACCTATGAGGTTTAGAATAAGAGATACAAAATAATCAGACTAATGCTAAAAACCCTCAAGCATCATACTTGAGGGTTTTTTTATGACTGACTATAGTGAATTCAGTATTAAAACGATACAGTAGGACTGAGATGAATTTTACGCAGCCTCTGTCGGCGTAGGCACAGCACGCCAGAAAAATTTATACCAGTACTGCGTTGGAATATAACGTATCTGTTTTATTTGGAATTGACTATACTTAAATCAATGAGATAAAAGACTACTCAGCAAAAATCGCTGCCACATCGTCTTCATTAAATTTATAAATCTCACCGCAGAATCCGCAATCCATCTCAAAGGTACCGTTTTGCTCTGCAACGATATCCAATGCTTCTGTTTCGCCGATTTGCTCGATTGCCATTTCACACTTTTCACGTGAACACGTACAACCAAACGATAGCGAGATAGGCTCAGGAGCAACGACTTTTTCTTCATGATATAAGCGATACAAAATCTCATTGGTATCAAGCGTGGTCAATTCTTCCGATTTTAGCGTGCGTGTCAATACAGACAAGCGTGTCCACAAGTCATCATCAATACCAGCATCTTCATTTTGCTCAACTTCGTAGGTTTCTTGAGCGGTACGTGGCAGCATTTGCACCAAGATGCCACCAGCTTGTAAACCATCAGATGCCAAATTAATCAGCGTTGGAATCTGTGCCGATTGCTTTTGATAATGCGCCAAACAATCTGCCAAATTGTCATGGCTACGTTCAACAATACCTTGATATGGCTCGCCGCCATCCGGTTGGATATTGATAAATAATACGCCTTGACCAGTAGCGCCCAGTTCAGCAAACGCTTCTTTAGCATGCAGCATATTATTCCACGCTTGTACGTGCTCGTCAGTATCATCTTTCCAGCTGGCAAGAGCGCGGATAATACCGTTTTGATCACATTCAGCCATCGCCCAATTCAGCAAACTATCGCTATCTGATGATTGCAATTGAATCGACAAGCGACCATTGATTTTAACAGTACCAATCAGCAAACTTGCAGCCGTCAACATCTCACCGAGTAAGCGTTTTAGTGCTTCAGGATAAGGCTTTTGCGCAATGGTCGTCGCATAGCTACGCGATAGGCGCACCACATCACCGCGCACCGGAGAGTCTTCAATAAAAAAGCGTTGGCGAATGTCGTTATCTTGCATCAGATCAGTATTTTGTTCAGGGGCATTCGGAGTTTGGGTATCTTGGGTCATAGGTCATTTATAAGATTAAGAAGTTGCTAGCTTTATGGGGATAGATGCGGATTTATCAATCGTATCTATAGTAGATACACTTTTAAAAAAATACAGTGCTATTGGGTTTAATTATTCGCAGCTTCTTTCTGCGTAGGCACAGTCAGCAAGAAAAATTGATACTAGTAGCACCTTATAATTTTTGTATTTCTTTTATTTAGGACTGACTATAGTAGATTGTTGACGTAAGAAATGCCGTTGATAAAAAATGAATTTCTCTATTAGCTTTATCAAATACGTACCTACATTAATGACGTTAGAGCTTGTTTTATTTAGGGATTATTATCTTAGATAAATTAAAAACCAAAAATAGTCAGCTGAGTAAAAAAAGTTTACCCTCGTCAGTCAATTTGTTGTACAGTAACATTAAGTTGCATAGTGATAAACAACAGCAACAGCACGGATGCATAGCAATAGAACCCATAAACGCAAATTTATAGCGTTTTTCTACGGTTTCTATCGCACTTAAATGTTATTCCAATCTTGTGGCAATGTGATAAAAGGACATATCTCATGACTTACTTTCTTTCTACCTCTATATATAAACCATTAACGTTAGTTGCCTTTATGGCACTAGCTCTAGCAGGCTGTAACAACAATAGCCAAACCAGCAATGAGGCGACGCCAGCAGATGGAGCAACCACTGAGGCGACGGCAAACACCAACGGCACCTTAGATAAAATTAAAGAATCAGGCACCATCGTCGTCGGTCACCGTGACTCTTCCATTCCGTTCTCATACATCGCTGATGATCCAAATCAGCCGATCGGCTATGCTCATGATTTAGAGATGAAAGTGGTAGAAGCTGTCAAACAAAAGCTCAATATGCCAGATCTAAAAATCCGCTATAACCTTATTACCTCACAAACACGCATCCCATTAGTACAAAATGGTACAGTAGATTTTGAGTGTGGTTCAACAACCAATAATGAAGAGCGTCAGAAACAAGTCGCTTTCTCTAACGGCTTCTTTGAAATCGGTACGCGTTTATTGACCAAAAAAGATTCAGGTATCCAAGGTTTCGATGATTTAAAGGGTAAAACCTTAGTCACGACTGCAGGTACAACTTCAGAGCGTTATATTCGTGAATACAACGACGATAAAAAGATGAATATCAATGTCATCTCAGCAAAAGACCATGGCGAAGGTTTCTTGATGCTAGAGAATGGTCGTGCCGATGCCTTTATGATGGATGATGTATTGCTAGCAGGCGAAAAAGCCAAAGCCAAAAATCCCGATGAATGGGTCATTGTTGGTGAGCCACAATCGTTTGAGATTTATGGTTGTATGATGCGTAAAGACGATCCAGAATTTAAAGCCGTGGTCGATGAAGCACTAGCCAATGTCTTTAAGTCAGGCGAGATCAATAGCATCTATGACAAATGGTTCTTAAATCCAATTCCACCAAAAAATGTCAATCTAAAGTTTGAGATGTCAGATAACTTAAAAGCGTTGATTGCCAATCCACATGATAGCGATCAGCCAAAAGTAGCGACTGCGCAATAACGCTTCTTGTCCCTCAACATAGCATGCTTACGCGTTCAGATTGTTTGTCAAATAGTTTGATAGCAGTCTGAAAGCGTGGGCTTTTTAACCGTTGCTCGGAGAGACAATTATGAATTATAGCTGGAACTGGGGTGTGCTGTTTGAGCAGACCGGTATCGGTAGCGAGCTGTATATCCATTGGATGATTACTGGTCTTGGCTGGTTGTTATTGATTGGCAGTATTGCATGGGCAATCGCCATGGTGGTTGGTACTATTTTTGGCATCATGCGTACCTTGCCGAATAAAGGCGCACGTGCTATCGGTACTGCTTATGTGACGTTTTTCCGCAATATCCCTTTATTGGTACAATTATTTTTCTGGTTTTATATAGCTCCAGGTTGGCTCACCCCATCCATACAAGAGTGGTGGTATAAAGACTTGTCTCCCAATACCTCAGCCATGCTGTCAGCCAGTATCGGTCTTGGTTTATTTACCGCAGCTCGTATTGTTGAACAAGTACGTACTGGTATCGAGTCACTACCTCAAGGGCAGATCAATGCTGCCTACGCGCTTGGCTTTAGTATCCCGCAAGCCTATAAAGAAGTACTGCTGCCACAAGCGTTTCGGATTATCTTACCGCCACTGAGCTCAGAGCTGACCAACTGCTTTAAAAACGCCTCAGTTGCGTCTTTGGTTGGGGTAATGGAGCTGATCAGTCAGACCAAAACCATCAGTGAATATACTCAAAACAGTCTTGAGATTTATACCTATGCGACCATTATTTATCTGGTGTTTAATCTGTCTTTAATTGCCATTATGGGGCTAATTGAACGTAAATTGCGTGTGCCTGGGCTAATTGCAGGGAGTCAAAAATGAATATGACCGAACTTGCAACTGCCTATCCCGGTTTGATGGGTGGCATGCTGACTACTTTAAAAGTATTATTTTTAGCAATCTTAGGCGGTCTCAGCTTAGGAACGGTATTGGCTTTGATGCGTTTGTCTGGTATCAAAGCGCTTGAGATACCTGCAAAGCTATACGTCAATTATTTCCGTTCTGTGCCATTGCTGCTCGTGCTGCTCTGGTTTTATTTTGCCGTACCGATGATTTATTTTTGGGTCGCTGGTAAATATCTGCAACTCGATACAGCCTTTACCTCGTGTGTAGTCGCTTTTATGATGTTTGAAGCGGCATATTTTTCAGAGGTGGTACGTGCGGGTATCCAATCTATCGGCAGTGGGCAGGTTAACGCTGCGAAAGCGCTTGGCATGACCTATGGGCAAACGATGCGCTTGATTATTTTGCCGCAGGCGTTTCGCAAGATGCTACCGCTGATTTTACAGCAATGTATTATTTTATTCCAAGATACGACATTGGTTTTCGCGATTGGCTTGACGGATTTTTTCCGTGCCGCTTATGTACGCGGTGAGCTGATGGGTTTATTAACGCCCTATATATTAGGAGCAGGCGCTGTTTATTTTATTATCAGTTTGAGTGCCTCTATTGGCGTACAACAAGTACAAAAGCGTTTAAGATTCTAATGATCTTTAATAAATTCGTATCGAAACCTGTACGTTAAGAGCTATATTTAATAATGATGAAAATAATGTGGTTAGGAGCCAGTGATGAATGAGCCAGTAATGAATAATACTGACACGTATATAAATGAATTTGGCGGACTGGTCACTAACACTGGTCATGCAAGCGATGAAATCGTCATCCAAATGAGTGATGTGAGTAAATGGTATGGTGATTTTCAAGTATTGTCTGGCTGTAGTGCCCATGTGCATAAAGGCGATGTCGTCGTCGTTTGTGGTCCATCAGGCAGCGGCAAGTCAACCTTGATAAAAACGGTTAATGGGTTAGAGCCTTTTCAAAAAGGCGAGATTATGGTCAGCGGTATCTCCGTTGGCGCGCCAAAAACCAACTTGCCAAAATTACGTAGTAGTGTCGGTATGGTCTTTCAGCACTTTGAGCTGTTCCCGCATCTGACGATTGTTGATAATCTGACTGTCGCGCAAATCAAAGTATTGGGACGTAAAGAAGCGGAAGCCAAGCAAAAAGCCATGGCATATCTAGACCGCGTCGGACTAACGGCGCAAGCAGCAAAGTATCCAGCTGAGCTGTCCGGTGGGCAGCAGCAGCGTGTCGCGATTGCACGTGCGTTAGCAATGGATCCAGTGGCAATGCTCTTTGATGAGCCAACTTCAGCACTTGACCCTGAGATGATTCAAGAAGTGCTTGATGTCATGGTTGAGCTAACCCGTGAGGGCATGACGATGATGTGTGTTACCCATGAGATGGGCTTTGCCAGTCAGGTGGCCAATCGGATTATCTTTATGGATGAAGGTCATATCGTTGAAAACTGTAGCAAGGATGAGTTTTTTGAAAGCGCGAAAAGTGACCGCGCGCAAATGTTCTTATCAAAGATTCTCAATCATTAAAGCAGTCATTTAGAATTGATATATTTAGAGCACTTATTAATAGGTGCTTTTTTTATTGTAAGCGACTTTATAAACGCCTACGTGAGTGAATACCTGTTTACTGATACAATGGCAGCAACTATCATAAACAGCCACTATTATAAAAACAATATAATCTCTCATCTATCATGGAGTCAGTATGAGCACAGAAACTACATTTCCTATTACTACAGCAACAGACGCCAAAGGTATTGTCATCATTGGTGCAGGTTTGGCTGGCTGGCACGTCATTGATGCCATTCGTGCCAAAGACAAAGATGTGTCGATTACTTTAATCACCACAGACAATGGCGATCGTTATCATAAGCCGATGCTTACCATGGCAATCAGCCAAAACAAGCAGGCATCAGACTTGGTACGCGCGACTGGCGCTGATGCAGCAGAAGCGGCACAAGTGACCTTACTTGCCAATACGCAAGTCACGGACATTGATGCTGCTGCGCAAACGGTACAGCTTATCTCAGCGCTACGCTCAGATCCTGTTTATACCAATTATGCAACCATCAGCTATGACAAGCTGGTCTTAGCGATGGGTGCTCATCCTATTTTTCCTAATAGTTTGCCACAAGATTTGGTATGGCATGTCAATCATATTGAGCGTTTTGGGCAGTTGCAAGAAAAGCTAGCAGCGGGTAGTCAGCACGTGGCGATTGTCGGTGCGGGTATGGTAGGGACAGAGATTGCTGAGGACTTGCTCAAGGCAGGTCATGAGGTGACCTTAATTGATTTAAATGATGCGCCGCTATCGCAAATGCTACCGCCAAAAGCGACAGCTCGTATTGCAGAGGCCGTTAAATCACAGGGTATTAACTTTTTGGGCGGTTATCTGGTAACGGATGTTGTTCGTATTAGTGATGGTAATACAGCTGAAAACAATATTGGTAAGCTGCAAGTTAGCTATGAGCCATTTGCTTCTAATGCAGAAGATGCAGATGCTCAGTCATCTGAGATATTAATCGTTGATCATGTGATTGCCAGTACTGGTTTGACCGTTGATGGTAAATTGCCAACAGCAGCTGGGGTTGAGTTCAACCATCGCACTGGTATCGTGGTAGATGCGCCAACGCTGCGTACCAATACTGATAATATCTATGCGATTGGTGATTGTATGTCTATCAATGGCGTCGCCTGCCGTTATGTAGCGCCACTGCGTGCGCAGGCAGCAACGATTGCTGATGATGTATTAGGTTTAGAGCATAGCGGTTATGAGCATAAGCCACCGATGATTCGCTTAAAAAACAAAGCCATCTCAGTGATGGCCACGGGCGTGCCGCAAGCAAACGGCAACTGGCAAGTAACCACTGAAACTGAAGACGAGCTTATTATGAATTTACTCAATGATAATAATGAAGTCAGCGCGACCGTTACTATTAAGGCGCCGCCAATGGTTAAAGCCTAATCGTTAGAGGGCTAAATATTATCTAAATCTAGAATTTGTTGTCTAATTATAATAATAGGTTTAAACATTAACTCTCATCAAAAAGCCAGTTATGCAGCAAATGCATAACTGGCTTTTTTGGGTCAAATATTTGTCATGCTTTTATGCTATCTTTTACTCAGCGATTATTTTTAGTAACTAATTAAATGATACATATTGTATTACTATTATTGACAGCCTTCGATTTAAGGCGGTATAGTAGCTAACGCTCGTCAAGACCTGTTCAAGGAACAATGAATGGGTGACAGGCGACTCATTAGCACCACAATAAGTAAAACGAAAGGACTCGTTATGACTCAAGTTTCTGACTTCGATACCATTCTAAATAATATCCCCAGCATCAATATGGGTGCACGCTCAGCAAATGCGCCACTTACCCAAAGCTATGATAAAGGTCCTGATGTGCCGCTGATTGAGGCAACCATCGGTGATTTCTTTGATGCGATTGTCTCCAAATATCCTGAGCGCGAAGCACTGGTCGTACGCCATCAAAATATCCGCTGGACTTATCGTGAGCTACAACAGCATGTCAATCAGCTGGCTAGTAGTATTATTGAGATGGGACTCGAGATTGGTGATCGCATCGGTATCTGGTCGCACAACAATGCTGAATGGCTTTTGATGCAACTAGCGACCGCGAAAGTCGGCGTTATCCTCGTCAATATCAATCCTGCCTATCGTACCTTTGAGCTGCAATATGCCTTGAATAAATTGGGCTGTTCGGCATTGGTATTGATGCGCCATTTCAAAAGTAGCGATTATGCCAGTTTAATCCGTGAGCTGTGTCCTGAGATTTATCATAAAGATTATACCCAGCTTGATTTGGTCGAGATTCCAACCATTGAGCGTATCATTTGGATTGATGAGCCAGACTCTGATGAGGAGTTTGGTTTTATGCAGAAGTTCTCTGCTTGGATGGCGGAAGGCGATGCCAACGATCCACGTGTCGCAGAACGTCAAGCGCAACTTAAAAACACCGATGCTATTAACGTCCAATTTACCAGTGGCACGACAGGGACGCCAAAAGGTGCGACGTTAAGCCATCGCAATATCCTCAATAACGGCTACTTTATCGGTGAGGCCATGAATCTCACTGAGGAAGATAGACTGTGTATTCCAGTACCTTTATATCATTGCTTCGGTATGGTGCTCGGTAACTTAGCGATTCTGACGCATGGCGGCTGTATCGTCTATCCGAACGATGGTTTTGAGCCATTGTCAGTCCTGCAAGCAGTCGAAGAAGAAAAATGTACTGGTCTGCATGGCGTACCGACGATGTTTATCGCCGAGCTTGACCACCCTGAATTTGAAAATTTTGATTTATCGACTTTGCGTACTGGCATCATGGCCGGCTCTAGCTGTCCGATTGAAGTGATGCGCCGTGTCATTGATAAGATGCATATGAGTGAGGTCACCATTGCTTATGGCATGACTGAGACCAGTCCCGTTTCCTGCCAGACCAATGAGCATACGCCGTTAGAGAAGCAAGTATCGACCGTTGGTTTGGTGCAGCCTGCGCTTGAGGTTAAGGTCGTCGATACCGAAACGGGCGAGATTGTACCCTTAGGTGAGACTGGTGAGCTATTGACTCGTGGTTATTCAGTTATGAAAGGCTATTGGGGCAGTCGCTTTAAAACCCGCGAAGCCATTCAAGATGGTTGGATGCATACCGGTGATTTGGCCACCATGGATGAAGATGGCTATGTCAAAATCGTTGGTCGTAGTAAAGACATGGTCATTCGCGGCGGTGAAAATATTTATCCAGTTGAGATTGAAAACTATCTATATCGCCATCCAAAAATTCGTGATGTGCAAATCGTTGGCATCCCAGATGAGCGTTATGGTGAAGTACTGGCTGCATGGATTATTCCTAAAGAGCCAGATTGTCTGACTGAAGAAGAAGTGCGCCAGTTCTGTAGCGAGCATATCGCTCATTATAAAGTGCCGACCTATTATCGCTTCGTGACCGAATACCCGATGACCATCACTGGCAAAATTCAAAAATATAAAATTATCGAACAGATGAAAGAAGAGCTAGGCTTATAGTAAGCTTGCTTGTCAGGTATGAAATAACCAGACCTGAAAATCACGGATTAATCATGTGAGTAACGCTTAAAACAAACAGCAGCTAGAATAACTCGCATAACATAAAAAGCTACTCGCATTTACGTATAAAAGAAAAGGGATATCATGAGCGCTATCATAACCAGTAAACTGAGTCCAAACGCTGCTGAATTTCAGCAAAACAGTGCCGCTATGCAAGCGGTAGTCGATGACCTATATGTGCACTTGCGTAAAGTCGTCCAAGGCGGTTCAGAGCGTGCGCGAGCTAAGCATCTAGCACGTGGTAAGCTACTACCTCGTGAGCGTGTCGAGCGTTTGCTTGATGTCGGCACGCCATTTTTAGAAGTCGCTCCGATGGCAGCGCATGATATGTATGGCGAAGAGATTCCCGCTGCTGGCGTGATTGCCGGTATCGGTCGCATTAACGGCACTGAGTGTATGATTGTCTGTAATGATGCTACGGTAAAAGGCGGCACTTACTACCCAATGACGGTCAAAAAACACCTACGTGCGCAAGAAATCGCGCAAGAAAACAACTTGCCTTGCGTATATTTGGTGGATTCAGGCGGTGCTAACTTACCCAACCAAGATGACGTGTTTCCTGATAAAGAGCACTTTGGTCGCATCTTTTTTAACCAGGCCAACATGAGTGCTGCAGGCATTCCACAGATTGCTGTGGTTATGGGTAGCTGTACGGCGGGCGGTGCATACGTACCAGCGATGAGTGATGAGTCTATTATTGTTAAAGACCAAGGCACCATCTTCTTGGGTGGCCCGCCACTCGTAAAGGCAGCAACCGGCGAAGAGGTCACCGCTGAAGATTTGGGCGGTGGCGATGTGCATACGCGTCTGTCAGGGGTGGTCGATCACTTAGCGCAGAACGACACTCATGCATTATCGATTGCGCGTAATATCGTCAGTCATCTCAATCGTCCTGCCAAGCAAATTCCGAATCAAATCAAACCGCGCCCACCACGCTATGATGCCAAAGAGCTATACGGCGTCATTCCAACGGATAAGCGCAAACCCTTTGATATCAAAGAAATCATCGCTCGTATCGTCGATGACAGTGCCTTTGATGAGTTTAAAGCACGCTTTGGTACGACGTTAGTGTGTGGTTTTGCTCATATCGAAGGTATGCCAGTTGGCATCATCGCCAACAATGGCATCTTGTTTAGTGAGTCGGCGCAAAAGGGCACGCATTTCATTGAGCTGTGTTGTAAGCGTAAAATCCCGTTGATATTCCTGCAAAACATCACCGGCTTTATGGTCGGCCGTAAATACGAAAACGAAGGTATTGCTCGTCATGGCGCCAAAATGGTCATGGCAGTTGCGAACGCAAAAGTACCGAAATTTACCGTCATTGTCGGTGGCTCATTCGGTGCGGGTAATTACGGTATGTGTGGACGTGCTTATAGTCCGCGCTTCCTATGGATGTGGCCAAATGCACGCATTTCTGTGATGGGCGGTGAGCAAGCAGCATCGGTATTGGCAACGGTTAAGCGCGATAATTTTGACCGTAAAGGCGAAGCGTGGAGCGATGAAGACGAAGCGGCATTTAAAGCGCCGATTCGTGAGATGTATGAAGAGCAAGGTCATCCTTATTATGCTACCGCTCGTTTATGGGATGATGGCGTGATTGACCCTGCTGATACCCGTAATGTGTTGGCATTAGCGCTTAGCACGGCTCATAACGCACCGATTGAAGAGACAAACTTTGGTGTCTTTAGAATGTAGCAATGAACGGTATATTGACAGTCATTTAGTGCTCATAAATACATAAAATATAGAGAAAGATATGCAACAAAATTTGAATCATTATAAAAGTCTATTAGTTAACGTTGAGCAGCATATTGCAACAGTAACCTTGAATCGCCCTCAGATACGTAACGCCTTTAATGATGAAATGATTGCTGAGTTGACCCATGCTTTCAAGACGCTTAGCGATGATGAGCAAGTACGCGTTATCATTTTAGCAGCGGCCGGTAAAGCGTTCTGTGCGGGTGCCGATTTGAATTGGATGCGCGCCATGGCGGATTATAGCTATGAAGAGAACCTAGCGGACGCGGAAAAATTGGCACAAATGCTTAAGACCATTTATGAGTGCCCAAAACCAACGATAGCGGCGGTACAAGGGGATGTTTATGCAGGCGGCATGGGTTTGGTTGCTGTCTGTGATGTAGCTATCGCTGTGAGAATTGCCAATTTTTGTCTTAGCGAAGTGCGTCTGGGCTTAGCACCAGCAACCATTAGCCCTTATGTGATTAGAGCCTTAGGTGCCAGAGCCTCACAGCGTTATTTTCTCAGTGCGGAAGTATTTGATAGCAAAAAAGCCCGTCAGCTTGGCTTTATCCATGAGCGCGTCAGTGAAGAGTCGCTTGATGATGCAGTTGCAGAATTTTGTGCCAAAGTCGTTAAAAATAGCCCTGAGGCTGTGACAACCTGCAAGCGCTTATTGCATGAAGTCGCGGGCGCACCGATTACCGATGAGCTAATCGCCGATACGGTCAAAGGCATCGCCGATATTCGCTCATCAGAGCAAGGTAAGGAAGGGGTGCAAGCATTTTTGCAAAAGCGTAAACCTGATTGGTTAATTTAGGACAACAAACTTAGAATAAGCTGTTTAAGAATCAGACGTTATTCAAAAAAGGTGAAAGTGTAATGTTAGGAAAATGCTTGTGTGGTGATATCGAGTTTTCTGTTGACATACAGACTAACCCTTTTAAGATTTATCAGTGCCATTGTTCATTGTGCAAAAAACAATCAGGCTCAAACGCCAATTCAGCGACCATTATCGAAGCGACCCATTTCAAATGGATAAAAAGTGAAAATATAAAAAGCTGGCAAAAAGAGACGGGATTTAGCTCACATTTTTGTACAAACTGTGGCTGTTCTGTTCCCAATGCCTTTGCAAGTAAATATTACTGGATACCCGTGGGTTTATTAGAGCTTGATAGTAAGTCAGTTGCTATAGAGGTCGTCGCTAACTTCTGCTTAAGTACGAAATCCAATTGGCATAATGTTTATAAAGAGTCTGGCAACTTCGATGGGTTACCTGAGTTTAAAACCATATTAGAGCTTTTATCCTAGCGGCTAAGAACTTTTCCAGCTGAGCTTAGAACTTAAATATCTCGAATGATATAGAGAAATAATTAAAAAATAATAAAGCCATCATTAACTTTCTGCAATTTTTTAAGTTATAGATTAAACGATAAGGACCGTCATGTTTTCTAAAATTTTGATCGCCAACCGTGGTGAAATTGCCTGCCGTGTTGCTGCGACTGCCAAGCGTCTGGGTATAAGCACCGTCGCTGTTTATTCTGATGCTGACCGTGAGGCTAAGCACGTGTCTGTCTGCGATGAAGCTGTCTATTTGGGTGGTTCGGCTCCTAAAGACAGCTACCTAAAAGGCGATGCTATCATTGCCATTGCCAAAGAGACCGGCGCACAAGCGATTCATCCGGGTTATGGATTTTTAAGTGAAAACGCAGATTTTGCCCAAGCTTGCCAAGATGCAGGCTTGGTCTTCATCGGTCCATCTGCAGACGCTATCCGTGCCATGGGTGGTAAGTCTGAATCAAAGCGTTTGATGGAAGCGGCTGGCGTGCCACTAATACCCGGCTACCATGGTGAAAATCAAGATGCGCAATTTTTGCAGCAGCAAGCCGATAGCATTGGCTATCCTGTACTGATTAAAGCCAGTGCTGGTGGTGGTGGTAAAGGTATGCGTATCGTTGAGCAGTCCAGTGACTTTATTGATTTATTAGAATCTTGCCGCCGTGAAGCGATTACCAGCTTCGGTAACGATCAAGTATTGGTCGAAAAATACGCATTGAAACCTCGCCATATCGAAATCCAAGTATTTGGTGATACCCATGGCAACTATGTGCATTTGTTTGAGCGTGATTGTTCCGTACAGCGTCGCCACCAAAAAGTATTAGAAGAAGCGCCGGCACCGGGTGTTGATGCAGCGATGCGTGAAGCGATGGGAACAGCGGCAATCGAAGCTGCTCGTGCGGTCAATTATTTTGGCGCAGGCACGGTTGAGTTTATCGTTGAGCAGCGCGAAGGTTCGATGAACTTTTATTTTATGGAAATGAATACCCGTCTGCAAGTTGAGCATCCGGTCAGTGAAGCTATCTCTGGCGTCGATTTAGTAGAATGGCAGCTATTGGTTGCGGCAGGTTTACCATTGCCGAAAAAACAGGACGAGCTGACTATCAACGGTCATGCGATTGAAGCACGTATTTGTGCTGAAAATCCTGACAATGGTTTTTTACCAGCCACAGGTACTTTATTCACTTATCAAAAGCCTGACCACAGTACCTTTGTCATTAATAAGAACAGCACTGATGTGCGTATCGATGACGGTGTACGCGAAGGCGATGTCATTAGCCCGTTTTATGACTCTATGATTGCTAAGCTGATTGTGCATGCACCTACTCGCGAGCAAGCATTAGCCAAGCTTGATCGTGCACTAGCCCAAACGCGCATCGTCGGTCTGCCAAATAACGTCGCATTTTTGCGCTATATTCTTAATACTGAATCGTTTAGCCAAGCCAATCTTGATACAGCTTTGATAGAACGTGAGCGTGAGCAGCTGTTTGATCAGCATCCGCTTGAGTTATCGACGCTTGCGGTTACTGCTATTGCGCAGCAGCTTGCCAATGAAGCGACAACGCAAGGGTCAGATCCTTTTAGCAAGCCTACGGGTTTCCGTGCCTTTAGCGATTATACGCGCTCGTTTAGCTTGGTTTATAATGAGCAATCTTATAACGCTCGTATTAGCAACTGGCGTAATGCAGCTTGCTTAGACAGCAAAAAGGGCAGCGATAACCTCAGTAGCTTTACGCTAGTTATTGGGAAAGAAGTTGCGAACACTCAAGATAACAGCAACGCTAATGTAGCTGCCCAGATAGAAACTGTATATGAAGGTCAAGTCAGCTATAGCAGTATTGACGCACACAATCATACTCTATGGTTAGATGGTGCTCGTATCAACGCCCAAAGCTGGACAAACCATGAGACCGTTTATGTCTTTACTGATAACGGGCGTGATGAAATCACCCTTGTCGATATCATGGCGCATGTTGGCGAAGAGAATGCGGCTGTTGGTAGCTTGAAATCACCAATGCCAGGACAGGTCGTGGCCTTTAAAGTCGCCGTCGGTGATAGCGTGAAAAAGGGCGAGCCATTGGCTGTCATTGAAGCGATGAAAATCGAACATACCATTACTGCACCGACAGATGGCGTGGTGGCAGAATTGTTATTTGGCGCGGGTGACTTGGTTGCTGATGGTGATGAGCTGCTGCGTATTGATAGCCAAGAGAATCAGTAAAAAGGACAATCTGTATGAGTATCTCGTACCCAAAACACGTCACCATCGTCGATGTCAGTCCACGTGATGGCTTGCAAAATGAAGCCATGACCGTGCCGACTGCGGTTAAGCAAAGGCTTATAAGTGACTTGATTGCCGCAGGGGTTAAAAAGCTCGAGGCTACTAGCTTTGTCTCGCCAAAGTGGGTACCGCAAATGGGCGACAATAGCACGCTGTTAGAGGCACTTGCAGCCACACGCCACAGTGATGTGAGCTATTCGGTATTGGTGCCGAACATGCGCGGTTTTGAAAATGCTATCGTGCATCGTCCTGATGAGATCGTCATCTTTGGCTCAGCAAGCGAAACCTTTAGCCAAAAAAATATTAATTGTAGTATTGATGAAAGTATTGAGCGTTTCGCGCCCGTGGCCGCTGCGGCTAAAGCGCAAGGAATCAAAGTACGCGGCGTTATCTCTTGCACGGTCGGTTGCCCCTATGAAGGCGAAATTGACCCACGCCAAGTGGCTTATGTCACCAAGCGTTTGGTTGAGATTGGTGCTGAGCAGATTGGCATTGCTGATACGATTGGTGTTGGTACGCCGCTCAAAGTACAGTGGGCGCTACAAGCTGCATTAGAATATGCTGATATCAGCATGTTGTCAGGGCATTTTCATGATACTTATGGTCAAGCGTTAAGTAATACCTTAGCTGCCTTACAAATGGGTGTCAGTGAATTTGATACCTCCGTCGCTGGACTTGGTGGTTGTCCTTATGCCAAAGGCGCAACGGGCAATGTCGCAACCGAAGATGTGGTATATATGCTGCATGGTATGGGTATCAGTACTGGCATTGATTTGGAAAAGTTGGTCGTGGCAGGCGAGCGTATCAGTGCGTTTTTAAAGCGTCCGAATGGCTCAAATGTGGCACGTGCCATTATCAATAAACGTCAGTCTTAAACAGCATAGTCAATCCACTATAAAAGTCTGATAGCGTTAACCTCGCTTGAAGTATTCAATATATATCGACACTCGGTTGCCTTGTCAGATTTTCACATTGAATTGACTATGACTTCAAAAATGACATTATAAATACAGTTACAGTAGTTTTAAAAAACAGATTGAAATTCGAAATTTAAAAATATCAAAACACAAGGAATGGTTATGAGTTTACCTGGATTGAATTTTCAGCTTGGCGAAGATATCGATGCCTTACGTGATATGGTACAACAGTTTGCGGCTAATGAAATAGCCCCACGTGCTGCCGAGATTGACAGTAGCGATGAGTTCCCAATGGATTTATGGCAAAAGATGGGTGATATTGGCCTACACGGTATTACCGTTCCTGAAGAGTACGGTGGCTCTAATATGGGCTACGTCGCACATATGGTGGCGATGGAAGAGATTAGCCGCGCTTCTGCCTCTGTAGCGCTGAGCTATGGCGCGCACTCAAACCTATGTATCAACCAAATCAAACGTAATGGTTCAGAGGAACAAAAGCAAAAATATCTGCCTAAGCTCATCAGTGGCGAATTCATCGGTGCTCTAGCTATGAGTGAGACAGGCGCTGGCTCAGATGTGGTCAGTATGAAGCTAAAAGCCGAAGAAAAAGACGGTCATTATGTGCTAAATGGTAGCAAAATGTGGATTACCAATGGTCCTGATGCTGATGTGATGGTGGTTTATGCCAAAACCAATCCTGAGCTGGGTGCTAAAGGCATGACGGCTTTTATCGTTGAAAAAGGCATGGAAGGCTTTGGTACGGCACAGAAGCTCGACAAACTCGGTATGCGTGGTAGCCATACTGGTGAGATGACTTTTAATAATGTAACCGTACCTAGCGAAAATATCTTGGGTGGTCTCAATGAGGGTGTTAAGGTACTGATGAGCGGACTAGATTATGAGCGTGCTGTATTAGCCGCAGGTCCTATCGGCATCATGCAAGCAGTGATGGACAATGTTGTCCCTTATATTCACGATCGTAAGCAGTTTGGTCAAGCGATTGGTGAGTTTCAGCTTATTCAAGGCAAAGTCGCAGACATGTATACGATATTGCAAGCAGGTCGCAGCTTCTTGTACACTGTCGGTAAAAACCTTGATATGTTGGACGCGCGCGGTGCTGGTCATAGTCGAGAAGTACGTAAAGACTGTGCCAGTGTGATTTTATGGTGTGCCGAAAAAGCCACTTGGATGGCAGGCGAGGGTATTCAAATCTTTGGTGGTAATGGCTATACCAACGAGTATCCACTAGGTCGTTACTGGCGTGATGCCAAGCTATATGAGATTGGCGCGGGTACCAGTGAGATTCGCCGTATGCTGGTTGGTCGTGAATTGTTTAACGAGACTAAGTAAAAGTTACTGAGTGTTTATTAGATATGAAGTTCAAAATAAAATCGATACATTGATATCCTCGTGCTAATGGGCTAAATTTTTCTTGCGTGCTGTTCACAGGCGTAACAGAGTCTGCGAACAGCTCATCCCTTTAGCCCTCTGTATTGCTCTCAAATCAAATAGACATAAAAAAGCAGGACGTTTTAAGCGTCCTGCTTTTTTAATTTCTAGCTTATAAAATTTTTTCAGTCATCATGCCTGTTTACTATGATCAAAATAGCGCGCAAGACCATTTAATAATAAATCGTCACGCAGGCGCACTGGGCGGTTGACGTGTTGGGCGATAATAGCTGCATCACCGCCAGTCATGATCACTTCAAAGTTGGGATGACGTGTGCTAATCTCGTTAATAGCACCGACGATAGATAGTAGTATCCCGCGATGTACCGCATCTTGCGTGGTGAGACCTTGGCTAACATTATCAAAAGTACCGTTAGAAATGGTGATTTGCTTGGTACCAGAAAATAGCGACTCGCGTTGCAGGTAAATACTAGGGAAAATATAACCGCCCAAATGCTCTGCATGGTCAATCAAATCAATGGTCACTGCTGTACCACAACCTATCACACATTGACGTTTGGTTCTATCCACTGCGCCGAGCATTTGTAGCCAGCGATCACAGCCAAGCTGCTCATCATTATAAGCGCTTTTCATAAGTGGATAATTGGCATCGACATGGACAAATTCAAACGGGATATTAAGGCGACTGAGCGTCTCTGAGACTTTGACATTGAGATCATCACCGAGCACCGATGAGATACCGATAAAGTCAGGGGCATAACGCTCAAAGCGGTCGGTCAAACCCATGAGTAATTCGGCAGGTGCTTGCAAATGTTGCTTGGCATCATGTGAGACTATCTGTCCGATATCATCGGTTAGCCAGTATTTAAGGCGGGTGTTGCCGAGATCAAGCCAGAGCATAAAATTCCCTTTAGATAGAGCGCATTCAGTAAATGCTTTAAGCGTTATCAATAACGTCGATGCGTCCGGTAAAAAGCGCAGAAATATTACCGTTATCTTGGCGTAATTGCAAACATCCATGTGTATCAATACCGCAAGCATAGCCAGTGAGGATCTCTGTTTGACCGTTGTGCTCTTGGCTAATACGTAAGCGCCTTCCTGCTAGTGCATCCATTGAGTCAAATTGCTGTAAAAAGCTGTCTAAATTATAGGTTTGACCGGTTGGTTTCTCTAACCCTAAATGCTCAAAGCGTGTCATTGCTGCCATTAATGCTTTGCTCATTTGTTGATAAAGCTCTCGTAGACTTGGCAGCGTACTTGCTGGTTTATCTGGCGCTAGCAGCTGCTCGATATCTTGTAAGCTAATGGCTTGGTAGCTCATACCTTCGCAGGTTTGGGCAGTAAGCTTGGGAGTTGCTTGTACATTAAGACCAACTCCCATCACCACGCCGACCAATTTGCCCGCTTGGGTAACCGGCTCAATTAATATACCAGCAAGTTTGCTAAATTGAATAATTTGAGTGCCTGATATGGCTTCATCTGCTTCAGAGAGAGATTGATAAAATCCCAAGTCATTCGCCCATTTTACCCCGATGGGCGTTAAGTCTTGAGCATGTAATTGTTCATTTAATGTTTGAATAACAGGCATTTTTGCCAGCTCAATACCGATGATTAACGACAATAAACCGCTAATCGGCATATGTGCTGGATAATATAACGATAGATAAACATTGCCACATGGTGATTGCCACGAGCGTCCATGTTGTCCACGACCTGCGCTTTGGGTTTCGGCAGTCATTAAATGCATTTCATGGGCATTGAGCGTGCGATCCTGTACTGCTGCGATGAGCTCACTATTAGTCGAGACGCTGCTAAGTAGGTGCCGATGGTTAAGTTCTGGCAAATGAGTAAGCCGGTGAGACTTAGAGTCGCAGTTAGATAAAGAGTCGAGTGGCAGCATACGTTTTTTCGCTGTGGTTAATAGAGCAAATGTGATAAATGAGGCAGGGGAAATCTTTGATATACTGAGCGATGGTCACAAATATTCAATACAGAGTAGATAGGATAAAGGTCAATGTGAGATTTGGCAAATGCAATTAAGCGTATGATAAGTAAATGCTGAAAAGATAAAGTAATCTAATAAAAAGACGCATGATAAAAGGCTGATTCAATGATGTTATATGTATGGTTTGTGATTGCAGGGGCGTTTGCTGGCGTCAGCGCCGGCTTGTTTGGCGTCGGTGGCGGTATGATTATCGTACCAGCATTGGTGTGGATTTTTGCGGCTTATAATTTTCCTCCTGAAGTGGTGACCCATTTGGCGATTGGCACTTCCTTGGCGACCATCGTTGTGACTTCGATCAGCTCATTAACTGCGCATAATAAACGCGGCGGTGTACGTTGGGAAGTATGGCGCAAGATGGCATTGGGCTTGGTCATCGGTAGTCTGGTTGGTGCCGGTATCGCGGATATGATTGATGGCAAGGTATTGCAAGCCATCATCGGTGTTGGTGCATTACTGGTCGCGGTAAAGATGCTATTTTTATCCAATAAAGAGCAGCTCGGTAAGCCGTTGCCATCTACTGGTGGACAGTTTAGTGCGGGCACGGGCATTGGTATGGCGTCTTCTATCTTTGGTATTGGCGGCGGTAGCTTGACCGTGCCATTTTTAAACTGGGCAGGGCTAACGATGAAGCAATCGGTCGGTACGTCTGCCGCTTGTGGTTTACCTATTGCATTGGCTGGTGCAGCAGGATTTGCATGGTTTGGTCAAGATGTAGTTAATATGCCCGAAGGTACGATAGGCTTTGTCCATATCACAGGATTTTTATGTATTTCCGTTGCTAGCTTTGCGATGGCAAAGGTCGGTGCCAAACTTGCCCATGTATTGCCTGCGCTCACGCTTAAGCGAGCTTTTGGCATATTATTGTTATTTGCGGGTGGACAGTTATTGTTAAGTGGGATCGGGGTAATTTAGGTTTTACTTTTTATCAATTGCATCGAGCCCCAAACGCATCCATTTTCTTGCCAGCTCGTCACGGTCAGTGAGCATATTCCACAGCGCATCTTCACTAAATATAGAGTGCTCTTTACCTGAGTGCTCAATTGGCAGATCTGCTTCACGATCCGCCATCCATTGTGGATTAAGATAATAATCTTTCAACTCGTTTAGCAATGCTTCAGCTTGCAAAAACTGCTGTTGCGCTTTGAGCTGCTGGCGGTATAGTGCGCACCATTGCTCATATTTTTGCTGTAGTTCTTGCGGATTATAGCTAGTCATTTTAATTCTCTTGATTTTTAGTGTTTAAATTAATGATATTGATTTTAAGCCCTATTATAGCGTCCCTCATAAACCCTAAAAATTTAGCACAATTTGAGGTAGAATAGCCGCCTGTTTTCGCCATATTTACTGATCCTTCATGCGCCTAAAATCTCTCAAGCTGGCAGGCTTTAAATCCTTTGCCAATCCAACAACTTTTACCTTTCGTCATGGCATCACCGCCATTGTCGGGCCAAACGGCTGTGGCAAATCCAACGTCATTGATGCCATTCGCTGGGTGCTGGGTGAGACCTCTGCCAAGCAATTACGCGGCGGGGCGATGAGTGACGTTATCTTTGCTGGTACGCAAGATAAAGCCGCCAAAAGTGCCGCCAGTGTTGAACTGACTTTTGAGCATACCCAAGATGAGCAGACGGGTATTCGCCATGAGTTTAATTTATATCAAGAGTTGTCCGTTCGCCGTCAGGTAAATCTGGAAGGACGCTCGGACTACTTTATCAATAGCACGCGCTGTCGTCGTCGTGATGTGGTCGATGTATTCTTGGGTACGGGTCTTGGCGCGCGCAGTTATGCCGTCATCGAGCAGGGTATGATTGGGCGTATTGTTGAATCTAGCCCACTGCAGCTACGTGAATTTATCGAAGAGGCGGCAGGGGTGTCGCGCTATCAAGCGCGCCGTGAAGAGACGCAAAAGAAGTTAGAAAAAACTAAAGACAATTTGGCACGTCTGCATGATATGCAAAGCGAGCTGGTCAGCCAACAAAAACGCTTGTCTAAGCAAGCCGCCAGTGCTGAGCGTTATGAAGAGCTGGCGTTAACGCTTGCTGATATTAAACAACAACTTGCCATTCAACAGTTATATCAAGCCAAACATAATCAGCAGCAGCAGAAAATCGCTCATGAGCGTATTGCCACTGAGGTTGCAACCTTACAAGCCAACTATGACACACTAAAAGCCAAACAGGATAAGCTTGCTGCTCATATCAATCAAGAGCAGTGGCTCAAAGACGATGCTCAAAGTAGCCATTATCAGCAGCAATTAAGCTATCAACAAGCAGAGCATCAATTAGGCGATGCCAAGTCACAGCTGACTGCTATTGAGCAACAGCTTGCCAGTTTAGAGCAGCAGCGTCAGCAAGCAGTCGATGAGATTGAGCGCTTAAAAGCTGAGCAAGCCGAGCAGCAGACTGTGCTAGAAGCATTGCGTCCGCAACTCGATGAACTTAACAGTAAACGCGATTCGCATAAACGCAACGAGCAGCCATTACAGCGCGCCTACCATGACGCGCAAAATCAGCTATCACGCTTGCAAGATAATGCGCGCACGCTTGAACAACAGCAAGCCATTAATAGCCAAGCACAAAAACGTTATCAGCAAAATCATGATAAGTGGCAGCATCGTCACACAAACTGGCAGCATTTATGGCAGCAACTACAACAGTCACTATCACCAGTTGCAAGTGCTGGTTTGCAAGATAATTCTGATACGAATAATTTGCAGCAGACATTAGCGGCGCAAGTTGCTGAGCTAAACAAACAATTGCAGCAGATTGAACGCCAACAAGACAGCGTCGATGAGCGACTGTCTGAGCTACAACCGCAAGCGCAGGATTTACAACAGCAATTGCACACGCAGCAGCGCGAGTCGAGCGAGAGTGAGAAGCGCCACGCGGTATTGGCAGGCGAGTACGATACTTTGCATCAGATATTGCATCCTAAACCTATTCCAAAATCGCAACCGCTTGTTCATGCAAAAACTGCTGATGTTAAAGGCGATTTAGGAAGCGAAATAGTCAGTGATTATAAAGAGCTGTCCATATCAACCTTGCGCGAGCAGATTGAGCTAAGCGCGAAAGGCAAACAACATGCGCAATTACTCGATAGCGTATTGGCGTTGTGGTTGGATAGTCATGTATTGGTTTGCAATCAAACCATGCAGCCAAGCATTGATAACACGAGCGATGATTCTGAGAAACTACACAGCTTATGGCAAGCGCTTGAATACGATTTGGATAGTCTGTTTACTTATCAAATGGCACAAAACCAGCCTATTTCTAATAAAGATAAATCGTCAGTAGGTATGGGTCACAGCTTATGGTTATCTACAAAGCAAAATGAGGCAAATACAAAACCATTTATCAGTAAATTGCCAGATACTCTAAGTGATAAAGTACTATCTCTATCAGAGCTGATTAGCGCGCCGAACTTAGCGCTTTGGCAGCAATGTTATTTATATCTTGCGCAACCTGAGACAAATAATCAGCAGACTCTTGATACGCTCACTGATATTTTAAAAGTATTGCCATCATCAGCCATTTTGCTAACGTCTGATGGCTGGCTTATCAGTCGTCAGGGGACGATTAATCTAAGTAAGTTTGCTGGCACGCAAAATGGTCAAAACGATAGCAATAGTCAATTTTTAACTCAGCGTTTACAGCAGCGCAGCCGTCTGCAAGTGTTAGAAGAGTTGCTTGATGAGTTTGAAGCCAAAATCCAAAATCAGCGAAAGGCTATTGCTAATAACCAGCGTAACTATGATGCACTAACGGTCAGCTTAGAAGAAACCCGTGCGCAAGCTGAGCAATTGACCCGTGACCAGCATAAATATCAGCAGCAGCTCACCACTCAACGTGCTAATGCTGAGCGTCTACAAGCGGACAGCCAACGCTTAAGCGCTGATAAAATAGCCCTTGAGCAAGAGCAACAAGAGTTAGCTCAAGAGGGACAAGCGCTCACTCATGAGCAGCAAGATATTCAAAGCCAGATAGTAGCGTTAACACCGCAAATATCTGATGCTCGAGCGACAACGCAGCAATTACAAGCTGAGCGCAGTGAGTTAAGTCGCACCCGTCAGGCAGACGAGGATAATTGGCAAGCATTGCAGCTTCGTATCCAGCAGAGCGAGATGCGTTTAGAGCATGGCGTAAGCAGCCTTATGCGTGCGACCGAGCAACACGATAAGTCACTGCAAAGCGAGAAAATTTTACAGACAAATTATGAACAGCAGCAAAGTAAGCTGCCAGAACTGCAAGCAGCCCTGCAAACAGTGCAAACGGCGCGTGATGAGCAGCAGTTATTATTAACAGGGCGCGAGACAGCATTAACGGCACTTAAGCAAGAGTATAATCAGCAGCAGGTCGAGCTAGATACGCTGCAACATACATTGCAAACTCAGCAAAGCGCGCTTGCCCATCACTCGACCGAGTTGGCACTAAGCGCGGCGAGGTTAGAGGATGCTAGTAGCCATACACAAGAAGCGCTAGATGCGTACTCTAATGCGAGTCATAAATATAAAGCGCAGTCGGATATATCACAGCAGCCACAACATCAGCAACAAGTGATAAGCGTCTCAAACTTATTGGCAGATTTTATCGCTCATGATCGCCGTGTGCGTCCAGACAAAATCGCAGAATTAGAATCTGAGTGTAACAAGCTTGAGCAGCAATTAAGCAAAATTGGCGCAGTTAATCTTGCAGCCGTGGCAGAGTTGGCAGAAGTTAATGAACGTTTAGAGCCACTGGCGCAGCAGACCGCAGATATTGCTGCCAGTATGCAAACATTGACAGAAGCGATTGCCTCGATTGATGAAACTACCAAGACACTATTTATGCAGACACTTGATGCGGTTAATAATGAGCTTGCTAACTTATTTGCCAAAGTCTTTGGTGGCGGGCAAGCAAGCTTAACCCTAAATACTGAGGATATGCCTGCTAATGCGCCAAAATCAGAACAGTGGCGGGCAGGGCTGACTTTGATGGCACAGCCAAAAGGTAAGCGTAATAGTCGATTAGCCGTGTTATCAGGCGGTGAAAAAACCCTGACCGCGCTGAGCTTAATTTTTGCGATATTTAAGCAGCATCCAGCCCCATTTTGCGTGCTTGATGAGGTTGATGCGCCGCTTGATGATGCTAATGTCGCTCGTTTTACCAGTCTCATTCATGAATTAGCAGACGATTTGCAGTTTATCTTTATTAGCCATAATAAATTAACCATGCAAATTGCTGATGAATTAAAAGGTGTTACCATGCCAAGCGCAGGGATTTCTACCTTGGTCAGCGTATCGCTCGATGAAGCCGCACTTTATATTGCTGAATAGCAAAAATAGTGATAACTGGCAGCGATTGTCAGTGGTATAGTTAGGGGTCAGGGCAGAAGGTCACGCAAGTGTGTCAGCCTCACGGTAAACGATGACTATATGGTGACGATGTTAATTAGCCATGCTAGACTATTGCCATTTATTCCCTCTTATGTATTCTCTTTTGTCGTAGATTAGGATTATTTCTCATGACCGCTATTCAGTTTATATTGATCGCCATTGCTGCATTGATTGTGCTTGCCGGGCTAATTATGGTCATGCGTAGCTTTAAGCGTCGCAAAAATGCAGAAGCTGCCGCGGTCAATTATGATAAAAACGGTATTCCTATCATACCGCGTCATGAGCGCAATATCGTCGACCAGCCAGATTTAGACGACACGATCGCTGGCGAAACCAGTATCACGCCTGACCGCAGTTATCTGAATGCAGTCGTTGAAGATGCACCTTTGAGCCAAGCGCGTCAGCAAGACGATGCACAGCTGATGTCTGGATATGATAATGTCAGTAGCGATGTAAACGATAGCTATAGCCAAGTAAATGATGAAGATTATGCGCGCTGGCAGGCAGAGCAGCATAACGATAATAGCGAATTTACTTCTGCTGCTGAGCAAATGAATATCGAACAAGAGCCTGATGCGTTTTCAAGCTTGGTATCGGCAACTGACAGCCTGATGCCATCTATTGATACGGCAGAAGAGCCAAGTTTCAATGATAATAGCCCGATACTTGATCAGCATTTATCAGAGCCAGTCGATGATACGCAAAATGCACCACTTATCAATGCCAAAGACAATATCAATATCACCATCTTGCCGCACCAATATCGTGACCGTCCAGCAGCGTTGATTCGCGGTCGTGATTTATTGGCATTGATCGATAAATATGGTCTGCGTTATGGCGCGATGAATATGTTCCATCGCTATGAGCAAAAAGACGGCACCGGTATGCTATGGTTTAGCATGATGGGCATCACCGATAGTGGTATCGCGCCTTTTGATCCGCATAGCGTGGCGACCAATAACTATAACGGTGTGGTAGTTTTCTTATCGTTGCCGCATCCGCAAGCGCTGCGCAGTTTCGACAGTATGATGAGCATCGCTTATATGATGGCAAGCGATTTGGACGCTGTGATGCTAGATGAGGAGAACGACCCAATCACGCCTGAATACAAGCAACAATTACGCAACCAAGTGCGCGATTATGAAGGTTGATCGCTACCAAAGTTAATTACAATTGATAAATAGTATCAGTACTAAAAAAGGCAAATAGCGATGACGTTATTTGCCTTTTTACTTTTTCAAACCATTCATTTTCATTAAAAGTTTATCCGAGTATCTTGCAAACTTGTTATCATATCGACATCTTGAATTGCAAAAAAAAGACACCGACTATGACTAACCCTATCGCACCGCTTACCTCTAAAGACATCAATACTGCAAAATCTGCAGCAAACGAAGATGCTATCGTGGCTCAAATGCGCACGTTTATTGATGCCCTTAAGCAGCACAATTATGCCTATTATGTGCTCGACAATCCCATCTTAGAAGACAGCGAATACGATCAGTTGCGTCGCTCTTTATTGGAGCTTGAGGAAGAATATCCCGATTTGGTACAGCCTGATAGCCCAATCAATCAAGTCGGCGATATGCCGCTATCGGCATTTACGCAAGTGACCCACGATATCCCTATGCTATCGCTTGGTAACGTTTTTGAATACGATGATTTGCGTGATTTTATGCGCCGCGTTAATGACCGCTTAAGCGTGGCTCAGCAAAACCCTGAATACGAGATGGAGCTAAAGCTAGATGGCTTGGCGGTATCACTCAAATACGCTTATGGCAAGTTTGTCCAAGCGGTGACACGCGGTGATGGGCAAACCGGAGAGGACATCACCCAAAATGCCAAAACTATCCGTAACTTGCCGCTATGGATTCCTGCTGCAAGCGATATTGAGCTATTAGAAGTGCGCGGTGAGGTACTGATGCCAAAGGCAGGTTTTGAGCGTTTGAACCGCCTTGCTGAAGAAAAGGGCGATAAAACTTTTGCCAATCCACGCAATGCTGCTGCTGGAAGTTTAAGACAACTTGACCCCGCCATTGCCGCCAGCCGTCCGCTCGCATTTTACTGTTATTCAGTCAATCAAGGGTTACCTGAGCATATCAAAACTCAATCAGCAGCGCTTGCTTGGCTAAAAACCATTGGCTTTACCGTCAGTGCGGTCGAAGTAGTGCAAAATCCACGCGAGGCTCAAGCCTATTATGAATCGGTAAAAGAGACACGTGGCGAGCTGCCGTTTGAGATTGATGGTATGGTCATCAAGGTAAATAGTCTTGCATTGCAGCAGCAGCTTGGTTTTTTATCACGTGAGCCGCGCTGGGCAACCGCTTATAAATTCCCTGCCGAAACTGTCATGACACGCTTGCATGCTATCGAGTGGCAAGTCGGACGCACTGGCGCGATTACGCCCGTTGGTAAATTAGAACCCGTGAAAGTCGGTGGCGTCACCGTCAGCAATGTCACCTTGCATAACTTTGGCGAGATTCAGCGCTTGGATGTGCGCGCAGGTGATATGGTCAGCGTCCACCGTGCAGGGGATGTGATACCTAAAGTGACCCGTGTTTGGACAGATCAACGTCCAGAAAATTCTGAACCGGTACAGCTACCGTCGACCTGCCCAGTATGCGAATCGCCTGTGGTGCTGCCCAAAGATGAAGCGTTGGCGCGTTGCACTGGTGGGCTATATTGTCCCGCGCAGCAGGTCGAGGCGCTCATTCACTTTGTCTCGCGTCGGGCGATGGATATCGATGGCTTAGGCGCAAGTTGGCTGGTCAGCTTTTTTGAGCACGGTTTGGTCAAGACTGTCGCCGATATTTATCAATTGCACAATCATCAAGACGAGCTGATTACGCTTGAGAAACTGGGCGAAAAATCCGTACAAAACATCATTAGCGCTATCGAAGCCAGTAAGCAGACGACGCTCGCACGCTTTATCTATGCGCTGGGTATTCGCGGTGTTGGTGAGACGACTGCGCAGAATCTTGCCCAGCAATTTGGCGATTTAGACAGCCTAATGACAGCGGATATCGAAAAGCTACTGCAAACGCCTGACGTCGGCGCGATCACCGCTGAACTTGCTTATAAATTCTTCCGCGCACCGCATAATATCGAAGTCATCACGGCACTGCGCGAAGCGGGCGTGCATTGGGATAAGGTCGAGCAGGTAGCGTCAGAAGGATTGCCACTCGATGGGCAAACGTGGGTCATAACGGGCACGCTCGATAGCATGGCGCGTGATGAAGCCAAAGCCAAACTGCAAGCACTCGGGGCGAAAGTCTCAGGTAGTATCTCGGCAAAAACCACCGCGCTACTGGCAGGTGATAAAGCTGGCTCGAAAATGGCTAAAGCTGAAAAACTGGGTGTGAAGGTGGTGGGTGAGGAAGAGTTTTTGGCGATGGTTGGTGAGAACCGTTAAAACAAAGCACGGCTTTGTTAGGTTCGCAAGAGAAAATTCCTTAAAGGGAATTTTCTGGGTAAGTTATTCTTTAATAAATAGCTCGTCTCTAGCGCAATCGCAAAAGACAAAAGCATGGCCTCAGCATCGCTTGCTTTAATAGGGGGCAAATATGCGTTTAATGGTTCACTCGGCGCTCGTCCCTCGCGCAAAAAAATCGCATATATTTGATTAGGGTGCGGTGCGCCCAGCGCACTACTTGGAAATAGTGTTTTCCAGTGTTAGATAACGAGTAATTGAGCGTTCAATAACTTTTGCAGAACATTGCTTAATCAAAATTTTTATATTTATGCATTGAGCGCACCTTAGATCATTGACCAAAAATATGATGATGGTATAGTCAGTCCTAAATAAAAGAAATACAAAAATTATAAGGTGCTACTGGTACCAATTTTTCTTGCTGACTGTGCCTACGCAGACAGAGGCTGCGAATAATTAATCCCAGTGGCACTGTATTCTTTTAAAAGTGTATCTACTATAGTTATAGATTCTGTAACTATAAGATATGTAGTTTATATTTTATAGATATTCTCAGCGTTTAATCGACAAGCGTAATAATGATAACCACCGATATAGCTCATTACTCCACTGTTCTCAAACTGCAAAATTGGGTAGTTTCGTAGTGCGCTGGCTTGAATGAGAATATTTTCATAACCGCTTAAATATTCTTCTTTTGAACTTATGGCGTAAACTAAGTTCAATATATGAAGGGCAGCGAGAGCGTTCAATAAGTTTTTAATGTTAGCTTGATGAAAGTTTTCTGGACGCTGATGTTTAACATCATTATAAGCACTCCACCATTCAAAAGCTTTGTCTTCTTCAGATAATAGCTCAAAAGGTCGAAAAGTAAGCTTTTCATTACTAATGTCAAGAAATATCTTAGAATCACTAATTATAGAGAAGTGCTTTGATAGCATTTCTCTATGATGCCTCATATTTGGTTGTTTAATTGAAGTTAAGTTTAAATTACTTCTTATGTGTTTGAGGACACTGTCTATATCGGTACAAACTGCGAAAAATAATTGCATATTCTTAAAAGAATAGCTTTTATAGTTTTTTTCATGAATAGAAATATATTCGCTAATTTCTTTTAAACTATTTTCTAAAGATAAATAGTGTGACCAAAATTGATTTGTATTTTCGATGGTACATCTAGGCTCACTCATTATCTTTTATCGCATCAGGTTTAATCTCAATCGGTAATATCAACCCTTTTGCAAATTCCCCAGCCAACACATAATCATAGCTGCTGGCAGCGACATCCGGCGTAGTATGAATGATCAGCTTCATATCTTTATCATCAGTCAGCTCATGCGAAACATAGCTTTCACTCAGCTGATCCAACGCTTTAGATAGTGCCTCATTACTTGCCATGCTTATCGTTAGATTATGCTGAGCCGTTGCATTATCTACCTTGAAATACTCTGCATAATCGCGGACATTTTGGCTATCAAGCGCAAACGGATATTGATAGTTAGCGAGATCGGCGGGCTTTTCGCCGCTATCCATAACTGACCAATCTATCGTATTTGCTACCGCTGAGCCCGTTGTCGATACCGATGTATCCGTTTTTTTAGTAGTATCCGCACTATTATCGCAGCCTGAAAGCGCCCACATACTGGCAGTCGTAATAATGAGCATAGTTATAAGACGCTTTGGCATCGAGGTATCCTATTTATGATAAGTCATGAGATGTTTTGATAGAGGCGCTATTTTGACAGCTTTCTGTGTGCTTCTCTAGCGAAATGCAAAAAAGGATGCTTTTCACTCTAGCAATTTCTTATTCTAGTAAGTCAGATAAGAAGACGAGTTTTCTATAAACCGTTTAACAGAGGAAGCACAAAAAAAACAGCCATCTTTCGATGACTGTTTATAGTAATGCTAAGCTTAACAATTATAGATTTATCATTATTAATGAATGATTAAACCGAAATAACTATCTACCTACTTGGCAGTTTACTTGGTATTCTTTACCATTTGCCCATTTCATAGCGAAGATACCTTTGTCGGCTTTCATGTGCCATGCATAGACCACTTCTGGATTTGACTCATTCACATAGCTTGCTGTATCGGCTTGAACAGCGCCATTCAAGATAATTGGCTGGTTTGCCCAGTTTACTTTAGGCAAAGTGGCGTTTAGCATTACTTGCTTCTTATTGATTGACTGCTTTGCCAAGATTTTGCTGCCATCAGTACAGGTATAAGGTGCTGGTGCCATACGGTCATAAGCGGCGTCAGTCACACTTTCTGAAGCAGGTGTATTTGGCGTAGTAGGAGCGGTAGTCGCACAAGCGCTTAATAGGGCAAGTGCAGGTAGAGCAGTAGCAAGTTTGGTTAGGGTATTCATGGCATTCTCCAAAAATATAAAAGTCATCGTGTATTTGTTATTAACTATGCGTTAAGCATATAGCGCATATAGTATCCAAAACTCACTTTATAGAATGTTAGAAATTGTTTGTTACGTGTTCACTTGGTTACTTAAACACTGATTACTGTAACGATTGATTTAAGGATGCTTAATGAATTTCTGATTTGCTTATTTTCAGCAAGCAGCATAATCAATTTCAAGATCAAATAAAAAAGCGCCTATCAACGTGTGGCTGATAGGCGCTTATCTAATCAGGCATTAGCTAATAGATATTATTGATCCACTGTATGACAGAGGATCATTTATGATTTGATTACTTGGTTTTACGCGGTGGTAGACCCGTATGCTGAGTTTGGAAGTTGCCTTTACTCACATTCTTTTTGCCGCCAGTAGTTTTGCTCGAAGTACCTTTATTTGACCAGCTGTCAGCTGTTTTATTGCTACGTTTCACCGAGTCATTACCCAGACGGCTGTTTTTCTTACGCGCTGATTGATAGCTGTCTTGCGCCGCATCACGACCTTCTAAGCTGGCATTAAATGGCGGGATTAAGCAGCCGCGATTTTTACCAATCAAATCACCGCGCCCCATATCTTGCAGGGCTTTACGCAGCATTACCCAGTTTTTTGGATCATGATAGCGTAAGAAAGCTTTGTGCAATTTGCGCTGCTTACCTGATTTGACGATATCCATATCACCTTCGTCACGGCTGATTTTATGCAGTGGGTCTTTATGCGTGTGATACATGGTGGTCGCGGTCGCCATTGGGCTTGGGTAAAACGCCTGTACTTGGTCAGCGCGGTAGCCATTACTTTTGAGCCAAAGGGCAAGATTCATCATATCTTCATCTTTGGTACCCGGATGGGCGGCGATAAAGTAAGGAATCAAATACTGCTCTTTGCCCGCTTCTTGGCTGTATTGCTCAAACATGGCTTTAAATTTGTCATAATTACCCATGCCCGGTTTCATCATTTTTGATAAAACGTTTTCTTCTGAATGTTCAGGGGCAATTTTTAGATAACCACCGACATGATGGCTGACCAATTCTTTGACATATTCAGGATCTTTAATCGCCAAATCATAACGTAGACCAGAGGCAATAAGGATTTTCTTTACGCCTTTGATATCACGCGCTTTACGATACAACTGTGTCAAATTGCTGTGATCGGTAATCAGATTTTCACAAATATCAGGATAAACGCAAGACGGTTTACGGCAATTCTTCTCAATAGTTTCATCTTTACAGTTTAGACGATACATATTGGCCGTTGGACCACCAAGATCAGAGATAACACCGGTAAAGTTCGGCGCAGTATCACGAATCGCTTCGACTTCACGTAGGATAGATTCTTCTGAGCGATTTTGGATAATGCGTCCTTCGTGCTCGGTGATAGAGCAAAAAGTACAACCACCGAAACAGCCACGCATAATGTTGACCGAAAACTTAATCATGTCATAAGCAGGGATACGCGCATCGCCATAACTTGGATGCGGCAGGCGAGCGTATGGCAAGTCAAACACGTAATCCATCTCTTCCGTCGATAAAGGAATCGGTGGCGGATTGAGCCACACATCGATAGAGGTATGTGAGTTACCGGCGCCACTGCTATGACGCTGTACCAACGCGCGTGCATTACCCGGATTGGTCTCAAGATGCAAGATACGGCTAGCATGAGCATAAAGCACAGGGTCAGATTTGACATGCTCATAATCAGGCAGACGAATGACGGTTTTCTCACGCGGCGGCATTTTAATTTTATGCTTACGTGCTGTCATCGGTTTAGTAAAGCCACGCATTTGTACGACTTGTGTCTCTTCATCGACTTGGTCAGTATTCAAGATTTTATTGGTCACTGGCTCAGATACAAATCCTGGATATTGCCCTGACATTCCTGACATTGATTGTCCAACAGGAGAGGCGCTAGGCTTATCTTGTTCGATTGAGCATTGATCAAGATCTTCGGTCATCACATACGGGTTGATGATCGGATCGACACGGCCAACGGTATCGACGTCGTTACTAGCGACTTCGGTCATGCCTGCTTGCCAATGACGGCGCGTCGGCGTGAGCAAGTACGCTGTACCGCGCAAATTGCTCATTTGCTCAAAGCTATAGCCTTTTGATAGACCATGTACCACATCGACGATGGCGCGCTCAGCATTACCATACAATAAAACATCAGCACGGGCATCAAGCAAAATACTACGGCGTACTTTATCTGACCAATAATCATAATGCGCAATACGACGTAGACTGCCTTCGATACCGCCTAAGATAATCGGCACATCAGGATAGGCTTCACGGCAACGCTGACTATAGACGATAGCCGCGCGGTCAGGACGTTTGTCCGCGACATTACCCGGCGAATAAGCGTCATCACTACGGATCTTACGATCAGCCGTATAACGGTTAATCATGCTGTCCATGTTGCCCGCCGTCACGCCATAAGCGTAGACAGGTTTGCCAAGTTCCATAAAGGCATCTTTACTTTTCCAATCTGGCTGAGCAATGATACCGACGCGGAAACCTTGTGATTCTAGTAAGCGCCCGATAATCGCCATACCAAAGCTTGGGTGATCGACATAAGCATCGCCCGAGATAATGATGACGTCACAGGCATCCCAGCCAAGCTCATCCATCTCTTTGCGGCTCATTGGCAAATAAGGCGCTGGCTCGTAGCAGCTTGCCCAATGTTTGTCGTAGTCGTAAAGGGGTTTGGTGCCTTGTTTAAAGGCGGTGCGGGCGATGGTATCGGCAGACATGGGATAACCTTAATCAGAAAATCAGAAAAAATGCATATATATAATAGCCATTATAGATAACGGTAGTTGATGGCTAATTTAAAGGCGCTCATTTTAACATGAATAACGTTCATGATGTAATAAACGTATTAGCGATAAGTTATTGATAGCGCAGAGTAATCTATGGATAGCTATTAGGCAAAAAGCAGCTATCAATCTAAATAAATCTTCGTACCACTCTTGGTAAAGTTCATCACAAATTGACTCTTAAAATTACGTACATTATTTTCGTAAGTGAGCAAATTGCGAGTGAACTGATGATAATCCTTCATATTTTTAGCACTCACCATAAGCATAAAGTCAGCATCGCCAGATACTTCATAACAGCTCATCACTTGCGACTGGGCATTCATCAAACGCTCAAATCGATGCTGCATAGAGTTATTGGAGCGCTCCATCTCTACCATCACCACCGCCGTCAAGCTATAACCAACCTTATGAGGGTCTACTATAGCGACTTGCTTAGTGATCACCCCATTGTCTATCAGCGCTTGCACACGACGTTGAGCCGTAGCGATAGACACATTGACGTGTTCTGCAAGGGTTTTTAAGGGCAATGTCGCATCATCTTGCATCAAATTCAAAATGGACTTGTCGGTCTTATCTAGTGGCTGATTCATAGAGTTTCGCTTTAAGGTAGAGACATTAACAGAGGATGATTACAATTCGCTTACTATAGAAGTATTGTCACTATTAGAAGTATTATCACTATAAATCATAAAGTAATAAATTATTAGTAATATAGGTAACTATAAGATAAATATATTCACATTAAGATAAATATAGAGGTTTTTTCGCAATCACTAGCTATAAACTAAGCTTTATATATTAGAAAATAATAATCTCTATCAAATAGTGTTCTCACTGCTCATGCAAATAAAGGTGCTTTATGTCTACTTCAATCCTAACCAATACTATAGCATCGACTTTGTCACGTTTCCCAATGCCAGCAATGTGGACCAAAGGCAGCGTACAGCAGCGCACTTTAATGATGGGTGTAGCGCTAGCAGTCTTATCCAACGTATTGTTTGGCGTACTGTATGCTTACAGCAGCTTTTTAGCGCCGTTATCAGGGACACAAGTGTTTATCTGGCGGATGCTAGCGATGTGGGCCGCACTGATAGGATATTTGCTTATTAGCGGGCGTTTAGGTTTGCATATGGATAAACTCAAAGCATTAGGCTCTGTTAAACAATGGGCATGGTTGCTATTGCCCACACCAATATTCTTAAGCCAGTTTTGGTTATTTATGTGGGCGCCAGTCAATGGGCAGGGCGTACAGACCGCGATGGGTTATTTTTTATTTCCATTGATGATGGTGGTGTTTGGATGCGTATTGTTCGGTGAAAAACTAAGTCGCTTACAATGGTTGGCGGTTGCTTTTGCCGCAGTTGGAGTCGGTAGTGAAATTATTCGTACGCAAAGCGTCTCGTGGGCAACGCTATGGGTCTGCGGTACTTATCCTGTTTATTATATTTTGCGCCGTTTGCAAGGTATTGGCGCAGTTACTGGGTTATTGGTTGATTTAACCATATTCGCACCATTTACTTTGGCGTACTTATTTTTTATTGCCCCAAGTAGTTTAAGCTTAGTCAGCGGCTCTGGGTTCTTTATTGCGATGCTGGTAGGACTCGGTGTTATGAGCGTGCTGGCCATGAAAACCAACGTCGATGCCAGTCAAATGCTACCAATGAACATTTATGGCATGATGAGTTATTTGGAGCCAGCATTACTATTTATCTTAGCAATAACCGTTTTGGGCAATCCTTTTGAATCGGCGATGATTTATAGTTATGGTCTTATTTGGATCGGGATAGCTTGTCTGATTGTGCATGGTGTACGTCAATTACGCCGCGCCCATCAACAATCGCAAACGACAGAAATTGCACCAGTTATTTGAAAATTAATAAATAAGAGTAATCGAATAAATAAAAACGGACGATTCAACATTATGCTGAATCGTCCGTTTTTTTAAGATTAACACCAATCTTTTGAAAGAGGGCTTTAATCTAAATCCTTCTTAAAGCCACGCTGCTTATCACGTTCCCAATCACGGTCTTTAAGCGTTTTACGTTTGTCATGCTGTTTTTTACCCAGTGCCAAGCCAATTTGACATTTTACCAGCGAGTTTTTCCAATAGCAGGATAATGGCACGCAGGCATAGCCTTTTTGGTTGACTGCACCCATTAGCTTTTCGATTTCGCGGCGATTAAGCAGCAGCTTACGGGTACGGATACTATCAGGGCTGACATGCGTCGAGCTAGATAGCAGCGGCTGAATATGCGCGCCAAATAGGAATGCCTCATTATTACGAAAAATAATATAAGCTTCCGTAATGGTCATTTTGCCTGCGCGAATGGCTTTAACTTCCCAACCTTGTAACGACAGACCTGCCTCAAATGTCTCTTCAATAAAGTACTCATGACGAGCCTTTTTATTGGCACAAATTTGATTTCCCGGTTTTTTTGATTTTTTTGACATAATGTCTCCATAAGGACTGCTTAAATATATCTTGTCCCTATATTTCTAGTCTTACTAATTCCTCATCCTAACCCTTAAATGCGAGTTATTTTTTATAAATGCTAAACAGATGAGTCGAACTGGCTATTGTAACAAAGCTTCCGCTGCAAATGTAGCCGCGCTGTTAGGACAAATGTAGCAGATAAGTATTAAGTTTGGATAAAATTTGCTAGCATATAGCTTATTATTTTATCACCAACCACATTGGTCCTGCTATGAGCTCTTCTGCTACTTCTTCAAAATTGCATACCAAGATTCTATACCCTGGCACCTTTGACCCCATTACCAATGGTCATGTGGACTTAGTGACGCGCGCGACCAAATTATTTGACGAGGTGGTGATTGCAGTGGCATCTGGTCATCATAAAAAGCCGTTATTTAACTTTGAAGAGCGTGTGGCTTTGGTCGAGACCGTATTTGTTGATTTGCCGCAGGTATCCGTCATAGGCTTTGAGGGCTTGCTAGTCGATTTTATGCGCGAAAAAAATGCCACTGCTGTCTTGCGTGGTTTGCGTGCGATGTCAGATTTTGAATATGAGTTTCAACTTGCCAATATGAACCGCGAGCTTGATGAAAATTTTGAAGCCGTATTTTTGACGCCTTCGCAGAATTACTCATTCATCTCGTCGACCATGATTCGCGAAATTGCTAAGCTCGGCGGTGATGTGACAAAATTTGTGCCGCCTTGTGTCTCTGAAGCTTTTATTCAAAAGCTCGGTAATAAATAGGTCGCGTATCTGTGTTAGATTGCGTATTTCTTAATAAATAGAAATGCCTGATAGAAAAAAAGGAGCAGTCTATGGCGTTGTTAATTACGGATGAATGCATCAACTGCGATGTGTGTGAGCCTGCCTGCCCAAACGAAGCCATCTCAGAGGGCGATGATATTTATGTCATCGACCCTGACTTATGTACCGAATGCGTCGGTCATTTCGATGAGCCGCAATGCGTGGTTATTTGCCCTGTCGATTGTATTCCTCATGATCCCAATCATATCGAAACCGAAAGTGATTTGATGTCTAAATACAAACGCATTACTGGTCAATAAAATATGACAACTGTATCAACCAACGATTTTGACCAGCAGCATCTTTGGCACCCGTATGCCAGTCTACCACCGACTTATCCCAATATCGTGATTGACCGTGCTGACGGTATTTATATCGTTACTGAAGATGGTACGCGACTGATTGATGGTATGTCGTCATGGTGGGCAAGCGTGCACGGTTATAATCATCCCAAATTGAATGCGGCGATGATTAAACAATTGGGCAAAATGGCGCACGTCATGTTTGGTGGTTTAACCCATCAGCCAGCGATAAACTTGGGCAAAAAACTGCTGTCAATTGTGCCTGCCGGACTGGATGCGATATTTTATGCCGATAGCGGCAGTATCGCGGTAGAAGTTGCGCTTAAGATGGCATTGCAATATCAAATTGCCGCCAAGCGTCCAACCAAGCAGCAGTTTGCCTCGACCCATTCAGGTTATTACGGTGATACATGGCATGCGATGAGTGTCTGCGACCCTATTAATGGTATGCACAGTCTCTATGGTAAGCAATTACCGATGCAACACTTTGTCGCAGCGCCACCAATGGGATTTGAGCGTGACTTAACCCAAAGTGAGCGTGAGGCATTAACGGAGTTTTTTGTCAAAAATAGCGACCAGCTTGCTGGATTTATCATTGAGCCGATTATCCAGGGCGCAGGCGGCATGCGCTTTTATAGTCCTCAGTATTTTCAGCTCTTACGCCAATTGTGTGATGAACATAACGTGGTATTAATTGCCGATGAAATTGCCACCGGTTTCGGGCGTAGCGGCAAGTTATTTGCGTGTGAACATGCTGCTATTAGCCCTGATATTATGACGATTGGTAAGGCACTGACCGGCGGTTATATGACTTTTGCCGCGACCTTATGCACGCGCACTATTGCCGATACCATTAGCCAAAGTGATTACCCGTCACTGATGCATGGTCCGACCTTTATGGGCAACCCGCTGGCATGTGCCGTTGCTTGTGCGTCGATTGATTTAATACTGTGCTATGATATTGAAGCGCGTACAGCAAATATGCAATCTGTCATGGAGCAGCAACTTGCGCCAGCTGTGAGTTTAAATGGCGTTGCTGAGGTACGCTGTTTGGGTGCTGTAGCAGTGATTGAGCTGCAAGAAGCCGTTAATATGCCAGTCTTTCAATCCTTACTGATTGAAAACGGCATTTGGGTGCGACCCTTTGGGAAATTGGTTTATATTATGCCGCCCTATGTGATTACCGATGATGAACTTACCACTCTTTGCCAAGCGTTATTAAAAGTGGTCAGTAGTTATTTAACGCGAAAGGATTAATGATGAGCGTGCTCTTTGTTTCAGGAATTGATACCGATATTGGCAAAACTTATGCAACCGGTATGATTGCTAAAGCCTTAATGGAGCAAGGCGTTAATGTCATTACCCAAAAACTGGTGCAAACGGGCGTCGCAAGAGATTTAATTAGCGGAAAAATGGGAATTGCTGACGATATTATTACTCATCGTCAGCTGATGGGCATTCCGCTACAGCCGTGTGATATTGATAGCACCACTTGCCCGTATCGTTATGAGAAACCTGCGTCACCGCATTTATCCGCCGCACTTGCCAGTGAAATTCTTAATACTGATGTGATTACAAGCGCTACAAAAAATTTGCAAGCGGATTATAAGGTGGTGCTTTTAGAGGGGGCAGGGGGCTTATTAGTACCCATCACTGAGCAATTATTAACCTTGGATTATATTGCTAAACAAGGCTATCCGGTTATTTTGGTCACATCAGGTCGGCTGGGCAGCATCAACCATACGTTGCTAAGTTTAGAGGCGATAAAATCTCGTGGTCTAGACGTTCATAGTGTCATTTATAATCATATTCACGACAATGCTGCTCAGACGGATACAGAGATAGCCGCTAGTACGATAAAATTTTTGCAAAACTATTTAGCTGAGCATCATCCAACGGCGCATTGGTTAGCCTTACCTGTACAAGAGGATAATGGGTTTAGTAACACAGATTTTATACTCCCCCAAAACTTTGTATAAATCACCGCTAAAAATAAGCCAAAAAAACTTTCCGAAAGCAATATGAATTTTGCTATACTAGCGCGCTTGGTAGACTAGGCAATCGCCGCTGCACACTGGTAACAGACATGCAGGGGAGGAAAGTCCGGGCTACATAGGGCAGCGTGCCAGCTAACGGCTGGGCAGGGTAACTTGACGACCAGTGCAGCAGAGAGTAGACCGCCTTTAGTGTCTGACACTATCGGTAAGGGTGAAAGGGTGCGGTAAGAGCGCACCGCGTGGCTGGCAACAGTTCACGGCATGGTAAACTCCACGCGTAGCAAGACCAAATAGGCATCGGCATGGCGCGGCCCGCGTTCGATGCGGGTAGGTTGCTTGAGCGTATTAGCGATGATACGCCTAGAGGAATGATTGTCCACGACAGAACCCGGCTTATCGGTTTACCAACCTTTTTAGCAATGTTTTAAACATGTTTCTTTATTAGCTAATTTTTAAAGAAGCACAGCAGTACCGGTTTGGTGTTTTAAAATTGCGCTTATTTTGAATTTAATTCAATTTTTTTGCAAAAAATGCCTTTTAAGGGTTGACGTAAGTCACTCATATCGGCATAATACCGAGCCTAAAATGGCGATGTAGCTCAGCTGGTTAGAGCGCATGACTCATAATCGTGAGGTCAAGAGTTCAAGTCTCTTCATCGCCACCATTTTTAGCAAGACCTGTAACATTAAAAATGCCAATCATTATTTGATTGGTTTTTTTTTGCCTATTTTATGGCTAAAAATAAATATCTACTCATAGAATCTATATCAGATCTAACGAAGTAAATATTCTTGATTTAAAGCTTGCTTGTCTACCTTCATTTATAAAACCAAGGCTTGCTGACAAAATCCACTTACTTTATAGTGGAAAACTGCTAGAATACCCTCACGTGCCTGCGCGTAGTTATAACTAATAATCAGCGCTGTAGGCACTTCACTTGCTACAATACGGTTTGCTTAATGTAGTGATATTGGTGTATTGACCGATATTAACTATGAATAAGTATTCTATTGTTGCCATCTGACAGTATTTATATTCGTTATTCAATCCTCCATTATTTAGTAGGCGCTTTGTGACTGCATTAGCCAATATTCGTAACTTTTCTATTATTGCCCACATTGATCATGGCAAGTCGACCCTTGCCGATCGTTTTATTCAAATGTGTGGCGCGCTGCAAGATCGCGAGATGCAGGCGCAAGTCCTCGATTCTATGGATATTGAGCGTGAGCGTGGTATCACGATCAAAGCGCAGTCGGTGACGCTGTATTATGACCATCCAAATGGTGAGCGCTATCAGCTGAATTTTATTGATACGCCTGGTCACGTGGATTTTTCTTATGAAGTCTCTCGTTCCTTAGCGGCTTGTGAAGGCGCGCTATTGGTTGTTGATGCCGCGCAAGGTGTTGAAGCACAGTCGGTTGCTAACTGTTATACCGCGGTCGATCAAGGCTTAGAGGTCATGGCAGTTTTAAATAAAATTGACTTGCCACAAGTTGAGCCTGAGCGGGTGATTCAAGAGATTGAAGACATCATTGGTATTGATGCCGTTGATGCGCCACGCGTGTCGGCAAAATCTGGTCTCGGCGTTGATAAACTGCTTGAGGCGTTGGTTGAATTTATTCCTGCACCAACAGGTGATCGTGACGCACCGCTGCAAGCGTTGATCATTGACTCATGGTTTGATAATTATTTGGGCGTTGTATCATTAGTCCGTGTCCGCCAAGGTACGATAAAAAAAGGTGATAAACTTTATATTAAATCGACCAAAGATGCGCATCTAGTCGGATCAATTGGTGTCTTTACCCCGAAGCCGTTAGATACGGGTATCTTAGAAGCGGGTGAAGTGGGCTTTATTATTGCGGGTATTAAAGATATTGCAGGCGCGCCAGTTGGTGATACGATTACGCATGCCAGTACGCCTGACGTCGATCGTATTCCTGGATTTAAACAGATTACGCCGCAAGTGTATGCCGGTATGTTCCCTGTAGAATCTACCGACTTCGAAAAATTCCGTGAAGCACTACAAAAACTGCAAATTAACGATGCGTCGCTATTTTTTGAGCCAGATACCTCAGACGCGCTAGGCTTTGGTTTTCGTTGTGGCTTCCTCGGTATGCTGCATATGGAAATTATACAAGAGCGCCTAGAGCGTGAGTATGACTTGGATCTGATTACTACTGCACCTTCTGTTATTTATGAGATTGTAAAAAAAGATGGCAGCATTATCTATGTTGATAATCCATCAAGACTGCCTGAACCGAATAATATCGAAGAGTTCCGTGAGCCGATTGCTCGTTGTCAGATTTTAGTACCGCAGGATTATCTCGGTAACGTTATGACGCTTTGTATTGAGCGCCGCGGTGTGCAAGTCGATATGCGCTTTATGGGTCGTCAAGTGCAGCTCATTTTTGATATTCCGATGGGTGAAGTGGTCATGGACTTCTTTGACCGTCTAAAATCAGTGTCACGTGGTTTTGCGTCACTTGATTATAATTTTGAGCGTTATCAGGTCGATAAATTGGTTAAAGTTGACGTTCTGATTAACGGCGACAAAGTCGATGCGCTTGCTATGATTGTCCATGAAACTCAGTCGCGCTACCGTGGTAACGCACTGGTGACCAAAATGAAAGAGCTGATTCCGCGTCAAATGTTTGATGTCGCTATTCAAGCGGCAATTGGCAGCCAAATTATCGGGCGTAGTACTGTGAAAGCCATGCGTAAAGATGTCTTGGCTAAGTGTTATGGCGGTGACGTCTCGCGTAAGAAAAAGCTACTGTCTAAGCAAAAGGCCGGTAAAAAACGCATGAAGCAAGTGGGTAACGTCGAGATTCCACAAGAAGCCTTCTTAGCCGTATTGCAGGTAGATTAGATTATTAATAAATGAATCATCATTGCTGTTTTTACGGATGTCATCATTGGATAAGTAGCTCGCTAATAGGCAATTAAGTATGGATTTTGATTTCAATTTGATTTTAGTGCCATTAACCATAGGTTTGGGTATTATTTGGCTATTAGATAAGCTGACACTGAAACAGCGTAAAACACGGGGTCGCGGTAAAGAGAGCTTGCTGGTACGCTGGGCATATGATTTTTTCCCCGTGCTGGCGGTAGTATTAATTGTGCGCTCGTTTTTAATTGAGCCGTTTAATATTCCGTCGTCCTCGATGGTGCCAACGCTATATACGGGTGACTTTATTGCCGTCAATAAGTATGCTTATGGTGTTCGTTTGCCACTGACTTATAATAAAGTAATCGATACTGGCACGCCTGAACATGGCGATGTTGCCGTTTTTCGTTATCCAGAGAACCCAAGTATTTATTATATTAAGCGCGTCATTGGTCTGCCGGGTGATACGGTTAGTTATAATCAAGGCACAATTGCGATTAATGACGTGCCTGTTGCTACTCAAGCCATTGATTTTGACGCCAATGCAGAGCTGACGTCACAGTTATATTCGTCAGGGGAAGTTGCTCCGGGTCAAATGCTGACAGAAGAGAATGCTGCTGTGATGGGTCAGCAAGAAGAAAGCGACGCAAAATATTTTAAAGAAACTCAAGGTAAGCATGAGTATGTTGTTCGTTATTTGAATGGTATGAACAGCTCGCAATATGCGCCATTTTTACAGCAACAGTCGCCAGAAGTGGTGAGCTCAGAAGGCAATGAATGGCGTATTAATGTGCCTGAAGGTCAGTATTTTGTCATGGGTGATAACCGTGATCGCAGTGCAGATGGACGCTTTTGGGGCTTTGTTCCTGATGATAATTTAGCAGGAAAAGCAGTATATATTTGGATGCATAAGCCGCCAGGTCTACAGCTACCTACTTTTAAACGTAATGGTGCTATCGATTAATGACATCAATGTTCTATAGATATATTTACCGACAAACGTTTTGTGCTAATATTATGGCTATTCAATGCAATGATATTTAGCTTATAAACATCCACTAAGAAATAGTGTTTTCTAAGCTAGATACATTACAAATATAGCTATTTTTCGTTGAGAGGTATTATGGTGCAACAGTTATCTGGCTTATCTACACAGCGTGGTGCTAGTGTCACGAGTATCGCTTTTATTATCATCGCTTTGGGTGTTGCTGTTAAATTGATTGTTGCCATTGTGCCAGCACAAATTGGCGATTATCAACTGACCAAAACCTTGAGTGCGCAGCTTCAAGAGTCTAATAACAAGAAAGAGACTGCCAAGCAGTTCGTCGAGCGTGTTGATAAGCAGTTGTCTATCAATGCTGATTACGATACCAAAGCAGAGGATGTATTTACCTTTAAAGATAAAAAAACAGGTCAGTTGGCTATCTATAAAAAATATGAAAAAACCAATACGCTCTTTGGAAATATTGATATTGTGAATCGCTTTGAAGGCGATATCGATCCTACAATAGCAGAGTAATTCGATTTTCTAAAATACGAGCAGCAACGATCTAACAAGCCAGTACTCTAGAAAACAGTTCTTTATGAGCTGGTTTTTTGTATTTAATATTTTTAAACGTTACTATTTAATGACCTTAAATAGTACAACAAAAGGGATAATCATAAGCCACGCATGAAACCAACTTCGCAGTATCCTCAGGCGGTTCCTAACCCACCAAAAAATAGCCTGTCTGATGACACGCTTATTATTAGCTCAGAATTTATTCAACGCTTAGCAGTATTAACGCGCAAGTTGGGTTATGTGTTTAATGATTTAAGTCTACCTAAGCTGGCACTCACGCATCGCTCGTTTGATAGTAAAAAGAACTATGAACGCTTAGAGTTTTTGGGTGATGCATTGCTAGGTATGATAGTCGGTGAGGCGTTATATCATCGTTATCCAACCCAAAACGAAGGTCGTCTGACCCGTATGCGAGCGACGCTCGTGAGGCAAGAATCCTTGGTCATTATCGCTCAAAATCTAGAGCTGTCTAATCAGCTAATATTGGGTGTGGGTGAGCGTAAAGGTGGCGGACGCAATCGTGCTTCTATATTGGCGGACGCCGTCGAATCCTTGATTGGTGCTATTTATTTAGACAGTCAAGATATGAATATCACACGAGAATGTGTATTGTCTTGGTATGGTGATTTAATTGATAATGTCAATGATCAAAAAGCCCTAAAAGATGCCAAGAGCCGTTTACAAGAATGGCTGCAGTCGAAGCAATTTGACTTACCACATTATGAGTTGATGGAAACACGCGGTAATGCCCCGCATCAAATATTTGTGGTACGCTGTCAGGTAAACATTCTTAACTGTCCTGATATTACCGAATCTGGTGAAAGCCGCCGTATTGCTGAGCAAAAAGCGGCAGAATTGATGATTAATCAACTTCATAAGCTGCCAAGTGTGCCTAAAAAACGCAGCTAATAGTTTTTGTAATATTACTCTGATTTTATATTGCTGAATTGATAGTAATGCCTTTAAGACTATCATTTCTATATTGTAAAAACGCTCATTCTTTAACGAATTAGTATTGCAACATCAAATATTCTTAACTTGATAACAGTGCTGCTATTTATGTCATATGCGCATACAGCAGTTTAACTGACGATAACCTCCACAGGATTACCCTATGAGCAATCATACTGACTTGCCATTAAACAATGAAGATAATGCCACAAATATGACCGAAAATACTGACCTAAATACAAGTACAAACAATGCAGTAGACATGAGTGAAGTAGAAATCAACGAAACAGAAAACAATGTAGTAGATAACGATTCAGCAATCGAAGATTTCTTTTCACCAAATAATGGTGCGCTTGCTGCTGAAGGTTTCAAAACCGGCTATGTCGCCATTGTTGGTCGTCCAAATGTCGGCAAATCAACGCTGATGAACCATTTGTTGGGTCAAAAGCTGTCCATTACCTCACGTAAACCACAAACGACGCGTCATCGTATCCATGGTATCTTGTCTAATGATGAGATGCAGGCAGTATTTGTAGATACCCCCGGTATTCACCGCAACGAAGTACGTGCTATCAATGAACGCATGAATAAAGCGGCCGTCTCTGCATTGGTAGATGTTGACTTAGTTTTGTTTGTCGTTGATTCTGATCAATGGCGTGACGATGATTTACTGGTTCTACAAAAGCTTGGTGATACCAATTTAAATGTGGTTTTAGTGATTAATAAAGCAGATACCTTAAAAGATAAAGGCAGCGTTTTACCGTTAATGGAAACCTTTAATGATAGCTTTGATTTTGCTGATATCGTTCCCGTTTCTGCATTAAAGAATCAAAACTTGGATCGTCTGCAAGAAGTAATCGCATCACATTTGCCAGTCGCTGCGCCAATTTATGATACAGAACAAATCACTGATCGCTCAGAGCGTTTCTTAGCCAGTGAAATTATTCGTGAAAAAATCATGCGCAGTGCCGGTGATGAAGTACCTTACGATTTAACGGTACAAATTGACGGCTTTAAAGATGAAGCGGCTCATACTGACCCAAAAACTGGTCGTCCACGTAAAGCCTGTACCTTTATCGATGCCACTATTTATGTTGAACGTAGCGGGCAAAAAGCGATTGTGATTGGTGACAAAGGGCAACGTATCAAACAAGTCGGTATGGATGCTCGTAAAGATATGGAGCAGCTGTTTGATAAAAAAATCATGTTAACGCTGTGGGTAAAAGTTAAGCGCGGTTGGTCGGATGATGAAAGAGCCTTGACCAGTTTAGGCTATTAAAAATATTAATAGCGACTCTCTTTTATATTGAGTGAACTATAGCTGAGGTAATAATCATGCGTAACGAAGCGTTAATCGGTTATTTATTACATCAGCGCCCTTATCAAGAAAAGCGCGCCTTATATTATTTATTTTCTCAGCAGCATGGGGTGATACATGGTATTGGTAAAAAAGGCGCGCCACTATTTATGCCTTTACAACTCTTTGCTACTGGCAAACGTGATCTCAAAACATTCAGTCAAATCAATATAGCCTCTTTTAGTTCAGTCCATACACAAGCTGTCCAAGATGATAATGCAGCAAATGTAGATATACGACATCAAGAAAGCATTACAGGTCAGCATCAATATGCAGCCTTGTATTTGAACGAGATATTGTGGCGATTATTGCCTACTGAAGATCCTATGCCCATATTATGGCAGCATTATCAAAACAGCCTAGATGCGCTCAAAAAACCCCTAACCGCTGACGAGCTACGTCTGTGCTTGCGCCAGTTTGAGAGCTATCTATTTAATGAGTTGGGATTTTCACTGACGTTACATCAAGACAGCCTTGAAAACCCTATTGAGCCTGAACAGGCTTACCGATTCTTACCCGATATGGGCTTAGTGCCGACTTTGCATACAGAAGATGGCGAAAGTATGGTTGGTCATGCGGTTTTTAAAGGGAATGATATTTTGATAATGGTAGAGCAAGGGTTGTCCGTTAGTACTCTGAACGCATGGTCGCGTTTACATCGGCAGTTGATTGATCATATGCTCGATTATCAACCGCTGCAAAGTCGTCTACTTTGGCAGCAGCAACAGCGTTATCAACTATAAAGCGTACTTAACAATAGAATATGTTCACAACTACTTATCATCAATAAGCTATTTTTAGTAAATAATCTAACTATTAATAAAAGGATTTTTTATGACGGATACAGCGCAGATTTTGCCGACTACTACATTAGAGCAAAATCCACAAAATACTTCAAAAAAACCACTCTTAGGTGTCAACGTTGACCATGTGGCAACCTTACGTCAAGCACGCGGTGTGAGCTATCCAAGCCCACTAGCTGCAGCTCTTTTGTGTGAGAAAGCAGGTGCTGACGGTATCACTATTCATTTACGTGAAGATCGCCGTCATATTCAAGATGCCGATGTATATGAGATGGCAGGGCAGCTGACTACGAGAATGAATCTAGAGATGGCAGCAACGACTGAGATGCTAGAAATAGCCTGTCAAGTCAAACCATATTGGGTATGCCTAGTGCCGGAAAAACGGGCTGAACTGACTACAGAAGGGGGGCTTGATGTGGCAGGGCAGCTAGCTTCATTGACAGATTATGTCAGTCAGTTACAAGCAGCAGGTATCAAAGTCTCTTTGTTTATTGATCCAGAAGATAAGCAGATCGAGGCAGCAGTTAATTGTAGCGCTGACGCAATCGAATTACACACAGGTTCTTATGCTGAAGCAGGTCTGGCAGGTAAAACAGATAGGGTAAATGTAGAGCTTGAACGTATTAAAAATGCAGTGATTACCGCTAAACGAGCTGATAGTAAACTGTTGGTCAATGCTGGTCACGGTCTAACACGTGATAATGTTCATGCGATTGCCCAAATTGACGGTATATATGAGCTAAATATTGGTCATGCTTTGATAGCAGATGCGCTATTTGTGGGGATAGAGCAGGCGGTTATTATGATGAAAACAGCGATGCACCGATAGCTACGACAGTTTATTCTTAGCTTATATTGATATATCATTATGTACCACATCCGGTCGGATGGTTTTCGTTAGGTTTGTAGGTAATACCGCCTGTCTGATTAAAAGAGATTTGGTACATGGTGTGATTATAGGTTGAGGTTGGACAGTATTTAATATGTCCGAAATGCCCACGAGGACTGCCGCTATCGCCCCAAAATTTAGTGTAGTGACGGTTATTACCGACCCGTAAATATAAAGTACTGTATTTTGGGTTCAGCGCTTGGTCTTCTAACAAATCATCAATACCAACATCAAAATTGTTATTATTATTTTTATCCGAGAATAATAATAACTTTTTAAAGCTGTCTCTATGGCAAAGACCACCACCATTAGATAAGCAAACCAGTAAATCCTGTCTTCTAATATGACTTTCAGCTTTTGCTAAAGTCAAGGTAGTGTCTATTTGGCTTGCAATACGTCTGGCTTCCATACTTGCCAACTGAGTCAAAATATAAGGTGTGGCAATCATTAATATAATAGCTAAGATAGCAATGGTTACGATTAATTCTACTAAATTAAACCCACGTTCATCATGGCGTTTAGAATCCTTCGAGCATATTGGAAGTGTTATATATGATATAGCCATAATGGACTGCCACCTGTATGAAAGGGATAGCTAAGATGGTTTTAAATGTTCATTGTGTTTTTAAATTTGTTGTTCTTGTCACTATTTGTTTTATCAAGTTGCATTACTAATATAGTGAATAACAAAAAAAGCCATTAATCGAAATAAGTAGAATATTGTTTGTTTCTATAATTGTAAATATAAACCAAATATATGTCTACTGTCAAAGAATGTTTCAATTCGTGAATAGATGCTTTTAATAATAGAGAAAATTAACTACTTGTATTAAAATGAGTTGCAACAATAGGTAGGAATCGTTTCATCATCTATTGCGACCTAACATACAAAAGATAAAGAGTGTAAAGTGTGTTAGCTCTCAGTAAGTTAAGCGGGCTAATGTGTTTTAGTTATGACATTATCGTGTAATAATGTGTAGCTGGTTTACGAAAAAAGTTGTAAACTGAATTGATAATCGCTAAGCTACGTCTTAATTGGTTTTGCTTTGTAATTTTAAGTTCGTAAATGATGTTTGTTTTTGAGCAATAGTTTTGCTTAATGCACTACTAAAATTATCCTTTGGAGGAAGTTTCATGAAATTAAATAAAATTGCTTTGGCTTTGTTTGCCATCACAGCAGCCCCACTAGCAGCTAACGCTGGCGTAACTATCAGCCCATTATTACTTGGTTATCATTATAGCGAAGGTGCTGATGAAGAGCAGCTTTCAACTATGGGTACAGCTACTGGTGATAGTTTCTATAAAGAGAATGGTTTATACACTGGTGCTGCACTAGGTATCGAATTGACTCCTTCTACTCAGTTCCAAGTAGAGTATGGTGTATCAAATACTGATGCTGTAAATCGTGCTGGTACTGTAACTAATGATGCTGAACAAGAAATGATTTCTGGTAACTTCTTGATCGGTACTGAGCAGTTTACTGGTTATACTGATAGTGCATTAAAGCCATATGTATTGGTTGGTGCTGGTCGTTCTAAGATTGAAGTTGAAGATGCTGCTGGTAACTTCGTTACTGGTTCTAAAGATACTATCGGTAACCTAGGTCTAGGTGCTATGTACCGTATCAACGACGCTTTAAGCCTACGCGGTGAAGCTCGTGCGATTCATAACTTTGACGAAAACTGGTGGGAAGGCATGGCTTTAGCCGGTCTAGAAGTAGTACTTGGTGGTCATTTAGCACCTGCAGTAGCTGTTCCACCGATGCAAGAGCCTGATGTTCAAACGCCACCAATCGTTGTTGTTGAATCTGATCTTGATTCTGATGGCGATGGCGTACCTGATAGCATCGATGCTTGCCCAGGCACTCCAATGAATGTTGTTGTAGATGAGCGCGGTTGCCCAGTACCAGTAGATATTACTGATGAATTGAAAATGGAACTACGTGTATTCTTTGATAACGATAAATCAGCTATCAAAACTCAGTACAAACCTGAAATCGCTAAAGTAGCAGAGAAGATGCGCGAGTATCCTAACTCTACCGCTCGTGTTGAAGGTCATGCTTCTAAAACTGGTCCATCAGCACGTTATAACCAACGTTTGTCTGAAGCCCGTGCTGTTGCTGTGAAATCTATGTTGACTAACGAATTTGGTATTGCTCCAAACCGTCTATCAACTGTTGGTTATGGTTATGATCAACCAATCGCTGACAACAACACTGAAGAAGGTCGTGCTATGAACCGTCGTGTTTATGCCATCATCACTGGTGACAAAACAATGACTGTTGAACAAACTAAAGATATGGTTGTTCAATAAGTACTAGCTACTAATTATGTAATAAGCTAATTAGTTACAAAAAAAGTCATCCAATGGGTGGCTTTTTTTTATTTATGTATCGAGAAAAGTAAGTTATTACATAAATTTATGATGTAATAATGCTATACTAGCCACCCAAACACTTTGTAAATTGACAAAGTGTACATTAGCATAGCTATCTGTACGATGGATTCATCACCATAAGTCTATGTTTTACTTCTATTAATTATCTAGCTGTACCTATTGTATGGTTACTTAATCATAGCGTAATACTACTTATCTGGTTAATGGCAAAAGTTTATCCAGCGGTGCTTACTGCTACTGCATTTTTTTAAGACGAAACGAGCATTTTATATGGCGAACGATATCAAACACCTGCGTAACATTGCAATTATTGCCCACGTTGATCACGGTAAAACAACTTTGGTTGATAAGCTATTACATCAGTCTGGTACTTTTGGCGACCGTGCAAATATTGCTGAGCGTGCAATGGATTCAGGTGATATTGAGCAAGAACGTGGTATTACTATTTTGGCGAAAAATACAGCCATTCGTTGGACAGATAACACTGACGGTACTGAGTATCGTATTAATATTGTGGATACCCCAGGTCACGCCGATTTCGGTGGTGAAGTTGAACGTGTAATGTCTATGGTTGACTGCGTACTTCTAGTGGTTGATGCTGTTGATGGTCCAATGCCACAAACTCGTTTCGTAACGCAAAAAGCGTTCGAGCAAGGTCTAAAGCCTATTGTTGTTATCAACAAAATTGACCGTCCTGGTTCACGTCCTGATTGGGTAATGGATCAAATTTTTGATTTGTTCGATAATTTAGGTGCAACTGATGAGCAATTAGATTTCCCAGTGGTATATGCTTCAGCATTGAATGGTATTGCAGGTCTAGAAGCTGATGATTTAGCTGATGACATGACGCCACTGTTCAAAACTATTGTTGATGTTGTACAGGCCCCACAGGTTGATGCAGATGCACCTTTCCGTATGCAAATCTCAAGTCTTGACTACAATAGTTTCGTTGGTGTTATCGGTATTGGTCGTATTCAGCGTGGTAAAGTAAAAACCAATACACAAGTAACTGTCATTGATAAAAGTGGCAATACCCGTAATGGCCGTATTTTGAAAATTATGGGTTATCATGGTCTTGACCGTATTGATGTTGAAGATGCACAAGCTGGTGACATCGTTTGTATTACTGGTATTGATTCGCTTAATATCTCAGATACGATTTGTGATCCTAGTGCTGTCGAAGCATTACCAGCATTGACGGTTGATGAACCTACCGTTTCTATGAACTTCCAAGTAAATAACTCACCTTTTGCTGGTCGTGATGGTAAGTTTGTAACCTCACGTAATATTCGTGAGCGTCTTGAGCGTGAATTGATTCATAACGTAGCATTACGTGTTGAAGATACAGAATCTCCTGATAAATTTAAAGTATCAGGTCGTGGTGAGCTGCATTTATCTGTACTTATCGAAAACATGCGCCGTGAAGGTTTCGAGATGGGCGTTTCAGGCCCAGAAGTTATTGTCAAAGAAGTTGATGGTAAGCTACAAGAGCCGTATGAAAATGTTGTCTTCGATATCGAAGATGCGCATCAAGGTCCTATCATGGAGCAGGTTGGCTTGCGTAAAGGCGAGATGACCAATATGGAGCTTGATGGTAAAGGTCGTATGCGTATTGAAGCGACAATGCCTGCCCGTGGTTTGATTGGTTTCCGCTCTGAGTTCTTAACCCTGACTTCAGGTACCGGTATCATGACGTCAAGCTTTTCACATTATGGTCCACAGAAAGTTGGTGAGGTGGGTGCTCGCTCAAACGGTGTCTTGGTTTCTATGGCAAAAGGTGTTTGCTTAGGTTTTGCTTTATTTAACCTACAAAAACGCGGTAAATTATTTGCTGAGCCGCAGCTTGAAGTTTACGAAGGTATGATTATTGGTCTTAACTCACGTAATGATGACATGGCAGTTAACCCGACGACTGGTAAGCAGTTAACCAATGTTCGTGCTAGTGGTACTGATGAAGCATTGACACTGACTCCAGCGGTTAAGTTTACGCTTGAGCAAGCACTTGAATTCATCCAAGATGATGAATTGGTAGAAGTAACGCCAAAAGCGATACGTATTCGTAAACGCTACTTGACTGAAAGTGAGCGTAAACGTTATGGTCGTAAGAAAGGTGCGTAATATTGAACAATAAATAGTGGTTATCCATTATTTGGTTTCGCATTAAAGATATCTAGTGAGCAACATAGAATAGTTGGTATACCACTGTTCTATGTTGCATTTTACATAGAATAGAAAGACAATAGTCGAATGTCACTTACTAAAAAAAACGAGTAATCTTACGGTTATTATTAAAATCCCAAGTTGGATGCATCATTTACACGCTTATCTTATGATCAATAAGATTTTTGAGGAGATAAAACATGAGTATGGTATCTGAGTTTAAAGAATTTGCTTTAAAAGGTAATGTGATGGATCTGGCCGTTGGTGTGATCATCGGTGGAGCATTCGCTACAATCACAACGTCTTTAGTAGAGGACGTGATCATGCCCATTGTTGCTTTTATCGTCGGCGGCGAAATTAATTTCAAGAATATGTTTTTGATACTGGGTGATGCGCCCGAAGGCGTGGCAAGAAACTATGATGCCCTCAAAGCTGCTGGTATTCCTGTATTGGCTTATGGTAGTTTCATTACCGTACTGATTAACTTTCTAATCTTGGCGTTTATTATTTTTATGATGGTAAAAATGGTCAATAGATTGCGCCGTGCAGATGAGGTAGAAGAAGCGATAGAAGAGCCATCAGAAGAAGTGCAATTGCTTCGTGAAATTAGCGCCAAGCTTGGCAATATTAATAAGTAAACACATTTTACTGACCTTCAGATTAAAAAATAAAAAAGGCTAACGTCATGTTAGCCTCTTTTTATTGGATTTCTTATAATTACTTAATGGTAGTTATGTTTAGGGTCTAACGACAACATAGTCATTGGTATTAATAATAATCTCTGATGGTTGATCAACGACGATACGCACAACGTTATTATCAACGATTTGCGATTTGTAATAGTTGTCTTCAGCAACCGTACAGCCTAAGCAGCGACTCATGGCATTCCATGGTTCAACAAAGAGCTTCTGCTGTGCTTGGTCAGCATTACCGCCGATCAAAGAGAAGGGCAAACTGACGATGTAAGCGGCTGTACCTGCGACAGCTGCTATCAACTGTAATGGCTTGCCGACAACGGTATCTACAGCCATGGTCTCATAAGAGGGACCAAAATCTGTTTCATCAATCTCTATCGCTGCTAAAGCGGGCTGCATACTTGCAAAAGCTAAGCTGGCACTTATCAATATAGTTGATAGCGTATATTTTACGGTGCGTTTGGTGTTAGCCTGAGCAATCATAATGATGTCCTAAAACTCATAAGTAGTATGGTAAATAGCTGCTGCTATTTTTCCATAGAAATAGAAATATTGCGGCAACGACAGATAGCGTATATATTACGGTCAAATAAATGGTTTGCACTATTTATGTAAGTGCTAGCACTATTAAAGCAATATATAGGCTAATAAGCAACAAAAATGCGCAGCATATAAGGATATGTTTATGAATTGCTCTATTTTAATGACCAGTAGTTAAAGAGCGCCGAACTGGTCTATTTAAGTAAATATTGAAAAAAAATTAATATTGGAAAATCTAGAATCTAATTAATTGGCTGACAAGCAGGGCAGTAGACACTGGCACGTCCATTGAGCTTGATATTCTCTAAAACTGAATCACAGTGCGGACAAGTTTCACCTTGTCTACCATAGACATTCAAGGTCTGCTGGAAATAACCTGTTTGACCATCAGCAACCGTAAAATCACGTAGTGTTGAACCACCTAGCTTGATAGCTTTCTGTAAAATCGTTTTGATATGGGCGACTAAAATTACTATTTGGTCATATGATATCTTATTCGCTGGAGTAGCAGGATGGATGCCTGAGAGGTATAAGCTCTCAGTGGCATAGATATTACCAACGCCGACCACAGCTTGCTGCTCCATAATAACTGACTTGATGGCTCGTTTGATAGGCTGCTTTTTAAACGATTTGCTGTTTTGAGTCTGGATGGATTGTTCACTACGTTGGATAAGATAATACAAATACTCTGCTGTGAACGCATCTGATAATGGCTCAGGTCCTAAATGGTTTAGTAGTTTATCCCCGTAATCCTCAAGCCATAAGATAGAGCCGAAGCGTCTGGGGTCATAATAATGTAGCTGAGTTTGAGTATCGTCAGCGCCGATAAAACTCATAACCAAATGATCATGTTTGCGCTTATGGCTTGCGTGACTGTGTTGTTGCAAGCTACCTGACATCCCAAGATGAACCAAAAGCTGTCTCGGCTGTAAATTCCTAGGTTCAACAGAAGATGAAATGCCATCATCAGCTAGCGGTATAAAATTGAGGATTAAATACTTTGCCCGTCGCTCAACGCTGTCCAATGTATAATCAATCAAATCTGCTAAATTATCAGGCATCGACCAACGCAGCTTTGGTTGAAAGACTTGTACGTTGGTGACTTTTTGTCCTAATAAAGGCGTCAGACTGGTTTTTGTCGTTTCTACTTCTGGTAACTCAGGCATAATATTTTATAAAATCTCTATTAAGAATTAAAGGTATTATCAGGCAACAGCGCGGCGAGCATGTAAGATACCATGCTGCTGTTCAAGCTTAGCAAGTAACTTGGATAAATGTGCCAGCCCCGACACTTCAATATGAAACTTTAAAAAGGCAATATTATCATCATTGCTCAGAGTTTGAACTTGACGAATATTGACGTTTTCTTTATCAATAATTTGGGTTAAATCGCGTAATAAACCCCGCCTATCATAGGCCTCTATATGAATATCAACCGGCTGATAGCGACCAGATTTAATCTTCCAAGCTGCCTTGATTTCGCGTTCAGGATCACGTTCAATCAGGCGCAGATATTCAGGGCAACCACGATTGTGGACACTGACACCACGCGATAAAGTAATGTAGCCCGCGATAGGCTCACCGTGCACAGGGTGACAGCAGCCTGCCAAGCCAACTTCAATATTATCCAAGCCATCGATTTGGATTTTGTAAGCATCGAGCTTACCTGAATCTCTTTTATCGATAATAGGAGCAAAATCTTCTTCAGATCTTTCAGGCTCTAAATGCAGCTGACGAGAGATATGACTGGTAAGCTGATTTAGACCAATTTCTCCCGTCACCAAACCAACCACAATATCGTCGGTATTGTTGACATTAAAATGTTGCGTATAATCGTTTAAATCGATGCTGTTCGGATGTACCGATAGACGTTCAAGCTCTTTACTGAGCATCTGACGCCCGATTTCGATATTCTTATCGCGATCTTGTTTGTTAAACCATTGACGCAGTTTTGAGCGGGCACGATTGGTATGAATATAGCCTAGTGAAGCCACTAGCCAGTCGCGATTGGGCTCACGTGAAGATTTGGTGATAATCTCAACTTGCTCGCCCGTTTTGAGCTGATAAGTTAGTGGTACATAACGCTGATTGACCCGCGCTGCTTGGGCGCGGTTACCGACCTGCGTATGAACATAATAGGCAAAATCCAGCACAGTCGCGCCTTTTGGCAACTCCGTAATATCGCCATCACGACTAAATATGTAAATACGTTCGAGTTCATCAAAATCAACCAATTGCTCTTCTTCATCATATTCAACTTCCTCTAATTCATCACCGGTTGATAAAGATGAGCGCGGCTGATTATTGATAGACAGCAATTGACGTAAAGAACTGATTCGCTGATTAAGGTAATTGTCCTTTTTATTTTTGAGCCCTTCTTTGTAGTTGACATGGGCACACATGCCAAGCTCAGCTTCAAAATGCATCTCTTGAGTACGAATCTGTACTTCAAGCGATTTGTTTTCAGCGATGACCGCAGTATGGAGTGAGCGATAACCGTTAGATTTTGGATTGGTAATATAATCGTCAAATTGCTCAGGAATATAACGCCATAACCCGTGTACCAATCCTAGCACGTGGTAACAGTCTGAAGGAGTGGTGACCAATACTCGCAGCGCACGGATATCGTACAGCTGATCAAAAGACAATCCTTTAAGCTTCATTTTTCGATAAATAGAATAAATGTGCTTCACGCGTCCTGAAACTTCGCCTTCAATACCAGATTCTGCTAAAGACTCGTTCAGTCTATCTTGTACACGCTGGATATAAGACTCACGCTCGCTACGCTTTTCTGATAATAGTTTGGCAATTTCTTTATAACGATCAGGGGCAAGGTAGCGAAAGGCTAAATCTTCAAGCTCCCATTTCAGCTGGGCAATACCCAAGCGATGTGCCAATGGCGCATAAATAGTCATGACTTCACGCGCCACGCGAGCTTGCCGAATTTCATTGGAAAAGGTCAGCTCGCGCATAGCAAAAGTGCGTTCAGCAAGCTTAATCAGTACTACTCGAACATCGTTGGTGACTGAGATCAGCATGCTATAAATATTCGATAATTGATCCCGCTGATTATTTACGAAGTGATCTTCTAAGCGCTTATTGCTTTCGATAATCTCAGACAGTTGTCCCATCGCCAAGGTATCTTTAACCAAGGTTGAGATATCGGTGCCAAACTTTTTTTCGATTTCGCTAAGACTAATAATCGATTTGCGCGCACTGCGATAGAGCATGGCAGCGACAAGGGCATCTTCGTCTTGATAAAGGTAAGTTAAGATATCAGTCATGCCGATACCAGTCACGTAAGCGCCCGAACGCTCCGATTCACTGGTATTCATGTGATTACGGACGAATGCACAGGCAGCGCTAAGATTGGGTACTGAATCTTGCCCAATACGCTTTGCAACATTATCAAGCCAAGTAGGTACATCAATATTGATTTGATTTAAATCTAACGCTTCAAGCTCTTGCTGTGAAAACGCCTCGGATTCATCAAGGATTTTATCCCTTAGATAGTCATTTTCAAGATTTGAGTCATGACTGTAGTAGGCGTAATTAACAGAGCGATCAAAGGTAGTATGGAGTTTATGAGTGGCAAGTTGATACTTGATATCTAGTGGGATTTGAGCATAGCTATTGGCAGACTGGTGCGAGCGTTGACTCGCGACCAGTTGCGCTGCCAAAGTTGCACTGTCGGCTTGCGTGGTTTGTCCATCTACCAGCGGTAATCCTTCACGAATTTTTACCATTGCCCACTCCTCTTAGCTATTTTGACTTGATAATAACGCCATCTACAATGCTAGAGCTAAACATGAGCTTGCTATCGATAAATGGTCAGTTATAAATCAATACAGCCGCTAAAAAATCCATTTTTTAGCAGCTATAAAATCAATTATAGGGATCTTGCATAGAATTATGAGCGCTTAGACTCACTATGTTTTATAAATAATAAAAACAGTGACTATTATTATCGCATGTTGCGATGACAAATCAAGCAAGGCTCTGTAATGATAGCGTTAGCCGCATGTGCGAGTAACGCAGATATCATTCTTAAATTGCAGCTATTAACGCCTCTAAAAATCATAGGTTAATACTACACTCTGCCATTACATACGGTTTAAGCAGATACTTTTTCAAAGCGCGCGATGGACTCAACGTGACCAGTATGACAAAACATATCCATGACGCCAGCGTGAGTCAAACGATAACCTTGTTCAAGCAATGCTTTGGTATCGCGAGCAAGTGTAGCAGGATTACAGGAGACATAGACAATCCGCTCGGCGTTAAACTTAGGCAAATATTGCATAATCTCCCACGCGCCAGAACGCGGTGGATCGATAAGCAGCGCATCAAACCCTTGGTTAGCCCACGGTTTGTCCGTACAGTCATGCGTCAAATCTTGGCTATAAAACTCAGTGTTATTAATGCCATTACGGCGCGCGTTATCAGCGGCGCGTGCAGTCATAGCTTCACTGCCTTCAACACCAACGACCGAGCCGGTTTCACCAACCAAGCGCGCGAGAGGCAGGCTAAAATTGCCTAAACCGCTAAATAAATCTAGAACGCGTTCACCTGCTTTTAAATCAAGCAAGTCACAAGCAAGCTTGGTCATTTGACGATTCACCGACAGATTAACTTGGGTAAAATCGGTAGGAATAAATTCAAACGTCAAATCATACTCTGGTAATTGATAATACAAACGTCCAAACTGCTCGCTTAAATCATCTGTATCCCTCAAGGCAATACGTTGGATACTATCCGCACCCTTTGATTGTAGATACAGCTGCCAATTACGTGCTGCAAAAAATACTTTTAGCTTATCAATATCACCATCTGATAACGGTTCAAGATTACGCACAATTAGCGCGACTGGCTGATCGCCATCAGGCAGCTCTGGTAAATGCTCGCCCATTGCCAACTCAAGCTGAGCAATCTTGTCACGGCTATCTAAAATACTAATAAGGGTTTTTAAGTTTTCAATCTCAAAGCCAATACGCGGATCTAAGATATGACACTCATTTAACTCTGCCAAGAAATTACTTGAACGCTCGCGAAAGCCGACCAGAGCCGTTTCTTTTTTGACCACATAACGTACGCCCAGTCGGGCTTTGGTACGATAACCAAGGCGATCACCGACTACTGGCTCAAGCCAATGGTCAGGTGCCACATTGGCTTGATGGACCAACATCTCAGCAAGGACAGATTGCTTAAATGTAATTTGTGCATCTGGCTGCCAATGCTGCAAATTACAGCCACCGCAAACACCAAAATGCGGGCAGGGTGGTACAACGCGCTCAGGGTTTGGATTGGCAGTGATGCTCACCGCATCGCCCTCTTCAAAGCTCGTGCGGCTATTGGTAATCTTGACCAACGCACTTTCACCTGGCAGGGCAAAGCTGACAAAGATTTTTTTGCCATGCTTGTCTGTGATATGACCATCAGTTTCACCAAAGCCATTACCGTATACCGCAACGCCGCGCCCATCATGTGACAAGCCATCGATGGTAAAGGGGAGTGGCTCAGCATCTTTTAGACGACGACGCGTCTTTGATGATGGCTTAGATTTTTTCTTACTAGGCGGAATCGTAATCGTTTGCGTCTCATTTGCCTGTTCGGTTACATCTACGTTGGTAAGCGTCTTTGAATCGGTGGGTTGCATAAACCTGCCTATAAAATGAAGGTGTTAAAAATAATAGCAATTTTAACATATAAAGCTGCCAAGGTATTAGGCGCTCACAAAGTAAAAAAGCGGTGATTATAAAACTATAATCACCGCTTACATGTATCGTTCATCAATATATCAACTGGCTAAAATTGCTAGCTGATAAGCCAGTCATTCAAAAATGCCTGATGACGTGGCGTGCCATCTACTTGGGTAAATTTGGTTAAATAATCACGGCTTTGCTGCTGCCAAACGGCAAAATCTGGTAAGGATAGCTGACCGGTCAGGCGCAGCCAACGCAGGTATATTAACCAAGTATTCATCACATCAGACTCGCAATATATTGACAGCGTTTGCCAGTCATTATTGCTGACAAGCTCGCCGACCATACTGCCATCAACATCTGTCTTACCGGGCAAGCCATATAAGCTAGCAACGACATCCATAGCCTCGCGGCGGCTGGCACCGTATTGGCTAAATCGATCCATCAAGTCAATATGGCGCGTATGGAAGCGATTGACATAGTTATCAAAACGCATGTTTTTGATACGCTCACCTTCTTCAAATAACCAAGGCGCTGCCAAATCATATTGCATGGCACGATAAATAAGTACAGGAATGTCAAAACCTGAACCATTCCAGCTAATCAGTTTAGGCAGTTTTGCAATATCATTAAAGGCGCGAAAAAACTTGGCAAGAATCTCTTCTTCGCTAAATTTGTCTGCAGTAAGGGAAAATAATGAAAAAGTACCATCCTTAATATATAGAGCAGAGATACAGACAATGCGCTGTAATGGCAAACGCATGAAATCATGCCCGGCTTCTTGTATACGGATGGCAGTTAACGCACTGAGTGTATCTGCATCATTGAGCTTAGCCAATTGCGGATAGATACGGCGGGCAGCATCGGTATCTGCAACCGTTTCAATATCAAAAACCAAAATAGGGTCAGACGAAAAAGCTTGTGACATAGAGGTTTCTACCTGATTATTGTCTTACTACACTGCATTAAACGCACTGACCGCATCAACGACATTGTCAGCGATTTATAAATTATCTTAGTTTACATTATCTAAGCTATCATCAACATTATATAAGCCGGTCGATAAATAACGATCACCACGGTCACAGACGATAAAGGCAATGACGGCATCAGGATTTGCCTTAGCAACTTGTGTGGCTGCCCATGCTGCTGCACCTGATGAGACGCCCGCAAAAATCCCTTCGGTTTTAGCAAGCTTACGCATATAAACCTCAGCGACGCGCTGATCGATATCCATAATCTCATCGACTAATTCGGCATCAAAAATCCCTGGCATATAAGCGGCAGGCCAGCGGCGGATACCAGCGATAGCTGCATCCTCATCAGGCTGTAGCCCGATGATTTTGACGTTAGGATTCTGTTCTTTTAGATATTGTGCCACGCCGGTAATGGTGCCTGTGGTACCCATAGAGCTGATAAAATGGGTAATTTTACCGCCTGTTTGCGCCCACAGCTCAGGACCTGTAGTCAGATAATGCGCCTGTTTATTATCAGGGTTATTAAACTGATCTAAGACAATACCTTTACCGTCCGTTTGCATTTGTAATGCCATGTCGCGCGCGGCTTCTATCCCTTCTTCTACCTCAATCAGCGTCGCACCATAAGCCGTCATGGCATCTTTACGCTCTTGGGTTGAGTTGCTTGGCATAAACAAGGTAATCGGATAGCCACGCATAGCCGCTACCATGGCTAATGCAATACCAGTATTGCCACTGGTTGCCTCAATCAACATGTCACCCGGCTTAATATCACCGCGTAGCTCCGCTTGATAAATCATATTAAAAGCAGGGCGGTCTTTGACAGAACCAGCAGGATTATTACCTTCAAGCTTGGCTAGCATGATAGCACCATTGTCAATCTGCTCTTGTTCAGGTAAGCGCTGCAATTTGACTAATGGCGTTTGACCGACGCAATCAGCAAGGTCAGTAATTTGAGTAATAAAATTGGCGTTTGACTGAGCTGTAGCGGACATAAAGTATCCTTAATAGTATCTATTTTTAAAGTAGTTTAACGCTATAGTAAAGTGCTATATATTCGGCAATACTTTGAGGTAACGGCAGCGTTTTTATTATTTGATAAGATTATGGTATTAAAGTGTTAAATAACCATGTTTTTATAAATGCGTCAATAATAAGTCAATACATCGTGACTGTCAGGTATTTATTATGGAAAATAAAAATTTGCGACATTGTATCATCTTGTTTTTGATGGCGCTTAACGCAGATAGCTTTATCTATGATTGTCTAACAGCGGCTAATGGAATCCTGTTAAGATAATCACAAGCTATATAGTCGTTAATAGATGATACCTAAGCGGTCAGTCAAAGTATTGTAAAATGCCAGTAACAAAAACAGTAGTGGAGATGGTGCCCAGTATGGCTTACAAAAAACGTTTTGATACCAGTAGTGCCTATGGTCAGCTGGTCATATTGGTATTTTTGCCCATCTGTTTACTCGCAGCAGTGGGCGGTATCTTGGTGTTTTATGAAACCATGCGTGCCAGTAATTCAGAGCAAGCAGTGTTGGCTGAGGCGGTACTTATCCGCTATTCACCTACGATTGCAGAGATAATACCTGAGCTGTTAGAGCAAGATGCTGCCAAGATACAGACTTCAGAAAATAATAATGAAAACGCTGATGACGATAATAATAAAGTCTCGCAAGCTGCGATTGCAAAGTTAGAAGGCATCCAAGATAAACTCAGACGTATGCGGGCAGAGCAACATGTTCAGCGTATCGCTATTGTCAATCAGAGCAACGACATACTTGCGACAGTTGGCTATGGTACGGAAGAGGCGTGGCCTGCAATCGATCCATCAGAGCGTTTTTTAGCGCAAAAATCCACTCCTATCGGTACCGCTTACGGCAGTATATTAGGTGAATTTGAGGGTCAAACACTGTGGTTATTAGTCGATATGGATAGTGAGCCGCTTTATATTGCGCGCTATCGTATCGCTATGGCATTGGTGATTACCGGTTTGTTTACGTTATTAATTCTACTACTAAGTTTAAACATTTATTCAAAACGTTGGATTGCGCCGATTTATGAGCTGCGGCTGCAATTACAGCGTACTCACGTCGATAATCTTTATCAGCCTATCCCCGTTGAGTCGAATGGTGAGCTAAATCTATTACAACAAGACTTGGTGAGAACATTACGCCGTTTGTATGTCAGTTTCCAAGAGCTGAAAGAACATGCGGAGCAGACCGAAGATGATTTGCGTCTTGCTTTTGATGAAATGGAGATGCAAAACATCTCTATTCGTAATGCGCGTGATGCGGCAATCTCAACCAGCCAAGCCAAATCAGCGTTTTTAGCCAATATCAGTCATGAGCTGCGTACACCGCTCAATAGTATTGATGGTTTTATTAATTTGCTCGCGCGTCACGGTGAGCTTAATCCCGAACAAGACTTGTATGTACAAACCATCCGTAAATCGTCTGCGCACTTATTGGCATTGGTCAATGATGTGCTTGATTTCTCTAAAATCGAAGCGGGCAAGTTGGTACTAGATCGCCATGAGTTTGATCTTTATGACACTATCTATGATGTGGTCGATATGCTGTCGCCAGTGTCTGCAGAAAAAGGTCTGCGAATGGCGGTATTGTTTTACAACGATGTGCCAATGCGTATCAATGGTGATGCGCTGCGCCTCAAACAAGTACTAACCAATATTGTTGGTAATGCGATTAAATTCACTGATAGCGGTGACGTGGTGGTGCGCGTCAGCTTAGATGACTATCAAGACAATTATTTGATGATTAGCGTGCAAGACAGTGGTAAAGGCATCTCGCTGTCTGATCAAAAAATGCTCTTTCAAAGCTTTAGTCAAGGAGATCCATCCATCACGCGTCAATATGGTGGCACAGGATTGGGTCTGGTCATCTCTAAACAATTAACACGGCTGATGGGCGGCGATATTGGTTTCTATGACAATATGCAAGAGAATATTTCCAATCAAGGCGCGACGTTTTGGTTTCGTATGCCAGCCCATGTTGATGTGGTAGAGGCAGCGACAGGACAAACCATTGAGCTGCCTGTATTGGCACCATTGGCAAGTGCGACTGATGAATTTAATGTTCTTATTTGGATTAATCATACCGCGTCTATACAAGTACTGAAAGCTAGTCTGCATCATTTGCCTATTAAGCTAACCCAAGCCAATTCTTTGCCAGGTTTGCTTGAATCGTTAAAAGAGCGTGGTAATTATTGGGACTGGGTCATCGTTGATGATGATACCCAAGACGATATGATGGCGCTGCTTAAGCAAATCCGTTTACATTATCAAGGTAAACTGGCCGTCTTTGGTTATCAAGTTGCCGCTGATCAAGCACTACTCAATCGTTACCATGCCAATATCTTGTATGAGCCATTAGACAAGAGACAGTTGTATGCCATGCTAGATACGCAAAAGCGTAGTGTACCTACTGGTATTGCAGAACCACGTTGGAAAGGCGTTACCGTATTGGCAGTTGACGATCATTTGCCAAACTTACTGGTGCTTGATGCGCTGCTGAGCGAGCTTGGTATTCATGTTATTACGGCCAGTAACGGATTTGATGCGATAGAGCTAATCAGTAAACAACAAGCGAAAAATATCAAAGCTACTAAAACTGAAAAACAAAGCCTGTCGAAAAAAACTCAAATCTCAAAAGCGGTCACGCGAGATGATGTCAGTAAATCAGCGGTTAGCACGTTACATATCGAAGACGTAACGATAGAAGAAAAGGGTAACGCACAACCTAAAGATAGGATCGATCTTATCTTTATGGATATTCAAATGCCACGTATGTCAGGGCATGAGGCGGCGCGACAAATCCGTAAGATTGAAGCAGCAGATAGTCATATTCCCATTATTGCACTGACTGCACATGGGTTGGCAGACGAGCGAGATAAATTAATCGCTAGTGGTATCAATGATTATGTCGGTAAGCCTATTAGCCAGCCGCAGCTGCTACAAGTATTACAAAAATGGCTTGGACGTAATGCGTCGTCATCACCATTAACGGCAGAAAATGATGAGCATCCACAAAATCTTGGCATAGCAGGTGACTTACAAGTATTAGAGTCAAAAACCATTGACGCTCAAAGTTCTAATGTACCAAATATGATGCTGCAACCTTCCTCATCTGCGCCTAAAAATGCAGCGCCGCCTACCTATCAAATGATTCGAAGCGAGCAGGTTCAGAGTTATAAACCTATCAAGATGAGCAATGAGAAAAGAGTGAAGCGACCTCTGTCACTGAAAAAAATCCGTGATGACTATCTGCGTGATAGTCAACCACGTGAAGACTATCGACGTGAAAACCTGCGCGAAACGCAGCCACGCTATGAAAACCTGCGTTTTCAAGAACAAGGGCAGGCGGCATTTGGTACGCGTTCTATTCAAACGCTCGATGATAATAAAGATGAACTATCAGTCAGTACTGTGTATCTGCAAAACGATAATAACTTAAATGCTTCTTTATTTAATACCTTGGATATTCTAGATTGGCAAGATGCATTGACGCGCTCAGCCAATAAGCCAGATCTTGCTGCCAAGCTAATCATTATGATGCTTGATACCATTAATGAGGAAAAACAAGCATTGACGCAAGCATGGGAGGCACACAATCGCAGTATGCTCGCGCAAATCGCTCATCGGATATTGGGCGGCAGTCGTTATACGGGCGTGCCACAACTGCGCCAAGCCAGCCAAGATTTAGAAGATAAGTGTTTATTAAATATCCAGCATACCACGCCTGCACAGTTTGCAATGTTAGAGCCTTATTATGAGGCTTTATTAACCGCTTTGAATAATTTGCAAACGCTTGATTTGTCTGCTTATCCGCAGCTTAATTACCATCGTCTAAGTGAGAACGATATGACTTGGAAAATGATTTAAGGAAAAGTTTTATGATACTAAGAGCTAACGATATCGTGGCAGTCAGTTATTGATAAGGTAGGAGATAGGCAAGGCTGTTAATATCACTCTATATATAAGCTATTATTTCAATTATTAAGGATGATTATGCACACTATCGCCACCTACCAATATGAAACACTGCAAGTTAGCGCGACTGATGATATTTTAACCGTGACAATCAATCGACCTGAGAAAAAAAATGCCATGAGTTTTAAAGTGGTCGAAGAGTTGATTGCGGTAGCCGGTCGCATCAGTAAAGACAAAACGATACGTGCAGTGATTTTAAATGGCGCTGAAGGTACCTTCTGCGCAGGGATTGACTTGGGCGACTTAAATCACCCCAAAAACCAAGTTTTTGCGCTATGGGAGCTGATCAAACCTTGGCAAAGCTCATTTCAGCGCGTGTGCTTAGTATGGCGCGATGTCCCAGTACCTGTCATTGCCGTACTTGAAGGATATTGTATCGGTGCAGGCTTACAGCTGGCGCTGGCATGTGATATTCGTATCAGCCATCCTGATTGTAAATTGGCTATTATGGAAGCTAAATGGGGACTAGTACCAGATATGGGCTTGACGCAATCTGGTTTTGGCGTGGTACGAGCTGATATCCTAAAAGAGCTGGCAATGACAGCCCGTATCGTTAGTGCAGAGCAGGGCAAAGAGCTAGGATTGGTCAGTCATTGCAGTGAGACGCCACTTGAGCAAGCGCAGCAACTTGCTGCTGAATTTGCTGAACGGTCACCAGATGCCGTGCTGGCAAGTAAACGCGTTATCAATGCCATGTTTGAACAATCTGCGACTACTTTATATATAGAAAAAGTCTGGCAATTAAAGATGATGTTCGGTCGCAATCGTAAACTTGCCCTTAGAAAAGCGAAGCAAGCCAGTACTGTATTTGGCAAGCGCCAGTTCCGTTAATACAGTTTAGATAGCTTATTGTTTTAAATGACTTCATCTTATTTCAAACGAACCATTGTTTTATTGATTAAAGTTTGTTTTATTAACGTGAGACCTCTATTGAAATATAGGCAGACAGTGCGATATAAGACTGTCTGCTTGCGTAGCGGTTCGTCGATAAAAATAAAATAACAATCACTAGATCAAATGGTTTAACTATGTCTGCTCCAAAATCCCCCCTTCCTAATAAACCGCTTGCTGCTGACCGCGTGCGCTCTGCCGATTTACCTGTCGCATGGATTATGATGCTGGGTCTTATCGTTGCGGTAGGACCTTTATCTATTGATATGTATCTGCCAGCGTTACCATCGATGGCGGATGACTTTGGTGTGTCGACTGCCTTTATGGCAAACTCCGTACCTGCTTACTTTGTCGGATTGGTATTTGGTCAATTGTTTTATGGTCCCTTTAGTGACCGCGTTGGCCGCGTCAAGCCTTTATATATAGGCATGGTCTTATATGTGATTGCCTCTATTATTTGTGCAACCACCAACAATGAATACGTGTTATTCGCTGGTCGTACCTTGCAAGCGCTCGGTGCTTGCGTAGGGGCAGTGGTTACCCGTGCTGCGATTCGAGACCGTCTAACCGCTAAGCAAACGGCAAAAGCGTTTTCTATCATGATTTTGGTAATGGGCTTAGCGCCGATACTAGCACCATCACTTGGCGCAGTATTTTTGCAGTATTTTAGTTGGCATTCTATCTTTTGGTTTTTGGCGGCTTTTGGCACGTTAAATTTATTACTGACTAAATTTTTCTTTTTTGAGACCCTTAGCGAAGAAAACCGCACTGTGCGTCCTGCCAAAGAGATACTCAGTCAATATTGGGATTTGCTGAGAGATCCCACCTTTAACTATCCGGCGATTGGCGGCGGGTTATTGATGGGTGCAATGTTCGTTTATATCAGCTCAGCCTCTGAACTTATCATGGATACCTATGGCATGTCAGCCACACATTTTGGCTGGCTCTTTGGTATGAATGCTGCAGGCTTTGTGGCATTGACGCAGCTTAACCAATGGCTGACCAATCGCTTCCGTATTTTGAGTATTTTACGTTTTGGTGCGATGATGCAGGTCATCTCAGCAGGGGCTCTATTTAGCCTCGGTATTGTATTTGGCACGGATGCTTGGTTGCCATTGGTCTTAGTCTGTATTTTCTTTTGTATCTCAGGTCTAGGTTTGACACAGCCCAACGCTTCAGCGATTGCGCTTGCTTTTCAAAAGCGCCGTGCTGGTATGGCCAGTGCGCTACAAGGCTCGCTTATGTTCTCAGTAGGTATCTTTGGTGGATTGTTATTAAACTTATTCCCCGTCAATCCAGTACTGAAAATCGGTATCGCAATGTTTGCACTGATGAGTCTTGGTTGCTATTTAATTTGGCAAATAGATCGTAATTTGGATTTAGATAATGCAGATTAATTAACTGACAAATTCTATTTATTAATATTCATCAGTAAAAAAGCATTCAGTACATATTCATCGTCTGAATGCTTTTTTTTATGCTTTTTTATTCATTGTTAATAATATCTATTTTTGGTACAAGCCTCAGTACGCTTAGCTGTATAGGCAAAAATCTCGAACCTGCTTTATATATCGTATATACATTTCTAGTTATATATAAACAATTGTTTGCCTTGACAAAACAAAGTGATTGCAATGACTGAGTTGCTCAATTATTATCCAAGGTAATTTTCTGTAATCAAGTGTTTTTTATACCTTGCTTAAAATTACAGAATTGATTTTTTTAGAATAAAATCGAGGCTTAAGGATAAGAGATGAAACTATTATATCGAGCATTACCGATTATATTGAGTGTAGGCTTATTTGGGTGTGGAAATTCTTCTACTCAAGACAACGCTAATGCAGCTGGCGCAACAGTAACGGAACATAAAGACAGTTTTGTCAGTAAGCTGCCTGATTCAGCGCCAGTAATTAAAGTTGGAACTGAGGCAAATTACGCACCTTATGAGTTTAAAGATGAATATGGAAATGTAACTGGTTTTGATATAGAGCTTATGCAGTATATAGGGGAGGATCAAGGTTTTAAGGTTGAAGTCTATAATGATCCTTGGGAAGGATTATTTGATAACCTAGACAGTAAAAATCGTGACATGATAGCTGCTGGCCTGACGTACAGTACTGAGAGAGCCAATAAATATCTCCTCTCTGATGCTTATGCCCCTCTTCCTACAAGCCTTGTATATTTAGATGAATCCTTAAATATACAATCATTAAATGATCTTAGTCGATTACGAGTTGGTGTGTTAAGTAATTCAGAACCGTATGAATACTTTATGCAAGGAAATTATCAACTTGGTGCTTTAGAACAATATCCCACAACATTTGCAGCAGTAGAGGCGATGGCACAAGATAAGGTCGATGCTGTTGTAGATGATTCAGGTGTGTTGCGCTACACATTGAATGATCTACCAACCCTCAAGCCACAATATTTTGATTATGAAGATATTAAGGCAAATGGTGCTCGTAAAGTATTTTTAATTAATAAAAACCAACCCGATTTACTTAAAAAAGTGAATTTAGGACTAAAAGAACTAAGAGAAGATGGTACTTATGCAAAGCTAACGACCAAATGGTTCGGGACAGATCTAACCAAAGCTTCATTACAACAGCAAGTGATACTACAAAAACCACAAGTGTAATGGGTTATGGAACGTATTATCTTTAAATAAACAGTAAATATAAATTTATCTATTAAATTCAAAGGAATATGCTATGACTGTCTTAAATCCAAGCGGTAATTCCCGTTATCGTGGCTTGATTTTATCAATTGCTGCCTTTTTGGCGTTGATTGGAATATTACTTGCATTTACATTTTATACTTCAAGTGTTCTTGAGCGTAATACTACGCTAGTAAATATATCTAATAAAACTGCTAATAATGCACAATCTATTATTAAGGATTTGTTTGATTTACAAAGTAGTATAGGCGAGCATATAAACTCTCCTCATCAAAAGCGTGTGAGAGAAAGGCTAGATTATAACACTAAAGAGATTGATCAACTGCTAGTCAGCATGCGTGAGGGTTCAGAGTATACGGATGTCGTTGGGAATGTATATCAGATTCCAAGTATCAAAACGCCCACTGAATTAGCAGCTTTAGAAGAAGCCCAGCAAGATTGGAGTATTCTAAAACCACTAATTACTAATTATCTTAAAGATGCGAGCGAAATTAGAATTGATTCTTCAGACGAGTTGGCATTAGCTTATGAGCAAGCAAAAACTTCTAGTTTGCGTATGAACGATGCATTAGAACAGCTAACAAATGAAGTTTATGAAGAAACGGCACGCCAAGCAAGTACTATCCGACTTATTCAGGTATTGGGTGTTGCAGCTATTTTTGCTTACTTCCTAATTTTCGTCTTTTTCTTTGTACGTCGTCTGCGTGATACCGATGCTGAAGCGTTGGCCGCTCGTCGTGAAACGCAAGAAATTATGGAAACGGTTAATACCGGCCTGTTCTTGTTGGATAAGGATTTGAATATTGGTCAGCAGCATTCTCGCGCACTTAATGGTATTATTGGTGAGGATAGGTTGGCAGGAGAAAACTTTGCCGATGTACTGCGTGGCCGTATCTCAGACAAGGATTTGAGAACCACCCGTCAGTTTATCGAGCAGTTATACAACCCACGTGTCAAAGAAAAGCTGGTTGATTCTTTGAATCCTTTGCATAAAGTCATGCTACACAATGCGTCTGGAGAAGAGAGTACCACCAGTCGCTTCTTAGACTTTAAGTTTTCACGTGTTTATGAAGATAAAGACATTGCCCGTATTTTGGTCAACGTCAATGACGTCTCAGATGCCGTTTATTTAGAGCAGCGTCTAGAGAAAGAACGCTCGCAAAATGACATGCAGATTGAGATGTTGACGACCATCTTAAACGTGAATCCAAAAATTATTAATGAGTTCATTAGTAATACCAAAGCTCACATCGATAAGATGAACAATATCCTGAAAAATCCTGGTAGCTCGCAATTTGAGCTAGAAGGGAAGCTAAAAGCGATTTATCGTGAAATGCATAGCCTAAAAGGTGAGGCATCTGCGCTTAAACTGCATAGCTTTACCAAAATCGCATCAGATGCTGAAGATAAGCTTGATGCGCTGCAAAATCAAGGCAAGCTGTCGGGTAATAACTTCTTACCGCTCGCCGTGCATTTGGATGACTTATTGAGCCTATCGAATACCATTGAAACGCTAGGTGAACGTATCAATCAGGCAGCGCCAAAAGCTAACAATAATGCAAAACCTGTAATGTCAGTAAAGACTGTACCACAACCAAGTGTTGTCCAAGCTCAAGTAGCAGACGTTGCTACCACTAACATAAATGTCGATGGCGGTAATGAAATCGATTTGAGCGATGAGTCAGATGACGAGCATCTATCTTATTACCAAGATTTTGCTAAAGATATTGCTATTAGACAAGGCAAGAAAATACAGCTTAACGGCCATAATTTAGCACATATAAATATCCCTGAACGTCTCAAACAACCGATCAAAGAAATCAGTATTCAGTTGCTACGTAATGCAGTGGTACATGGTATTGAATCACCTGAAGCGCGTCAGTCAGCGGGCAAGTCTGCCATCGGTAGCATTGATTTAGAAATGCAACGTGACAGTCAAAACTTAATCATCGCACTGCAAGATGACGGTCAAGGTATTGATTATGAGGGCATTCGTCATAAGCTGATTGCTGATGGTCGTTTCACGCAAGAAGAGGCGAGTCAGATGACTCATGGTGATCTGCTCAAAACCTTGTTTGCTTCTGGTTTCTCGACCAAAGAACATGCCGATGAAGATGGCGGTCGTGGTGTGGGCTTAGACGTTATCAAGGCGTTGGTCAAAGAGCACAACGGTAAGCTGAATGTAAATACTGAGCTTGGGAAAATGACCCGTTTTGTCATTACCTTGCCAGCTGCGTAATTAAGGACAATAAAAAATCTATGTATAAATTAATGATCGTCGATGACTCAAATATCATTCGAAACCGTATTCAGCGCGCTTATGACTCGGGTCAATTCATGTTGGTTGCTACGGCAACCAGCGGGGTTCAAGCGCTTGAAAAGTTCAATATCCATCGTCCAGATGTGGTGACCATGGATTTGACCATGCCGCAAATGGACGGTCTTGAATGTATTGAAAAAATCATTGCTATCGACCCTGACGTTCGTATCTTGGTGGTCTCAGCCTTGTCTGACAAATCTACTGGCATTGAAGCGTTATCATTGGGCGCGAGTGGGTTCTTGTGCAAGCCTTTTTCAGAAGAAGAGCTGGTAGAGTCTTTGTATGAGTTGGTACAAGACTAATATTGTCCAATAATTTTAATAAATACCTTATTAAAGAACACACATTATGAAAGAGCAAAATTTACAAATTTTTGTGAGTATCATTACCAACTATTTTACTCAGTTTGGTAATGATGAGTTGGTGGTCGATACGCCTTACTTGTTAGAAAACCAACAGCCAAAAGTCCATGATTATACGGGCGTCATCGGTATATCAGGGGTGCAAAAAGGGGTGGTTTATTTTACGGCGACCACAGCGTTATTGAGCAGTATTCTAGACAGTATGGGCGAGATAGATAAAGGTGAGGACAATCTAGTCGATTTAGCAGGCGAGGTTGCCAATACGGTTTCGGGTAATGCCCGTCACGAGTTTGGTCCAGAATTTCATATCTCTGTCCCGTTTGTCTTTAAAGGCTCGCCGCAAAGTATCATTTTGCCTAAAAGTGGCCGTTCTTTTATCATTCCAGTGAGTTGGCGCAGTCAAATCGGAGAGATTGTGGTTTGTTTGCAAGATTGATTACACAACCCCGTGCTGATAACTATGGACGATGAACAATTATGGTTAATGTAGAAAAGTTAGGCATCTTTTTAAGTTCAATCAGTGCATTTTTTGCGCAGATTGATGCTGAGGCAGTGGTCATTGATACGCCTTACCTAAACAGTAATAAAAATGCTGTTGGTTATGATTATAGTGGCATGATTAAAATATCTGGACCGCTTGAAGGCTGTGTCTATGTCAGTGCCCCAAGCAATATGTTGCGTGAAGTTATCAAAGTGATGGGCGAGCCTGACTCTTCCATGACGATGATGAAAGACTTGTTAGGTGAGATGGCAAATACCATCTCTGGTAACGCTCGCACCGAGTTTGGTGCCGATTTTATTATCTCACCTCCTAAGATTATTGAAGGGATACCCAGTATTCCTTATCTGCCAAAAGACCGCCAAAGCTATGTAACGCCATTTACGTGGCGAGGCTATAAAGCAGTCATCGGTATCAGTATCGCTTAATCTTATTCCAAATTGATTAAAAAAACGACGTCTCACCGTCGTTTTTTTAATCATTATCATCCACTTAAACCTTATAATAGCGCTAGCAGTCGCTAAGCGTTATATGATAAAATACAGCCCAGCTATTTTTTATCATATAGTATTCTGTACGTTCAAATCGTAGCTCAGTTTTTAACCAACCCATCAACCAATGACACACACATCATGGCAAAAAATTGCTGGGTGTTTGGCGACTTGATTAATTTGCTTCACGGCTAGGTACTTCATTGATGATATACCTAACTCATAGCAGATGCGTGTCGCTAGATAGGCAGTTTTTGTGATGTGGAGGCATAACCCAACCAACAGGACATTTAACATGGCTACAAAGAATCCAACCAAAATCGAAATGCGCGACCTATTACAAGCCGGCGCTCACTTTGGTCACCAAACACGTTTTTGGAATCCAAAAATGGGTCCATATATTTTTGGTGCCCGTAACAAGATTCACATCATTAACCTTGAGCACACTGTAAAAGCGTTTAACGAAGCATTGACTTACGTTAACGGCTTAGCTGCTAAGAAAAACAAAGTATTATTTGTTGGTACTAAGCGCGCAGCTAGCGGCGTTATCGCTGAGCAAGCAGCACGTGCTGGCATGCCATACGTTGACCATCGCTGGTTAGGTGGTATGTTGACTAACTGGAAAACACTACGCCAGTCAATCAATCGTCTAAAAGAGCTAGAAAAACAAGCTGAAGACGGTACTTTCGCTAAGCTTACTAAGCGTGAAGCGTTAGAGCGTACTCGCGATATGGAAAAACTTGAGCGTTCATTGGGCGGTATCAAAGACATGGGCGGTCTACCTGACGCAATCTTCGTTGTAGACGTAGATCATGAAGCAATCGCTATCAAAGAAGCTAAAAACCTAGGTATCCCAGTTATCGGTATCGTTGATACTAACTCTAACCCTGATAACGTTGATTACATCATCCCAGCAAACGATGATGCTATCCGTGCTGTGACTTTGTACGTAACTTCTATGGCTGATGCAATCATCGCCGGTAAAGAATACGCACAAACTCAAGCTGGTGGTAAAGCTGAGCAAGAAGCACCTGCTACTGAAGAAGCAGCTGATGCTCAAACTGAAGAAGCTGCTACTCCAGCAGAATAAATCGCTGAGTAATACGGTTTGATGTTGTAAGGCTGCTTTGATAGTTTGTCTATTAACAGCCATATAACATGACTTATAGTATAGACAGCATAAAGACAAACAATAGGCATGATGTAGTATTACTCGTCATGCCTTATTGTTAAAGCGGATTTGTTAAAGTGGCGTTGTTAAGCCGCTATACAGAATTCAAGTGCGTTTAGATATCGTGCACTCCCATATATAATAATACTCACCTACATAATAAAAGGTAACTCTTATGTCAGAAGTAAAAGTATCTGCCAAAATGGTAAAAGAATTGCGTGACCGTACTGGTCTTGGCATGATGGAATGTAAAAAAGCGTTAGAAGAATCAAACGGTGATGTCGAAACTGCCATTGATAACCTACGTAAATCTGGTCAAGCAAAAGCGGCTAAAAAAGCGGGTAACATCGCAGCTGACGGCGCTATCATCATCGCTCAAGGCGACAGCAAAGCATTCTTGTTAGAAGTTAACTGCCAAACTGACTTCGTTGCAAAAGATGAAAACTTCGCTGCATTTGCAGAAACAGTAGCGAACCTTGCATTAGAAAACAATGTGACTGACGTAGCTGCTATCGCTGAATTGCCATATGGCAATGGTCAAACAGTTGAAGAAGCACGTGTATCTCTAGTACAAAAAATCGGTGAGAATATCCAAATCCGCCGTGTTGAAGTACTTGAAGGCGCTAACATTGCTGCATACCGCCATGGTCTACGTATCGGCGTAGTGGTATCTTATGAAGGTGGCAGTGCAGAAACTGGCAAAAACCTTGCTATGCACATCGCTGCATTCAACCCTGTTGCTGTTGCTGATGAAGACGTCGCTGCTGATCTATTAGCGCGCGAAAAAGACATCATTGAAGCAAAAGCACGTGAGTCTGGCAAGCCTGACAACATCGTTGAAAAAATGATCGAAGGTGGTCTACGTAAGTACCTAGAAGAAGTTACTTTATTACGTCAGCCATACGTTATGGACAATGAGAAAAAAGTTGGTGACGTACTAAAAGCTGAAGGCGTAAAAGTACTTGGCTTCAAACGTCTAGAAGTTGGTGAAGGCATTGAGAAGAAGCAAGAAGACTTCGCTGCTGAAGTTGCTGCAACTCAAGCACTAGCTAACAAGTAAGTTTTAAAATGCAGTAAGTACTGAGTTTGTTTTTGCTCAGTACTTATAGATTGTTTGAAATAAAAATCACAGACATAAAAAAGCCCGTTATTTATTTAACGGGTTTTTTATGTCTGTGATTTTTATTTTGGATTAACGCAATGCTAAATAAGCAGAGTTGGCATAGCTTGCGCTATTACTGTTGCTACTCGTGCCATAACTAACGTTTTGCATGCCACCGCCATTACTGGTATTGGCTGTATTGCTATTGTTAGCATTCATCGTATTACCAGATAGCCCTGAATCGTTTTTATACAGGCTATGATAGCGGCTCATCACACTTTTGACATAGTTACGCGTTTCTTTAAACGGTGGAATGCCATTATATTTATCGACGTTACCTTCACCTGCATTATAACCCGCGACCGCAAACTCGACGTTGTTGTTAAAGCGGCGCATCAGCCAAGCGATATATTTGGCAGAACCTTCAATATTATCAGCAGGATTCCAAGGGTTACTCACTTTAAATCGACGTGCTGTAGCTGGCATTAGCTGCATCAAACCCTGCGCACCAACTGGTGAGCGAGCATTGGGATTAAAGGCAGACTCAGTATGCATCATGGCTTTCATAAGTCCTGGATCGACACCGTGGCGCTGCGCTGAAGCCATAATATAGCTATCATAAGAGTTACGAGTACCGCTGCTGCTTGCAGAGCTGCTCCCATAGTCATTGCTATTACTGCTACTACCACCATCATATAGACTAGAATCTTTATAATAAGTGACTTTTACTTTTTTAGTAAATTTATCAAAATTACCACTGGGATTGACGTTAGTGAGAAGTACTTGTCCGCCTTTGTCTTTATAGATATACATATTGCCTGCTTGAGCAGCGATAGGTAGGCTAGATAGGGCAACGGCGGTGAGTAAAACGGGAGACAAGCAGCGGGTTATGAAAGGTGCAACATTTATCATAGGGTTATCACTTTTTATCGAGTAGTAGCAAATTGCCTTGCTTATGGACGCATTGGTTTGCGCAATAAAGCGGTTATCCTGTCTGCAATATTTCATAGTCACTAAGCTTAAGTGCTACAACGCAGAACCACGGTTAACAAAACCAATTGCAATAGATACAAAAAATAATAGTTGCTTACTATAACATATAATAACTTTTTACTACATCTGATTGCCCTGACAAGCTGGCCAAACAAACATTTAAATTGTAAAAATTTTTAATAAAATCAATATGGTATTGCAGTGTACCTTATTAAGTGCGAGGTCAGAAGTAGCGACATACCATTTACAGTGAAGGCAAAATAGAGGAGGGCTATTATCACTAATATTAGCCAAAAAGCATTGAAATACACGATGCATCTAAATATTCGCAGCCGTATTAGAATAGCAGTGCTGTATTAAAGGACTATTAAGCAGACAGTGCTGTGATAAATATAGGTACCCAGACAGCAGTGACCAAACCGTTCACTGCTAAGCCAAACGCGGCATATCTGCCCGCTGTATGACTGATTTGCCATGCTTCTACGGTGCCGAACGCATGAGCGACTAAGCCAAGCGCTAAGCCTTTGGCACGGTCATCTTCAATGCCAATAAATAAGAAACGCGCTAATGTCCCGCCAATGAGACCTGAAACGATAATAATTAGGTTTGCCATCGCTAGAGGTGCTTTGATTAAATCTGCGATGCTCAGACCAATCGGCGTGGTCACTGAACGACTGGCAAATGCTAATATCGTATCGTGACTGAGTGAAAATAGATAGGCTAATGACATCGGTAATAATGCGCCAATCAAACTCGCCATCGCTACAATCAAGACAAGTTTCTTGATGGGTAAACCTTTGAAATTCATGGCAGCCAAAGGTATTGCCAATAAGACAGTGACATAACCTAATAGATGGTCAAAAACGGGTTTGGCAACGGCGTAATAATTATTGTAATTCCATTGGAAAATGAATAGAAATATAACGACCAATACTAGTGCGGTAATGACCATCGGTAACCATGAAAGTTTGCGTGCCAATATGCGAGCAATTACATGGGCTGCTAAAGTCAGTAATATCGCCGCAAAGGTTGCCACAAACACATTATCAAAACTCATAAGATTCCTTTATTCATACCGCTCAAGGCTGTCATTTTTGCTCATTAATAGTAGTGTTGCCGTTCATATCATTATTACGGTTCAGCCAACGATTGGATAACACGGCGAATCCCCAAATCGGTATCAGCGTACTAATCAGTATGGTAAGCATAAAGCCCCATAGCTCATCTCCTAAAGCAAATAACAGCAAGCCTGCACCGGCTGAAACTGGCAAAAAAGCAAAGCCACTATCCACAAGTAAAGTATTACTCGCTTGGGTAAGCCAGCCTGGAATACCTTTGATAAATCGCCAAATCATCAGAATAAAAAACATGGTCAGTAAGCCGACGATATTGGCCGCTTTTTCAATACCCGCCAACTGACAGACAAATACTGCCGACTCACGCACAGTAATGACAATGGTGAGCGTCAGTAGTAATGCCATCCATAAGGGCATTTTTGAAGAATGGGTAGACTTCATAAGCAAGTGGACCAAGTCAGGGATAGATAAAAGAGTAAAAAGATGAGTGAAAGGAGACTCACGAGTGCAGTATATAAAAGATTATATATAGAGTATCGCAACTAATAAAGCGTATCGGTCAATAGTGACCATATAGTCTGTAAGTAATAAAATCGATCCATCGATCCATCGATCCATCGATATATAGCTGTTGCTAATACGAGTTTCTCCTGTGCGCTATGTTGATTCAGCATTAAAAAGGACACTATTAATAAATAGCGTCCTTTTTAATTTTATTCAAAGTATTTTAAGTAAATGACTTATTTTTGCAAATCAGATGTTTGAGTATTTTCTATCAGCAAGTCTTCCGCTACTCTCTCAGCTTCAGCATTTAACGCCTCAAATTCAGCAAACGCTTTTTCTTCAGCATCCGTCATCGTTTGTTCTTCCACATCATCAGGCTGCTCAAACTCTTCAAGTATCGGCATCAGCAATGTTGCTTGCGCTAATGGCAACACATCTAAAGGTTCTAAGTTGGCTTGACCAAGTAACTGTCTCAGTCTATCGCTTGGCAAGCGAATCGTTAAGCACTCATGACCACTGTCATCATAGCTTTCTTCTTGAATAACACCGAGCTCATACAAAGCATTTTTTAACTGCCCTGCGCTATAAGGTAGTGTCAAATCAAAGGTGGTCAGTGTGCCCGTGAGTAACTGCTGCACGGCTAATGACAACTCTTCCATGCCTAAATTTTCTCTAGAAGAAACATAGACGCGGTTGGGTTGACCTTCGCTGGCATAACCGATACGTGCAGGCTCATCGGTCAAATCGATCTTGTTGTAGACATTGAGCACAGGCACATCGTTATCAATTTCAGCCAGTACGTCTTTCACCGCCTGAATTTGCTCATGCATGTCTTCGCTCGAAGAATCGATGACATGGAGCAATAGGTCTGCTTCAAGTGTCTCTTCTAAGGTCGCATGGAACGATTCGACCAACTCATGTGGTAAATGACGGACAAAACCGACCGTATCGACCAGTACCACGCGTCCAACACCTTGCCAATCTAAGCGGCGTAACGTCGGATCGAGCGTCGCAAACAGTTTGTCGGCCGCATAGATGTTTTCATCGACCAAGCGATTAAACAAGGTAGACTTACCAGCATTGGTATAACCCACAAGCGAAATAGTCGGCACATCTGATTTTTGACGGCGAGCTCGACCTTGCGCACGTGTCTGTCTGACTTTTTCGATTCTACTTTTGAGCTGCATGACTCGCACTTGCAGCAAGCGACGATCCGTCTCAAGCTGGGTTTCACCGGGTCCACGTAGACCAATACCCCCTTTTTGACGTTCCAAATGCGTCCAACCACGCACCAAACGTGTCGACAAATGGTTAAGCTGAGCCAGCTCTACTTGTAGCTTACCTTCGTAAGTACGTGCACGCTGCGCGAAAATGTCCAAAATCAGACCCGTGCGATCAAGTACGCGGCATTGTACCAAGGCTTCAATATTACGCTCTTGTGAAGGCGACAAACTATGGTTAAAAAGAACGATGTCCGCATCATGCTCGCGCACCAATTCTGCTATCTCTTCTGCTTTGCCGCTACCAACGAAATATCTGGCATCAGGACGGGCACGTGAGCCTGTGACGAGTGCCAAGCGGTCTGCGCCTGCTGAGTCTGCCAATAATTCAAATTCACCTAAATCATCAGGATCTTGAATTTGGCGGATGTCTAAATGTACGATGATGGCGCGCTCGCCACCGGTATGTCTTTCAAAATATTCCAAAGAGTATCACCTATCCATAAAGTAAATAAATCGCAACGCTGCTTATTCTAAATACCAGTTCTAAATATTTGGGTTTTATTCAATACATTGAATAAATTACCAAGCTTACTTAAATAGAATAACCATTATAGTTGCGTTCAGATAACCATTTATATGTGGTCTTATCAGTTGATATTAAAGCGTATTCACAAAATTAGCGATGATTTTATGTTACAGCGTTCATTAAGTAGGATTTTATCTTTGCAGCGCAATATTCTTTCTAAACTGAATCAGTTAGAGACATTAGCAGCAAATTACTCACAAAACCTATTCATAACTCAGTGAACAAGTCGTCACTGACTGCATAAACTTTGTTATACTCATTGCGTTTGTTTACCATATATAATCATAAGTTTTAATTACGAGGGACACAGATGAGCCAACCCAAGACAGGCTTTTCAATTAAACAGCAATTGGGGCGCGGCAAACAGATTGCTGGTATGACCACCACAATTGCTGGTGGGCTACGCGCTGCCCAACGTATCGGGGCATTTAAACAGCCACCACGCGAAACACTGCCGCGCTACATTCAAGCTTTTTGTCGCAAAATGGCAGGCTCTTTTGGCGTCAAGGTTATCGCCGTTGAGCGCGTAGAGCAACATCACGGGCTATGGGTTTCTAACCATGTATCGTGGATGGATATCCCTGTGGTCGGTACAGTGAGCCCTGCTTTTTTCTTATCCAAAGCCGAGATTGGTGAATGGCCTATCTTTGGTAAGCTGGCACACGCAGCAGGCACAGTATTTATCGAGCGTGGTTCCGGTGATGTGGGTTCAATTGCGTCGCAGATTGCTAACTTTTTAACCAAAGGCTTCTCGGTTATCTTTTTCCCTGAAGCGACCACCACAGATGGCAAAAAAATCAAACGTATTCATGGCACATTGCTACAAGCGGCGATAGATGCTGATGTACCTGTGCGCCCGCTAGTGATTGCGTATGTCAATAAAGACGGTACCTTAAGTGAAGAACTGCCTTATTACGGCAAGCTGACGATGAAAGACAGTTTGAAAAAGGTTTTAGATAGTAAAGATGTCACCGCTTACGTCTTACCACTAGAAGCGATCGATCCTAAAGGTTTGAGCAAAAGTCAGCTGACAGATTTATTACAATTACGTATGCAAGAAGGCTTAGCTGAATTACATTCACGTGTATTGACGAAAATAGCGAAAGTTTAATTCTATACGCTTTAAATTGGTTAGTTAAACGTGTATAAAAAAGGCGCAAATCTTAGTAGTTAATACTAACGACTTGCGCCTTTTTCTTTGCTATGCAAATACCTGAACTTCAGCTTTTTGAAAGCTGAACAATATCAATCTATGACCACGCAAAATTATGGTGACGGATTAGGATGTTGAGTATGTACCGCTTCGATAGCGTCTAGTACATCTGAGTCTAAGGTTAAGTTAATGCTATCAATATTAGATTTCAGCTGTTTGATAGTGGTAGCACCAATGATATTGCTGGTTACAAACGAGCGTGAGTTAACAAAGGCTAATGCCATCTGCGCCATATCTAAACCAGCATCTGCTGCGATTTTGGCATATTGGGCGGTGGCTGATAGTGCTTCTTCATTAGTGTAACGGGCAAAGCGATCATACATGGTCAAGCGCGCGCCAGTAGGACGTTTACCATCGAGGTACTTACCAGACAGCACACCAAAACCAAGCGGTGAATAAGCAAGTAGACCTACGTTTTCACGATGGGCAATCTCTGCCATCGCCACTTCATATAAGCGGTTAAGCAAACTATAAGGGTTTTGCACCGTAATAGGTGCGATCAAACCATTTTTATCTGCTTCCCATAAGTAGCGCATCAATCCCCAAGCAGTATCGTTTGATAATCCATAAGCACGGATACGGCCTTTTTTAATCTCATCATTTAACGCTTGGATGGTTTCTAAAAAAGGCGTCAAATCATCGAGCGGCTGTGCTGCCATTGCTTCGGTATAACCGAGCTGACTGAAATAATTCGTTTGACGTTCAGGCCAGTGTAGTTGGTAGATATCAATGTAATCGGTCTGCAAACGCTCAAGATTGCCATCAATAGCACTGCTGATATGCGCGGCATTAAAACGCGTTTGCCCGTCACGTAAAAAATCCATTGGCGATATTTTACTGGCAAGAACGACTTTATCGCGTTGTTTGGTCTTTTGGAACCATGTGCCCATAAAGCGCTCAGTATCGCCTTGCTTATCTTTATCCGGCGGTGAGGGATACATCTCAGCAGTATCCCAGAAATTTACGCCTTCGCTGAGTGCTAAGTCCATCTGCTCATGTGCATCGCTTTCGCTATTTTGCTGTCCCCACGTCATCGTTCCCAAGCAGATTTTGGAGACTTTTTCATTGAGTTGCGGCAGTGTTTGATATTGCATATGTTCTTCCTTTTTTATTTTATTCTAAAACAATTTTTATATTATATGAGCTTGATACCTGTGACACCCGGCGGCGTCACTTGAAAGATTTTAATTTTAAACTGCACGGATTGTCCAGCAAGCGGATGGTTAAAGTCTACTTCTACTTGGTCATCAGTGATGGCGCTAATCGTACCGGGTAGAGTGTTTTTGCCTTTGTCTTCAAATTCTACTAGCATGCCAATTTCAGGATTGTCAGCGATAAGCGCAAACTGAGTAGGGCTAAAGCGTTGGATGTTGTCAGGATTCCATTCACCAAATGCTTGCTCTGGCTCAAGATGAGCGGAACGCGTATCGCCTGCACGCAGATTCATCAGCACTTGCTCAAAGCCAGGTAGCAAGCTCTCATCACCTATAGTTAAAGTAACGGGTGTATCACGGCTAAAGGTTGAATCAATTACGGTGCCATTCTCGAGCGATACTTCAAAATGCAGCTTAACTAGGCTGCCAAAAGTAATACGTACATCTTCATTTGGTGTGATAAATTGTGAGTCGGTCATGGAAAATTTACCTATTACTGGAGTAGGAAGTTAGGTGGAATCAATATAAGAAATGATAAGTCATCTAGAAAAGGTTGTAAGCGCCAATAGTGTAACGTAAATAGTGTAATATATTTGGCGAATCTAAAAGTGAGCGCAACATTTATGGCAAAACTGATGGCAAATAAACAACAAGGTCGAGTCACAAAATGGCAAGACGATAAAGGCTTTGGCTTTATTGAAACCGAAGCAGGCGAGTCGGTATTTTTTCATGTCAGCGCGTTTAAAGCGCAGCGTCGTCCTGTTATCGGCGAAGAGGTTGTTTTTATCGTTGGATATGATAATCAAAGACGATTGCAAGCAAAAGAGGTGCAAGAGCTGAGCTTTGTACAACAAAAGATGGCGCAAAAAAATAAGCAAATTCGTCAGCGTAATCACAAACGTAACGCCCAAGCAGAGTTTGAAGCAGGACAAAAGAAACGCTTGTTTCTTGGTGTTGGATTTTATGGTGTATTGATATTACTGGCGGTCATGAATAAGCTTAGCTGGCTAGTCGTTGGGTGGTATGCTGTATTGGGTATGATAACCTATACCATGTATGCCAAAGACAAAGCGGCTGCTCAAAATAATGACTGGCGAACACCTGAGATGACATTACATATTTTAAGTGCGCTTGGTGGCTGGGTAGGGGCAATGGTCGCACAAACTTACTTGCGTCATAAGTCACAAAAGCCTGAATTTCGTATTGCGTATTATTTGACTGTCATCATTAACATGGCAGGGTTACTATTTATATTGGCGGATGGCGGTTTGGATTTTCTGGAAGAATTGTTATAGGTTTTAGATAGTGAAAATAAAAGCCAAAGAAAAGGTGGATTTACGAAAATGCAATCCACCTTTTCTATTAATAAAGTGATATGCCTTGAGACGCGTTAAACGTCACGCTTTTTTTCCAAAAACAGCATATCGATGACAATCAATAATACACCGATAGAAATGCCAATATCAGCAATATTAAAAATGGGATAATGCCAAACATCAGCATAATGCACATGTATAAAATCAATGACGTGACCATGTAATAAGCGATCGATCAAATTGCCCACGGCACCGCCTAACACCAATGCCAAACCTAGTGATAACAGCTTAGCTTGACGGGGCGCTTTAGCTAGATAGCCTATCAAGAATAGTGACATCAATAGCGCCAACCCTGCAAAAAACCACTTTTGCCAACCGCCAGCATCTGCCAAAAAGCTAAAAGCCGCGCCGTAGTTGTAAGCAAGCGTCCAGTTTAGAAACGGCTCAATCACAGGTACAGGTTCAAGAAAGGTCAGATTGGTTTCAGCCAACCATTTTGTCCACTGATCAAAAATAACCACGACCAGTGACAACAGATACCAGTTAAGTGCAAGGCGACCATTAGCAATCATCTTTGGCGTCTTATTCGAGCGACTTTTAGGCGTCGATGAGCTACCCGTAGTTGCATGAGCCGGTTTAGGTGAGTTGTCGACTTCGATAGACGGCTGTTTATCATCCGGTAAGTTCGTGGGATTAGGCGTTAAATTAGGCATAGTGGCGCACCTCGCCATCACCGCTGACGTTGGTTGCGCAGCGCGCACATAATTCTGGGTGTGCGCTATCTGTACCAATGTCGTCCCGGATATGCCAACAGCGCACGCACTTGGTGCCGGTTGCAGCATTTACTTCGACGACTAAGTCTGCCGCTGAACTATTACTGTCCGCTTGTTCATCTGTGCTTGCTACATTAGCAGGGGCAGAACTCAAAAGTTTTAAAGTTGCGCTACTGGTAATGAGTACAAAACGCAGCTCTTCACCAAGCTTATCTAGGCTTTCATGCATAGCGCCATCAGCATATAGATTAACGTCAGCGGATAAGTTGGCATTGATGATTTTTTCGCCACGTGCAGTTTCGATATGTTTATTAACCATGTCTTTTGCGAGCATGATACGTTGCCAGTCATCGTTACTGATGGCGCTCAGCTCAAACTCTGGGAAAGTATACCATTCCTCAGTAAACACATAGCTATCAGCACCATGTAATACTTCCCATGCTTCTTGGGCCGTGAATGATAAAATCGGCGTAATCCAGCGAATAAGTGCATGAGCAATATGATAAATAGCCGTTTGCGCAGAGCGGCGTGGCTGACCGTCAGTCTGGGTGGTGTATTGACGGTCTTTGATAATATCTAAATAGAAGCTACCCAAGTCTTGCGAGCAGAAGGCGGTGATATGTTGCGTGACTTGGTGAAAGTCCATCGCATAATAAGCACTGATGATTTGTGCTTGTACCGTTTGCGCACGCTCAATGATAAATTTATCAAGGCTAACCAGCTCATTAATATCAACGCTATTGGTAGCAGGATCAAAATCATCGGTATTGGCAAGCAAGAAGCGTAGGGTATTACGAATGCGGCGATACATATCGATTGCACCCTTAAAGACAGTTTTACCCGCGCTCATCTCATAACGATAGTCGCTCGATGCAATCCATAAACGCAACATATCCGCGCCTGTTTTATTGATCTCTTCTTGCGGCGTGATGATATTACCTAGTGATTTACTCATCTTACGACCGTTTTCATCAACTACAAAACCATGGGTCAGGACTTGCTTAAACGGTGGGCGCTCGTACATGGCTTCTGAGGTCAGCAATGACGTCTGGAACCAGCCACGATGTTGGTCAGAGCCTTCTAAGTACATATCAGCAGGATTGGTTAACTCGTCGCGCTGATCAAGTACGGCAAAATGCGTGGTTCCAGAGTCAAACCAAACGTCTAAGGTATCAGTCGCTTTATCATAATCAGCGGCTTCCGCGCCCAAGAAATCCTCACAGCTAGCATCAAACCATGCTTCTACACCGCCTTCATTGATTTTCTGTGCAGCAACTTCCATCAGCTCAAGCGTATTTGGGTGTAGTTCACCAGTTTCTTTATGGGTAAAGAAAGTAATCGGTACGCCCCACGTACGCTGGCGAGAGATACACCAGTCAGGGCGACCTGTCATCATCGATTCAATGCGATTTTGACCCCACGCTGGTGTCCATTGAACCGCTGGAATATCAGCAAGCGCGCGCTCACGCAAACCTTGTGTTTCCATGCTGATAAACCACTGCGGCGTAGCACGGAAAATAATAGGCGATTTATGACGCCAGCAATGCGGATAGCTATGCTCAATTTTGGTATGGCTAACTAAATGACCGTTTTCGTGTAGGGCAGCGATGATTTGTGGATTGGCTTTATAGATGTGCTCACCGGCAAATACTGCCGCGCTGTCTAAATAAACGCCCGTACCGCTGACTGGGTTTTCAATCGGTAAGTCATACTTTACCCCAACGATATAATCGTCAAGACCATGACCCGGTGCAGTATGTACTAAGCCAGTACCGCTATCAGTCGTCACGTGATCGCCTAAGATTAATGGCACTTGGCGCGCTTCAATCAGCGGATGCTGAGCATGTAGACCTTCAAGCTCGCGACCTGATACGGTAGCTAGGACGCCTTTATTCTCAAGTTTAAATTCACTTAACGCCGACTCAACCAAATCAGTCGCCAGTAGCAAGTAGCCGTTTTCAGTAGCGACCACACTATAGTCATGCTCAGGATGCACTGCAATAGCTTGGTTGGCAGGCAATGTCCAAGGCGTCGTCGTCCAGATAACGGCAGCGATATTGCCGTCTATTTCAGCCAATGCCGCAACTTTGTCACTGTCTACAATATCAAAGCTGACATAAATGGCGTCTGAAACTTTATCTTGATATTCAACTTCAGCTTCAGCCAGTGCAGAGCTACAGTCCAAGCACCAGTTGACCGGCTTCATACCGCGAGTCACATGACCATTGTCATAAATTTTGGCAAGGGCGCGCACGATATTCGCTTCTTGATGGAAGTTCATCGTTAAATAAGGATTATCCCAATCACCAAACACACCCAGACGTTTAAAATCCGCCTTTTGCAGTTCAATTTGAGTACTGGCGTATTCACGACAGAGACCACGGAATTCGGTGGCAGAAACCTTTTGACCCACTTTACCGTGTTTAGCTTCGACTTTTTGCTCGATAGGCAGACCGTGACAGTCCCAGCCGGGTACATAAGGTGCATCAAAACCAGATAGAGTTTTTGACTTCACGATAATGTCTTTAAGTACTTTATTGACTGCATGACCCAAGTGAATCTGACCGTTGGCATAAGGAGGACCATCATGCAAAATGTATTTGGTTGCCCCAGCACGTGCTTGACGAATTTTACCGTAAACGTCGTCTGCTTCCCAAGCTGCTAGCCAATCTGGCTCACGTTTGGCAAGATTTGCACGCATCGCAAATGGCGTGTCAGCAAGATTTAGGGTGTCTTTATAGTCTTGGCTTGGCATATCAGTACTTTTATCAGTCATAGAAGGCGTCTTTTAGAATGGTGATGAAAATGTAAATTGAGTTAAAAGTGCGTGTAAAGCTGGCTACAAAAGCTAAAGTAATAATTTGATTGAGAATAGATAACACTCGCTATTATATGACAAAAAGAGTGGGGTAAGAAGAGCTGCCGAGTATCGTTTCTATGTCCGCCAAAACCGCCACAAAATTCATTTAACAAGCGATTGCTGCTTTTTATATCTGCTAGGATAATAAAGGTGATAATAAATTGAGCAATCAATATCCATGCTGTCTTTATGTACAAGACTGCATCATATCACTATCGTCAGATAATCCCTACTCTCAGTAGTTGATGGTCGTTGTTGATTTAACTGTTTTTATTCATCGATTTTAATCTGCATCACATATCATATCCGCTTCAATTCTATTTAAAGAAATGAAACATACACTTACTAATATGGTTTATTAAGATGTAAATACCACGCAAGCTTATATGACGTATAAAGCCGTAGCAGAAGCGCTAGATTATCAGTATAGAAAAATGGATGCTTTAGTTGGCTAGTTTTTATCGCAGCTGATTGTTTTAAATAAAAAACCTGCCAGTCAAATGATTGGCAGGTTTTTTAATGTAAATGGCTTTAAAGGGTGCTAAAAGTGCATTTCTATTACCAATACTCAAGCAGGCACGATAGTCAGCTGCTCGGCTAAGCTAAAGAAAGGTTTTGCTGCGCATTTAAAGTCTAGGCTAGATTCTAAGTGATTCAAGTGTTGATTAATCAGCAATAACAGACCTTCTTCATCCCTGTTTTCAATGGCATTTACCATGCCAAGATGTTCGTCTTCAGCGCAGTTAGATGAGCCAACTTTATTATATAGCCCAATGATTAGCGTGGTACGTAATGTAAGTTCACTCAAAAACCGCTCTAAAACTGTATTGCCTGAAATCATTGCCAACTGCATATGGAAAGTGCGAGATAGGCGTAGCTCCGCAGGCTTATCACCTTGCGCCCGCGCATCAGCTTCGGCAGCTATCGTAGCACGCATGTCAGCAATGTCTTGCAGCCTGGCATTTTTGATTACTTTACGGGCAAGCGTACGCTCAATCGTGCGCCGTGCTTCAAACACATCACCTGCTTCTTTCGGTGACGGAGTTGAAACAAAAGCGCCTCGGTTGGGCTGTAATTGCACCACATGCATCGTTGCAAGGGTAGAGAGTGCTCGCCTCACATTGGCTCTGTTGCAGTTAAACAAGTCACTCAGCATCTGCTCGCCAAGCTTTGTTCCAGCGGGCAAGCGTTGCTCTGACACCGCAGCGGTGATGGAGTTAATAATAGTTTGCTCGGGTATTTCATCGAGCACAGGAACTGTTTGTTTGGTTTTCTCTATTTTCATAGACGCAATTATAGTGTGCGACTGTTATCGCTACAACAAATATTAAAAAAATAGATTGTTTTGTTAACAATAATAGTTAACAATGATTGTTAACAAATATAACATGCTGCTGATCTGTGAATAATGACGATAAACTATGAATAGCGAGGCTCTATGAAAATTCTAGTGATGAACCCAAACTCGACCACTTCTATGACCGATAAAATCGTTGAAAGCGCGCGTCAAAAAGCCAGTGCAGGTACGACCATTATTGGCGCTTCTGGAACGGATTCGCCTGCATCTATTCAAGGACATCATGATGAAGCGCTCTCTGTCCCTGGTTTGATTAAACGCTTACAACAAGCGGAACAAGAAGGAATTGATGGTGTGGTCGTCGCCTGCTTTGATGACCCAGGTATTGGTGCTTGCCGCGAAGTGTTTTCAGGTCCGGTTATTGGAATTTGTGAAGCGGCGGTCAAAGCCGCTAGTATGATTTCAACCTCTTTTAGTGTGGTCACCACCTTGCCACGTTCTGTAGCCGTGATTGAAGATTTGATTCATGGTTATGGTTTATCTCATCGTTGCAGAAAAGTACGCTCTGCTGCCATACCCGTGCTTGCTCTTGAGGAAGCTGGCTCTGGCGCCCGTGAAAAAGTTCGTGATGAAATTTTACGTGCAGTGCGTGAAGACAACTGCGAAGCGGTGGTTTTGGGCTGTGCTGGGATGGCAGACCTAACAGAATGGCTGACTGCAGAAACGGGTGTGCCTGTGATTGATGGTGTGACTGTGGCTACTCGTATGATTGAGGCACTGGTTGGCTGTGGTCTAAAAACCAGTAAAATTGGCGCCTATGCAGTACCTATCCAACATTAAATAAATAGAGATGGACGAAACAGCTATTAACCAATAAATATTCAACATTCTCAAGGAAGGAGAAGGTGATGGACAATATTCAAGGAGCCGTTGCTACGGCAGGCGTAAAAACAATAGAGCATAAAGGGGTTGGTGAAGAGAGCCTAGCGCCGCAAACCACACGAATTATGGGCTCTTGGTCTTATTTATTTACTTGGTTAGGTGGGTGTGTCTCTATTGGTACCTTCACCGTTGGGTCAGGTTTGGTTGGTACTCTTAACTTATTACAAGTAGTGCTAGCAATCGCCATTGGTTGTACGGTTATTGGTGCAGCGCTCATGATTAACGGTCGCGCAGGTCATAAATATGGCATCCCATTTATGGTGCAAAGTCGTTCATCTTTTGGTTTCACTGGTAGTCGCATACCAGCACTGGTGCGCTCTGTACCTGCGATTGTCTGGTTTGGCTTTCAGAGCTGGATTGGTGCCGGTGCCTTGAACTTAGTATCTGATGCTTTGTTTGGCTACAGCAATATAGTCGTTTTCTTTGTTGGTTTTCAGTTTTTACAAATTGGTCTGTCCGTTTTGGGTTTTCATGGTATCAAGTGGCTCGAAAACATTGGCTCAATTTTTATTATTGGTTCACTGATTTACATGTTTATTAGTGTGATTAATAAATATGGTGATGTGATTTCAACCAATCTTATCAATACAGAAGGGACTTGGGGAGCGCCATTTTGGGGCGCAACCATGCTGTTTTTAGGCGTTTACAGTACGATGATGCTTAACGTCTCTGACTATTCGCGTGAACTAAAAGAAGATGTTGGTCTTTTTCGTCAAGTAGCCATCTATGCCAACTCTATCCTACCTGCAACATTGTTTATGGGTCTAATTGGTGTAATGGTGACCAGTGCGACTGGTGAAGTTGATCCTATCAAGGTTTTTTCTAGCGCCGTTGATAACAAGCCTTTATTAATCATTACGATGCTTTTCATTGCTTTTGCGCAGGTCACTACCAATATCTTAAACAACGTCGTACCACCGGCCTATGCATTAATGGATATCTTCAAAATTAAGTATAAAACTGCTGCAGTTATTGTTGGGTTGCTTGCCTTTGGGACATTCCCTTGGGAGCTAGTAAAAGATGAATCTGCTGCGGGATTAAACTTATTTATTCAAACTTACTCAGCGTTTTTGGGTCCTATATTTGCCATCTTAGTCGTTGACTACTATTTCTTACGTAAGCAAAAGCTGGATCTTGACAAGCTATATGATGAAAATGGTCCCTATAAGGGCGTCAACATGGCAGCTGTTATCGCTATGGTAGTGGGGATTGTAGTCGCTCTATTATTCTCAAGTATCTCTTGGTATGCAAGCTTAATTCCAGCAGGCGCTATCTATTGGATCTTGATGTTAAAGATGCCGGCTGCACAGCGTTTTATGTCCTAATTTATTCAAATGTATAGACAAAACCCCTATAGCAGTGAGCTCTGCTATAGGGGTTTTTGCGTGAGGTGCTAGACTAAGACTATTTAATTTCAGCCCTAAAAAACTGACGACAGCCACAGTCTTAGTTTTAATGACCATAATGGTTGAATACCTGTAAGCCCTTGGCTCATCTCGCCATTTTTTAATATGACATAAGAGGGCGTGACTTGCCCTTGCCAATCATCAAAGATAGCGCCTTCTTTATCGTTTACAGTATTAAAACTATAGTTGTTTTGCTTAAGGTAGCTGTGTAACTCTTGGTCAGAGCCGGACTTTATAGCAACAGTAACGACTGGATAGCTATTTTCTGCAGCCAACGCATTAATATTCGGTGAGGTCACGCTACATATCGGACACCACGTACCCCAAAAATAGACCAGCATGGGTTTGTCTGCACTCATTGCTGCCAAATCAATACTCTGCCCTTGATAATCCATTAATTGCAACTGTGGATCGGCTGGCATGACCGGCTGTCGCCACCAGTTAACAGCAGTATAAATAATGGCAAATACCAAGCCGTAGAGCAGCACAGTTTTAATAAGTGACAGTGCTTTTTGCTTGGGTGTCTTTTTAGATCTCTCAGTCGTCTTGTCGCTATCAGTCGTCATAGTGGCTGCTTTTTTGCTCGGTGGCTTTTATAAGTACAGTGAATTCAGTATTAAAGCGATACAGTAGGACTGGGATGAATTTTACGCAGCCTCTGTCGGCGTAAGCACAGCATGCCAGAAAAATTTATACCAGTACTGTGTTGGAACACAACGTATCTGTTTTATTTTGAATTGACTGTAGTTTTTAATAGATAAAAATATACGGCTGAATAGTCAGCCGTATGATTAAAATATTAAGAGTCTCATTAATTAAGTATGCTATTAATTAACGGTTGGATAGTCCTCACTTAAGGCTTTTGTGCACGGTTTTGTAATGGATCGCCTAAAAGCACGCTACCAGAGTTTTCTCGAAGCTCATCATCGCTCAATTTACTGGCTGATATTTTAGATTTTCTCTTCCATTTCAAGCTATACAAATCGTCACGGCGATCAAGTAGATTGTGTACCGAACCTTCATTACGGACATGAATAAGCTTGTCTAAATTCACATCTGAAAAAAATACCATCTCAGTATTCGCCGTCGTTTCAGCCATAATCGCATCATGCGGGAAAGCAAAATCTGATGGCGAGAAGATAGATGACTGCGCGTATTGAATATCGAGACTTTCAACTTGTGGTAAGTTACCAACTGAGCCACAAATCATCACATAGCATTCGTTTTCAATCGCACGTGCTTGGGCACAGTGACGTACGCGTAGATAGCCGTTTTGGGTATCGGTCCAAAATGGTACAAACAAAATATCCATGTCATCAAGTGCCATTAGGCGGGCAAGTTCAGGGAATTCAACGTCATAACAGACTAAAATACCGATACGACCGGCATCAGTATCAAACACCTTAACTTCATCACCGCCTTCAATTACCCACGCGCTACGCTCATGCGGAGTAATATGGATTTTGCGTTGCTCTTCTACCGTACCGTCGCGGCGACACAGATAGCTGACATTGAATAAGGTATCTTCTTCGTCCAAGTACGGCATAGAGCCAGTAATAACGTTGACGTTATAGCTGACAGCCAGATGCGATATCTCATTTTTAAACCATTCGGTATAGCCTGCCAAAAATCGAATCGCAACGTTTTGATCGGTCGATTCACACAATCCCATCAATGGCGCGTTAAAAAATTCCGGTAAGCAGGCAAAGTCAGAGTTGTAATCAGCCATAATATCAACAAAGAATTCAACCTGTTGCAGTAGTTCCTCTGGCGATTCAACTTCACGCATCTGCCACTGAATACCGCCAATACGCACTTCAGATTTGCGAGTATTTGGCTTGTAGTCTTTTGGCTCATAATAAATATTTGCCCACTCAAGTAAGGTCGCAAAACCTTTAGACTGTTTGTCATCTGGCAAATAAGCGGTCAAAATACGCTTGACGATAAAACCATTCGATAATTGGAATGAAAGCGCAGAATCATGAATTTCACGTGAGGCAACCGCATCGATATAGTCACCGGGCGTTAAATCTTGATGGTTGTGGTAGTTTGGAATACGACCACCAGCTAAAATAGCTCGAAAGTTCAACTGACGACAAAGCTCTTTACGGGCATCATACAGCCTGCGACCCAAGCGATAACCACGATATTCAGGGTCAATGAGAGCGTCTAAACCATAGATAGCATCGCCTTCAGGGTTGTCTCTGATAATCTCTTTATGACCAATCAAATCATCATAGGTATGTGGATTAGAGAACTTTGCATAATCAACACGCATAGATAATACGATACCAATCAGCTCGTCATGATCAAATAAAGCAATCTGCCCTTCTGGGAAAGCGTCAATCAAAGTATGAATTGTATTCTTTGACCATGCGCCGCCTAAATTAACATAGACTCGATCCATTAACGCTTTTAGTTGCGGGTAGTCTTTTTTCTTAATCTCAGCAATCGTTAAATGAAAGTCTTCTGGTTTTTCAATCTTACTCATAAAATTCCTGTCTGTTGTTTCTGTATGCGGGTGTTGATAAGTGATATTGATAAATGAAGGTAAGACACATCTTGTGATTAATTTTTATATAAGTGGGATAAATAACGGCAAATTTAAGTCTCAACTTAAGGACAAGGTTTCGGCATAACAATGTTGAGAAAAATATACCAATAGGCTGTGAGAATCGTTACAATCATTTATCTGTGTATTTACAATAAGTTATAAGGATCGTTTCTCATATGATCTATTTTAATGAGGCATTTTTATAAGTTTGCAAGTGGCTCTATCGCACTTCAAGGGTGCTTTGACTGCCTTTTAACGTACATTGACTGCTGATTATAGTTTTATTGAAGTAAATGTCGACTGGTATGATATCAAGCTCGTCAGCTAATGACAGTCAAACGTCGTAAAGATTTGCTAGGTTTTTGTGAGTCTTTCTGCCTCGTCGAGACATCATTTGATAAATTTATACTTAATTTTATTTGGTTGTTTTTCCTTGCTCATATTTAATATTAACCCGTTAGGAATTTTTAATGACGCCTGAAATTCATACTGCTGCTTTTAGAACATTAGACGACATTGAAGATACTGCACTGGTGCAATTGGTGTACGTCAGTAGCATGACGCTTAGTTCGCGTTTTAGTACGACGATATTCGAAGAAGTAGAAAGTCATGCGCGTAATTATAATCAGCAGCAGGGTATTACAGGCACGTTATGCTATGGCAATGGGCATTTTTTGCAGTGCATTGAGGGTGAAAAGGCCAGAGTACTGACGCTAATTCAGCGTATATATGTCGATACACGTCATAAAAACATTCAAGTGCTATTAGTGCAAGTCATCAAGCAGCGCAGTTTTTCTGATTGGCGTATGCGCTTACTGTTTTTGGAACGTTGGTTATGGTCACCTGCGACCAAAAAACAAGCGGCACAGCTATCACCGTTTTTGCCATTTTCGCCCCACGATTGGAGACCTGATCATACCGAATTATTCTTACAAGTGATCAAAAATTTTGATACGCCGCCTCATATCAATGCAGCGGGCATCACTTACAATGCGCTAGGTAATATGGTGCGCCATGTCGCTGCGCCGCATCAGGCTTTTTTAGTTGTTCAGGGTTTTTTGAGTGTGCTGCTCGTCGCAGGTTTAGCGCTGCTGTATGTATAGTTTATGCCACTTTAGAAAGATATAGGCGATTCACTTAAGTATATCGTCCTAGTGTTATTTGAGCATAAAAAAAGACGCTAATCTTATCGATTGAGCGTCTTTCTATATATCTTTAATAATTAAAGATATATCAGGAGTAAAAACGCCTTACATATCGAAAATCTTACCACGGTTCATAATATTATTGGGATCAAAGACTTTTTTGACCTCTTTTAAATACTCAATCTCAGTTTCGCTGCGGCTATAATGTAGATACGGCTTTTTAGTCATACCAACGCCATGCTCAGCAGAGACTGAACCACCATATTTCTGTACCGTCTCAAACACGTACTTGTTAACAACCTGACACTCGCTAAAGAAATCGTCTTTACTCATATTTTCAGGCTTTAAGATATTAAGATGCAAGTTGCCATCACCGATATGACCGAACCAACAGACTTCAAAGTCAGGGTAGTTACTACTGACGATATGATCAATCTCAGAGATAAACTCAGGGACATGACTGATAAGTACCGAGACATCGTTCTTATAAGGGGTAAATACTGAGATAGTCTCAGAGATATATTCGCGTAGTTTCCATAGCTCTTCCGCTTGCGCCAGACTTTGACTCATCACACCATCGACGACCCAGCCTTGCTCCATGCACTCCTCAAATATCGCCATGGCTTTATCCATGATAGGCTCATAAGGCGCTTCAAACTCTAGCAAGGTATAAAACTTGGTACGTGATTCAAATGGCTCTTGTACTTGACCGTGTGCCATTAGTTTATCAATCGCCACATCATCAAAGAACTCAAACGCGGTCAAATCGATCTTTGCTTGAAAAGCAGACAGCACGTTCATGACATCATTAAAGCTGTCCATGCCTAAGACCATGACGTTTAAGTCTTGCGGCTGACGCTCAAGTTTGATTTGTGCATGGGTGACAAAGCCAAGTGTACCTTCACTACCGATAAACAATTGGCGTAAGTCATAACCGGTGGCGTTTTTTACCATACCGCGATTGAGCTGCAAGATATCGCCTTTACCAGTCACCACGGTCAGCCCCATGATCCATTGACGGGTCATACCATAGCGTATCACTTTAATACCGCCGGCATTGGTACCGATATTACCGCCGATTTGACTAGAGCCTGCTGAAGCAAAGTCGACAGGGTAGTAGAGGTCTTTTGATTCGGCAAACTGCTGCAATTGCTGAGTGACCACACCAGCTTCAATCTCAACCATACGATCGGCGGGATAGAATTGTCCGATATGGTTCATCTTATCCATACTGACCACAATCTCACCATTGGCGGCAACCGCACCAGCAGACAGTCCTGTACGACCGCCACTTGGGGTCAATACCACATCATGCTCATTAGCAAGTAATACAATTGCTTGTACTTGCTCGGTGGTCTTTGGAAAGACAATGGCGGCAGCAGCAGGAGCAAAGTGCTTAGTCCAGTCTTTGCCCCAATGTTCCAAGCTTTCGCTATCGGTTTTGATTTGGCTGGCGTCAAACTGATGGGCGTCAATCAGCGAATTTAATAGGGTCTGGACAGCCGCGGTATAGGTTTCAGATAGGGCTTGGCTAGATAAAGAAGTCATGGTCAAATCTCGGTATCAACGTGAGTGCTATGCATAGAGGGGATTATTATGGGAATTATCATATAACCAAATGGCTATAACTAAATGTGTTTAATGGTGTATGTTATTAAGGGAACATTAACGATGTATCTTATTGCAATTTAATAGGCGTAGCAACGATAGAGCATTATGAATTTGCCTCTGTATATGCGTACATAGCATAAAGAAGGGGTACTTGCTCATTTGGATAGCAGGATTCACTATAGCATAAAAAGTTTTCAGGATTGATAACCAATAATTCATCTAATCTGCTAACATCGCCGACCAATTTTGTGTAAGATATCCAGACTCTTTTCGTTTCATTCATCCAAGCTTATCCCTCAGATGATTTTTATAAGACAATTATAGGACAGTTCTCACATGGCGTTATCACTCCAAAAAGACAAAATCCGGTTTTTATTGCTTGAAGGTCTGCACGACAATGCTTTAAAAGTATTAAAAGATGCTGGTTATCAAAACATTGAAAATATCAGTCATGCATTGGATCAAGATGAGCTGATTGAAAAGATTAAAGATGCTCATTTTATTGGTATTCGCTCGCGCACGCAGCTGACGCGTGAAGTACTTCAGCATGCACATAAGCTTATCGGCATTGGTTGCTTTTGTATTGGTACCAATCAAGTAGACTTAGATGCTGCTCGTGAATTCGGTATCCCGGTCTTCAATGCGCCATTCTCAAACACCCGTTCGGTCGCTGAGTTGGTACTTGCTGAAGCCATTATGCTCTATCGCGGTATCCCTGAAAAGAGTGCCACTGTACATCGCGGTGGTTGGGGTAAGTCTGCGACTAACTCACATGAAGTACGCGGCAAAACCATCGGTATCGTCGGTTACGGCTCTATTGGCTCGCAGCTGTCTGTATTGGCTGAAAGTTTTGGTATGAAAGTTATTTATCATGATGTTTTGACCAAACTGCCACTAGGTAATGCAGTCCAAGTAGCTAGCTTAGAAGAGCTATTATCTACTGCTGATATCGTGACTTTGCATGTACCTGATCTGCCAAGCACACGCTACATGATGGGCGCGGCGCAGTTTGCGCATATGAAAGACGGCAGCTACTTTATCAATGCTGCGCGTGGTACTTGTGTCGAGATTGATGACCTTGCTGCCGTGCTTGAATCTGGCAAAATCTTGGGTGCAGCAATTGATGTGTTCCCAAAAGAGCCAAAATCTGCTGATGAAGAGTTTGAATCACCACTGCGTAAGTTCGATAATGTCATCTTGACCCCGCATATCGGTGGCTCAACCCAAGAAGCACAGGCAAATATTGGACTGGAAGTTGCAGATAAGTTTGTGCGATATTCTGACCAAGGCGATACAGCAACGGCGGTCAACTTCCCAGAAGTATCGATTCCGTTTAAAGAAGGCACGCATCGCCTGCTGCATATCCACAAAAACGTACCAGGCGTCCTGTCACAGATTAACCGTCTGTTTGCTGAAGCAAATATCAATATCTTGGCGCAGAGCTTGATGACAGAAGGCGATGTCGGCTATCTCGTTATGGATGTCGATTATAACGACTCAACCGCGGCTTTAGATCAGCTAAAAGACGTTCAAGAAACGATTCGTGTGCGTATTTTGTTTTAAGTTTTGTAATAACAGTTTGAATTTATAGTTAGCGCTATAAATAGCGAATAACAAAAAAGAGAGGCTCTATTCATAAGAGCCTCTCTTTTTTTATCGCATTTTCCATGTCCCTAAGGCATAAATTTAGCCAGCTTTAGTTTTATTGGCTGCGTCTGCTTGACGGCGAGCTTCGACCTTAGCTGCTTTGCGCTTCTCGATGACATCAATGACGTCACTACCGATATGGGCTTCACCACGTTTTTGTGCCAATTGCATTTGATGCTCACGCTCACGAAAGCGTGCTTTTTGCTCGTCAGTCGCTTTATCGATACAGTGCGGACATGACTCACCCTTTATGTAGGCAGGGCTTTGCATCTCAGCTTGCGTAATCGGCATACGACAGGCAAAACACTGCTCATAACTACCTTTTTCTAAGTTGTGATTGACTGAGACACGGTTATCAAAGACAAAGCAGTCACCTTCCCACATAGAATCGCTGGCAGGTACTTCTTCTAGATATTTTAAAATGCCGCCCTCTAAATGATAAACCTCTTCAAAACCTTGCTCGCGCATAAATGCCGTTGATTTTTCGCAGCGGATACCGCCCGTACAGAACATGGCGACTTTTTTATGCTTGCTTGGATCCAGCTCTTTTGCCACGTATTCTGGGAATTCACGAAACGTTTCGGTATTAGGATTGACCGCATTTTGGAACGTGCCAATTTTTACTTCATAATCATTACGCGTATCAATCAGGATGACATCAGGGTCTGAGATTAGGGCATTCCAGTCGCTTGGCTTGACATAGCGCCCTACCGACTGCAATGGATCGATATTCTCCACACCCATCGTGACAATTTCCTTTTTAAGCTTTACTTTGGTGCGATAAAAAGGCTGGGCATCGGTATAAGATTCTTTAAAAGTAAAACTGCCAATCGCTTCGATACTACGCAGATAGTCTAGGACATTATCGATACCTTGGCGTGTGCCAGAAATCGTTCCATTAATACCTTCACTAGCGATTAGCAACGTACCTTTGACGTCGTTATCGAGCATGGTATTTAGGATTGGCTCGCGGTACTGCTCAAAATCCGCAAAACGGGTGAATTTATATAAAGCGGCAACGACGATATTATTGGTGACGCTGTCGTAAGCAGGTGCTGACTTGTTATCAGTTACCGTGTTGTCTTGGATATTGCTATCTATATTTTTGTCTTGAATAGTACTCATGTTTTTCTCCTGCTGGCTAGGTCGCAAACCTAGTGCGTTGGGTTTAAATTATTTGTTGAAACTAATGGATAAAACTAATAACACTAGCATGATTGTGGAATTGATAAATGCGCCCGTAGTGTAGCAAATTTTACTAAGGTTTTGAATCATTTAATAGCTGATGGCATCGTTACAGGCCTACACGACTTATTCATTAATTTATCTGAACGATTATGGCTTTTAGGCGTTTATCCGATGAGTAGAGCTTGCTATAGTAGGCGTTTGCTCATCATTTTGTTCTATTTATTTCATTGTAAAGGCGCGCGTATGTCTCTGTTTCAATCTATCATCATCGAAAAATATGTCCGCGAACTCGATAACACTCAGCTAGAGACAGCATGGCAGACTTATAGCCATTGTTTTTTAAACCTATCAAAGCAAGACAACATCCGCTTAAGTAAAGAAGAGCAATACCAAGAAGGCTTCTTAAGGGATTTATTCGTCGATGTCTTTGGTTATACGTTAAACCCAAATCCTAACTATAATATAACGACAGAGTTCAAAAACCAGACCGGCAGCAAAAAAGCCGATGGCGCGATAATCAAAGACGGTCATGCTATTGGGGTAATCGAGCTAAAAGGCATGAATACCACTGACCTAAGCAAGATTGAACAGCAAGCTTTTGGCTACAAAAACAATCAGCCTAAGTGCCGATATGTCATCACCTCTAACTTTCACAAGCTGCGCTTATATATCGATAATGCGGTCGAGTTTATAGAATTCAATCTATTCACTTTGACTCAAGCGGACTTCGCATTACTGTATTTATTGCTCAATCGCGACAGCATCATGAGCGATTTGCCTGCCACCCTCAAGTCGGCATCTCTATCGCAAGAAGAGGCGATAACTAAGCAGCTCTATAAAGATTACTCGGTATTCAAACGTGAGCTATTCAATGATTTGATCACCAATAATCCGAGCGTGGATAATCTAGTATTGTTTCAAAAGTCACAAAAACTACTCGATAGATTACTGTTTATCTTCTTCGCTGAGGACAGTCATCTGCTGCCAGCCAACTTTGCCAAAGGCATCATCAGCGAGTGGGAACAGCTCAAGTCGCTTAAGATGACCGTGCCTTTGTACGATAGAGTCAAAGCGTACTTTGGTTATTTGGACAAAGGTCATAAGGATGAGCATAGCGAGATATTTGCCTATAATGGTGGTCTATTCAGTACGGATGAGCTGCTGGACAGCGTCATCATCAGTGATGATATTCTACAGACCCATATCAAGATACTGTCAGAGTACGACTTTGACAGTGAGGTCGATGTCAATATCTTGGGGCATATCTTTGAGAACTCGCTCACAGAACTCGATGAGGTAAAAGCACAGCTAGAGGGTACGGTGGTCGATAAGTCGCAAACCAAGCGCAAAAAAGATGGGGTGTTCTATACCCCGAAGTACATCACCAAATATATCGTCGAAAACACAGTAGGCAAGCTCTGTACGGATAAAAAGCTTGAGCTGGGTATTAATGAAGAGAATTACTATCAAGAAGCGGTCATCAATAAAGATGGTACTAAAAAGAAGAAAACTGCCAAGCAGATTGCCACAGAAAAGGTAGCGTTCGATAGCTTAAATGCGTATCGAGATTGGCTATTACAAATCACCATTTGTGATCCGGCGGTCGGGAGTGGGGCGTTCTTAAATGAGGCGCTAAACTTCCTAATCGCGGAGCATGACTATATCGTCGAGCTAGAAACCAAGCTATTCGGTAGCGGTCTGGCATATCCTGATATCGAAAACAGTATTTTAGAAAACAACTTGTTTGGTGTCGATATCAATGAGGAAAGCGTCGAGATTGCTAAGCTGTCACTGTGGTTACGGACAGCGCAGCCACGACGTAAGCTGAATAATCTGAATGATAATATCCAATGCGGTAACTCACTGATTGATGATCCCGCAGTCGCAGGTGATAAAGCCTTTAATTGGCAAGCAGCGTTTCCACAAGTCTTTGCAAAAGGTGGCTTCGATGTGGTGATTGGTAATCCGCCTTATTTGAGGGTTCAAGGTCTAAAATCACATTTTCAAAATGAAACAGTTTATTATGAAAAGAATTTTGAAAGTGCAACTAGACGATATGATATATATTCACTTTTTATAGAAAAATCTTCAAAGATAATCAACAATGAGGGGATTATTTCTTTCATTCTACCTCATAAGTTTTTAGTTGTAGAAGCAGGTCATGGTGTAAGATCTTTTCTTGCTAAAAAACGTTTAGTGCATTCCATAATACATTTTGGAGAGGAATCAGTGTTTTCTGATGCATCTACCTATACTTGTATAATCAACTTAACGTTAGATCAAAAAAACACTCTCTGTTTCAAAAATATTAGTCCTACAGAGCTATTCGATGAGAAAGCATACAAAGACGTTGATTATTCTGATTTAGATGGCAATAATTGGAATTTAATTGATCGTAGTAAAACTACCTTAATTAGCAAGCTGTCTAAAGAGAACTACTTTCTGAAAGATGTGTTCAGCTCGATAGGAGCGGGTATTGATTCTGGAGTTGATGACATTTTTATTTTATCTGGTGAGATAAAAGGTGATTACTTTGAAGGCTATTCTGAACAGTTGCAAGAGAATGTAAAGCTAGAAGCTATTGTTATGAAGCCAGTATCAAAGGGTGAAGATATAAAAAAGTATAGTAGTCCAAGTTCCAACAATTTTATGCTCTATCTTCATTATCATAATGGTAAGAAAACAGTTCCATTTGAAGAAGATTTCATTAAGAATAATTTTCCATTAGTTTTTGACTACATGATTAAATTCAAAGAGGAGATGATTTCTAGAAAAATTAGAAAAAAGACTAATCCGAAGTACTGGTATAGTTTGCATAGATCTAGAGATATATTGACTTTTCAAAATGAAAAAATTATGACTCCTGAAATATCATATGGTACGAATATGATTTTCGATGAAAAAGGATTGTTTCATAACACTAAAGTTTATTACTTAGTAAAGAACGAAGATAATTTAGAAAGTTATAAATATTATTTAACTATACTTAATTCTTCGATAATGTGGTTCTTTTTAAAGACTACAGGATATGTTTTAAGAGGTGGATATTTTACTTTTAAAACTAAATTTTTAGAACCTTTTCCGCTGCCTAAAGTAGCTAGCATGGAAAATCAGCTATTGTTATCAGAGAAAGCCGATCTAATGTTATCGCTAAACGAACAGTTGCAGGACTTAACAAGCAAGTTTATCCGCACCTTGCAGCGCAAATTTGATATCGACAAACTCAGTAAAAAGCTAGAAAACTGGCATGAGATAACTTACGCAGAATTTATCAAAGAGCTGGCAAAAAAGAAAATTAAAATGAGCTTGGCTGATGAAGCCGAGTGGGAAGAGTACTTTTTAGCTGAGCAAACCAAAGCGAAGCGGTTGATAGCAGAAATCGACCGTACAGACCGTGAGATAGATCAAATGGTTTATCAATTATACGACTTAACCGATGATGAGATTGCCATTATCGAAGCCAGTTAATGTAAGTATTTATCATTATGTGAACACAAAAAATCCAGCTCATAGGCTGGATTTTTTATTGACTAAGAGTTTTAAAACTAATTTATTTATAGATTATTTACTCTGAAACCAAGTATCGGCTTTGCTGCGAGCACTAGCGATATCAGCACTGGATAAGTTTAATGCCAATTGACCAATTTTGCCACGGGCTTTATTACGGACTTTTTCATCGAGCATGCCATCACGGGCAGCCAAATCATACCATTTATAAGCATCGACTAGATTTTTTTGCTTTTCATCTAACAAGGCAAGCGTATAGCTAGCACGGTTATCACCACGCATAGCGGCTTTTTCTAACCAACCACGTGCTTGTTGTAGGTTTGGTTGTACACCTTCACCACGCAAGTACATGATGGCTAAGTTAAGCTGAGCAGGGGCAACGCCTTGCTGAGCCGCTTTGGTATACCACTGAACCGCTTGTTTGGTATTTTGAGCAATGCCTTCGCCTTTTTGCAAACGCTTGGCCAGATAAAACTGAGCATGATCATTACCTTGAGCCGCGCGATTAGATAGCTCGCTAATAGGCATTAGCTCAAAACGTGACGTATCAAGTGGTACGTTTGATATTAACTCAGCGTTGGCAAAACCTGCACAAGAAAAAATGGCAGTAAACAACGCAGCTTTTAATAATTTCATAGCAGCTCCAAAATTAGGCAGTTAATAAGCAAAAAAAATTGTCCCGCTAAACATTGTCTCGCTAAAGACAGTTAGACGGCGATAACAATTAGGCGACATCTTACAAGACCAACTTACCTAATTATTAGCAATATAATTAATCGTTATCATGTGCCAATAGATTCCAATAAAGCCGACAAACGGTATTAATCGGGGTGCAGTTGACACTATTTCGCTAGCTTAACACCCAAACTTACGAAACTCAAATACTAATTACACGATTTACTGCCTATCTATACCTCGTTGTCCTCAATAAAATCATAGAGTTACTTAGGTGTAAGAATAGATTAAGACTCTATTAAGGTTAAGGTTGTACTTATGGGTGTCAATATTACTTTTAATAAGAACTAGCAGTAGCAAATATCATTTAGGTTTTTGTTTGGTGACGCGATAAATAGCGACATCTGCCAATAGGTTTGGCGCTTGTCTTATCAATGCTGTCATCAACGGTGAATGCCCTTTTTCAGAATCACTGACGGCAAAACGATTGATAATATGAATATCATGCTGCGCGCACAGTTTCTCAAAATCTTTAAAGGTACATAGATGAATATTTGGGGTGTTGTACCACTCATAAGGCAGCGCTTCTGAGACCGGCATAATACCTTTCAAACCCAAATGTATTCGGTTCTGCCAATGGGCAAAATTAGGAAAAGTAATAACTGCTTCACGAGCGACGCGCAGCATATCAAGCAACAGTATATCAGGCGATTTGACGGCTTGTAGTGCACGTGCCATTACTACAGTATCAAAACTATTATCAGCGAAACGCGCCAAGCCGTCATTCAAGTCTTGCTCAACAATGGATAAACCATTAGCGATGGCTTCATTGATTTTGTCCTCGTCAATCTCAAGTCCATAACCCGTTACACCGCGATTTTGCTGTAAATGCGCGAGCAGCTCGCCATTACCACAGCCTAAGTCAAGCACATGTGAGTGTGGGGCAATCCAACGCTCAGCCAATTGATGATCCATTCTCATGAGCGCGCTCCTAATGTTTTTTGACTGTTTTGGTCTCGGTTATCAGTCATAAATGGTGCATTTAGGAAGCCTTTGACAGCGCCCATATAACGCGGAATATCAAATAAGAAAGAATCATGCCCGTGCGGCGCATCGACATTGATATAGCTGACCGGTTTACCAGTCGCCATCAGCGCATCGACAATCTCTTGTGAGCGCTCGGGAGCAAAACGCCAATCCGTGGTAAATGACACAATCAGATACTGGCATTCAGTATGGGCAAAGGCGGCTTTCAATGCGGTCAGCTCTTGATGATTGGTTGCACTTATGTTGTCGATATCCGCACTGTCCGCTAAAGTATTTGCTAGCTCGTCTTCGCTACTATCTGCTTTTACAGACTCAGCAAGGGACGAGGCTAAAGATTCTGGCGACGAATCTATAGCAGTCTCTAATGGATAATCCCGTGTCGGGTCAAAGTAATCTAGCGCTTTGGTCATGAGCAAATAGGTATTGGCATCAAAATTTTCACTAAAGCGTTCGCCTTGATAGCGCAGATAGCTTTCGACTTGGAACTCGACATCATAGCCATACATAAACTTGCCAGATTTTAAATCACGGCCAAACTTGGCTTTCATCGCATCGTCAGTCAGATAGGTAATGTGTCCTACCATTCGCGCAAGGATAAGCCCTCGGCGAGGGTAAGTGCCTGCTAGCAGATAGCGTCCGTCTTTAAAGTCAGGATCAGATAAAATAGACTGGCGTGCCACCTCATTAAAGGCAATATTTTGCGCAGAGAGCTTGGGCGTACTGGCTATGACCACACAGCGTTTTAACCGATTGGGATAATCGACCGACCATTGTAGCGCCTGCATACCGCCCATTGAACCACCGACGACGGCATGCCAGACGTCAATGCCCAAGCGATCTGAAAGCATGGCTTGGGTCTTGACCCAGTCTTTGATAGTGACCAGAGGAAAGTCAGGTCCATATACTTGTGCTTGACTGCTATCTGGATTTATTGTCGTGGGACCAGTAGAGCCAAAGCAGCTACCGATATTATTGACACAAACAACAAAAAATCGATTGGTATCGATGGACTTATTGGGTCCGATCATATTGTCCCACCAGCCAGCTTTTTGATCTTCATCGCTATGAAAGCCTGCTGCGTGATGACTGCCTGATAGGGCATGGCAAATAAGCACAGCGTTTGACTTGTCGCTATTAAGCGTACCATAGGTTTCGATAATCAAATCGAATGATGGTAAAGTGCGATTACACTCTAGAGTTAATGGCTCAGCGAAATGAAGAGTCTGGGGCGTGACGACTCCGACTGAGTTCAATAATTCCTCAGTGTTGATTGAGCTTTTAGCATTGCCTTTAGCATTGCTTTTATCTGTGGCGGACTGGTCACTGGTATTATCAGGGCGTGCGTTCAAAGCTACCTCACAAGACAACAATCATCAATAAAATAAGAAGGACACTGTATCGACAACTCGTTCTGCCGATATTTTTAAATGGTTTGCTAAAAGCGTTTTATCTACACTGTTTTTTGACCATGTGCTTGCCTATTGTAGGGCGATGCGCATATGAGTACAACCTTCAAGCGCAGCCTTTCATACTTAGTTTTTATATTATTAAGCCAATTGAAAAAAATGCTGGGTCATTGCTACAGGTTTTAGGCGCTATCGACGTAGGCGAGTAGTGATAACTGCGTGTCAAATTGTACAAGGACACTTTTGCCATGCGTTATAAAGGGTTAAAATGCTACACTAACGGCGTGCTCATTGAATACTGTCTTAACAATCTTTTGTAGAGCTTCCTTCATCAACTTAACTATAAAACAGTGCTGCTATGAAACCTGACCTGCCTCCCCGTATTGCCGTTTTACTTGTCAACCTTGGTACGCCAGATGAACCGACCGCGCCAGCTGTCCGTCGTTATCTCAAACAGTTTTTGTCCGATCCGCGCGTGATTGAAATCCCGAAGTTCTTATGGGCGATTATCCTCAATCTGTTTGTGCTACCAAGTCGCCCGAAACGGGTAGCAGAAGCATATGCTAGTATTTGGGATGGCGATTCACCGATGCGCAATATCCTTAACGCGCAAGTTGAGATGTTAGACAAGCGTTTGGCTGAACGGGCTGCGCCATTTCGCGTGTCTGTTCATGCCGCGATGAGCTATGGTAATCCGGGTTTGCCTGATGTCATGGATCAATTGCGTAGCGAAGGGGTTGACCATTTCGTCATGTTACCCGTGTTTCCGCAGTATTCGGCGACTTCAACAGGTGCGGTTTATGATGCGATTACTAAGTGGTCGCTGAAGCAGCGTAATTTGCCCAATATAACGATAGTTAAAGATTACTTTGCTCATCCTTTATACATCAAAGCATTAGCAGATAGCATCCGTCGTTTTCAAGCGGTACATGGTAAGCCTGAAAAGCTCATGTTTAGCTTTCACGGTATTCCGCAGCCTTATGCTGATAAAGGCGACCCGTACCCGAAACGCTGTAAATGTACGGCGGCACAAGTGGCTCATGAGCTTGGTCTAAAACCAGATGAATGGATTATCAGTTTCCAGTCACGCTTCGGTAAGCAAGAATGGATTAAGCCCTATACCGATGTGGTGCTCAAAGAGTGGGGCAACTCAGGTGTGCGCTCGGTACAAATTCTGAGTCCTGCGTTTTCGGCAGATTGCCTAGAAACCTTGGAAGAATTGGCTATCGAAAACCGCGAGACTTTCCTGCATGCTGGCGGGCAAGAATACCATTATATTCCAGCGCTCAACGCTGATGAAGCACATATAGACTTGTTAGAGGCAATGAGTGCGCCATTGGTAAAAGGTTGGGCAGGGACTCTGGATGGTTGGGCATAAACGTTTTTAATATCAAATGAATATTCAAAAAAATACCGAACATCATGTTCGATATTTTTTTATCAATAATTTTCTAAAAGTACTCTTTAAAAGTCATTGTCATGGCTTAGTTTTGCTGCGTCTTTGTCAGCAATGTCGGCAATACTGGGGTAATGGCTATCATCTAAATTCTCTTCAACCAGCAACTCATCAATACGTGATTCATCGATATTTTGATGATGTACAGGGGTAAGACCTTGGGTTGCATCACTTCCGACTTGCGAATTATTAAATCCTGCATCATCGTCAAAGTCATCATTGTCGATAACATGCAGCATAGGATTGTCTAAATCGACCTCTTGGCTACCTTGGTTATCTTGACCTTCATCGATATCATTATCAATATTTTCATCACCTTCGATGTGATTCATCTCTTCTGGTAGCGGGGTTTTTGAGTGTTCCATACTGTCTTCCTTAGTTTTTATAGTTAACAAGCCTAGTAGGGTTTAAATGTGGTCGTATAGCTATTTTGTCCGCTTATCATCATTGCCTCTAGTAGTAAGGTGTCACAGGATGTTAAAAATATGTACGAAGGTTGCTTATTTAACCGTAAAAAAACGGCTGCCAAATCTTGGTAGCCGTTTAAATATTGTCATGTTACCTTTGAAATTTATAATCTAAATTTATTTAGTACCGATTTTACTATTGATAAAGCGCATTAATGAGTCAGGTGCGACTTGCGACGCTGTATGTAGCATTTTCGCAGGAAAGCCAATAGGATAGTGAGTCCGTGACAGTTTGCGATTCGGCTGAGCGCTTAATTTACACAAGGTTTTAGCCACATCGTCAACGGTTAGATTGATGCCCAAACGGTCGATACTGGTGACCTTGATGTCTTTCGTCATGTCGGATTTTACCCACAGTGGCATGACATCAATCACTTTGATACCTAGCTCAGCGTATTCAATGTTTAGCCCTTCAGTTAAACCGCGGACAAAGAATTTACTGGCAGAATAAGGTGCCACTTCAGATTGACCATATATCGCTGAGGCAGATGAGAGATTGATGATTTTGGCGTTTTTACTGTCGGCTAAATACGGCGCTATCTTATGACAGCCGATGAGCACACCTTTACAATTGATATCAATCAATGACAATTGCTTGTCCAAGTCAGTATTGGGCAACGCGCCACTTACCAATACGCCAGCATTATTAATCAAGACATCAATACCACCAAAATTCTCCAGCATATGATCGATCGCCGTATCCCATGCTTCAGGGTCAATGACATCTAGATGACCATGGACGAGACGATTGCCTTTTAGCGCTTTTTTAAAAGTTTTATCATCAATCGCACGCTCAAGCTCAACCGTGTCAATATCAAAAAGACCGACGCTATGACCTTTTGCGAGCAATCGTTTTGCTGTCGCTAGACCAATACCGCGTGATGCACCCGTAATGAATATATTCATAATGACTCGCTTAATGATTGGTGATAAATGATGCCTGAAAAAATGCGCTAATTTTTAGTATAGCAAACTCTCTATTAAAAGTTAGCGCTAAGACAAATGCTATCATGACCGGTGATTGCTACGCTTGGCATGATGAATAGCGCTTATTAAGTGGCAAGCGTCTTTCAAACATAAGCGGTTTAAAACGCCATATAAAGGTCAATGCAATCGCGTAAACGCCAGTTTCTGCCATTTCTTCAACAATCTCTCCCAAACCTTGAGGAATCATAATCGCGTTTTCGCCCATATATTCTAATAATGCTAACCCCACTATCATAAGATATAAATAAACCGGCACCGATTTTAATACTGCCCAGAGATAACGCCAGGTATATGCTAATAAACCCACGATAAGCAGATAAACTATAAGAAGCACCGCATCTTCCCACCAGTCATAGGACTGATTTAACAGTGAAAAATCGCTAGCAATAAACAACTCAGGTAAATAGTTTAACTCGCGACGGATCACCGCAAAAAACGTCAATACTGATGCCAGCCAAAAATAAAGACTTTGCTTACTTTCACTCTGCACTACATATTGCACGCAACGTAATATACAGGCTATCAGTAAGATAATGCCGGGGATTTCGATAATGCCATCTGCAGCCAAAATAAGCGCTCCTGATTTTTAGAATAAAAAAAGTGAGCGCTAAGGCTCACTTTAGACTAAAAAATAATTTGGGAAAAAATAAGATAGGTTTATTATACCGACAATTATAATACGCGACTGTTTTTTTTAGTTTACACTGCGAGTGTCAAGTATCTTAAATAGCATTAATCCTACTTAGAATCTCCTTAAGAATCAATGCGCCTCATCCCAATTCTGACCACTATCCGTCTCAACCAATAGCGGCACTGCAAAGTTGACGTTCCAGCCTTTTTCAACCGCTGTTGCTGTTAAGACATCTTGCATAGCATCAGTAATCAATTGGCTTATCTTATCGACCTTGTCGGCATCCACTTCGAACACCAGCTCATCATGAACTTGCAGTAGCATTTTTGCCTGCTCTTTAGGTAGTACTTTGTCGACGGCAATCATAGCAAGCTTAATCAAGTCAGCTGCAGAACCTTGTAATGGCGCGTTAATCGCCGCCCGTTCAGCGCCTTGTTTGACCATGCGATTGCTATGATTGATATCAGGGGTATAAAGCTTACGACCCAATATCGTCTCGATATAGCCATGCTCATAAGCGCTGGCACGAGTATTGATCATATAGTCTTTGACGCCAGGATAGCGCTCAAAATACATGTCAATGTAGTCTTGCGCCTCACTACGGCTCATCTGTAACTGTTTGGCTAGTCCGAAAGCGCTCATGCCATATAGCAGACCAAAGTTAATGGCTTTGGCATTACGGCGCTCGGTTGCTGTAACCTCTGCGACCTCTTTTCCTAGTACTTCGGCGGCAGTAGCGGCATGAATATCTAGCCCTTCATTAAAGGCATGAGTTAGATTTTTATCACCTGAGAAATGCGCCATTAAACGCAGCTCAATTTGCGAATAATCCGCTGCTAATATTACTCGACCTTCTGGCGCAATAAATGCTTGACGAATCAAGCGACCAGTAGCGGTACGAATAGGAATATTTTGTAAGTTGGGATCAGTTGAAGATAAGCGCCCAGTACTGGTCAATGCTTGATGATAGCTGGTATGCACGCGGTCAGTCTTGGCATCTGCTACATTATCAAGCGCATCGGTATAGGTGCTCTTAAGTTTAGAGAGTCCGCGATACTCTAAAGTAATATCAACCAAAGGATGGTCGATTTTTGACAATACCGCTTCACCAGTAGAGTATTGACCGGTTTTGGTTTTTTTGCCACCCACGACGCCAAGCTTATCGAATAACATCTCGCCAAGCTGCTTAGGAGAGCCAAGATTAAATTCTTCACCGGCGACTTCGTACGCACGTTTTTCTAGGGCAATGATTTCTTCATCAAAGCGTTTAGATAGCTCGTTTAAAAACGGACGCCTAATTAAGATACCGTTTGCTTCCATTTGGCACAGTATTTCCGCTGTTGGGATTTCTAGCTCGTGTAGCAGCTTAGCGTTATTGGTATCATCAGCAAGCTTTTGACTAAACAGCTCAAATAATTGATAAGTAATGTCAGCATCTTCACAAGCATAGTCGCTAGCAATATCAATCGCTACTTGATCGAAACTCACTTGCTTAGCGCCTTTACCAGCGACATCCTCAAAGCTAATGGTCTGCGTTTGCAGGTAATGCCGTGCTAAATCATCCATGCCATGACGGGTAATGGCAGCATTGATTACATAACTGGCAAGCATCGTATCCATTGCCCAATTGTTGGGCTTGTCATGAATATTGCCTAAGAGGTTTATATCATAAAGGCTAAGAATATGGGCATCATACTTTAAATGTTGACCGATTTTACCGATGTTTGGGTTTTCTAAAATAGGCTTTAAACGTGTCAATACGGTATCGCGGTCGAGCTGTTTTGCTGTTAATTCATCGCCTTTTAGCGCATGAGTCAGCGGAATATAATAAGCTTCGTGTGCTTGCACAGCAAAAGACAAGCCAACCAATTCAGCCTGACGCCAATAGACACTCGTGGTTTCGGTATCGATAACGAAATGCGGTGCAGCTGCTAACAATTGAACTAAGTTGTCAAAGGCAGGCTCGTCTAAAATAGTATGCCATGCTCTATCATGACTTTTACTATCGGTAATATCACCGATGGTGCTTGATTGTAGGGATTTAGCGATTTGCGCTTGTGACTCGGCATCAGCCTGACTATGAGCAACACTTTGCGTGCCATGCCCATTAGCGTTGGCGGGGTGATTAGGGTGATCAAGTGACGCTAGCTCATTTCTAAATTCGAGCTCACTATATAGCTCACGTAGCTCATCGATGTGGGCGCAAGGATCGGTGTTTATTTTTAAATCTTGCCAGTCTTGCCCCACTTCTAAATCAGTGACAATGGTTGCCAGCTGCGCGTTCATCGGAATATCATCGGCATATTCGAGCAAGTTTTTGCCAGCACGCCCTTTGATATTGGCGACATTTTTGAGCATATTATCGATATTGCCATATTCGTTTAGCAAATCTTTGGCGGTCTTTTTACCAATACCGGGCACACCTTTGATACCGTCAGAGGAATCGCCCATCAAAGTTAAAAAATCAATCATTTGCTCAGGATTGATACCGAATTTTTCAACCACGCCAGCGCTATCAGTCATCTTGCCTGTGAAGCTATCTTCTAGTATGACGCAGTCATTAATCAGCTGCATCATGTCTTTATCTCCAGTTGAGATAACCACGTGATGCCCTTCGGCAACTGCACGATAGGCGAGCGTACCGATGATATCGTCGGCTTCTGCGCCTTCGATACGTAACAGTGGAATCCCAAGCGCGGTGACCAAACGATGAATATAAGGAATCTGCTCGGCAAGCTCGATATCCATTTTTGGACGATTGGCTTTGTACTCTTCTGACATAGCATGACGAAAAGTCGGTGACTTGGTGTCAAAACAAACGGCCATATGGGTTGGGTGATAGCGGCGCATCAGCTTTAAAAGTGCATTGAGCGTGCCACGTATTGCATTGGTGACTAGCCCTTGCGAATTCTGCATGGTTTTTGGCAGCGCATGATAGGTACGAAACAGATAATAAGAGCCATCGACCAAAATAAAAGGTGGCTGGTTTTTGTCCACATGCGTGGTGTCCATTGTCGCCACATTGGGCATCGTTGCAAAATTTGGTAGCGTATTGGGATTAATAGGCGAGTGGGAGTTGTGATCGTTGGCAGTCATAGAAAGTCACTTATCAGGTTTTGGGTCGCAAGTATTGGTCAGTAAATATTTTGCAGTAAGTATGGGGTGAAAAGATACCCTCATTATAACGATAAAAGCGCTGCGTGCCGAATAGATGATGAACGAATAGAATGTATAAACAGTTACGATGTGTACGACCTAAAATGATAATTCATAAAAAAAGAACCCAGATCAACTGAGTTCTTTTTATCATTGTAACTATTGTAGTTACTAGAAATTTATTTTAATTCTGAGGTTACTTCGCTATCAACATTACCATGGGTCGCTTTAGAATATGGGCAGACCTTATTGGCTTTCTCAACCAATTGCTGAAACTCATCCGCTGATAACTCTGTATTTTCACCGATAACGTGAATCTTAACGGCCAATTTAAAGTCTAGACCTTCACCTTTCTTTAAATCTACTGATACTTCAGTAGTAGAATCAAACTTTGCTTTTTCTGCCCCTTTAACGGCACCAAGTGCACCATCAAAACAAGCAGCATAGCCCATAGCGAACAGTTGCTCTGGGTTATTACCGTCTTTACCAGAACCGGGTGCAACCATATTGATGGTTAAATCGCTGTCTTGTACGCTAGCTTTACCTGCACGGCCACCAGTGACAGATGCTTTAGTCGAATATAGGGTTTCCATAATGTATCCTTTTATATAAATTGTTTTCCATCATTTCTAGATAGTATTTTTGAGTCTTGTTATAGCTAGCTATAAAATAGCCCATCTAGCATACCAGAGGACAAGGCAAGCTTTATATAGCGGCAGTAAAAGTATGATATGAATTTGTAAGTTTACCTTTTAAGTTTATGAAACAAAACCTAAGTTTGCTATAACTCATCGTTACAGTAGGGTAAACTAGGGACATAAAACAGAGATAACGTACTTGTAACGATTGATGCCAGCATTTTATAAAGGACGCCGGACGATGAATAAATTAATAATAACCCCTATTGCACTTTCATTATTGGCGTTTGCGCTGATAGGCTGCGGCGAGGGTGAAGATGCTATTTTTGGTTCAGGCGGTAGTAATGAGTTGACAATAAGTACTATAGAACGCAGCTCAAATGCGATTGCACGTATTGATACAACTTATAATACAGGCACTCGTAGTGTTAAAAAAAGCAATATTGTAGGTAGCTATAATCAAAACCCAGATGATTTAGATATGTCAGTAGTATTGGCAGATAAATTCGAAGGAACCCTTGAAGATAAAAACATAGAAGTGAAAGATCGTATTGTTAAACGTCCTATTTATGAGAAAAATAGCAGCAATAAACTCAAATTTGAAACCAGCTATAGAACACTTAATTTATCAGGTGTTGATGCACGTGATTATAATGCTGGTAATAGCTATGTAAATCGTCGAGGTATTTTTACCGATTTAAACAACTATACTAAGATACCGAGTAATATTGGTTTTCCGAGCGGCTCTGTATGTTATATCCCCGTGATCACTAGTGAGCGCTCGTTCTTCGTCTTTGATGCCAAGGATAAGACTGGATTTAGAACGCTAGACAACTGGGTTAGTGATGCTGAACAACGCTTTAATGATAAGCGTCAATCTAGTACGACTAGAATCAATATCGGTTCCAACAATAGCCAAAAGACAGCACAGGTTAAATTCTTTGCCGTTAATAATGACCCAGAGTATATCTATAGCGGTGTAGATTATGACAGCAGTATCTATGAAGCCGATTTTGTTGATAATGCTGCACCTATTCCAAATGAAGACAGCATACGTGGCGTAGTCGACTGTACGATCGTTAATAAAGTTGCCGCCGACTTTTTAGCCACGCAAATCACAAAATATTATTAAGCTCAAAAAGTCATAAACACTCTCTATTTGCTTGATAGAGAGTACTTTTTTATGCGCTAATTCTGCACCTTGACGTTAAATCCGCTACAATATGCCCATTGTTTACACTATTTATTTAGATTGATTTCTAAATGATACAACGTTGAAGCCAAAAATTATGAGCGTAGATCCAAAGAAATTAAATAAAGAAGTGGCCAAACGCCGCACCTTTGCCATCATCTCGCATCCTGATGCTGGTAAGACGACGATGACCGAAAAGCTGCTGCTATGGGGTAAAGCGATTCAAGTAGTGGGCGAGGTCAAAGGTCGTAAAACCGACCGCCATGCGACATCTGATTGGATGAGTATGGAGCAGGAACGTGGTATTTCTATTACCACTTCGGTCATGCAGTTCCCTTATAAAGAACATATGGTCAACCTGCTAGATACACCGGGTCACGCTGACTTTAGTGAAGATACCTATCGTACTCTGACCGCTGTAGACAGTGCGCTGATGATGGTCGATGGCGCAAAAGGTGTCGAAGAACGTACCATCAAATTGATGGAAGTTTGCCGGATGCGTGATACGCCCATCATCTCATTCGTCAATAAACTTGACCGCCAGATTCGTGAGCCGCTTGAGCTATTGAGTGAAATCGAAGCGGTATTAAAGATTAAATGTATTCCTGTCACTTGGCCTATCGGTATGGGACAGGATTTTGTTGGTGTCTATCATTTAACCGAAAACAAAACCTATTTTTATGAGAAAGGTCATGGCGGTGATATGACGGTCGCTGAGACGCGCGAAGGCTATGATTATCCTGATATCCGTGAGCGCTTGGGCGCTTTGATGTTCGCCTCATTTGAAGAGTCATTAGAATTGGTACAAATGGCGCTAGAAGATTTCGATGTTGACGAGTTTTTAGCCGGTGAGATGACACCCGTATTGTTCGGTACAGCGCTAGGTAACTTTGGCGTCAATATGGTACTTGATACTTTAATCAAATATGCGCCGCCACCAAAAGCGCATCCGACCAATGAACGTGAAGTAGCGGCGACTGAGACAACGTTTAGTGGTTTTGTCTTCAAGATTCAGGCAAACATGGATCCGCGTCATCGTGATCGCATTGCATTTTTACGTGTCTGCTCAGGCAAGTACGAAAAAGGTATGAAATTAAAGCATGTACGTTTGGGTAAGGACGTACGTATTGCTGATGCTTTGACCTTTTTAGCAGGTGACCGTGAAGCGTTGGAAGAAGCCTATCCGGGTGATATTATTGGTTTACACAATCATGGCACCATCTCTATCGGCGATAGTTTCACTGAAGGCGAAGAGCTCAACTTTACCGGTATCCCGCATTTCGCCCCTGAGCTATTCCGCCGTGTTATTCTAAAAGATCCGCTTAAATCAAAAGCGCTGCAAAAAGGTTTACAGCAGTTGAGCGAAGAGGGTGCAACACAGGTCTTTATGCCGCAGATTAATAATGATTTAATCTTGGGCGCGGTCGGTGTACTACAGTTCGAAGTGGTCGCCCATCGTCTCAAAGAAGAGTACAAAGTACAGTGTATCTTTGAGCCGGTATCGATTGCGACCGTTCGCTGGATTCATTGCGATGACGAAGTGGCGTTAGCCAAGTTTAAGCGCAAAGCCCATGACCAACTATCGCTAGATGGCGGTGGTCATCTGACTTATCTTGCGCCATCACGGGTGAACTTGCAGCTGATGCAAGATCGCTATCCAGAAGTGACGTTTAGCAATACGCGTGAGCACTAAAATCCATTATTCCACTTTGCTTAATCTTAAAAGACACGTTATCGTGTCTTTTTTATTAGCTTATCAAACAGCGTATTATTGATTTTAATCCCTATGATTGTAGAAAAAACACGAACAGTGTTCCTACAATATAGGACAAAGGTTACGGTAGAATATCAGTAGATCTTATAGATATATTAAAGAGGCTATATGAAAACTGCTAATCAACGTCCTATTATTGAGTCACAATCAGTCCAGCAATCTTCTACGGATGCGGGTAGGCTGCGTTTATTGTCAATAGTAAGTAGTGGGTTGCTGTTTGGCACGTTAAGCTTCTCAGCATATGCCGGTAGCCTTTTTAGTAGCACAGAGTATCTCGATTATCAGTTACCCAAAAAACTACAAGAAACCTGCACGGCGCGTGATAACTGTCCGGAGATTGAAGTTAAGTATCTTAAAACCAATCACAAATGGATAAACGATATCACCAATCAGCGTATCAATACGCTGGTTGTAAATAGTAAACCCTCTGAATCTGCGCCTATTACTACCAAAGCCACTCCAGCTGCTGTCAAAAACGCGCTTGATGGTTTTGCTGCCTCGCAATTGAATGAGCTACCGAGTGACAGTGCATTTGCCTACAGCCTAACGGTGACACCTGAGTATGTGGGTCATATTAATGATTTTGAGACGTTCGAGATAAGTTCATATGTCTTTACTGGCGGCGCACATGGAATGCCGTATAGCGAATATCTAGTGTTTGATCAGAAGACGAAAAAACAAATTAAACTGGCTGATATGCTGCAAAGCGGTAAAAAGCCACAGTTTAAGGCGCTTGCCTATAATGCTTATAAAGACTGGGTGAAAACGGTCGATAAAGATGTGAAAAACTACGAAAAAAATTGGCCATTTACCTTAAGTGATAACGTCACATTGACGGATAAAGGGATTGATATTCGTTATCAGCATTATGCTATCGCTCCCTATTCCTATGGTATGCCAGTGCTTAGCATTCCTTATAATAAGCTTAGCGGTATCATACAACCGCGCTTTATCCCTAAATAATATAGCTATAAACGTCAAATACAATAGGATGGATCAGCTAATGACCATCATGAATATTTAATAATAAATAAGGAGTCATCGCATGACAAACGATATTGATAGTATGAATGCCACAACGACCAATACATGGCAGTTGAATGCCTTGACAGAGGCACTTGGTGATCTGACATTAACGGTCACTGACAGCCTCTCTGTGGGCCGTGGTAGTGATAATGATCTGGTACTAGGTAGCAAGCAAATTTCACGCAATCATGCACAACTGAGTGTCTTAAACGGTCAGCTATATGTAAAAGATCTAGAGTCGTCAAACGGCACTTTTATTAATGATGAGCGTATCGCTGCCAATGAATCGAAGCAGTTAGCAGCAGAGGATACGCTTGGGTTTGCAAGCTTTATTTTTCAGGTAAGTAAGCCAGTGGCGGCTACTGTTATTCATGAGCAAGCAGTTGCAGATAAACCAACGTTAATGTTGAGCCCTGATACTGAGATAGCACCTATCGTTGAAGCAGAGCCAGTGGTTAAAGAGACTATAATCGAAGAGATATTACCTGTCGAAAATTATTTAGAAGCAATGCCTATTGATGCTGTGCAAGCAGAACCGATTGTTAGCGCTGCTCAAACAGATGAGCCAGTGATTAAAGAAACAGGCATCACTGATATCTTAGCCGCCGCAGATAAAGCCGAACCTGTATTGAGCGAAGTAGAATATAGTCCTACTGAAACTTCAAGTGTCCCTAGCGTGGCTGCTGAGCCCGAAGTAATAGATTATATCTCAACCGAAACTACATCAACGCCTTCTGCTCATCAAGAATCACTTGTAGAGCAGCCCGTCTTAGCTGATGAGCCTTTGCTACATAAAGACGCTGTATCCGAAACCCTTTCAGAAACGTCTCCTGTAAGTGAGGCGCCAGTCATTGAAGCAGCTATTGAGCCAGAGCATGACAAAACCACTAAGACGGCCTTGCAAGAAGAAGCAGATCCAGATGTACTGCGTGCTAAACAGGCAGCCACTTCACAGTTTTCGGGCACAGCCAATCTAGGTCAATCTCGCGATTTGGGTACTACAGGCAATAATGCGATGGATCAAGCACTGGATAACCCTGCCACTACTGGAGCAGTTGAAAAGAAACCGAGTGGTAGTTGGTTTATATGGGTGTTTGTCGCGATTATTATTATTGGCTTAGCACTATGGTTGTTTAATACAGGCATGGTATAGCCAATTTTTAACGAGAGAGCTATCTTTGTTTATTTAAATAATAAATTGGTCAACTGGTAAAAGTTGTAGTTGATTGGCTTTAAGATATTTTTGCTTTAAGAGATTAGTGCTATGTTAGGATAAATTTTGCATCGCTTTAAATAGTAATTTTATAGCGAACAAGTTTTGTCTTAGCATCGCAGGAATCACAAGTTTTAACGGTATCTTTTCAAAATTCTGCCGCTGATAAGTATTAGCGCTTGGCAGGTTTACACAATTATTGAATATTTCTAGCAATGAATAACCAATCTAAAGAAGTTAAGTGTCTAGGTTTTTTGACTAAAAGATAGAGCTTAAGAATAAGAGGATCAAAAGTCATTATTTTTGAGCAATAAAAATCCTTTTATAATCAGCTGTTTGAGATTTTTTATTAAAATAAAGCCAAAAATACTAAAAAAGGGCTTGCGCATCTCAAAATATTTGATAGAATAGCCACCACTTTGAGAGAACAAGCCGACTTAGCTCAGTTGGTAGAGCAACTGACTTGTAATCAGTAGGTCGCCAGTTCGATCCCGGCAGTCGGCACCATCTCTCTCAAAGTAGCTTTTTATGAATATGTCTTAAACTAAAGCCATTTTTGTTTAAAGCAACCTAAGGTGGGATTGGGGAGCGGTCAAACCCAACAGACTGTAAATCTGTCGCGAAAGCTTCGAAGGTTCGAATCCTTCTCCCACCACCATATTTTTCTAAGTTCGTCTTAGCGCCAAGCATACTCTATATCAATCCATGATTCTTTATTGGAGTCAATCCAGATAAGAGTAAATGCGGGTGTGGTATAATGGTAACACCTTAGCCTTCCAAGCTAATGACGCGGGTTCGATTCCCGCCACCCGCTCCATATATGTACCATTGCACAAATCATCAATACTCATCACGACAGTCAGTTATTATTGCTGTATCGTGATATTTTTTTTAGTGCAACTTAGTGGTTGGCAGCTGCAGTTGTTAAAAACATGCTCATATAGCTCAGCGGTAGAGCACTCCCTTGGTAAGGGAGAGGTCTTGAGTTCAATTCTCAATATGAGCTCCATTTATTGTTCCATTATTTATATTCGCTTTGCTAATGTTTGTCTGTAGCTCAGTATTGGTATCAAAATTATAAAATATCGAAAATTATACATACAGTGTGGCAGAGAATAATTCAAAGGTGACACTGAGGTGTTGCCTTTTTGCGCTGTCAGTTTATTAGTAGTTGTTATCTTTATCTAATAAAAGAGCTGTATAAAGAATTAAATGAATAAGAGTTAGATAAAGTAGTGCAATAGCAGTACTGTATATTAACTTGTCATGTTCAACAGATTAAAAAGCACGTATAATGCCCCTATTTATACGCTTAACAGCTAAAATATCGAATACAAAGATAGTATAGCGTTATAGCTAGTATTTTAATAAATATTGGTTTAATAGAAAAAACACAGTGTCAACGGTTTGATGGTCATACATCATAAGCCGTCAAACAGTTATTTACCGATCTTTGATTGGTAAATATTCACCAAAAAAAGAGGAAATACCCATGGCAAAGGCCAAGTTTGAACGTCTAAAACCACATGTTAACGTCGGTACCATCGGACACGTTGACCACGGTAAAACCACCCTTACCGCTGCAATCGCAACCGTAGCTGCAATCACCTCTGGTGGCGAAGCCAAAGACTACGCGTCTATTGACTCAGCACCAGAAGAAAAAGCACGTGGCATCACCATCAACACCTCACACGTAGAATATGACACCCCATCACGTCATTACGCTCACGTTGATTGCCCAGGTCACGCCGATTATGTTAAAAACATGATCACCGGTGCAGCCCAGATGGACGGCGCAATCCTAGTTGTATCAGCGACTGACGGCCCTATGCCACAAACCCGTGAGCACATCCTGCTTTCACGTCAGGTTGGCGTACCGTACATCGTCGTATTCATGAACAAGTGCGACGTTGTTGATGACGAAGAATTGTTAGAGCTAGTAGAAATGGAAGTTCGTGAATTATTAAGCGACTATGACTTCCCAGGTGATGACACCCCAATCATCCACGGTTCTGCGACTGAAGCCCTAAAAGGCTCACAAGAAAAATATGGTCAACCAGCCGTTGTAGAACTATTAAACGTTCTTGACACCTACATCCCAGAGCCAGAGCGTGACATCGACAAAGCATTCCTAATGCCAATCGAAGACGTATTCTCAATCTCAGGTCGTGGTACTGTTGTAACTGGCCGTGTTGAATCTGGTATCGTACGCGTTGGCGACGAGATCGAAATCGTTGGTATCCGTGACACGCAAAAAACCACCTGTACTGGTGTAGAGATGTTCCGTAAACTGCTTGACGAAGGTCGTGCAGGCGAAAACTGTGGCGTACTACTACGTGGTACTAAGCGTGAAGACGTACAACGTGGCCAAGTACTTGCTAAGCCAGGTTCTATCACTCCTCATACCAAGTTTGACGCTGAAGTATATGTATTGTCAAAAGAAGAGGGTGGTCGTCACACACCATTCCTAAACGGCTATCGTCCACAGTTCTATTTCCGTACCACTGACGTAACTGGCGCAATCCAATTACAAGACGGTACTGAAATGGTTATGCCTGGTGATAACGTTGAGATGGGCGTAGAGCTTATCCACCCAATCGCTATGGACAAAGGTCTTCGCTTTGCTATTCGTGAAGGCGGCCGTACTGTAGGCGCTGGTGTTGTTGCTAACGTATTGAACTAATACTTAATGCTGTCAGAGTAATCTGATCTTCGTTAATCATTAGTCAAAAGCCATCCTCGAAAGAGGGTGGCTTTTTTTTGGGTATGGTTTGCTAATAGAATGACAGTGTCGACAATCAACGATAATATAACTGATATTAAAGCCAACAAATAAAGGGGCGCTGATGTTAGATATAAAGATGCTATTAGATGAACCAGATAAGCGTAAAGAAATGGTCGAAGCAGTTGCAGCTGTTGAAGCTATGGTTCAGCTACAAGACCCTTGGACATCTCAAACAATAGCTGACCTGCTCGAACAGGATAGTATCAGTCTGATGGTTGTTACTGATAATTCTGCAAACGAATTGGTTGGCTACTGCTTATACCAATTATTGTTTGAGCAAGCAGAGATTTTACGCATTGGCACTCATCCTGATTATCAGCGTCAAGGTATAGCATCACGAGTTTTTATTAGACTAGATGAGGCGTTAAAGGCCAATCAAGTAGAGAGTCTTTTATTAGAAGTGCGGGCAGACAATACTGCTGCGATCGCGTTATATGAGCAGCAAGGGTTTACTGTGATTCATACACGTAAAAGCTACTATCAAGCAGCGCATCAACCGGCAGTCGACGCGCTAATCATGCAGCGTATTTATAATTAATCTTAAAAAATATTAGTAGCTTTTATTGTTTGAGATTTAAAACAATAACAAATATAAAATTCGGTGTGGTATCGAGGTTTCCTTATCAAGATAAAGGCAGTGTCTTTTTACACACGTCAATGTCGAGTTTATAATCACTATCAGCCTTCATATGCTGAAGAATATCAATGCGTTCGGTCAACATCTCTATCATCAAACTGATGGTCGTTTGTTGTTTTCTGATTTGAATCAGTTTTTGCTGGGTAATGCTCAGCTGTAAGTCAATATCAAGCTGCCCATCATAATAATCATTGAGGCTGTCTTTGATTTCAGTCAGGGTAAAGCCAATTGCTTGCGCGCTTTTAATTAATTCGATACGTTCAACACATTCTGGATGAAACTCAGTATATAGCCGCGAACCTGCCTGACGCTTACGCGATTTTAGTAGTCCCAATTGATCATAGTGACGAATCGTATCTTTAGTGGTGTTGGCTTTGGTTGCCAGCTTACCTATTAATAAAAAAGAGGTATCAGGTGCCATAATATACTCATGATCGTTATAAGTAAGTTACTGATTTATGAAAATATTGCTGATTAAACGTAATAGTATTAATCATACGTACTCAATCGAGTCGCGCTATTTTAACTATCGATTAGCCAGATCAACTTTAGATTTTAAAATAAAGTAATAAACTAGAGGTTTAATTGCCAAGGTTGCAAACTCCCTAACAGCGGTACCGCTAGAGGCTTATGCGAGTTTTTGTGCCAATTATCTGAACTATTAGATATTAATATATCTAGTTGAGCCAAAAACTCAGTACGTGACAAGGTAATAGCACCTAAACTCATGAGATGATCGTTAGGGAGTTGACAGTCGACAAGATTAACATTGCTTTGCTCACATAAGCGCATCAAGCCCCAAAATGCTAGCTTTGATGCATTAGAAGCGATATGGAACATCGATTCACCAAAATAAATACCACCTATTTTTAAGCCATATAAACCACCAACGAGCGTGCCTTTATCATCCCAAACTTCAATACTATGCGCGAAGCCTTGAGCATGTAGCTCGCTATAGGCTTCAATCATCTCATCATGAATCCAAGTATGTTCGCCTTCAGGCTGACTTTCATTAAGATCGTCATTAACGCCATTACTACGCGGTAAACTACAAGCGTGTATGACTTCATCAAAAGCTTGATTCAGCGTCAACTGCCAACGACTACGGTTTGCTTGCTTACGTAGCGATTTACTCGGCTGATAGTCTGTCGGCTGCATCACACATCGGGGTTCAGGGCACCACCAAGCAATTGGCTCATCGTCATTAAACCAAGGAAATAGACCCTGTGCGTAAGCAGAAATCAGCGTCTCAGGAGCTAAATCTCCCCCGATAGCCACAATACCCATACCTTCAGGATCTACTATCGCTGGCTCTGGAAAGTCATAACGCCCAAGACTCTTGATATGTTGAACAAAAGCCTCAGGCGTTATGCGAATATTATTAACAAAATCGCTCATTTACGCTTCTTTGTCAGCTGTCAACGTTGAAGCATAAGTATGATCTTGAGCGACCGTTTCGCCTATTGCATCTAGGTACTTTTCAGCATCAAGTGCTGCCATACAGCCCGTACCAGCAGAGGTGATCGCTTGACGATAGACATGATCTGCGACGTCACCTGCGGCAAAAACACCTTCGATACTGGTTTGGGTAGCACTACCATTAAGCCCGCTGTTGACGATCAGATAACCGTCTTTCATCTCTAACTGACCTTTAAATAAATCAGTATTCGGCTTATGACCAATGGCGACAAACATACCAAACACGTCCAGTTGCTTGGTGCTGCCATCAATCATAGATTCAATAACAACGCCATTTACGCCCATATCATCACCAACCACTTCTTTTACGCTGTAGTTCCACTCGATTTTGACATTACCATTTTCGGCTTTTTCAAATAGTTTATCTTGTAGGATTTTTTCTGAGCGTAAGCTATCACGACGATGGACTAAAGTGACTTCAGCTGCAATATTTGATAGATACAGCGCTTCTTCAACGGCCGTGTTACCACCACCGATAACTGCCACTTTTTGGTTTTTATAAAAGAAGCCATCACAAGTTGCACAAGCAGAAACGCCAAGACCACGGAATTTGGTTTCTGACTCTAGACCTAGATACTGTGCTGATGCGCCGGTTGAGATAATAAGAGCATCACAGGTGTAATTGCCATTATTACCGGTCAGCTCAAAAGGACGCACATTTAAATTCACAGCATTAACATGATCATAAACCAGTTCAGTACCAAAGCGCTCGGCATGGGCTTTCATACGCTCCATTAATGCAGGACCAGTCAAATCATGTGCATCACCCGGCCAGTTATCAACTTCGGTCGTCGTCGTGAGCTGTCCGCCGACTTCCATACCGGTGACCATAACAGGCTTTAGGTTGGCGCGTGCTGCATACACAGCGGCAGAATAACCAGCAGGACCTGAACCTAAAATAATGAGTTTTTCGTGGCGTGGAGCAGTATTGTCAGTTGCCATAAGATTTCCTTGCTAGAGCAATAAAAGTGAAAGGGTTCAACGTTAAAATAATAAGTAGATATTATAAAAGATAAGCGTAAAAATGACGACGTATCTGGTTATTATGGTTGCTATGTGATAATAACATAAGGGCTAAGAGCAAAAAGTGCAAGTTTGCTAAAACAAATATGGGTATCATTAGAACTAAAGTATCTGAAGCTTGAAGTTTTAGTACCAAAAATGAGCCCATATTCAAATATAGTCAGTGAAAAGTGATATATAAACATCACGTACTGCTGGTATTAATTTGTCTTGCTTCCTGTGCCTACGCAGACAGAGGCTATAAAAAATTTATACCAGCAGTAACGTAGAGCTTTAATATATTTTGGTTAGATGCTAATGCAAAAAGAACAGGCATCATTTTTCACTAGCTGCATTTTTGGCTAAATCACTACTGGATTGATTTTCTTATGCGCTTTATTGATAACACGGTCGCCATGGCAGCTATGTATTTGTTATTATAAGAAGTTGTATGCCGCGCACAAAACAAAAACAGCAATGCGGTCAATATTTTGCCGTAGTATTTTAGATAAAGTTTTTGTGTTATTACGCCACATCAGTCGTAACCTATTACAGCAGTTTCTATCAAGAATTTATGTCAGCATGATTAAGCTTAATCATGGTTTGACGACTATTGAGTATTCATGACGAGTATTAACAACAAGGCAGATCTTACGTGATATCAGCACCAATTATTGATTACTTAAAAAAGGGCATATTTACCCTACTGGGATTACTCCTCGCGGTTTATTTGTTTGTTATTTTGATGACTTATACCGGTAATGATCCTAGCTGGTCGCACATCAGTAGTGATATGACGACCATTAATAATATGGGCGGCGAGATGGGCGCATGGCTCTCAGATTTGCTGTATAGCTTCTTTGGTTTTGGTGCATGGTGGTTACTGGCGTTTCTGGTTTATGAGTCAGTACTGATTTGGTGGGATAATAAACCGACGTTTTGGTTATTACGCTTGGTTGCTTACGTGTTTTTAATATTGAGCAGTAGTGCATTATTTGCCCAACTGATCGCATTGGTACAGCAGGTAGCAGATCCAATATCATCAGGGCTCAAAGGAGTTGCGGGCGGTATTATTGGTCTTGAGCTACAAGCGAGGCTAGCACAGCTATTATCGCAGTGGGGGAGTGTGACGTTTTTGGCAGTGTTTGTCGCTATTACGACCACCTTTGCCTTTAATATTCATTGGATGAGTATTTACGAAAAAATTAAAACTTTGTCTTGGTTTGGGTCAGGTGTCAAAAACCTTGATAGCAGCCTTGATGCTAGTCAAATAACACAAGAAGACAATGCTAATAGTGCTGCCGATAAACAAGGTCGTGATATAGCAATAAGTGATACTAATACTCCAGAATATGAGCAATTGCCTCTTGAGTTGCAAGTGGATGAACAGGCTAAAAATAAACAGCAAGACAATAGAAGTGGTCGTTTTAATAGCGCATTGACAGACTTTTTATCGTCTTCAGGATTGGGTGCCAGTGTAAAAGCTTCTATGGCAGCCGCTGCGCAAGTCGCCAGTGAAAGTACCAAACGAGAAGAGCAGCTGCAAACTGCAGCCGCCACAACGATTAGCAATAGCGCTTTTAATCTGAATAAAACATCAGTACCTGCTATCAATGCTACGCCAATGCCTATCAGAAAGGTTGAGCCAAGTTTTGCATGGAACGATGCAAATACTGTCGCTGATTTATTAGCAAACCAGATAGAAAATGAGCAAGATACGATACCTTATGATGTCGTAAATGCTCCATATTCAGAGGCATCAGCTGCTGCTTCTGTTGACAGCTTAAGTATTGAAATTTCTTCTGCTAGCCCAGTTCTTGATATCACTCAAGAGGAGACTCAGCAACAAGCAGCACATTCGTTAAATGATTATGCACCGAACATGTCAACTACGCAGCTAGATACTCCTGAATCAACGCCTAGCGTCGATAGCTTAGTGGATGCGTGGTTGGCAGAACATGAGGCAGTGCCGGAAGCGACTGATTTTAGCCATGAACAAGAATTATCTGCCGTAGAGACATTAACAGAAACTGCAGCTGCACCTATTCAGCAGCAAACTACTCTCTCACCAAACGACACTACTGACGACGTTCCTAATAATGCTGCAAATGACTTGTTGAACGATTTGGAGTCTTTTTCTGATGCTGATGTAGAGAATACATCAGAAATAATAGATATGACACCGACCAATACCCCGCCTGCAAATCCAAAAGCAGAGAGTACGGCTACCATATCAAGTATCGAGTCAGCCACAGTAACTAAACCAACCATGAGTTTTGCAGTCCCAGAAGGTGATAGTAGCAATCATATTACGGATATGATGCCAGAAGACGACAATGTTTATGATAGCACTGACGCGATTGATGCTCCCATTATGCCTCATATTAGTGATGATATTGCATTCAGTCAAAAATCACGCTCAATGCAAACGGCTGCCTATCGTAGTAGTCTGTCGCCGATTCCAGAGATGTCGATCTTAGATAAGCCAGACCCCAATCGCCAGCCAAGTTATACGCTTGCTGAGCTTGAGCAGTTATCAGAGCTACTGGAAATCAAATTACAAGAGTTCAATGTCAAAGCAAACGTTGTCAATGCGATTCCAGGACCTGTCGTCACTCGCTTTGAAGTAGACCTAGCGCCTGGGATAAAAGCCAGTAAAGTCACAGGGATTTCACGCGATTTGGCACGCTCATTATCGATGGCATCTTTACGTGTGGTCGAGGTTATTCCTGGCAAGCCATACATTGGCATTGAAGTGCCCAACAAACAGCGCGAAATGGTACGCTTAATTGAACTATTGGATACCGAAAAATTTAAAGATCCTAAAGCGCAAATCAGTATGGCGATGGGTAAAGATATTGGCGGTAAAGCTATTATTACTGATCTTGCACGAGCGCCGCATATGTTGGTCGCTGGTACGACGGGTTCTGGTAAATCAGTCTTGGTCAACGCGATGTTACTATCGATGCTGCTCAAATATACGCCGAACGAGCTGCGAATGATTCTTATCGATCCTAAGCAGCTTGAACTTGCCAACTATAATGATATCCCGCATTTGCTGACCCCAGTCGTTACCGATATGACTGAGGCGGCAAGTGCCTTGTCATGGTGCGTCGCAGAGATGGAACGTCGTTATCAGCTTATGAGCTTGCTAAAGGTGCGTAAACTAAATGAGTTTAACAAAAAAGTGATCGCTGCTGAAAAATCAGGTAATCCAATGCTTGACCCATTATGGCGACCCAATGACAGCGTAAGTATTAGCCAAGCACCAAAGCTAAAAACCTTACCGATGATTGTCATCGTTGCCGACGAGTTTGCCGATATGATTATGCAGGTCGGTAAGCAGGCAGAAGAGTTAATTACACGCTTGGCGCAAAAATCTCGGGCAGCAGGGATTCATTTAATCCTTGCGACTCAGCGTCCTTCAGTTGATGTGATTACTGGTTTGATTAAAGCCAATATTCCGGTACGAGCAGCGTTACGAGTCAACTCAAAAGTCGATTCACGGACTATTTTGGATAGCGGCGGCGCCGAAGATATGCTTGGTAATGGCGATATGCTGTTCTTAGGGCCTGGGCAGATTGAACCTGATCGTGTCCATGGAGCTTATGTCAGCGATGAAGAAGTCAATAGCGTCTGTGATGCATGGCGTGAGCGCGGTGCGCCTGATTATATCGACAATATGGCAGGCAATTTTGAATTGTCTAGTCCTAGCGGTGGCAGTAGTGCTGCCAATGCCTCTGGTGAAGATGATGACCTGTACAACGAAGCCGTTGGTTTTATTATGGAGACTCGTAAAGTTTCCGCTTCTAGTATTCAGCGTAAATTTAGCATTGGCTATAACCGCGCCGCACGTATTGTTGACTCGATGGAAGAGGCGGGACTGGTCAGTTCAATGGGTAAGAGTGGTAAACGTGAGCTACTAATGTAGAGCTTATGTTTGACTGGATAGTAAAAAGACGATTTACGAAAGTAACTCGTCTTTTTTATTGAAGATATTAAAAAATTTTATGTATTAAAAAGTGTTAAGAGCATGATTGTCAGGCTATCAATCAATTGCCCATATCAAATATAATTCTAAATACCGTAAATGACTAATGAGTTTGTTTATTCATTATAAACAGTAAGGTTTTATACTAAACTGGATACTGTCTGTAAATCGGATACATATTAATCTTTTCAAAATTTTAATTTGATTATTCTCCAAGGAAGGTCGGTTATGTTTAAAGAATATACCCAATACGATGCATTAGCACTCGCGGCATTGGTCAATGCTGGGGAAGTCAGTGCCAAAGAGTTGCTGGATGCGGCAGTCTATCAAGCCAATCAGCTCAATCCTAAATTGAATGCTATCATTCATCGTTTTGACGAGCGCGCTTATGCTGCAGCGCAGGCGGGACTGCCAGCTGGTGTATTTAACGGTGTCCCTTATTTGTTAAAAGATTTGTCATTTAGCTTCACTGATGAGCCGATTACGATGGGCAGTCGTAGCGTCAATATCATATCAAAAAGCGATAGCGAAATCGTCAAGCGTATGAAAGCTACGGGTGTGAACACTTTTGGTAAGACCAATACCCCAGAATTTGGCTTGATTATCACCACTGAGCCAAAAGCACATGGCGTGACTCATAATCCTTTTAAAAAAGGCTATAGCTCTGGTGGCTCATCGGGTGGTAGTGCGGCGGCAGTGGCAAGCGGTATCGTACCGATGGCAGGTGCGGGTGATGGTGGCGGCTCGATACGCTTTCCTGCTGCATGGTGTGGCACGTTTGGACTCAAACCCAGTCGTGGACGTAACCCAATGGGACCGTTATTTGGTGAAGGCTGGGAAGGGGCAGTAGCCGATCATGTAATTACACGTAGCGTGCGTGATAGTGCCACGATGCTTGATGCGACTAGTGGTGCTGAGATTGGGGCGCCTTATGTCATAGCGCCGCCTAAAGGTACTTTCTTAGAAGCAGCAATGCGCGCGCCACGACAACTGACCATCGCCTTGCATCAACAGCCGTTGGTTGCTAATACTATGGTCGATAAAGAAGTACTGGTCGTATTAGAGCAGACCGCTAAGCAGCTAGAAGCCATGGGTCACCGCGTAATACCGGCTGAACCTAATATTAATATTGAACAATTCTGGCATAATTTTTTAGTCGTTGTTTGCGCGCATACTGCGTTTACTATTGATAATATTGAGCGTTGCTATGGTGCGCAGCATATACAAAATCTTGAACCGCAAACGTATAACATGGCGATGTTAGGACGTTCACTATCTGCTGTTGATTTGGCGCACGCCAAGCATGGCTGGCATGATAGCCAATATCAAACCGGTATTCTGCTAGAGACCTACGATATGATTTTGTGCCCAACCGTTCCAACACCGGCAGTAAAACATGGCGTGTTACCACCAAGTCGCATGGATGAAATGCTGATGCGCAGTGCTGGTTTGCTAAATAAAGGCATGAATATGGGCAAATACGCCTTTAGCTCAGGCATGATTGAAAAGTTAAGTTCGCCAGTGCTTGGGAAGATGGGTTTTACCTTATTGGGTAATATTACAGGCTTGCCAGCCATGTCGTTGCCTGTCGGTATGAGTAAAAAAGGTCTGCCGATCGGTATGCAATTGATTGGGCGTATGAATGATGAGACGACGTTATTGAGTGTAGCAGGCGAAATGGAGCGTGCAGGTTTATTTACTAAACTTGCTTTTGAAAAGTAGTGTGGTATACCCGCATATATCTGACGCTTTGATTGAGAGCCTTTAATCAAAGCGATAGATATCCATGCCTAAGCTATGATGCGCCATACTTTGATGCACGACTGAGACACGTTGACCGGCACCTAAAGCAAAAAATAGCGGCAGTAAATGCTCATCACTTGGGTGGATATCTTTATAGTCAGGATATTGCTGCCAGTCTAAGGCGCTTGGGATGTCGGTTTTGAGCTGTTGTAGCAGCCAAACTTTAAAATCTTTTGCGGTTTGATCAATACTGTCTGCTTGCCAGCGTAGCGCCTGCAAATTGTGAGTGATATTCCCTGAACCAATAATCAGAATTTGCTCATCACGCAGCCGTGCCAGTTGCGCGCCCAATTGATAGCAGGCGATACTGTCATAATACTGTGGCAAGGATACTTGTACGATAGGAATATCAGCCTGTGGATACAGGTGTAAAAGTGGCGCCCATACCCCATGATCACTGACACGTAAGGGATTGACCCTACAAACAATACCACGGGCACTCAGTTGCTGCGCCAAGGTCTCAGCAAGTGCTGGATGACCAGCAGCAGGATATTGCAGCTCATATAGCTCTGGAGTAAAACCTGAAAAATCATGCCACGTTTTTGGCTCAGGATTGCTGCTGATCTCAAGTTTCGCGGACTGCCAATGCGCGGACATAATGACGATGGCACGAGGTTTGGGTAAGTTTTGTCCTATACGAGCTAGCGCGCTCGTCGTAGCAGATTGCTCGATAGCCAGCGTCGGTGCACCATGCGATATAAACAGCGCTGGTAACTTAGGGCGCTTTGCCGCGCTCGATATGATAGGCGTATCTGTCCAAGCCGCCGCCGCTGTAATTGGCGTCGATATTAGTGGGCTATGCAAATCGTCGCGATTATCATCGCGTTGCGGATTGATACTTTGGGCATTGGGTGTTGCAGGTTTAGGATGTCTCATGTGGCATTTATTAGGGCGCGCGTCCATTTTTCAATCTGTTGTGTCACTGTGATTGATGATATTTTCCTACGTGATAGTTTTCTATTGCTACTTTAATTACCACGGTGATAAGGGTGGTTATGATTGATACTCATCGCGCGATATAGCTGCTCCATGAGGACAACGCGCACTAAAGGATGCGGTAGCGTAAGCGCCGATAACGACCATTTCACATCTGCTTTTGCCAATACCTCTGGTGACACACCATCGGTACCACCGATGACCAAGGCAATATCATCGCCTTGCTGCATACCATCAGACAATTTATCTGCCAAATTTTCGGTCGAAAGCATCTTACCCTTGACATCAAGTACCCACAATTGCTCACGTCCTGCTGTAGCATGAGCGGCTAAGATCGCCTGTCCTTCTTGCTCACGGTATTGAGCTAAATTGGCATCTGATGGATTCTTAGCACGTTTTGCCGCCGCAATTTCAACGACTTCGGTAGTGAGCATAGGCTGAATACGCTTATGATATTCATCGAAACCGGTTTGTACCCACTTAGGCATTTTATTACCTACGGTCAAAATTCTTACTTTCATAACAGCTACCATTTTAAGAAGTGGTTAAATAAATGTAATAAGAAAACCTGTTAAATACTAGATTCTTTACTCAAGACGTATTTGATAAATAATTATTCTGTATGATTTTAATGCTTTCAAAGCCCACTTACTTACTAATAGTCCAACAGCCACCTAAAAAGGATAAAGTAAGACAAAGAGAAGAGTCATGCTGCTCTATCCTTTTTAGAGCTGATCAAGTTTTTAGTAAAAATTTTATCAACTGTATTACATGAGCGGAGCAATCGTCTCTGATACTGTATCATCCGCTTCTTGATTATTGCTATAAGAAGGACTGGGCTTTGGAATAATAGTCAGTTTGGCATCGGACTCAAAAACCACCGCTTCAACCTCATCAAAATTGTGAATACCCTCAGAGCGCATGGCACATTCAATTTCTTGACGGGTCAGACGCTCATCACGCATGGCATCGGGCAAAAACTGACCTTGATAAAAGACAATACGCGGCTCAGATAAAATAAAGCTGCTAAATTGCGGTGAAATAGAGGCGTATTTGGTGACCAAAAACTGTAATAAATACAGTGAAAGAATAGCCGCCATACCTTCGATAATCGGAATGTCTTTGAGTAAAATCGTACTGGCACTTAATGACCCAATCATCACTGTGACAATCCAGTCAAAATTATTTAGCTGAGAGGTTGAGCGTTTGCCTGAAATTTTAGTAAACGTAACAATCAAAACGTAGACCACGACTGTGGTCAGAATAATACGCCCAAGCTTATCAACATTGTCAAAAAAAATCATTTCCATGGTCTTATCTCCTATTCATCAAAGTTCATCAGCGTAAATACAGCGTAACGGAATTTAGAGATGAATAGGGCAAAAACTTTGTAGTTGCTTGTTTATAATGTTCAATTGCTGGAAGTAAGCAATTAAGCGCCCTTGCGATTGGGATCAAGCAGGCGGTTAATTGCCCAAATGCTGATACGTGCACTCACCAAACTCAGCACCAATATCATGATCAATGCAGAAATTAGTGGTAAAGGCTGCTGCATGCTCATCTCAAGCAGTACTTCACGGCTGATGGAATCGAATAGAAATACCCATATCCCCAAAAAGTAAACCATAGTGAGTAGCCAAACTACGATCACGCCGCCAAACATTAAGCGGTTGATCTCGTCTCTATCTAGTGCACGCTGTTGGTGCTTGATAAACTTATGCACGGCAATATAAGCGCCCAAGACAATAGACAGCACAGTGACCAATTGCGCATTGAGAGCAAGCTTGGTTTGAATCATCATAAATACAGCGCTGGCAAGCATATAGCCAACGGCAAAAAACCCAATATAGAGCATCAATTTGGGTTGAGTGGCAGTTGTATTTAAGTGTGATCCTTTACGTCCTGATGGGATGATAGGTTTGCTAAGTGACGCGGGCTTACGTGACATAAAATGTCCTTTATAAAGTAAATAATTTGGCGTAAAAAATTAATGCTGCGCTGTCCAATCTAGCATGGCGTCAAGTACCGTTCTTGCTGTATAAGTATTTAGCGCTTGCTCATTATTGATCAGTCCCACTACCACATAATCCTGTCCTGATAAGCCTTTGACATAGCCTGCCATCGAAGTGACATTGTTTAAAGTGCCCGTTTTTATCCAAGCTCGACCAATGGCGTTTGATTCTGGTAAACGCTCGCTATGTGTCAAAATGGTGCCACTGACGCCAGCGATACCTAACGAGTTTACATAAGCATTAAAGCTTGGGTGAGCGTAAGCATAAGTCAGCAGCTCGCTTAGATTAGCAGCGCTGATGGTACAATCACGGCACAACCCTGAACCATTGGTCAGATGTGGCGGCGGCGTGCTTAGATGCGTTTGCCACCATTCGTTGATGGTTTGTAAGGCAGCAGGGTAGCTCGTTGTCGCAGGCTTACCAAATTGATATAAGCTGTGCTGACTATTAATAGCTTTATCGACGTTTTTATTAATGGTTGGATTAACGGTTTCATCTCTGGGTTTATGATAAGCGCCTATTGATAACGCTACTTGCTCAGTCATCACATTATTAGAGAAATGATTGATATCATAGATTTGCTGCGTTAAGTTTAAGGAAGGATAACTAACAATTGGTAAAGGCGATATTGGTAGAGCTGCCAAACCGCGCGCTGATATGGATTTCTTATTCTTATATGGTGTTTCTTGAGCGACAACGTTGCCCGTTAGCGTATTATCCAGTGCTTGCCATTTGGCTTTGATCACGCGAGCCGCAAAATCTTTGGCATCAGGATAAGCGACATAAAAAGCATGGTTGCCGCAGTTATCGGGTAGAGATGTATCAAAGGTCAGCTGAGTTACTTGCCACTGCGGCGCTAAACTATAACGTGCTTGACCACAGGCAGAGGGGCGTATATTTATCTTATTTGGCAACTTATAATCTGCCAGCTGCGGCGTATAAGTCAGCTGTGCTTGGGCATTATCTAATGGATAGCTTTGGATACCAATAGTACTGAAATTTACCAAAAAACCATCGGGACTGGCGTTATAAGGACGTAAAGGCGCGTTATCAAATGCCGCAGGATCTTTAGTGACATGGTTAAAAATAGTGCTATCTACAATGATATCGCCATCGATATGACGGATGCCTGCTGCTTTCACTTTATAGAGCAATTGCTGTAAGCGCTCATGGGTCATTTTTGGGTCGCCACTGCCTTGAATTATCAAATCACCAAGCAATGTATTACCAATGATAATACCAGTATGATAAACGCGCGTATGCCAGACAAAGTCAGCGCCTAAGATATCTAAGGCAATAAAGCTAGGAACGAGTTTCATCGTGCTGGCGGGCGTACGTGCTATGTCAGGCTGATGATTGAGTAATGGCGAAAACGATATTTTTATTGAGGTCTCACTGTCAGATTTTTTATTGTCGCTGTTATTATTATCTGCGCCATTAGCACTGATATTGTCGTTCTGATGGGAAGAATAATTAGCAGTGTTTAATACGTTTTCTGGCAGTAATGACGGAGTACTCATCAAGCTTTGATGGGTATAAGGATCATCGGTATAAGCGTGTAATTGTCTGTCGTGCTGTCTGATGGTTTGCTTTTCGATGGTTACTAACGCGCTTTGGTAATTGGCTAACGGCTTAGGGCTCGGCTTGTTTTGCACCAGTTTTTGCTTGCTGTTATTGGCATCAGTATTTATCTCGTCTGAGCTTGCAGGCTGCAATTGATTGACCGCCTTTTTACTATCGATAACCTGAACGACAGAGGGCAAGCGGCTGGCGTTTTTGTCTCCCACAGGTGTGATAACGATACTGATGTCTGCTGCGCTTAAATGGGCTCGCGCTAATGCGGTCTCAATCTCTTGCGGTAAGGCAGCGTGCAGCGGTAATGGCGCTAAAGTAGGAGCAACAACTAGTACCAATAAAGATAGACGTTGACCGATATTTTTCGGCGTTTGCAAATATTGGCTAATGGCTGTTGTGCGTATAGAAGAATTATGAGTTCTAAGTAGAGTTGGTTTTACTAAGGAGCGCATGAGCAGCCTATCATCAGGTGGCAAAAACAGGATATGGTAACATGAGTTGCTGTTTTCGCGTAGCTGTAGCATGTAGTTGTAAGCGTGCTTTTATCTTAAAGCCTTGTCTAAATAATGCATTTTAGCCATTATATTAGCGCATATGCAAAAATGCCATTGCCGTCATGATGGCATCATTATAAGCATCGTGGGTGCCAAGCTCAGGAATATTATAATGCGCCAAGATACTATTCAAATGCTGTGCTTGGCTTGAAAGCCCTTGGCTACGACCCATCATACGCCGGCTATAAAGGGGGCGGATATCGATAATCTCATTAGGCAAATGAGTACCCATATAATGCTTTACTAAAGGGTTTAAGAACCCGACGTCTATTTGCGGACAAAACCCCACAAGTGGCCGATTACCAATAAAGGGCAATAGTAACCCCAGCATCTCATCATAGCTCATCGCATGCTCAACATCGGCGGTGCGCAGTCCATGAATGACGATGGTATCGCCCTCAGGCATGACAGGCGGTCTGCAAAGCAGATGCAGCCCATTTCCTGTATCAATCTTATCGCCATTGATATGAATGGCAGCTACCGATAATAGGTGATGCTTCTTTGGATTAAGTCCGGTCATCTCACAATCAATTGCAACCCACTGCTCATCGACAGGTGCCGTAAACATTGATGCCAGTTCAGGTCGCTGTAATTGTTTTTTTTGCCAAGCAGTAGACAGCTGTTTTAGCCAGTTCATAGTCATTTATCTCCAAGGCTAACCGGTTTACCTTAACCTAATTCAAGCTGATAATGTCGGCTTAACTGGTCTTTAAAGCTTTTTACTACCGCCAAACACTCTTTTAATAAATCACGCTCAAGGGCAGACAAGGTCGTTGGATTGACTTCTTTTGCATGCTTATTGTCTGTCAATAAAGCAACCGATAGGCGCTGGGCCATAAAGAACTCTAGGGCTTCAAGCAAGGTATCCGCCCGCTCTTGGGTTAAGGCATGAGTCTGTACCAAAGCTTTCAGACGACCTTTGCTGCTAGGGTCGGTAAAGAGATCGTTTTCTAACGCCAAGGTACGGATACCATGTACCAATGGAAAGATACCCGCTTTTTTGAGGTCAATAGTATAATCGCCTGGTTTACCACCTAATAACGGTACTAGCTTTTGCCACCATTGATTGACATCGCCGAACTGTAGCGCTGCTCGTGCAAATTGGCGCACGAACATCAAGTCTGACTGCCTATGGGCCGTCTTTATATGTTCACGAACCTGCGTCAATAGCGTTTCATCACCGCAGACATACTCACCATCGAATATAGCGGATAAATAAATACTATGCATCGGGTCGGTGTTTTTAAACCATAGACTAATCTGCGCTTTAAACGCTTTTAATGGTTGCCGCCACATGGGATTATTCATCATGATATGACCATCACAGAGTGGATAGCCAAGTTCTGCTAAGTGCTGGTTAAAGGTATCGGCAAATTGTGCCAGCTTAGGGTGGTCATAACCATCACGCATGATGAGCGCATTGTCTTGATCGGTACGCATGATTTGCTCGCCGCGACCCTCTGAGCCCATGACGATAACACAGGTATTCTCCATTACTTCATCAGGAACGATGAGTTGCCAAAGTTTGGTAAATACTTGCGCGTTAAGGGTTTGTACCATGCGGCTGACGTTGCCCATTTTGATACCGTTTTGATGCTGAGCACGTATATAGCGCCCAATGAGTTCAACTGCGGTCGCCAAACTTGGCAAATCTGTGGCTTGGTTAATTTGAATACTAATCAGCTGAGAATGATGACCAATGTGAGCAAGCATATCGCCTTGTGCAAGCACACCGATGACTTTACCATTAGTATCTATCACTGGTAACCTGTGAATGCGATAGCGAGTCATGGTCAGTAACGCATCACCAATCTCATTATCAGCGTTAATGGTTCGCAGATTAAAACTTGCATAGTTTTGACAAGGCGTTGTAGTAGTGTTCTGTTGGTCGCTGACGGCGCGGCAGATATCATTATCGCTGAGGATACCCAAGGTACGATCGGAGCTATTTTTATCTTGTAAATGTCCTGATGGGCGTATCAAAACATGCTTCAATCCAGCCTCAGTCATGGTACGTGCTGCTTGATATAGACTATCGTCTGCGTCAACGATATGGACTGGTAATAAAGTGATATCAATCACCGGCTGTAGCATGATTTGCTGTACTTCCTGAGGGTCGTCATAGCTGGCAGCGTCAAGTTTTTTTCCACCATGCCTCAGCTGTAAAGCTTTTAAACGCTCTGGCAGATTTTCTGACAATAATTGGCGTACGAAATGGTTTTGGGCACCGATTTTATCAATGGTTATCCCATTTACTTGCAGCAATAAAGTATCTTCGACAGCGCGAAACTGATAAGCAGCCGGCTGCGAATCAATGTTTTTATCTTCTTGCAGCCCATCTTCTATGAGCGACTCTGGTGAGCGTCTGCTATCAAACCAATCGTTACTATTAAGATGGGCAGTATGGTTGTTGCCCAAATAAGAGGCGACAAAATCACCATCTAACAGCTGCTCGACATGACCTTTAAGCACCACATAAAAGTACTGCAAATCATCCGCTAGTAACATCTCATCTTTGGCAAGATAACGCACTTGGGTATTTTTTTTGATACTTTGGCGTTCAGCGGCACTTAATACATCAAATGGTGGTTGGGTAAAATCAAGATGGGGCATGGCATCATCCTTGATGGCATAAGCAATAAGAGGGATGTAAGTATGATAAATACAGTCAGGGAAAAGTAATATCGATACATCAAGTACTGCTGATATTTTTCTTGCTTGCTGTGCCTACGCAGACAGAGGCTGCAAAAAATTTATACCAGCAACACTGTAGCGTTTTTGAGATATTTTGACTATATATCATCAAATGGCGGTGCTGTATGATTCGGCTATAAGACTTACTATAGCATCATCTAACAGAAAACCGCCAATAACCATAATTATATTGTGGTTATTGGCGGTTTGTTAAGCTTAATGCGTTTTAAATAGCGATTTTAAGCACCCAGTAATTGACGAATGCGCTTGATTGCCTCGCGACTTTCCTCGACGCTTGCCACTAAAGCAATACGCACATAGCCTTGCCCCGGATTTTCACCATTGACCTCGCGTGATAGGTAACGTCCGGCAAGCGCGTGAATATTGGCATTCTCATAGAGTGCTTTGACAAATAATTCATCATCACCACCGAATTGCACAGGCGCTTTTATCCAAAAGTAAAATCCTGCCTCAGGCATACGTAAATCCAGTAATTCTCCAAGCTCCGACATCCAGAGTGCAAACTTTTCTTGATACAGCGCTCGATTGTGTGCCACATGCTTCTCATCTTCCCAAGCGGCGATCGACGCCAGCTGATGAGGTATCGGCATCGCGCAGCCTTGATAAGTGCGGTATTGCAGATAAGAATCTAAAATAGTGGCATCACCAGCTACAAAGCCTGAGCGCAAACCGGGTAGGTTTGAGCGCTTCGATAAAGAGTGAAACACCAGACAATTTTTGAAATCGTGTCGACCAAGGGCCGCGCAGGCTTGCAGCAAGCCTATTGGCGCTTTATCAAAATACAGCTCGCTATAACACTCGTCGCTGGCAATGATAAAGCCATATTGGTCTGATAGGCGCAACACTTGCTCCCAATCGTCCATCGTCATGACCGAGCCAGTTGGGTTATTTGGGCTACAGACAAATAACAACTGCGTACGCGTCCAGATATCTTTTGGCACACTACGAAAATCCCCTTTAAAGCTATTGTCTGAGGTGCAAGGGATAAAATAAGGCGTTGCTTGCGCTAATATCGCCGCCCCTTCATATATCTGATAAAAGGGATTGGGCATAACTACTATAGGCGTAGGCGATTGGTTGAGCATTGCCGTCTGACTAACAGTCTCTGGCTCGTGATTAATCACTGCCTGCACGATACTAAATATTGCCTCACGTGTGCCCATTACTGGCAATACTTGCGTATTAGGGTTGAGGTGATTTAAGAAAAAGCGCTTCTCAAGCCAATGAGCAATGGTTTGACGCAGCTCAAACAGCCCATTTGTGGTCGGATAATGACTTATTTTGTCCAAGTTTTCGCGTAGTACGTCCAGAACAAAGGCTGGCGGCGCGTGTTTTGGCTCACCAATACCCAGTTTGATTTCATCATAGCTATGGGCTGGAGTACTATCAGCCAGTAAAGTGGCCATCTTAGCGAATGGATAAGGGTGTAGGGACGTCAAGTTGTGATTCATAGGCAGGCTAACTATAATAGACAGTTAATAATAAAGTTATAAAGAAAAATTACATTTAAGCAGTGTAGCACTTCTCTTATTTTTTGTCTTTTTCTTCTTATATTTCCTTATAGTGCTTTGTAATGACTTGGCTAGAGGATATTTAAGCATTGTTATTTTAACTATATGGCTGTGTAAATAGGTAATCATGTGGCCATATCGTAACGCGTTATTATAAAAGCGACATGGTGTATGTATCATTAAGTAAAGATAAATGTTGGTTTTTCTGACAGCATATTTTAGGAATAATTTGATATGTCTAGTATGTTAAAAACGGACAGTCTCGATGCTAAGGATATCAATGAAAAATACTTTGATACTCATGAAAGTCTTGACGTTTATAAGCAGTTAAAGCAGCGTGAACAGACTTGGTGGAAATCACGCCAGCAGTTGACATTATTACAAGAACGTCAAATGTTTTGGTTTGGCGATAACAGTTTTATGATGTGGCTGCTGTGGCAATTGGTCAGCTATATAGTGGTTGCCATGGTACTCATGCTGCTTAGTAAGTTGCTAGATATATCGTTACCTCTGTGGCAATACATCGCTTTATTTGTCATACAAACCTTAATTTTTATTGTGATGCTGAGTTTTAAAGACAGATTTGCTAGGCAGTTGCAATATAAGATTAATCAAGCCGATTTGTCACGTGAAGAGACGCTTAATGAGATGACTATCTTGGCTTCCGATAGCTTGTATCGCGATGTTCATGCCAAAGCACCTATTACTTTGAAGCAAATCTACCGATATTATAATGCAGAATTTCATTTGGCAAGCTTGCACCGCCTCCTACAAAAGGAGGTCGATGCGGGACGCTTGATGTATGGCGAGCAAAAGGTAGAAGCAGATATACTGCCTCTAGAGCTTGCCGATGATGCCCTGAAGGAATATGCTCGTGACATCATCTATAAAAGCTTGATATAAAAAGGCAAGTTAAATAGCGTCATTACGGAGACTAAGACTGTCTATCAGTGCCATTTTTAACGTCTTAAGTTTATCAGCGCTCAGTGCTTGATCGTTTTGATCGCTGATATAAAACATATCTTCTGCACGCTCGCCAAGCGTAGTAATACGTGCGGCATGTACTTCAATCTGCTGCTGCAAAAATACTTGTCCAACACGCGCAAGCAAACCTGGCTGATCAAGGGTCTCTAAGCTCATAATATGCTGACTTGAGGCCTCATTAAACTCAAAGTTAATCGTCGTTGCTACATCGAAATGTTTAAGCTGGCGTGGAATCCGTTTGTGCGTCAGTTTGGGCGCAGTCGGATTTTTAAAGGCATCAATCAGTCGCTGCTTAAGCTCTTGTTGGCTGTCGCTATCAACCAGTAAAGTACCGCTACGGTCGAGTAGTACATAAGAGTCTAAGGCAAAATCACGGGTCGCTGTGATAATACGGGCATCCAATACATCAAGATTCATCTGATCGAATACGGCCATAGTAACCGCAAACAAATTGACCTGATCTTGGGTATAAACAAAAACCTGTACTGCATCAAGCGCTAGCTCTCGATGCTCACGTAGAACGACTAATGGCGGACTATCAGCATTTGACGCTCGACCTATAGGCGGATGATTCAAAATCGCTTCAGTATGCCATAAGATATCTTCTGCAATTTCACGCAAAAAATACTCATCGCCCAAATCATCCCACAATCTCAACACCTCATCGCGATTCATATGCTGATTGTCGACGTTATCTAGCATTATCAGTGCTTGCTTGCGTGTGGCACTAATCATATCTTGACGATTGGTTGGGGCATCAATATCCGCCCGCAAAATACGGCGCGTTTGCGAATATAGCTGCTTCATAAGGGTCGCACGCCAGCTGTTCCAAAGTTGTGGATTAGTGGCGTTCATATCCGCGACGGTTAAGACATACAGATGGTTTAGATGGGTAACGTTACCCACCAAATCTGCAAATAGTGTCACAACCTCTGGGTCTGAGATATCTTTTTTCTGAGCTGTCATTGACATCAGCAGATGATAACGGGTCAACCAGCCAACCAGATTGGCGTCGGCAGTACTCATACCATGAGCCAAACAAAACTCAATCGACTCGATTTCGCCAAGTTGACTATGATTGCCGCCACGACCTTTGGCAATATCATGAAACATCGCCGCTAATACCAAAATCTCTTTGCGCTCAATGCGCTGAAAGATGGAGCTCACGAGCGGAAAATCTTCATAAAAATGCGGATCCGTAAAACGGTGCAGAATACGAATCAAAAATAAGGTATGGGCATCGACCGTATAACGATGGAACAAGTCATACTGCATCAAACCAGTAACTTGAGCAAAGGCGGGGATATAGTTGCCAAGCACGCCATAGCGATTCATGGTACGCAGACGATGAAAGAGATAATTCTGCTCTTTTAAATTGGCTAGAAACAAGGTTTGATGCGTAGGATTGTCGCGATAAGCCTGATCAATACCACGCGCTGCAATTTTTAGCGCGCGCAAAGTATGGGTACGGACATTCTTGATGCCATACTGACCCATAAGTAAAAACATCTCTAAAATCGACTCGGGATGCTGCGCAAATACTCTGTGATGCGCCATTGCGATTTGGTCGCCGACTTGGTTAAAGCGGGCATTAATAGGCTGTTTTTTTGGGCGTTCTTCATCAGGCAACTGTGCCTCGATAATGGTTTCGTAATAGTGATTGGTTAGCATTTCAGACAATGTTGATATTTGCATCGCACAGCGGTAATAATCGCGCATAAAGCGCTCTACCGCAGCATTTGGTTGATCATCTGTCTGGGTATCATAGCCCATCAGTTGAGCAATCTCACGCTGATAATCGAATAACAGCTTGTTTTCATTGCGACCAGTCAGTTCGTGCAGGTAGTGCCGTATCTGCCATAAATAGTTTTCTGAAAAGCTTAATTCATCGAATTCCTTTTCAGTCAAAAAGTTCTGTTGTACCAGATCATAGAGCTTACTGACCCGAAAATAGCGTTTGGTCACCCAGCCAATAATATGGATATCGCGCAGACCACCAGGAGCGGTTTTTATATTGGGCTCAAGATTATATTCTGTGGCATTGTGCTGTAAATAACGTGCTTTTGCCTCATCGATTTTTACATCATAAAACGAGCGCGGGGACCATTGATTGTTTACTATTTGGTGCGGGACATTTTGCAAGGCGTCATTGCCTATTAATAGGCGAGCCTCTAATAATGCACTGGCAATAGTATGGTCAAGCGCCGCCTCCAAGCAGTCACTGACGCTGCGTACTGATAACGCAGGCTCAAGTCCAATGTCCCATAAGAGTGCCACCAAGTTATCAATTTTACTACTGGTATCAGCGTCAATATCATGTGGCATCAGTAGCAAAATATCGATATCTGAATGTAGCGATAACTCACCGCGACCATAGCCACCAGTTGCAAACAGTGCCAAATCCGTCTTATCAAGCCCAAAGCATTTAAATAATTCGATCAATAAATCATCAATCACGCAAGCACGCGCGCTAACCAGTTGCCGGATATTGACGCCACGTTCGAGTGCGCGGCTGATATCGTCATTTATTTGAAGCAACCATTCAGGAATACCAAATAGCGATTTTTCTACCACGCTCGTGTCTGTTGATAAAGAGGCAGTTGTCATATTGTCTGCTGAAAACAAAGGCATCGGTGTCAAATCAATAGCGGTGACATCACAATTAAACATGAGATTTATCCAGTTAAAAGTTTGAAGTCTAGTTCAGTAAATAAGGATCGCTAAAAATAAAAAGCGATCAATAAGATGGAGAAAGTATAAAGATAAAAAACCATCAAGAATAGTGGGGGACAACCATTAATAATAGACGAAAAAAAAGACCGCCTAAGCGATCTTTTATTGTATTACTGAGTCAAGAAACTCAAATCTTCTTCAGGGCGCGTGGTGAATACTTCACAGCCATTATCCGTTACGACCATGGTATGCTCCCACTGGGCGGATAGCTTGCGATCTTTAGTGATAGCAGTCCATTCATCCGGTAAAATCTTAGTCTGCCATTTGCCTTCGTTAATCATAGGCTCGATGGTAAAAGTCATGCCAGTTTTTAGCTCAAAGCCCGTACCTTTTTGGCCATAGTGCATGACTTGTGGCTCATGGTGGAACTCATTACTGATACCGTGACCACAGAACTCACGCACGATACTAAAACGCTCAGGCTCAACCACTGCTTGGATAGCCGCACCAACGTCGCCCAAACGCGCGCCGTTTTTGACCACGCTCATGCCAGCATATAGGGCGTCTTGTGCTACTTTGCAGATACGCTGCGCCATGATAGAGCCATTGCCGACGATCCACATTTTTGAGGTATCACCATAATAGCCATCTTTAATCACGGTCACATCGATATTGATGATGTCGCCGTCTTTTAGCAATTTATTTTCGGATGGAATACCATGACAAACCACGTGGTTAATCGAGGTGCAGATAGATTTTGGAAAACCATTGTAGTTAAGCGGTGCAGGAATAGCTTGTTGCACATTAACGATATAATCATGGGCAATTTGGTTCAGTGCTTCAGTACTGATGCCCACTCTGACATGCTCATCAAGCAACACAAGGACATCGCTGGCAAGTTTACCAGCCACGCGCATTTTTTCTATGGCTTCAGGAGATTGGATAAGAGATTTTTTAGTCATCATCGTCGTACTTATAGTTATAGAATTTAGGTCATCAATTATAGCATAAACGCACAAGTTGCTGCTTGAATGCAAGTTATTGAATATTTCAATCATATCGATATTGACTGACTTTATATACATAAAAATGACTATAGAGTCATCATAATAGGCGTGTGAATGTCAAAAACCAGTTGAATGTTACAGAATATATAAGTATTGTAATTTTGTTTGCTAAATGATTTAGTAGCCCTCTATACCGCTTTGTGCAGGATGCAACAAACAAGGCATATAAAGATAGAATCACGTTTACGATAACAAGGATGTTGTTATGTTTATAAAACCCTCTCTCCGCGCTGTGCTAACACCAAGTGTAGCTCTACCGTCATTAGGTGCCATTGCCACCGGTATGCTTTTGATGACTATGCAAACCACCTCTGCTCAAGCATCTGGTCAATATTACAACTGTGCAAATGCTGACGGCTGCCAGCTCGTGAGTAGTCAGTACTTCACCTCAGATTATACCAAAACCAAATATCCAATAGTACTAGCCCATGGTATGGGAGGCTTTACTAAGATGTTCGGCTTGGTCGATTATTTTTATGGTATTCCTGAAACACTCATGAGCGGTGGCAGTCAAGTGTACACCACAAAAAGCTCTTCTTTTAATAATAGCGAAATTCGCGGCGAGCAGCTTTTACAGAAAGTAAAAACCATCAGTGCCATTTCAGGCAGCCCAAAAGTGAATTTATTGGGTCACAGTCAAGGCGGTATTGATGTTCGTTATGTCGCTGGCGTGGCACCAAAGTATGTCGCTTCTGTCACTGCTATTTCCAGTCCAGAACAAGGCTCAAAAACGGCAGATGCAGTGATGCAAACGCTTTCTGAGGATAGTTTGGTGACACAAGCGGTATCTGTTTTCTTACAGCTATTCGGTGGCGTTACGGATATTGGCTCAGGTACGAGCCCAACAGAACTTAATAAACAAGAAGCTTGGAATACAGCTGTCGCGTTATCAACTGATGGTGCTGCCAAGTTTAATGCTAAATTTCCTGCGGCGATGCCGACCAGCTATTGTGGTCAACCTACAAATACTGAAGTTAATGGTATCAAGTATTACTCATTTAGTGGCGTTGGGCAAATAACCAATGGTATTGATCCTAGTGATTATTTGCTCGCACTCACAGGGACAACCTTTGACAATGATCCCAACGATGGCTTGGTATCTGCCTGCTCAAGCCGACTGGGTTATGTGATTCGAGACGACTATAGTATGAACCACTTAGATTCAGCCAATCAAATTCTTGCCTTAACAGCGTGGGGACAGCCTGATCCAGAAACTTTGTATCGTGATCACGTCAATCGTCTGAAAAAAGCCAATTTATAACGTTCATATATGAGTTAGCAGATTTATAGCTTTTAGAGAGAAGAGAAAGGGTCAATACTGAAATGACCCTTTTTCTTTATTCGTTTTTATCTATAGTCAGTGAAAAGTAATATCGACACATTATGTACTGCTGGTATCAATTTTTCTTGCTTGCTGTGCCCATGCAGACAGAGGCTGCAAAAAATTTGTACCCGCAGTACCATCGCGTTTTTAGAGTATTTTGACTATATCGTAAATCCATACATAAACCCATTGATCAAATAAGATATTCTCGTTATGTCAAATAATCGCCGTTCACCCTTTTTGCCAGTCATCATCGCTGTGATAGTCGTGCTAGTAGTAGCGATTATTTGGTGGTTTAAGCCTAATGACAATAGTAAACTCTCTTCTCAAGCGGTTTCTACAGTACTCGACAGTCAAGCTAGCGCTAAATCTACAGACGAAGCGAGCTCTGATAGCGGCATGAGCAAAAAATCTAAGCAAAGTACGATTAAATTTACCACAGGACTTGAGAGTTTACCGCGCTCCTTGCAAGGTACTGATGTCGATGGCGAGATTATCATTGATGAAAACAAGCAACTGGTCGTTACTGAAGGCTTACGGCGTTTATTTGATTATTTTTTATCGGCACTTGGTGAAGAAGAGGAAGCAACTATCTATGCTCGCGTAGAGAGTTATATTCGTAGTCATACGCCAGAGCCAGCCGCCAGTCAAGCGCTTGCTATATTTGACCAATATGTGGCTTATCTCAAAGCCATGCCTGAGATTGAGAAAAAGTACGGTACTCTACAGTTGCAAGCGACCCAAAGTGGCGAGCTAGATTTAAACGTCGTCACTCAGCAAAAACAAGATGTCGCTAGATTGCGTCAACAGCGTTTTGATAAAGAAACCATTATCGCCTTCTTTGGTGCAGAAGATGAGTATGATGACTATAGTATGGAGATGGTCAGAATCAACCAAAATGCCCAACTGTCTGATGCGCAAAAAGAAGCTACAAGACAAGATTATATTAGCCGCATGCCAGACAATGCGACCAAAACCAACATTGCCCAGCAAGCCAATCTAAACGAGTTGATGACGCGTACAGAACAGATGCAAGCAAAAGGTGCCACGCCTGAAGCGCTATACAATATGCGTCGAGAGCTGGTTGGTGCACCAGCGGCAGCACGCTTAGCGCAAGTAGATCAAGCAGACGCTAGCTTTGATAAACGTTTTAATCAGTATCAAGCGCAAAAACAGCAACTTCTAACACAAAGTGCCAGTCAATCACAAACGCAATCACAAACGCAAACCCAAATCAATCAAATCGAGCAGCAACTGTTTAGCGAGTCTGAACGTAAGCGTCTAACAGGTTATGCCGCCCTGCAGCAGCAGAAAACTGCTGATATGAATTAACCAAAAGACAGGCTATAGGTGGGAATTTAAAGGCAAGTAAAAAGCTATAAACATAGCTTAATAAGTTTTGAAACAATAAATTTATTCTTAAGGATAGATTTATTGTGTGTTAGCAGCTCATAACTGGCTTAGCAAGGCATATTAGCAAAAATACCATAGAGTGGAACAAATATAGCGGTCATTGGTACTCAATCTATCATGAAAGGCTTATGAGAAATCAGCATAATAGCCGCATTGTTTAGACTAAAGAAAACAACAAATTCATCAGAGCAAGCGCTACTGATTAAAATGATAAACAATGAGTATCTTACTTTGTATATTAATATTTGAAACCTCTAGGATTTTATATGAAAAATATGACCAAAATAATGATGGCTGCTACCCTTACTGTAGGTACATTGGCTGCTGGTTGCCAAACTGCTCCTATCGTAACGGCGCCTGTGACTCAACCAATTACTGCTAATGCACTACAAGCGTATGATTGGCAGCTTGTTGATGCCAAGCGTGCAAATGGTGACAAGGTCACTCAGTTATTCTTTGATCCAGCCAAACCACTTACCCTAAAATTCTTCAAAGATAACGGCAATGACCGTGTTGCTTTTGCCAATACTTGTAATAACATGGGTTCTGACTATAAAGTTGTCAATGGTAACGTCATATTAGGCAATATCCTATCTACTATGATGGCATGCCCTGAGCCACAAGCCAGCTTCGATACTGCTACGCTTGCCACGGTACAAGGCAAATATAGCACCAGCACCAATGCAAGCAACACACCTATATTGACCATCAAAAATAACAGTCAAGTTGCACACTTTAAAGCGGTTGCTAAATAATATAGATAGCCAGTTACTATCGTTATATGATAACCATATATAAAAAATGCCTCATTTAGCAGTGGGGCATTTTTTTGTCTAAAATTTTTGTTTAAAAGAAGAGGGCAATCTACGTTACACTAGCGACATCGCTGTTGCTGATTGCTTATATTTCATTTAGCACTCTTCTACTTGATATTATTAATAGTAAGTTGCACGTTTTAAATAGCTCATATCGAATGGATCTATAGGACTTTATCGTATGTTAAAAACCACTGTCTTAAAACCGACTGTTAATATTCGTAGGCTAAATAGTACTGTTCCTATTATCATGCTTTCAATGCTGGCAGTATTAACAGGCTGCCAGACAATGCCAAATGCTTTGTCCAAAGCGCCTAGCGCAATGGCTATAAATAATCCGCTCACTATTGGCATGCCAGCAGTAGATCGACAAGGTTATATTGCTTATGTAGAGGAGCAAGGCGTGGGTGCTGCCAAGGTCTCGACGCTATATCGTATCCGCCCTGATGGTAGCGGGCGTCAATTGATTGATCAGCTAAATGGCTATATCTACGCGCCTACGTGGTCAGTGGATGGTCAAATGCTCGCTTATAGCAAACAAGCCGCGCGTCAGCATCCAAAGATTTATATTTACGATGTCAAAAGCGGTAGTCATAATTTGGTCGTCAACGTAGAAGGTAGCAATTTATCTCCGTCATTCTCACCCGATGGCAAAAAGCTTATTTATAGCTCAACCGTTGGCGGCAATGCCGATATTTATGAGATGCGTTTAAGCGATGGCGATACCAAACAGCTCACCACGCTACCGAGCACTGAAGTGCAGCCAAGCTATGCCAGCGATGGGCAGAGCTTTGTCTATACCAGTGATAAAGTCCGCGCTGGTCGCCCAAGCATTTATCGTTATAGTTTTGCCACGGGCAACGCCGCGCTGATATCGACGGGAGGCTATGCTGCCAGCCCCCAGCTTAGCTTAGATAGTCAGCGTTTGGCATATCTCAATGGTCGCAAAGCGGCAGTAATGACGCTTACCACAGGACAAGTCATCAATCTGGCAGAGACAGGACTTGATGAGCCAGCGCGCCTATCACCTTCTGGACAATACGCCCTCTATCCGATGCGTCAGTCAAATCTGGATAGGCAAGTAATCGGTCAAAGCAGTCAAAATGGCGGTAGCTTAGTTATCCATTCTCTAACAGGGAATACCAGTTATGCCATTAGCAGTAAAACGGGCGGGGTAGTGCGCTCACCAATTTGGGGTCGCTAAGCGATTTTTTTAATTTAAAGGTAAGTATCATGGCGCATAAAAAAAAGAACGTCCGCAAAAAACTCTGCCCTGTCTGCGAGCGCGAATTTAGTTGGACTAAAAAGTTGGATAAAAACTGGGACAGCATGGTCTATTGCTCCGACCAATGCCGCCGCGTGAAAAAGTATGAAGGATTGAATCATCAAAAAGAAGATAAATAGGCGTTAATAGTCAAGTAGGGGTATATGGGCACGAGGGAGCAGGCTATGGCACATAAAAAAGTAAACTTACCGCAAAAAATCTGCCCCGTTTGCCAGCGTCCCTTTACTTGGCGCAAGAAATGGGAAAAGGATTGGGCACAGGTGATTTATTGTTCGGAGAAGTGTCGGCGTGGGAAAAGTAAAGTAGATTGAGTTACTTCAAAATATTAAGGTGAATTATGAGTGAACATTTTGAATATTCAAGCTTTCGAGAAAAGCTTATTGAACACTTATTTATTGGTGAAATGCTTAAGTTATCGTGGCTAAAGGACGATTGTCAATTAGAGGTCATGAAACCTGAAGTTGACAACGCAGGTTGCGATGTTGTCCTCGAAGATAATAACATCATTCGTCATATTCAACTAAAGACTTCAAAATTTGGTGCGAAGACATCAGGTCAAAAAGTTAATGTTCGCTTAGCCAATAAGCCTTCAGGATGTATTGTTTGGATACTATTTGATGAAGATACATTAGAGTTAAAATCTTTCTACTTTTTTGGCGCAGTGGCAGGAAAACCATTAACTGGATTAGAAAATGCTAAAGTTGCAAAGCATACCAAAGCGAATGCTAATGGTTTAAAAGCGGAACGACCCAACATACGCATGATTAATAAAGGACAATTCACTAAATACGACAGTATAGAAGCTTTATACGATGTATTGTTCGTTCCAAAATTCTAAACTAGGGATTATTATCCTTTATATGCTGAAATATTGATTCGCATAATTCTGTGGCTGATGGTGTTAGCTCCCATCGCTCACTCTGCATCAGTTCAACTATGTCTTGGCAGAAATTAGTTTTACTCTTAATAGTGCCTTGGTTTCCATCTGAAAAAGAAAAAGATGTTTCATTAGTTTCTAACTGAGGTAAAACTCCATCTTTACGCATTTTATTTAGAGCTGTATCAAAATATTTACCTATCCCTTTAGGTGATATTTGATAGCTATCTGTAAAATATTTTTTATACTCATCGCTGTAAGCTAGCTTTTTTTTGTTCCCTTGTTTAGCTAATCCATTGTCAGGACACATCTCAAAAAACTTCTTTACGAGAAATTTCCTAGGCAATGAGTTTTCGGTCTCCTTACCTTGAGTAATCGCAATCTTATCCCTTAGCTGTTGTTCCAGCTCATTGAATCTAGGTTTTTTCTTTAAGTCTGAGTCTGCTATTACTAGAGCGTTAGAAGTGACAAGTACTGCATTTAGACCCTTGTTCTTGCCGCTGTCCACATCCTCTAAAGAATCAACTTCGAAATCCCAATGTTCTAAGTTTGAACCTTGATATTCTACAAACGCATAGTGATAGCCATCTATAAAGCGTGAATAATCTTCCCACTTATCTTCATCAATTACCTTTAACTCATCCAAGTACTTTTTTAAATATTGGACGAAATATAGGCGATCAGTAATGCCTTCAATCCAAACAGTGCAATTAGCTAAGAAGACCGACGAAGGAGATACACCAAGCGTTTGTAGTATAGTGCGGTCACCATCACAGCGTCTAATTACAGTTTTGTATTTGTTTTCTTCATTACCAACATTTTCTTTATCTACACGATATAAAGAAATACGTTTATCTTCATTTATCATATCGAGCAAGTAATTAGAATGACTAGTTGCCATATAGTAATGATCAGTTTCATTCAATAAAAATTTCATTAACTGCTTAACATAGCCGGCGTGCAAATGTATTTCTGGCTCTTCGATAAAAAAGAAAGAAGGTTCAGTGGTTAAGAACGCCTTATAAGTAAGGATAATAATTTGTTGCAAGCCATCACCTAGTTGCGAGATAGGAAACTGTTCTGCTTCTCCAATTTTGATATGCAAACTATCATCTTTACGATGAGGTATAAGAGTGACAACTTCATTATTGAAAAAGTAATGAGAAAGTTTAGCTTGATAATCGTCAATTCTTTGACGTTCTTCAGGCATTCCTAGTAGTGAGTCTGTTAGAAATTCAAAGAAGTCTTCGCCTGTCACTATTTGATGATCTAAAAAGTCATAATCTTTGTAAACTCTAAGTAAAAGCATGTTTTTTCTTAGTTTATCTAAAATATCTTTATTGGTTACTTGAGTATAATCTTCCTTATCTGGTGCAATTGTACTTTTATGAATTAAAATATCATTCTTATTGGATATTATTTTTTCAATTTCAGACTCAGCTAAGGACTCTAAAGGCTTAAAGTGTTTTAAGCTTCTCAAAGAGTTTATATAAAAAATCTTTAAAGCTGATATGTTTATAAGTTCATATCCTGCTTCTAAACTAAATAGTTCTTCAATAATATTTTGTAGCTCATCAAATAACTTGGAATAAGAATTATCGTTGTAGCTCTGCCTACGATATAAGTCATATATTTTATAGGCTGTTGGATGACTACTTTGAGATGGATAGTTAGCTCTAGCTATCGCTAAATTAACCTGATCTTTAATTTGAGTAAGCTTCTCCAAGTTTGAAGTGTAATTATTTTTTATGACATTAAAGCTATTAAACTCGAAGGCATTTGTGTTCCATTCATCATTTACAGAGAACATATTAAGTAACACACCTACTTTTTGCAACAACTGCAAATAAGAAGTTAAGTTTTTTAAAGATATTTCGTCGATATAAATTTTACAAGCTAACTCCCGCATAAAACGACTTTTACCAGAGTTATTTGCGCCCACAATAATATTCAAACGCTTTAATTCAAAAGGATTGTTTCGATTCAAGCCCTCGCTTGAATCGAAATCTGTATATCCTTCCTTAAACCAAAGTTCATAGCTTCTTTCATATCTACAACCTAAATAATACTACAAGTTCGGATTTAACCACTTCTCAGCAGTCTTTATATCCCAGCCTTTACGCTCAGCATAACTCTCTAACTGATCACGACTGATCTTACCGACGTTAAAGTACTCACTATCAGGATGTGAGTAATAGAAGCCGCTGACTGATGACGCAGGCCACATCGCATAGCTTTCAGTCAAGGTCGTACCGATGGCATCGCCCGTACCAAGCCATTCAAACAGTTTGCCTTTTTCCGTATGTTCAGGGCAAGCAGGATAACCAGGTGCTGGACGGATACCAACATATTTTTCTTTAATCATCTCATCATTGGTAAGCGACTCAGTCGGTTGATAGCCCCAATACTCTTTACGAATCAGCTCATGCAGATGCTCGGCAAAGGCTTCGGCTAAGCGGTCGGACAAGGCTTGCACCATGATGGCATTGTAGTCGTCACCAGCCGCTTTATACTTCTCAGCGAGCGCCTCTGTACCGACGATCGAAACTGTAAAGCCGCCAAGATAATCGGTGTGCGTATCCGATGGTGAGATAAAGTCTGCCAAGCTAAAGTTTGGCTTACCACTGGCTTTGTCACTTTGTTGACGCAAATGCTCAAATTGATATTCTGATATGCCGCCCTCAATCGGAGCTTTATTATAAACGGTGACGGTATCCGCGCCAGTACGACGAGCTGGCATGAGTTTAAACACGCCTTTTGCGACGATTAATTGCTCATCAATCATCTTTTGCATCAGCTCATTGGCATTATCAAACAAATCACGCGCCGCTTCGCCAACCACATCATCTTGCAATATTTTCGGATATTTGCCAGCAAGTCCCCAAGAGATAAAGAACGGTGTCCAATCGATATAAGGCAGCAGGTTAGTGATAGGATAATCGTCAAAGATCACTCGCCCTAATTTATTAGGTGTCGGTGGCACATAGTTATCCCAATCATACTGAAAGCCAATCTTGACCGATTCGGCATATGTGACCTTTGCCGCCTTTGGTTGGCGCTTAGCCAGACGCTCACGTACCTTGATATATTCTGCGCGGGTTTCATCAATGAGACCCTGACGATGCTCTTTGGATAGCAGTTTCGTCACCACACCAACGGAGCGCGAAGCATCCGCCACATAGATGACGCCATCGTTTTGATATTGTGGTTCGACTTTGACTGCGGTATGCGCTTTTGACGTGGTTGCACCACCAATCATTAATGGCAGCGTCATGCCACGTTCTTGCATTTGCTTAGCCACATAGACCATCTCATCAAGGCTTGGGGTAATCAGACCTGATAAGCCAATAATATCGACTTTCTCAGCTATCGCGGTATCGAGGATTTTTTCACACGGTACCATGACGCCCAAATCAACAATGTCATAGCCATTACAGCCGAGTACCACGCCGACGATATTTTTACCGATATCATGGACGTCGCCTTTGACGGTTGCCATGAGGATTTTACCTTTCTTTTCACCCTCGACTTTTTCAGCTTCAATGTACGGGTTCAGCCACGCGACGGACTGCTTCATTACCCGAGCAGATTTCACGACCTGAGGTAAGAACATTTTACCAGCGCCAAACAAGTCGCCAACGATATTCATACCGTCCATCAGTGGTCCTTCGATGACCTCAAGTGGACGCGGATATTTTTCCCACGCTTCTTTAGTATCCGCTTCGATAAAGGTAGTAATACCTTTTACCAACGCATGAGCAATCCGTTCTTCGACGGTGCCTTCACGCCATGTCATATCGACGGTACTGTCTTTTTTCTTACCGCCATCTTGATAGTTTTCAGCGATGGTCATCAGGCGTTCGGTGGCATCTTGCCCAGTTTCGCCTTGATTGCGATTAAGCATCACATCTTCGATGGCATCGCGTGCCTCTACAGGAATGTCATCATATAGCTCAAGCATGGCAGGGTTGACGATACCCATCGTTAATCCGTTTTGAATCGCATGATAAAGGAATACAGAATTGATGGCTTCACGAATCGGGTTACCACGGAAACTAAACGAGACGTTAGAGACACCGCCTGAAACCATCGCATTTGGCAGGTTTTCTGTAATCCATTTGGTCGCGTTAATAAAGTCGGCACCGTAGTTATTGTGCTCAGTGATACCGGTAGCAACCGCAAAAATATTGGGGTCAAAGATAATATCTTCAGAAGGGAAGCCCACTTCATCGACCAACACATCATAGCTGCGTTTACAAATCTGAGTTTTACGCTCAAAGGTATCCGCCTGTCCATCTTCATCGAATGCCATGACGATGATGGCTGCGCCGTAACGCATACAGAGCTTGGCACGTTCGACGAACTCAGCGTGACCTTCTTTTAATGAGATAGAGTTGACGACACACTTACCTTGAGTGCGCTTAAGACCTTCTTCGATAATATCCCATTTTGATGAGTCCAGCATCAACGGCACACGGCTGATGTCTGGCTCGCCTGATACGAGGTTCACAAAGTGAATCATCGCTTGCTTAGAATCAAGCATGCCCTCATCCATATTGATATCGACGATTTGCGCGCCGCCTTCGACTTGGTCACGGGCAACGTCAAGCGCCTCAAGATAAGCTTCGGTTTTAATTAGGCGTAAGAATTTCTTCGAACCCGTAACGTTGGTACGCTCACCAACGTTGACGAATAGACTGTCTTTATTGATGGTAAATGGCTCAAGACCAGATAAGCGGCAGGCAGGCGGAATCTCAGGAATAATGCGCGGTGGGTACTTTGCTACCATATTAGCGATTTGACGGATATGCTCAGGTGTTGTACCACAACAGCCACCGACGATATTTAGAATGCCTGCTTTGGCAAAGCCTTCAAGCAGTGCGGTGGTTTCATCGGCAGTTTCATCATATTCCCCAAACTCATTAGGCAGACCAGCGTTTGGGTGCGCAGAGACATAAGTATTGGCAATATTCGATAGTGTTTGGATATGGGGTCTAAGCGCGTCCGCACCGAGCGCACAGTTAAAGCCAACGGATAGCGGTTTGGCATGACGAATCGAGTTATAAAAAGCTTCAGCAGTCTGCCCAGATAAGGTACGACCTGACGCATCTGTAATCGTGCCTGAAATCATAATTGGCAATTCAAAACCAATATCATCAAACACGCCTGTGACGGCAAAGATTGCTGCTTTGGCATTGAGCGTATCAAAAATAGTCTCAATCAAAATGATATCAACGCCACCTTCCATTAGCGCCAAGGTTGCTTCGCGATAGTTCAGCACCAATTCATCAAAGGTAATATTACGAAAGGCAGGGTCATTAACGTCAGGTGATAGCGAGCAAGTACGCGATGTCGGACCAATAACCCCAGCGACAAAGCGTGGTTTTTCTGGATTCTTCGCAGTGTATTCGTCAGCGGCTTCACGTGCGATTTTAGCAGCCGTTTTATTTAGCTCAGGCACGAGATACTGCATATCGTAGTCTGCCATCGACAGCCGCGTACCATTAAAGCTATTGGTCTCGATAATATCAGCGCCAGATTCCAAATGCGCCAAATGAATCTCTTTAATCATATGTGGCTGCGTCAGCACCAATAAATCATTATTGCCGCGGACATCTTGCTTGATATCAGTAAAGCGCTCACCGCGATAGTCCGCTTCCTCTAATTTATAGTTCTGAATATGCGTGCCCATGGCGCCATCGAGCATCAAAATCCGTGCTGCCATTTGCTCTGTAATGCGCGCTCGCGCCGTTAGCTGCTGATCCTTATAAGGGAATACAGCAGGCGGCGTCAATATAAAGTCATTGGGATTAGCATTTGGGTTACTGGCGTCAGTTAGATTGGTTAAAGAAGTATCAGTTTGAGAACGGGCTGTTGGAATCATAGGAGCGCTGCTTATAGAGTCAAAGTTATAAAAAAGAAGAGGAAAAAGTCGTTATAATTTTTAATAGAGAAGACGTCAAAACCATCAATGCCAGTAAAAAATAGTAAATAAATACAGATGATTTTAGCAGAAAATATATTGCCAATGTAAGGTTATCAAAGTCTATTGCATAAAGCGTGTGAGCACAAATGAATATGATTTATCTTTAGGGTTACAGAAAGCTTTACTTATGATTATAAACGTAAAAGTATCACTTTATAATGCAAATACAGATTACATGCCCACCACAAAAAGTAGCGTAAATAGCCGTTTACGCCACTTAAGGATATGTTAATTTAATTTCAGAAGGATTGATGTTTCATAAGCGGTGCTTATTAGTAAGGGTTGATGATTTTATTTGCAAGTTTGCCTATATATTATTTTTCATGGGTAATCATGCATTATCAAATCAGTGATTATATCGTTAAGCGTTGCTGCTAAGGAAAGCCAATCTCATCTGACATACCAGATAAAAACCAACAGATTATAGATATTTACTCATTAAGGATAATATTATGAAAATCATCAAAATCGCTGCTATTGGTACTTTAGCTGTTTCAATTGCAGGTCTAAGTGCTTGTAACAATATGATGCCAGCCAAAAGCGCTCCTATGAAAGCGCCCATGCATAGCCAATCAATGGCAAAAATGAATGTAGTACAAATTGCCCAAAGCAATCCTGACTTCTCTGTACTCGTAGAAGCTGTCGTTGCCGCTGATTTAGCGGTCGCGCTCTCTAATCCTAATGCCAACTATACGATTCTTGCGCCAACCAATGCTGCCTTTATGCAAGCGTTACAAGAAAATAACATGACCAAAGCACAGCTCTTTGCCAATAAACCACTATTGACTAAAATCTTAAGCTATCACGTGATTAACGCCGCAGCACCTATTTATGCCAAGGATGTTAGACCAGGCAATATAACCATGCTAAGCATGGACACGCTTATGGTCACAGCCCAAGGCAAATTGATGGATGAAAGTGGACGTACAGCAAATCTCTTAAAAACGGACATTACTGCAAGTAATGGTGTGGTACATGTGATTGATAGAGTTCTAATGCCTAGATAGTCTTTTGGCAAGGTTTTATAAACTAGCCATTATATGCGTATAAGATCAATCGTTTAAGAGCTGTTCTACGCAGCTCTTAAATTCGTTATAGATTCAGATAACGAAACGCCTGTGTTATATACGTGATTGCTACAGTGCTACTACCTAAGAATATATCAATTAAAAATCAATCAGTTAATATTGTAGATGATTTCAGATAACGTCCCTTTAAAGAATGTCATATTCTAAACAGTATTGTGCATTTTAAAAAAACTGTTTATGCAAAAATTATTACTTATCGAATCAGTACTTATCAAATTTTTATTCACTCAATAGTTATTAATATCAAAGGAATGTCTTATGTTAAAAAAGAACTTACTATCTATCGCCGTTGTGGCGGCAGCAATGTCATTAGCAGCTTGTAACGATAAAGAAGTCGTTGCTGAGCCAGTTGAGCCAGAAGCAACCACTGATGTAGTCGTTGAGCCAGAAGTCGCAGCTGAACCAATGGTTGAAGCGGATGTTGCCCCTGAAGCAGCAGCTACGCAGACTATTGGTGAGATGGCAGCTGGCAATAAAGACTTGACCATCTTGACCGCTGCACTACAGGCAGCTGGGCTTGATTCGATGCTGATGGCTGAAGACAAGTACACAGTATTTGCACCTACTGATGATGCATTTGCTGCTTTATTAACTAAATTGAACATTACCAAAGAAGAATTACTTGCTGATCAAGCGACGTTAAAAAGTGTGCTTCCATACCATGTCGTACCTATGGTTGTAAAAGCCGCTGATATTCCTTATGGTACTGCGATTGAAACGGCGAATGGTCAAACCATCACGATTAGTGATGCCAATGTCATTACAGATTCAAATGGTAATACCGCCAACATCGTTGCCACTGATATGATGGCAACCAATGGTGTAGTACATGTAATTGATACAGTTTTATTGCCTAAATAAGTTTTGGTTAATAGACTTACTAAATCTTTCTGGTAAAAAGTAAATGATGTAAAAATACCTAAAGCCTAGCCATTGAGTTGGGCTTTTTGCTGCCTAATAATTGCTGCTAATAATTTGAGTCGATGCAATGTAAAAGGAATCCAGTAGTACCTTATAACATTTGTATTTCTTTTATTTAGGACCGAATATAGTAGAAAAGAGGCAAGAGCGCACATACAAAAAAGCCCAAGACAATGGTCTCGGGCTTTTTTAATAACTGGCTAGTAGGCAAATACTTTACAGAGGATTAACGATGCTCTTTATTTAAAGGATCTTGTGCCGCTATTCTTTGTTGTTCTTTTAGATGACGCTCTTCCCAATAAGGCGCGTTTTTGATACCGAATTTTGCAGGGTCAAATGTATAGCGTGTTACACCTGCTTTAAGCTGTGCTTCATAGTCTTTAAGCATGGTAAGCGTCGGACGAGCCACAAAGAAGATAACAAGAATACCAACAATATTGAGCCAAGCCATGAGGCCAACACCGATATCACCAATTGCCCAGATGTAACCAGCTGAGTTTAGAGCACCGTAAGCAACCATTACCATGATTAAGATTTTTACTAAGAACAAACCTGTCTTATTTGCACCGCGCCCGATAAAGCGAGTCAAGTAAGCAACGTTCACTTCAGCGATGTAGTAGTAAGCCAAGATAGTGGTAAAGGCAAAGAAGAATACAGCGACTGCAATAAAGACATTACCAGTAGTACCATATACTGATTCCATTGCCATTTGGGTAAAGGCAGGCGAATTGATTTCAGTAGTAGCGGCTACATTTTGCAGAATGAACTGACCTTCTGGCAAAGTACCCTGAATATTGTACATACCAGTAGACAGGATCATAAAAGCAGTAGCAGAACAAACCAGTAGTGTATCAACATATACTGAGAATGCCTGTACTAGACCCTGCTGTGATGGATGCTGAACTTCAGCAGCAGCAGCAGCGTGAGGACCTGTACCTTGACCGGCTTCGTTAGAATAAATACCACGTTTTACACCCCAACCGATAGCAGCACCAAAGCCAGCTTGCGCCGTAAAGGCATCACTAATGATCAAACCAAATATATCTGGGATCAAACTGAAGTTGCTGAACATGATAATTAAAGCTAAGACAATATAACCGACTGCCATGAAAGGAACCGCATACTCGGTAAACGTTGCGATACGCTTGATACCACCAAAAATGATGATACCTAGTACGACTAAGATGATGGCTAAGCCGATCAGACGCATAGAGCCGATTTCTAGGCCTGCAACGTTCATAGTAGTACCTTCACCCATAAGTTGCGTGAAAGCACTAAGAACGCCATTTGCCTGTACACCTGGTAAGAACATACCACAAGCTAAGATAGAAGCGATTGCGAAGAGGATACCGTACCATTTTTGACCAAGTGCGCGCTCAAAATAGTAAGCAGGGCCACCGCGATATTCGCCAGTGATGACGTCTCTTTCTTTATAAATCTGTGCCAGCGTAGATTCAACGTAAGCAGTAGAAGCTCCTAAGAACGCCACAACCCACATCCAAAATACGGCACCAGGACCACCGAAACCGATAGCCGCAGCTACCCCTGCGATGTTACCCATACCCACACGCCCAGCTAAGGCTACTGCCAGGGCTTGGAATGAAGAGATACCATCTGCACTGGATTTACCAGTGAATAGTAGTCTGACCATTTCACCGAATAAACGTACTTGTACAAAGCGCGTCATGATGGAATAAAATAGACCTGCGCCCAAGCATAAGTAAATTAATGCAGGGCTCCAAATAATTCCGTTTACTAAATTGACTAAACCTTCCATATATCTATTCCTTCAACTGTCTCAAAATGACTATATATGAGGATGCATAGAGTGAGTTAACGGTTTAATATCCTTATTAAAGCCAACCACTCAAATTATCTGCATGTACTTAAAACAATGATTTAAGCTTCATATGTACATAGTCACCAAGAATGGACTGTAGTTGTCTGTGTTTATCCGCTTGGTTTATTATCAAAGTTTGGCTGTATTTGCTCATCTCTTGATAGCACTTATATATGAGTATCAATCGATTGACGATGGTTGCCATATTTTTACTGTCTCTTTACTTTGGTAATCCGTCATCCTGCCATAAACATAAACGCTGTTATAAATAAACCAGTGGATAAAACAGGCGGTTATAATTGTAAATACCCATCATCGCGATGGTATTCAGCTTACTATGAGCAGTATCGGCTAAGTACAATTGCGTAATAGAGTCATAAAGCGATGATTTATCTGTCTATTAATCCTTTTAAAGGATAAATAAACGAATCGCTAGTACTATGAAGAAAATAAGTCCACTACCAAATGTATGCAAACCGTACAGCTACGTAACTGCAATTTGCCATATTTTTTACCCAATTACTAGAAATTTCTTCTTAGCGGCAGCCATATATATGTTATGACAAGCTTTATTATGACAACAAGTACCGTAGAATATGGCATAAGGTCGATTTATCTCAATTTGGATGATTTTTCAATAATTCATGATAAGTCAGGTTATATAGATACATAGTCAAAACAGAGTGAGAGATTATGCTACAAGTCGTTGCTTGCGGTTGTGTTTTGGTAACGATGAATTGTAAAAAAAGCGTTATAGCGCCATTATTAGCACAACATATTGTAGGCTACAAAATATAAGCTTATATAGTCATAGTATTGAAGTCAGTATCAAAAAAAGCAGTCAAAAGTCATTTTAAAATTTTGTTATCAGTTGTTTGATATTTATCATTATTAGGAGAATCCACAATGACCCGTAAATCCATTGTAAAACCCATCTTGCTATCAGCTGTATTAGCCACGTCTACTGTCGGCTTGACAGGTTGTGGTTATAATAATCTTCAGGCTCAAGATGAGCAAGTGACGGCTTCGTGGTCAGAGGTGGTCAACCAATATCAACGTCGCTCGGATTTGGTGCCAAACTTGGTAAAAGTAGTACAGCAGTATGCCAAGCAAGAGCAGGAAGTCTTTACGCAAGTGGCTGAAGCCCGCTCACGCGCTGGTGGTATCACCGTAACGCCAGAAGTACTCAATGATCCTGAAGCGATGGAGCGTTATGCGGCGGCGCAAGAACAGATGACGGGTGCACTATCACGTTTGATGGCAGTGTCTGAGCGTTATCCTGAACTGAAATCTGATGCGCTGTTCCAAGATTTGCAAGCGCAATTAGAAGGTACTGAGAACCGTATCGCCGTCGCTCGTAACCGCTATATCCAAGAGGTGCAGGGCTACAATACGACTGTACGTCAATTCCCAACCAATATTACGGCAAAAGTATTTGGGATGAGTGCTAAACCAAACTTTAGCGTCGCGAACGAAAAAGAGATTTCTACTGCACCAAGCGTGGATTTTGACAATGGCGACTCAAAGACGGCTCAATAGCAGCAAATCAATAATGATGAATCATGCGTTTATTTCACGCCGGTATGCTTCATCTATTAAACGAATTGTGTAGCCGTCTTAGCGTTTCTTACTGGTATGAATAGGTTGCGTCTAATATTAAATATAAGCGTCTCTTAAAGCCTATTTATATCGTTAAGCCATTAAAAACAGGTAGAGCATCAAGTACTGATTAAATACTTACTGATTGCCGCTCTACCTATTAATTTAGTAAAGATCTGACTTGAGGTGGTATACAGTTAATGACTCATTTAAAAACACCCCTAGCAGCGTTGTTATTCGCCCTTACTATTGGTAGCGCGTCTACATTGTATGCGGCGCCTGATGACAGTACGCTTGCTGCCGATAGCACCACGCAAAATCGCAGTGTGGAAGACTTAGTGGCTATTGCAAAAGCCGCTGAATCCAATGAAGCTATTAATGATGCTGTTTTAGGCAATGAGGCGATTAACGAAACCATACTCGGTAATGAAGCTATCAATCCTAATGCATCCAATAATGAGGGCGTGGCAGAGGCAAATGCGACCAAACGTCCCCCTGTTAAATCAACTGCTGACAGTGTCGATGCAGACAAACTGATTTTAAACAATCCTGTCATCGACCAAGCTAATATCTTAAACCCACAAGAGAAGCAGCGCTTAGAAGCACAGCTACGTACAATTTATCAGCAAGGTTTGGCACAAGCAGCAGTGGTGATTGTCCCAACTACCAATGGCATGCCTATCTTTGATTATGCCTTGCAAGTTGCTGAAAAATGGCAGCTGGGTAGTAAAGACATCGATGATGGTTTGCTTGTGGTTGTCGCTGTCAATGACCGTGATATGTATATATTGACAGGTTATGGACTCGAAGGTGTACTGCCAGATGCGGCGGTCAATCGCATCATTCGAGAGGATATTACCCCGTTATTTAAGCAAAATAATTATGGCGCAGGGATATTGGCAGGCGTAACAGCCTTACAAAGTCGTTTATCTGCTGATCCTGAAGTGCTTGCTCGTGCCGATGCGCAGGCAGCTGAACGTACTACCCAACAAGGCTCAGACGAGCTGCCATCTCCTATTTTTCTATTCATCATGGCGATGATATTTGGTAGCTTTATTACCAGTATATTTGGTCGAGTATTCGGTTCTGTACTGACGGCCGGTGGTTTTGTTGCAGGCTCACTAGCATTGGGCGGTGGTCTATTTATGACCATCATTATGGCGATATTTTTATGGCTGTTCTTGATTTCACGCGGTGGCGGTAAAGGCGGGTCTGGCGGCGGTAAAGGAGGTAGAGGCGGTGGTATGATATTCCTACCGGGTATGGGCGGTGGCGGTGGCTTCGGCGGCGGCGGTTTTGGTGGTGGCGGTGGCGGTTTTGGTGGTGGCGGCGCTGGCGGTTCTTGGTAAGCATTAGCCCGTTGTTTTTCAGTGGCTTCATAGCCGCCTAGTAAAGACACTAAATAACCATTAGTAATGACGTACTTGAGGAAATAGTATCATGGCAGAGAATAACGCTTCAAAATCCAGCTTTGCCCGCTGGTGGCGCCAAGTCTTATTTATCCCCGTTTTGCATAGTAAATGGTTGACGCCCGCGGCAAAAGCTCGGTTGACAGAGCGGGTGACACTTGCTGAGCAAGGTCACCGCGGCGAGGTATTTTTGATCGTAGAAAATCATTTGCCTATTCAAGAGGCCTATCATAGCGACTGCCGTGACCGTGCGATTGATTTATTTAGTGAGTATCGAGTGTGGGATACTGAAGAAAACACTGGTGTGCTGATATACGTCAATGTTTGCGAGCATAAGCTTGAAATCGTCGCTGATCGTGGTATCAGTGCCCATGTTAGCCCAACAGTTTGGCGCGCAATGTGTGACAAAGCGGTAGTCGGTATTGCCAATCAGAAGACAGAAGAAAGCTTGACTGAATTGCTAGATGAGGTTGGTCAAGTACTGCGCCAGTATTATCATCTGGAGCAAAACCCATCAGGTAATGAGTTGTCTGATACGGTGGTTTTTTTAAAATAAACCCTGACGGCCATCAGCATGAAAGATTACACTAAACACTTATCGCTATATTTAATAAATAACCGATATACAACGCCAATACTGGAATATTATGATTGATCTAATAAAAAGACTGCCAAAAGCAGAACTGCATTTACATATTGAAGGCTCGCTCGAGCCTGAGCTTATGTTTAGATTGGCAAAAAAGAACCAGATAGAGATTCCTTATAAAGACATAGAGGATGTGCGTAATGCTTATAACTTTACCAATCTGCAGACGTTTTTAGACATCTATTATGCCGGTGCCAATGTCTTGATTACGCAGGATGATTTCTACGATTTGACATGGGAGTATATTCTCAAATGTGTCGAAGACAATGTCATTCATACAGAGATATTTTTTGATCCGCAGACGCATACGGCAAGAGGCGTGGCGTTTGAGACAGTCATAACAGGCATCAAACGTGCACTGGCTGATGCCAAAGCAAAATATGGTATTACCTCTTGTATTATCATGTGCTTTTTACGGCATTTATCACAAGAAGAAGCGTTTGAGACGTTAGAGCAAGCATTGCCATTTAAAGACGATATTATCGGTGTCGGTTTAGATTCTTCAGAATTAGGCAATCCGCCATCGAAGTTTATAGAGGTATTTAAAAAGGCAAAAGAGGAAGGCTTTAAGTTGGTTGCCCATGCTGGCGAAGAAGCGGATTTCTCTTACATTTATGAAGCGTTAGATTTATTGGATATCAGTAGAATCGACCATGGCGTGCAATCTATCAAAAGCGCTGAGCTGATGCAGCGTCTAAAAGATGAGCAGATGCCGCTCACCGTGTGCCCGAATTCTAATATCGAGTTGAGAGTATTTGACAACTATAAAGAGCACAACATCAAAGAGCTGCTAGATTATGGTCTAAATATCACTGTCAACTCAGATGACCCTGCTTATTTTAAAGGCTATATCAACCAAAACTTCATTAATATCAGTGAGAATTTGCCACTGACAGAAGATGATATTATCACCTTGGTAAAAAATTCTTTTAGATCGTCGTTTATCAGTGATGAGCTAAAGCAGCAGTATTTAGACAAAGTAGATCAAGCGGTAGGCTAATGGGATGCCAGTTATATCATAGAACGCCTATTCTTTTTACTAACTCTGGCAGGATGACACCAGCTTTTGCTGCCAGAGTAATATCGACTAGCGTATTTGGTGTCGGATAAGGATTTATCTCGATAATTTTGGCACCGTTATGTTTTGCCAGTTGTGCCAGTCCGGCAGCGGGATAGACGAGGCTGGAAGTACCGATACTAATAAATACATCACAACTCGCGGCAGCTTCCTCTGCTGTCTGCCATGCCCGCATCGGTAACGACTCTCCAAACCACACAATATCAGGTCTGATATAACCATCACAATGCTGGCAAGTCACTAGAGCTTCCTCAAAGTTAATGCTATTCTCGCTGTCATAAGCGCCTTTTAATTGGATTGTATAAGGTGTCTGACATTGACTGCATCGGTTACGCCATAGATTGCCATGCAGGTGGGTAACAGCGCTACCTGCTTGCTCATGCAAATCATCAACATTTTGAGTAATGAGGGTTAGTTGCTGATTAGTCGATTGACTGTGATACTGCCACTGTGCCAATGCTGTATGGGCAGGATTGGGTTTTTTACTAGCCACGAGCTGTCTGCGCCATTGATACCATGACCAAACCAGCTTTGGATCGCGAGTGAAGGCATCTGGTGTCGCCAAGTCCTCCGCGCGATAATTTTCCCACAAGCCAGTTTGCTTATCACGAAAAGTCGGAATGCCGCTTTCTGCTGAAATCCCTGCGCCAGTTAAAAGGCAAATATGCTGTTTCGATTCTAATAGTTCAGCAGCACGCTCTACTTCTGCTATTAACGCTGATGATAATTCTGCTAACATAAGCTAACCCTTGCTAATAATGGATATCCTTTCTTATGATAGACGGAATTTGGTGGCTTGTCATATTGACGGCAGTTATCGTTGGATTATGGTTTTTTGCAAAATCACGTGCACCAAATAACTTACATGATATAAAGTCAAGAGATAAGAAAAAACCGATAAATGACGCCTTACAAAAGACGGCGGAGATGATTAAGCAGTATTTTCCTGATTATCGAGTGACACGAAAGGGCAGTCATTTGCTCGTTACTCGACAAAATATAAAAATCGCGATGATTACGATCGACCCCAAGCTTGCTGCCAGTCAACGCCGTTTGGGTGATATACCAGTGATTAATTATCAGCGTGTGCCTAGCCGTGCGCAACTAGATGCCAATTTGCAAGAGGCAGAGTAGATTGGTACGAATATTTAACTAGGAGAAGTAACACTCCGTCATAAGTCAGCATAAAATGGAGTTAACAACAATATATACAACATTTTATAGGTACTAACAGACGAGCTTATTAATGATAAAAACTTCAAGGTTTTGTTTTAAATGGTTTTATAGATTTGAGGTAGTGCTGAGAAATGGCGAAATACGATGATTGGTGCGCTCGGCGGGAATCGAACCCACGACCCTCGGCTTCGGAGACCGATACTCTATCCAACTGAGCTACGAGCGCAAAAGTGCCTAAAAATAAAGACCGCTTAGTCTAACAAATAAAAGTCATAAAGCCAATGAATGAAGCCCGCTATTGAGGTTTTTTAAGAAAAAACAGCATAGTCCGCAAACAGGCATGGCAATCTACCCGTCTTTTCCCTTATAATGTCAGGGAGAATCCATATTTATAATCACCGATTACAAGTGCGCTCGCATGCGGGATGGCTGTTTGCTATTGACAACGGTTTGTTGTCAAAGGAGGACAGACAGAATGTCTAAGTCATGCTGACCCTTGTATACGTAATAAGAGAACGTGACGAATGAGAAAAGTAGTTATGTTATCGGCAGCTGCCATTCTAGGAATCGCTAGTATCGCTGTGAGCCAAGCTGAAAGTGCTATAGATACACCCGTTACTATATCTGCTGTCGCAGAAGGCAAAGAGGTTGTCGAAAATGCCCCTCAAAAGCTAGGTGATGAGCCTCAAGCGGCGGCTGACACCACGGATGGCGCTGCTTCTGCTGATGCAACTGCACAAGCAGACGCGACAGCAACAGATGCACCAGCCGAGGCAACTGCGGCAGCCGCACCAGCTGCTGTCGAAGAGCCAATTCCACAAGATACGCCGCAAGTACAAAAATTGATTGCGTTATATCCAAATCTGATTGCTCGTATTCAGCCTGTTGCCAAAATATGTTTTGAAGAAGATGAAGTTTGTGACGTGACGGCTCGTTCTGCTGGTCCAGCTGCAGGCGATGGTCCTCGTGATGGTAAAGCAGTCTATAACGCGGTATGCCAAACTTGTCATGCGTCAGGACTGCTTGGCTCTCCTAAGTTAGGTGATGCGGGTGCTTGGGGACCTCGTATAGCAAAAGGTAAAGATACCCTATATACCCATGCTATCAATGGTTTCAATGCTATGCCTGCCAAAGGCGGCGCAGATATTCCTGATGAAGAAGTGCAAAATGCCGTTGATTATATGGTTGGTGAAGCCAGCTAGTTTTTATTGCTAAGGTACTTTAATATCGCACTTTAAAAGGCAATAAATAAAAAGCATCTATCTCATAGTGAGGTAGGTGCTTTTTTATATATGATTGATAGGACTCATGTCGTCGTTATAATATTCCACCGTTGAAATAGCTTCCCTTCAGCCTCACATTAATACACTACAGCAACGATTATAAGAATTGGCATGCTGATACAGCATTTTTTAGATTAATCATTCATAAAGAGGTATTCATGTCTGAAGTACCAGCACTATCGATTCAGAATTTATCCAAAACTTATAGCAACGGATTTTCGGCATTAAAAGATGTCAGTCTTACGGTTCCGCAAGGGGGATTTTTTGCGTTACTGGGACCAAATGGTGCTGGTAAGTCAACGATGATTGGTATCATTAGCTCGCTCTTTAAACCAACAGCGGGTAGTGTCCATATCTTTGGTACGGACTTGTTATCTGATCCCTCAAAAGCCAAGCAATTTTTGGGCGTAGTACCGCAAGAGTTTAACTTTAATCAGTTTGAAAAAGTTGAAGATATTCTTATTACTCAAGCAGGCTATTTTGGCATTGCAGCAAAGGAAGCAAAACCGCGTGCAGAGAAGTTGCTCAAAGCTTTGGGACTTTGGGACAAACGTGACAGCAAATCGCGTGAGCTCTCAGGTGGTATGAAGCGTCGATTGATGATTGCACGGGCGCTCATACATAAGCCACGTCTATTAATATTGGATGAACCGACTGCTGGTGTAGATATTGAGCTACGCCGCTCAATGTGGGAGTTTATGGAGCAGATTAATATTGAGGAAAACACCACCATTATTTTAACTACGCATTATCTTGAAGAAGCTGAGCAGCTGTGTAAGCGTATCGCGATTTTGGATCACGGTGAAATTCGTATCAATACTGAAATGAAAGACTTGCTTGCGCAGTTATCGGTTGAGACTTTTGTCTTTGATGTGGCGACTCCGTTAACACATCAAATAGTATTAACTGGTGTGACGGATGTCGTGCAGCCGGATGATTTGACGATTGAGGTGACATTGACAGAAGGTGAGTCGTTAAATGGTGTCTTTACTCAATTGTCTGAGCAAGGTATTACGGTCGCGAGTATGCGTAATAAAGCCAACCGCTTAGAAGAGCTGTTTATGCGTCTGGTAGATAAAAGCCTACATGAACCTTTAAGCTCGTAGCTCTTTAGCATTAGCTACCTTTGAAAGTTGGGCTTTATAACAAATTTTTATGAATAATAAGACCGTATTAATAAGTCTTCATTCAACATGTATATTAAATAGAATAATCAGATAGGCAACTCTGTTTACACTAGAGACTATTTACTCTAGCAAGCATAGGCGCTTAGGAGAGATACCGCATGAACTTTGCACAACGCTGGATTGCATTTCGCACTATTTTGGTTAAAGAAGTGCGCCGGATTCTACGTATTTGGCCGCAGACGTTATTGCCGCCAGTCATTACCATGAGCCTGTATTTTGTCATCTTTGGTAAGATGATTGGACCACGTGTGGGTGAAATGGGCGGTGTGCCGTATATGCAATTTATCGTGCCTGGTTTGATTATGATGGCAATCATCACTAACAGCTATTCTAATGTGGTCTCAAGCTTTTTTAGTGCCAAATTCACCGCCAGTATTGAGGAGCTTTTGGTCTCGCCCGTATCAAAACATGCTATTTTGATGGGCTATATCAGCGGTGGTATTTTCCGCGGATTAGCGATTGGTATCATTGTCTCGATCGTGGCGCTGTTCTTTACTGATTTGGGTATTGAGCATTTATTTGTGACCATATTTACTGTCCTTGGCACCTCTATTCTGTTTTCATTGGGCGGCTTTATTAATGCTGTATTTGCCCGCTCTTTTGATGATATCTCCATTATTCCAAGTTTTGTATTAACGCCGTTGACATATCTTGGCGGGGTGTTCTACTCGATGGAAAACTTATCACCATTTTGGCAAAATATCTCATTATTGAACCCAATCGTTTATATGGTCAACTCATTCCGCTACGGGATTTTGGGCTATTCTGACGTCAATGTCTGGTATTCAATGGGTGCTATTTTTGCTTTTTGTGCGATATTTTATACCATTGCCTATCGACTATTAAGTGACGGCTCGCGCGTACGTCTGTAGGAAGAATAAGGTTTATATAAATCTTTCATCCCGTTCGAGCACTTGAACTGGTTAATAATCTTACTAAAACTTTAAATGTTATTTAATTTCAATCATTACTATTAGGAAATACCAATGAGTATCCACGGTATCTTGGGTGAACAAACCACTGATTATCCAACTGAGTATAGTCCAGAGACGTTATATCCGATTGCTCGTAGTATGGGGCGAGAGGTCATTGGTTGGCAGGATGATAAGCTAGAGGTAGGTTTCGATTGGTGGCAGGCATTTGAGCTGTCATGGTTAAATGAGCAAGGTATATCGCAGGTTGCGATAGCACGCTTTGGCATTCCGGCAAGCTCGCCATTTATTGTTGAATCAAAGTCATTGAAGCTTTATCTAAATAGTATCAACTTTACTGAATTTGGTAGTTTGGAAACAGTACAAACGCTGATAGCGAAAGATTTGTCGAAATGCGTACAAGCTGAAGTTAATGTTGAATTGTTTGACTTAGAGGATGAGCATTCAGGGCTATTGATCGCTCAGCCTGATGGCATTTGTATTGATGATGCACTAGCGGACAGTACTGAGAAAGTAGCATTAACGCTGCATCCTGATGCGTCATTATTAGAACGTAATACAAGTGATGCTAAAATATCAGAGGGTAAAACTTTTAGCTTTTATTCTAATCTATTACGTAGTAATTGTCCGGTGACCAATCAGCCAGATTGGGGGACATTGGCAGTTTCGATAACCAGTAATAAGCCAGTTAATAACGCAAATATGCTGCGTTATATATTAAGTTTCCGTCAGCATAATGGCTTTCATGAGCAATGTGTCGAGCAGATATTTGCTGATTTGAGTCAATACTATGAGCCAAGTGAGCTCATGGTTCGTGCTTGGTATACACGTCGAGGTGGTATTGATATCAATCCTTGTCGTGTCAGCGATATTGCATTATTGCCTGTGCCTAGTCGTTTGATTCGTCAATAATAAAAGCATTATGAATGGTTTTTAAATAAACCTCTAAGAATAAAAAAGCGCCTATCTCATATACTGAGATAGGCGCTTTTTATGGTACTAATTTTATCGTTGCACTATTTACCGCTGACTTTAGCAATTACTTCATCACGGCTAAGTAGTTGCTTTTCACTATCACGGCGATTAACGTATTCGTACTTGTCTTCTGCCAAGTTACGGTCAGATACTACGATACGATGCGGAATCCCAATCAGCTCAAGGTCAGCAAACTTCACGCCTGGGCGTTCATTACGGTCATCAAGCAATACATTGATACCAAGAGCTTTTAGCTCCTCGTACAATGCCGTTGCTGTTTCCATAACGGTGTCTTCTTTTGATTTCATTGGCACGATAGCGACTTCAAAAGGTGCTAAAGAATCACTAATATCTGGTGTTGATGGCCACATAATGCCGTTTTCATCGTTGTTTTGCTCAATAGCAGCAGCGATAATACGGCTGACGCCAATACCGTAACAACCCATCATCAAAGTGACCGGCTTGCCATCTTCGCCTGATACCGTGCAGTTCATCGCTTGTGAGTACTTATCACCCAACTGGAAGATATGACCGACTTCGATACCACGTTTGATCTGTAGCGTACCTTTACCATCAGGAGAAGGATCGCCTTCGTGTACATTGCGAATATCAACAATACGGGTGATATGCGCGTCACGCTCCCAATTCATACCTGTCGTGTGCTTGTTAATTTCATTGGCGCCAGAGACAAAGTCGGACAATGCCGCTGCTGCACGATCTACAAAGACGGGCATATTAAGCTCAACGCCGATATAGCCTTTATGCAGACCAGCGGCTTTTAGCTCTTCTTCCGTTGCCATCATTAAAGGGACATTGGCTTCTTCAATTTTTTCGGCTTTTATGGTGTTTAGTGTATGGTCGCCGCGTAATACCACAGCGATAAGCTGTGGCTCACCTTCTGGTGTATGACCTTGCACAATCAATGTTTTGACAGTTGTAGCAAGCGGAACGTTTAAGTGCTCAGCAACGGCTTCACAGGTTGGCATATTGACGGTATCAATATTCTCGCGAGCCATCGTTGCAGGCTGGCGTTCTGCCATACTCACAGATTCTGCAAGCTCGACGTTGGCAGCATACTCAGACGAATCAGAGAAAGCAATATCATCTTCGCCGCTGTCTGCTAGGACATGAAACTCGTGTGAGGCAAAGCCGCCGATTGAGCCAGTATCTGCTTGTACAGCACGGAAATCAAGACCTAAGCGCGTGAATATGCGCGTATAAGCGTCATACATCTCATCATACGTCTTTGCCAGTGATGCTTGGTCAACGTGGAAGGAATAAGCATCTTTCATGGTAAATTCGCGTGCGCGCATCACACCAAAGCGTGGACGAATCTCATCACGGAACTTATTTTGAATTTGAAAAAAAGTAATCGGTAATTGCTTATAACTGCGCAGCTCGCCTTGGGCAAGATTGGTGATGACTTCTTCGTGCGTCGGTCCCAATACAAAATCGCGGTCATGACGGTCTTTAAAGCGTAGTAGCTCAGGACCATAGTCGTTAAAACGTCCGGTCAGCTGCCAAAGTTCAGCAGGCTGAGTCATCGGCATAAGCACTTCTTGAGCGCCGATATTTTGCATCTCTTCGCGAACGATACGCTCGACTTTTTGCAATACGCGCAAACCCATTGGCAACCAGATATATAATCCAGAAGCGATTTTGCGAATCAGACCGGCTCTAACCATTAATTGGCTTGAAGCGATATCTGCATCACTGGGTGTTTCTTTTAGCGTGGCAAATAAAAATTGACTGGCTTTCATAAATAAAGCGGAACCTTATCGACGATAAAATAAATAAGAAATAGTAGGATGTTGAGCGTGTGGTTTGATAGCCGACGCAAGATTACCTGTTATTACTTGGTAATAGTGTAGGACATGCCCTAGCTAGAAAGCACTACAACAGACAGTACGCTAGTGAGCAGTGCGTTCGTAAACAGCATTTAAAAAAGGATATAACATATTATTTTGTATAAAAATATCAGACTTCATCGAGCACTGTTTTTAGCATAAAGCTCGAAAAATACCTGTATACCGATATTTTAAGCATACAACCTGACTATGTTAGGTAAAGTTCGCCTAAGACGCAATGACTTTTTGTTTTTTCAGAGCGAAGGTTACTTAAAGGGCTGAATGAGACAGCTATAACTCGATTATTTACCAGTTCTAAATGTATTTATAGCAAATAAAAAGAAGTTTTTTGAAGATGACATCATGAGTGATTATGTAGGGTATTGGTAGTCATTACTTGAAGTTGCTGCTTAAAAATAGCATTTATTATTTAGTACGTGATTTTTTGTGTAGTTCCAATGATAGGTATAGTGAATTCAGCATTAAAAAAATTCATCCCAGTTCCGCGTTGGAATATAACGTATCTGTTCTATTTGGAATAGACTATAGTTATAAAAATAATCGATAAAATTATGATAAAACCATAAAGGTGTTTATATGAACAGTTCTGATAATCGAAATCCTCTTGATACGACTGATTCAAAAGCGAAAAAATCTATCGCTATGATGTCGTGGATCGTATTGCTTGCTAGTCTCGCAGCCGTCATTTTCGCTATCTATACTGTGCAGAATATTACCAAAGAAGAGCCCATAGAAACCATCACTCGTGAGGGTGTGGTGACACAAATTCAGAAGTTGAATCGTTTGGAGACGGTGGCATTCAGCGTTGATACGGTGATTACTAGTCAGCGTTCAGGCAGTTGGATGAAGCTATGGCAAGACGAGCAAAAGGCGCTATTTATTGCTCGTGGTCGCGTAGAGGCGGGCATTGACTTGAGCGCATTGACACCTGAGATGGTACAAGTGATACAGCCTACCGAGTCGGAAGTAAATGATGCTGAAAACGCTGATGTTAATGCCTCCGTTTCTATTATGCCCCAAATTAATATTACGCTGCCGCCATCAGAGATATTTTCAGTCTATCTAGATGATATCGAGATTTACGATTGGCAAACGGGGGCTTTTGGTATGATGCAAGTCGATCCAAAAATTCTAAAACAAGCACAAAGCATGGCAAAAGCCGAGGTGCTTGAACGTGCTTGCCGCGGTGATGTCATGACAATGGCGTTAGATAACGCGCAAACTCAGTTACAGCAGTTATTTGCATTAACTGGCGCAGTAGTGACGGTCACCACGCAAGGTGCTGGCTCGTGTCAAATGCCGTTAGTCGCTTCAGCATCGGCGACTGCTACGGTTAACAAATAACCAAACCAATTCTCAGCAGATAATGGTTGTATAGTGAGTTTATTACGAAAGTGTTATAGCGCTATTGGTATGAATTTTGCGCAGCCTCTGGGAACGCAGCACGCCAGTAAAATTTATACCAATAGCGCGTTTAAATGTTCATAACATTTTTATTTTTATCTGACTATATAGTCAGGGAAAAGTAATATCGATACATCAAGTACTGCTGATATTCATTTTTCTTGCTTGCTGTGCCTACGCAGACAGAGGCTGCAGAAAATTTATACCAGCAGCACTGTAGCGTTTTTTGAGATATTTTAACTATAGATATTACTCTTTTTTAAATTCAGCAATCGCTAATTGTCGTGCCAGTTTATGCTCAACGATTGGCACAGGATAATCAATATCTGCAAAGGTACCATTCTTACTCAGAGCCTTGCGCATTTTATCCTCTCTATGCAAAATGCTGGTAGGAATCGGTTTTAATTCAGGCAGCCAAGTCTTAATGAATATTCCCTCAGTATCATGGCTTTTAGCTTGGCTAAAGGGATTCATAATACGAAAATAGGGCGCAGAATCTGTACCTGTTGATGCGCTCCACTGCCAGCCACCATTATTAGACGCAAAGTCACCGTCTATCAGCTGTTGCATAAAGTAACGCTCACCCCAGCGCCAATCAATCAATAAATCTTTGGTCAAAAACATCGCGGTAACCATGCGCAAGCGATTGTGCATAAAGCCTGTCGCATTAAGGCAGCGCATCGCTGCATCGACTAATGGCACACCCGTTTTGCCCTCACGCCATGCTGCAAAAGCATCTTCATCATATGACCAGTTGATTTTCTTATCAGTCTCATATTTATAAGCTTGATGGCGGATAAGCTCAGGTTTATAGTCTAAAACATGGCGATAAAAATCTCGCCAAGCCAGCTCGCTTATCCAGCGGTTGATGTCGTTATTGTCACCGCTGTCAAAGTTGTCACCATCATTTCTACGTAATTTCCCTAGTGCCTGAGTAGCTTGTAAGTAGCAAAGTCTGGGACTGATTGCGCCAATAGTAAGATAGGTTGATAATTGACTGGTCGCCTGTAAGCTCGGCACATCACGGCTCACATCATAGTTATCGATATCATCCGCGATAAAGTGCTCTAATCGATGACAGGCTTCCGCTTCGCCAGCAGGATAAGCAAGGCGCGCTTGGCTAATTTGCTTGTCCGTATCTATATTTTGATAGGATTCATGAGTTTGTAGATATTCTTGATAGTCGTGGACAGTTTTTTTGCACAATGCTTCTATATCTTGAGTAGTGTTTGCACTGTGTTCTGATAATGTTAAATTAACTTGTTTATTATCTATGATGGCAAGTGCTGTATGAATTTGTATGTCACTAACCTCCAAGGTATGCCGCCATTTTTTATAAAATGGGGTAAACACTTGATACATGCTGTCATCATTGGTAGTGATACTTTTCGGTGGTAAGATACATTGGTCATGCCAGCGGATAAACTCAATTTCGTTGTTTGCAAGTTGTTTGGTTAACAGTTCATCCCGCGCAACCTCATTACCTTCGTACTCATGATTTGCCATTACGCAGCTGATATTATTTGACTCACATAATGCGCTCAACGTAACTATACAATCAGTAAAACTAGGGCAGACCTGCACGGTTAAAATGATGTTCAACTGATGCAGTTTTTCTGCGAGGATAGGAAGTGTTCGCGCAATATGATCAAGCTGTGTAAGCGACATGTCATGTGCCTGCCACTGCTCAGGGGTAAGAAAAAATACCGCGCTGAGCTGAGCATTGTCTTCGTTTGCACGCTCACAAATGGCAGCCAAAGCAGTATTGTCATGAACGCGTAGATCACGGCGAAACCACATGAGATAATGAAACTGATGACTATCCTCGACTTTGTTGTGTGAATTATTTTTTATCGCTACCGCCGTTTTAGACATTCATCTATTCCCATATTAATCAATCGCAATCATAAACAAAACTATGAATAAAAGTATGCTAGGATAAGTTTTTGGATGCAATTGATTTGCTCCTTTATTAACAAATCATCATATTCAGTCTTTCGCAAGGTTACCTCATGCACGTTAAGTTTTGTGGATTTACTCAACTTGATGATATTAAAGCTGCTGTTAAACTCAATGCGGACGCCATTGGCTTTGTATTTTATCCGCCAAGTCCTCGTGCGGTTACAATCGAGCAGGCGCAAATATTGAGTGCTGCAGTACCGGCTTTTATCAGTGTGGTGGCTTTGGTCGTCAATATGCCTGAAGATGAGCTTATTGAACTGGCAAATCATGTCTCTTTTGATATTATCCAATTTCATGGCGATGAAACGCCCGAGCAGTGCCGTCAGCTGGCAAATCTCGTCAATAAACGTTGGATTAAAGCGTTGCGTGTCAATACTGAACAGGATGCGCTTGAGAGTGTGAATATGCAAATTGACAGTTTTGCCGCAGCAGGCGCAAGCAGCATTTTACTAGATGCCTACCATCAGCATAAGTATGGCGGTACAGGCGCACGCTTTGACTGGAGTCTGATACCGAATGACAGCTCACTACCGATTATCTTAGCCGGTGGACTTGATGCCGATAATGTCGCTGCCACTTATGACTTACCAATTTATGCCGTTGATGTCAGCGGTGGGATTGAGTCTGATAAAGGCAAAAAAGACGTTGGCAAAATGCATGCCTTTATGAAATCAGTCAAACGCGACCGATGGCAAAACGAGACGCTTAGCGAATCTTCGAATATAAGTAGTTAGCTTTACTGCTGTCAAATTGCCAAAGCAAACTATGTAAACAGTTTTCCCTATAGTTTTTCTAAAAAACAGATATCCTAAAAAATACCACTTATTACAGTAGGAATTACCATGAGTCATGTCGCTAACAAAGATGTATCTGCCACCGCACACGCTATTAATAGCTTTACTAATCCAGAAAGCGTGCAAGATTTTAACCAGTATCCTGATGCGCGAGGACATTTTGGCGTCCACGGCGGACGCTTTGTCTCTGAAACCTTGATGGCAGCGTTAGAAGAGCTAGAAACGTTATATAACACAGTCAAAAAAGACCCTGCATTTTGGGAAGAATATCACAATGATTTGGTCAACTATGTTGGACGCCCAACGCCTCTCTATCATGCCAAGCGTCTAAGTGATGAGATTGGCGGTGCGCAGATTTACTTTAAGCGTGAAGATCTTAATCATACTGGCGCGCATAAGGTCAATAATACTATTGGTCAAGCGCTCCTTGCCAAAATGAGTGGCAAAAAACGTATTATTGCAGAAACTGGAGCAGGGCAACATGGCGTTGCGACGGCGACGATTGCCGCGCGTTTGGGACTAGAGTGTATCGTTTATATGGGCGCGGACGATGTTGAGCGTCAAAAGATGAACGTCTATCGTATGCGTTTACTTGGTGCGACAGTTGTGCCGGTAACATCTGGCTCACGTACTCTCAAAGATGCGATGAATGAAGCCATGCGTGATTGGGTTACCAATGTGGATAGCACATATTATATTATTGGTACGGTTGCAGGTCCGCATCCTTATCCGTTACTCGTACGCGACTTCCAAGCAATTATTGGTAAAGAAGCGCGTGTGCAACATCTGCAAATGACGGGTAAATTACCAGATGCGCTAGTCGCTTGTGTTGGCGGCGGCTCAAATGCCATTGGTCTATTCTTTGACTTCTTAAATGATAATGACGTTAAAATGTATGGCGTGGAAGCAACAGGTGATGGTATTGAGACGGGTCGTCATTCTGCACCATTAGCTGCTGGTCGTATTGGTGTATTACACGGTAACCGTACTTACTTGATGGCCGATGATGAAGGTCAAATCCAAGAAACCCATTCTATCTCAGCTGGTCTTGATTACCCTGGTGTTGGTCCTGAGCATAGCTTCTTAAAAGATATGAAGCGTGTTGAATATGTTGGTTGTACCGATAAGGAGTCGTTAGAAGGTTTCCATGAAGTCACGCGTAAAGAAGGCATCATTCCGGCGCTTGAATCTGCTCATGCGGTTGCTTATGCACTAAAGCTGGCTAAAACGATGACGCCTGATCAAACCATTATCGTCAATATGTCTGGTCGCGGTGATAAAGATTTGCATTCGGTGATGAAGGCAGAAGGGATTGAGCTTTAATAGCTACTTTTTAGTAACAACTGGATTATTCCTTGGAAGAAAAATTACTGATTTGACCCGTTATTATTAAATAAAGGGTCAAATGAGCCAGTTTATAATAATTAAGAGACCACTATGACCCGAATTGAAAGCACCTTTGAAACCCTAAAAGCACAAAATAAAAAAGCACTCATCCCTTATGTGATGGCAGGCGATCCCAATCCAAGCAACTTTGTTGGCTTGCTGCATGATTTAGTCAAGCATGGCGCAGATATGATTGAAGTGGGCTTACCATTTTCTGACCCAATGGCAGATGGTCCTACAGTAGCATTGGCAGGCGAGCGTGCATTAGCAGCGGGTACGAGCACTCGTGATGCACTAAAGATGGTCAAAGAGTTCCGTCAGCAAGATACGCAGACGCCAATTATCCTGATGGGTTACCTTAATCCAGTAGAGATTATCGGTTATGATAACTTTGTCTCTTTATGTGAGCAGTCAGGCGTCGATGGTATTTTGATGGTTGATTTGCCGCCAGCAGAAGCGGGTAGCTTTACCCAGCATTTGACTGAGCACGCGATGAATGAGATTTTCTTATTATCACCAACTACGCTGGCTGAACGTCGTCAGCAAGTATTGACCCATTGCGGTGGTTATATCTATTACGTGTCTTTAAAAGGCGTGACGGGTTCAGCAACGCTAGATACTGACGATGTTGCAAAGCAAGTACAAGCCATTAAAGCAGAGACGGATTTGCCAGTATGTGTGGGCTTTGGTATTCGTGATGCGACTTCTGCCAAAGCAATTGGTGCTCATGCGGATGGTATTATCGTCGGTAGTGCATTGGTACAGAACTTTGCTGATATCGATGCCAATGATATCACTGCAGTCGCTAATGCTCAGCAGAAAATTATGGCAAAAATGGATGAGTTACGCGGCGCACTCGATAGTTTATAAGCACCCGCTCAAACAGTTGGGCAAGTTATCGTCACAATATTTATGACAGTATTTATAACAATGTTTATAAAGACACAGGCAAATGGCTTTGCTAAAGTTAGTTTACGTGTGTAAACTAACATCACATATAAATGGTCACAGTTATGCATTAGCGTGCCTTATAATTGCTAAAGTCATGAGGATATGTGACGATTAAACTGATTCTTATAAATGGACTCTTACGGACAAGTGCACAAGTGAGCTTGCCAATAAGCCTTAGATAATGGCGAATAATATGACTGATACGATGACAAAACCTGATATAAATAACGATAGTACAAGCCTGCAGCAGAATGGCAATAAAGCTGGTCAATCATGGTTTGAGCGCCCGATTCCGGGTATCAAACAGCAATTAACGGCGCAATTGACCGCTGTAGAGACAGAGCCTTCTACAAAATGCAGCAGCTGCCATTCGATCATTACCAATACAGCGCTGATTTTTAACTGTTACGTGTGCCCGCATTGTGACCATCATTTGCCAATGAGTGCTCGTGAGCGCTTGAACTGGCTGCTTGATAAGGTAGAAGGCGAGCTTGGGCAAGAGTTTACTGCCAAAGACCCGTTAAAGTTTGTAGACAGTAAGCCGTATCCAAATCGCATGGCAGAAGCACAAGAAAAAACGAAAGAGAGTGAAGCGCTGATTGTGCTATATGGCAAATTACGCAATCTCGATATCGTAACTTGTGCCTTTGACTTTCGATTTATGGGTGGCTCTATGGGCTCGGTGGTTGGCGACCGTTTTGTTCAAGCTGCCGAAAAAGCCCTCGCAGACAGAGTACCTTTGGTCTGTTTCGCTGCCTCTGGTGGTGCGCGTATGCAAGAAGGCTTGCTATCATTGATGCAAATGGCAAGAACAGCAGCAGCAATCGAGCGTTTGAGAATTGCTGGCGTGCCATATATCGTGGTACTGACCAATCCTGTTTATGGCGGTGTGACCGCATCTCTTGCGATGCTTGGTGACATTCACTTAGCAGAACCAAAAGCTATGATTGGCTTTGCTGGTAAGCGTGTGATTGAACAGACAGTACGTGAGACACTAGAAGAGCCGTTTCAACGTGCAGAGTTTTTGCTAGAGCATGGTGTGGTTGACGAAGTGGTACATCGTCATCAAATGATTGATACCATTTATCGTCTGCTGGCGAAACTGTGTAGCGTACCCAATGTTGATGCTCAGTAGGTAGTAAAAATAAAAACACGTGGGTTAGATTCAAGCAGCTGTTTTATAATTTCGCTGCATAATGATCGAGCGGCGTGCTAATATCTGCCAAATATGTAAAACTAATGAATAGCATTTATCGTGAATAACGGTAAATGCTATTTTTGCTTTGTAGCAAGCTAGTCATACTGTTTTTATTTTTTTATAAGTTTTATCTTTTATCTCAAACTTTGATATAGGTTCTGTCCATGTCTGATTCTTTAGCGTCTCATAGCCCCAGTAATAGCCCTGACAACCAAGCCACCTTAACCGAATGGCTGAATTATATGCAGCAGATTCATGTCTCGGCGATAGATATGGGGCTGTCACGAGTACTGCCAGTTGCTGAGGCATTGGGAGTCGTACAATCAGCCAAAGATGACGCCTATGTATTTACGGTTGCAGGTACTAATGGCAAAGGCTCGACGACTGCGGTCATCGCGCAGATGTGCCAAGCCGCAGGATATAAAACTGCCTTATATCAATCGCCGCACTTGAGCGTCTTTAACGAGCGGGTACGGATCGATGGCGAGATGGTCAGCGATGAAACCCTGATTGCTGCCTTTAGCAAGGTAGAAGCGGCACGGTTGCAATGTGATTTAACATTGTCATTTTTTGAGATGACAACACTGGCAGCTTTGCTCATATTCTCTGAAGCGGATTGCGATGTTTGGGTGTTAGAAGTAGGGCTGGGCGGTCGCTTAGATGTGGTCAATATCATCGACCCTGATATGGCAGTGATTACCAATATTGCCATCGATCATGTTGATTGGTTGGGTGATAATGTGGAAGCCATCGGAGCGGAAAAAGCAGGTATTTTACGTGATGGGATTAGCGTCATTTACGGTGCTACAGAGATGCCAAATAGCGTACAGCAAGCGATAGATAAGCATCAGGCGACTTGTTATCAAGTCAGTAAAGAGTTCAGCTATTGTGAAAATAATTCGACTACGTGGCAATATAGCAATGCCGCTGTCACTCTGCAATTGCCTCGACCCGCACTGTCATTGACCAATACTGCCAATGCTCTGTCAGCAGTACTTGCAAGTCCCTTAGACGTCGATACCAATGCTATAGGGCAAGCGCTAAAAACAGTTAAGCTTGCCGGTCGCTTCGATTATCGTGAAGTCCATGAGCGTCATTGGCTATTTGATGTGGCGCATAATGATCAAGGCGTTGAGTTTTTATTGGCGCAATTATTACCGCTTTGGCAGCAGCATTTAACACAGCAAAGTACATCTGAACAAGTTAATCAAACTTCAGGTGAACCTGCTACCATTAAAATGTTGTTTTCTATGCTAGGTGATAAAGATATTAATAAAGTGGTGCAGCGTTTGACGACAGCAGGCTTACCAATCAGTGATTGGTTCATCGCTGAAATTGATTATCCACGTGCTGCCACTACGGATCATTTGCAAGGTATCTTAGCGAGCTATGTCGATGATGCTCAGATACATGAGTTTGCGCGTTTGCAAGAAGCCACTCATGCGATTATAAATGCCAGTCAGCCACAAGATTTGATTGTAGTCTGTGGCTCTTTTCATACGATTGGAGAGGCATTGTCTACGCTTGAAACGCGATAATTTACGTTAAAACATTGACTGTTTGATGTTAGTCTTAGTAATAGCGTGGTGGCAGACAGCATGAAAAATATGCTTTATAATCAAAGTGATTAAAACCTAGCGCATTAGTATTAAAACGGATGGAAGCAACTGGCGCTAATGGCTTGCTGATTTAAGCTATCTATAATATAGTTTAAAACAATAACCGCGCCGCCCAATCAACCTTATTACCAACTAAGAGACGTAAACGGATGAATTTTTCGAGACAAGCCTTATTGGGCATTGGGATGATTATCGGTGGTAGCGTGATGCTATACGCCATGGTACAACAAATTGGTGATACCAATAAATCACAGCCAGCATCGGCAATGATCGATCAACCGAGTGCTGAGCCTACGTCTGTACAACCACTGACAACAGATATCGAAACAGAAAAACGTATCTTGGCACAAAAACAAAAAGAGCGTGCCGCTCGCGTTGCAGAACAAGAAAAGCGTGCTCAGCAGTTCTTAACTGAACAAGAAGCGGCAGAGGCGCAAGCATTGGCAAAAGCACGCGCTGAAAGTCAGCAATATCTGGCGAGCACCACACCAAGTATCGAAGATAACGCTGATACTAACAGTACTAATAAAGAGGCGACGAAGAACACACTTGCAACACCTATATCAGCGCCTTCTAGTGCAGAGACGTCCACTGATGGTGCTGAAGCAAAGAAGAAAGCACTAGCAGAGCAGCAGGCAGCTGAAAGACAAGCAACTATTAGAGAGCAAGCTGCTGCTAAGAAATTAGCAGATAGCAAAAAAGAAGCAGACGTTAAAAAGCAGGCTGAAGCGCAAGTAGCTGCGGAAAAAAAGCGCGAGGCGGATGAAGCCGCAAAAAAGACCCCACCTAAGTCGCCCTCTGACTATCAAGTCAAAAGAGGAGATGGGCTGATTAAACTGGCACGCCAGTACGATATGCCGGTAGAAGTCTTAGCTCAAGCCAATAATCTCTCACCATCAACATCGCTAAATCTTGGTCAAACCATTACGATTCCCTCGCGTAAGCAAGTAGAGCGTTTAGAGCGAGAAGCGACGGCGGCTGAACAGGCACGTGAAGAAAAGCGTCAAAGAGAAGAAGCTTTAGCAAAAAAGTCAGCAGACGCTAAACGTGATGCTCAGCAAAAACTCAGCGAAGCCCGTAAAGAAGTCAAAGAAACCGATGCTAAAGGTAGCTTTGGGGTACAAGTAGCGTTAGCAAACGACCAATCCAAAGCGGATGAGATGGCAAAAAAATTCCAATCTGCAGGTTATCAAGTTAAGACCAGCCCGACGAGTCGCGGTGTACGGGTTATTGTCGGTCCTGAGCGTGGTAAAGTAGCCGCTTTAGCCTTGAAGGATAAGATTAATAGTGACCCTAAAGTGAATACCACCAGCGCTTGGGTATTATACTGGCGCTAGATGTTGTTAAACTGCTAAACGCATGATAATGAAATAGCAGCTAAAATCTTAATGAGAGTGCTTTCATTTATTATCATTTGATGCTTTATAATTAAAACACGACATCTATTGTCGTGTTTTTCGTTTTAGTGTTTGTCCATTTGCTCATACTTAGTTACCATGAGCACCATTTTTGTTTCTCTCTGTATAACCTGTTAGCCCATAAGGGTCGACCTGCTGCAGTTAAAGGTAGTTTGTTATGTTAGCTAGGCTAGCATATAGGCAAACTATCTACCTGCTTAGATATTGCATAAGGTAAAACCATGTCATTTGGCGCTATATTTTTAATATTGGCAGTTGGCTTTTTGGGGCTGATTACCTTACCAAAATTATTTTCTAATAAACAAGCTATTGAACCAGATCCGACGCCTGTACGCGGTGATGAGTTGGCTATTTGGCCGTTTGCGCCGATGCCTATCATGACCCCTACTGAAGTGATATTTTTTAATAAGTTAAAAAATGCATTACCGGAATATCATATTTTTGTGCAAGTACAGCTATCACGGATTATCGAAGCGAACAGTAATGAGACGTCTGAGCGCAGTTTTTGGTTCAATCGTATCTGCCGCCAAAGCGTTGATTATGTGATTGTTGATATCGATGCGCAGACTACTTTGGTTGCCATCGAGCTTGATGATTGGACACATAGCAGTAAAGCAAGGCAAAAAGCCGATGACAAAAAAGACAAGGCGCTTGCCAGTGCGGGCATTGCTATCGTGCGTTTTCATGCGGAGCGCATGCCGAGTGCCGACATGCTGAGATATGAGCTGATGCAAGTAATTGAAAGTTATTAAAAGCTATTAAGATGATGATAAAAGCTTAAAGTTTATTTTCTACTTGTTCGGTCTGCTTAGGATAAATGACAATAGGTCTATCGCCTGCAAAATATAAACCTGTTTTTAATATATCGTTTTTAGAATTGTTCAGTGGCGACTGACGACCGTCATAAAAATCGCGCCTAGTAAACCATTCAATATAATGGGCGGCTCGTAATGCCCTTATATCAAGAGTCGCGAGAGTGCTTGTGTCGTACTTATCACACCATTCGTGTATAGGAAAGCTTGGTGATAACCAAGACGGATAAGTAAAATTGCAGGTATTGATTGGTAAAAAGAACCGCCCTTTTATCACCCCATAACGCTTACCGATTTTAACTTGTCCATGATTTTCGGTATCTACCCAAATGCTACCAAACTGCTTGGTTTGCATGTGGGTCATTTTGCGTTGTAGATTGTCGTTGGAGTTGATACCGACCCAGTTGATCGGCTCAAAGGGCGCTGACCCCATAAAGAACTTGATAGCCAGCTCCCAATGTTCAGTGAGCTTCTCCTCATGATTATATAAAATCAAATCCAGCTCACCCGTCGTCTGCTTGCCGTTAAATAATTGCACATTATTAGCAAGCATCTCGTACGGATGCAACTTACGAGCAAAGCCATCCTCTAACCAAAATGACAGTAAGCCTTCGAAATGAAAACCTAAGCGATTGGGGCTTGGACGCTTTAGTAAGTAGCGCGTCAGCGCCTGATAATCATTGGTGCTATCCAGCTCGTCTAAACGTACTTGATACGCTTCAAATTGCGTTTGCCAAAAGCTGGCACTGTGCACCGAGATAGTGTGAGTATTTTGGTAAGGCGCAACGTCAAGCCATTTAGTCAAAACGTTTGGGCAAGCAAGCACATACGCCAAATCACGCACATAAGGTCGCTGGTAAGTTTCCCAAGGTGCGTCATTTATAAGGCGAGTAGATGTGGGCTGAGCGATAGGCTCTGACATAAGTTGAACCAATGCAAAGATGTAGCATTTACCCTAACGGCTCGCTCTATAAAAGTCTATAGGACACGAGTATCGGCTAGGGTAGTGCTCAGTTTTTTGGCTTTAAAATATGATATTAATGTGATGAATATGAATGCTGATATCAGGCGGTGATAGCAAGTAAGGCAATAGGATACTGAATACCGTTTTTAGTATTGGCAGTAGCCATTTTGGTAAGTTGCTGGATTCATTATAAGGTGACTGCTGTTCTAAATGAGGTGGGGTGTAATCTTGCTGAGTCATTATCTAGCTCCATAATTTACCGTAACTTGATTGATACGGCTTATTGTTGCTAGTTTATGGAAGGAAGTTGTTTGTATCACCTTAAATGAGGTGAGTTCATGCCCTACTTGGGGTATAAATTTTTTCGGGGTGAAAACTTTGTATTTATATCACTTCTTTTTTACATCAGCCAATACGTCATTAGCATTACTAAAACGAGATTCTAAGGTGCTTTTGCCTTGCCCGTATATACTCTGTTCTACAATTGCACTAATGATAACGGCTTGACTTGAAAATGGTTGCTTACTCTCAATTCCTTTGGGTGAAGTCATTAACTCTAGTAATAAGCCTATAGTGGTTTGATAGCTTTTTTCGTTACGTTCATTTAATTGATTATGCTCATTTGGTGAAATTTTAGCTTTTGCCATTAAAGGAAACAAATCTATTAAATCACATCGAGATTCTAGATAACTTAAAAGTTTCATTCGCTCTTTTGACAGTTTGCTATCGTCTTTAACTTCAAACGCTTTAAAATATGGCATAATTTCATATATAAATTTCATTACCTCTTTACTAACGCTTTCCTCTACATGGACACCTTTTTCTTTAGCTGCCTTTAGCAGTAATTCATATGAGTCATCTGGTAAAGCTATACTAATGAACTCTCCATTCATCGTTGAGTTTTCTTTTATGTATTTTATTTCGTGCTCAAGCTCAGCAATTCTATTTTTGAGTGCTTCGTTTTCTCTATTTCGCTGATCACTATTTTCTAATGGCATAATTCATACCTCTATGAACCCTTAAATCAAAGTAAATATAAGACAAGCCAGCCTAAAGCTATATGAACGAATGGCTTTCGATTGTTCCTCATGCCTTGCACGATTTTTATTATTGTTTGCTCAATGAAGCATCATACAATCCCTAGCCAAATTTAGCACAAAAAAAAGCCAACCATTGAAAACAATGATTGGCTTCTCTCTTTACTACTATGTTTGGTCGGAACGGCAGGATTTGAACCTGCGACCACTACACCCCCAGTGTAGTGCGCTACCAGACTGCGCTACGCCCCGAATGACTGACTATTTTACGCAAAATTATGCATATTGCAAGAGCTATTTATTTTAGCCAAAATCTACAATTGTATTTTACATATCATAGCCAGTATAACCAATGAGCAGTTAACCTTAACCCAGTAACTCTTTTAGAATTTGGTTGACTTGCTGTGGATTAGCACTACCGCGACTGGCTTTCATTACTTGACCAACTAAACCATTGAAGGCTTTTTCTTTACCGCCGCGATACTCTTCAACCATCGTTGCATTCTTAGCAATGACGTCTTCAACGATGGTTTTGATAGCGCCCGTATCAGTTTCTTGCTTAAGACCTTTTTCCTCGATGATTTTATCTGCTGCATCATCAGCATCGCCACCTTCGCGCTCATATAAGGCACTAAAGACCTTCTTAGCTAGTTTGCCAGATAGGGTATCGTCTTTGATACGCGATAGCATACCAGCCAATTGCTTGGCACTGATAGGGGAGTCAGTAATTTCCTTATCATCTTTATTCAACGCACCAAGTAGGTCGCCCATTACCCAGTTGCCTGCCATTTTGGCATCTGCTTGCCCAATTTCTGCAACCACACTTTCAAAGTAATCAGCAATTTGACGGCTACCAGTCAAGATACGAGCGTCATATTCTGAAAGACCAAGCGCTTCTTCAAAACGCGCACGGCGGGCAACTGGTAACTCAGGCATCGCTGCACGAATGCTATCAACCGTATGCTGCTCAATACGCACAGGTAGCAAGTCAGGATCAGGGAAGTAGCGATAATCATTGGCATCTTCTTTGGTACGCATAACACGAGTTTCGTCGCGCTCTGGGTCATAAAGCATCGTTGCTTGCACAACTTTACCGCCGTCTTCTAAGATGTCAATCTGACGCTCTATTTCGCGATTGATGGCACGCTCGATGAAGCGGAATGAGTTGAGGTTCTTTAGCTCAGTACGTGTACCAAGCTCGCTTTCAGGCTTACGGATAGAGACGTTACAATCACAGCGGAATGAGCCTTCTGCCATGATAGCATCTGAGATACCTAGCCACGTGACCAGCTGATGAATGGCTTTGATATAGGCCAGTGCTTCGTGAGCTGAGCGCATATCAGGTTCAGAGACAATTTCGATCAGTGGCGTACCAGCGCGGTTTAGATCCACGCCCGTCATACCATCGACGGCATCGTGTACTGATTTACCAGCATCTTCTTCTAGATGCGCGCGGGTGATACCCATACGTTTTGGATATTCGTTCTTTTCACCTTCATTGACCACGACATCTATATAGCCTTCGCCAACGATAGGGTTGGCCATCTGGGTGATTTGATAGCCTTTCGGTAAATCAGGGTAAAAGTAGTTTTTGCGGTCAAAAGTATTAAATAGACCCAGCTCAGCGTTGACGCCGATACCAAATTTTAGCGCACGATCAACCACACCAGCATTTAGCACTGGCAAGACACCCGGTAAGCCTAAATCTACAATACTGGCTTGGCTGTTTGGCTCGTGACCGAAGTCAGTCGGCGCGCTCGAGAATATCTTACTTTCTGTGTTCAGCTGACAGTGAATCTCGATACCGATGACCACTTCATAACCATCGACGAATAGCTCTTTACGAACATCGTGTTTGCGAACGGCGTTGTTATCAGTAGTAGTTGCTGTATTCATTATACCGTCTCCTTCGCGATGGTAGAGTGTTGCAGATGATGATCTGTATGCTGCTGGAATAAATGAGCAGTAGAGAGCAATTTGCTCTCTTGCCAATATTGTCCAATCAATTGCAAACCAATAGGCAAGCCTGCTGAGGTTAAACCAACTGGCTGACTAAGCGCAGGTAGACCCGCTAAGTTGACACCAATGGTATAAACATCACCCAAGTACATCGTTGCAGGATCGAGGTCTTCACCAAGTTTATAAGCTGCTGTTGGCGCCGTTGGACTGGCGATCACATCACAGTTGGCAAAAGCATCTTCGAAGTCTTTGATAATTATGCGGCGCACTTTTTGGGCCTTAGTATAATAAGCATCAAAGTAACCAGCAGATAGCGCATAAGTCCCTGACAAAATACGGCGCTGTACTTCAGGACCAAAGCCTTCAGAACGCGAGCGCGTATATAAGTCAATCAAGTCTTTAGGGTTTTCACAGCGATACCCAAAGCGCACACCATCGAAGCGTGATAGGTTTGATGATGCTTCAGCTGGTGCGAGCATATAATAGGTAGCAAGGGTGATCTCTGGATCAGTGATTGTCACCTCTACAATGGTCGCGCCAAGTTCTTCGTATTTCTTTAACGCTGCACGAGCTGCTTGTTCGACTTCAGTATCAAGTCCTTTACTAAAATATTCTTTAGCAACGCCAATACGTAAACCGGCAAACGGTTTATCACCAGCGCTGGTAGCAGCGTCATTTAAATCTTGTACATAATCAGGCATGTCGTATTTGATAGAAGTCGCATCGCGTGGGTCATGACCAATCATTGGCTGTAATAGGAAGGCACAGTCCATGGCACTGCGACCCATACTACCAGCTTGATCAAGACTCGAGGCATAAGCAATCATACCGAAGCGAGAGACGCGACCATAAGTAGGTTTGATGCCCGTTAAGCCGCAAAATGAGGCAGGCTGACGAATAGAGCCACCGGTATCACTACCAGTCGCAACGGGTACAAATCCTGCTGCAACGGCTGCTGCACTACCACCTGATGAGCCACCAGGTACATGCGCTATGTTCCAAGGATTGTGCACCGCACCATAATATGAGCTTTCATTGTCTGAGCCCATCGCAAACTCATCCATATTGAGCTTACCCAGGCTAATCATTCCAGCTTTATCAATGTTAGTGACGATGGTCGCATCATAAGGAGAGATAAAGTTATGCAGCATTTTAGAGCCACAGGTCGTCAATACGCCTTGAGTACAAAAAATATCTTTATGCGCCATGGGTACGCCAAGTAATGGGCGTTTGTCCCCTTGTACACGCATCTCGTCCGCCGCTTGTGCTTGCGCGCGCGCTGTCTCAGAGGTATGAGTGATAAAACTGTTAATCTTGCTATCAAGGGCGTTAATACGTTTGATGTAGTGGTCAGTCAGCTCAAGGCTGCTAAATTGTTTGTCTTGCAGACCAGTAATGAGCTGCTGGGTACTTAATAAATGAAGTTCAGACATAAGGTGTCGTCCGTCAAAATGTTAATAGCATAAAGTAAGATACGAAATCAGAGAGCGACAGCCGCCTATTCAATCACTTGCGGTACCAAATACAAGCCATCTTCGACAGCAGGGGCAACCGATTGATTGCGTTCACGATTGATATCGTGTTTAGCGACATCAGCACGCAAATCTTGGCAAGCTTCATGAATATTTGATAAAGGTTTGATATCGGTGGTATCGACATTACCAAGCGTGTTCATCAGCTTAAGTATTTTAGAGATATCAGCAGCATAGCTATCGGCAGTATTTTCATCGACACCTAAACGGGCAAGGTTGGCAACTTCTAGAATTTCTTCACGGCTGACAGTGTTGTCAGACGTTAATGGTTGCTGTGACATAGTGTCTCCAGTTACGGACAGTTTTTGTTAGAGTAGAATATGACTAAAACAGATAAGCACTAAAATAAGCGACTTATATAAAGATGTAAATATACAGTGGCTTTATTATAAAGCATCTGACCGAAGTTTACAGAGCAGGACACTTGATTACAGCACAATCTTTACTCACAAGATTGTTTAAAAGGGCTTTATTCACGACTCTTCTATTAAAAAAGGCTCAACTTAATAAGCAATTATGCAAAGCTGACTGGATAGTAAAAAGTTGATGGTCAATAGCTCCCCATTTAATGACGAAATACGTTACAGTGGGTAGCTGCTGCTAAGCAAGTTATCAAGCAAATTACTTAGTAAATATCATAAGACGGTAGCTGCTTGTTAGTGATTGAATTAAAGGCTGTTTCATCAAAGCGGCTGGTATGGTCTGCGATTTCAAACTTTGTAACAACTTTTAGCGCATAAGCGCAAAATCCTAGCGTACTGATGCAAATATCTGTGTTTTTTTTGAGCCAAATCGGTATAATTTAGCTCAGTTTTTTCATTTCATCATTATAGCTTCGGTTTGACTTGTTACGATGATAAACTCTCGCCACGGGTAATGTCTAAAGACGACCTGCTCAATACTGACGAGTAATCCCTCGGTCACTCTCATTTGCCTCATTCGCCTCATTTGTAATACGCTGGAAATATTAGTCATGAACCTGTTTGGATTTTTATCAAATAATATCGCAATCGACCTCGGTACTGCGAACACCCTTATTTTTATTCCTGGTAAAGGCGTGGTGCTCGATGAGCCTACGGTGGTCGCTTTAAGAAGCAATCGCACACAGAACCCTACCGTTGCTGCTGTTGGTATTGATGCCAAGCAGATGCTGGGTCGTACGCCTGCCAATATTACGGCTATCCGCCCTTTAAAAGACGGCGTGATTGCTGACTTTGAAGTGACGCAAAAAATGCTTAAGCATTTTATCGCCAAGGTAAAAGCGAAGCGTTTTATGGCCCAGCCTAATGTGGTGGTTTGCGTGCCTTGCAAGTCTACCCTTGTTGAGCGTAAAGCGATTCGTGAAGCGGTATCGTCAGCTGGCGCCAGCAAAGTATTGTTACTAGAAGAGCCAATGGCAGCAGCGATTGGTGCTGGCATGCCGGTTCATGAAGCCAGCGGTTCGATGGTCGTTGATATCGGCGGTGGTACCACTGAGATTGCCGTTATCGCTTTGTCAGGTTGTGTCTATGCTGAGTCTATCCGTATCGGTGGCGATATGTTTGATGATGCCATTATTACCCATGTACGTCGTATTCATGGCTGCGTGATTGGTGAAACCACCGCTGAGCGTATCAAACAAGAAGTTGGCTCCGCGCTAAATGAAGACAGCCAGTTAGAAGTAGAAGTACGCGGACGTAGCATGGCAGAAGGCGTACCAAAAACCTTCACTGTCAACTCAGAAGAAGTGCAGAAAGCTTTGAGTGATCCGCTGAGTGGTATCGTCAGCGCGGTAAAAGCAGCACTTGAGCAGACGCCACCAGAGTTGTCATCAGACATCGCTGAACGCGGTATTGTCTTGACCGGTGGCGGCGCACTATTACGTGACCTAGATAAGCTCATCTCAAGAGAGACAGGCTTACCAGTTACAGTCGCTGAAGATCCATTAACTTGCGTGAGCCGTGGTGGCGGTATTGCGCTTGATTTTATCAATAACAAAAGCCTAAATATGATTTTTGTATAAATCACTGTTTATCAAGCATTGTCATACTAGCAATGTTAGATAAGGCTGAAGTTAACGATAACTAGGCATGAGAAAGGATAGATGAATAACATTGAAGGTAGCCAAAAGGTTGCCTTTAATATTATCAATAAAGGCAATCAATATCTGATAGATACTGAGCTTTTTTTGATATTAAATGCCTTTTATATAGTGCTATTCAGTGCTGGCTAATGCTCACATTAAAACCTCTACATTAGACGAACTATGACTCCAAGTATTTTTGCTCGCCAGCCACTCGCGCTTCGTATAACTGCTGTTTTATTAATAGTGGCATTGATATTGATGTGGTTTGATAGCAAAAATCCAGAATGGTTCAAGCCTATACGCTCAACGAGCCACGCCGCAATGCAGCCTATTTACGAGCTGTCATTATTACCCAGTTATGCACAACACTGGTCAAGCGGCAGCCTACAATCAAAAGAAACGCTGCGCCGCGAAAACATGCAGCTCAGATCTCAACTTATTCACGCGCAAGCTAAATTGCAGCAGCAAGATTATATCTTGGCGCAAAACGCTCGCCTGCAAGGTATTCTATCGACCACGCGCCCTGAACAATTTGATTTAAATCTGGCACAGGTAATTGGTACTGACACCAATCTACTGCGTCAAATTGTGGTGTTGAATAAAGGGGAGCAAGATGGGGTACAAGTTGGGCAAACGGTCATTGATGAAAACGGCATTTTAGGTCAGATTATCAATGTCTATCCTAATACCAGCCGTTTATTGCTTATTACTGATGAGCAGCAGTCCGTTGCCGTTACTGTCAAGCGGACAGGTCAGCGCGCTATTGTCACCGGTCAGGGTATACCTACTTCATTGAGCCTTGAATATGTCTTTAAAACCTCAGATGTACGCGTCGGGGATGAGCTGGTCTCGTCTGGATTAGGTGGGCGTATCCCTGCAGGCTACCGTGTTGGTCGTATCACCCATATTGAAGACACGCAAGCGGATAATTTTAGAAGCATTGATGTCACACCTGCCGCAAACTTTGTTGATAATGCTTATGTGCTGATATTGCAAGACAAGCTGGCTAATAAAAACAATATTGGCATCAATGAGTCTTGATGGTCATTGTTAGAGATAATCATTGCCCGATAATCAGCCGCTATTCTATTTAAGTGCGCTGCTTTACTCCTCGTTTTTTATTCCCTGCAATGCTGAATTCATTATTAAGTAGCTGCTAAACATCCGCTAAAGGTACGTATTCATGGCATATCCTGATTCTGATCATGCAAATGGGCTGCTGCATGCCGTGATTGTACTGAGTTTTATTATTGCCTCATCGCTCAGTGTTTATCCATTAAGTCCTAGTATGGCCACATTGCGTCCTATGATCATGATCATGGTATTGATTTTTTGGTTATTGTTTCAGCCGCGTTATGTAGGCATTTTTAGTGCCTTTGCTATTGGCCTTATTGCTGATTTGCTGATGGATACTCATTTAGGACAGCAGGCTTTTTCTGCTGTGGCAGTGGCGCTTATGATAAAGGTGACCAGTATCTATATCAGACAGCTAAATACGATTAGTGCATGGATAATAGCGAGTTTAGGATTATTTGTATTTCAAGCGAGTCTGTGGATGCTACAGATGTTTGTACAAGATGTCTTTGTTGCCCAATCTACTTTTTCTTTATTGATGAGTATTATTAGCTGGCCATTGGTACTATTGACGTTACGAAAATTTGTGCGTTAATCAGATTGATTATTACATCGATTATCAATACAAGTATTTTCATCACACATGGTTTTTATAAGCATCTACGATAAACGACCCTCGTTTATTTATGACTAAACCTATCAATATCAAGTTTCTACATAATATAGAGAGTAGTGATGGATATTATCCTAGCATCCGGCTCGCCGCGTCGTCGCGAGTTACTAAGTAGAGTGCAACTAGAATTTACGGTCATCAGCGTTGATATCGATGAAACGCCTTATCAAGATGAGTCGCCCAAAGATTATACTGTCCGTATGATCGCCGCCAAAGCAGAGGCAGCAACTGTGCAGCTAAATAGACAGTTAAAGAATAATGACGCTCACTTATATCAATCACTCTTATTGAAGCCCATTATTTTATTGACCTCTGATACCATTGGGGTATTGCCAGATGGCAAAACAGTCTTGGTCAAACCAAATAATCGCGAAGATGCTTATCGTATGTGGCAGCAAATGTCCGATAGTACTCATGAAGTATGGACGGCGGTACAGGCAACGCAACTCTCATTACAGCCTAAACGTTCTGATGAGTTCAACAATGAGCAAGTATGGCAAATCATCAATCAGCAACAAATTATTGAACGTACAGAGGTCACCTTTGTAGCGCTTACCCTAGAGATGATGAGTGATTATTGGGACAGCGGCGAGCCTGTAGACAAGGCAGGTGGCTATGGTATTCAAGGTTTGGGTGCGGCTTGGGTTAGCCGTATCAATGGCAGCTATACCAATGTGGTAGGCTTACCGCTTGCCCAAACGCTGGCATTGATTAAAGAGATGAATGACACTGATACGCTTTAAAATTTTGATGCCTAAATAGATAATACCTAATAAAGCTTACATGCTCAAAAAGTTTAGAGCAGGGGTATGGATTCAGCAGTGCTTTAAGATGAAGCTTGATATTAAGCCATCTGCACATAATGACACGCTTGTGTCATGGGCAAAAGCAAGTGGCATTTGTTACACTGTCAGGCTACCAAACTATGAATGCTTCACCAGAAAGCTAAGTGATAAGAGAAAATACTATGTCCGAAGAGCTGCTGATTAATATTAGTCCCATGGAGTCCCGTGTCGCCGTATTAGATAACGGTATCTTGGGCGAGATTTATATTGAGCGTCATCATAAACTGGGTTTGGTTGGTAACATTTACTTGGGTACAGTGGTGCGCGTTCTGCCGGGTATGCAGGCAGCCTTTGTCGATATTGGTCAGTCACGTACTGCATTCTTACACGTTAATGATATGCAGCGTGAACCTCGTCCAGCTGCCAAAAGCAGTAAAGTCGAAAAGACTGGTGATGAGCGCACTATTATAGAGGTGACGGCTGACGATTTAGCCATCACGCCGCCTGTAATAAGTACGCAGAACACAGAAGTTGTATCAGTTTCGAAAACTCTCATCCAGCATCGCCTACACGAGAGCCAACGTATCTTAGTTCAAGTCACCAAAGATCAGTTAGGCAGTAAAGGCGCGCGCTTAACCACCAATATATCACTGCCATCTCGCTATCTGGTCTACTTGCCATCGAGTGAGCATATCGGTATCTCGCAGCGTATTGATGGTGAAGAAGAGCGTACCCGTCTCAAGACTGAGCTTACTAGCCTGATGCAAACCGTCAACCTCAAGGGCGGTCTTATTGCACGTACAGCCGCTGAACGTGTCCCCGTTGATAAACTTGAAGAAGACATCTACTATCTCTTGCAACTATGGCGGACAATATGTGCCCGTCGTCAAGAAATGAAGCCTAATCAAAGTTCAGAGCTTATTTATCAAGAATTATCGTTACCACTGCGTTCTATCCGCGATTTGGTACACGCTGGTACCGAAAAAGTCGTGATTGATAATGCACAGATATATGAGCAGGTTAGATACTTTGCCAAAGAATTTGTGCCTTTTGTCTATGATCGCATAGTACATTATACCGCTGAGCAGTCGCTGTTTGATGTGCACCGCGTCGAAGATGATTTACGTGATGCGCTCAAACGCCGCGTTGATTTAAAGTCGGGCGGCTATCTGATTATTGACCAAACCGAAGCGATGACCACCATTGATGTCAATACTGGCTCATTCGTTGGTGGGCGTTCATTAGAAGATACCGTCTACAAAACAAATCTAGAGGCAACACACGCGATAGCCCGTCAGCTGCGCTTACGTAATCTAGGCGGTATTATTATCCTAGACTTCATCGATATGCTTGAGCAGCAGCACAAGGATGATATCTTAGAGAGCTTGCAGTCACAGCTAGTACAAGACTATGCCAAAACCAAAATCACTCAAGTCAGTGAGCTTGGTTTGGTTGAAATGACCCGTAAGCGTACTCGTGAATCGCTTGGGCAGCAACTATGTGAGCCTTGCTCGACTTGTCAAGGGCGCGGCTTTGTCAAAACCGCTGAGACGGTCTGTTTTGAAATATTTCGTGAAATCATGCGCTGTGCTCGTACCTATAATTCTCCTAAGAAGTTTACGGTGGTTGCCCATGCCTCAGTCATTGATTTATTACTCACCTCAGAGTCGGATACGGTAGCAGATTTAGAGTATTTGCTTGGTAGAGTGATTACCTTTGATGTTGAGAATTTATATACCCAAGAACAATACGATATAGTATTAGATTGAACCTCAAGGCGGGATCTGAATAGTAAGTATTGCCGTCAAATGTTGAAAACTTAGGGCATTTAATGGGACGGTTTAGCTTTGATGATTAGTAAGCAATCGGTTAAAAGTTAAGAGAATTTGGTTTAAAAACCAATATTTATATCAAACAGTTGTGTATATCATTGTAAATAAGCCCCTTGCAATGATCTGATTATTATGTATAATACACACCACTGAATTATATATGCGCCGCCAATCAAACAGCTGGCGCTATGACAGCTAGAGCATCGTTTCTAGCACTATTTCATTATGCCTTTGCTGACATCCTACAATGGAAGGGTCGGCGGGGCTTTAAACTATTTTGCTTTTGGCACGCTACAAGTTCGGATAAAGAACTCATTCTGGTTTAGAACAGAAGGCCGCTTTAAGTGAATATTTAACCAAACGGCTTTTGCTCATATCCTTGCAAAGCAAGAATGACAAAAGCACATATTAGGAGCTTGCTGGCATGGCTAACCAGAGAATCCGTATCCGTCTTAAGTCTTTTGATCATCGTCTGATTGATCAATCTGCACAAGAGATTGTTGATACTGCAAAGCGCACCGGTGCGCAAGTTTGTGGTCCTGTACCGTTGCCGACTCGCATTGAGCGCTTCAACGTTCTAACTTCACCACACGTAAACAAAGACGCTCGTGATCAGTACGAAATCCGTACTCATAAGCGTATGGTTGACATTGTTCAACCTACCGATAAAACTGTGGATGCGCTAATGAAGCTTGACTTAGCGGCGGGTGTTGACGTTCAAATTGCTTTGGGTTAATGCACATAAACACCCAACCCATTAATATAAGATATAAAGAGGTCTAAAATGGCGATCGGTTTAGTCGGTAAAAAATGCGGCATGACCCGTGTCTTCACTGAAGCAGGCGCATCTATCCCTGTAACAGTGGTTGAGATCAGTGCTAACCGCATTACTCAAGTAAAAAATACTGATGTAGATGGCTATCAAGCCATCCAAATTACCACAGGCACCCGTCGTGACAGCCGCGTAACAGCAGCTCAAAAAGGTCACTTCGCTAAAGCCGGCGTTGCCGCTGGTCGTGGTGTTTGGGAATTTCGTGCCAATGACAGCGATCTTGAAGGTCGTGAGATTGGTGGTGAGATCCTAGCTGACTTGTTCGAACAAGGTCAGATGGTTGATGTCACAGGAAACAGTAAAGGTAAAGGCTTTCAAGGCGGCGTGAAGCGTCACAACTTCAGCATGCAAGATGCCACTCATGGTAACTCAGTATCTCACCGTGCCATTGGTTCAACTGGTCAAAACCAGTCACCAGGTAAAGTCTTCAAAGGCAAAAAAATGCCAGGTCAGATGGGTAACAAACGCGTTACCGTTCAAGGCCTAGAAGTGATATCGGTTGATGTTGAAAATGGGTTACTTGTCATCAAGGGTGCTATCCCAGGTGCCACCGGTGGCGATGTCATCGTACGTCCGTCAGTCAAAGCCTAAGCAAGGGGATTAACGTGGATTTAAAAACAGTTACAGGGGCGGCAGTTGAGCTTTCTGATACGGCTTTCGGTCGTGAATTCAACGAAGCACTAGTGCATCAAGTCGTCACCGCATATCTTGCTGGTGCTCGCCAAGGTACACGCGCTCAAAAGACCCGTGCCGAAGTTTCTGGTGGTGGCATTAAGCCATGGCGCCAAAAAGGTACTGGTCGCGCTCGTGCAGGTTCTATTCGTAGTCCAATCTGGCGTGGGGGCGGTCGTGCATTCGCGGCTAAGCCACAAGATTGGTCACAGAAAGTTAACCGTAAGATGTATCGCGGTGCTATGCAGTGTATCCTAGCCGAATTGATTCGCCAAGAGCGTCTAATTTTGGTTGAAGAGATAAGCGTTTCTGGTCCAAAGACCAAAGAGCTGATCGCAAAGTTAGGTGAGTTAAATGCATCACGTGCATTGATCGTCACCAAAGAAGTTGACGAAAACTTATACTTAGCTGCTCGCAACATCCCACATGTCAATGTACTTGATACAAGTGAAGTGGATCCAGTGAGCTTGATCGCTTTTGATAAAGTGATCATGACAGTCGAAGCTGCGAAACAATTTGAGGAAGCACTAGCATGAATAACGCAAGACTTTATCAGATCCTAAGAGGACCTGTATTCTCAGAGAAATCTCAAATGCTTGGCGACTCACTTGGTGTGCAGGTATTTAAAATTGACTCTAAGGCTACTAAGCTTGAAGTTAAAAAAGCAGTTGAGATGATGTTTGAAGGTGTTGAAGTTTTAAAAGTAAACACATTGAACGTTAAAGGTAAGACAAAGCGTTTTGGTAAAAGTATCGGCCGTCGTAACGACTATAAAAAAGCCTATGTTACCTTAAAAGCTGGTCAAGATGTACAAATGGCTGATGCTGGTGAAGAGGTCGCAAATACGACTGCTTCTACTAGTGAAACAGCGAATAACGAATAAGGATTACACTCATGCCTATCGTAAGAGCAAAGCCAACATCACCAGGCCGTCGTTTTGTTGAAAAAGTAGTGCATCCACACCTTTATAAAGGTCGTCCGTTTGCAGCGCTTCTAGAATCAAAAAGCAAGACCGGTGGTCGTAACAATAATGGCCGTATCACTACTCGTCACATCGGCGGTGGTCATAAGCAACATTATCGTATTATCGATTTTAAACGTACTAAAGACAATATTCCAGCTACAGTAGAGCGTATTGAATACGATCCTAACCGTACTGCGCATATTGCTTTACTTAAGTACGCTGACGGCGAACGTCGTTATATTATCGCTGCTAAAAAGCAAGCAGTTGGTGATACAGTAATGTCAGGTGAATTATCACCAATTCGTCCAGGTAACTGTTTACCGCTAAAAAACATACCACTAGGTACTGTGATCCATAATATCGAACTTAAAATCGGTAAAGGCGCACAGATGGCTCGTGCTGCGGGTGCTAGCGTTCAGCTACTAGGTCGTGACGGTATTTATGCAATTCTTCGTTTGCGTTCTGGCGAAACTCGCCGTGTACACGTAAATTGCCGTGCTGTTATCGGTGAAGTTTCTAATACTGAAAACAACTTGAAATCACTTGGTAAAGCCGGTGCTTCACGTTGGAGAGGTATTCGTCCTTCTGTTCGTGGTGTCGCTATGAACCCGGTTGATCACCCACATGGTGGTGGTGAAGGTCGTAACAAAGGTCGCCATCCTACTAGCCCTTGGGGTCAGAAGTCTAAAGGACTTAAAACGCGTCACAATAAGCGTACTGACAACATGATCATCCGCCGTCGCGCCAAGAAGAAATAAAGGAAGAATTTCATGCCTCGTTCATTGAAAAAAGGTCCATTCATAGACGCGCATTTATTTGCTAAAGTTGAAACTGCATTAGAAACCAACTCACGCAAACCAATTAAAACTTGGTCGCGCCGTTCAATGATTCTGCCACAAATGGTTGGCCTAACTTTATCTGTTCACAATGGCCGTACTCATGTACCGGTTATCGTAAGTGAACAGATGGTTGGTCATAAACTAGGTGAATTTGCCCCGACTCGTACATATCGTGGTCACGGCATTGACAAGAAAGCTAAGAGATAAGGTGCTTACCATGGAAGTAACTGCAAAATTACGCGGTGCCGCCATATCGGCACAAAAAGTTAGACTCGTTGCTGATGAAGTTCGTGGCAAATCTATTGAGCGTGCTTTGGATATCCTAACGTATAGCAATAAAAAAGGCGCGGTTTTTGTTAAGAAATGTCTTAACTCTGCCATCGCCAATGCTGAAAACAACAACGGTTTAGATATCGATACTCTTAAAGTATCAACCATCTACGTTGATGAAGGCATTACGCTAAAACGTATCCTACCACGTGCTAAAGGTCGCGCTGATCGTATCAGTAAGCGTACCTGTCACATCACTATAAAGGTAGGGGAATAAGTTATGGGACAAAAAGTACATCCAATCGGAATTCGTCTTGGTGTTGTAAAAAAGCATAACGCAAACTGGTATGCTAGCCCTAAACAATACTCAGAATACCTAATTAACGACATTCAGGTTCGTGAATATCTGCGCAAGAAACTTGATAGTGCTATGATTAGCAAGATCATGATTGAGCGTCCTACTGGTGCTGCTAAGATTACCATCGCCACTGCGCGTCCTGGTATTGTTATCGGTAAGAAAGGCGAAGATATTGAAAGACTTCAAAAAGAATTGACCAAAATTATGGGCGTACCTGCTCAGGTCAACATTGAAGAAATCACCTCGCCTGATCTTGATGCTCATTTAGTAGCGGAAGGCATCGCAAGTCAGCTTGAGCGTCGTGTTATGTTCCGCCGTGCTATGAAGCGTGCGGTACAGAACAGCATGCGTTCTGGTGCTAAAGGTATTAAAGTTGAGCTGTCTGGCCGTCTTGGCGGTGCTGAGATTGCTCGTACTGAATGGTACCGTGAAGGTCGTGTGCCACTGCATACACTACGCGCTGATATCGACTATTCGTCAGTACGTGCGGAAACCACTTACGGCACCATCGGTGTAAAAGTTTGGATCTTCCGTGGCGAAATCCTTGACGGTATGAACAGTGTATACAATCCCGTTAAAGAAGAGCAGACTCGTGCGCCAAAACGCCGTGGTCGTGGAAACGGAAACCGTCGAAACACAGACAGAGGTTAAACTATGTTACAGCCAAAACGTACCAAGTTTCGTAAAATGCATAAAGGTCGTAACACTGGGCTAGCTCATCGTGGAAGCACCGTTGCATTCGGACAAATTGGTCTAAAATCTTTGACTCGTGGTCGTATGACTGCCCGTCAAATTGAAGCAGCACGCCGTACCATCACTCGTAAAATTAAGCGTGGCGGTAAGATTTGGATTCGCGTTTTCCCAGACAAACCAATTACCAATAAACCATTAGAAGTACGTATGGGTAAAGGTAAAGGTCCTGTAGAATATTGGGTATGCGAAATCAAACCTGGTAAAATACTATATGAACTTGAAGGGATTTCAGAAGAGCTTGCTCGCGAAGCGTTAACGCTTGCTGCAGCTAAACTGCCCTTTAAAACTACCATTGTTAAGCGGACGATAATGTAATGAAGATCAGTGAATTACGTGATAAATCATTAGAAGAACTGACCCAGTTACTTGATGAAAAGCAACTTGATGCTTTCCGTATTCGTATGGCTAAAGCAACTGGTCAGTTGGGGAATACCCATGAAGTACGTGTCAATCGTCGTGCGATTGCTCAGCTTCAGACTTTGATTAACGAGAAACAACGAGGCGACTCATGAGCGATAACAATCAAGCAACGACCAATGCTAGTGTTCTGACAGGACGAGTTGTCAGTGACAAGATGGACAAGTCCATCACGGTTTTGATTGAGCGTCTGGTTCGTCATCCTTTATATGGCAAGCAGCTTCGTCGTTCTACTAAAATCAAAGCACATGATGAGAATAATGTTTGCCAACAAGGCGATCTTGTCCGCATCAAAGAAACGCGTCCAATCTCAAAAACCAAGTCTTGGACTTTGGTTGATGTGGTTGAAAAAGTAGAAAAAATCTAAGTAAATTGCATTAAAAGCCAGAAGCTGTTAAAATAGCTGCCTTTTTAAGGATACTGATTGCGCCGAGCGTATATCACTCACATTAAGAGTAGCAGCGGTTATTAATATTAAAATGCCGACTACTCATACTGTGCTAGCGGCAGCAACTGGTTTTTATTGCTCATACGTGTGGAGTAACGCTATGATTCAGGTTGAATCTATGCTGGAAGTTGCAGATAATAGCGGTGCAAGACGAGTTCAGTGCATTAAAGTACTGGGTGGCTCTCATCGTCGTTATGCATCAGTTGGCGACATTATTAAAGTAACGGTTAAAGAAGCCATTCCTCGCGGTCGTGTTAAGAAAGGCGACGTGATGAATGCGGTAGTTGTACGTACCAAAAAAGGCGTTCGTCGTCCTGATGGTTCGGTATTACGTTTTGATGACAATGCTGCGGTATTGTTGAACCAAAACAAAGCGCCGATTGCAACTCGTATTTTTGGACCGGTAACTCGTGAACTACGTGGTGATCAGTTTATGAAAATTGTATCACTAGCACCAGAAGTATTGTGAGGTAATCCATGTCAAAATTACGTAAAGGCGATACAGTTATCGTGATTGCTGGGAAAGACAAAGGCAAGCAAGGTACTGTACAAGCTGTAAAAAACGATCGTATTAAAGTTGAAGGCATTAACATTGTCACTAAACATCAGAAGCCAAATCAGGCAACTGGCGTTGAAGGCGGCATTCTTAAGCAAGAAGCTTTTCTGCATATCTCAAATGTCGCAATCTTAAATGCGCAAACCCAAAAAGCTGATCGTATTACTTATCAGTTCGGCGAAGACGGCAAGAAACAACGCCTGTATCGTTCGAACGGTGAAGTAGTGGCGACTGCGTAAGACACTAAGGGTGTAATGGTAATGGCAAGATTAAAATCTTTATATAACGAAGAATTAAAACAGCAAATCAAAGAAGAACTTGGTTTGGCGAATGTGATGCAAGTGCCTAAAATCACTAAAATCACACTAAATATGGGTGTAGGCGGCGCGTCTCAAGACAAGAAATTGCTTGAAGGTGCTGTAGCTGATATGACTGCTATTGCTGGTCAAAAACCTGTAGTCACCAAAGCGCGTAAATCAGTTGCTGGCTTTAAAATTCGTGAAGAATGGCCAATTGGCTGTAAAGTAACGCTACGCGGTGAGCAAATGTACGAATTTTTAGATCGTCTCATTGCCATTGCAATTCCTCGTATTCGTGATTTCCGTGGTTTTTCTCCTAAAGCCTTTGACGGACGTGGTAACTACTCATTGGGTATCAAAGAACAAATTGTATTCCCAGAAGTAGACTTTGACAAGATTGATCGTATCCGTGGTATGGATGTGACAATTACTACGTCAGCTCAATCTGATGAAGAAGGTCGTGCGTTGCTTAAAGCTTTCGGCTTCCCATTTAAATAAGGTAAAGACGTTATGGCAAAGAAGAGCATGATTAACCGCGAATTAAAGCGCGAAAAAATGGTTGCTAAGTACGCTGATAAGCGTATTAAGCTAAAAGAAACTATCAGTGATATGACTGCAAGTGACGAAACTCGTATGGAAGCGATGCTAGAGCTACAAGCTTTGCCACGCAACGCATCACCAGTACGTCTGCGCAATCGTTGTGCTATCACGGGTCGTCCTCACGGTTACTTCCGCAAGTTTGGCTTATCACGCAATATGCTGCGTGAGCGTGTCATGCAAGGCGATGTGCCTGGTGTTCGTAAAGCAAGCTGGTAAGGGGTAACTATATGAGTATGCAAGATACCGTTGGGGATATGCTAACCCGTATTCGTAACGCACAAATGGCTAATAAAGTATCGGTAGCAATGCCGAACTCTAAGCTACGCAAATCAATCGCTGATTTGTTGGTTAACGAAGGTTATGTTGCTAGCGCTGTTGTTACTGAAGAAAACAACAACAAAGCAACTTTGACCATCGTATTAAAATACTTCGAAGGCAAAGCTGTCATTGAAACGATTCAACGTTTTAGCCGTCCTGGTTTACGCCAGCATCGCGGTAAAGACGCTATCCCTACTGTTAAGCAAGGTATGGGTGTTGCTATTGTATCAACTAGCCAAGGCATCATGACTGATCGTGCTGCACGCGCTGCTGGTATCGGTGGTGAAGTCGTCGCATTTGTAGCGTAAGCTACACGACGATAAAGTCTATTTGACGCTGTTAGGCTTCTATCAATGTGCTAGTGATAAATTATTTAACATTGTTAGGCTTCTATCAATGTGCTAGTGATAAATTATTTAACATTGTTAGGTGTCTAACGCGGTCAACTATGCTAAACTAACACGCTTTTTAGCCTGTTAGTTTTTTCGCTAATATAAAGAAGTTAATTTTCTAAGGAATATTCCTATGTCTCGTGTGGCTAAAGCCCCAGTGACGCTGCCAAACGGCGTAAGCGTTACTTTGAACGATCGGCAGGTCGAAGTTAAAGGCAAGAACGGCAATATGTCTTTACGCCTGCATGAATTGGTCGAGCTGAAACAGGAAGATGATGCAATCATTTTCTCACCTACAGTCGATTCAAAAGAAGCGATGATGCATACTGGCACCATGCGCTCTTTACTAAATAATTTAGTAATAGGCGTTAACGAAGGCTTTGAAAAACGTCTTCAGTTGATTGGTGTTGGTTACCGTGCTCAAGCTGCTGGTAATAAAGTAACCCTAAACGTTGGTTACTCACATCCAGTAGAATATACGTTACCTGAAGGTGTATCAGCTGAAACCCCAACGCAAACTGAAATCGTTTTAAAATCAAACGATAAGCAGCAGCTTGGTCAAGCAGCAGCCGATATCCGCGGTTTCCGCCCACCTGAGCCTTACAAAGGTAAAGGTATTCGTTATAGTGACGAGCATGTGATTCGCAAAGAAGCCAAGAAAAAATAAGGTGAGTTGAAATGTTTGATAAAAAAGCAGCTCGTCTACGTCGAGCTAAGAAAACCCGTGCACATATCCGTTTTTTGGGCGTTCATCGTCTAACGGTTAATCGTACGCCAAGACACATCTATGCCCAGATTATCTCTCCGAACGGTGGTGAAGTGATTGCTCAGGCATCTACCTTAGACAGCAGCTTGCGTTCAGGCGCGACTGGTAACGCTGATGCAGCGACGTCTGTAGGCCAAATGATCGCAGAACGCGCAAAAGCAGCTGGCATTACTAAAGTTGCATTTGACCGTAGTGGTTTTAAATATCATGGTCGAGTAAAAGCTTTAGCTGAAGCTGCTCGCGAAAACGGATTGGAGTTTTAATCATGGCTAGAAATGATAAAAATGATAAAAATGAACAGACTGACGGTCTAGTAGAACGCTTAGTTACCGTTGATCGCGTTGCAAAAGTTGTTAAAGGTGGTCGTATTTTCTCTTTCACTGCGTTGACTGTAGTGGGTGATGGCAATGGTCGTGTTGGTTTTGGTCGCGGTAAAGCACGTGAAGTGCCAGCTGCTATTCAAAAAGCACTAGAAGCTGCCAAACGTAATATGATTACTGTTGAGCTAAATGATGCAACTTTGTATCATCCGATCAAAGCACGTCATGGTGCTAGTAAAGTCTATATGCAACCTGCATCTGAAGGTACTGGCGTAATCGCTGGTGGCGCAATGCGTGCTGTATTAGAAGTTGCTGGTGTCAAAGATGTTTTGACTAAATGTTATGGTTCTACCAACACTGCTAACGTTGTTCGTGCAACGTTTAACGGTTTACGTGATATGTCAACTCCAGAAAAGATGGCAGCAAAACGTGGTAAATCTGTAGACGAAATCTTGGGTTAACTTAGACTAGGTGAGTTACGATGAAAAAAATGAAAGTCACTCAATTCAAATCGGGTGCCCATCGCCTCAAGAGCCACAAAGCATGCTTGAAAGGATTGGGTTTACGCCGTATTAATCATTCTGTTGTAGTAGAAGATACTCCTTCAACTCGTGGTATGGTCAATCGCGTTAACTACTTGGTAAAAGTGGAGGAAGCGTAATGGGTCTTAGATTAAATGAATTATCACCAGGTGTTGGCGCAAAGAAAACTGCCCAACGTCGTGGTCGTGGTATCGGTTCAGGCCTTGGTAAAACTGGTGGTCGTGGTGTAAAAGGTCAGAAATCTCGTTCAGGTTCTAGCATACGCTCAGGATTTGAAGGTGGTCAAATGCCTTTATATCGTCGTCTACCAAAATTTGGTTTTACCAGTAAAATGGCTATGACGACTGCTGAAGTTCGTCTGTCTGAACTGAGCCAAATTGAAGGCGATGTCGTTAGTATTGAAACTTTGAAAGCTGCTAACCTTATCCGTCGTGACATGAAGCGTGCGCGCGTTATGTTGTCGGGTGAAGTCACTAAAGCTTATACTTTTAAAGGTATCAAAGTGACTAAAGGCGCTAAGCAAGCAATCGAAGCTGCTGGTGGTAGCATCGAGGAGTAGTAACGTGTCAAAGCAATCAATGTCATCGACTGGTATACCGCTTAATCCTTTTGCCTTTATACGTAAGTATGATGAGCTATGGACGCGTTTGTTATTCTTAATCGGCGCATTGATTGTTTATCGTTTTGGGTCGCATATCCCAGTACCGGGTATCAATCCGGTTAACTTGGCTGATCTGTTTTCGCGCAACGAAAATACCATCCTGAGCATGTTTAATATGTTCTCAGGTGGTGCACTAGAGCGTATGTCTATCATGGCACTTGGTATTATGCCATATATCTCAGCATCGATTATTGTACAGATGATGTCTGCGGTATTGCCATCGCTTGAAGCTCTCAAAAAAGAGGGTGAAGCGGGACGACGTAAGCTAAACAAGTATACTCGTCAAGGGACACTTGCATTAGCTCTAGTACAGTCATTAGGGATGTGTGCTGGCTTAATCAGTCAAAATCTTACTTTATCTTCTGGTCTGACTTTCTATATTCCAGCGGTTACTTCATTGGTAGCTGGTGCTATGTTCTTAATGTGGCTTGGTGAGCAGATTACAGAGCGCGGCGTAGGTAATGGTATTTCAATGCTCATTTTTGCGAGTATTGTGGCTGGTACGCCAGGTATGATTTCGCAGTCTATTGAACAGGTCAACCAAGGTCAAATGAACTTGATTGTCCTCTTTATCTTTGCACTGTTAGGTGTCGCGGTTACTGCGGGTATCGTCTATATTGAACGTGCTCAGCGCCGTGTTCCTGTCAATTATGCGCAAAAACAACAGCAAGGTCGCAAGATTTACGCTCAGCAGCAATCACATTTGCCGTTGAAGCTAAATATGGCAGGGGTTATTCCTGCTATTTTTGCTAGTTCATTGCTATTGTTTCCTGCAAGTTTAGGGCAGTGGGTTGGTCAATCGCCTGATCCTACCTTGACGCAAAAGATATTGCAAAATATGGCATTGGTGTTGTCCCCAGGACAGCCGCTGTATCTCGTTCTATTTGGTGCAATGATTATCTTTTTCTGTTACTTCTACACGGCATTGGTATTTAGTCCGCGTGAAGTTGCTGAAAACCTTAAACGTAGTGGTGCGTATATCCCAGGTATTCGCCCAGGACAACAAACTCAGCGTTACCTCGATCATGTATTAAACCGATTGACCTTTATTGGCGCGATGTATATGACGGTTATTTGTTTAATGCCAATGGTCGTGCAGTCATCGTTTGGTGTGCCGTTTCAACTTGGTGGTACGTCGTTACTGATTATGGTGGTTGTGGTAATGGACTTCATCTCGCAGATTCAAGCGCATTTGATGACCCATCAATATCATGATCAGACGTTAATTCAATCGCCCACTCAACCTTAAATGAGCGGTACGATATCTCAAAGGAGTATGCTATGAAAGTTCAAGCATCAGTTAAAAAGATTTGTGGTAGCTGTAAAGTTGTGCGCCGTAAAGGCCGTGTACATATCATTTGTACCGCAGAACCTCGCCACAAGCAACGCCAAGGTTAATAATTTAAGCAAGTCAGTTTTAAGTGATTGGCTTGCTTATTAAATTAATACTTGAAAAATGACGGCGGATGCGATATCATCCGCCACTTGCCGTAGTTTATGCAAAATCTTTTATGAAATGATCAATGAATAGATTGGTTTACCAACTCGAAGCAGCGATAATAATTATAAAAGCTTTAGTATTGACAGCAACAAATCTGAAAAATAACACTTTATTTTAATGAATAAGGGTATTTTTCTTTAATGGAGAGAAATCAATGGCTCGTATTGCCGGCGTAAACATTCCGGATAATAAGCATGCTGTTATTTCACTAACTTACATCTTTGGTGTAGGTCGTACCACTGCTCAGAAAATCTTAGAAGCAGTTGGCATTGCCCCTAGTACTAAAGTCAGTCAGTTAGATGATACACAGTTAGATGCTATCCGTGCACAAGTTGCAGAATACATGACTGAAGGTGATCTTCGTCGTGAAGTGTCAATGAATATCAAGCGCTTGGTTGATCTTGGTTGTTACCGTGGCATCCGCCATCGTCGTAACTTACCAGTCAGAGGTCAAAACACCAAGAACAACGCTCGTACTCGTAAGGGTCCGACACGCCCTCTCAAAAGATAATTAACTTAGGAAGCTAAAAGATGGCAAAAGACACTCGCAGTCGCAAAAAGGTGGCTCGTCGTTCAGTATCGGAGGGCATTGCCCATATCCATGCGTCTTTTAATAACACCATTGTTACGATTACCGATCGTCAAGGTAATGCATTGGCTTGGGCCACTTCAGGTGGACAAGGCTTCCGTGGTTCACGTAAATCTACACCATTTGCAGCTCAGGTTGCAGCTGAAGTCGCTGGTAAAGCGGCTCAAGAATATGGTGTTAAGAACATCGATGTTTTGGTCAAAGGACCAGGACCGGGTCGTGAGTCTGCGGTAAGAGCACTAGGTGCATTGGGTTATAAAGTCAACAGCATCTCTGATGTAACCCCAATCCCACACAATGGTTGCCGTGCGCCGAAAAAGCGCCGCGTCTAATATTAAAGACGAAGCTTTTTATAATAGAAGCTTATAGGAGACATAACAATGGCCCGTTATATTGGACCAAAACTCAAATTATCACGTCGTGAAGGCACTGACTTAGGTCTTAAGTCTGGTGTTAAACCATACGACGTAAAAACGAAAAAATCGGCTCGTCCACCTGGTCAACATGGTGTTAGCCGTAACAAAAGCTCAGAGTACTCTCTACAGTTACGTGAAAAACAAAAAGTTAAGCGTATCTACGGTGTATTAGAGCGTCAGTTTGCAAACTACTACAAAGAAGCTGCTCGTAAGCGTGGCGCTACTGGTGAAAACTTGTTAGCAATGCTTGAGAGTCGTCTTGATAACGTAGTATATCGTATGGGCTTTGGCTCTACGCGCGCTGAAGCACGTCAGCTAGTTAGCCATCGTACTGTTATGGTGAAAAAAGCTGGCCGTGATGAGTTTATTCGTGTGAATATTCCATCAATTCAGTTGCAAGATGGTGATGTCATCGCTATCCAAGAGAAGTCTCGCGAGCAATTACGTATTAAAAACGCAATTGAGCTGGCTACCCAACGTGGTATTCCAGAATGGCTAGATGTTGATCACAGCAAGCTACAGGGCACGTTCAAAAAAGCGCCTGATCGTATTGATCTACCTGCTGAAATCAACGAAAGCTTAATCGTTGAGCTATACTCTAAGTAAGTAACGTACTGCTCGATGCTGTTCACATGGCATTGAGCAATTAACGTTAATTAAACCAGTTTAATAAATCGAGGTGACATCATGATGCTAAATGCAACTGAGTTTCTAACGCCGAACGCCATCAACGTGGATACGGTTAATGAAACGATTGCGAAAGTCACGCTCGAACCGTTAGAACGCGGCTTTGGGCATACCTTGGGTAATGCCTTACGTCGCATCTTGTTATCTTCATTACCTGGTGCTGCAGTCATTGAAGCTGAGATTGATGGTGTTGACCATGAATACTCAACGCTTGAAGGACTACAAGAAGATGTGCTTGATTTGCTTTTGAACTTAAAAGGCTTAGCAATCACCCTTCATGACCAAAATGAAGTATTTTTGACCTTGGATAAACAAGGTCCAGGCACTATTACTGCTGCAGACATCACGTTACCGCACAATGTGGACATCATCAATCCAGAATTGGTATTGGGTACATTGAGTGATCGTGGTCATCTAAAGATGCGTTTGCGCGTAGTAATGGGTCGTGGATATGAGCCAGCAAACCAGCGCCGTGAAGATGGTGATACTAAAGCGATTGGACGCTTAAAACTTGATGCAAGTTTTAGTCCTGTGCTTCGTGTTGCTTATCAGGTTGAGAACGCACGTGTAGAACAACGTACCGATCTTGATCGTCTTATCATTGAGCTTGAAACAAATGGCACTATAGATCCAGAAGAAGCAATTCGTAAAGCAGCCACTATATTACAACAACAGATTTCTATCTTTGTTGACCTAGAAGCTGAAGAAGCGCCTGAGCCTGTGAAAGAAAAAGAAGAGGTTGATCCGGTGCTATTACGCCCTGTGGACGATCTTGAACTAACGGTTCGCTCAGCCAACTGCTTAAAAGCTGAAAACATTTACTATATCGGTGATTTGGTACAGCGTTCAGAGACTGAACTTCTAAAAACCCCAAATCTTGGTAAGAAATCATTGACAGAAATCAAAGACGTACTAGCGTCTAAAGATTTGGAGCTTGGTATGCGCCTAGATAACTGGCCACCAGCTGATTTACGTGTTGATGATCGCTTTTCTTATCGTAGCCGTTAAACTTTAAGGATTTTTGACTATGCGCCATCGTAAGAGTGGAGTCAAGCTGGGTCGTACCGGCAGTCATCGTAAGGCAATGTTTCAGAACATGACCAACTCATTATTTGAGCATGAACTGATCAAAACAACTTTACCAAAAGCAAAAGAGTTACGTCGCGTTGCTGAGCCATTGATCACTATGGCTAAAGAAGACAGCGTTGCTAACCGTCGCTTGGCATTTAGCCGTATGCGTAGCAAAGCTATGGTAGGCAAATTATTTGGTACTCTTGGTCCTCGTTACCAAGCTCGTCCAGGTGGTTATTTGCGTATCGTAAAATGTGGTTACCGTGATGGTGACAATGCGCCTATGGCTTATGTAGAATTGGTTGATCGCGACTAATTTTATAATAACCAAAATATGTACATAAAAAAGCTCCAATTCAATTGGAGCTTTTTTTCGTTTAAATTTTTGTATGATCGTTAGGGAAGTGCATATTTAAACACTTACAGTATGTCTATATCTACAGCAATGAGCTTACATCAGCAGCACCTTGCCGAATGATTTCTGGCTGGCTACTGGTCATATCGACGATGGTCGTGAGTTTGGTGGTTTTAATGCCAGCATTAATGAGCCCATCTATCTGATTGCCTAATAATTCTTCGATCTCGAAAGGGTCATCTAATATATCATCATGATTCGGTAGTATTAATGAGCTGGTCAAAATAGGTTCATCCATCGCTTCTAATAAAGCTTGGGCAATAGCATTACTTGGAACACGAATACCAATGGTTTTTTTCTTTGCATGTGCCAGCTTCTTAGGGACATCTTTGGTGGCGTTTAAAATAAAGGTAATCGGTGCTGGCGTATGCGCTTTGAGCTGTTTAAATTGTACATTGTCTACTGCAGCGTAATTAGCAATCTCACTTAGATCACGGCAAAGTAGGGTGAATTGATGTTTATCATCAAGTGCGCGTATTTGTTTTAGTTTCTCTAAGGCATCTTTTGCGCCCAAGCGACAGCCGAAAGCGTAACTGGTATCAGTCGGGTAAATAATCAATTGATCTTTACGTAATAAATCTGCTACTTGCTCAATCAGCCGTGGCTGTGGATTTTCTGGATGAATATAAAATACTTGCATAATAATTCCTTATTTTATAATTATTAGAATTTGGTTATTGGGCAGATGGTAATGATAGAAATTTGTTTAAGATGAACTTTGCTTTTTGTACTAAAGATTAAAATACGGCTTTATTAGGTAGTATAGCGTAAAGTAAATATAAGTTTATGGGCAAGGCGTTAACGTGAGTATAAAATCGTTAACAATAGCCAGTCGTGTAATGAGTTTTGATGACAATAATAAAAAATCTTATATTGTAGGTTTTAGCTAAGATACGGCGCAGATAGTGAGTAAGGCTTGTAGCAAGGTTTTAGCATCTGATGGTAGGGTATCTGGTTTAGTAATATATGTTTGAACTTGTTGATAAACATCTTGAGCAAAAGTACTACCACTGGTATCAAAATCTGCAAATAAATTGTCTTGTGATACTTGAAAAGGTCGTCCACAAGCTAACGTAAACAAACACTCTATAGCTTGTGGCTTAACCTCAACACGTTCAAATGCCTGCTGCTGAGCCGCTGAGCGTCCGTCAGGTGTATACCAGTAGCCAAAGTCAGGTAGTTGTCTACGTCGTTCACCCGCCATACAAAAATGGCTGATTTCATGCAATGCACTAGCAAAAAATCCATGAGCAAACTCAATTCTTGCGGGTTGATTGCTCTGGGCAGGAAAGTATTCGGGCTCGCCAGTGCTACGAACCAAGATAACCTGTTTGCTGATAAATAAATGATTAAATAGATTAATAAGCCAATCGGTCAGTGCTTGCTCAATACTTTCAAACGATAATTCATTTTGTAAATTAAGATCGGTTAAACTGTTTTGAATAAATTCGCATACTTTGATAGGCTCAATGATGTCTTTAGCAGAATGAATCAAATAGTTATTAGCCAAATATTGCCACTGTAATGACAGTCTTTTTAATGAGGCATCTGCCTCAAGATTGATACTGTGTTCAGTAGGATTTGTTTTCTGACTTTGCAATTCATTCAAACGGTGTAATAAATTTTTGGCATCAATAGTAGATAATAAATTGGAAAAATCAGGAGAAACGGTAGGCGATATCATAAATAAAACTTTAACCAAGTAAAGGATGATAGAGCAGGATGTCCCATCTCTTTAGGTAAACAATGACAAGGAAATTGCCAAAAAATATTAACATACTAGCGCTAGCGCAACAGGGCGCTTTCCGTTAGTATGGCAGGCAATATTATACACCGTTTTTGATCAATGAGGCCGCGTATGTCAAGCACCCAAGATAACAAGCCGTCAGCGCTTCATGCTAGTAAAGTACAAGTGCCTACGTCAACCAGCATGCCTGATAACATTTCTTTAAATAAGTGGGAAGACACTGGCTTTGAATGGGCAGGTGAAGAAGCTCCCCACTCTTTTGAGCGTCTTGCGACTATTTTAGCTAGTGAACATGAACAATCAAATATTGTGCTAAATACCACTCTGTATCGTCGTAACAATGTACTGCATTTGGCTTTCACATTGACTGGTGAAGTCTGGCTGACTTGCCAGCGCTGTCTGCAACCGATTGCTATTGATTTGAGTGATGAGTATGATATTGCGCTTCTTGATAATGAAAGCCAAATACGCCTAGTTAATGAAGAGCAAGATTATTTATTGTTAGACGAAATTGTCACTGAGCAATCGCCAGAGCGACTATTACCATTCAAAAAATTGGTAGAAGATGAAATTTTGCTCAAAACGCCAATGGCGCCAAAGCATGATGACTGTGAAATGAGTGTTGAGCAGTTTGGTGAAATACCTGAAGAAGAAGAAACTGAAAATCCTTTTGCTGCTTTAGCATCTTTGAAAGGTAACTTATAACGCTATAAACGGCATTTATAAAAGATATGTTCTATTATATTTTTGCCAGCTTTATGCAGAAGAGTGAAAAGCAGGGCTTTATTAATCCGTTAAACATGCGTATAATGTCCCGTTTATTGCATTCTAGCAATCTGCCATTGGCAGAGAGAAGCTAACCTTGCAGACTAACTATAGATTTTAGACGTAATCAACACTTTAATACGTGGCAATCTATTTAACTAATGATGCGTAAGACTTAGGTTGTTGTGATTATATAGCCTCTGTCAGTGTCGATTAAAGCTGAATTTCAAGCTTATCCCTTTTAAGTATAGGAGCTATATCATGGCCGTTCAAAAAAGTCGTAAAAGTCGTTCACGTCGTGACATGCGCCGTTCACATCATCGTATGGAAATCGCTGAAATAAGCGTTGATGCTACTACTGGTGAAAAACATCGTCGTCATCACATGACCAAAGATGGTTTTTATCGTGGTCGTCAGTTGTTTAAAGTAAGTCAAGACGCTTAATTTATTGTTATTTGATGGCTGCTAAAGATGATGGTTTTTATGACTGTCGATGTTCTTTATCAGGCTATTATTCAGCAATTGGTTTGAGCTAATGAAAGCCAAGTTATTTCGCTATCATATATTATGTGGCTAGATAACTTGGCTTTTTGCTATGGGTTTTTTAGTAATAGTATTAATTATTAGTTTTTAGTACTGTTTATTGACTGTTAGCTGTTGACGGCTGTTTTAACGCATCAGTTATGAAGAATTAGCTATTTTAGCTATCTAGTATAAGTCCCACCAAAGGATTTATCGAAGCGAGACAAACAATTAACTTTTTAGCAGCTTTGTTAATTACCGATGTCAGTGTATAGTTTCATAAGAGTATGCTGTCTTAAAGGACTAGTGACAGTAACGGCTCTATAAAATTAATATCCTATTATAGTCTTTAACTCTACGATTAGCCCCATTCACGCTAGGGGTGTTTCCAATCAAATAAGGAATATTGGTTATGGGCTCTGTACCCGATATGATAAAAAAACAACCTACCCGTATTGCAATACTGTTTCCTGGGCAAGGCTCACAAGTCGTCGGTATGACAAGCGAGCTTGCTGATACCTATCCTGAAATTCTTGAAACCTTTACTGAAGCAAGTGCGGCATTAGGCGAAGATTTGTGGGCAATCTGTCAAGATGAAGAAAAACTTAATCAAACGCAATATACACAGCCTGCCTTATTGACCGCTAGTATCGCTATTTGGCGCATCTTACAACAAAAAATAAAGGATAAGCCTTGTTACCTAGCTGGTCATTCCCTTGGCGAATATAGCGCCCTTTGCGCAGCTAATGTGCTGTCACTTGCTGATGCCGTGAAACTGGTACATAAGCGTGGTCAATTGATGCAAGACGCTGTAGTGGGTATTGATACGGCTATGGCAGCAGTACTAGGTTTGGAAGATCACCGAGTCGAAAATCTGTGTGAGCAAGCAACCGAGCATGTAGATGATGCGATTGTTGGCGCAGCAAATTTTAATAGCCCAGGGCAAGTGGTGGTTTCTGGTAATGCTGCAGGCGTTAATGCAGTCATTGATAAAGTACAAAATACAGGCAAAAAAGCCATTCCATTAAAGGTAAGTGTGCCGTCACATTGCGCTTTGATGGAGCCGGCTAGTAAAGCGTTGGCAGCAGAGCTTGCTGCCATTAAGTTTGATCAAGCAACGATTCCTGTGATTCAAAATCGTCATGCACGTGTTGAAACCAGTGCGGCAGGTATCAAAGAGGCATTAACTGAACAATTAAGTCAGCCAGTACTGTGGTCAAAAACCATGCAAGAGCTGGCAGATAAACAAATTAACATTTTAATTGAGTGTGGTAGTGGTAACGTCTTGAGTAATTTGGCGAAGCGCCAAGCGCATCCAATTATGAGCTATCCGACTGACAAGCCCGCTCGTCTAGATAAATTGCTGGAGGTATTATCATGAGCCGTACGATCACATTAGTCACAGGCGCAAGCCGCGGTATCGGCAAAGCCGTCGCAAAACGCTTTGCTAAAGAAGGACATTTTGTCATTGGGACAGCCACCACCGAAAAAGGGGCTGCACAGATTGATGACTATCTAAACGATAGTGGCGGTATTGGTCGTGTTTTAGATGTACGCGATACTGCACAGATTGACAAGCTGTTTGAAGAGATAGAAAGCGTTTATGGTGCTGTTCAAGTATTGGTAAATAATGCTGGTATCACTCAAGATGGCTTATTGATGCGTATGAAAGATGAAGATTGGGACAATGTGATAGATACCAATCTAACTTCTGTCTATCGTATGAGCAAACGTGCTATCCGCGGTATGATGAAAGCACGCCGTGGTCGTATTATCAATATTACCTCTGTGGTTGCTCAAATGGGCAATGCCGGTCAATCTAACTATGCGGCGACTAAAGCTGGCGTAGAGGGTTTTAGCCGTACGCTAGCGCGCGAAATTGGCTCACGTCAAGTAACCATTAACTGCGTCGCGCCAGGTTTGATTGAAACAGATATGACTGATGAGCTCGATGAGCGTTTATTGAACTCGATGTTAGATGCTGTACCTATCAGCCGTTTGGGTCAACCAGAAGATATCGCTGCTGCTGTACTGTTTTTAGCCAGTGATGAAGCCAGTTATATCACAGGTGCTGTTTTGCCGGTCAATGGCGGCATGTATATGTAGCAGTTTGCTATCAAATTTTCCTACATGCGATAGCAATTAGTGCTGAATCCCAAGCGTTACATACTTATAATAAAAAACTGTGTGAACGAGTGTAAACTATAATAAAGGGTGCTATAATGTCGAATACTTTTAAGTCAAAGCCATGTATGATAGCAAGGCTTTACTAAATATTAGTACAGAATGTATAACTTGTTATAGTACACTCAGATGGCTATATGGATCTGAAAATCCCATTTATATACAATGCTATAGTAGCTAAACCATGCGACTATAGTAGTTTGTCAAAATAATAGATCAAAAAGGAGAAATCTACATGAGTAATGATACCGAGCAAAGAGTTAAAGCTGCCGTAGCTGAGCAACTAGGTATGAATGTTGAAGACATCAACAATGATGCTTCATTTATGGAAGACCTAGGCGCTGATTCATTGGATTTAGTTGAGTTGGTTATGTCATTTGAAAGCGATTTTGGCATCACGATTCCTGACGAAGATTCAGCAGAATTAACGACTGTTCAAAAAGCAATCGACTACGTACAAGCACAGCTATAATTAGCGACTTGCTCAATAGGTTCGATATGACCGCTTATCTTAATAGATAGGCGGTTTTTTTATGTTAGTCATTTCTCTTTATTATTACACTTATAACAACTGATTTAATATTAGCGTTAACATTGGCTACGCCAAATCAACATTACTCAACATACTCTTACTGTTTATCGCTCATGCCTTTGCTTATACTCATAATGGTAAGCAAAAAAGGGTGATAACCGATATGCGTTATCATCGAAACAACAATGATGCATAATAATTAATAATATTTTAAGGAGCAGTTATATGGGTATGTTCAGTTTTGCAAAAGACATTGGTGATAAAATCTTTAATCGTGATGACGCCAAGCATGACGCTAAAGTAGAAACTAAAGCAGACGCTAATACACCAGTACAGAGTACTGAGCCTTCAGCGCAATCAGTAGCCAATATTTTACTTCGTCGTATTCAGCAGCAAAATCTAAATATTAGTGATTTAAAGATTAAGTATAATGGGTCAACCGATACTGCAGAAATTAGCGGTAAAGCTAAGACTCAAGCTGATCGAGAAAAAGCCATTATTGCCATCGGCAATGTACAAAACGTGGCTAAAGTCATTGATAATATCGATATTGAAGAGCAGTCACCTGAGTCGACTATGTACACTGTAAAATCTGGTGATAGCTTATCTAAAATTGCAAAAGATGTTTATGGTTCAACTGGCGATTATATGAAGATATTTGAAGCCAATAAGCCGATGTTGTCTGACCCAGACAAGATTTATCCTGGTCAAGTACTACGTATTCCTAAATAGTTATCATTTTTTAAGTCATTATAAGTATCGAAACACTCATAGTATTTTGGATACTTAGAATATGGCTGAATAAAAACACCTCAAAATATGAGGTGTTTTTTTATGTATAAAATATAGAGTTAAAAATTAGGCTTCTAATTATTAATAAATAAGATATCCAATTTATGACGCTGTTCGGCGATCGCCCAATCTATATGTTCGTCAAGCATCGTGTTATGTAGCCCCAGTTTTGCTTGTAATGCTTTGATGGTTTCTTGATTAGCGGTGGCATTGCCAAGACCGATAGCGATATTACGCAGAAAATTCACATAACCGGTGCGTCTAAGTGGGCTACCTTCGGTCTTTTTCATAAACTCTGCTTCTTGCCATTGCCACAATTCAAGCAAACTGCTGCTATCAAGGCGATGCCTTGGCGCAAAATCCTCTACGGGCGTCAGATTGGCGTAACGGTTCCATGGGCAAATTAGCTGACAATCATCACAGCCAAAGATACGATTGCCGATCGCGCGGCGGTATTTTTTATCAATAACACCGTCATGTTCAATCGTAAGATAAGAGATGCAGGCTGAGGCATTAAGCTCATAAGGGGCGACAATGGCTTGAGTGGGACAGATATCGATACAGGCGCTGCAACTGCCGCAATGCTCTTTAACTGGCTCATCGTCAGGTAGTTCAAGGCTCATAAACAGCTCTCCGAGCACAAAGAACGAGCCGGCTTGTTTGTTTATGAGTAATGTATGCTTGCCTGTCCAGCCAAGACCTGCAGCATCGGCGATCGGTCGCTCAAAGATAGGAGCTGAGTCACTAAAAGGTCTAAAAATAAAATCTGTGTCAGCGCCAATATCTAGATGTTGCCATTCAGGAAGCATCGCCTCGATTTTTAACGCCAATTGCTTTAGCCGACTACGCATGATTTTATGATAGTCGCGCCCTCTCGCATAACGCGCAATGATACCTTGGTTAGGATAATCATTGTCAGTCACAGCGCGCGGTATTGGAGTTTGAGTGAGATAATCCATACGCACACTAATAATGGTTTTTGCGCCTTCTACCAGTTGCTCAGGGTGCGCACGCAGATGATGATTGCTGTGCATAAACTGTAATTGTGCTTCATAGCCTTTGGCCAACCACTGCTTCAACTGTTCAGTCTGCTTAACGAACAGAGGGTGATGTACCGATAAAAAGCCGCAATCTGCAAACCCTAACGATTGCGCTGTCTCTTTAATCCAGTGTTTAATATCTGCTGTAGTAGTAAAATCATGCGTATTATTGATAGCAATCTTTTTAGCAGAGACGCTAGTAGGTATTGATGGCATCTGCGTTTGAGAGTTTGTTTGAGATTTATTACTCATGTCTGACGATCAATGATAATGTGAATATGGATATGATAAGCCAGTGAGCGAAGAGCGCAAGTATCAAAGTGAATAAATCCATATAAATATAGATTTATATGTATTTGCTGCTATTGACTTTAAGGTCAATAGCAGCAAATACATACATCAATTTTGGTTTGTACTGATAATAAGTCAGAAGCTTAGCCAAATCTTATAAGAATAATCGAGGGTTAGTCATGCCAACGTCAAATGAATTGTCATCGAAAACTACCATGCCTGTCGCTCTATATAGCAGCAAGCAGCTCTATGCGATGGAACAAGCATGGTTTGCACAAGGCAATAACAGCTTTGCTCTAATGCAACAAGCGGCTTGGCAAATGGTGAAGCATATCGAGATACTTTATGAAAAAAAATGTTTGAATGAGCAATTAGCAAAGCAGTGCATTGCCTCTCGTCCTGTTAATCGTCCGTGCCGTGTCAGTGTTTGGGTCGGAAAAGGTAATAATGGTGGCGATGGGTGGCTTGTTGCGTATTATTTACAGCAGAGAGGCTGGCAAGTACAAGTCATTACGGTTGGCTTTGAGAAACAAGATTTTGTTATAAAAGATAATATAGAAAGTTTTAATGAAGATGATAAAAATCCAATTGCTGATGCGACAAAGGCGTTACAGCTGGCACTATCTGCTGATTGTAAATATCGATGCTTTGAAAATATCGATGATAGAAGCATGAGCGCTTTGCCGGCGGATGTTTATATCGATGCGATATTTGGTATTGGATTCAATCGTGCAGCGAGCGATATTTATCAGCAAGCAATTTGCGCTTTTAACGAAGCAGCAGAGCATGTTAAAGCATTGGTCATCGCGGTTGATGTCCCAAGTGGCTTGGTTGCCTCTACTGGTCAGGTATTTGAGCGTGTTGCGATAGCCGCAGATGTGACCTTATGCCTGATCGCACGTAAATTTGGTCTGCATACCAAAGACGGGCTCGATTATAGCGGCGCCGTGATTGATATACCGCTGATACCCCATCTAGCAAATGATAACGCGCTTATTCCTATCGCCACCCTTATTCATTCGCCTTATCGATTAAAGCCACGCAGAAAAAACAGCCATAAAGGCAGCTATGGGCATGTATTAATCATTGGCGGCAATCGTATTGATAACTCACAAGGCATGGGCGGAGCAGCCATATTATCGGCATCGAGCGCGATGGCGACGGGTGCTGGTAAAATAACAGTTGCCTGCCATAAGGCTTACCATGGGGCGTTATTAACCTCGCTACCAGATGCAATGAGCATGGATTTGCATGATACCCAAGGAGTAAAACGCCTAATTAAAGAGGCCAGTGTGATTGCTATTGGTATGGGTCTGGGGCGTGATGAAAAAGCAAAATTGCTATTTACTGAATATCTGCAGGCTGCGGTAGCTGAAGGTAAGCCCATAATCATCGATGCCGATGGTCTTTATCATTTGGCTTCATTGCATCGGGAAAACCATATGCTGATAGCCGAGCTAAAAACACATAGTAAGAATTATCAAGTGTGTTTAACACCACATAGTGGGGAAGCTGCTAGATTATTAAATAAAAAGGTAAATGAGATAGAAAATGATAGATTGGCTGCAATAACGGAGTGTGCAGCAATTTATGGCGGTGATTGGGTGTTAAAGGGAGCAGGGTCATTAATTCTGGAGCAGCAATCAGCGCATGTTTATGTGTGCGGTGTGGGCAATGCTGGCATGGCGACCGCTGGTATGGGTGATGTACTTGCAGGTGTCATTAGTGGACTATGGGCACAGGATGATTTAAAACATGAACTATGCAGTTTGCACCAAGCAGTCATTATCCATGGATTAGCAGGCGATGTTTTAGTCAACCAGACGAACAGTAACGATGATAATTTATTATTGGTAGGGCAGCGAGGTCTGCAAGCTCAAGATATGCCAGCAGCTATCCGTCATGTGATGCATCTCATAATAGATAGCCTTTAACGATTTAATGTCACCTTAGCTAAATGTGTTTAAACACCAAATTGAAGATTAGCCACAATACTGGGTAATGGCTTGTTGAACACGTTCACGCTTAAGCTCAATCTCACGACCATCTAGATATTGACGTTTGCCAGTGGCATCCATCTCATAAATACGTCCGCCCACATTTAGATTGGTTAAATTATTGCGTAACGATTGACAACGCTGGGCATTCGCTTGGGCTTCTTGCTCTTTGATGCGTGCTTCTAATTGGGCAACGCGCTGTTCTTCTGCGCTTTGCGGCGCACTTTGATTGGCTTCGGTTTTACCTGCCAGCTGTCCAGCATTGCTCTGTCTACCGTCACTACGAAACTCGATAACTTCGATATTCCTACCATTTTGCGGCGCATATTGGCTGTATTTGACTTCGCCATGTGCGCCAATAGATTTGTATACCTGAATGGCATGAGTGGCGCTCATTGGTAGCATGAACATACACGCAGTGCTGACACTGATAAGTAGTTTGGTAGCAGTGCTTATCGTAGACGCTTGTGCCATAGTAACAGCCCTCTTAATGGGTAAAAAATACAGCTATCGTTCAGTTAAGCATAAGGGTTAATAGAATCGATAACAATATAAATACATAATGGCTTGATTCTAGCAAATAATACTTATGAATGTACATTGTTTAATAACCAATAGTTGGGGATAGGGTTTAGAAGTTTTTCTTGACAATAGCTCACAAACCATCGAATATAATAGCAGTTGATTGGTCAGTGAGCGGCTTTTATGATATTGCCGTGGCACTTGAAAATAAGGACTACGGGTTGCTTATCGGTAGCTTGCTTAGCCTTATTATCTTTGTGACAATGATATAAAATAAATAGCGCTTGTAATAATGCTATTCAAATCTATATTTATTGTCTCCGGACTTATCTGTCTACAATGACTAAGATAAACTTATTATTACTGTGTCTCGTAAGATTTTGCTGTTGTAAAAATAGAGTGTCATGTGTGTTTTTAACATCTCCTCATCAAACAGGTTATAAGATTTCGTAATCATATAACATGATATAAGCTATAAAATATAAGCTTTGAGATTTGTTCTATCATTCTGTATCCTTCTATTTGTCATTAGCGCAACCTTGTATGCACTACAAATAATAAGCTTCTTTTATAGATGCACTCGCATCTTGTCACTGTATATCGATAAAACTCTGTCGCAAAGCTGACCTTAAATATATTGCTATGTTTGAGTAATATGCTGTCCTATAACACAGCGTAACTTAGACGTAGCGGGCACATATTCTTGCCACAAAAAAAGGTGACGACAGTGACGCAAACCACGCAAAGTCCGAATATGACTGGACATACCCAAACGGGTCATGCTGCCAAGAATTTCCCTGAAAAGCAGCAACGCCTTGCCGAAGGAAGCAATGAGCCTGTCATGCTATCTGGCGCTGAGATGTTGGTGCAAGCACTAACGGATGAGGGCGTCAGATACATTTTTGGTTATCCAGGCGGTGCGGTCCTTCATATCTATGACGCCTTATTTCAACAAGACCATGTTGAGCATATTCTGGTACGTCATGAACAAGCCGCAGGTCACATGGCAGATGCTTATTCACGAGTAACTGGCAACACGGGTGTGGTGCTAGCGACTTCAGGTCCTGGTGCGACCAATACAGTGACAGCTATTGCCACTGCTTTTATGGATTCTGTACCGATGGTGATCATCGCAGGTCAGGTGCCTAGCAGTCTGATCGGTGAAGATGCTTTCCAAGAAACCGATATGATTGGTGTGTCACGCCCAATCGTGAAGCATAGCTTTCAAGTGCGCCATGCTAGCGAAATCCCAATGATTGTCAAAAAAGCCTTTTATATTGCCCAGTCTGGACGTCCGGGTCCTGTTGTCATCGATGTGCCAAAAGACATGACTGCGCCTAGCGAAAAATTTGCTTATGAATATCCAAAAGAGGTATTTATACGCTCATATCAGCCGTCATTAAAAGGTCATAGTGGTCAAATCAAAAAGGCGGTTGAAACCTTACTTGCGGCTAAGCGCCCGATTATTTACTCTGGTGGCGGTGTAGTTTTAGGTAATGCCTATAAAGAATTAACGGCGCTTGCTCATCGTTTAAACCTACCAGTCACCAATACCTTAATGGGTTTGGGTGCTTTCCCTGGCTCTGATGAGCAGTTCTTGGGTATGCTTGGTATGCATGGCACTTATGAAGCCAATATGACCATGCATCATTCTGACGTTATATTGGCAGTTGGGGCACGCTTTGATGATCGCGTGACCAATAACGTCAAAAAATTCTGTCCAAATGCGACGATTATTCATATTGATATTGACCCGACGTCTATCTCAAAAACGATCTTTGCTCATATTCCTATCGTTGGCGATGTGAAATCAGTGCTTACTGACATGATAGACATTATTGGCGAAGATAAAGAGTTAGACCAACCGGCGTTGTTGGATTGGTGGTCACAGATTAATGAGTGGCGCAAGCGTCATGGTTTGCGCTATGACACCAGTACCGATAATGGTATTAAGCCACAAGCGGTCGTTCAAGCTTTAGATAAAGTGACTAATAGTAATGCGATTATCACGAGTGACGTGGGTCAACATCAGATGTTTGCCGCGCTTTACTATACCTATAATGAGCCACGTCAATGGCTGAACTCAGGTGGTCTTGGTACTATGGGCGTTGGCTTGCCGTATGCGATGGCAGCCAAACTTGCTAATCCTGAGCGTGATGTGGTTTGTATTACTGGCGAAGGCTCTATTCAGATGAATATCCAAGAACTGTCTACCTGTTTGCAGTATGATTTGCCAGTTAAAATCCTAAACTTGAATAATGCACAGTTGGGTATGGTAAAACAGTGGCAAGACATGCTGTATGAAGGTCGTCACGCACATTCTTACATGAATTCTTTACCAGACTTTGTCAAGCTTGCTGAAAGCTATGGTCACGTCGGTATCAAGATTACTGATCCTGCGACCATGGAAGCACAATTGGCTGAAGCCATGGCAATAAAAGACAGGTTGGTATTTATCGATGTTTACGTCGATCGTAATGAGCATGTATATCCGATGCAAATCGCTGGGCAAACGATGCGTGATATGTGGTTAACAAAAGGGGAGCGTACCTAATGCAACAACAACATCTGATTTCGGTATTGATGGAAAACGAAGCGGGTTCGTTGTCGCGTTTAGTCGGCTTGTTCTCACAACGTGGCTACAATATCGAAACGCTAAACGTCGCCCCTACTGATGATCCAAGTATTTCACGTCTGACAGTAACGACAATCACGTCACCTGAAAAGATAGAACAAATCACCAAGCAATTGCATAAATTGATCGAAGTGGTTAAAGTGCTTAATCTCTCAGATACCGTACACGTCGAACGTGAGCTGATGCTAATAAAAGTACGTGCGACGGGCGGTGTACGTGAAGAGATCAAACGCAGTGCCGATATTTTTCGTGCACAGATCGTTGACGTCAATGCCAACTTATATACGATTCAAATCGTCGGCGATAAAGCTAAGCTCGATGGTTTTATTGATGTTATTGGTCGCGAACGTATCATGGAAGTAGTGCGTTCAGGCGTCATTGGTATTGCTCGTGGTGACAAAACGCTAAGCCTATAATCAGCGTTTATGATCTTCAAAATATAGTATTTCAAACTTATTTATTCAACATCAACATAGCGCTTATCTCACCAATCACTTCGATAAGGTGACTATAATTTAAGTGTTTATTTATCCATGGTACGCCATGATTTAGGAAAAGGACTCTGTTTATGAACGTTTATTATGATAAAGATTGTGATCTATCAATCGTACAAGGTAAAAAAGTTGCCATTATTGGTTATGGTTCACAAGGTCATGCGCACGCGCTTAACCTACAAGATTCAAACGTCGATGTGACGGTTGGTCTACGTGCTAACTCTGGCTCATGGAAGAAAGCAGAAAATGCTGGCTTAAAAGTTGCTGAAGTAGAAGAGGCGGTAAAAGCTGCTGACATCATCATGATTTTGACGCCTGATGAATTCCAAAAAGAGCTTTATAATGACGTGATTGAGCCAAACATCAAGCAGGGCGCGACACTAGCCTTTGCTCATGGTTTTGCGATTCATTACAACCAAGTCGTTCCACGTAGCGATCTTGATGTCATCATGGTGGCACCAAAAGCACCAGGTCATACCGTTCGTTCAGAATTCGCCAAAGGCGGTGGTATCCCAGATCTTATCGCTATCTATCAAGATGCGTCAGGTCAAGCCAAGCAATTAGCATTATCTTATGCTGCTGGTGTTGGTGGTGGACGTTCAGGTATTATCGAAACGACCTTTAAAGATGAAACTGAAACTGACCTATTTGGTGAGCAAGCGGTTCTTTGTGGTGGCGCAGTAGAGCTAGTAAAAATGGGCTTTGAAACCTTAACTGAAGCTGGCTATGCACCAGAAATGGCTTACTTTGAGTGCTTACATGAGCTAAAGCTTATTGTCGACTTGATGTATGAAGGCGGTATCGCTGACATGAACTACTCAATCAGTAATAACGCTGAATATGGCGAATATGTGACTGGTCCTGAAGTCATTAATGAGCAATCACGTGAAGCCATGCGTAATGCGCTAAAACGCATCCAATCTGGCGAATACGCAAAAATGTTCATCAGTGAAGGCGCAACCAACTATCCATCAATGACGGCTCGTCGTCGTAACAATGCAGAGCATCAAATCGAAATCACGGGCGCTAAGCTACGTGGTATGATGCCTTGGATCGGCGGCAATAAAATCATCGATAAAGACAAAAACTAATTTGCTATTGAGTAATTATTAAAAAAATAGTCTAAAAAAGCCCATGTTATCAGTGATAGCATGGGCTTCTTATTTTTAGTAGGCGATGTTTTATAAAGTATTTTTATCATCGCCAGTCTGTGCTGGTTGAAAATCTGACTTCACTGCCTAATATAGGCAAGCATTATCATATCTATTAACGGCTTACTCGGTTAAATAGGTGTCGCTATTTTTATTCTTGCAATATAAATGCCAAGGATTCTTTTATTCTATAGATTACAGGTTGTCTGTTGTGCAAATATCTTATCCTGATTGGCTAACACCGCAATTCATATACGTTACTCTGAGCGCTGTCGTTGCTGTTTTGATTTGGATCGAAGGGGAAATGCTCAAAAAAACCGGCGGCAAACTACCTAACTCTAAGTTCTTTCAAATCAGCTCAATTCTAGATACCTCATGGTTTTTCATCTCAGTAGTGATGCTATATACGACTGATTTGACACCACTAGCCGTTGCTGTACCAGCGGCTTACGGTCTTTATACGACCTTTGGCTGGATCTATGGCGCACGTTTATTGAAGCGTAAAGGCATTCCTGACTCTCCGAAAGACTTGGTCATACCTGCTAAATATATCGCTTATAGTCAGTCATTTTCGCTGATATTTTTTGCGCTATGTTTATTGGTATTGAGCTCACCGTGGTTGCCGATTGCTGTATAGTTTGCTTTTAATAAAGTAGCAAATATAATTCCTATCACTGGGATTTGTCGAAAGCGATATCTAAGTCCATAGTAAATCTCGAAAGGTAAATGGTAAAAAAACATTCTATATCAAAGTATTAAGTCTCAAATAATTAATAGTAACAATTATTTAAAATTGACTTGAATAGGTTACAAAAATCATCAATTTAAGCTGTTGCGCTTAAAAAAAGCTGTTATAATCAGCTTGTACCCAAAGGATTTCGGGTAAAAATATTAAGGTCTCTATTAGAGGTTTCAATGATTTTACCCACGCATTCTGCAAGAAAAACTTAGGTATATATCAATTAATCGGTGATGACACACGTCTCGCCAACAGTTAAAGAGTTAGGAAAATTTATGTCAGATAAAGTTGAAGGCACTGTAAAGTGGTTTAATGAAGCTAAAGGTTTTGGTTTTATCGCGCAAGACAACGGCGGACAAGACGTATTCGCTCACTACAGCGCTATCCAAGGCGGTGGTTTCAAAACTCTAGCCGAAGGCCAAAAAGTGTCTTTCATCTTAGGTGATGGCAAGAAAGGCCCACAAGCTGAGCAAATCGAAGCTATCTAATCTCATTTGACATTGAGTAAGCTGTTCTTCAGCGCGCTTAATGACAGTAAGATTATCAATATGCATTGATGCCTTTGTTTGTTAAAACAATAAAAATACTGTTTAGACTTTAAAAAAGAGCAACCTCTGATCAGGTTGCTTTTTTTATGATCTTTTTTTGATTCAATTCTTATAATAACGAGATGGTATTGGTTTGTATTAACGGTTATAAATAACTTAGATAGCTTGTAAAAGTCAGAAAAGAATAAGAATAATGATAAGAAAATGGTGTGAATAGGCGCTTATAAACTGTTTATTGTAGAATGGTGACAAATTTATGACGCATTATTCACGGCGTTGTCTTGACCTTAAGGCTGAGCTCACGCAAGATACATAGGTCTGATAATAACGGTTGGCTTAGCTTTGGCAGATTTTATAGATAGAGAGTGTGATGCCAGTATATTGTTTATGGTCTGATATTTTTTATTACATTATAGATGCTGACGCAGCAATCAACCTTGAGTACTATTTCGAACGACGATTTTAAAAAAATGAACCTTTGGTTCTTAACTGGCAATTTTAATTCATAACATTAATAAACGAGGAACGTATGAAAGCATTAGTAGCGGTCAAGCGTGTCATTGATTACAACGTAAAAGTTCGTGTAAAAGCTGATAATTCTGGCGTAGATTTATCTAACACTAAAATGTCAATCAACCCTTTTGATGAAATTGCAGTAGAAGAAGCGGTTCGTCTTAAAGAAGCGGGTGTGATTGATGAAATCATCGTTGCCTCAATTGGTCCAAAAGAGTCACAAGAGCAGATTCGTGCCGCTTTAGCACTGGGTGCTGATCGTGGCATCTTGGTAGTAACTGATGCAAAACCTTATCCTCTACAAATCGCTAAAATCCTGAAAAATATCGCTGAATCTGAAGCTACCGATATTATTTTACTAGGTAAACAAGCGATTGATGATGATAATAACCAAACGGGTCAAATGCTAGCGGCATTGATGGGTATTGGTCAGGGTACATTTGCATCAGAAGTAAAGGTTGAAGGCGATAAAGTTAATGTAACGCGTGAAATCGATGGTGGTTTGCAAACGGTTGCGCTTGATTTGCCAGCGGTTATTACGACTGATTTACGTTTGAATGAGCCACGTTATGCAAAATTGCCTAACATCATGAAAGCAAAGAAAAAGCAGCTTGATGAAAAAACACCTGCTGATTTTGGTGTTGATATGGTATCTAAGCAAGAAATCATTAAAGTTGTACCACCTGCTGAGCGTAAAGCTGGTATCAAAGTGGGTTCAGTTGATGAGTTGGTCGATAAGCTAAGAAACGAAGCAAAAGTCATTTAATACTTTGCTAGTGCCTATCTACTGCAAAGCCATGACGTCCTAAATAAGTTTTATTGAACTTGGACATAATAGGGCTTTGTGTACCAACAACCTCATGAATAGATGATACGAATAAATAAAGGACAAAAAAAATGGCAATTTTGGTATATGCAGAACACGACAATGCCAGTCTAAAAAAGGCAACTTTGAATACGATCGCTGCTGCTCAGCAAATTGGCGGTGATATTCATGTATTGATCGCTGGTAGTGGTGCTCAAGCAGCAGCTGATGAAGCGGCAAAAGCAGCAGGCGTCAGCAAAGTATTGCTAGCAGACAACGCAGCTTATGAGCATCAACTGGCAGGTAACTTAGCGCTATTGGTCGCTGATATTGCTGGTGAGTACAGTCATATTCTTGCACCTGCTACAACAACTGGTAAAAATTTCTTACCACGCGTTGCCGCATTACTTGATGTGAGCATGTTATCAGAAATCTCTGCTGTGGTAGATGCACAAACGTTTGAGCGTCCTATCTATGCTGGTAATGCGACTGCAACGGTTAAAACGACAGAAGATAAAGTGGTATTAACCGTACGTACCACTGCTTTTGATCCAGTAGCAAGTGAAGGTGGTTCAGCCGCTGTTGAAACTCTTGAAAATGTGCAAGAGCTTGGCAAATCAAGCTTTGTTAACGAAGAAATGGCTAAGTCTGACCGTCCAGAATTGACGTCAGCCAGCATCGTGGTTTCTGGCGGTCGTGCCCTAGCAAATGGTGAAAACTTCACTAAATATATCGAACCATTGGCTGATAAACTTGGCGCTGCTGTTGGTGCATCACGTGCCGCTGTCGACGCAGGCTATGTACCAAACGATATGCAGGTTGGTCAAACGGGTAAAATCGTTGCACCAGACTTATATATCGCAGCTGGTATTTCAGGCGCTATTCAGCATTTAGCGGGTATGAAAGATTCTAAAGTCATCGTTGCTATCAATAATGACCCAGAATCACCTATCGCTAGCGTTGCCGATTACTTCTTAGAAGCTGATTTATTTGCAGCCTTACCTGAACTGACCAGTAAAATCTAAGTACTTGTTAGTGAAAGTGAAAGAAAAAACCCGCTATCATTGATTGCGGGTTTTTTTGTATTCAATTTAAAAATCGTCTTGCTGATTCAGTTAAATGATATTAGCTATAACTTCTTTGACGTAATGTCTCATACAAACATAGTGAGCCTGCAATCGCAACATTGAGGCTTTCTTGCCCATTGGGCTGTGGTAGAGCGATAGGGGTTGCGCACTGCATCAGCTCGTCACAAACCCCTTGACCTTCATGTCCCATAATCCAAGCGATTGGTTTCTTTAAATCATGCTGATAGATGACGGTATCAGTGTGCGAGCTGGTGGCAAATAGAGGGGTTTGCACATGGTCTAAAACCTCTTGTACACTTAATCCCTCATATATATTTAGGGCAAACTGGGCACCCATTCCTGCCCGTAATGTTTTTGGTGACCAAGCTTGCGCAGTAGCGCTGGTGCAAAGTATGTTTTTGATTCCAACAGCTGCTGCGGTGCGCAGTAATGTGCCGACATTACCACTATCTTGAACGTCATTGAGAATCAAGCAGTCATCATGAATCATAGATAGGCTAGGGGTTGGCATCTTAATCACTGCCATAATATCAATCCCAGTACCTAAGCTACGAATACTTTCATAAAGCGCATCCGACAAGGTTAAGATAGGCGTATAAGTGGGCAAGCGGGTGAGAACTTGCTGCACCTCTGGATGATGGTGTGCGGACTCTGCTAGCAATATTTGCACAAATGGATAATCGCTACGAAGTGCAGCATCAATAAGATGAATACCTTCAACGACAGTTTGACCGTGTTTGTTACGTTGGCGAGCTTGCGTCAACAACGCCTTTACTAGCTTGACCGTTGTATTCTTATCTGAGGTAATAAGCTCGGTGGGATTTGCTACCATAATAGATCGCTTAGAGAAAAAGTATAAAATATAGAAAGCGCCTATAAAATGATGATTGATATGGCTTTATAGGTGCTGTCAAAATGTGCTTGATTAGCTTACTTATCACTGTAGTTTAAATGCAACTCTTTAATATAGTCGACTTCATTTTTACTGCCAAGTACTACAGGCACGCGTTGATGAATGTCAAGCGGCTCTATATCTAAAATGCGATTGACTGCATCCGTTGCCCCGCCGCTAGCACGTTCAATTAATAAACTCATGGGATTGGCTTCATACATGAGACGTAATTTGCCTGCTTTATTGGCGTATTTGGTATCAAATGGATATGTGAATAAACCACCGCGGCATAGAATGCGATGAACATCACCAACCATAGCGGCAACCCAGCGCGTATTAAAATCGCGACCACGTACGCCTGTCTCGCCAGCGATAAGCTCATCGATATATTGCTGCATTGGCGCGCGCCAATAACGGTAGTTTGAGGCATTGATAGCATATTCGCTAGTATCGGCATCGATTGTGACATTTTCTTCTATTAATACATAGTCATTGGTATCTGGATCTAGGCTAAACATGACTACATTATCTGTGATGGTCAGCGCAAGAACGGTAGAGGTGCCATATAGTAAGTAACCGGCTGCTAACTGCTGATTACCCGCTTGTAAAAAGTCGCTATTTTTACTAACTTGACCTTGACGCTGGTACGGTAAAATCGAGAATATGGTGCCGACAGCCATATTGATGTCGATATTAGACGAGCCATCGAGTGGGTCAAACAATACCAACAAACTGCCATCAATATTGGCAGGAGTAGCATCATCAAGTTCTTCTGAAGCAACACCAGCACAATGGCTGTTTTGTGCCAATGCATCTAATAATAAATCGTTGGCCAATACATCTAACTTCTTCTGGTCTTCACCTTGCACATTTTGATTACCCGCTTCACCAAGGATGTCTGCCAAAGCGCCTTTTCTTAAGAGCTGTGAGATGGTTTTGCCGACGTCAGTGACGGTAGTGATAACGTCATTGAGGGCAGGAGTGGTGGCGTTAGTGTTCAAATACTGTGCTAAGGTTGTCATAGTGTTTCCTAATGAATAATTCTGATAAAGAGTGGTATAAGTTAAGTATGGAATGCGTGTTTAAGAATTGATTACGTTATATTGATATGAGAGATATTGTTAAATACTGACTAAGGCGTCTTTGTCCTGACCTGAAAATCAGCTACACTAACACTATTATTATTCAATTATGGTTTAAGAGGCTGTCTTTTGATACGGTTGCCAAATGATGTGCTGCTATTCTCTAAAATGAGAGCCGCATCTATTTTAGTATTGCTTATATCATTGCGGTAAATTGTAGCAAATAAGCAGCAAAATGTCCTTGTCTGTATGCATGTCTGCCGTATTATCGAGTCAAAACCGTTAAAAAAACGAATGATAACTTCTTATAAAATCATACAAACCCTTAATGAAGACGTGTCCTTATGTCAAATTCTATCGATAGCCAATCACTACCTACCGTCTCGCCGACAGACTACGCAAGATTTGATCCTGATACGATTCATGAAAAACTTGATGCGTCATTGAGTCGTCCGCAGCTCAATACTGATGGTAGTATTCGTCATTTTTTAGGTATCGAAGGTCTTAATAAAGCCCAGCTGCAGGCGATTATCGCTAAAGCTGAGTCATTTTTTGATGATAAGGGACAGCTGATTAACCGTCCTGAGCTTGAAGGCTATACGGTGATGAATCTATTTTTTGAGCCATCGACGCGCACGCGTACCACGTTTGAAGTAGCAGAAAAACGTTTAGGTGCTAATGTATTAAATATCGATATCGAACGCTCTAGCACCAAGAAGGGAGAGAGCTTACGCGATACGTTATGGAATCTGCAAGCGATGACGGCAGATATCTTTGTGGTACGTCATTCAGCATCAGGTGCAGCACATTTTATGGCGACTGAAGTGACGCCAGATATTGCCATTATCAATGGTGGTGATGGCTGGCATGCGCATCCAACGCAAGGCATGCTTGATATGCTGACTATTCACCGTGAGGCGCCGCGTCCTTTTGAAGAGCTGTCGGTTGCAATCGTTGGCGATATCAAACACTCGCGAGTAGCACGCTCTGACATCAGTGCGCTACAAACATTGGGTGTAAAAGACATTCGCGTCTGCGCACCTCGTACGTTATTACCAAAAGGGATTGAGCGCTTTGGTGTGCAAGTATATGAGAATATGAATGAATGCGTGACGGACTGTGATGTCATTATGGGCTTGAGAATTCAAAATGAGCGTATTGGCTCTCCACTATTGGCATCATCGAGTGAATACTATAAGCACTATGGTATTACTCCTGAGCGCGTGGCACTGGCTAAGCCTGATGCTCTAGTTATGCACCCAGGACCGATGAACCGCGGTGTTGAGATTGCCTCAAGCGTTGCCGATGGTGCGCAATCTGTAATTTTAAAACAGGTTAATAACGGCATTGCTATTCGTATGGCGGTATTGTCGCTTGCGATGGAAGGTCAGCGCGCGCATCAAGCGGCTGGTCATTAATATTTAGCATAATATTTGTCTCGCTTGTTTTATTCTTATTTATCCCATTTTATTGATACGGTAATAACGCTCATGGTTCACATTACGAATTCAGATGTTCATATGCACGACTTACTTCCAAAAGCATTTAAAGAGTCACTGTCACAAATCGCCACTGCTCAGTTAGCAAAGCTGACGAGCGAGCGCGAGACATGGATATTACCACCGTTGGTTGATTTATGTGCCCGCTTACGTGAGCCGGGTCAACAGCAGCATGGCACGTTAGAGTCAGAAGGGCGTGCAGCACGTGGTAATGGTTTTTTGCATGTGGTGATTCCCCCTGATACCAACCCTATTTTAGAAAATGGCTCATTGTTAAAAGGCTTACGTGAGCGCGCGCTTGATGATGGTGGGATTTATTTACATATTTTGGGTGCGTTGACCGCTGGCTTGGAGGGTGAGCGCCCTTCCAATATCGCAGGGCTCAAAAAAGGTGGCTGTATTGCTGTCTCTAATGCTCGCAGACCCTTTCAAAACGACTTAGTGCTCTTACGTACACTTGAGTATGCGGCGACGTTTGGCATGAAGGTATTCTTTTATCCTGATGAGCCTAGTCTATCTGGTGATGGCGTTGCACATGAAGGCTATATCGCTTCTTATCATGGTCTGCAGGGTATTCCTTGGATTGCAGAAACCGTCGCTTTATCAACGCAGTTACTTATGGTGGAAGAAACGGGCATAGCTGCTCACTTTAGCCAATTATCTTGTAAGTCGTCAATTGAGCTGATGCGCTGGGCGAAAGATAAAGGTTTACCAGTTACTTGTGACGTGGCAATGCATCAGTTGTATTTAACCGATGATAATCTGGAAGGCTTTAACGCTCAAGCATATGTATTACCCCCTTTGCGTAGTAATACCGATCAGCAAGCGATTCGCCGTGGTCTAAAAGATGGCACAATTGATGCAATTTGCAGTCATCATGAGCCGTTAAACAGTACCGCGAAAAAAGCCCCATTTGCTGAAAGTACGCCCGGTATCTCAAATTTTGATACCTTTATGGCGCTGGCGTGCCAGCTGGTAAAAGATGAGGTGTTAACACTTGAGCAGCTGGTCGATAAAATCTGCTTAAATCCTGCAAAAATTGCGGGTATCAGCGAGCAATATGAGACTATCGGGGGCGCAGTACTGGTCGATCCCAATCTTGAATGGCAGGTGACTAGCGAATCCATGTTATCAAACGGCAAAAATACGCCATTCTTTAACCAAACACTGCAAGGGCGCGTTGTGGAGACTTTCTTTGGCTAATTTGCCTAGGCAGGATGATAGTCTAGAGTCTTCGTCAGAGGGCAATTCATCAAAAGATAACCATCCGTCTTCAGACCCACGACACAATGAGCCTCGCACGACGTCAAGCGAATCTATCAAAGCAGTAGCAATCTATGAAGTCGTAAAGGGTATTGGCGCACTACTAGGTGCATTGGCTTTATGGTCGTGGCATACCGACCTTGAGCATTGGCTCATTACGGCGACGGCTTCTTGGCAACAAGTATTTGGTCAGTTATTAGCGCCACAAGTTGACAGTGCGGTGCGTATTGCACAGATGGCAAGCAAAAACTGGTCGGTATTCTTATTATTGATTTTTGCTTATGCCAGTTTGCGTTTTGTCGAGGCATATGGCTTATGGCAAGATAAAACATGGGCTTACTGGTTTGGGGTACTGGGTTATGGAATATTTATTCCTATTGAACTCTACTATTTGATTGTGAGTCCGTTTGATTGGTTCAAACTTACCATATTGGTGTCGAATATTATTATTGTGATTGTGGTTTATCGTAATATGAAACGAAAGGGTTTAATCTAATCAGGTTTCCTTAGGTTCAAATGACAATTTAGAAAGCCAGCTTAAGATATTTATCTTAAACTGGCTTTTTTATAAATAACGTAATCTAAGATTTATATGTTGGCTGTTTTTTCATCAGTACGAATGCTTTTGGCGACCTTGCCTACACTTAACCCTTGTACCAGTATAGAGAATATAACGACTGCATAAGTTAGGGCCAATAGTATATCGCGTTCAGATCCTGTTGGGAGTTGTAATACTAAAGCAACTGAAATACCACCTCGTAGTCCACCCCATGTTAGCACCTTCCAAGCCCCTGCTGGCAAGTCAAGCTGTCGATGAAAGGTTTTGGTGGTCATGCCGACTACAATAAATCGAGCAAGTAAGGCAATCACAATCGTTAAAGCGCCAGCGATAAATAAATTGGCTGAATAAGCAATCATCACCACTTCAAGACCGATTAATACAAATAAAATTGCGTTCAAAATCTCATCGATCAATTCCCAAAACAAATCAACATAATGGCGCGTTTTATCACTCATCGCTAGTGCTCGTCCACGATTACCAAGCATCAGCCCCATCATTACCATTGCTAGTGGTCCCGATAAATGCCAATGACTGGCCAGCGCATAGCCGCCTATGACACCGCCAAGGGTCAGTAGAACCTCTTCTTGATAGCTATCGATGCTTTTGAGCATGTAATATAAAATCGCGCCAAGTACTAAGCCAAAAATAATACCGCCACCAGCCTCGACTGCCAAGGTATGCACCACATAATTGGCGGTTGGGATATCACCGCTCGATAAAATACCGAGCAGCAGTACAAAGATGACGACGCCGATACCATCGTTAAATAGCGATTCGCCCGCGATGACCGTCTCTATGCTTTTTGGGGCGCCAGCAGAGGCTAAAATACCCATCACTGCAATAGGATCGGTTGGAGATATCAAAGCGCCAAATAGTAAGCACCATAAAAAAGACAGCTCGAAACCAAACAGCGGCAACATTAGATATAGAGCACCTGCAATCAGCAGTGCTGATACTAAAGTACCTATGAACGCTAGAATACCAATAGGCAGCTTATAACGTTTTAGATCACCAATATTGACGTGCAAAGCGGCAGCAAATAACAGCATAGACAGCATGCCATCAAGTAAGACTTCAGTGAAATCAAGCTGGCCTAATAGACTGACTTCATAATCAATGAGCTGATCAAACCCTAAAAATCCTAAAAATATCGCCCCGATCGACAATAATATCGAGATAACCATTACACCGATAGTTGTGGGTAGGCCAATAAATCGATGATTAACGTAAGTTAATAGGGCAGTGATAGATAAAAATATCGCGCTAATTTCGAGTATGGTCAGGCTGCTCGTAGGGTCCATAAAAAAGTCTCAAGTGGGTAATAAGAGGTGTCAACTATGCTCTAACTTGTTTCGATTGGGCTTGTAGTGCCTGACGAATATGGGCATCAAAATCACTGACATAATGGAAATAGTGATGCTGGGCGTTTTCACTCATAATAAATTTCTCTGCTTGTTGGCACATTGCGGTCAAATCATCAGCGAGTTGATGGTAATTTAAATTATCCGCGCCGGCACGCTCAATCAATTTTATCTCATGTATGAGCGTTTGCTGCTGCGCCTCATTAACCCTAGCATAATTCAAGTCAATCATTGCCTGACATAGCGCCTTTAATACCATCAAATCTGCTGCCGCATAACGCCGTATCTCACCAAGTGAGCTATCAATAAAATCTGATATTTTAGGGATACGTGTAACAACGGCAAGGATGGCTGACGGCTGATGGCTGATAGTATCTGGTGTATCTGTCTCATCTAACGGTTTATAAAAATGATACGGCGTCGGCGGTTGACAGCGCATCATAATGCTCAGACAGCTGGTCAGCGATTGAACACAGTTAACCGCTGTTTTTGGGTCATTGATACCTGGTGACAATGCGCGTACGGCAATTTCAGTCATTTGCCCTAAGCTATAGGCAATATCATTAGATTGCGTCAAGCGCTGTTCAAGACGTATACAACCAGCAAAACGTTGCCAAAATAGCCCATCAGGCGAACGTGGCACAAGCGCCAAATGCGGCGTTTTTGTTTTTTGTAGGTTAGTTGGATGGTCTGCCGGACGCTGATAAAAATAGCCAATCACATTTTTGTCGGTGACAAAGTGACCGAGACTGCTATTTATTTCTACTACACCGCCATAATCTTGCGATAGGGTAATGAGCGATTCAAAATAAATCTGCTGCAAATAGCCCGAGTACGGTGGATAAATAGGCGTCGCAGACCAGTGATGAAATTGTTCGATATCATGATGCTCGATATTACGTTGGTGCTCGATATCGCAGCGGTCGCTGTACCAATAATGAATGTTTTTAATTGCCTCATTGCTGGCACCTTCAATCACATGTGATGCCTGAATAGCATGTACCATATGCTGTACAAAATAGACCAGTAGAAGGGCACAAATAATCGCCATAATAATGGCAAAGGTCACCGACAATTGCGGCACACCAAAACCAACATCGTATTTATGAATGGCTTTTAACACCAGCAAACTATAGCTAAACGTACCGATGAACGCGCCCAAAACGAACTGATTGGGCGTATCGGTCAAAAAGTTACGGAGTAATCTAGGACCAAATTGTGAAGATGCCATCGATAATACAGCAATGGTAATCGAGAAAGTCGTGCCTGCCACACCAAGTACCGCACCAGCAATAGTGGTCATAATAGCGCGCGCGGCGTCATCATCGCCAGTGAAGGCAAAGGTAATCTCTCTGACCATGTCGCGATCAAAATGCTCATCGATCGTTACAAGGATAGGAGCGAGCAAGATACCTACCAGCACACAGGCAGTCGGTATAAACCAGTAAGAGCCAATCAGCTGTTGCCATAAATTCGTTAGGCGATCGGGTAAATTGGTAAGCGTTTTTAGCGACCATAACTGAAAAAACTGCCGCAGTCTTTTGAGACTTGACGTTGATAGACGGTTGAATAAGTTGTCTTCAGCATGTTTAGTCAACGTGAGCAGCTCCAAAAATAATCGTAGTATTTCTTTTGTTGCCAGCAGTTATATAGAACATGACTGCTGGCAACAAAAGCTCTTAAAAACAAATTACCTGATTCACTGCAAATAATCCATTAAAAACAGGATAAAAAAATAAGCTCCATTTGGAACTTGTTTTTTATAGAGAGGTCTTGTTATTTAGACACTCAAATCGATCTTGGGTTATCGGCTTCAGTAATAATATCGCGTTTAGCATTAGAAAAATTAGCGTTTATTTGATTTTTATCGTCAATGCTGTCTTGTGGAATAAGAATTTCACGATTGTGCTCGTCACGCTCTATGTCGCTATCCTTATCATAAGCGACTGGTTCAAACTTCGGCATGTCATCCTTACTATCTAGAGGCTCTTGTAATAAATGACTGGAGGTAGCTGCGCTAGATTTCCTAAAAAACTCATTTTTCTCTTTTTGAAATTTTTCGTTTTTATGGTTAGTGGATTTGTCATCAGAGGTTTTCTTACGTGGTTCACTATGGGCAAAAATAGCACCGAGCGGCACATTCAATTGTGCTTTGGCATAGGCTTCGGTATTTTCAAAGCGATTAACCAATAAGCTAAGCCAAGGTTTTTGGTCTTCTAGGCTCATCTCATCAAGTTCATCTTTGATAGGCAATGGATAAGGCAGGGTACGATAAAAATCCCACAAGGTCATTTTGCTCAAATCTCTTTTGAGTACATAGTGCTCATCTTCTGTCATGGTAATCAAATTACTGTCTTGCAGATAATTGATATAGGTATACCATTTTGGCAGCTCTTTACGTCCGAGGACATTGCGTAGCGCTTGTTCGCTCACCGCTTCACCTTTTAAGTGATGGGTATAAACGAGATTTAACATATCAAGCAAGCTTAAAAATGGATGGCGCGGATAAACCTCTTTTGTCTCAAATATCGTTAGGGTATAGCTGATCTCAACCCCTAATAAAATCAGATTCCATGATAGATATATCCATAATAAGAAAATCGGCAACGCAGCAAATGCGCCATAGATCGCTTCATAGCTCGTAAAGTTCGCCATCACTGTACCAAATAGATGTTTCATCAGCTCAAAGACAATCGCTACAAAGACACCTGCAATCGCAGCATTTTTTGCTGGTACTCGTGCTTTTGGAATAAACCAATACATACTGATAAAACCAGCGATCGTAACTGCAATCGATACTATTTGTACCCAAAACGACCAATCAATACCATAGCCGCCAATTTGTCTATTTAACAAACTCAGGCTTTGGACAGCACTTGAGGCGATGAATGCCGTACCCAATACTAAGGGTCCTAAGGTGACGATGGTCCAATAGCGCAGCATACTTCTCATACCGCCAGAACGATCTTCTACGCGCCATATTTGGTTAAAAGCGCGCTCAATGGTGGTCAAAGTCATGATGGTAGTAAAAAGTAAGAACATCGCCCCAATGATGGTGAGGTTTGAGGATTTTTCAGCGAAGTTATTGATATATTTACTGACTTGCAAGCTCGATTGTGGCAGCAAGTTGCTATAAATGACTTCATAAATCTGCGCCCTAACTGAAGCAAGTGCTGGCACTGAAGACAAAATCATCAGCAGTACGGTTAATATAGGCACAATTGACAACAAAGTCGTATAGGTTAATGATGCAGCTTTTTGCTGACAATTATCCTCAAAAAAGTGCCGCGTCAAAAAACGTAAGAACTGAAACCAACGTTGGTGTAAAAAAGGTATTTTTTTTAATAGATTTTCCATAACGACCATCTAGCAAGGATAATAGAGTGCGGATAGTGTAGCAAACATGGTCTGTCTGAATCTGCGCGTTAATTGTGTCAATATGCATTAGATTGTATTGAGTCGTTAAGTAAAGTACTGCAGATGATTTGCTTGGCTGCTAGGTTAAGTATGCTACCAAGTAGCAGGGTTTGTTTGCATGTCAGTGAATGACTCGGGCATAATGGGCAATATCTATATTACTGTTAACGATTTTATAAGGAAGTTTTGCTAATGAGTCAGACCGCCCCTTATGTTTTGGTACTCTATTATTCAAATTATGGTACGACTAAGACATTAGCCTATGCTATCGCTCAGGGTATCGAAGAGGCGGGCATGACCGTGCGCATCCGTACGGTACCGACAGTCGCGCCTGAAACCACGGTAAGCAAGCCTGCGATACCGGACGACGGTGATTTGTATTGCACGATGGAAGATCTAAAAAATTGCAGCGGTCTGGCACTTGGTAGCCCAACCCATTTTGGTAATATGGCCGCGCCCATGAAGTATTTTTGGGACAATACCGTCACTATTTGGCTGGCAGGCAATCTACAGAACAAGCCGGCGTCAGTATTTACGGCGACAGGCTCTATGCATGGCGGTCAAGAGACGACACTACTGACGATGATGTTACCACTGTTGCATCATGGCATGATGATTGTGGGCGTGCCTTATGCTGAACCTGCTTTAAACCGTACCACGCGTGGCGGTTCACCTTATGGTGCCAGTCATGTGAGCGGCGCATCCCATGATCAGCCTGTATCTGCTGATGAACGCGAGCTTGGCATCGCTCAAGGGCGTCGCTTGGCGATTACGGCATCTGCATTAGCGCAAGCTAACTGGAGCCGTTAATGCGCTCATCTATTACTGTTTGGCATGAACAATTAGGAAATATATACCTCTAATGGCTACTAACCTTTCTCATGATGACAGTCAACAGCAAATATCCGAAACAAGCAGTCAATCAACCCAGCTGTTGAAACCGATTATGCCTGTTCGTCAGCGCCTGATGGTGACATGGCTGGTTTGGTTAACCTTTCGATTGCTCGCTTTGCCTCTTTTGATCAATATCTTTAATCCTAGTCACCCTGATATTATCGGCGGTATTGCATGGCAAGCGCTATGGTTAGTACCAGCATTTGTCTTAACACCATCGATACTACGCGGGCGCTCGCCTTATGCGCTATTAATAGACAGTATGTTTACTTTGGTATATTTAGGGGCAAGTGGGGTTGTATTGTTCACACGTGCTTATGGCAGTAGTTGGGCAGAAATCGCTGTTTATTTCATTGATTTCGTCCTACTATTTGCGATTAATATCTGGCTGTTTATCTTATTAAAGCGCCTACCTTCGATGAATAATGTGGTTAAACAGCCACGTTCATAAGTTATTGCATCGCAAATTACGCAATAAGTCCCTAAAGTTTGTGATAAAAAAAAGCGGCACGCTATTTAGCATGCCGCTTTTTTAATGTTTTAAACCGTAGAGTTGAGGCTCTTAGTTCACTTTAGACAATTCTAAATCCATCTTCTTACCATCATTAATCTGGCTTACTTTTACCGGTAAGTAATCTAAGCTTGGTGCCAACCAAAAACTGGTCGAACGGCTATTGTCATCATGGATACGGTCGACACGCACCGTATCAAAGGTACCAGCAGGGACCGTTATCTTGGTATTACCAGATTTTTTAAACGGCGTTTTTTCAATTTTATCGTGTTTTGCCATGTAGTAATTCCCAGAGAATTTACCATTTAACAAGTCTTGGCGAATTTGCACTTCAAGGCTCAAATCATCAAAGGCTTGCTGCGCCATATTTAACGTGGTCGACTTACCTCTATAATTACTCACGACTTTTTTACCACGGGGATTAAAATCGAGTTTATGCGTACGACCAATACCCAGTAGTTTATAAGTGGTACTGGCTTGTATTGGAACAACCGCATTACCGTTGATAGTAAAGGTACTATGTTGCGCAGCACTTGCGATACCGGCAACCCGTGCATCGACATTATATTTCCACGTGTTGCCTGACTTATCTAAAGCACGAGTGGCGGTACCTTTATACTTGTCTTCAATCGTAAACGTATAATCAGCGCTCGAAGGTTGAATGTCTTTTGCACTGGCAATCGTTGGTGCAGCCATACTTAAAGCGCTGATAGCCGCTATGCTCGCTCCAGTGGTCAACGCAGTTAAGAATTTAACCTTACCGTTATTTTTGTCATTGTAATCGGTTATGGATGGTTCTTTAGTGGTAGATAAAAAACTCATGGACAGTCCTTAATAGATTGATATCAAATAACTTACTTAAGTCGATTCGAACTTACTGTTAACTAATATTATATTTTCAATGCTTATAATGGTCATACTCTGTTACATTTTCAAGAGGGAGAACTTACGCTGACGTTTGGCTCTTGTAGTTGATGTTACTATCTTAAGTAATGCTTGGCCTATGAGTAACTTGCTGTAAATTTAGTAAGAATAGGCGTATAGAATACTGGTCTTTTCTACTGGATTATTACTCACTTAATGCCTTTATTGCATAATACTCCCAGAGATTTAGTATTGCTTATCGACAAACACCCCTCTAATTAGGAAATTCTTGTAAATTTTTGGTCTTTACACTTGAAGCTACCTCGCTATGCCCCCACTTTTTGAAACAAGCTCAAGGCTTATCTTAATAAAAGCGTTTTTATAAGATGGCTTTTGAAGATAGGGTGTTGAGACTAACAAACCAAATAAATCTTTAACTTAAATAACCAATTATTGGAGACATATTGATGAATATTCGTCCTTTACATGATCGTATTGTTGTCCGCCGCATAGAAGAAGAAACAAAAACGGCTGGTGGTATCTTGCTTCCTGGTTCTGCTCAAGAAAAGCCTTCACAAGGTGAAGTGCTAGCAACTGGTAATGGTCAGATTCGTGACAACGGTGAAACTCGCGCGTTAGATGTAAAAGCTGGCGACAAAGTATTGTTTGGCCAATATGCTGGTCAAACTGTCAAGGTTGACGGCGAAGAACTATTGATTATGAAAGAATCTGATGTATTGGGTGTGTTAGAAGGCTAGTCCCTTTTGAGTATTATTATACTCAACGCATATTTGACAATATCATTGAAATATTTAATTGCATTCTCATACTTATAATAGTGGAGTAATTTAACATGGCAAAAGACGTAAAATTCGGCATTGATGCCCGTAAACAAATGATGGACGGCGTAAACGTTCTAGCAAACGCAGTACGAGTAACACTAGGCCCTAAAGGTCGTAACGTGGTTATCGATAAGTCATTTGGCGCGCCTACCATCACTAAAGATGGTGTATCGGTTGCCAAAGAAATCGAGCTTGAAAACAAATTTGAAAACATGGGCGCTCAATTGGTTCGTGAAGTCGCTAGCCGTACCAACGATGTCGCTGGTGATGGTACAACGACTGCGACTGTATTGGCTCAGTCAATCTTGCAAGAAGGCATGAAATCAGTTGCCGCTGGCATGAACCCAATGGATCTAAAACGCGGTATCGATAAAGCGGTACGTGCGGCTGTTGAGCAAATTCATTTGCTATCTACTCCAGCTGATGATTCAAAAGCGATTGCCCAAGTTGGTTCTATCTCTGCCAACTCAGACACCAAAATCGGTGAATTGATTGCGCAAGCGATGGAAAAAGTCGGTAAGCAAGGCGTTATCACTGTTGAAGAAGGTTCAAGCTTTGAAGATACCTTGGAAGTTGTCGAAGGTATGCAGTTTGACCGTGGTTATATCAGCCCGTACTTTGCGAACAAGCAGGACAGCTTAACCGCTGAATTTGAAAATCCATATATCTTGCTTGTTGACAAAAAAATTAGCAATATCCGTGAAATCGTGCCATTACTTGAGCAAGTGATGCAGCAAAGCAAACCATTGCTAATCATTGCTGAAGACGTAGAAAATGAAGCATTGGCGACATTGGTTGTCAACAACATGCGTGGCGGCTTAAAAACTTGTGCCGTTAAAGCACCAGGTTTTGGCGATCGTCGTAAAGCGATGTTAGAAGATATCGCAACGCTAACTGGCGGTACGGTTATCTCTGAAGAGATTGGTCTAAGTTTAGAGACTGCTACTCTTGAGCAACTTGGTACTGCTAAGAAAGTCACTGTCGGTAAAGAAAACACCGTTATCGTTGATGGCGCTGGCAACTCTGCTGATATCGAAAACCGTGTTGAATCTATCAAACGTCAAGTTGAAGAATCAACGTCTGACTACGACAAAGAAAAGCTTCAAGAGCGTATGGCTAAACTGGCTGGCGGCGTTGCCGTTATCAAAGTTGGCGCTGCGACTGAAACTGAAATGAAAGAGAAGAAAGACCGTGTTGACGATGCGCTACATGCCACTCGTGCAGCGGTTGAAGAAGGCGTTGTACCTGGTGGTGGTGTTGCGTTAGTTCGTGCCATGAATGCATTGTCTGAGCTACGTGGCGATAACGACGACCAAAACGCCGGTATCAATATCTTACGTCGCGCAATGGAAGCACCATTACGTCAAATCGTGACCAACTCAGGCGAAGAAGCTTCAGTAGTAGTGAATGAAGTGAAGAGCGGTACTGGTAACTACGGTTACAACGCAGCTTCTGGCGAATATGGCGATATGCTAGAGATGGGTATTCTTGATCCAGCCAAAGTAGCACGTTCAGCGCTAGAAAACGCAGCATCTGTTGCCGGTCTAATGCTAACCACTGAAGTCATGATTACTGATTTACCGCAAGGCGATGACGGTATGGCTGGCATGGGCGGTGCTGGTGGAATGGGCGGTATGGGTGGAATGGGCGGTATGATGTAATTTTACTTCTACTACAAAGCGATTTCTCTTTGTCAGACGTGCTCAATGTACAATAGGTACTATTTTCGCGCGTCTTCCTCGACAAATCGCTTTTCGCTAGAAGTATGACTTTGTCATAACGTACTTGTTAAACCTAGTTCAAATAAAACCCCGATAGGCTGAGCTTATTGGGGTTTTTTTATGCAAATTAGATATTGTTTTAAAAATTACTGACTTGCTTCATCCCGTCTAAATGTCCACGTTTTATCATCAGAAGCGGTTTCACAGTAATAATATCCCGCTAAATCAAATTGCTTTAGCTGTTCAGCATTGGTCAGTTTATTATCCGCAGCATATTTCACCATCAGTCCACGTGCTTTTTTAGCATAGAAGCTAATCACTTTATATTGCCCATTCTTTTCATCTTCAAATCTTGGCGTGATAATTTCCGCATTCAGCACTTTCTTTTTTATCACTTTAAAATATTCATTAGAAGCTAAGTTAACCAAAACTTTGTCATCGCTATCAGACATGCGCTTATTAATAATCTTAGTAACTTCTTCGCCCCAAAACTCGTATAAATTATCGCCACGCTCATTTTTAAGCTTGGTACCCATCTCAAGTCGATACGGCTGAATAAAATCCAGTGGCTTTAGCACGCCATAAAGACCGGACAAGATACCCAAATGTTCATTAACATAAATAGCTGTATCTTTATCCATGTTATACATATCAAGTCCAGTATAAACATCCCCATCGAACAAATAACCAGCTGGTTTGGCATTGTCATCCGTAAACAGTTCGTTATCACTCCAAGCCCAGCCTTGATTACGTTTAGCATTTAGCTGCGACAAATCATCAGAGATACTCATAAGCTCTTGTAAATCGATCGGCTCCTTCGACTTCAATATCTTCATCAGCGCCTGTGAATGTTCGATTAGCTCAGGCTGACTATAGTAGCTGCCAGTATCCACTGGGGCAGTATCTGTTTCATTTAAAGATTTGGCAGGAGAGAGTAAAAAATACATAGTTATTCCTTATTATAGTGAAGTGATAAACACTCCATTAATGTTTCAAGCTTTTTCATTATACGATACCTACAGGTTTAACTTGACTTACGCGTGGCTGTTTTGTACTTTTAAGCCTCATCATGGACATATATCAACTATTATAGGTGTTTTGATAATTCGTGTAAGCCAATAGCCTAAAGGCTTCAAGCTACTTAAGAATAAATAAAATTTTTTAATATAACAATAAAAGTTATGATAATGTTATAAATAGCTAACTTTTATTTTACTTGCGGGTCATCATTAGACAATGAAAGTTGGCAGACGATATATCTATAATAAAACGGCATGATGGCAAACGAGCTATCATTTATTAAATTGATAATCTTTGGTCTTAAGTATTAAGCTAACCCTGACCAAAGATTTTTTTGTCCCCTGTGCTTTTTAGAGGTGCGTTAGGGTATTAAAAGTAGTCATTAGACGTAAGGAGACGGTATGAAAATTGGTGTTATTAGTGCAGAGAGCGCAAGTGAGAGTCGGGTGGCATTAACCCCAGACGCGGTAAAAAAGTTACGCAAACTTGGGTTTGAGGTTGTCATCCAGTCAGGTGCAGGTCAAGCGTCTTATTATGCGGATGAATTATATCAGGCTGCGGGTGCTGATATTGCCAATAGTAGCATTGACGTCGTCACACAGTCTCAGATTATTACTACCGTCAATGATTTGCCGACGTCAACGACTGCTAGTTTAACGTCTGGTCAAATTATTATCGGCATGCTTGATCCCTATCGTAATACCCAACTGGATACTTATGCTGCTAAAGGGGCTACCGCCTTTGCCATGGAGCTATTGCCACGCACCTTATCACGCGCACAGAATATGGACGTCTTGTCTTCACAAGCCAACCTTGCCGGTTACAAAGCGGTGTTGCTCGCTGC